>JADKIU010000001.1 GCA_016722565.1 Bacteroidota bacterium
GTTTTGCCTTGTGTTTTGTTATACCCCATATCCCCGTAAAATAGACGATTCTTAGTGGTATTTGCCATTGAGTATGGCACTTATATTTTGAACGTGCAAGTTTATTCCCTTGATTTTTTCCCCTCAAAAAAAGAAAGTCGAATTCGCTACCACGTTCAAAAAAGTGTACCGTACTTCAAATAAAGCAAGCAAATAAACGGAGTATGAAATTGAAAAGAACGTGAAGATGGAAAGTGTTAATGGTAATAAAAAACACAAAAGGTTGAGCGTTGCTGAATTGAGAAAATGTAAAGGCTTTGAAAATATTTCTGATACGGAAGCAGAAGAAACAATAATTGCTTTGGAAAAATTATCAATCCTGTTTTATGAATTATACATGAAACAAAAACATAGCAAGCAAAAACTAACAATTATAAAAGGAGGTGATCTTGATGGAGAACAACGAAACGCTGCTTAAAAAATTTGCTAAAGGCAAAGGAGCAGCATTGAAAGATGAGTCTATTCAAAATTGCGTTATTTACACAAGGGTGAGTTCCAAAGAACAAATGGACACCAATCAAAGTTTGGAGTGGCAAAAAAAGTACTGCCTCGAGTACGCCATTAAAAACAAGTTGGACATTAAAGGTTATTTTGGAGGAACTTATGAAAGTGCGAAAAGCGATGAACGGAAAGAGTTTACTCGAATGCTCAAATTTGTAAAAGCGAGTAAAGAAAAAATCTCTTTCATTTTAGTTTATAGTTTGGATCGATTCAGTAGGACTGGAGATAGCGCAATTTTTATAGCGAGCGAATTAAAAAAGACCGGAGTAAGTATCATGGCTGTTACACAACCAATTGATACAAACTCCCATGCCGGAGCATTGCAACAAAACATCCAATTCATCTTTGGTAAATACGATAACGATTTGCGAAGACAGAAAACGATTGATGGTATGCGAGAGAAATTATTAAGAGGCGAGTGGATTGGTAATGCACCAACAGGATATGCTTTTGTAAAAGGTGCGCCCACCCAAACTATTATTTTTAGTGATAAAGGAGAAGCTATTAAGCAAGCTTTTATTTGGCGAGCTAATGGAATGACCTACGATCAAATTATTGAAAAATTAAAATGCTTGGGTATTAATATGCCTAAGCAGACCCTTGGCGGCATATTTTCGAACCCTTTTTATTGTGGGTTCATGTCGCACAATTTATTGAATGGCGAAGTGATTAAAGGAAAGCACCCTCCTTTAATTGATGAAGATTTATTTCTAAGGGCAAACGAACTCAAGAAGACCGATGGCTTTAAAGTCAATAAAGCCAATGATAACCTGCCATTGAAGGTATTTGTAAAAGATGCAGAAACTGGAGCCCCTTTCACCGGATATATCGTGAAGAAGAAGGGGCTTTATTATTATAAGGTAAATAGGATCGGAATTAAGGTAAACCGAAGCATTAAAATCATGCACGGCAAGTTTGAAGAATTGCTTTCAAATTATACGGTAAATTCCGCCTACGTGGAGCCTTTAGAAAAACAACTGCGCTATACTTGGGAGAACCTAACAGAAACCAGCACGAGCGAGAAAAAAGCCCTTTCTTTGAAACTTAACGAGGTTGAGGAGGAGTTCTATAATTTGCGTAAAAGACACGCAATTGGGTCTGTAAGTTTGGACATTTATGAGGAATTTTCGACTGAAATGAAGAAGCGTAAAGAGGGCATTATGGAGTCCCTTGAAAAGTTGGAACAAAAATTATCGAACCCTAAAGAATTGATAAATTTTGCTTGCCGATTATCGGCAAACCTCGCACCTGTGTGGGCTTCGGGGGACTATTACCAAAAGCAAACTTTCCAAAATGTGGTATTTCCTTCCGGTTTGGTATATGATACGAAAATCGAGCATTATCGAACCCCTGAAGTAAATCGTGTGATTGCCCAAATCGCCCTATTATCAAAGGGTTTGGGGGAAATAAAAAAACCGGACTTCTCAAATTTTGAAGAGAAGTCCGGTCTAGTACCCGGGACCGGAGTCGAACCGGTACGGTTTCCCACAGGTGTTTGAGACCAGCGCGTCTACCAATTCCGCCACCCGGGCATTTTATTTTTCTTCATTTTGTGCTGTGAAGAAAACAGCTTTGTCCACCATCCCGATAGCTATCGGGACCGCCATCCGGCATTGATTTTTTGGGAAAGCGGGACGCAAAACTACCTAAATGTTTTTGATTAGCAAAAAAATATCGCTAAAACCGTTAAAATTCTTTGCCCAAACTGCATTTTTTGCTACATTTGCAACCCTTATAAAAAAGGCAATGAACTATAAAGTAAAAATATTCTCAGGATCTACTACCCGTACATTAGCGGAAAACATCGCTAAAACATACGGACAAGAATTGGGCAAAGTATCCCTGCTTCGCTTTAGCGATGGGGAAATGCAGACTTCTTATGAAGAAACGGTACGTGGAAGCGATGTATTCATCATCCAATCGACCATGCCTCCTGTTGACAATTTATTTGAACTTTTATTGATGATTGATGCGGCAAAGCGCGCTTCTGCCCACCAAATTATTGCCGTTTTACCTTATTTCGGATATGCCCGTCAGGATCGTAAAGACCAACCCCGTGTTGCTATTGGAGCTAAAATGGTGGCGAATCTTTTATCTGCTGCCGGTGCTACCCGTATCATTACCATGGACTTACATGCCGACCAGATTCAAGGATTTTTTGACTTCCCGGTTGACCACTTATACGCTTCTTCTATCTTTTTACCTTATATCCAAGGATTAAACTTGCCAAACTTAACTATGGCTGCACCGGATATGGGTGGATCTAAAAGAGCAAACGCTTATGCTAAGTTTTTGAAGTCGGATATCGTTATCTGCTACAAACAACGCGCAAAAGCAAATGTGATTGAAAGCATGACCGTTATTGGTGATGTAGAAGGAAAAGATATTGTTTTGGTAGATGATTTGATTGATACTGGCGGAACATTAACAAAAGCAGCGGATATGATGTTGGACAGAGGCGCAAACAGTGTTCGTGCTGTCTGTACACATGCTGTATTGTCCGGCAAAGCTTACGAAAATATTGAAAAGTCAAGAATAACAGAATTGGTGGTAACAGATACCATTCCATTAACGCAACAAAGCAGCAAAATTAAAGTAGTATCGGTTGCCGATTTATTCGCAAAAGTGTTACACAGCGTACACAGCTTCGAATCCATCAGCTCTAACTTTATTGTATCATAATATTAAACACATTGCGCCAAATATTTATAAACGTTGATTGGCTGGCGCAACAATCAACTAACAAATAAACCAAAACAAAATGAAATCAGTATCTATTAGCGGTTCGCCACGTGCGAACGTAGGGAAAACAGATGCAACTGCTTTGAGAAATGCAAAGCGAGTACCATGTGTATTGTACGGAGGTAAAGAACAAGTTCACTTTTCTGTGTTAGAAGCAGATTTTAAAGACTTGATTTATACACCACATGTAAATACAGTGGACTTAGACGTTGACGGAAAAAAATTCAAAGCAATTTTACAAGAAGCACAATTCCACACTGTAAAAGATCATCTTTTACATGTTGACTTTTTAGAAATCGTTGCCGGAAAACCTGTAACCATGAATATCCCAGTTAAAACTACCGGAACATCTCCAGGAGTTAGAAATGGTGGTAAGTTGAACAAAAAATTAAAAACATTAAGAGTAAAAGGATTAGTAGAAAAAATGCCGGATACAATTGATATCGCTATCGATACATTGGAAATCGGACAAGGTGTACGTGTAAGTGATCTTAAATTTGATGGCTTAACATTCTTAAACGCTCCAAACGTAACTGTTGTGAGTGTTCAAGTAACACGTGCGGTTGCTGCTGAAGAAGCGAAAACTGCAACGCCTGCTGCTGCAACACCTGCGGCTGCGGCTGCTGCGAAACCTGCTGCTAAGAAATAATTTTTTCTTAAAACAGAATAAAACCCCGAGGAATTACCTCGGGGTTTTTTATTTTCGTAATTTTGAAGTATGAGCAAATTTTTAATTGTTGGCTTAGGAAATATTGGTGACGAGTACGAAAATACCCGCCACAATATCGGATTCACTATTTTAGATACCATCGCGCAAGAAAACAATTTCAAATTCACAGTTGACAAACTCGCGTCCATTGCCACCTATAAGTTCAAAGGCAAAACATTGATTTTAATCAAACCGTCAACCTACATGAACTTAAGCGGAAAAGCCGTAAATTACTGGATGCAAGCTGAGAAAATACAAAAGGAAAACATCCTTGTCCTAACAGACGACCTCGCGCTCCCCTTCGGCTCCGTGCGTATGAAAGGAAAAGGAAGTGATGGCGGACACAATGGCTTAAAAAACATTCAGGAAACTCTCGCCAGCTCCGAATATCCTCGTTTACGATTTGGAGTAGGCAACGAATTTTCAAAAGGAAAACAAGTGGATTATGTTTTAGGAAAATGGACCGATGAAGAAAAAAAAGCGCTGGAGCCACGTGTTAAACTCGCTATTGAAATGATTCAAGGATTTGCAACCATTGGATTACAGCGCACCATGAGTGCATACAACAATAAATAATTCCAAAACTACTAAACATGAAATTCTCCGTATTCACGAATTCCTTCAGAGAAAAGAATAAAAACATGAGTAAAAAAACTACTCTCCTCTTGATAGCTATCATTTCATCCTTTTGTGCAAGTGCACAACTTTTGTACACCTTTGATAGTGTTAAAACAACATCCGGATTAATTGATCCAAGTCCTGTTCCGGTTGTTACCGGAATTACTTGTGGTAGCTTCTCTGCCTCAGGAACACCTCCCAACTCTTTGGCTGCAGCTCGTTTTGATTTTTCCGACTGGTCACTTGGTTCTGTTGGTGGTCTTGCAGATACATTGTTTTCCGGAATGACAGGATCAATAAATACTGCGGAATATTATGAAGTTACTTTAACTCCACAAGCAGGATATTCCATGACCGGTGACACCATTAAATTCAGTTTCGAACGTTCAGGAACCGGTGTTCGCTCCTACGCTGTTCGCTCCAGCTTAGATGGATACACTGCTAATTTAACTGCTGTATACGGACTTCCTACAACAAATGTAGATGTTCAAGCAGGCAATATCTTTTTCCTTAAAAAAGACATCACCACCATTCAAAACAGAAACATCATTGTACTCGGTGCTGCTTTCGTTAACTTGGTTACTCCTGTTACGTTCCGCTTTTATGCATGGAATGCGGAAGCACCAACCGGAACATTCAGTATCGACAATGTAAATTTTATCGGTAGCGCAACTCTTGCAACCGGAATCTCTGAAAAGAACAACTTCACCATCACGTGTATCCGAATCCTTCTTCTAACGGAGTGTTTACCCTCGACTTAAACAATGCTGCAGGTAAATCAACCATTCGAGTGTATGATATTGTCGGAAACGTTATTCACACTTCTGAAACAACATCCAACACCAAACAAACACTTGACTTGTCAACCGTTGCCAATGGAAGTTACTTTGTTTCAATCACAAACAACACTACTACAACAACCAAGAAAATTGTTGTAAATAAATAAGCAATCCGCATTTAATAGAACGTCCTCAACCGAATATTCGTGGGAGGACGTTTTTGTTTTTATCTTTGTTTAACCTTGGAAAAAACCGAACACATCAGTACGATTGTCAAATCACTACCGGACAACCCCGGTGTGTACCAGTATTATGATGCTGAAGGAAAAATAATCTATGTAGGGAAAGCAAAAAATTTAAAAAAAAGGGTTTCCTCCTATTTCAATAAAGATCAATCCGAAAACGGTAAAACGCAAATTCTTGTCAAAAAGATTGTCGACATAAAATTTATCATTGTTGATACAGAGTTAGATGCACTCCTGCTCGAAAATAACCTCATTAAAAAATATCAACCGCGTTATAATGTTTTATTAAAAGACGATAAAACTTACCCGTGGATTTGTATTAAAAATGAACGCTTCCCTCGTGTATTTACCACACGCAATATTGTAAAAGATGGCTCTGTCTACTTTGGTCCGTATGCATCTGTAAAAGTTATGCATACCGTTTTGGATTTAATTAAACAATTGTTCAAACTGAGAAACTGTAACCTCAACCTCACAGAAGAAAACATCCAAGCAAAAAAGTTTAAAGTCTGCTTGGAATACCACATCGGCAATTGCAAAGCACCTTGCATCGCCAATGAAACGGAAGAGGAATACAATCAAACAATCGCAAACATCAAAGAAATTATCAAAGGAAATATCAATTCCGCTTCCAAACATTTAAAAAGCATTTTGCAAACGCATGTTGAAAAACTGGAATTCGAAAAAGCACACATCATCAAAGAAAAAATTGATGCTCTTGAAAAATTTCAAAGCAAATCAACTGTTGTTAGTCCAACCATCACCAATGTAGATGTGTTTTCCATTACTTCTGATGAAAAAAACGCCTACGTTAATTTTCTAAAAGTGGTGAATGGCTCCATCATTCAAGGCCATACCATTGAATTAAAAAAGAAGCTGGACGAAAGCGATCAGGAGCTATTGGCCCTTTCCATTGTTGAGCTGCGCGAACGTTTTCACAGCGATGCCAAAGAAGTAATTGTTCCATTTGAAATTGAAACTGAATTTCCCGGAATCGAATTTACTGTTCCGCAACGTGGTGATAAAAAACATTTGTTAGAGCTGTCCGAACGAAATGTGAATTATTACAAACGTGAAAAAATAAAACAAGAAAGTTTAATCGACCCGGAACGCCATACCAAACGCATTTTGGAACAAATGAAAAAAGATTTGCGTTTGACGGAAGAGCCTCGCCACATTGAATGTTTTGACAATTCGAACTTTCAAGGTGCGTATCCGGTTGCGGCCATGACTGTTTTTAAAGACTGCAAACCAAGTAAAAAAGATTATCGTCACTTCAATATTAAAACCGTTGAAGGCCCTGATGATTTTGCATCGATGGAAGAAATTATTTACAGACGCTATAAACGTGTACAAGAAGAAAACCAATCGATGCCACAACTGATTGTAATTGATGGCGGGAAAGGACAGTTAAGCTCAGCATTAGAAAGTCTGGATAAATTAGGATTAAGAGGGAAAGTAGCCATTATCGGGATTGCTAAAAAATTAGAAGAAATTTATTTCCCAGGAGATTCTATTCCATTGTACCTCGACAAACGAAGTGAATCCTTAAAGATTATTCAGCAGATTCGCGATGAAGCACATCGTTTTGGAATTACGCATCACCGAAGCAAACGTGATAAAGGAACACTCAAAACAGAACTTACTGAAATCAAAGGAATCAGCGACACCACGGCACAAAAATTATTGTCGCATTTCAAGTCCGTTAAAAAAGTAAAAGAAGCAACAGAGGTTGAATTAGCTGAGATTGCCGGAAAAGCAAAAGCCAAACTGATTATTGATTTTTATAAATCGCAACCCTAAAGTTATCGTATTGCAGTTTTTTGTTTGCTGGATTCCACAAGTAAACAGATAAAATATCGTTGGCATTGTAAAATGCAGGTAAGTTAAAATAAAATTCTCCTTTTTGAATTCCTGAACTCCCTTTATAAAAATCAGCAAGCAAACAGCTTTGGTAGTGTTTTGTTTTGCCTCTGTTTGCGGTTGTCACCACCACTTTTATGCCTGTAAGATCTTGACTCATAAAATCAAATCCCACTTTTAGTGAAAGATTATTTTTGCTATTCAATTCATTTACACCAACCTGATAGGAAACACCAAATTCAATTAAGGTATCCAATTTTGAAACGGATGAACGGAATTTTTCTGAATACATCACTTGATCAAAGCCGGTAAAATGTTTGTTTTCATTTTTTTCAAAGTCGGTGAATTCATTCGCAACTACCTGCTTTTTTTCTAATTGCAACAGCTCTTCTATTGATTTTCGTTTAAATCCTGTGCTTCGCTTATACACCGTTATTTTCCCATTTCCCGCAACCGGTTCAATTACCGATGCCACAATTGGATAATACCTCAACACATCCGAAAACAAAAATTGGTCTTGGATAACAACATAATCCCATTTCGACCAAAACAAGGTAATTGCTGCATTGTCGCGGTTTGTTTGATACACCGTATACCCTTTTCGATTCATCATGTACAAAGGAATGTTGGTAGAATAGGCATCTATCACCAGCATTTTTGAATCAGCCGGTATTCCAATTTGGTCTAAAAAGGTTGCTGCTCCTTCAAAATTTTTCCGTGTAATCTCTACCCGATCGTCATTCCCTGCTGTATATCGTTCCCGCTGATTTTTTCGTGAATCTCCAAACATAAACATCATACAGATCACGCTAAAGAAAAAGAAGAACAACTTTCGAGTTTCCGTTTCGATGGAAATATTTTTTATGGAAAGTAAAAAGAGCAGTACGACCGGGACAAAAAGGGAATCTAAAAAATAATAATCGTGATCGAAGTACTGAGCTGCCATTAATAAAAAATAAAGCACCGCACCTCCTCCAACAAAAAATAAATTAAACCACATGGCTTTATTTTCAATACTTCTCGTCCTTCGGAAGGATAAGAATGTTAAAGCAACCGCTAATACTAACAAGACCAGATGCCAAAAGGTATAATATTGTAGCAACCAATGATCATAGATGTATTGAATAATGACAATGAATTCAGAAAAACTCTTTGCTGGTAAAAATTTATCTAGAAACATATTGCCATAGACGATTCCGATGTGCACATTGTATCTGAAATACATGCCAAACAGAATAAATGCCAACAAAAAAGCAATCACTTCTTGCTTGACAATTTTCTTCTGTTTTATTGCCACATAGGATTGTTGCATCACCAGTCCGATTAGAAAAATCAAAAAGGGCAAACGAATGAGGGCTGCGAGGAGAAAAAACAAAATACTCCAGTAAAAATGTGTTTTGTTCCCTTCCGTTTTATAAGCGTGAAAAAAATAATAGGCAATAAACACAAATGCGATTGCAGGAACGCAAGGAATGAATCCTGCTTGATAATACGTATAGAGAGGAGAAAAGAAAACAAAAGCAACAACCACCCATGATTTCAATTCAGATTGAGTCATCTTTTTAGCCAGCAGATACAAGAATGTTAATCCGGTAATACTGATACAAATCGTATACAACCTAAATACAATTGGAGAGGTTGTCCCGAACAGCTTCATTAACAGCGCAACAATAAATTCGTTCAATGGAAAATCCATTCGGGTAACGCCATCCAACGTTTGAAGATTAAACGTTGCCGGATGGAAGATATCAAATCCATTTTGCAAAAACTGCAAGGCAATTGCATAGCGTTCGCTTTGTGTCCAAGCATGGATAAACGAAGGAGGAAGAAAAATGGTTGTGCGATACAACAATGCACTCACAGCAAATAAAAACAATACAAGTAAGAGTATCGACTTTTTATTGGCGCGATTCATTCTGAAAAATTAAGATAGTTTATCGGTCAGCAACTTCATTTCAATTGCCGGAGAGATTTTTTCGTATACAATATTGTAAACCGCATCGGTGATGGGCATATTTACTTTGTACTTCTTATTGATTTCGTAAATACACTTTACTCCGTAATATCCTTCCGCCACCATGTTCATCTCCAATTGTGCGTAACGCACGGAGTAGCCTTTACCAATCATGTTTCCAAACATTCGGTTTCGACTGAATTGTGAATACGCTGTAACCAGCAAATCGCCTAAATAGGCTGAACTTTTAATATCACGATCGATGGGATGCACCACATCTACGAATGCTTTAATTTCCTGAATGGCATTTGAAATCAAAACCGCTTGAAAATTATCACCATACCCTAAACCGTGACAAATTCCACTAGCGATAGCAAATACATTTTTTAATACGGCCGAATATTCTGTCCCGAAAATATCATCCGAAACCGTTGTTTTGATGTAACGGCAGTTTAATTGCGATGCTACATAGCTTGCCATTTCCGTATTTTGAGAAGCAATGGTTAAATACGATAATTTTTCCATGGCCACTTCTTCAGCATGACATGGTCCGGTAATCACACCAATGTTTTCTAGAGGAATATTAAATTGCGTATTAAAAAATTCACCGACAATTAAATTATGTTCGGGCACAATTCCTTTGATGGCAGAAAAAACTTTTTTGTTTTTAAAATCTGCTTCAGTAAGTTCTTTTAAGGCATCTTTTAAAAAGGCAGAAGGAACCGCCATAATCAAAATGTCTGCTTTTGAAATCACACTTTTTAAATCAGGACTCAAAACCAATTTAGACGTTTCAAACTCAACCGATGTTAAATAATTCGGGTTGTGTTTGTATTTATTGATGTGGTCAACAACGGTTTGATTACGCACCCACCAATGCACTTCTTTTGCATTGTTGCACAGCATTTTAACAATGGCTGTTGCCCAACTTCCACCACCAATTACGGCTATTTTATGTGTTTCACTCATGAGTAGTCATTAAATAATGTCCTAATTTATGTTTTTTATGGGAATTAGCGTAAAAAATAATGTGCAGTGCTTCCTAGCAAAACCAACCAAATGAATCCAACTAGCAAATAGCTTTTGTTTTCTTTTATCCAAATAATACTTATGATGATCAGCAGTATTGTGAAAACAGAATAGGAAATTATTCCGCCCACCACTACTGCATTGTTCTTGTATACAAATTCGACTTCGTGCTGACCAGGCGGGAAATAAACCGACATGGTCAAATAATTTGATAAAAGTATTTCTGTTTCTTTTCCATCAATATATGCTTTCCAGCCTACATATTTATTCTGCAACAACGTCAATAATTGTGGTGATTGAGCAATTCCTCCCACCACAATTTGGTCAGGTTGAAAAGAAGCCACCCATGCATCCGACATCTCCAAGACGGAAGGCTTCATCGCTGATGCAATCTTTTTCAAATCCTCATCCTTCAGTACAACCGTTGCCGGAGAAATTTTTATCTTTTTTTGCTTCAAATCTATTTCCGAATAAGCTTCGGAAGAAAAATACACCAACGGATTGTGCAACATTGAATCGTAAAGCGGACGCAGCGAATCCAACATCATTACTTGATTCTTAAAACAAAATGAATTAAACACATCTGCTGAAACACGTTTGTGGAAACCACTTGTATTGCGATAGAGTCCGTGTTTTTGTCCAATCTCTTCGGTGTTTTCAGAAATAGTATTCATCGCAGGAATTGGAAATCCCTTTGGTAAGGTAGCTACGTAATCGTGAAGCTCCTTTGGTGATGTTTGTGAAAAACCTACATACGCAAGGTTCAATTGAGTTGCTGCCACCATATCCACAACAACAAAAAGTGCAATTACAGTTAATCGATATTTCTCAGATACTTTAATAATCGTTAATAAAAGCGCTACCAATACTACCAACTGGATTGTTCCTTGCAAAACAATGTTCTGATAAAAATTTGCCGCCCGGATAAAATCAAAAATTGTTTCGTAATCTGCGAAAAAGAAGAAGGATGCACTGTTGTTTTTTATAACAGCAACAATTAACAGAATTAGGACTAAACCGATTAAAACAGAAATAGTTTTCACCAGCTTGTCTTTGCTGATGACAAACGAAGAAAGAGTAAATGCTAGTTGCTTTCCGCCCAACAAGAGTAGTATTAAAATGCTAAACAAACTGAAGTAACTCGGGAAACGAAACAAGTTCATAAACGGAAAAACACTGTACAGCAATTTATGAACGGGAGTATACGAACCAAAAGAAGCAAGCAAACAGAAAAAAGCAAAACCTAATAATACTTTTTCAATTCCGGTTTTACTTCTAATCAATGCTAAAATAATAAATGGGAGAATACTTATTCCAATATAAACATTGCTCATCGAAGGGTCCGTATTATAAAAATCGGTGCTGTTTACTGTGGAGAATGGAACCAACAATGAAAGCAAAGATTGTGGCGACAAGGGATTGACCGATGCACTTTTATAATCCATTCCACTCAAGCGATCGATGTAGGGCTTTACTTGGAAAAATACAACAAGCACAACGGTAGAAAGAGCGGTGGTTAAAAAGACAAAAAGCGCATTTAGTTTTAGTAATCGAAAAACAAGTTCTTTCTTTTTTGCTCGTAGCGCTACAATTATAAAATACGCTGTTATTGCTAAAAACAAATAAGCAAGAATAAAAGTGAACGTATGATTCCCTCCTGTTAAATTAAAAAACATAAATAAGGAGGCATACACCGCATATTTGAATTTACGTTCAACATGCATTTTGTAATAATTCAACAAAATAAAAGGCAACCAAGCTGCACCAATTACTGCGTAAAAATGCTGAACGTGAGCAACAAAAAATCCGCTCAGCATATAACTCACCCCAACAATAAATGCCACCTTTTTATTCTCATGAAAACACAAGGAAAAGAAATACATTCCAACACCTGCGACAAATGCATAAAAAACAAATAGTAGTTGCACCACATAATTGCTTTGTCCGATGGTCATACTCAAAAGCAATGATTCCAAATACCAGGTAGGACCTTGTAAATCGGCATGAATGGGATAACCCAATTGTTGATAAGGATTCCAAAAAGGGAATACGTGATTTTGAATGCTCTCAGAAATGGAATGTCGCCAGGGAATCCAGCAATTAATCATATCATGCGTCACCGAATATTTCAAAAATGAAATCTGCCAGTAACCCACAATTGCAATAATCAGCAATAAGGTGATGTAGATAAAATGATTCTCTTTTGCTTTTTGTTGTTCAAGCAACATGCAATGGATTTATAAAATGCCTATATCGATTCAAAAATCGGTCCTTCTCTTTTCACTACATTTTTTTCTGTCAACGAAGTGAATATTTTATTCAACTGATTTTTTGATATTCCTGTCGCTTCACTCACTGTTGCTACCGTTGCCTGATTTTGTTTTTTCACCTCATCCAACACTTTCTGTTCTTCTTCGGTTAAAACAACAACCGCTTTTTTCACCTCTTCCGGTCTCATTTGTGGGAAGAACAATACATCTTGAATGGATACATTGTTGGTCATAATCATTGCCAAACGATCGATTCCAATACCAATTCCAGAAGTTGGCGGCATACCATATTCCAAAGCACGTAAAAAGTCGTGGTCAATAAACATTGCTTCGTCATCACCGCGTTCCATCAATTTAATTTGTTCTTCAAAACGTTCACGTTGATCGATTGGATCGTTTAATTCTGAATACGCATTGGCCAATTCTTTTCCATTTACCATCAACTCAAAACGTTCAACCAATCCTGGTTTGCTGCGGTGCTTTTTGGTAAGCGGACTCATTTCTACTGGATAGTCGGTAATGAATGTAGGTTGAATATAATTTCCTTCGCACTTCGCTCCAAAAATTTCATCAATCAATTTTCCTTTTCCGATGTTGTCTGCCACTTCAATGTGTAGAGTTTTGCAGGTATCACGCAATTGATTTTCATCCATGCCGCTGATATCAATTCCGGTAAATTCTTTGATGGAATCAAACATGGTAATGCGTTTGAATGGTCGTTTGAAATCAATCATTTTATCGCCAACCGGCACAACGGTTGTTCCATTCACATTGATGGCAATTTTTTCGAGCAACTCTTCCGTTACATCCATCATCCAGTTGTAATCTTTGTAGGCCACATACAATTCCATTACAGTAAATTCAGGATTGTGTGTGCGGTCCATTCCTTCGTTGCGGAAGTTGCGGGAGAATTCATAAACACCATCAAAACCACCAACGATTAATCGTTTTAAATACAACTCATTTGCAATACGCAAATACATTGGAATGTTTAATGTGTTGTGATGTGTCGTAAACGGACGAGCAGATGCACCACCTGGAATAGCTTGTAAAACGGGGGTATCTACTTCTAAATATCCTTTCTCATTATAAAAGTCACGAATGGTATTGACCATTTTTGTGCGTTTGATAAATGTTTCTTTCACCGAAGGATTTACAATCAAATCCACATACCGTTGACGGTAACGGAATTCCGGATCGGTTACTTCATCAAATACATTTCCTTCATCATCGCGTTTTACAGATGGCAAAGGACGCAATGATTTACTCAACATTTTAAACGATGTTGCATGAATGGAAATTTCTCCCACTTTGGTCACAAATACATGCCCGGTGATGGCAACAATATCTCCTAAATCGGTATGTTTTTTAAATAATAAATCAAAGGTGGATCGATCCGCTTCGGTTCCGATATCATCTCTGCGGATATATACTTGAATACGTCCGGTAGCATCCTGTAAACTCACGAAACATGCTTTTCCCATATCGCGGTTGCTCATCACACGACCAGCAATGCAAACGTTGGCATATTGATCCGCCTTTTCAGGTGTAAAATTTTCTAAAATATCTTTTGCTGTGGCATTTACTTCTACCAAAGCAGCAGGATAGGCATCAATGCCCATTTTGGTAATCTCTTCTAATTTCGCTCTGCGCAATAATTCTTGTTCACTCAATTCAGTACTCATGATTGCTTTTCTTAATTTTTTAATAATTGCAAATATACACGCAATAGCGCTTTTATAGTCATGTTATTTGCCCTTTTTTAGGCTTATATTTCAAAAAAGTCGTATTTTTACTGCCCTTGAAGAAATTTTAGATATGCAAAAATTAGTCGCGAACTTTTCAAAACAATTGACAGAAGCCATTGCTATTGGCAGCAATGCAAAATTAACGGCTTCTGCCAACAACATTTCAAACGTATTGATCTGCGGATTGGGCGGTTCCGGTATTGGCGGGAGCATTGTTGCCGAGCTGGTTGTTGGAAATGCAACCGTTCCAATTAATGTTACCAAAGGATATTTTATTCCTGCCTATGTGAATCAAAACACCTTGGTGATTATTTCATCGTATTCGGGAAATACTGAAGAAACCTTGAATTGCATGGAACTGGCCATGGCAAAAAATGCAAAAATTGTAGGCATCACCTCTTCGGGGAAAGTATTGGAAATTTGCAAGGCTAAAAACTTCGACTGCATTGTTGTTCCCGGTGGAATGCCACCTCGCTCTTGCTTAGGCTATTCCTTAACACAATTATTTTTTGTTCTTGGTTTCCACAAAATCATCCGCAACAATTATAAAGCTGAATTAGAAGCTGCTGTAACATTAATCGACAAAGAAGAGACTTCGATTATTTCGGAAGCAAGAAAAATTGCAGCGACTATTCAAGGCAAAATTCCTGTTATTTATGCAACAACATATAATGAAGGAATTGCCATTCGTTTCCGTCAACAATTAAACGAAAACGCTAAAATTCTTTGCTGGCACCACATTGTGCCGGAAATGAACCATAATGAATTAGTAGGCTGGACAGAAAAAAACGAAAATTTAAGTGTCTTGTTCTTTTTAGATAAAGATGATTATGCTCGCAATTTAGCGCGTGTAGACATCAATAAAGAAGTCATTAAAAAACACGTTTCCTCCATTACCGATATTTATTCAAAAGGAAATTCCATTATTGAAAAAGCCATTTACTTCATTCACTTAGGCGATTGGATTTCTGTTGCCTTGGCTGAATTGAGAGGTGTTGATGCGGTGGAAGTGAATGTGATCAACCACTTGAAATCAAAGTTGTCGGAACTATAACTTTCGGAGATGATTCTCCAACTTAAGTGTCATCCCGTGCCACGACACGGGATCCCTTGGTTAGGAAACTGCGAACATTCATAAGATGCCGTGTCGTAGCACGGCATGACGCTTCCAGAAGCGACTAATTCTAAAACAAATTTTTTATTCGCACATGCCTTTAGTTAAGTACATCGATCTTGGTTTAATGGACTACAAAGAAGCCTGGGATTACCAGGAAAATTTGTTTAGCGGCATTGTGAAAACCAAGGTAGATAATCGTTCCCTTCCCGACAACCAACAACAACTCACCAACAACTATTTATTATTCTGTGAACATCCGCATGTTTACACACTTGGCAATACAGGTGATAAAGAACATTTACTCATCAACGAGCAACAACTCCAAGAAAAAAAAGCGACCTACTACAAAATCAATCGCGGGGGCGATATCACGTATCATGGCCCCGGACAAATTGTTGGCTATCCCATTTTAGATCTCGATAATTTTTTTACCGACATTCATAAATACTTGCGTTTTCTGGAAGAAATGGTGATTCGCACCTTAGCAGAATACAACATTGTTGCCGGCAGAAGCAAAGGTGAAACCGGAGTTTGGTTGGATGCCGACAATCCGCTGAAAGCCAGAAAAATTTGTGCAATGGGCGTAAGAGCCAGCCGATGGGTCACCATGCATGGTTTTGCAATGAATGTCAACATCGATATGGATTATTTTGGAAATATTATCCCTTGCGGAATTGCAGATAAAGCAGTAACTTCATTGGATAAAGAACTCGGACATAAAGTAAACGAGGAAGAAGTAAAAGAAAAATTAAAAAAGCATTTTGCAGATTTATTCGAATGTGAATTCACATAATCGTTTTTGTTTAAACATTATCTGAATTTGATTGTTCGGCATGTAAGTCAACACAGAATACTCAACAATGATTTGCAAGTTTTCAATAAAAGATTTAGAAAAGCTCTCCGGTGTAAAAGCACATACGCTGCGCATTTGGGAGCAACGCTACGGAATTTTGAAACCCCACCGTACGGATACAAACATCCGATGGTATTGCAACGAAGAACTGAAAAACATACTGAATGTTAGTTTATTAAACAACCACGGGTATAAGATTTCAAAAATTGCAGAATTAACAAAGGCGGAGATTGCTTCGGAAGTAACCAAAATTGTAGACAGCGAAATCAACGAATGCGAACAAGTTAGCAGCTTGATTATTTCGATGGTGGAAATGGATGAACAACGTTTCGAAAAAATTATTTCCAATCAGATTTTACACAAAGGATTTGCGAATACCATCGAAGAAGTCATCTATCCTTTTCTACATAAAATTGGTGTGATGTGGCAAACCGGAAGCATCAATCCCGCTCAAGAACATTTTATTTCTAATTTAATACGACAAAAAATTATTGTTGCGATTGACGGCCAAGCAGTAGTTGAAACACCAAATTCAAAAAAATTCTTACTCTATTTGCCGGAAGACGAACTGCATGAAATCAGTTTACTCTATTTTACGTATTTGTTAAAGTCAAAAGGACATTTACCAACCTATTTGGGCCAATCGGTTCCCGTTCTTGATGTTCAAAGAGTGGTGGAAATCAAGAATTCAGAGTACATCGTTTCGGTTTTAACCCATTCGATGGACTCAATACAAGGCTATGTGAATCAGCTTTCGACCACTTTCCCTGACAAGACGATCTTATTATCTGGTTATCAGATCTTTTCGAATGAAATCACCGTTCCTGCCAACGTCAAAACATTCAAAACTCCTGCCGAGCTTCTTGCTTTAATTTCTTAATTTTCAATCACTTATCAGTTTTTTTCATTTACTCCAGTTGGCAACCAACTGATTATCTGTTTTTTATGCTCCCATTTGTTAAAATTGTTTAATTTTTTGAATAATTAGTTAAACATTTCTTTGTTTTGTTGAACTTTTGATTACTTTTGTTAAACATTTTAGTCAAAACGTTAAACAAAAAACTACATGACAGCAATCGAATTCAATCAACAGTTGGTGAATCAGCGAACACCGTTAAAAAATTTCGCATATAGCTTAACGCTGAACAGCGAAGAAGCACAAGACCTTGTTCAGGAAACTTTTTTGAAGGCATTAAAATACCGTGAAAAATTTGCTGACGCCACCAATTTAAAAGCATGGTTGTATACCATCATGAAAAATACGTTTATTAATACGTATAGAAGATCGGTGAAAACCAGACAAATCATTACACAAACGGATGACTTATCCATCGTGCGTCCGGTAAACGGAAGTAACGGTCCTGATGCCAACTCTCAAATCAATCTTAAACAAATCAACAATGCCATCAATGCTTTGGAGGATGAATATAAAATTCCGTTCACGCGCTACAGCGATGGTTTCAAATACAAAGAGATTGCAGATGAGTTGGACTTGCCAATAGGAACAGTGAAAAGCAGAATTTTTCTTGCACGTAAAAAATTGATGCAAGACTTAAAAGAATATGCGAACTAACAAAATTCTGTTTTAGAAAAAATTGAGGAAGCACCTCATTGAAAATCTACAAGCGCTTTATTAGCGTATATCATCTATAAAAAACAAAACGTGACAGTAGCTAAAACTATTTTTTGGTTTCGAAGAGATCTAAGATTGAATGACAATGCCGGTTTATTCCATGCACTAAAAAACAATGATACGGTTCTTCCGATTTTTATTTTCGATACCGACATCCTCGATCGTCTCGAAAACAAGGAAGATAAACGTGTAGAATTTATTCACCTTGCACTCAACGAACTCAACAAACAACTCGTTGGAATCGGAAGCTCCTTACTTGTGCTTCACGGAAATACGCAAGCTGTATTTAAGGAATTACTTTCAACGCATACCATAAAAAATATTTATAGCAATAGTGATTATGAACCTGCGGCTATTGAGCGCGACAAAGCCATCAAGTTTATTGCCAACAAAAATAAAATTCCCTTTTATTCTTTTAAAGATCAAGTGATCTTCGAAAAAAATGAAATTACAAAAGATGATGGTTTGCCGTATACAGTTTTCACACCGTATATGCGTAAATGGAAAAGCAGACTTGCTGAATTTCATTTAAAATCTTTTGACACCGAAACTTATTTTTCGAATTTTTTCAAAACAGCCCCTTTCCATTTTCCATCCTTAAACGAAATTGGATTTCAATCCAGCGGAATGACGTATGCTGCACCTTCACTGAATGAAAAGATTGTTTCCAATTATCATGAGCAGCGCAATTTTCCTGCGATTGAAGGGACGAGCAGATTAAGTGTTCATTTACGTTTTGGAACGGTTAGCATTCGCCACCTTACAGCAAAAGCAAAACTCTTAAACGACCAATGGCTCAACGAGTTGATCTGGCGTGAGTTTTACATGACCATCCTTTTTCAATTCCCGCATGTGGTCAATGGTTCTTTCAAAAAGCAATACGACCGTATTCCCTGGAGAAATGATGAAGCCGAGTTTGCTGCTTGGTGCAACGGACAAACCGGCTACCCGATTGTGGATGCCGGAATGCGGGAACTCAACACCACCGGATTTATGCACAACCGTGTGCGGATGATTGTTGCCAGCTTTTTAGTGAAACATTTGCTCATCGACTGGAGATGGGGTGAAGCCTATTTTGCCGAAAAACTAATGGACTTCGACCTTTCGGCCAACAATGGTGGCTGGCAATGGGCCGCCAGCTCCGGTTGCGATGCTGCTCCTTACTTCAGAGTATTTAGTCCGGATGCCCAAACCCAACGCTTCGACCCTCAATTGAACTACATTCGCAAATGGGTTCCCGAATTCGAAGAACTTACCTACCCTCGTCCAATCGTGGATCATAAAGTTGCTCGTGAAAGAGTGTTAAATACTTATAAAAATGCATTGGGAAATATCCCCGTGTAGCGATTTAACCCTAACTTTGCAGTATAATTCCTCCCCGCTTTTATGTCGGATACCAACGAAAAAATAGTTGAAATAAAACATCTTGAAAAACATTTTGGAAAATTCCAAGCGGTGAAAGATGTTAGTTTTGACGTGTACCGTGGTGATGTGTTTGGATTTTTAGGTCCGAATGGTGCCGGAAAAAGTACCACCATCCGCACCATGCTCTCGCTGATTAAGCCCAGTGGTGGCGAGTTAAAGCTGTTTGGAAAAGATCTAGCAAAAGACCGAAATTATATTTTACAACGTATTGGTTGTATCGTAGAGAAACCCGATTTCTATAAATATTTATCTGCAGAAAAAAATATTGAAATTTTTGCGCGCTTATCGGGAATGAATGTCACCAAAAGTAAAGTGCACGAAATCATTGAATTTGTTGGCTTAAAAGGCAGAGAGAAAGATAAGCTCAGTGGATTTTCACATGGAATGAAACAACGTTTGGGCATTGCACAAACACTTATTCACGATCCTGAATTAATTATTCTAGATGAACCCACTACCGGACTAGATCCTCAGGGAATCATCGACATCCGTAATTTAATTCTTCAACTAAAAAACGAACGCAACAAAACCGTTTTACTTTCATCACATATTCTTTCGGAAATTGAATTGATTGCCAACCGAATGGTGATTATCAGCAAAGGTAAAACCATTGTGCAAGGCTCCGTTAAAGAATTGTTGAACGCACAAGAATTGATTGTTGCCTTCACTGTCGACAACCTTGATAAAGCAAAACAACTTCTGCAAAATGCATCCATGAGTGAACTCATTGATAAAACAGAAACAACAACCTTGCAATTGCATCTTTCGCAAGAAAAAATTCCGGTGGTGAATAAATTGTTTACCGACAATGGAGTAAATGTGTATTCAATTGAAGCCAAACGAAAACTGGAAGATTACTTTTTAAAACTGATTAACGCCTGATGTTCTGGAAAAGCACCTATAACGAATTTATTAAAATTGCTGCGAAACCTCGCAGTTATATTGGTGTTGGCGCAATTACACTCATCATTGTGATTATTTTATTTGCGATGAAATCGGATGGAATGAGTTTTATTTCATTTGTAACACAACCCTTCGAACAATCACTTGCTTTTGAAGGAAATATTTTAAATGGCAACCTCATCGCCTTTATTATTTTACAAATGCTCATCATTCATGTTCCACTTTTAATTGCTTTGGTTACCGGAGATTTGGTTTCGGGTGAAGGTGCCATGGGAACAATTCGTTTACTTTTAACAAAACCCATTTCACGTACCAGCATTTTATTTTCAAAATACCTGGCGGGTTGCGCATACACACTTGTGATTTTATTGTGGATGGCCTTCATGGCGTTGATTGTAGGCAAATGGTTATTTGGAACCGGTGATTTGATGGTGCTCAACAGCGATGGATTAATCGTTCTGCAGGAACACGATTTAGCGTGGCGATTCATTTGCGGCTTTGGTGTTGCTTATCTCTCCATGGTGATGATTGCAACGTTGTCGTTAACGCTTTCTTGCTTTTCAGAAAATTCCATCGGTCCGATTGTAACTACCATGGCCATCATCATTTTGTTTACCATTATCGGAACCTTGGATGTTCCTTCATTACAAAAAATTCAACCGTATTTGTTTACTTCACACATGGTGGCTTGGCGCAACTTCTTTGAAGATCCACTCCCAATGGATAAAATTATTGAATCCACCTGGATTTTGGTTTTACACATTGTTGGGTTACTTGCCATTGCCGTTTATAAATTTAAGAGAAAGGATATTTTATCATGATACAAAATTCGATTCGTTCAATAGAACGTCACCCTGAGCGGAGTCGAAGGGCATGTTTTTTTATTGGCATGCTAATTCTCCTTTCCGCTTCTTCAATCTCTGCGCAGGAAAACGCCAATGCTATTTTAAATAAAGTATATTCGAAAATTCAAAAGGCAAAAGATTATTCCGTAAACATTAATGTGAAAGTGGACATGCCTTTTATTCGTATGATGCCGATTGATGCAAAAGTGTATTCCAAACAAAAAGATAAATTTAAAGTAGAATCGAAAAGCATTGCCATTGTACCGCGACAAGGATTTGACCAAGCATCCAAAATGTTGGCGGATACCAACTCTTTTTCCACCATCATTCAAGGAAAAGAAATGATTGGAACCACTCAAGCCATCATTATCAACATCATTCCTAATGCAGATACCAGCGATTTGATTTTAGGAAAATTATGGGTAGACACCAAACAAAACATCATCTTAAAATCACAACTCACCACCAAATCGAATGGAACCATTTTAACGGAGTATACTTACGGAACACAGATTGCATACGGCTTACCCGATAAAATGACCTTTACCGTAGACGTGAAAAAATTCAAGATTCCAAAAAGTGTTGCAGCAGACATTAACAACCAACCGAAGGAAGAGGATAAAAAGAAAGACAATAAAAAAGGTCAGATTTTTATCACCCTCACCAATTACCAGATAAATAAAGGCATCCCCGATTCCATCTTTAAAAAGTAATACACTGCTTAGCGCAAAACTATCTGAAGGATGTTTTGAGTTTAGCAGTGTGTATGCCGATTCTATTCGGTGTCAATTGGAATTAATTTTCTAATTTCGCCCTGTGAACTATTACATCATTTACAAACCGTATAAAATGATTTCTCAATTCACTTCTTCTCATAAAAAGAAAAAGTGTTTGGGTGAACTCGGATTTTCATTTCCGAAAGATGTTTATCCACTCGGCCGATTGGATGAGAACAGCGAAGGACTTTTAATCTTAACCAACGATAAAAATTTAAACTACCGTTTATTAAAACCAGAGTTTGAACACAAACGCATTTATTTGGTTCAGCTGCAAGGAATCATTACCAATGAAGCGCTCAAACAATTGGAAGAAGGCGTAACGATTGCATTGGATGCCGGTCCATACCTCACCAAACCTTGCAAAGCCAAACAAGTAAAAAAGCCGGAAAGCCTTCCACCTCGCGCACATCCGATTAGCGACCGACTACCAACATCGTGGATTGAGCTGACATTAACCGAAGGGAAATTTCACCAGGTGCGTAAAATGACGGCAGGTGTTGGGTTTCCATGCCTGCGATTGATTCGCATTGCGATTGAAGACATTCGACTGGAAAAAATGCAACCCAATGAAGTGCGTGAATTAAAAAGGGATGCGATTTACAAACGGTTAAACATTCCGTTAGACTAGTTTTTCTTTTTGATCTGAAATCCGCTTGATCAACATTTCCACAATTCGTTTATTGAATTCCGGTTTCTGCTGACTGTAAATACTGTATTCATCACTTGTAAAATAACCGATGATGAAACCCAACAATACATTTTTTAAACCCAAATCTTTTTTCATCGCTTGATGAATGCAGGTTTCTTTCTTTTCATCTGTCAACTGACGAAAATCAATTTTTACATCCGTCAAATAATTTTTAAATGCAGCGAGTATCATTTCATTCTGAAATTTTAGTATCGGACGAAGTGTTTGACTCTGGAAAAGCTCAGCAACAGAGGCATTCCCCGTTTCTATCGAAATTTCCGGTCGGATGTTTTTTAAGTGTGCGTTTCGGTTTTCCATGGAGGTTCTAAGATAGGCTAACAATCCTAACAATGCTTTGTTTAATAATGTTGAAACACCCTTGAAAAATAGGAGATTTTTGCTTACTTTCGTTTTCGGATAAAACAATCCTTATGCAGTACCAAGTCGCGCATTTTATCGACAAACTAAAATCTCCTCTCATCAGGATCTTCTTCGTATGCCTTGTTTTCTCCTCCTTTACCGCTAAACTTTCTGCACAAGCTCCCGGAATGCTCGAGTTTGAAGGGAAAACAGTGAAAGATGGAAAGGTTTTATCCGGAGCAACCGTTACCGTTTATCGCAACGGAACCATCGAACAAGAGAAAATTAAAACAGGGAAAAACGGGAAATTTTCTTTCTCACTCGTTTTTGGTGTCGATTATAAAATCGCATTTTCTTATCCCGGCTGTGTGGACATGCACCTCATGGTATATACCAGTAAATTGCCAAAAGAGAAAAACAACATCTTTCCGCTTTATCTTACCGAAGTGCCGTTTTTTGAAACGAACAACACCTCCGTACGAATCACCAAATTTAAAAATCCATTCACCAAAGTCATCTACGATGGTAAAAAAGCATTCATGGATGATGAAGCTTATCTGGCGCAGTTTACAAAAGACTTATTGATTGACCTGGAAGAGCAAAACAGATTGTTGGCAGAAAAAGCAGCGAAAGAGAAAGCGGAAAAAGACAAACTCCTTGCAGCAGAAAAAGCAAAAAAGGATGCCGAAGAGAAAGCACGCTTAGAAGCGGAAGCCAAAGCTGCTTATCTGGCTCGCCTGGAAGCAGAAGAGAAAGAACGAGCTGCTGAGTTGGCGCGCTTAAAAGAAAATGCCAACAAAGAAACACCTGTGGATGAAACCATGGAGACAGAAGCCATTCGCTTGCAACGCGAAAAAGAAGCCAAAAATGCAATGGCGAAAAAGAACAAAGAAATTAAAACCGATTATGAAAATAATCTGTTGAAAATGGTTGCCGAAAACGAACGCATCGCAAAACAAAAAGCACACAACAAACAAAAACAAGACGCTCGCACCAATACCGTGATCACACAAATGCGTAAGGAAGCGGATGTAAAAGCAAAATCTGATAAGCTGCGCGAAGAACAAAAATTGAAGAAAAAAGAATTGCTTGCCAACCAACAACAGAAAAACAACGAGATGAAAAAGTTGGTGGAAGCTGCTGCATTTGCTGAGCGATCCGTCCGCATCAGCAAACAAAAAACATTGCCGGATGTGCGCGGATATACACAAAAAGATCCTCCGAATTTTGCGGTAACTGTTGACGAAGGCATGATCAAAACAACTCGTACCACTGTTGTTACTCAAGGAAAAAAATTAGATACCTACGTGAAAGAAACCTATTTCTGGGGAACGGTGTATTGTTATAAAAATGGTGTTGAAATTGACGAATTAGTTTACAATAAAGAAATTGCATTTTTCTCAGCTTATCAAAATAAATAAATGGCAACGATGAAAAAAATATACTTGGTAGGTTATGTATTGCTACTCCAATGCATACTACTCTCTCTGAATAAACTTCATGCCCAAACAACAAGTTTCATTTATTATGGCGTGGAACAAGGATTGTCACAATCGCAAGTACAAGACCTTGCGCAAGATGATGATGGCAACTTGTGGATTGGAACGCTTTCAGGATTGACCAAATACAATGGAAGAGAATTTAAAACGTTCTCTCGCAAAGATTCATTAGCAGAAGATTGGGTAACCGCTTTGTGTAAAGATAAAAAAGGAAATATTTGGTTAGGACATTGGGCAGGTGGCGTTTCCATGTACAATCATAAAACCAAAAAAATTGAAAATTTAAACTTAGAAGAATACACTCGTTTTAAAACCGTAACCTCTATCGTTCAAGATGGGAATCAACGTTTTTGGATTGCAACGGAAGGCGCAGGAATTTTTGTGTACGACCCGGCCAACAAAAACATGATTTCGTTAAACAAAAAAGACGGACTCAGCAGCGATAATGTTTACGATGTATGTTTGGATCAAAAAGGAAATGTATGGATTGCAACGGATATCGGAATTACCATTTATGATATCAAAGCAAACATTACTTCTTCCACTTCCTATAGCATTTTAAATATCGGGAATGGATTGCATAGCAACCGCATCACCACACTTGCCTTGGTCAACTATAACGAAATCTGGGTTGGTTCGGCCGATGCCGGTGTAATGGCATTGATCGTAAAAGACGATTTTAGCGTAAAGCTTCCCACAAAAACCATTGATGGTTTAGGAAATCGTTTCGATACAAAAAATGGATTGGGTGCCGATTTTGTGAACTGCATTTTTGAAGACAAATCACACAACATCTGGGTAGGAACTACCGGTGGCGGTGCAACTAAAATTACGCCTTACCCTTCACAAGAACGTACAACATCGCTTAGCAAAGCGGTCATTTATAATTACAATACCAAACAAGGATTAAATTATTTTAATGTAAACACCATCTTCCAAGACCGTGAAGGAGCCGTTTGGATTGGTACCGACATTGGATTAAATCAATACCGTGGTGAACGCTTTCAGATTTATGATGAAGCCGATTTGATCGTCAACAATTTAGTATGGACCACTCTATGCGATCAAGAAGGAAATATTTGGTTGGGAACAAACGATGGTATTTCTAAAATTTCGTTCAGCTATTCTGATTTTAACAGAAAAGAAAATCACACCATCAAAAATTATTCTACCAAGGACGGATTACCAAGCAATGTGATCCTTTCTTCTTTCGAAGACAAAAACGGAAACATCTGGTTTGGAACAGGCTTTGGCGGGGTTTGTAAATTCAACAAAGCCACCGAACGCTTCGAATCCTATTCCACTACCGATGGATTAGCAGGTGATATGGTGTATGCGATCAGTGACGATAACCAAGGAAATTTATGGTTTGGAACAAAAGAAGGTGCCTCCAAGTTTGACCCCACAACAAAAACCTTTCGTAACTATTCAATTGCCGATGGTCTTGGCGGAAACAATGTCTACCGCATCTTTAAAGATTCAAAAGGAAACTTATGGTTTGGTGCATTGGGCGGAACATTGTCGGTATTTAATGGTTCCAGCTTTAAATCGTTTGATGAAGAAGATGGCATGCGTCACCGTTTTATTTTATGTATCAACGAAGACAAAAATCACAACTTGTGGTTTGGCGCCTACGGTGGTGGCTTGTACAAATACGATGGAAACACGTTTACCAACTATACCATCAAAGAAGGTTTAACAACCGACTCACCCTACTCCATCATTGCTGATAAAGAAAATCATATCTGGATTGGTAGCAGCAGAGGCATCGATCGTTTTGATGAAAAAACGAAAACGTTTGTGCACTATGGAAAGTCGGAAGGTTTCCTAGGTGTTGAAACCAACCCGAATGCCGTATGCATGGACAAAGAAGGAAACCTTTGGTATGGAAGCATTATGGGCGCAGTTCGCTATTCTCCGAAAGAAGACAAACCGAACTCGGTTGAGCCGGTTACGTTCATCACCGGTTTAAAATTGTTTATGAAAGATTTTGAATTTCCGGATGATGCACGATTCAAGTACAACGAAAATCATTTGACGTTCAACTTTGTGGGAGTGAGTTTAAACAATCCCGAAAAAGTAAAATACCAATACAAATTAGAAGGATTTGATAAAGATTGGCTTCCGGGCTATACAACAGCCAACGAAGCAGTTTATTCCAACTTGCCTCCGGGAACGTATACGTTTTTAGTACGTGCATTTAATAACGATGGAACAGGAAACATCCGAGCAACAGAATATAAATTTCAAATTGCTCCACCATTTTGGCAAACAGCGGTGTTTTATGTTTTAGTATTTGCCTTCGCGATTTTTGGATTGTATGTATTTGATAAGATGCGTACACAAAAATTAAAGAATGCAAAAAAATTATTGGAAGACAAAGTAGAAGAACGTACCGAAGAGTTGGCGATTAAAAATGCTGAGCTGGCAGAAAAAAACAAAGACATTACCGATAGTATCCGTTATGCAAAACGCATTCAGGAAGCCATCCTTCCTCCGGAAAATGTTATCAGATCGCACTTCCCGAACTCGTTCGTATTCTCTAAACCGAAAGACATTGTGAGTGGCGACTTCTATTGGTTAGAGAAAAAAGGAGATGAAATATTATTTGCAGCAGTAGATTGTACCGGACATGGTGTTCCCGGAGCGTTTATGAGTATTGTGGGTTACAATATTTTAAACCAAGCGGTGAACGAAAACATTGCGGTGATTCCTTCTAAGTTGTTAGATAAATTAAACAAAGGCGTAAGCGAAACCTTGAATCAAACTTCGGTGGATGCGCGTTTGCGCGATGGAATGGACATTGCCTTGTGTGCTATTAATTTCAAAACAATGGAATTGCAATATGCCGGAGCTTACAATCCGTTGTTTATTGTGCGCGGAAAAGAATTGATTGAAGTAAAAGCAGACAACATTGCGATTGGAAGTTATACCGATGCACAAACACAAAATTATACCAACCACATTGTTCCGATTCAAAAAGGCGATACCATTTATATTTTCTCCGATGGTTTTGCCGATCAGTTTGGTGGACCAGATGGTAAAAAATTCAAACAAGCACAATTCAAAACCATGCTCCTCAACTTAAACGGAGTTTCCATGGAACAACAACAAATTGCCTTGGAGCGTTCTATTGAAGAATGGAGAGGAGTATTGCAACAGGTGGATGATATGTTGGTGATTGGGGTAAGAGTGTAAACAAAAAATCGCCACGCTATGGCGTAAACATTTCCATATTGGGCATATTTACGCCATGTTATGGCGAGTATATACAAGTTACCAGTAATGCTAAAAAGAACAACCATAATCCTATCAATTAGCTTACTGACCTTCACAGTATCAGGACAGAGTATTTTTCAAAAAACATTTGGAACGACAGCTTACGAAGAAATTTGGGGTCTCGACAAAACTTATGACGGAGGATTTGTTCTAGGTGGATATACTGGATTTGGAAATGCTTACATAATCAAGCTAACTGCTATCGGAGACACATCTTGGACACGAGATATTAATGTCGGAGGAATGGATTTGATTTATACAATTCAACAAACTAACGACAGCGGATTTATTGCAGCAGGACGAACTAATGGATTTGGAGCAGGAGGATTAGATATGTTATTAATAAAATTAGATGCTAATGGAAACAACCAATGGACGAAAGCGATTGGAGGAAGTGCTGATGAAACTGTAAATTCAATCGAGCAAACATTGGACGGAGGATTTATTATTGCTGGAAATACTTATAGCTTTAGTTCAGGACTCAATGACTTTTATATTGTTAAAACAAACTCAATCGGAAATATTGTTTGGAGTAAAAGTATTGGAGGCGTTGGAAATGATAATGCATATTCAATTATTCAGAATACCGACAGCAGTTATATCGCAGTTGGTTTAACTTCAAGTGTTGGAGCTGGGGGCAACGACCTTCTTGCAACTAAATTTGACAAAAATGGAAATGTGACGTGGATGAAAACTTATGGAGGTGGAGGAGATGACAGGGCAAATTCAATTCAACAAACTTCCGATGGAGGATTTATTATTTCTGGAGTAACGAACAGCTTTGGCGCTGGGAATTACGATTTTTATTTAATCAAAACAGATAGTAGCGGAAATCCTACTTTTCAAAAAACACTTGGAGGAGTTGGGAATGAATGGTCTTATTGTGTTCAGCAGACAAATGATTTAGGATATATATTGACGGGATATACAACAAGTTTTGGAGCAGGGAGTTCAGATTATTACTTTATCAAAACCAATTCAATCGGAGATACAACTTGGACAAAAACATTCGGTGGTTCAATGGATGACTATGCAACAAACGTAAAACAAACTCCCGACAATGGCTACGCCATTGTTGGTTATGGGCAAAGTTTTGGTGCTGGAAGTCATGATTTTTATTTTGTGAAAACCGACAGTAATGGAAATGGAATTTGCAATCAAAATACTACAGCCACAATCGTGAACTCTCCAATCTCAACTGTAACTATTCCAACTTTGACAATTTCTAGTGGCGGGACTGTGAATAGCGTAATTCCAATTTTAAATAGCGGAACAATAGTAAACACTTTGTGCACAAATGTTGGAATAGAAATAATCGACAAGGAAAACGTAGACATTAATTTTTTTCCGAATCCTTTGACAGATTATGCTACACTGAATTTTGAAAATCCTGAAAATAGAAAATACATTTTTAATTTATATAATGTTCAAGGACAATTGGTTCGTAAAATTGAGCAAGTAACAACAGAAACAATAATTCTTGAGAGACAGAATTTATTGAATGGTTTATATTTCTTCCAACTTATAACAGGCGCTGGAGTTGAAATGAATGGTAAATTGATAATTGAATAAAGCACAACTGGTAACACAGGTCTGGCGCCATTTGGGCATTTTGCTTCGGAATACAAATTTGAGTACATTTGATAATCAGGCTTCGCAATTGAAATTATAGTAAGAAACCCAAACGAGCGCCAGGCCTGGGAACGTTAGCTGCAACTGCCGCCAAAATCTTAACATTGAAAAACCATTGACAGAATTAGCATGTTTTATACTGACATAAAAAATTGGAAAGGATTATTTTATGGAGTTGCTTATGGACTTTTTGCAAGAGCAATTTTTTCAATGGAAGACTTCACAGAGGATAAGCCATTTTTTCCAACATTTGGACTAATGACAATTTCATTTATGTTTATAGTTCCATTTGTAATTGGCCTAATTACATCTTATCACCAAGACAAAATAACAAGTTCTAGAAAAATTGCAATCATAACAATGCCAATTTTTTCAGTTATTGGACTTGTGGGAGTTTCATTACTTTTTGGACAAGAAGGAATAATTTGTGCATTAATGGCCTTACCGGTTTTTCTTTTTATGTCTTTACTTGGTGGACTTATTGGAACAAGAGTATTCAAGCGAAACAAAACAGATAAATTGTATGTTTCATTATTTGTTTTTCTTCCATTTTTAATTGCGCCATTTGAAAATCAACTTGGACTGACTGACAAAATATTTACAGAACACACTTCAATTGAAATCAACTCAACTGACAAAATTGTTTGGAGCAATATTACAAGAGTAAAACCAATTTCAGAAAGAGAGAACAACAATTCGCTTTTTCAATTCATGGGTTTTCCTAGACCAATAAAGGCTGAACTTGACACAATTGCAATAGGAGGAATAAGGAAAGCCATTTTTGCTCGTGGATTATTTTTTACCGAGACTGTTACTCAAATGAAACCAGACAAAATATTAGCATTTAATATTGTCGCTGACCCAAAATCAATTCCACCAAAAGCACTTGACGAACATGTTACGGTTGGTGGTAAATATTTTGACGTTTTAGAAGGTAAGTATGAAATTGAAAAAATAAATGAAGACAAATTAACTTTACATTTGACTTCACAATTTAGACTTTCAACAAGATTTAATTTTTACAGTGGACTTTGGAGTAAGTTAATAATGAGAGACATTCAAAAAAACATTTTAGAAATAATTAGAGAGAGAAGTGAACAACAAAAAAGCAGCAGCAGCTAACAGCGTGCAAACGAAAGCCGCTGGTTTGCAATAATTTGAAAGTTCAGATATTTCTTTTAAGTTTGTATTAGGTTTGCAGTTCAGCGCTTTGGTTTCGCGGCCTTCGTTTGCACGCAAACCGTTATCAGCAACCCTAAAACCCGACAGTGCGACCATTAACCGACAGACATAAACCGACCGACAATGCAATTTTCGGCAAAGCCGTTTGGCTATCCCTTCGCAAAATAAAAAGAGCTGCAAAGCCACCCACAAGCCGACCCGCTTTTGCAGCACATTTTATTTTGCCCAACCGCACTAACGCGCCACCCGACAATTTTCTGCACACCCAACAATATTTCTTCGTATCTTTGACCCCGTGAAAAAAGTCTTTACACTCATATTTAGTTTTTATTTGTTGACACTGGCAGTTATGCCGTGCAGCGACAAGGACGACTGTAAATATCTGAGTGCCGACCAATCTACATTCACCACAACCGACCATTCTGACCACGACAGCGACACAGAACATTGCACCCCGTTTTGTATGTGTGCTTGCTGCGGACAATCTTTCAACAGTTCAATTTTATCCTGCCGCTTCTTGCCGCTTTTCCATATTATCAGTAAAAAATTTCCTATTTACAACGCCTCGTTTGTTTCTGAGGTGTATTTGTCTATTTGGCAACCGCCAAAACTCAGTTAATGAATTTCTGATATTCCGCTGAAAACGGAACAAAACAAAACTACTTGCAGTGCTGTCGCACCGCAAGTAATCCTGTATTCATTCATCAAACTGATTAAAAAAATGTTAGACAAAATAATTGCGTTCAGCATAAAAAATAAATTCATCATCGCACTGATGACACTTGCTCTCATTGTTTGGGGAGTGTGGAGTGCAACTAAACTGCCTATTGATGCAGTTCCCGACATCACCAACAATCAAGTGCAAATCATTACGGTTTGCCCAACCCTTGCAGGACAAGAGGTTGAACAGTTGGTAACTTACCCAATAGAACAAAGCATTGCCAACCTTCCCGACTTGGAAGAGTTGCGGAGCATTTCCCGTTTCGGACTTTCGGTAATTACAGTGGTATTTGACGACAAAGTGAACATCTACTTTGCAAGACAATTGATTAACGAACGACTAAAGGAAGCCGAAAGCAAAATACCCAAAGGTGTTGGCACACCCGAATTAGCACCCGTTAGCACAGGTTTGGGAGAAGTGTATCAATACATCATTCATCCAAAAAAAGGCAGCGAAAGCAAATATACCGCTATGGACTTGCGGACAATGCAAGACTGGATTGTTGCCCGACAACTTTATGGAACACCCGGTATTGCAGAGGTGAATAGTTTTGGCGGACAACTCAAACAATATGAAGTTGCCGTAAACCCCGACAGACTTATTGCAATGGGAATAACCATTCCAGAGATTTTTACCGCCTTAGAAAAGAACAACGAAAATACAGGCGGGGCTTACATTGACAAAAAGCCAAATGCCTATTTTATTCGTGGAGTTGGTTTGATTGGTTCGTTTGACGACATCAAAAACATTGTGGTAAAGACAAATCCTAATGGCATTCCTATTTTAATAAAAGATGTTGCCGAAGTGCATTTAGGTAGTGCCGTGCGATATGGTGCAATGACTTACAACGGTGAAGTAGATGCAGTAGGTGGAGTTGTAATGATGCTGAAAGGTGCAAATAGTGCCGATGTGGTAAGCCGTATTAAAGATAAAATGGCAACCATTCAAAAATCATTGCCAAAAGATGTAGTAATTGAACCCTACTTAGATAGAACAGATTTGGTAAACCGTGCAATCAGCACAGTTGAAAAAAACCTGATTGAAGGAGCATTAATAGTAATCTTCGTTTTGGTTTTGTTTCTTGGAAATCTTCGTGCAGGATTGATTGTAGCTTCTGCCATTCCTTTATCAATGTTGTTTGCATTGGGCTTAATGAATGTATTTGGCGTAAGTGCAAACCTAATGAGCTTAGGAGCAATTGACTTTGGTCTAATTGTGGACGGTGCAGTAATTATTGTAGAAGCCACTTTGCACCATTTAGGAATGCGAAAAGCCATCGGCAAACTTTCACAATCAGAAATGGATAATGAAGTTTTCGTTTCCGCATCTAAAATCCGAAGCAGTGCCGCTTTTGGAGAAATAATTATCCTTATTGTTTACATTCCAATTCTTACCTTGGTAGGTATCGAGGGCAAAATGTTTAGCCCAATGGCTCAAACGGTTTCTTTCGCCATTATTGGGGCGTTGATTTTATCACTTACCTATATTCCAATGATGTGTGCAGCGTTCCTTTCTAAAAACGTTTCGCACAAGAAAACATTGAGCGATAGAATGATGAACTTTTTCCAACGCATTTATGCACCACTTTTGGAAAAAGCAATCCGTTTCAAAAAAGTAATTGTAGGTGTAACAGTTGCCGTATTTGTGGTTTCCGTGTTCCTGTTTTCAAGAATGGGCGGTGAATTTATCCCAACCTTACAGGAAGGCGATTTTGCTTTTCACTGCATATTACCGCAAGGCACATCACTTTCACAAAGTTTAGAAACCTCAATGCAAGCATCAAGACTTATCAAAGAATTTGACGAGGTAAAAATGGTAGTTGGCAAAACAGGTGCTGCCGAAGTTCCCACCGACCCAATGCCACCCGAAGCAACGGATATGATGATAATTTTGAAACCACAAAGCGAATGGAAACGTGATGTTTCTTATGATGAATTGGCAGAAGAGTTTGAAGAAAGATTAAACACAATCCCTGGGGTATTCTTTGAAAAGAACCAACCCATACAAATGCGGTTTAATGAATTGATGACAGGTATTCGCCAAGACGTTGCAGTAAAAATATTTGGTGAAAATATGGACACACTTTTAAACTATGCCAATAAAGTAAATTCAGTTGTGCAAAGTGTGGACGGTGCAACAGAACCAAGTGTTGAACGAGTGGCAGGACTTCCGCAAATCGTAATCAAATACAATCGTTCTCAAATTGCCAATTACGGGTTGAATATTGAGGACATCAACCACATTGTTTCTACTTCTTTTGCTGGAGGAAGTGCAGGAGTTGTATATGAAAACGAACGCAAATTTGAATTAGTAGTTCGTCTTGACAGCACACACCGCAACAACATTGACGATGTGAGCCATTTGTATATCCCAACTACCAACGGAACGCAAATTCCATTATCCCAAGTTGCAGAAATCAAAATGGAATTGGGGCCTGCACAAATTAGCCGTGAAGATGGCAAACGTAGAATAGTGGTGGGCTTCAACATCAAAGGCAGAGATGTAGAAAGTGTAGTTACCGACATACAAAAAGAACTGAATGAAAAAGTAAAATTACCGGAAGGTTATTATTACACCTATGGAGGAACATTTGAAAACCTACAAGCAGCATCCAAGCGACTAATGATTGCTTTGCCAGTAGCTTTAGCACTCATTTTTATGTTGCTCTATTTCACGTTCAGTTCAGTAAAACAGGCAGCTCTAATTTATACCGCCATTCCAATGAGTGCAATTGGTGGTGTATTCGCTTTGCTCATTCGTGATATGCCTTTCAGCATTTCGGCAGGTATTGGCTTTATTGCATTGTTCGGTGTAGCAGTCTTAAATGGAATTGTGCTGATTGGAACTTTCAACCAGTTGGCAAAAGATGGAATGACAGACATAATCCAACGCATAAAAGAAGGAACTAAAATCCGTTTGCGACCTGTGTTAATGACTGCCACCGTTGCATCATTGGGATTTTTACCAATGGCACTTTCACACGGTGCAGGAGCAGAAGTGCAAAAACCATTGGCAACCGTTGTAATAGGCGGTTTGCTTACAGCAACTTTCTTAACTCTATTTGTTTTGCCTTTGTTGTATGTTCTATTTTCACCTAAAAGAAAAATCAATATTTCAACGGCAAGCATTTTAGTTTTTGCTTTGCTTTCTTTTAATGCTGCCAATGCACAATCGCCAACAACAAAGAGTATTTCTGTTGATGATGCAATAACCACAGCATTGAAAAATAATTTGGAATTACAATCGCAACAACTCAATGTACAATCTTCTACCATCTTGAAAAAATCAGTGTTTGAATTACCTAAAACAAATGTCAATTTCCAGTTTGGGCAATACAACAGCATTAATCAGGACAAGGCTTTTCAGGTTTCGCAAAGTATTCCATTCCCTACTTACTATTCCGCAAAATCAAGTTTGTATAAAGCCGAATTGCAAAGTAGTGAATTGCAACAGCAAGCCACAGCCAACGAAATAAAAGCACAGGTTCAATATTGGTTTTATCAGTTGCAGTATTTGCAAACAACTAAAAAGCAACTGCAATCTTTAGACAGTTTGTATAATGATTTTGTGAGTGCAGCAGCATTGCGATACAAAACAGGTGAAACAAATTTGTTGGAGAAAACCACAGCCGAAACCAAGCGGGGACAACTTTCACAGTTGCTCAAACAAAACGAAACAGATTTTGCAACGGCTTACAATTCCCTTAAAACACTAATGAATACAAGCGAAGATTTTACAATAACCGTAAATGAAAATTGGCAACCGCTTATTTTTAGCAGTTCATTTGACACAACCCTAATTGCAAATAATCCAACGCTTAAAGTATTGTATCAGCAATCAGTAATTGCAGAACAAAACAAAAAGTTAGAAACGGCTTCAACTTTACCCGATTTTAATGTGGGTTATTTCAACCAGTCGTTAATCGGAGTGCAAAGCATCAATGGAGCAGATGTAAATTTTGACGGTAGCAAACGTTTTCAGGGTTTTAATGTAGGTATCAGTATTCCTATTACATTTTTTAGCAACGCTTCCAAAATAAAATCGCTTGACTATAAACAACAGGCATTGCAAAAAGAAGCTGACAACGGAAAACTGATTTTACAAACCCAATTGCAAAATGCTTTTCAACAATACAGTCAAAATTTGTCGCAATACAACTACTACAAATCAACCGCTTTGCCCAATGCCGAAATAATTATCAGCACCGCAAAGGTTGGTTTCAAAAGTGGCGACATTGGCTACATTGAATACTTGCAAGCCTTACAAACCGCTACCGATGTGCAATTAAATTATCTGCAATCCATCAATCTAATTAACCAATCCATTGTCAACATCAATTTCTTAATCAATAAATAAAATTTCGCAAAAATGAAAAATATAATCTTCATGGCAGCCCTTGCAACATCCATCGTATTTGCATCCTGCAACAGCAATAAAACCGAAACTCACGGTGAAGAAACAGAGCATCACGATGAACACGAAAACACCAACACGGAAATGCTTACAGCCGAGCAAATGAAATCTATAAAAATAGAATTTGGCAGCATTGAGAAAAAGCAACTCACCGCCTCACTTAAAGCCAACGGAATTTTAAAAGTGCCAAATCAAAACAGAGCAAATGCCACAGCATCATTGGGCGGTGTAATAAAATCTATTTTGGTTCAAACAGGAAATTCGGTTAGTAAAGGACAAACCATTGCCACCATTTCAAACAATTCTTTTATCACAATGCAAGAGGAATATTTAAGTGTTTCTTCAAAAACAGAATTGGCACAATTGGAATTTGCCCGACAAAAAGAATTGCAACAAGGCAACGCAGGAGCATTGAAAAATTTGCAGTCAGCCGATGCTGAACTTAAAACATTGAAGGCAAGAAAAGCGAGTTTGCAAAAGCAGTTAGAACTTATTGGTATCAACACCGCTTCACTCACAAGCGAAAATATCCAATCAGTTGTAAATATTTCAAGCCCCATAAACGGCACAATAAGCAATGTAATGGTAAACATCGGCAGCTATGTAGATGCCAACAACCCCATTGCCGAAATAGTGGATAACAGCCAACTGCATCTGGATTTGTATGTGTATGAAAAGGATTTGCAAAAACTCAAAGTTGGGCAAACTATTCACTTTACGCTAACCAACAACCCTGGTAAAGAATATGATGCCGATGTTTACGCCATTAGTAACACCTTTGAACAAAACACAAAAGCCATTGCCGTTCATGCAATGGTGAAAGGGAACAAGCAAGGATTGATTGACGGAATGAGCATAACTGCATTAGTAAGTTTAGAAAATGCTACTGTTGATGCCGTGCCTACCAATGCCATTGTAAACCACGAAGGGCAGGACTATATTTTTATTGTTACCGATGCTCATAGCGAAGAAGAACACCACAGCGAAACTGAAACAGCCGAACACAAACACGATGAAAGCGGACATCAGCATAGCGAAAAAGAAGAACCTGAACACAAAGAAGAAGGAACAACTTTTGAAAAAATTCCAATTCGTAAAGGCACTACCGATGTAGGTTACAGTGAAATTACTTTGCTCAAAGAAATTCCTGCCAACAGCAAAGTAGTTGTGAATGGAGCATTTTTCATTCTTGCAAAAATGAATAATAAAGGCGAGGCACACGCACATTAAAATTTAAAACAATGAAATTCAACACATCAATGCCAACATCACTAAAACCATATTTTCAAAAGGAACTAACCGAAGCTGAAAACACCTTTACCAAAAGGCATTTTCAGCAAAGTTGGCGACACTTAGAACGGGCACACATACTTGGACAGCCCTATCCAATTGCACATTCTTTTGTGCATTGGAAAATGTTAGAGTTCGGCATCAAAACAAAAAATACAAAAGAAATTATCGGACAAATTCCCCGCCTTTTAATAGGTGGCGTAAAATCCTTTGTCGGGAACATTCCACTTGGAAATACAGGCGGAGCTAATGTTCCGCCACTGCAACCAATGGAAATACCCGAAGATTTATTAATCATTATTCAAACACATTCAAGCAATGAAATTACCAATCAACGATAAAAAATTCATTTTTCTACTTTCAGCAATCATAATAGTAGTTGCGTTAGAAATTCTTTCAATCATCGGCATTCATATTCCAATGCCTTATGCACCATTTGTTTTCGCTGCATTCATTTTAGGCATTGGCTACAATGTTTTGTGGAACGGTTTAAAAGCAATCTTCAAACTCCAATTCAGTAGCATCAATTTACTAATGACAATTGCAGTTATTGGAGCATTTTATTTAGGCGAATATCCCGAAGCAGCAGTAGTAATAGTATTGTATGTTTTAGGTGAACGCTTGGAAGATATTGGAATTGAAAATTCAAAATCTGCATTAGATGAATTAGTAAGCAAAGCACCAAAGACCGCTTTTGTAAAATCAGAAAACGCAAATGTTGCCATTGATAAAATTACAGTCGGCACAATCATTCAAGTTAAAGCAGGTGAAATGATACCGCTTGACGGAAAAATAATTTCAGGAGAAACCACCGTTGACGAAGCTGCCATCACAGGCGAACCCATACCCAAAGACAAACACACAGGCGACAATCTTTTTGCAGGAACACTAAACAAAAATGGTTTTATAGAAATAGAAACAACAAAACTTTCTGTTGATACAACTTTCTCAAAAATCATTCGCCTCACCTTTGAAGCACAGGGCAATAAAAGCGAAACACAAAAATTCATTCAGCAATTTTCAAAGTATTACACACCTTCCATTATTGCAATGGCAATTTTAGTTTTCGTAATTCCTGTTTTCGTTTTGCAATTAGACCTCAATCATTGGTTGCAACAGGCAATTACACTTTTGGTTATCGCTTGTCCGTGTGCATTAGTCATATCAACACCCGTTGCAATCTATGCAGCCATCGGGAACGCATCAGCAAAAGGAGCATTAGTAAAGGGCGGAAAATACATCGAAGCATTGGCAAGCATCAAAGCAATTGCATTAGATAAAACACGAACCATTACTTTTGGAAATCCGATTGTATCAGATGTATTTCCTTTAAACGGAACAACCCGTGAAGAACTTTTGGCTTGCACCGCAGGAGCAGAAATATTTTCAGAACACCCATTAGCACAAGCCATTGTTGATGCAAGTAAAAAAGAAGGATTTGAACCACACAAAACCGAAGCATTTAAAAGCATAATGGGCAAAGGTGCGACTGCAAAATGTTTGGTGTGTGAAGACGAAACAATTTATGTAGGCAAGTTAGATTTCATAAATGAACATCAACCTGTTGACAAAGAAGCCGAGAAAATTGTAGCAGAACTTTCAGCACAAGGCAAAACAAGTGTAGTCGTAAGTTTTGGCGAAGGTGTGGCAGGTATTATAGGTTTAATGGACGAAATAAAACCCGACAGTGCAGCAGCATTAAAAGAAATAGAAGTAATGAACATAGAACCCGTTATGCTTACAGGCGACAGCGAAAAAGCAGCAAACTATATTGCACAGCAAGTCGGCATCAAAAAAATATTCGGAAATATGTTACCCGAAAACAAAGCCGACAAAATCAAAGAACTTTTACAGCAGTATAAATTCGTAGCAATGGTAGGCGATGGCATAAACGATGCACCAGCTTTAGCACAATCCACCGTAGGAATAGCTATGGGAGCAGCAGGCAGCGACACAGCAATAGAAACCGCAAATATTGCATTGATGAACGACAAACTTTCACTCATACCGTTTTTAATTCGGTTAAGTCAAAAAACATTACGCAGAATAAAACTCAACACCATTGGAGCAATAGCAGTAAAATTGATATTCATAACACTTGCATTCATCGGTTACAGCAATTTAGTTTTTGCAATTGCCGCAGACGTGGGAGTAACGCTAATAGTAATTTTGACGAGTTTACGACTGATGAATTACAAAGGATAAAATGGAGAGACCTGCAAACCCAAAACCGTCTGCATCTAAAGCCAACGCATTTGCACTCACATTTGCTTTTGCCTCAACGCACAGGCAGACGCAGCAAAAGTAAAAGAGAGTGCAAGCAACCGCACCCGTTCATCGCAGACAGACCCTGCAAACACGACCGACAACACTTCGGACGGACAGAAGGGCAGCTGATAACAGCGGTTTGGCAAAAGTGGCGGTTCTGTGCTTCGTAGGACAGTTTTTCGTAAATTTGAAGTGTGTGCTTCATATTAAAATTCAATGGTAAAACGCCACCTTCGCCAAGCCGCAAAACGTTATACACAATGCGCCAAGGAGACACACGAAAAGACATTCTACCAAAAATTATGACATTTAGACCTAAAAACATTTTTTTTTACCTTCAAACAAATCAATGGATTATTATAGGACTACTTTTCCTGCTTTCTCTTTTATTGTCCCTTCAAAATATAAGTCTTGGCGTAAAGAATTTCGGGGGGGGTCAAAATACGCACTACAATAATTATGTGCTTTTTAAAAATTCGTTTTTTCATTTGGTTGAAAATAAAAATTTGTATAGTTATTATTGCAATGAATATGCTGACTTGTATAAATATAGTCCAACGTTTGCAAGTATTATGGCAGTCTTCTACTATTTACCTGACAGCATAGGACTCATTGTTTGGAACTCATTAAACATTTTCGTCTTGTATTACGCTCTTTATTCAATTAAATCAATTGATCCATCAAGAAAAATAATTATAATCCTGTATCTTCTGTTTGAATTAATACTATCAACACAAAACTCACAATGCAATAGTATGTTAGCGGGTTTGACAATTACGGCTTTTAATATGTTGGAAAAAGGTAAAAATACGCAGGCCACTCTATTTATTGTACTAGGCACTTTTATTAAAATTTATTCTATTGTTGGTTGTGTTTTGTTATTGCTTTATCCAAACAAACTTAAATCTATCCTTTCCTTATCAGTATGGCTTGTATTATTCTTTTTGCTTCCTTTGTTAGTTGTTGACTTTTCTGAACTCATTTGGCAATATAAAAATTGGTACACCTTACTTGGAGCAGACCAAAACGAATCAATTGGTATGAGTTTTTTCTCATTTACGCAATTTGCATTTCCTTTGAATTACTTCAAATTAATAACCCTAGCATTTGGAACAATTATTATTTTCACGCCACTATTAAAATTTAAACTATTTGCATGCCAACAGTTCAGATTGCAATACATGGCTTTAATATTAATTTGGATGGTTGTGTTTAATTACAAAGCAGAATCACCCACCTATGTGATAGCTATGGCTGGAATTGGAGTTTGGCTATTCACATCAAAAAAATCAAAAATTAATTCAATCCTTGCAATATTGACTCTTCTTTTTACATCTATTTGGTTTACCGACATTATTCCTAATTCAATTAAAAATAATTTTATTGACTTAAAATTCATCAAATCATTCTTTCCAATTTTAATTCTTATTAAGCTTTATTTTGACCTAATTTTTAAAAACATTGACAATAAAGAGGGGGATACAAATCTGTATGTGGCACATAGTGTATAACAAAAAGCAAACGTGATTTTTTGCGTGTTAACGCTCAAATGCATAACTTGGACAAGCAAAAAACTACACCTGCTAGGAAAACGTTAGTGGTAAGCGTAAAAAAATAACCTATGAATATAGAATCATTATTTTCCACCTCTTTTGATACGTTTAAAGTGTTTAATAAATGAGACATTCAACAAGCTAGTTTGACTAACAACAATTCCCCTAAAAGTGTATGGCAAATATTAAATCATTTAATAATTTGGCAAGACAATCAACTAAATAGGCTGGGTGACATCACGACAGAAGATATAAATGAAATTGACACATGGCGCGCAGACAAAAACATAACAGACCAAAGCATACTAAATGACAACATAGCAAAGTTTGAAAAGCAAATTGAAAATGTTAAAGTGGAACTAGGCAAAATGACAATGGACCAAAAAGGCATTGAGCAGAAGTTAAAAATAGTTCAAGACTTAACAGTTCATTTATCATTCCATTTGGGCGAAATAGTTTTAATAATGCGACAAAATGGACACTATCCAATGCCAAGCGAAATGCAATCTTTTCTAACCGCAGAATAAAATGCCAGCTATTAGCAACATCTAAAACTTATACGGGCAGACATCGAAGCATTTGCAAATTCAAGGTCGCTCCGCGAAAAGTATTTTCATTTTGCAAATGCATAGAAACATAGTATCTTTATTTAAACGTTTCGGTAGACGAGTGTTCCAAAACCGCACAAGTTCTAGCTGCAAACCTTTAGCAAAAGGTTATTTGAACATATTTTTCTATCGACATTTTTTAAAATGTAACATAATTGTTTGACAATAAAAAGGACATATCGGTGTATAAAGCAATCATATTTCTATCCATTTTACTTTCTGGAAACTTTGGTTTTTCTCAAAACGGAACTATTATTGAGGAACAAGTTTATTATCTATCTGACTCATTAATTAATTCTAAAATCAAGGAGTTCCCAAATCATAGAGAAAACTGTTCAAGCGTAATTTGTAAACGAATTGTATATCAAAGTGATTCCATTGCTGTAAAAGGTTATTTAATACAACCTAAAGCAGCAGGGTTCTATCCTTGCATCATATACAACAGAGGTGGTCATGGAGAATTTTCGAATATGACAGACGCATTCACTGGTAAATTAATTGAATATGCCTCAATGGGCTTTGTCGTAATCGCAACACAATACCGAGGTGGCTGTTCTGACTGTGAAGGGAATGATGAAATAGGTGGAAAAGATATAAATGATGTGATGAACCTTTTTCCAATAATTGACCACATGTCAAATGTGGATACCTCTAGAATAGTGATGATTGGAGCTAGCAGAGGAGGTATAAACACTTGTCAGGCTCTTACAAAGACAAATCGAATTAAACTTGCCATTCTCATGTATAGTCCAGCTAATCTATTCACGAATGTGAGTAAAAATCCCGAGATGGAAAACGTTGTTTTGCCTCAATTTCTGCCTGATTATTGGAAGAATAGGGATTCAATTTTAATTGCTCGCTCACCCGTTTTTTGGACCAACAAGTTTTCCAAAAATACGAACGTTGTAATATTACATGGAACAGATGACAAAAGAGCATTCTATGAAGAAGCACTGCAACTGTATGAAAATTTAATGAAGAATGATGTTAATGTAATACTAGAAACTTTTCAGAATGGAAACCATGGGTTAACTTCTGATAGAGAATTATATTGGCAAATAAGCAGATATTACTTAGAATTAATTAAAGAAAAAAAGAGCATAACAAAGTATAAGCGGAATTAAAACGACTAGGCAGAACAACGTTGGACAATAGAGAGCCCTTTGTTAACAACACATATGCAATAAACGCGGGCGAAGCTAAAACTTTTAAGTTCGACTTTTCATTTTTAACTTTGAAGCTGGTTGGTAGCGAAGCACCCTAAAATCGAGCACTTCGCAAAGCTGCAGACCGTTATAACCATCCTAAATGAAGTGTTTTGTTTGACTGATTTAACACGCACTTTATTTGACAAACGTTATTCATCAATTTATGATAATTGTAAAAATAAATAAATCTTTGAAATGGTTAGCTATCATTTTATTTTGTTTGGCTTCTAATAAAATGAATTCACAAATTAGAATTGAAACAATTGATTCATTAGATATTTATGGCAACACCAAAAAAGCATTACAATTGACATTAGAATACATAAGTGTTCATGGATATAATAAATCGTTAGCATATAACACTGCTTGTCGTTATGCTAAAGTTGGAAATGTTGATTCAGCATTCATCTTCTTAGATTATGCTATGAATTTAGGCTTAAAAGAAATCTATTTTTTAGTTGATGATGATTTGAACGTTTTACGAAATGAAGACCGGTGGAAACGAATAACAAAAATAGTTGAAGATGAATTTAAGAAGAAAAATAGTTCCATTTTGAAGCCAGAATTAGCTATCGAAATATGTAAGATGGGATTCAAAGATCAAAATGGTCGTCAAAAAATTTTACGCTCAGAACAAATTGGTGAAAAAAAATCAACACTTGACAGTCTATGGACAATTCAATATAAGCAGGATTCTATAAGTTGTGAATACATCACGAATCTTATTCATCATAATTCAATGTTATTTCCAAGTATTTCAGAAATCGGCAATACAGCTAGCAGGTATGCCTTTTTAATGTTGCAACATTCCAGTTATGATGTAAGAAAAAAACACTACAAAACCATAAAAATGGCAATGGAAAACAATCATTTAGAAAAAAAATATTTTGCTATGTACCTCGATCGATTACTCATTGATGAAGGGAAAAAACAACTTTATGGTACACAAATGCAAAAAAACAATGAAGGTGAACTCACATTATTCCCTGTAAAAAGAAAATTCAATATGAATAGAAGAAGGTCTAAGCTTGGGTTAGCTAAAATATAAACGTTGAAATTGAAAACGGCTCAAAAAATAAAGGCGCGCATTATAACAGTGCTTATGGTTCTGCCATCATTGTTCTTCGAATTATAGTGCAGAGATTAAGTGGAATATTTGTAGTTTTGAATAAGGTTTTACAAGGGGTAGCATTGCCTGGGTATGAAACGTTACAAGCAGCCTTTATCAAATGACTTTTGCTAATGAAACAATTTATAATTTTATTAACGTTAATACTATGGGCTTTATTGACTTTCGGTCAAGACGGTTGCATTGTATCCAAAAACACGTTGGATGTTAGAAAGACGGAACTCTGGGAAATCATCTCGTCAAATGATTCTATATTACCTGATTACCATTATGCTAATAATCTAAATTATTCTGAACTAGTATATAAAAGCGACTCACTAACTGTTGAGGGTTTTGTTATTTCGCCCAAAGCAAAAGGGCACTATCCAGTAATCATTTTTAATAGAGGTGGTAATCGCGACTTCAATAAATTAACGCTAAAAATGCTATTTTTCTCTACGGCAGTCTTAGCAAATGAAGGCTACATAATTTTAGCGAGCAATTACCGAACTCGTGACGAGTTCGGTGGTAAAGACTTGAATGATGTGCTTAATTTAATTCATGTTGCAGACCAATTGGAATATGCCGATACCTCAAGAATTGGAATGTTTGGGTGGTCTAGAGGAGGCATGATGACGTATTTATCCTTAAAAGAATCAGATCGGATAAAAACTGCTGTTATTGGGAATGGTGTATCTGATTTGTTTTTAGCTATTGAACAAAGAGCTGAACTAGAACAAAATGTGATTAGTGAATGTATTCCAAACTATTCACAAAACAAGGAAATAGAGCTAAGGAAAAGATCAGCACTATTTTGGGCTGACAGCTTAAATAGAAAAAGTAGTTTACTTCTGCTTTGTGGCACTTTGGACGCTCAGGTTGATTACCAGCAATCTTTAAATATGGCCAAAAAACTTGATGCAATTAATTACTCGTACAAACTTAAAGTGTATGAAGCAAATCATGGCTTTCAAGGGAAAAGCAAGGAGTTAAATGCTGAATTAATAGATTGGTTTGATACTCATTTAAATGTTCCCCTGAAAAAAGAACGCTCTAAAATTGCAATAACAATTGATGATGTTCCAAATACAAAGCTATTTAAAGATAATCGATATAAATCCTTATTGCTTGAGAGTTTAGACTCCTTAAATATTCCAATTGCAATTTTTGTCAATGAAGGATTAATCACCAGAACTTCAGATACAGCACAAAATGTGATGCTCCTAGAAGAATGGGCAAAACGAAAATACGTTACGCTTGGTAATCACACGTATTCTCATTTACGCTATTCCGATGTTGAATTCGATAAATTCAAGAAGGACATTGAAAAGGGAGGAGTCATGCTACATCAATTAGCTAATAAGTTCAACAAGCCAGTTGACTATTTTCGATTTCCATATAACGATTTGGGGATTGATTCAATTCATCAGATAAAAATGGATAGTTTATTGTCCACCATGAATTATAAAATTGCGCCCTTCACTGTTGAAAGTTCTGATTGGCAGTTTAATGCGATTTATGAGTACTACATTTCAAATTCAAAATTTGAAGAGGCAAATAAAATTGGTGAATTGTATGTTTCTAAAACGATAGAGTACATTCATTTTTTCGACTCGCTATCTCAATCCATATACGGAAGAAATGTTAATCAGATTTACTTATGCCACGATAATTCAATTAATGCTAAATACCTTATAAAAATCATAGCCTTATTAGAATTAGAAAATTATGAATTCGTTAGTATTGACGAAGCCATTAAAGATTCTGCATATTATCAAAATAATAATTACTATAAAAAATGGGGAATTTCATGGTTTTATAGATGGATGTCAGATTCAAACAAAAGAAAGGAATGGATGAAAAAAGAACCTGATATAAGTGATATAGAAACTATTTATAATACTATTATCAAATGAGAATATTCTTTTTATTAAGCTAGAAAAGTACTGGCGCTAACATCAGGTTATCGCCATACGGGCTTCATACTCCGTAAGACAAATTATATTAACCTTTAAACTAACAACAATGACAAAATCAATACTAAAAAGCCTTCTCTTGTTGGGAACAACATTAGCACTCTTATCATTTGATTTACCTACCGGTTGGTTTGCTGCAGGAAGCAAGCCTAAAAGCTACGAAATGGGAATTGACAAAGGTGTTGTGCATGATGGTAAAAATGCAGCAACCATAAAATCCATCGACAAAAAGATTGACGGGTTTGGGACGTTGATGCAACAAAGCAAACCAGATAAATATCTCGGTAAACGAATTAAAATGACCGGATATGTGAAATCGGAAAATGTTGCAAACTGGGCAGGACTTTGGTTTCGTGTTGACAAAGCGAATTCACAACAATCGCTTTCATTTGATAATATGGGTGATCGACCCATCAAAGGAACAACAGAATGGACGAAGTATGAAATCGTTTTGGACGTTCCGAGCAATGCATCGCTTATTGCATATGGCGCTTTGTTAAATGGCAAAGGACAAATTTGGTTCGACAACATTACGATTGAAATCGTTGATAACAGCGTTCCAACAACGGATTCGAAAAACGGAAAAAAATCTGCTACACAAGACGAACCAACCAATCTTGACTTTGAGAAATAAATACAAGACTTAAATAGTTATTTTATCCCATCAACAAAAACATCCTAAATGAACGCCACTTTTTTCTCGACACAAGCAAAATTCAGAGCCTGGTTGGAAAAACATGCTACCAAAGAAACGGAACTGATTGTTGGTTTCTATAAAGTAACAAGCGGTAAGCCTTCCATGACGTGGTCGGAGTCGGTTGATCAGGCATTGTGCTTCGGTTGGATTGATGGTGTGCGCAGGTCCATTAATGCAGAAAGTTATTGCATCCGTTTTACACCCCGAAGAACGACCAGCATCTGGAGTGAAATCAATATTAAAAAAGTAGAAGCACTCAAAAAAGCCGGCCTAATGAAACCTGCCGGAATAAAAGCGTATGAATTACGCAAAGCGCATAAATCGGGAATCTATTCGCATGAAAAAGAACCGGTGGACCTTTCTGCTACGTATGAAAAAGAATTTAAAAAGAATCGAGTGGCTTGGAACTTTTTTAAGAATCAACCACCCTCTTATAAAAAAGTAATGATTCATTGGATCATGAGTGCAAAGCAGGAAAAGACGCAGCAAGCACGACTGGAGAAAACAATACGCACGAGTGCCGAACAGAAACGTGTGTTGTAAATTTCTAACTTCTTTCACCAATAAAAAAAATCCCCGCTTATTCAGCGGGGATTTCTAATATAATTCAAGGTACGTGTGAACCGTAAAGAGCAGTTTGAATTACATCAATACGATTTATTATTCGTTTAAGAAATCTTCAAATTGTCCGAATACACCTTTTACTTCAGGTTTTGCAGGATCACCTTCAAAAGCAATTTTTGCTTTGTCCGTGTATTTTAATTTTACAGTTCCTTCAGCAATTAATGCTCCGTTTTCGCCATCGCGGTGAGAATAAATTCTAACAGTAAAATCGTAGGTTTGACCCACTTTTAATTTGTCTTTGTTATCATACAAACATTGAATCGCTGCATAATCTTGAACAAATTGACTTTGGTATTGGTTATATTCACGAATTGCTCTGGTTGGTGATTGACGGTATTCGAATTTTTTTGATTCGATAACCGGTACCATGTTACTCCAAGCTGCAGATTTTTTTCTTAAGGTTTCTCTGTTTGTTTTTTTGCCACCCATTTCATACTCAATGTTGATTTGTTGTCCAGGGTATTTAACACTTGGAGGAACGCTGAAGAAAGCCATGAAGTTCATGTTTCCAGCCATGTCTAATTCTGTTTTGAAGTCAGCACCGTTTACACCAATTTTATCAGGATACCCTTGTTTTTGTAGATGATACCATTGCGCAGCAAAAACAACTTTGTCTACGTTTTTTGCATACACTTCGTTTTTCATCCACTCTGCTTTTTCTTTCTCTAATTTTTCAGTGTTTAACGAAGCAATAATCATATCCACTTTAGCTTGTGCTGTTTCCACATCCCAAGCTTCTAATTTCGCTTGATCTTTTGCCATTACATCCACCACTTTTCTTTTTGCATCCAATGTTGCTGGTCCGCCATTTGCGCTTTCTGATGATTGAGAAATTTGAGCTAAGATTCCTGGCTCTACCTCAATTACTTCAACATATCCTGTTGCACTAGCTGTTACCCAAGCATAAAAAAGTTTCACATTGTTTTTGCTAAAATAACTTTCTTTCATAGACAATTTCAATTGCGGCTCAGCACTTTTCTTTTTTTCGAAATAATGCAATTCATTCACAATTTTACCATTCGCTTCTTTTACAAATCTGAATCCGAATGATTTTTTATCTACTTTTCCAAAGTATTGTCCGGTAATTCCCAATTCATCTTTCTCTGCATTGAATGCTTCAAAGTTCCCTTTTATCTGCGCATTCATCTGAAATCCATAAACAAATAGCATTGCTATTGTTAGAATAATGTTTGTTTTTTTCATAGTAATCTGTTTTTGTTTTTTAACGATTTAATTGTATTGATTTATTTACTAAAGATTCCTTTGTTGCCATTTCTTCCATTCATCCCTGGAGAATACGACTGTGTTTTTGCTTTTCCACCCACTCCACCTGTTCCTCCGTTATTCGATACTGAAATTTTTATCGATGCTGCACCACTTCCTGAAACAACTACATTTCCGCCATTACCTGCATCGCCACCATTTCCACCATTACCGAAATCTACAGAGCCACTTCCACCATTTCCACCATTTGCATTGATGGTAAGTGTATTGTTGATGTTCATTTTAGATTCTACCAGCACACTTCCGGAATACGTATCTGTTATCACAATTTTGTTTACTTGCTCTCCATTGATTTGCATGGTGGTAACAGAAACATTCACACTCTTTCCATCTGCTCCGTTTTTCCCGTTGATTGTATATCCAACGGTACCGCCTCTTCCAGAAGCTCCTGAACTTCCTGAAAAATTATAGTTTACATCCGTTTTGTAATTAGCCGGACAACTGTATTTGCCTTTTATTTTTTTTGCATCGTACTTCGACCAAACGGTAATTTCAATTTTATCTCCTGGAATTTTTCTGCTATCGCTCGCCACTTTAAAATCACCACCTGCAAAATCTCCACCACTTACTTCTACATCAAAATCAATATAAGGTGTGAAGCCACCTAAATTTTTTGTTTTCAAAACTTTTCCGTTATCCAATGTAAATTCCACACCAATGGCAATGATGCTCAACAAACCCACTTCCGTTGGTTTTGTTACCGGTACCACATTAATCGATTTGATTGTTTTGCCTTTTAAGGTGTTTTCTTCTTCTTGTTTTGCAAGTAGTGCATTGTTCTCTTCTATGCGTTGTGTCCGTGTGGTAGATTGAAGTTCTTTGATTTTTGTACGATATTCATCCAATGTGCTTTTTTCATCTGCATAGCTTCTCACTTTCGAATCAGAGAAAATGTATTTTATGCTTGCACCTGTTTTTACACTATAGGAATAGTAGTAGATTTTTTTATCGATTGCAGAAATAACAATTTCGCTTGTTTCTGATTTAAAATAGGCAGGATACCCCGGCAAATCGGCTTGATATTTTTCTTCGATGATGCCCGCTCTGTTTACAAGTACTTCTGTAAAATTTTCACCTTCTTTTTTAAAGCTGATTGGCCATTGTTTTGCAGCCACTTCAAATTTGAAATTGCTTCCATTCTCCACCACTTTATTAACTGTGAAATTTCCGGAAGTCAATTTTGAGAGTTCTGTGTTTTGGCTTTCTTGCGCTTTCAGAACGAAAGGAGCAAGTGCTAAACTAATCATGATCAATGTATGTTTCATTCCCTGTATCATATTTACGGGGCAAACATAGGTGAGAATTGTTATTCATTTCGGCATACTTCACCAATAGCCAATTTAGTTCAGGAATGGACTTAAGCAATCACCGCTTCTTCGAATTCAACTTTTTTATACTTCGAAAGTTTTGCGATTAAACCGTTCGTTAGTTGAATGGAAAGTTCTGTTTTTGAGTAGTTAAGAATATGATTTTTTGCAATGATCCATGATTTGTGAACACGTATAAACGAAGTGTTTTCCGAAAAAATGGTTTCGAAGTGTTTCAGATTCTTGCTAACGGTATACTTTTTATCGGTAGTATGTACAAAAGAATACGACTCCTGCGCTTCAATGGCGATAATTGTTTCGATTGGAACAATGTGTTGTTGGCCTTTGTCGCTCACAACAATACTTTTCAATTGTTTGTTTTTAAGCGTATTGCTTAACAAAGACAAACGTTGTGCTTGCTGCTCCAGATTATATTGATTTTGAACTCTTCCAATGGCGCGTTTCAATCGGTCGATATCAATCGGTTTTAATAAATAATCAATTGCGGCTGTTTCAAAAGCACGAACAGCATATTGATCATACGCGGTTACAAAAATAATTTCAAACTCAATTTCTTGAAAAAAGTTTACCAATTCGTAACCGGCATAGTTGGGCATTTCGATGTCTAAAAATACCAGATCAGGCTTTTCTTTTTTAATGACCTCCACCGCCTCTAAAACATTTTCACATTTGGCAACCAATTCTACATCCGGACAAAAGCGGAGCAGGAGGTTTTGGAGCACATCACGTGCACTTTCCTCATCGTCAACCAATATGGCTCTGATTTTATTCATTTGTTGCAAATCTAATCGAGATTCCTGTTCTTTCCACATAAAATTCAGGAATCAACCTTTTTCATTCAGGAATAGACTAAAATTTATGTTTCACGGGGATGGTTAAAGTTACTCGGGTGCCAGTCGGAATATTATTTTCGTATAAATCTTCGTATTCGTATCCAAACTTGCTGTTCATCACATTGCTTAATATCTCGAACCGCTTCAGAATCGCCTTTCCTGAAAAGGATTCGTGCTCAGAACGTTGACGCACTTTGATTGCTTTTGCCTTTTCTCTTCCAATACCATTATCTACAATGGTACAAATAAGTGATTCCTTCATCTGAAAGTGAATCGTCAACTTCTTGTTTCCTTCTTTATGAAGTAAACCATGGACCAATGCGTTTTCAATAAACGGTTGAATCAACAAAGGTGGAATCATAATGTCGGCAGTATTGTCGATGGTGATGGTATACTCCAACTCCTTTTTAAATCGTAATTTTTCCAATGATAAATAGAGCTCCAGCAATTTTATTTCTTGTTCAAAATCCACAAAATCTTTATCCGAATAGTTTAAGGTACGTCTTACTAAATTGGAAAATTTAGTAATAAACGTATACGAATTATCAATATCTCCTTTCAATACCAAATCTTGAATAGAATTTAAGGCATTAAAAATAAAATGCGGATTCATTTGCGATTGAATCGCTGTGAGCTTTGAGAAATTGAGCTCATTAATCATTTCAGATTTTTTTCGTTGGGCATTCAACATATACCGATAAATCAAGGTGATAATTAAAATCACCAGTAAAGCTGTACCAATGATAAACCATCCTCTCAAATAGATGGGTGATAAAATGGAAAACGAGTAAGAAACAGTCTGACTGTACTTCCCACGGTTTTCTACTTTAATAACAAATGTATAGGTACCGGGACCCAAACCATTATAAACAATTTCGTTGTTAGAATAATTCCCAATCACCCAATTTTCTTCATACCCCAACAACTTATAATGGTATTTGATATTTTCTTTGTTGCGGAGTGTTGGCGAAGAAACCACAAATCGAAATTTTCGTTGATCATTGTCAAATTCTTGTGCATTTAATCCATCTATTGCACGATCATTCACCTCAATCTTGATTAACTTAATTAATGGTGGTTCGGTGCTGTTTTTTAGTTGATGGATGGATAGTTTTTGGACACCCTTTGAATGACTGATCCAAAGTTGATCGTCAATGATTTCGAAATCAAATATTTTATTGGTAGAAAAACCCTGCACTTTATTCAGCTGAATTAAAACAGTTCCTGTTTTATCAAACACAACAAGTCCTTCAGAAGAAAGGGTGTATAGCTGATTCTTATGCACAACCAGCTTGTGCACTTCAATCATTTTCTGATTTAGAATAGGAGAAATTTGTTGAATGGCACGATCATTTTCAAAGACAATAATTCCTCTATTTTTGGTTGAAACAAAAATGGATTTCCCGTCAGCGGTGATATCATTCGCAAATAATATTTCATCCTTATACGTGGCATTTTCAACTGCAAGATTTGTTTTTAAAATTTTCAACCCTTCAGAAGTTGCAATAAATACGCTTTTTGTTGCCGGCTCCAATTCAATGGAATACGTTCGCGTTTTAAAGGCATTAGAACGCTCACATTTAAATGAGTTTTCTCCAACTACTGTTATGTTACAAATGTTGGTATTTAATCCTATTAAAATATTCTTCTCATCAATAAAGGTTGCATCTTTTAAAGAACCCTCTAAAATTGTATTTATTTCCCCTGTTTTTCTATTATACGCTTTCACTTGACCATCATCAAAGATGATGTAAGGAAAATTGGGCCAACTGAATACCGATTGCAGTGGCCTGATGCCATTGTTTGATATTACTTTATACTGATTGTTTTGAAATGATAACAGTTGCCCTTGCAATGTCCCCATCACGATTCCTAAATCACTATCTTGTTCAATACTCACAACCGATTGCCCTTCCAAGGCAGGAACAACATCCGGAATTTCAAAATCAGGAATTACCAATACTCCTTTATTAAAAGTACTTAAAAGCAAATTTCCTTCGCTGTCTTGAAAAACATCTGAGATCAATGCATCCGAATACAATGTTTCGGAAAGTTGATTTTTCGATATGTCACCAATATACCTAACTCCCGATCTTGTTCCGGCCAACCAAAGTTGGTTGTTTTCATCATAAAATCGGAAAAATTCTTTGCTGTCCATAACTGGGCTTGCAAATAATTTTTTTAGTTCGAACGTATTTTCATTGAACGTATACACATCTTTCCCTGCAGTTGAAATAGCATATGCCTGATTATTCATCCGAAAAAATTTCAATACTCCATCAATTTTTTCTGAATCACAAAGAATTGGAGTAAAACTAATCTTCGTGTTATCAATAATTAATAATGAGTCTTTGCCTAACATGTAGGAGATGGTTCTACCCGACTTTGTGAGAAAAGGGAAACAGTAATAACTCGGGGGAGCAAATGCAATGTCGATTTTCTTTCCGGAAGGTTCAAAAAGCAATGCGGTTCTTGAAACCACGAGTAACTGATTGTTTGCAGTGATGGAAAGGTATACATCACTGGCGCGCTCATTGTCTTTAAATTCATAAAAAACAGAACAAACATCGTTTTCAATTTTAAAGAGTTGGCTATTGAGATTGTAGCAGAAAATTGTTCCCTCTTTGTTTTTTACAAAACCGAATGCCGACAAGCCTTTCATGTCAGAACATTCAATCCTTTCAAAGGTATAGCTATTGTATTTGTAAAAGCCTTGGTCGGTAGCAAACCAATAATTCAAATTATTGTCTTGGATAACATCATAAATTTGAACACCTTCAAATTCATTTTCCCCCAAAATGAAATAGGCAGGTTGTTGCGAAAAAAGCGATTGAATTCCGAAAAAAAATGAAACAATTAAAATGTGAAATTTCATTTCACGAAGATAATTTATTTTTCAGACGGAGATAAAAAGAAAAATTACATGCCCATGTCTCCACCACCACCTTCAAATCCACCGTTGTTTTGTCTGTCGGGGCGCGACTTTCTGGTTTCGGACATTTTACCAAAACGGTAACTAAATGTAAGCGTTGCCACACGTGATTCTCGTTTACGATTCATTTCCTGATAGAAAGCAGGATCATTGGCTCCGATAATCTGCATTTTACGCGCATCGGTTAAATCAGTAATATTCAAACTCAAAGTTGCATTTTTAAAAAGTTCTTTTTTCAATCCTAAATCCATCGAAAAAATAGATTTCACTTCCCCTTGCAATGTAGCTGTTGGGCCATTGTAATTTGCAGTAAATTGGATATCCATATTCTTCCAAACACGCATATTTGACAAGAATTTGATAATGTAACTAAGATTCTCATTTTGTAAATCAGCTTGTGCTCCACCATCAATTTTTGTTTGAAAACCATTCGCACTAAACGTAACATTCCACCATTTAGTAATATCCGATTTAATAATCACTTCCAAACCGTAGGATTGTGATTTATCTAAGTTGATAAAGGTAATTTCTGAAATGGTGCTGTCTGAAATGGTTTTATAGCGTTGAATTACACCATCGGTTTGACGAAAATATGCAGTTGTGGTAAGCACTCCTTTTGGAAAATATTTCATGTAACTCAACTCATACGAGTTTATGTATTCCGGTTTTAAATACGGATTTCCATAACGAACATTGTAGGGATCGGAATTGTCTTTAAACGGATTTAAATTTCTGACGTTAGGTCTGTTTATTCTTCTGCTATAGCTGATTTGTAGCTCTTGTTCTTTCTTTAATTTTTGTGAAAGGTGTAAAGAAGGAAATAAATTAAAATAATTATTTACAAATTTTTCTTCGGTCGTTAATAATTTAGAACTGGTATTCGCCTGCTCTGCGCGCAATCCAATTTGGTAACCGAAATTTTTAATTGCACCTGAGAATGTGGAATAAGCAGCATAAATATCTTCTGTATACAAGAAATTATTACTCAAATTTGTATCCAACGTAAATTCGGATAAAGTATAATCAAACAAATTAGACGTAAAATCACTCCCAATATTTCTCAATGTTGATTTAGCGCCCAGCTCCCATTTCATTTGATTCTTGAGCGGTTGAACATAATCTGCTTGCGCTGAAAGAATCGTGTTTGATGAAATTGTTTTTGTTTCCTGTTTAAATGGAGTTGTATTCTTCGGCTCATACTTCAAGGTATAATTCCGTTCCAAATAATTTTCGTTTCTTTTTCCTGCAGCATCCGAATAGGTTACATCAACAATAAACTCCTGCTTCGGTTTTGCAAACGTTTTACGATAATTCAAATTGTAATCCGTATTGGTAGGAATGTCACCGGTAACAATATCCCTGCTATAACTTGCCGATGTGATATCGTTGTTGTCCGCCTCAAAATAATTTACCGTTTCGTTGCTCGCTTCATCACCTAAATTGTATAATACAGAAACACCTATTGTATTTTTATCATTTAAGTAAAAATCAACTCCAGCTTTTATATTATGTGAGATGTTCTTATTGAGAGATGTAGAGTTCTGACGAAGAAAAAAGGTGGTGTCTGTTAAAAAGTTTTGACGTAAGGTGGAGCCACTGCCTGTTCTGTTATTGGAACGAAATCCATAATTCGCATACACATTCACCTTTGAGTTTCGATAACTCAAGGTTGCAGCAGCATTGTATTTGTCGCCCGTTCCGGCACCAACTGTAACGGAACCATTAAATCCATTCAATTTATTCTTCTTTGTAATGATGTTGATGATTCCGGACATTCCATCGGGGTCGTATTTTGCAGAAGGGTTGGTAATCAATTCAATACTTTCAATACTGCTTGCAGGAATTTGTTGTAAGATGGCCGCACGACTGGAACCGGTGATTCCGGAAGGTTTTCCATCAATTAAAACGGTCACATTTCCACTCCCTCGCATACTGATGTTTCCATCAATGTCCACAGACACACTGGGAATACTTTGCAAAACGTCAGAAGCGGAGCCGCCTTCACTAACAATGCTTTTTTCTACATTAAATACTTTTCTGTCGATTCCCAATTGAAGTGTACTCTTTTCAGTACTTACTTCCACTTCACCCAATTGTTCCGTATTACTTTTTAATTTGATTTCACCGAGATTTACTTCCGTTTGTTTGGGGCGAATTGCAATGGAATCGATTACCAGTTGTTTGTAACCAATAAAATTAATTTTCATGAAATAGCGTCCGAATGGAACCTCCGAAAGTTGAAAATCACCTTTTGAGCCGGCAATCACACCTGTTACCAAGGATGAATCTTTCAGTTTATAAAGGGCAATGGTCGCAAATTCAACCGGTGCTTTGGTTTTATTGTCTGCTACGCTGCCTTTGATTTTTCCAATAGCCGGAGGGGTTGATCCATCAGCATTTGGCCGGTTTTGAGCAGTAACAAATCCAGAAATGAAAATCAGGTAACTGATAAAGAGTAGTTTTTTAATATACACTGGGGACACAATTGTTTCGTTCACTAAAATACGAATTTTAGTTTTTGCAAAATTGTGTTTTCGACTAGCTACTGTTAAAAAGGTTTAAATTTCGACACTAAACGCCAAGATTAATCGCTTTTTGGCTAAGATTCTAGAATTAAAGCGATTTTTTGAATTAATGGAATCTCGGATTTTTGCCACAGATGCAAAGATTTTTTAATTTTTTGAATATAATCAGATTAAGACTTTTGCCACAGATGCACAGATTTATTTTCGGTTTTTGAATTGATCAGATTATAAAACATAACGTTTAAATTTTAAAGAGGCTTCGCCAAAATTAATTAACAGTCCGACTTTGCTTTTTGATATTGCTAGATAGTTAATTATTTGAGCTTGTTGATCAGGGGAAATTCCATTTTGAGCTTTTATTTCTACGATTATATTATTAATCACAAAATCTGCAACAAAATAATGAGGAAGTATAATCCCTTTGTATTCGATTTCATACTTCTTTTCACGTTCAAAATTTATTTGATTTAATTTTAGTTCATGTTCAAGAGCATCTTTGTATGCTACCTCAAGCAAGCCTTTTCCCAAACCGCGATGTACCTCCATGCATAAACCAATAATTTCAAACGTTTCTTCTTTCATCGGGAAATTATCTTTTGTATTGTAAATAATTTCCGGTTCTTCCCAAATAATCATCCTTTTTAAATTTAAATTACGTCTCTCAATCTATATAATAGCCTTGGCTATTATTAAAATCCTTCTTTTTCCTTTAAACGAATAATCTGTGCATCTGTGGCAATAAAAACACTACTACTAAATCGCGCAGATAAACAACTTATTATCGCGTTTATTAAAGATATTAAACAACGAGTTAAAGTTGACACTCGCAATAATGTAGTTGAAATCCATATAATAGCCTTGGCTATTATTAAAATCCTTCTTTTTCCTTTAAACGAATAATCTGTGCATCTGTGGCAATAAAAACACTACTACTAAATCGCGCAGATAAACAACTTATTATCGCGTTTATTAAAGATATTAAACAACGAGTTAAAGTTGACACTCGCAATAATGTAGTTGGTATGTGCCGATTTGTATTCTTCCTCAATAGATAGTATTTCCAAGTCTTTCAACTCTTTTCTATTTTGAAAACGGATATATAGTTTAATTGGAAAATCAAATTCCATTTGTTTGATTCCGTCTTCAATTTTATTGTTGCCATCTAAGGCTTTTTTCAGCTTTTTGTAAGCATACTTATAATCGTATGTTAATGCCGAAATATCGGATAACACAGCACTTCCGGTTGGGTGACTTCCGGCACCTTTCCCAACAAATGTTTGTTTACATGAAAATGCGCCTTCCACCTCAACAGCATTGTACTCATACAATACATTGTACAATTCACTTTCTCTGTCTACAAAATGTGGCAATGAATACGCTCTGAATTTATCTCCTACTTTTTGAGATACACCCAACATTTTAATACGCAAACCTCTTTGTTTAGCGTATAAAATATCATCATAACTCACATTCTGAATTCCGGTATTAAAGATATCATCCGGTTTTAAAACAATCCCGAAGGCGTGCACAGTTAATAATAATGTTTTGAATTTGGTATCAAATCCCGCAACATCTAACCATGGGTCGCTTTCCGCAAAACCATTTACCTGAGCATCTTTCAACACCTCCGCGTAATCTTTATTCTCCAACTCCATACGCGTAAGAATATAGTTACATGTACCGTTTAAGATTCCTTTCACGCTGCTCAAAAGCTCATTGTCGTAGTACTCTTCCAGATTCCGGATAATTGGAATGCTTCCGCCTGCAGATCCTTCATAAATTAAAGCAACATTGTTTTTCTCTTGCAGTTGATACAGTTCTTTGAAATTTTCTGCCAACATTTTTTTATTGGCCGTTACCACACTTACACCGTTGTTCATCGCATCTTTCACAATCGCGAATGCTTCGTCTGCATTGTCAATCAGCTCTACAATCACATTTAAATTATTTCTTTTTAAAATTTCTTCGCGATCATACGTAAAAAAAGCAGCATCAATCTTTCGCTTTTTGTTTTTGTCTTTCACACAAATCTTTTCGATGGTTGCTTTTAATCCTTGCGAATGATTTAATACATCGTACAATCCTTGTCCAACACAGCCAAAGCCAAATAATCCAATTGTAATATTCTTGTTTCCCATAATTTTAATCCGTTCTATTTTAATTTTTCGTTGCGAAAATACCTCACGACTTGTTGCTACTCAATCTAAATTAATCTGTTTCTTAGTAATTGATTCGTTTTACAGATGCAGTCCGCATTCCGTTTTCGACTTATTCACCCATCTGCCGCTTCTTCCTTTACCGGCTACCGTACAATGAAAACAACCCACAGAGCTATATCCTTGCGAAAGCAACGGGTGCTCCGGTAATTTGTGCTTAAGAATGTATTCTTTTGCAATGGCTTCATTTTGATCAATCAACGGAAAAAATTTAATGATGTCGTCTTTCTGTTCAAACACTTTTAAATTTTGTCGGTGTACATTTTGTGAGGCCATTAAACCGGAAACCCAAACCTCAAAATTTTCTTTTATTTTATCAATGGGTTCCACTTTATTAATCGAGCAACACAAGTCGGGATCAGAGTTCCACGTTTTATCTTGTTGTGTAAATTTATTCTTCCACTCTTCCGGTTTTACATCAATCAACTTCAAGTTCAACAGTGTTGTAAGAGCTTCTTTATATTCTATTGTTTCATTGAAATGATACGTGGTATCTAAAAAGTAAACCGTTTCTGCGGGACGTACTTTATGAAACAGATGCAATAAAAAAGCAGCCGTGGTTCCAAACGAAGAAGTGAACAACACTTTACCAAAATCGTTGTATAGCTCTCGAATCCGCTCTTCCGGAGAAAGTAAAATGTACTTTTTATTTAATGCTTCGATGTCCATTAAAAGAATGAAAAGATTAGTGTTTTAAAGCTAACAATTATTACAAGCATTCCAACCAAAATCAATCCCCATTTATTTGAAATTTTTGTAGACACATAAATAGAGATTGGTGCAGCAATCATGCTTCCGATAACCAAACCGAAGATAATTTGCCAATGACTTAACCCGATAATTGAAATAAAAGTTACAGTACTAATCAGTGCAACAAAAAATTTAGCAACATGAGACGATCCAATTGCATATTTAAAATTTCTTCCACCAGCAATGAGAGTTGTAGTAACAATCGGGCCCCACCCTCCTCCTCCTACAGAGTCTAAGAAGCCCCCAATCAAAGCAACCGGCTTAATACGTTTTATTTTCTTTCGTGTTTTAATATGTAAATTCAGTGCCTTACGCACAATAAGTACTCCTAAAACCAATGTATAAATAGATACGAATGGTTTAACATAACTGATATTGTCTTTACTGATATACGAAATGGCGAATGCACCAGCAATAGCACCCAATGCTCCAGGGATTAACAATGTTCTAAATAATTTATTGTTTACATTTTTGTATCTCATATACACTAATGAGGATGTTCCGGTTGAAAAAACTTCAGATGCATGCATACTTGCACTAGCCACAGCTGGCGTAATTGCGGGAATGCCAAGGCTTAATAAAAAAGTAGTGACACTAACTCCATAAGCCATTCCTAATGCTCCATCAATCATTTGAGCAACAAATCCTCCTAAGATATAAAGTAGAATAGAGGAGTCGACACTGGAAGCGACATCCGAAAAGTAAGTGCCAATAGTGGTTAACGGGACAAGGGTAAAAAACAAATGGCCAACAAGCATTAAGGCAATGACCGATAGCGCATACAGCGTAACGAACAAAATGCGTTTATTAAACTGTTTTTTTTGAACATCTTTTTGATCAATTAAAATTGCAGTGGCTTCATTGAGTTGCTTTACTTTATGCGCAAAATCGCCTTTTAACTGATTCCGAAATTTATTGAGGTTATCAATGCTTTGTTGTGTTTCATCCGGAAGTGCTTCATTAAAAACTTCTTTCAATCGTTTGGCCAGTGTTGGTGACTTTCCATTGGTAGAAATAGCAATTTTTAAATCGCCTTTTTGTACAATGGAGCCCAAGTAGAAATCACATAAATCAGGCGTATCTGCGACATTGATCAATAGTTTGCGCTTGGTTGCTTCTTCGCGAATCTGCACACTGATGGCTCTGTCGCCCGTAGCGGCTATCACTAAATCTTTTCCGTCCAAATCATTTACTTCAAAAGCGCGCTCGATTAAAATCAATTGAGTCGATTGTTCCTGAAATGCTTTTATTTCCGGAAGGATGGTTTTGGCCACAAGGGTTACTTTGGCTTGCGGACTATTATTTAAAACAGCAGAAATTTTTTCCAAACCAATGGCACCGCCACCCACAATCAAAACATGTAGTTGTTCTAATTTGAAGAAAACAGGAAATAAATGATTGGTGGATGCGTTTTTACTCATTGGATTACGAAAATAGTCTTTTTGTCAATTTCCTGTTGAAACAATGTTAATTTCTATTCAATTTTACACTTAACTATTGTTTAACTATTGTTTTAACACTTAATTTATTGTTTTTATACCATTTAAAAGTCTTTTAATTCATGTTTTTATTGGCTTTTTCCCTGAAATCAAAATTATGGTTAATGTTGATAACCAACACATTATTGCTCTCAAAAGCGTCTAATTGTGATTTTTGAATAAAATCTTTCATGTACGAAATTGAAATATTGAGCAAATCATTGTGCTTGTATCCAATTCCGGAAGAAATTCAATTCTGATCACCCCTTTTACATCTAGTTCAATAAATATTTCCAATCCGTTAAACTTACGGGGAACGCCTCATGAAGTTTTACAACATCACCTATGACGATAATTGCCGGTGCTCCTATTTTTTCCTCTTTCGCTATTTCTACAATCGTTTCGATGGTTCCTAAAGCGATGTTCTCACTTGGCAAAGACCCATTCTGAATCAATGCAATAGCCGTATCACTTTTCCCTTCTTTGATAAACACATCCGCTATTTCTTTGAGTTTGCTTAAGCCCATTAAAATCACGACTGTTGCTGTCGACTTCGCAGCCAACTTTATATCCTCCGAAAGTTGTCCATTGCTCTTTGTACCGGTGATTACCCAAAAGCTTTCACTTGTTCCTCTGTTGGTCACAGGAATTCCCTGTAGTTCAGGAACAGCAATGGAGCTGGAGATTCCCGGGATTACTGCTGTTTCAATGTTAAATAGTTTTGCATGTGCCAACTCTTCATATCCTCTTCCAAATACAAATGAGTCGCCTCCCTTTAATCGAACCACATGTCCATGTGTAAAAGCTAAATCAATAATCAATGCATTGATTTGTTCTTGTGTGTAAGCATGATTGTTATTTCGTTTTCCAACAAATATTTTCAAGGTTCCAATAGGCGCATATTTTAATAATTCGGGGTTCACCAATGCATCGTATAATATTACATCAGCGGAGCCAATGGCTTCAACGCCTTTAACAGTAATTAAGTCAACATCTCCAGGACCTGCGCCTACCAATGTTAATTGTGGGATTTTATTGTTATGTGAGTTCATTTTCTTTTTGTTTTTTTTCACCCTCTAGCGTTTTTGCATTGGAGGATTTTGTGATTATTTGTCTGTTCTGAATTTGTCGTGTACTGATCTTAAAAAAGTTATCGTACCAACAACTCCCATGCTTTATATGATGTTTAAATTCTTTTTTCATAATGCTATTCTATTTTGTTCTCTCAATGCACTTGCTTGTTTAATAAACTCTTTTGCGTTTTTTAAATACGTCTCTGCAAACTGCTTTGTGGGCTCATTTTGGTTAATCTGTAAAACAAAGGTTCTGAAACTGCCATTTATATTGATTTCGTTGGTATCCACAAAATGTTTATCAAAATCATTGATAATATCGTTTTGTGTATTTGTTTTTAAACTTTTATCTAACAACAATGCTTTGGCTCCGCTAATAATACTTGCATAACTGTGATAAATACTATCGGCATACAACTCTTCATTCAATGCGCTTTCTGCCCAATCCAACTTTTCTTCTGCTTCAAAAATCAAGGTCGCCACCAAATCAATCATCACTCCGGCACATTCTCCCACTCCAATCTCGGTTTTGAATTCTTCCGTATGTCCCCAATCCAGGTATTCCTCCGGCAACAAGGTGCTATTATCAGCATGTGGTTTTAACAATTGATAGAAATAATCTTTCCCTTGTTTATCATAGTAATTATTAAAGTATTCACCTTCTACAGCGTTTTTTTCAAAGTCATTCAAAAGGGTTCTTAGCACTGCTGGGCCACGTTTGCTGGGCACTTTAATGATTTTCTCTGAAATTCGCCCTTCTCCGTTTCCAACAATTCCACCACCCAAAACCAGTTGCAATGCCGGAACAACAGCGGTTCCATTTTTAAATGAGCTTCCATGAAATCCAATTTGCGCCAAGCTGTGTTGCCCACACGAATTCATACAACCACTGATTTTTATTTTGATATCGTTGTTAAACAATAGTTCCGGAAACTCTTCCTTCACCACTCTTTCCAACTCTTTGGTGATTCCAGTGCTGCTGGATATTCCCAAGTTGCAGGTGTCGGTACCCGGACAAGCAGTAATATCGCCAACGCTATCAAATCCTGGATCGGCTAATCCTAATTTATCCAATGCTTTGAACAAAGCGGGCAAGGCTTCTTTTAAAACAAATTTCAACAACAAACCTTGATTTACCGTTACGCGTATGTCGTCTGCTGCATAGGTATTAACTAAACTAACTAACTCACGTGCGGTGTGTGAACTGATATTACCTAACTGAATTTTAATGTTCACACCATAGAAGCCTTGCTGCTTTTGCTCAAATACATTACTAACTAACCAATCTTGATATTTTTTATTATCACTTATTTTAAATGTCGTGAAAGATGCGGCTGACGTGTTTTGTTTCACCGGCACTGCATCGTAATTAATGGGAAATGTTGAATAACCCAATGCCAAACGCTCTTCCGCCACCAATCGCAACACCTCTTCAATTCCAATTTTATTCACCAAATATTTAATTCTTGCTTTATGACGACTTGCGCGTTCACCATGTCTATCGAAAACGCGCACCAATGCTTCCGTAAACGGAATGATTTGATCTTCTTCTAAAAATTCAAATGCTGTTTTCGCTAAAAAGGGTTGCGCTCCTAATCCTCCGCCAACAAGCACTTTAAAGCCTCTGGTGATTTTCCCGTCTATGATTTTCACTTTTGGAATAAATCCTAAATCGTGCATAAAAGTGTAAGCAGTATCTTCATCGTTCGATGAAAAAGCGAACTTTAATTTTCTGCCCAACTCTTGTCCGAATGGTTTTCTCAAAAAGTATTTAAACATTTCCTGAGCATACGGAGAAACATCAAATGGTTCTTTCGGATCGATGCCCGCAACCGCAGATGCAGTGATATTGCGGACAGTATTCCCGCAGGCTTCCCGCAAGGTGATATCGTCTTGCTCGAGTTTTGCCCACAATTCGGGAGTTTTGTCTAAACTCACAAAATGAATTTGCACATCCTGACGCGTAGTTAAATGTAGATTACCATTTGAATATTCATCTGATATATCCGCAATGCGTAACAATTGTTTCCCGGTTACCTTACCAAATGGCAATTTAATTCGAATCATCTGAACACCTTGCTGACGTTGACCGTAAACACCTCGCGCCAAGCGAAGAGAGCGAAATTTTTCTTCGTTCAATGTTCCATTTCGGAAGGCGTGAATTTTTTGTTCAAGTTCAATTATATCCTTTTCTACCAGAGCCTGTCCCGATTTGTTCGGGAGATTTTCTATTTCTGTTTGAAAGCTTTGCATGTTTTTTATTTTGTCTAAATGTGTATAAATCAAAAGCCCTTCTGCATTGCTGCGGAAGGGCTTTCAAATTTTGCTTTATCGTTTTTTATCTTTTACAATAATGCAATATGGTTGCCTTCCGCATTCGCAGATACATCATACAACACATACACATTGTAAATAAGTTTAATGTTAATAGTATAAAGTTTAAAATTGTCATTTTGTTTTTTGTTTTGTTTGTTTACCTCACCCCAACCCTCTCCAAAGGAGAGGGAGAATGCAAAAAAGGCTTCCCGTTTCTGGAAAGCCTTTTAAATGTGATTTAAAATATATGTTGTTACAACAGGCTTTCCATAATTACGCACACATCATACAGCACATCATTGAGCTGTTTGAAGTAGTTAACGTATATGTAAAGTTGTTGTTCATTGTTTCTTATTGCGCTGCAAATATATGACGCAAATTTTTAATCTTCCAAATTTATTTTTAATTATTTTGATTTTCATACTATTAACAGGCTTTTCGGAGGCAATATTTCAGTCCGTTTAAAGCTCCATTTCTCGACTCCCCCTGAAATGACATTCTGTAAGTCACTCCGGAAGGAGCCGAGAAGCATTTACTGCTTTACAATTTTGCGAACATAGGTATTCCCTTCCACAGAAATGCGCACAAAATATACTCCGTCATTTAATGATAGTTCGTTCATATGCAGATTAAATGTGCGTTCTCCTGCATATTGTTTTTGATTTAACAGAACAATTTTCTCACCTAAAACATTTAATAGTTCTATCAAAACATTTTGAGATTGATTTAATGAATAGGTGATGTTCAACTCATCCGTTGTTGGATTTGGAAATATGTTCATGGCTATTGTATTTGAATTGTTGTTAATGTTGGTTGTGATACTAAATTCGTCTGCTCCTATATCAACTGCTGCTGTAGGTGTTTGACAGTCGTAATCATCAGTCCTATTAATATGAGCGGTTCCTGCATTTATTGCCGAAGAGCTGGAAATCAAATGCAAATCAGGAAACAACGGATGCACTGCACCTGGATTAACATAATGTGCAGCACCTGAAGAGACAATGTTGGTAATCTGTAATGGCGTTGGAGCAGCTCCTGTAATATTCATGTATTCATCCATCATGTTGTTTTGAATAACACAGCCCGTTGCTTCTGAACCCGTAATTTCTATAGATGTTAACGACTGACTTTGATACGCATTTGAGCCGGGAGAATAAATGGTATTGTTTATAATCAAGGCATTGGGAGAACGGGAAACACCTATTCCTGCTCGTGTGTAGTTATCCCCTCGGATAAAATTGTTTCTAATAATTCCTCCCGAATGGGACGGCCCAACATCTCCCCAATTTCCAAAAAAGATTCCTTCATCACAATCTAAAATGGTATTGCGTTCAACCAATGTATTTGATGCTTGCTTAAAACATAAAATAGCCGGACCAGCAGAAAAGCCTGATGTATATTGATCCATTGATGCTTTAATTCTTCTGATGGTATTGTCGCGAATCTCCCAATTGCTGCCCCCTTGCAAATCAATTCCGTTGGTATACCAATAACCTGTTGGCAAGGAAGTTGTGTATTCCAACAACGAACATTGAATTACACCATTATCACTAAACATACCTGTTCCACTTACATTCACTTTTATAAGCTGTTGTCCGCCATCCACAATATGTACATTATGAATCAGTACATTGTCGATATCAAACGTGGTGTTGAAATTGATTTGTATCGGGTGACAATCAATGTCCTTAATCGTGATATCCGCAATGGTACAATTGCCTCTTGCTATTTGTATTCCATGATAATCCCCGCTCTGCGATTGCATTCCGGTACCGTTAATAATCACCATGTCTCTGTTCCCTGATAAGGAACGAATGGTAATATCAGGCTTGGAAACAAGGATATACGTTCCTGCTGGAATGTTATACGTTCCATCTGCCAAATAAATTGTTGTTGGACCCGTTGCGGCTGCAATGGTTGAATTAATTGTTGCAATACTCACCGCTGGAGATAGCGTAACAACTGCACCGGGACCGGGAGGTAAGGCAATTTCACAATTGCATTGTGCATTTGAGCTTTCTGTAATTGCAATGATTAGAAAAATCAACATAAAGATGATTAATAAAACTTTTCTTGCTTTCATTTTTAATTGGATTTGTTGGTTTGATAAAGCAAAGAAAATGGCTGCTCACAATTGAAGCAATTGTTTAATTTTTTATTTGTAGGTTTCTATTTACGACTATAAAACAGCTATATTATTATATCTCAATATTTTAATAATAAATATATATTCATAAATTGACATATATTATGGCATAAAACAATGTAAAAAACACATATTTTAGATTAATCAGATTGTAGTTATCTAAATTATAGTATTTTTACACAATCAATTGCTTTTCAATAATTTATGATTTCAAAACAATCTATCATTGGTTTAATAAAATCACTTTCCGGATCGGAGAAGCGCTATATCAAACTATCCACTGAATTCAGAGAGGACAGTAATTCTACACGTCTCTTTGATTGTTACGAGCGCATGCGGACTTACAATGAAGCGTTTATTAAAAAAGAATTTAAAGGAGAAGCCGTTTTAAATCAAATTCATGTAGCTGAAAACTATCTGTACCACGCAATTCTAAAGTGTTTACGTAATTACCATTCCGAAAGCAGTATCGAAATTGAAATAAAAAACCAATTGAACGATGTAGAAATTTTATATCGAAAAGGCTTGTATCAGCAGTGCAGAAGCACATTAAATCAAATAGAAAAAACGGCATTGAAATATGAAAATCATTTTGTTTTGTTGGAAGTTTATAATTGGTATGGCGAACTCCGTCAGGTAATGGCGGATAACAAATCATTCCCCGACCATATAACACTATATCAAAATGAATTAAATAGTTTGAATGCTCATAAAAACACGATTGAATACAAAAAAATTTCCAGCGATCTGTTTTTCAATTTACGCTCAGAAGGAATGTATCGCGATAAAGAACAAATGCGAGACATCGACAAAATTGCTCTTTCGTCCCTGTTGCAATCCGAAGCAAAGGCCACTACCTTTCGCTCTAAACTAAGCTTTTATCAACTACATGGGGCTTATCGAACGTTAAAAAGTGAGATTGAAATAGCAATTGGGTATCAACAAAAAGTAGTTTCTCTTTTGGAAGCGAATCCACATCAAATACAAAAGAAACCACTCTTTTATTTAATCTCGATGAACAACTTAGCAATTGGACTAACAAAAATTAAACAATACGATGAAGCCCTGGTTGCAATTGAAAAATTGCGCGCATCTACCAAAACATTCCACATAAAAAATAGCATCGATTGGCAAACAAAACTATTCACCATCACCTCATCCTTAGAATTGGATGTATATATAAAGTCTGATGACTATACAAAAGGAATCGCCTTAATCCCTCAAATACAAAGCGAATTAGAGCGATTAGAAAAACATGTTAGTCCGGTTCACGAACTACAATTCAGCTTTGCTTTTGCACGTTTATTGCACGCAAACAAAAAGTACAAAGAATCGTTACGTTGGGTAAATAAGCTACTCAACAATCCAAACAAAGAGGTGCGTTCAGACATTTATTGTTGTGCGCGAATGCTACAAATTATTATTTATTATGATTCAAAAGATTGGGAGGCACTTCCATTTGCCATTATAAATACAACTCGCTATTTAAAATCCACGAAAAAATTATACCGTGCAGAAACAGCTCTGTTGGCTACAATGCGGAAACTAGAAGATGTTGGCAAACAAAAGGAATTGCAACAGTTGGTGAAATTAAGTGCTGCCTTTGATGAAATTTTTTCAGACAATCTAGAAAAAAATTTGCTAGACAATTTTGATTTTTCAAGTTGGGTAAATGATAAAATAAAATTGCTTCAACCAGTAGAGAACTAACTACCGGTTGAAGCAATCTGTTTGAAATAAGTTTACTTAATCACTACTTTCCCAATACCAATAATACTTTCAGAAGTGTATATCTTATAGAAATAGATTCCGTTTTGTAAATCCGCTCTTGAAATTTCAAATTGTTTTTGAGAAATTCCACTCATCACTTTCACTTTTTTACCCAATATGTCTGTTAACTCAAATGAATACAATTCATTCACCTTTTCCGATTCAATAACAAACGTGGCATTGTCTGTAAACGGATTTGGATAAACCGTAATGTTACCATTTTCACTTGTTTGTCCTTCAATAGACATCGGCATTGCATACGTATTGATTGCTGTATTCGTAATCACAGGTGCATTAAAGTCGAAGTAAATAAATACTTTATTTTCGATGACCTCACCATATGCTGGCGCTGCTGCTTTCGACATTCTGAATAAAACATGTCCATGACTTCCTGGTTCATTGCTGGTACTATCCGGCAACATGATGTTATCGAATTTCCAACGAATAACATTGCCCGGTAAAAATTCAACAACATAAGAATGGCTTGCTTCAAGCATTTCAAAGCTCAACAAATCCAACATCGAAGAAATGGTGTCTGTCACATTGATGTTTACTGCAGGACCAGAACCCGTATTTTGGAATTGAACCAAATAGGTAAATTCTGTTTCCGTTAACCCGATATTCCCTGTTGCGCCATAGCCCGATGGAGAAACCGTTTTTGCATTCGGATCGAATGAACCGGTTACAAAGCGTGTATACACATAGTTATTACATCCGGGATTAATATCTGTTCCATTGGTAACAGTGGCATTCACATGGGCCATTGTTACTGTCCCCAGCGGAGTAGTTGGAGGGGTATAAAAAGTAACAGAAAAGAATTGCGCAGTAAACGGATTGATTGTATAATTCCAAAAAATGGTGTCTCCAGAAACACTGCTGGCCAGAGGTGATGAAGTCACATAGTTTAAGATACTTGGCAACACAAGATAAGCCACTCCAATTGCTGTTTGGGTTCCATAGTTATGAAGAGTTGTGTAATAGGCTCCATTAAATCCGGGAACAATTCCTGTACTATAGGTCGTGATACAAACATCGTAAATAGGAGGCAACGTATATGCAAAATTATTGTTTAAACTCGTGCTTCCTGAAGTAACCGTTACGGGATAAGAAGCTGTGCAAGCTGCTTCCAAATCCGTCAGCGTTGTTGGTGTAACTGTATAACTTCCATTGGGTACCCAAACAGAATAATATCCTGAAGCATTGGTATACCCATAATATGTTGATGTTCCGCTGGTAACTGTAACATAATATCCAGCGATAGGACTATCTCCTGCATCAAAAAGACAGTTGGTATTGATGTCGTTGTATACATACCCAGTAATAAATCCGTAAGCCGGAATCGTTGAAATTAAAAATGTATACATGGCGCATTCACCATTATTATCAGTAATTGTAACGCTGTACATTCCTCCTGATAATGAATAAATATCTTCTGTTGTTGCACCATTGCTCCACAAAAAGGTATATGGAGGAGCGGAACCCGAAACGGTTAAGTCAATAAACCCATTGCTTAAGCCTGATCCGGTTTCGTTTTGAGGAACACTGGTAACCGCAAAGCTTGTTGAATTCACCGAATTTACAACAATCGTATAGATTCCAATACAACCATTCACATCGGTAACGGTTGCTATATAGGTACCCGGACAAACACCTGAAAAGTTACCGTTGGTTTGTTGAGGAAATCCTGTTAAATCATATACATATGGGGCAGTACCACCTGATTCGAATACACTCACCGTACCATTACATACTCCACAAGCAGAAGGGGTTGCTACTGCCGTTGCAACAACAGGTGTTGTATTTGTTATGGTTGCTACTGCCGTTGAAGAGCATCCTGCACCATCTGTTACTGTAACGGTATAACCTCCTAAACATAAATTTGAAATACCTGTTGTTCCATCTCCTGTTGGTGCTCCTGGTGCCCAATCGTAGGTATAACCTCCTGTTCCACCTGTTGCCGTTACGTTTGCGCTACCATTACACACACCGCAACCGGTTGGTGTTGTACTTGTTATTGCTGTGATAGATGACGTACTTGCAACTGTGCCCAAAGCGGTAGAAGTACATCCGTTTCCATCTGTTACGGCAACCGTATAGGTGCCAGGGCACAACCCTGTTATTGTTGAGGTTGTTGCACCAATCGACCACGAGAAAGTATAGGGAGGCACTCCTCCTGTTACTGCAATCGTTGCTGTTCCATCACATGCACCGCAAGAAGCTGGCGTAGTTGATACTGTAGCCACTGCAAGTGGCAATGGTATTACTGTTGCTGTTGCTGTGGTTGAACACCCTCCAAGTCCCGTTGCTGTTAACGTATAAGTTCCGGGACATAATCCAAAGGCATTCATCGTTGTACCAACATAACCCGGTCCAATCCATGAATACGTAACTGCCCCTGCTGCGGATGTTGTAATCGATCCACTGCATGTTCCACAGGCATCGGGAAGTGGAAATAATGTTACAACAGGAGGTGTATTCACAGTAACTGTTGCAACCGCAGTTGCTGTACATCCGGCAGTTGTTCCTGTTACGGTATAAGAGGTTGTTGTTGCAGGCGTAACAATAATCGGATTTGTTGTTGCACCGGTGCTCCATACATAGGTTGTTGCTCCGGTAGCCAATAGCGTAACTGGTCCTGTACCCAAACAGGTTGTTGTGGAATTCACTGAAACAACTACCGCTGCCGGTTCTGTTAAATTTAATGTATAAAATGCTGTACTCATATCACTGCTATCAATGGCTGTAACAATGTACGTTCCTGCACATAACCCTGAAATATTTGCCCCCGTTGCTGTATAACTCGCAGGACCTGTCCAGGTATACCCATAAGGACCAATACCACCGGAAGCCATTGCAACAGCAGAACCATCGCATGAGCCATTACAAGTAGGATTTGTTCCGATAGCTGTGGCAACGTGACCAGTTGCAAAGGCTGCTACTACACTTGAAAAAACAAGTAAGCAGGAAAGTGTAAATTTTTTCATTTGGATAGTATTTGAGAGTAATTGAACAATGTTTGTTTAATAAGTTTTACCCTTTATGGGGTTTTCAAAAAGTGTTTCACGCTTTCTTTGCATAGAGATGTTTAAATTTTGATTTTAGTTGCATTCAAAATTTGCTCTGGTCATCTTTTAAAAATCATTTTTATGAATTACATCGATATCTTACTTTGTATTCCGCTTGTTTGGGGCCTCTACAAAGGTTTTACGAAGGGACTTGTGATTGAAGCTGCCACCTTGGTTGCATTCAGCTTAGGAGTTTGGGGTGGAATTACATTCTCTGATTACATTGCTCAAAAAATGTCGGAAGGCTTCGACTGGAAATCTCCCTATTTACCCATCATTGCGTTTGCGCTTACTTTTTTAGTGATTATTGCTTTTGTTTTTTTAGTCGCAAAAATGATTCAAAAAATGGTGGATGGTGTTGCACTAAGTGCGGTCAATAAGATTGGCGGTGCTGTATTTGGTGCCTTGAAATTTGCGTTGATGATGAGTGTGGTTATTTTTATGATTGATGCTGTGGAAGAAAGTTATCCCATGATTTCATTTACAACAAAGGAAGAATCATTACTCTATCGTCCTGTTGGGAAGATAGCACCTACGTTGATTCCAGCATTGAATAAAAGCAAAGTTGCTGCAATGATGCCGAAAGCGGAAGATGTGAAAGTAGAAATTGAAGTGGATCCTTCCAGTTTGTTAGATACAACAAAAGTGGATGTGAAATTGAAATTGAAAGAATAAAAATAAAAAAGACTTACATCTCTGTAAGTCTTAATACTTGATACCTGATAATTAATACCGGTTATCCAGCCAACGCTTCTGCTCCACCAACAATCTCTAAGATTTCGTTTGTGATGGCTGCTTGACGTGCTTTGTTGTATGTTAATTTCAATTCTTTAATCAATGCTCCTGCGTTATCAGTTGCTTTGTGCATTGATGTCATACGTGCACCATGTTCAGCCGCATGTGAATCTAATAATGCTTTAAACAATTGTGTTTTTAAAGAGCGAGGAATTAAATCTGCAACGATAAATTCTTTACTTGGTTCAAAAATATACTCTCCAACTTTTTTATTATCGGATGCAGCTGGTGCTTGAACCGGCAGATATTGTTCTGTTGTAGGGATTTGTACTGCTGCGTTTTTAAATTGATTGTAGATTAATTCTACTTTATCAAATTGTCCGTCAACAAATACTTGCATAATTTTTTCTGCAACCGGAGCAACATTTACAAATGTTAATTCATCAAACAATTCGTTTAAGCCACGAGGCATGTCCGAACCAATGATTCCGTAATCTGTCTTTTTAAAATAATCTGCCGCCTTTTTACCGATACACAATACACTTACATTGTTTCCTTTGTAATCTTCGCGTGCCAATTTCATTGCTGCTTTCAACACGTTTGCATTAAATCCACCGCACAACCCACGGTTAGAAGTAATCACAACCAACAATACATTTTTTATCGGACGTTGTTTTGAATATGCTCCATCCGAGCTATCCAAACTTGCGCTTAAGTTTTCCAGAATTTCCTTCAACTTACTTGCATATGGGCGCATTTGTGTGATTGCATCTTGTGCTCTACGCAACTTAGCCGCACTCACCATTTTCATAGCGCTTGTGATTTGTTGCGTTGAACTTACAGATACTATTCGGTTACGAACCTCTTTTAAATTTGCCATTTTATTAGATGTTAGAAAAGAGATTTGAGATAGGAGACAAAAGTCTCACCTCTCAAATCTATAATCTCAATTCTTATTTATAGTTTGCAGATAAATCTTTTGCTACTGCTTCCAACACGTTTGTGATTTCGTCAGTGAATTTTCCTGCTTTTAAATCGTTCAAGATATTTTTGTGTTTTGCTTCTAAGAATGCGATGTATTCTGCTTCGAATTCTTTTACTTTATTTACAGGAACGTTACGCAATAAACCTTTTGTTCCACAGTAAATAATTGCAATTTGTTGTTCTACACGTGCCGGAGAAAACTGTGCTTGTTTCAAAATTTCCACGTTACGTGCACCTTTATCCAATACTGATTTTGTAGCAGCATCTAAGTCGGAACCGAATTTAGAGAACGCCTCTAACTCACGGTATTGCGCTTGATCCAACTTCAAGGTACCAGCCACTTTTTTCATGGATTTAATTTGAGCGTTACCACCTACACGTGATACAGAAATACCTACGTTGATAGCCGGACGAACACCAGCGTTGAACAAGTTCAACTCCAAGAAAATCTGTCCATCGGTAATCGAAATTACGTTTGTTGGAATGTATGCAGAAACGTCACCTGCTTGTGTTTCAATAATTGGTAAAGCAGTTAATGATCCACCACCTTTAACGATATCCTTAATAGAATCCGGCAAATCGTTCATGTTTTTTGCAATCTCATCATTCGAGTTGATTTTCGCAGCACGCTCTAATAAACGGCTATGTAAGTAGAACACGTCACCAGGATACGCCTCACGTCCCGGAGGTCTACGTAATAACAAAGAAACCTCACGGTAAGCAACTGCTTGTTTTGATAAATCATCATAAACAATTAATGCAGGTTTTCCGGAATCGCGGAAGAACTCACCAATTGCTGCACCTGCGAAAGGAGCGTAGAATTGCATTGGAGCAGGATCTGATGCTGTTGCTGCTACAATTACAGTATACGCCATTGCACCATTCTCTTCTAATACACGCTGAATGTTTGCTACAGTCGAACCTTTTTGTCCGATTGCCACATAAATACAGAATACAGGATTTCCTGCTTCATAAAACTCTTTTTGATTGATGATGGTATCAATTGCAACCGCAGTTTTACCTGTTTGACGGTCACCAATGATTAACTCACGTTGTCCACGACCGATAGGAATCATCGCATCAATCGCTTTCAATCCTGTTTGTAATGGCTCAGTAACCGGTTGACGGTAGATAACACCCGGTGCTTTACGCTCCAATGGCATTTCATATAATTTACCGGTAATTGGTCCTTTACCATCAATTGGGTGACCCATTGTATCAACAACGCGGCCTAACATTCCTTCACCAACTTGTAATGAAGCAATTTTACCGGTACGTTTTACAACATCACCTTCTTTAATATCATTTGATGAACCAAGTACAACCGCACCAACGTTGTCTTCTTCAAGGTTCAATACAATTCCTTTTAATCCGCTAGCGAATTCAATTAACTCACCGGACTGAACTTTTGAAAGTCCATAAATACGAGCGATACCATCACCTACTTGCAACACGGTACCAACTTCTTCTAATTCTTGCTCGGATTTAAATCCTGATAATTGTTGTCTTAAGATTGCAGATACTTCTGCCGGTTTTACTTCTGCCATTTTATTATTGGTTGTTTGTTATTACTTGTTTGTTGTTGGTACAGATAATCATCCGTACTTAAAATTCTTTTATAAATGGGTTTTCTTTAAATGTGCGTTTAAGGCTGTTTATTTTTTCGCAATACTTGCATCCACTTGCTTGTCGCCTACGCGGATAATAAATCCACCAATTAAATTTTGATCAATTTTTTCTTCCAATACCACTTCACTCGAGCTCACACCTTTCACAATTTCCATTACTTTTTTGCGTGTTGCATCATCAATTCCATTTGCTGTTGTAACAACTGCAGTAAGAATTTTCTTCTTCTCTTTGTATTGATTCACAAATTCATTTGCAATCTCTGCCAAATAGATCTCTCTTTTTTTAGCAGTAATTAATTGAATGTAGGTATCGGTAACTTTATTTAGTTTGCCGGCAAATATTTCCTTTAAAACAGCTTGTTTTTTATCCGTTTTAACAATTGGGCTTTTTAGGAATACTACAAAATCGTGATTAGAATGACACAAATCACTGATTGTTTTCATATCACCATACGCTTGCTCAAATACGCCTTGTTCCATCGTTAAGTCGATGAATGATTTTGCGTATCGCGATGCTACTCTTGTTCCTTGCATGTTTTTATCGTTGTTGGTTATTGGTTGTTGGTTGTTAGTGTTCCATCAACTAACAACAAGCAACTAACAACTAATTTAAGTTAACGTCCTTCAATAAAGTATTTACCAACGTTTTTTGTTTTTCGTCAGATGATAATTCTGATTTCAAAATCTTTTCTGCGATTTCAATCGATAAGGTTGCCACTTGATTTTTCAATTCAGTGATGGCAGCCATCTTTTCGTTTTGAATGTTTTCACGAGCAATGGTTAACAAACGTTCTCCTTCTTTTGCTGCAATTCCTTTTGCATCCGCAATCATTTTCTCTCTGATTTCGCGCGCATCTTTTAATAATTGATCGCGTTCTGAACGTGCATCTGCTAAAATTTTCTCGTTGTTTGATTGCAATGCTTTCATTTCTGCTTTTGCATTTTCAGCTGCTGCCAATGCATTTTCTATTGAAAGCTCGCGCTCTTTAATCATTCCAAGAATTGGTTTCCAAGCAAACTTTCTTAATAAGAAAAGAATGATTGAAAAGGATACCACCATCCAAAAAATTAAGCCAATCGAGGGTTTTACTAATTCCATTTTTTTAGTTTTTATATTTTAGTATCATTCCTACCAACACGGAGGAACCTTTTTATTCTGTAATTTAAAAAAATTGTCTGCAGCAACCCTGCAGACAATTTTCATTTTCTTTACTTGATCAAAACTACCAATAGTCCGATAACCATTGCAAAGAACGCTGCACCTTCAACAAGTGCCGCTGCAAGAATCATGTTCGAACGAATGTCGTTGATCGCTTCCGGTTGACGAGCGATTGACTCAAGTGCTGATCCGCCAATACGACCGATACCAAGACCTGCTCCAATTGCAGCCATTCCAGCGCCTAAAGCAGCAATTCCGTAAGTAGTACTTACTGTTGCAGCTTCTTGTAATAATACTGATGATAACATTGTGTAATTATTTTATGTTTTTGCCTTACCGGAAGTTTTTAAAATCCTGACTGCCGGCAAAGCTACCCAGTCAGAATAAATATCAATTAATGTGCAGTCGCATGGTCATCCACATGATTGTGAACATCATGTCCTTCATCAATGGCTGCACCAAAATAAATCGCTGACAACAAAGTGAAAACGTATGCTTGTAAAAAGGCAACTAACAATTCTAAGAAGCCCATAAATACTGTAAATACTAATGAGAAAAGCGAAACGCCAAATCCTAAACCGGCATTCATTTCACCAAAAATGAAAATCAAACTAAAGAACGCCAATGCAATGATGTGACCAGCCGTAATGTTTGCGAACAATCGGATCATCAATACGAACGGACGTAAAAACACACCTAAAATTTCAATAGGAGTAAGGATAATTAATACCGGAATTGGAACACCCGGCATTGCAAATACGTGACGCCAGTAATGTTTGTTAGCAATAAAGAAGGTGATCAATAATGTAAATCCAGCCAATACCATTGCAATGGAAATACTTCCTGTTAAGTTAACGCCTCCCGGGAAGAAAGGAACCAAACCTAAATAGTTGCTGAACATAATGAAAAAGAAAACCGTCAATAAGAAAGGCATAAATTTTTCATAACGTTTTTCACCAATACTTGGTTTCGCAACATCATCACGCACAAACATAATCAACGGCTCGATAAACGATTGTAATCCTTTTGGTGCTTTGCCCGGATTTCTTTTGTAAGCTTTTGCAACCGAAAGAAAAACCCATAACATCAATAGCATGGTAACAAACATCGATGCTACATTTTTGGTAATTGACAAATCTGTCAATTTTGCTGTTGCATCTTTATCAACGCTTTGGGTTAACTCGTCAAATACCACAACACTTCCTTCGTGTAAGCGGTAATTGTATTTCCCTTGATAAGCAGCGTGACCGTGGTGAAAATTAGAAGAAGAAAAGATATCTAACCCTTTGTCTGAATAAATAATAATTGGTAACGGAATAGAGACAGCGTGTTCGTGTTCGCCCCACATATGCCAATCGTGTGAATCGGCAACGTGCTCTAAAATCATTTTCCCGGCATCAAAGGTGCTTTTTTCATGCGATTCAGCAGGGTGAGCTTCAGTTGCAGCTGCATGTACCGTCTGGTCTTTATCGATTGGTTCGTAAGCAAATGATGCAAACGAACTAAAAAGCATTGCTGTTATAAGTAAAAAATGCTTGGATGTATTGATTTTATTAGCCATTTCCTAAATGCGTTTCTCCGTTTTTAAATTCGGGTGCAAACTTAGTCAATATAACAACGATTTGAAAAAATTTAGGGGTGTTTTTTTGATGATTTCTGTCAGCGGGATAATCACGAATATAAACGCCTGATTATTAACGACAAAAATTATTTCTTGAAGTGTTTCATCAACATAACTACTTCAAAACCACTATATAAAAGATATAAGGTCAGGAACCAAAGTGTAAAACCAAGGGCTGCCTCTTTCTTCAATAAAGCATAAATTACGATAATTATCAAATATCCGAATAGTTTCATGGCGGTAATGCCCATAAAATAGCCCACAAATCGTTTCGGTTCCTTTTCAGAAACGCTGGTTAGCAAATAATGTATTCCTGCTGTGGTAACAATAAAAAACACCCACAAAGCCAGCAATAAATCACTTTGAAAGCGAGCGCTGGCATAGCCTTTCCACAAAAACAGGATCCCCAATGTAAAAACGGAAAAAATAGCGAGTTTTAAATAAAATGATTTTGAGAGTGTGTTCATAGGTAAAAATCGATGGACAATTGAATGCCGAAAGGGTTATTTTTTAATGACGTCCTTGATAAAATAATACATGGCCAAGAAAACGGAAAGCAATGTAAGTACAAGTGTAAAAAGGGGAAATCCAAGCACGAGCCATTTATCTAAATAAATACCTCCCAATACTCCACCAACAATAATGGCGGCCATTTGGGCCGCCATTCCCGAATATTTTACATAGCTGTTAAGCTGTTTTTTCGGCAAGTTTGGTTTGTTCTGTTCGTTCACCTTTTATATCTTTAATTACTCCACCCATACTGCAGGTGCCGGTAAATGTTGCCCCCGGTTCAATGGCTATTTTGTTGGTGATAATATCCCCACTTAACTTCGAAGAAGCTTTCAGCGCCAATAACTCCGCCACCCCAATTTTCCCTTTTATGGTTCCGGAAATGTCAGCATTCTGGCAAATAATCTCCCCTTCTACCATTCCGGAAGCTCCAATAACCAACTTCCCTTTCACATTAATAGATCCTGTTAATGACCCATCAATACGCATATCTCCATTTGTGGTAATATCTCCTTCAATAGTAGTACCTGCACCGATTAAATTTACCGATTGGCCTTCTGAAATGTTATTTTTTGCCATTTGATTGAACATTTTAGTGTTTTTTGCTTGTTTTTATGTAAAACTAGTCATTTTTCGTCAAAAAAGCCAATTTATTTGAAATTTTGACTAAAAAACTGTTCATATTCTACAATGTTTTTGTCCTTATAAAATATGGTGTAATTGTCTGCCGAAATAACAAAAACCTGGTAGGTTCCTTCAACCAAATCCGATGTTAAGTCTTTCCGAGCGTTCATTGCTGTGAAATAATCCATTGCCTTTTCTTTCCCATCAAACGCTTTGATATTTACCATTTGGTGAGTGATATCTAAAAATAAACTGGAAATGGAAATGTCGGCCGTGCTATATAACTCCGTATTAAAATCCGAAAGCTTGGTTTTAAACTTATTGATGTCTCCTTTTCCATTCTCAACAATAATTAAACAATAATATTCACCATCTTCATTAAAAGCAAATTTTACACTTTTAACAGGAGGCGTTGTTTTTGTTGAATCAGAACTTGTTGCGACAGCAGGATTTTTTTGCTTTTTAATCATGTCCAACATTTCCTGTGCCTTTTCTTTTACAGGATCTTTCGGATATTGAATAATCACACTTGTTAACGCGTTTTCAAAAGCCGTGATGTCTTGCGTGCGTCCAATACATAATGCTTTTAAAAAGCTGAATTTGGGTATTAAATTACTTTTAGAATAAAGCGAGTCTGCCTTTTTACAATTTTCATAGGCCTGCAAATAGTTTCCGGAACCATATAGCTGATAGGTTTCGGTGTAAAACTTTTCTACTTGACTTTTGCTTGCAGCGATATCAGCCGCATAGCTCGGGTTTTTAATAATGGTTGCATAATCCGAATCCGGATAATCTTTAAGGAGAAGATTTTTATAATAGTCTGCTTTCGGCTGATTGTTCATCGAAAGATAAATTCGATATAGCTGATAGTAGGTGGTTAGTTTGTATTTGTTTTCAGGATAGCGTTGCAACAATTCCTCAAACGACTCCACCGATTTCTGACTGTTCATCAACTGCTCCTTATAAATGGAACCTACATTATAATAAGCATCCACAATTCGAATGTTCGATTTTTCGAATGCTTCCAGAGTAAGTGGAATATTTTTTAGATAATAATTTTTATCCTTTTTGTTTTTTGTTTTCGACTTCGATGCTAAGGATGTTCCTCCATTTAATGTTTGGGCTGAATCACTAATATCCGTTACTCCATCTTCATTTACAGCATTTGCAATTACCTGGTCTTTATCACTTCTTCTCCAGTTGTCTTCCAACTTACGATCACCCCATTTTTTTCTAAAGGAGGTTGCCCCAAAACTCATGGTGGTAGGATTATAAAACTGCCATGCCGATCCGGAAGACGCAACTTCATTCACAGGAGGAGTATTGTTAGACGCATTGGTCAGCGCAAGTAATCGTGCTTCCTCCTTTGCTTTTTCTTCCTCCTCCATTTTCGAAATCATATTTTCGATGGTGCGCTCACGTTCCTTATCACTCATTTTTCCTAAACGTTGTAAACTATCTTCGAGTGTAATGATGTTTAAGTTGGTCACCAATGCTGTCAAACTTTTTTTCTTTTCATCGATCACAACATAATCCACATAATCCTTTGGAAGCACAGTCATTGTGCTATCATAATTCGCTTGTGCATTTTTATAATCCGGCTTCTCAAAATAAATATCTGCACGTTTTAAATACGACAATGCCTTTTGTGTATTGTTGCTGGTACTCGCTTTTATAGACTTTCCAAGGTAAGTAAGAGCTAATGGAATGTCGTTCTCCTTTTGAGCAATGTCTGCTAATGCATAATAAATCTGATCTTGAAATTCGATGTTCTTATCATCGCGCAACATTTTGTTCAATTGCTTTTTAATCACCTTGCTTCCACCGGAAGAGATATCATATAATTTCGCACGGTTGATTTGTGCATTAAATGCCATGTCATAAGAAGGATGAAGTCCGGGAACCAACGAATAATAATAGGACGCCTTTTTATTGTCTTGCAACTTTTCATACACTTGGGCTAAAACGTAAGTATAACGAGCCTTTGTTGCTTTTTTACGTGTAAGCGCAATCGCTTTTGTAAGGTGTTTAATAGATGCACTATAGTCTTCTCGTTTAATATGATAATCGGCTGTTACCAATGCCAATTCCCTTTGAAACGATTTGTCAGTTGGGAAATCGGTTGCATTTCGTATCTCATCCAAACTCGCTTCTGTGAGCGAATAACTTCCAATTTCATTGTTGGTGCGCATCATCCAAAGCATTCCGGTATACTTTGCTTCCGGATTGGGATAGATTCTGGCAACATATTCAAACGCTTCTAAAGCTGAAAACAAATCGCGTTTGTAAAAGTGAGCCTTCCCGATTAACACATAATTATTGTCAATCCATTTACAGGCATTCGGAATTTCTTTTTTTGATTTTTTTTCGGTGATGGTGTGACGCTGAATCACCAAGGATGATTTTTTTATTGTTTTATCACAATCACTAAAATAGGATTTTGCGGAAGTATTGTTGGTATAAATAAACAGCGGAATGATTTTAGAAAAGTCGTCTTTGTTGGCTTTCTCAATCTTTTTAACTGTTTCTTTAATGTTTTCGTTTGAGTAATAATAGCCATTAAAACGCGCAGTCATGTTATGCCAACCGCGGTGCATAAAGGTGTTTTTATTTGTTTTACAACCGTTTAAAACGAGTAGCAAACAAACAAACAAACTTACTTTTAAAAAATAATTACGTTTCGTTTTCATTCTGTATGTAAATTTCTGCATCAAAAATGGATTTAAAACCATTGTCGCAACACCTTATAACTGCAGAATCGCAAAAATATTTTATTTTTCTCTAAAAACGACACAAAATACTAATTATTCCTCAATATGAGGGGATTTAACACGAGAATTTATGCTCCTTTTAACCAAATTATTTTGCGATATTTGTAGCTTATATGAGCGAACAAAAGGAAAATAAGAAGAAATTTTTGCAACGATTGCGTCATCGCTACCGATTGGTGGTGATGAATGACGATACGTTTGAAGAAAATTTCTCGCTTCGCTTAACTCCATTGGGGTTAGTAATTTTGCTCGGCTCTGTTACCATTGTGATGGTGATGTTGGTAACCTCATTAATCGCTTTTACACCTTTGCGCGAATACATCCCCGGTTATGCGGATGTGGGTATGCGAAGAGAATTGATTAATCTGACCATGCGTTCCGATTCATTGGAGCAAGCACTTATTGAACAAAATTTATTCAACGAAAATCTGGCCCATGTGCTTCGTGGAGACCTCAAAACAGATACTACTCAAAATCAACCGGACAAAAGCAAAGAATACGAAAAACTGAAATTATCGGCTTCACAAAAGGAAGCACAATTAAAGTCTTCTATTGAGTCGCAAGACAAGTACAGTTTAGCCTACGGAGCAGAAAGCAGTAAAAGTGGGATTAGTAATTTCTTCTTTTTTACCCCCATTAAAGGGGTTGTCTCTGATCAATTTAAAAGCAAAGAGCGCCATTACGGAGTAGATATTGTTGGCCCGGAAAACGAACCCATCAAAGCAACGTTAGACGGAACAGTTATTCTCGCAACCTGGTCGTCAGAAACCGGCTATACAATTACTGTTCAACATACAAACAATCTTATATCCGTCTACAAACACAATTCGGTATTATTAAAAAAAGTAGGCGATTATGTTAAGGCGGGTGAAGCAATTGCCATTATTGGTAATTCGGGCGAACAAACAACCGGTCCGCATTTGCATTTTGAATTGTGGTACAATGGAAGCGCGATTGATCCGCAAGGATACATGGTTTTTTGATGGAACGCAGATAAAACGGATAAAACAGATTTAAACGGGTTTTATTGTACTCTGTTTGCAAATTGATTGGGTGTTTAAAATGATTTACCAAAACGAAATTGTCAGATAAAAAAAACATAGCAATACTTGGAAGTACCGGTTCTATTGGAACACAGGCGCTTGATGTGATTCGTGCGAACAAAGAAGCATTTACTGTTGAGGTGTTAACCGGCAATGGAAATGCCGATTTGCTCATCCAACAAGCCATCGAATTTGACCCCAACACAGTTGTAATTGCGGATGAAAGCAAATACCAATACGTTAAACAAGCGTTGTCGGCTCACGATATTAAAGTTTTTGCCGGAAACAAAGCCATTGCAGAGGTGGTGCAAATGGACAGCATTGACATGGTATTGGCGGCCATTGTTGGTTATGCAGGCTTGGAATCTACTCTTTCTGCAATCAAAGCCGGTAAACAAATTGCCTTGGCAAACAAAGAAACACTGGTTGTTGCTGGAGACATTGTAACGGCACTCGCAAAAGAAAAAGGCGTGAATCTTTATCCGGTGGATTCTGAACACTCCGCTATCTTTCAATGCTTAGCCGGTGAATTTCACAACCCGATTGAAAAAATATATTTAACCGCTTCTGGTGGACCGTTTAGAGGAAAAGACACGACATTTTTAAAGTCCGTAAAAAAAGAACAAGCACTCAAACATCCCAACTGGGAAATGGGTGCAAAAATCACCATCGACTCGGCATCCCTAATGAACAAGGGGCTTGAAGTGATTGAAGCAAAATGGTTGTTCGGCTTAAAACCCGAACAAATTGATGTGATTGTTCATCCACAAAGCATCGTCCACTCGCTTGTTCAATTTACCGATGGGAGTATGAAAGCACAAATGGGCCTCCCCGACATGAAGCTCCCAATACAATATGCAATGGGATATCCCGATAGAATTAAATCGGATTTTCCACGTTTTGATTTTTTAACATATCCGCAACTTACATTTGAACCAGCCGATACAAAAACATTTCGTAATCTTGCACTTGCGTTTGAAGCGATGCACAAAGGTGGAAACGCCCCTTGTGTATTAAATGCCGCAAACGAAATTGCTGTTGCAGCATTTTTAAAAGACAAAATTGGTTTTTTACAAATGAGTGATGTGGTAGAAAAGTGCTTGCAAACTGTTGCCCATATTGCCAAACCAAGTTATGAAGATTATGTGGAGACCGATAAGGAAACAAGAAGAATTTCAGAAAAGATGATTTAGTTATAAATCGTCATACCGTGCCACGACACGGTATCTCATTATTAAGCACACGTTTGCCAATTGGCAGATCCCGTGTCGTAGCGCGGGATGACAGTTAATATTTTAATTAGTTATCCGTAACCATGTTAGTACAAGTAGCACAATTTATTTTAAGTCTTTCTATCCTAATCGTATTACACGAGTTGGGACATTTTATTCCTGCTCGTATTTTTAAAACTCGCGTTGAGAAATTTTATTTATTCTTTGACCCTTACTTTTCTCTTTTCAAAGTTAAAAAAGGAGATACAGAATATGGTATCGGCTGGTTGCCATTAGGTGGATACGTAAAAATATCCGGAATGATTGATGAGTCGATGGACAAAGAGCAAATGAAATTACCTCCGCAAGACTGGGAATTCCGATCAAAACCGGCTTGGCAGCGTTTAATTATTATGGTAGGCGGTGTAACCGTGAATGTAATATTAGGCGTGTTAATTTATGCAATGGTGCTGTTTGCATGGGGCGAAGAATATCTTCCAACAGAAAATGTAAAATATGGAATTGCTTGTGATTCACTCGCATTAAAAATGGGATTGAAAGATGGAGATAAAATCTTGGCCGTTGGAAACAAGCCCGTAGAAAGCTTTTCAAGAATTACAGGTGAAATTGTATTGGGGCAAGTTAAAACCATTCAAGTAGAACGCGATGGCCAGAAAATGGACATCAATGTTACGGACGACAACATCAGCGAAATGATTAAGCGCAATAAAAGTCCATTAATTGCACCACGCATTCCATGTTTTATTGATTCTCTTATACCGGGACTTCCTGCCGAAAAAATGCATCTTAAAAAAGGAGATCAAATTGTTGCAATCAATAATAAACCTACTCCTTTCTATAATGATGTAACGAGTATCATAAAATCAAATGTTTATACTGTTGCAAACATTGAAGTGTTGCGAGGTTCCGATACTGTATTAATTCGTACGCCTATAAATGGTGATGGACAAATCGGATTTTATCCTACACCCATCAATAAATTTTTAACACTTGATACGATCAACTACACCTTTTTTGAAGCGTTCCCAGCAGGTATAGCGAAAGCAAAAAAGACATTTGTTGATTACATCAAACAGTTTTCTGTGATTTTTACTGTAAAAGACGCACACAAACAATTGGGCGGATTTGGTACCATTGCCTCTGCATATAGCAAAGAATGGGACTGGGAAAACTTCTGGGGATTCACTGCTTTCTTAAGTATTGCACTTGCTATCATGAACATTTTACCAATACCGGCATTGGATGGCGGACATGTGATGTTCTTATTGTACGAAGTGATTACACGCAGAAAACCGAATGAAAAATTTATGGAATATGCACAATATGTAGGTATGTTTTTGTTGCTGGCATTGTTGTTGTATGCAAATGGAAACGATATCTATCGCGCAATTTTCGGATAAAATTTTGTACCTTTAACAGGATGATTTCATTAAAAAAATATTTCTTTTTTTTCATTTTTATTGCTTCTTCCGCATCTTCCTTTGCTCAAGAAGGAACCCGCACGAATGAAACTGCCGGAAAAACATTGACCGGAAAAATTTGTTTGGTTCCCTTCGAACCCAAATTATACATGAGCGAGATTGACCAAAAAGTCAATCAAGCTACAAAATGGGATTGGGAAACGATTCGTGAGTATTTCAGACATCAGCTGGATGCCCAATTGAAATTAAAATTGCAAAGCACTTTCCCGGTTTTAACCTTTTATGCAGATTCTGCAAAAATGGCAAAAGACCTTGATTTTACCTACAATTCAACCGGCTTGTCCTACGACCTGGTAAGCAAGCCAACCGATGCAAAAGCGCCCAAAACCACCAAAACAGGAATTTCAAACGGGCAAATCACTGTAGAACAAAACAGCGATAAAAAATTTATGAATACCAAACTCACCAATGCCGAGGTGATTGCGTATCTAAACAAAAAATATTTGAGCGAATATTTTGTTTTTGTAAACCAACTAGACATAAAAACGACTTGAACTCCTATGATATCGCTACCGATAGCTATCAACGAGAAGTTACTGTTCATTATTCGATTTTAGATGCTACCGGAAAAACAATCAATGCAGGAGTAGCCACCTCTCGCTTTTCGTCTATGGAAAACAATCCTAAAAAAATTGTTGCCCTTTGCTTCTCTCCTATTGCAACCTATATTGCCGCTAAGTTTACCGCTACGGTAAATCCGAAAACTACAAGTACAAAAAACTAGTCGAATTTTTCTTGAATTAAGCGTTTCCGTCCCCCTTTTTCCTTAAATTTGCTTTCCCAACAAAAAAACAAATGCTATGTCGGAAACATTAACAAAACAATCTTTTGGAATAGAAGCTGTTCTGAAAGAATTAGGTATCAAAGAAAATAATTACGGTGCATCTACCGGATTAAAACATACTTCCACAAAAGGAAAAAAAATCGATTCGTATTCTCCGGTTGACGGAAAATTAATTGGTTGTGTAAATGCTGCTACAGCAGAAGATTATACCAACGTGATGAAGGCTGCTGATGAGGCTTTCAAAACATGGCGATTAATGCCTGCACCAAAACGTGGAGAAATTGTTCGTCAAATGGGCGACCAATTGCGTAAATACAAAGAACCTCTTGGAAAATTGGTTTCCTACGAAATGGGAAAGAGCTTGCAAGAAGGATTAGGTGAAGTTCAAGAGATGATTGATATCTGTGATTTCGCAGTTGGATTATCTCGTCAACTATACGGATTAACGATGCACAGTGAACGCCCAATGCACCGCATGTACGAGCAATGGCATCCGTTTGGTGTTGTAGGAATTATTTCTGCATTTAATTTCCCTGTTGCTGTATGGAGCTGGAATGCTGCGTTGGCATGGGTATGTGGAGATGTTTGTATTTGGAAACCAAGTTCGAAAACTCCTTTGTGTGCAATTGCTTGTCAGAATATCATTGCAGACGTTTTAAAGAAAAACAATGTTCCGGAAGGAGTAAGCTGTTTAGTAATTGGAAACGAATCCGGTGATTTAATCAACAACGATAAACGTATCCCATTGGTTTCTTTTACGGGTTCTACACGTATTGGACGACACGTATCAAAAACCGTAGCAGAACGTTTTGGAAATACCATTTTAGAATTGGGTGGAAACAATGCAATTATTATTTCTGAACATTCTGATTTAAGCATGGTGTTGGTAGGTTCGGTGTTTGGTGCTGTAGGAACAGCCGGACAACGTTGTACATCTACGCGCAGATTAATCATCCACGAAAGTGTTTACGATAAAACCATTGCTGTTTTGAAAAATGCATACGGCCAATTAAAAATTGGAAATCCATTGGATTCAAACAATCACGTTGGTCCGTTGATTGATCAAAATGCAACCAAAGATTATTTGAATGCGATTGAAAAAGCAAAACAAGAAGGCGGAAAAATGATTGTGGATGGTGGTGTATTAACAGGAGAAGGATATGAAAGTGGCTGTTATGTGAAACCATGCATCATTGAAGCAAAAAACGAATATCACATTGTTCAAGAAGAAACTTTTGCTCCTATTTTATATGTGATGAAATACACAACCATTGAAGAGGCAATTGCAATGCAAAATGGCGTTCCTCAAGGTTTATCATCATCTATCTTCACCAACAACATGCGTGAAATGGAACTGTTCTTATCACATGCAGGTTCAGATTGCGGAATTGCAAACGTAAACATTGGAACTTCCGGAGCGGAGATTGGTGGTGCATTTGGTGGAGAAAAAGAAACCGGTGGCGGTCGTGAATCCGGTTCAGATGCTTGGAAAGCTTATATGCGCAGACAAACAAATACGATTAACTACGGAACAAGTTTGCCGTTGGCACAAGGAATTAATTTTAATATTTAGACCTCTCCCCAGCCCTCTCCTTGTTCAAGGAGAGGGAGTGAGACTAGTTTTAAAACAATATTTCGAAGCACTCAACATCTTCTCGTCACCCTGAGCGGAGTCGAATGGGTTAGAGAAATCAATCACACATAAATGCAAAGACAAAACATCATTTTCAAAAGCGGAATAACATTGGTTATTTCGCTTTTGTTGTTTTGTAAGATTACTGCACAAGAAAACTCATTGAAAACGGGTTTATGGCAAGGGTATTTACAACTGAATGATTCTACTTCTCTCCCATTTGATTTCGAAGTAAAATATGATTTAGGAATTTACACTATCGATTTTATAAATGCATCTGAACGAATTACCACGAACGAAATTGCCATTCAAAAAGATTCTGTTTTTATAAAAATGCCTGTTTTTGATTCTGAGTTCAAGTGCAAAATTTCGGATGGTGCACTAAATGGAGTTTGGATAAATCATGGGAGAAAGGATAAAAATGTTATCCCTTTCAATGCGCATCTTAAAGGATTTGTTCAAAATTGTTTACCTTGTTTTGATTGTGACATTCTCGGAAAAGGTAACTGGGAAGCAACTTTCAGTCCAGGCACAAAAGAAAGCTCCAAAGCTATTGGGATATTTGAAAACATAAATGTTGTTGATTTACAAGGAACCTTTTTAACTGAAACCGGTGATTACCGCTTTTTAGTTGGACTAAAATACGACCAGGATTTTGAGCTTTCCTGTTTCGATGGCTCCCATGCATTTCTATTTAAAGGAAAAATAAAAGGCGATTCTATTATCAATGGCCACTTTTATTCCGGAGCACACCACCACGAAACATGGGTTGCGAAACGCAATGATAAATTTGAACTACGCAATCCGGATTCACTAACGTATTTAAAACCCGGTTTCTCAAAGGTCGATTTCAATTTTAAAAACGTAGAAGGAAAAAATGTTTCGTTGCAAGATGAAAAATTCAAGAACAAAGTAGTCATCATTCAAATCATGGGAAGCTGGTGTCCGAATTGTATGGACGAAACAAAATTTCTTGCTCCTTTTTATGATAAATACAATTCAAAAGGATTAGAAGTGGTGGCATTGGCATTTGAGCGGACGGATGATTTTAACAAAGCAATAAGTAATGTTCAGCGTTCGAAAACGCGTTTCAATGCGAAGTATGAATTTCTAATTACCATGAAAACAGGCAAAGATCAAGCCTCTGAAGCATTGCCGATGTTGAATGAGGTGATGGCTTTTCCTACGACCATCTACATTGATAAAAAGGGGATTGTTCGTAAAATATACACCGGATTTAATGGCCCTGCTACCGGTGATGCGCATACTAAATTTGTGGAAGAGACGACACGATTTGTAGAAAAACTGCTGGCGGAGTAGCTATTTCTTTTTTGCCTTTTTCTTTGGTGTTGCTTTCTTGGTCTCCATTAAAGCGACAATCTTCTTCAAATAGGCAATCTCATTCAACAAAAGTTCATTTTGTTTTTCGAGCGCTTTCATGTGTTCGGAACTGGTATTATAAACCGGCTTATCATCTTTCACAAACGACACCACACCACCCTTTTTGTATTCTTTCTGATCGGAATAGATGGAGAAGAAGTCGAGACGAAGAATAATCCCAATTTTATTCAACAAGGCAGTATCGATACTTTCTCTTTCGAAGATATCATAAATAACATTTCGGCTACGGTTGATTTTTTTAGCAAACGTACTCACGGAAATTCCCTGTTTAAACAATTCCTCTTTTATCTTTTTACCGATATGGATAGCCATACCCAAAGATAAGTGCCTGACAAAAAAGAAGTTCCGAAACTTGCACTATATAATAGTGCATTATTGCACCATTTAATGATACATCTAATCACTTTTTTATATATTTGCTCCACATTACAATACACGCTGATTTAATCATCGCGTTTAATTGTCCGCAGTACCTTTATAAGCATACAATCAGCTCGGACAAACTTCTATCAGAAAAAAACATTTCTGTCTACTCCTCAGAAATTTTCAAACAACTAAGTTTTTATTTAAAACTCTGCTTTATGAAATTTGATGTATATCAGGAGAAGATGGAACAAATTGAAAAACTAATCCAACAATCCAACACTGGTTCTCCCAAAGAGCTTGCGAATCGTTTAAATGTTTCGGAGCGAACCATCAGACGATTAATTGAACGACTCAAAGTAAAAAATAAGTCCATTTACTTTTGTCGAAAGACACAATCATATGTACTAAAAAATTAAACAAATTTGTCCGCGGTCAAAATCTGTCCGTGAGCGCGTTTAGGTTTGCATCGCAAATTCATGCTAGCTGGGTCTGCAAAATAACACCAGGCCGCGTGTGCAGGGTGAATACAAACGAATAAACCAATTTATAAATGAAAAAAATAGTTCTCATTGTTTTTTTTGCAATCACGATTGTGAGTTGTAAAAAAGAAGCGGGTGTATCATCATCAATGAATGGAAATGCATCTTACGATGCTCAAGTTGCTGCATTGATTCAAAAAGCAGACAAGGATTTGTACAATCAACTATACAATCCATCACCCAACCAAAAGTTTCCAATCATTTCCATTAAATCGCTTCCGGGTATATTTTACATCCCAGCCGGAGGAATTGACAATGCTACGTGCTGGCCTTCTTACAACGTATGTATGGTGATTGTAAGCGCTAGCAAAATGTCAGATCCGGGAGAACCTCAAACGATAACCTCAACCATTACTGAAAGTTATAGTGAAACGTTTACGGGAGAAACATCTGCAAAACTTATCCTTAATTCAACACCTGCTGAAAGCATAGAGATTACGTCCTTCAGTGCTAAAAAGGGTTCAGACGGTATCTTTTATGTTAACTACAACTAACACTATGGGTTACAAACATTTTTGTTTTATTGTATTTATTTGTTTTATGGGTGCATGCACCCATAAAACAAATGAATACATCTTTGATGGAGTACAAACCTCTAAAATAGATGAGTCGCAACTCGTTTTGACACGCTTCCCTGCTGAGATGAAAAAAATAAATGATTCTGTTGTTGGAGCAATTAATTCTGCTCAGAGTGTTTCATTATACAACATCTATTCCGGTAAGAACATCGCTAATTTTAATTTGAAGAAAACGAACTTCGACTCCTTAATCCAAAATACATTCCAAAAAAAGTATGCAGATAGTAAAACGTATACATATTCAAACGGTTTTGAACTCAATGGAGAAAATTATCAACTAACAGCATTCGATTATTCCAACAATCGGTTTTGGATTCATGCAAGCGTTATTGTTGAAGTACACCACCTGAAAGAAGATGCAAAAACGCTTCCAAAACACAAAAACAATGAAAAAATCATCGAGTTAGAAAAACAATACGATAGCATCAACATCATCGAAATGGGTTATTTAAACTTCATTTTTGAAACAGATAACAACTTTATCGTTAAAGCCATTCATCCCCTTTACGGAGAAGAGGTTTTGAAAGAGAATAACTACTTTCCTTATTACAACAAAGGCTTCTTTGTATTCAACAATTGTATTCATACCCCAATTGGTAAAATGGATGAATCGTTTAATCGACTCGAAAACAAGATAAATGTAAGTCCTGATAATTACTGTTTGGCAAAAATCAACCTGTTGGACCCAGATAAAATTGCCTATAAATTACATTTCTCAAACATCAACTTTACCGATTTTACACTGCGGGATTATATCGAAGCCCGGTTTCGTTTTAAGGAGCACAAAAGCAATTTTCTCTTTTCAAATGGGAAAGAAATATCTGAAATAGAAAATGAAAAAAAGATGCTTGATAAAAAAATCTTGTCTGCCAATGAATGGATTGCTGATTTCTGTTTTCTAGAAAACGAATCGCTTGTATTGATTACTTATGAAATAGATTTGAAGCAACCTGTCGATCCCAGCAAGCCAGTATTTCCAAAATATAAAATAAAAATAATTGACCCAATCTCTTCTATTGTATTAAAAGAGCAAGTCTTAGACATTAAAAGTTCAACAGTAACACTTACAGAAAACAAAGTCATTTATCTCGACCGTGACCATCAAAATTATTACTTCAAACAGATTAATTATCATGAAAAATAATCTGTGCATTGCTGCACTTTTTATACTCTTGCTTGGATTCGGCTGCTCAAAAAAATCAGTAACAAGCGATTCCTATCTGCATGCCTTAGTAGATTCGTTGGCAATTGATAAAACGACCAATATCTTTATTTACTCAATCAATCCAAACGATTGTGTCAACTGTTTATATGGTTTCTCACTAATTAATAAACGGTTATCCGAAATCACGAATTCAAAAATTTACATTTTAGCGGTTGATCGGGAAATTGAAAAAAAAGAATTGATTAAAACCTCAACGGCAATCAATCTTCACGACAGCATCAACAAAGTTATTTTGTGGAATAAAAATACATTTCATTCCGTTGGCACTGACGCTAACAAAAAAAACGTAGTTGGGGTTTCACTATTAACTATTTACAATTATGCTACCGACTCGATTGTTTACAGCATGCCTGTGAAAGAAATTACAAATGCTGAAGAACTAATGAAGTATACCAACTAATTATCCTTACAACGTATCGATTTAAGGTCAACCAACGTGCTCCCAAGGGAATGCCCTTAAAGATTAACAAAACATACACCTCCTAAAGAATCGTCTATGAGCACATTTTTTTTTGAATTAGAAAATGGTATTGATAAAAAAGAAAAGGCAAATGAGATGCAATTGCGCGAAGTTGAACTCATTGAAGAGTTTACCGGAAAACCAATTCGTAATATTATAAACGACTATACACTTCCAGAAAGAATAAGAATAAATGCCTATTTGGATTATGTAAAATGTATGTAAATCGGATTAACTAAAAATTTCTCCATCGACCGAAAACGCCCAAGGGCAATTTGTTTCCTTCTGTTGCTTGTAAATAAAGCTCGCCAATATTTAAATTTTTTCCTGCCTTTGCTTTTAACATGTTTTCAATGATAAGGGCTGAAAAGCCTAAGGAATAGGCATTCAGAATTAAAAAATGTTCTTTGTCGTCCAACAAATTCAAAACTCCGTGCATCATTTCATTAATGTTATCTTCTAACTTCCATTTTTCTCCATTCGGGCCATGACCAAAAGCCGGAGGGTCTAAAATAATTCCATTGTATTTGTTTCCTCTTTTTTCTTCGCGCTTTACAAACTTTAAGGCATCTTCCACCACCCAGCGAATATTATTTAAGTTCGACAGCTCCATGTTTTCTTTGCTCCATGTAACTACTTGCTTAATTGAATCCACATGTGTAATGTCAGCTCCTGCTGCTTTTGCTGCTAAGGAAGCGCCTCCCGTGTAAGCAAACAAATTCAAAATCTTAGGTTGTGGAGTCGACATCTTCTTTATGCTCTCGTATATAAAATCCCAGTTAGAAGCTTGTTCCGGAAAAATACCAACATGTTTAAAAGAGGTTAATCCCAAACGAAATTTTATGGCTGCATCGGAGTTATTGATTGCATATTTTATTGGCCACTGATCGGGCATTTGTTTAAACTTTTTCCACTCTCCGGAAGAACTTGAGCGTGGCATAAATTTTATGTGTGCTCGTTTTTCCCATTCAGCATTGCTTAATGTTTTATCCCATACTGCTTGTGGCTCCGGACGAATGGTAATGTATTGTCCAAAGCGTTCCAGTTTCTCAAAATTGCCAACATCGATTAATTCGTAATCTGAAAAATTTTGTGGTGTAAGTAATTGCATACGTTAGTTTGAAAATTATAGAACAAAGGTATTATTTTAAACTATGCGAATTCCGGCCACACAAATATCATCTACTTGTTCCAACTTCCCTTTCCATTCTTCGTGTTTATTTAGTAAAAGATGGCGTTGCTCATCCATTGGTTGTTTAGCCATTTTCTCCAACAGTTCTTCCAGTGGTTTATACTTGAATTTTTTTCCTTGCGGTCCTCCAAACTGATCCGGATAGCCATCTGTAAACATGTATAGTAGGTCGTTGCGCTCCAATTTAAACTTTTGTTGTGTAAATTGTTTGTCGTTTTTCCCAACAAAGCCAACCGGGAATTTATCCCCTTTGAACTCGCGCAATTTATTATCGCGTAAGAGGTAAAGCGAATTATTGGCTCCAGCAAATGTCAATTCTTGTGTATTCAGATTAATCTGAATCAAAGCAATGTCCATTCCATCCTTATTTTCATTCGCATTTTCTGATTGTCGCAAGGCAACAACAATTTTCAAACGAAGCATATCCAGAATGTCTGCCGGTTCGTAAATCTTTTTTTCATTAATAATCTCATTGAGCAATGCGGTTCCCAACATACTCATAAAACCTCCGGGAACTCCATGACCGGTGCAATCGGCAACAGCAAAAAATGCTTGTTGTCCGGTTTTCGTTACCCAATAAAAATCACCACTCACAATATCCTTCGGCATTAAAAGAACAAAGCTATCCGGGAACGTTGCTTTTAGCTCAGCATGAGAAGGGATAATAGCTTGCTGGATTTTTCTTGCATAATTAATGCTGTCTAAAATTTCTTTATTCTTGGTATCCACAATCAGCTTTTGTTGATTGATAATTTCGCTGGATCTCTTTTCTTTCTTGTAAGATCGAAACACCATTATGGCAATTACGAGAACAATCAATAACCCTGCAATTCCGGCCGTTGCAAACATTTTTTGTTTTTGCAATGCCGCTTCGTGTTCTAAATCTTTTTGTTTTTGAGCAGAGAATCGAAGTAAACTATCTTGTTTTTCCTGATAGGAATTTTTGAAATTAATTTCCATCTGCGCTTGTTGCTTTATAATGGAAGAACTAATAGAGCTGTCGGCATTGTCTTTTGTAATTTTTAAATACTTAAACGCATTTGTGTAATCTTGCTTCGCTGAGTATGCCTGATACAGCACCTCAGAAGCTTCAGAGCACAAGCCATACACGCTCATTTCTTCACTAATTTTATATGCAGTTACTCCCTCTTCGATTGATTTATCAAACTTTCTTAATTTTAAATACGCCTTTGAAAGACCGATACGGCAATAAGCGAGGTAATAGCGATCCTTATGGATAATACAAAGACGAATTCCTTCACTTAAGTATTCAATTGCTTTATCCAATTTATTTTGATCCAAAAACAAATCCCCTTTCGAATAATAAAAATCAATTATTCGCATGGTATCTTTCTCGGCAAGGGCAATGCTTAGACCTTTTTCGTAAGAAGCATTTGCTTTTACATATTCTTTCATTGCCTGATACGTTCCTCCCATGGAACTGTAGCAAAAGGTTTGGTCTTTTAGATAGTTATTCTTTATTGCCAGTGCTAAACCTTCATTCAAATATTTCAATGCATCTTCCTGCTGATCAATACATCTGTTCAAATCTCCGATTAGAGCGAGTGTATGCGACAGTTCTTTTTGTGAATCCAATTCTTTGTACAAATACATTGCCTGCAAAAGTAAATTCAATGCATTGGTGTTTTGGTCTTGCAATCGAAACATGTCCCCAACATCCGACAGTTGATCGGCAATCGTTCGTTTATCAAGCGTTAAACGGGCAAACTGAAGTGCTTTGGAATAATACATTCGCGCCATTTCATAGTTATCCTCTTGATAAAAACGATAACCTAAAGCATGATAAAATTTTACCTTATTCTCTTTTTTGGAAAGTTTGGAGGCCACCCAAAATAACTGGATGGAGTCTTTTGCTGTATATTTCTGTAAGATGCGTTCTCCGGCTATGAGGTCGGCTGCTTTCGCTCTATTGTAATATATGACCAGAGAGTCTTCCTGAGAAAACGCCATGGTTTTAAGCAACAAAACCAATGACAATAACAGAATTTGTATCTTATATTTTTTCAAGGAGAATGCTTAATTCTTTGATTCGGTTTTAAATATACCATTATCTTTGCAAAACTAAAAAAACTATGGAAAACAAAAGAGTTAGATTGCGTTTCGCACCAAGCCCAACAGGTGGATTACACATGGGTGGCGTACGCACAGCATTATTTAGTTATTTATATGCAAAAAAGCATGGTGGAGATTTTATTCTCCGTATTGAAGATACAGACCAAACCCGCTATGTAAAAGGCGCTGAGGAGTATATCATTGCTGCATTAAAATGGTGTGGGATAGAACCAAACGAAGGCGTTGGTTTTGGTGACGGCCCGCATGCACCATACCGTCAGAGCGAACGAAAAGAATTGGGTATCTATGCAAAGTACGCAAAGCAATTGATAGACAGCGGAAATGCTTATTATGCGTTTGACACCTCCGAAGAGTTGGATGCGATGCGCAAACGATTAGAAGCCGCTAAGGTTGTTGCTCCACAGTACAATTCGGTGAGCCGACAAAACATGCGTAACTCATTAACCCTATCGGAAGATGAAGTAAAAAAATTGTTGGATGCCGGAACACCTCATGTGATTCGATTGAAGGTGCCTCGCAACGAGGAAATTCGTTTCCATGATATCATCCGCGGATGGGTAGTTGTAAATTCTACACAAGTAGACGACAAAGTATTATTAAAAAGTGATGGAATGCCAACCTATCACTTGGCGCACATTGTGGACGATATTGAAATGGAAGTATCCCACTGTGTAAGAGCAGAAGAATGGTTGCCATCAGCACCTGCACATATTTTGATTTATCGCTTTTTAGGGTTGGAAGATAAAATGCCTTTGTTAGCGCATCTTCCGCTTATTTTAAAAACAGATGGAAACGGAAAATTATCGAAACGAGATAAGTCCGGTATCCCAATGTTTCCATTAAACTGGCACGATGAACGCACCGGAGAAACGTATACCGGCTATCGTGAAAACGGATTCTTTCCTGAAGCATTTATCAATATGCTCGCGATGTTGGGCTGGAATCCGGGAACCACACAAGAAATTTTTTCATTGGATGAATTGGTACAAGCTTTTACATTCGAACGTGTAAATAAATCGGGTGCTAAATTTGATCCTGAAAAAACAAAATGGTTCAATCAACAGTATTTGCGGATGAAGAGCGATGCAGAACTTGCAGAGCTGTTTGCTCCGTTTTTAAAAGAACACAATATTGATGCTGCTCCTAAATTTGTAGAAGGAGTGTGTAAATTGGTAAAAGAAAAAGCACATTTTGTTTCTGAGTTTTGGGCCAACGGAAACTACTTTTTTATTGCACCCACCTCCTACGATGCCGATGTAATTAAAAAACGATGGAACGAACAAAGTGCTGCATTTATCAAAGAAGTAACAGCTGCATATAAAACATTAAACACGTTTACAGCAGCAGAAACAGAAGCAACATTTAAAGCAACTGCAGAAAAATTAGGGATGGGACCCGGACAAGTCATGCAATTGTTCCGTGTTTGTTTGAGTGGTGTTGGTGGTGGACCAATGTTGTTTGAAATGGTGGAATTGTTAGGGAAAGACGAAGTAATAAAACGATTAGAAACAGCAACAACTAGTATTAAGTAATAATTACGGATTTTGTCATTTAGGAATATAAATCCCAAATTATAAAATCCAAATCCTAAATCAAATTGCATAAAATACTCGTAGAAGGGATAAAAGTATACGCCTACCATGGTTGTTTGGTGGAGGAAGGGAAAATTGGAACCAATTACATTGTAGATGTAACCATGGAAACCGATTTTACGGAAGCTGCCAAAAATGATGACCTGAGCAAAACCATTGATTACGTTGTTGTTTACGATATTGTTAAAGCAGAAATGGCTATTCGCTCCAAGCTTATTGAGCAAGTTGGACAGCGTATTGTTGACAAATTAAAAAAACAATTTGCCACACTCAAAAAAGTATCTGTAAAAGTGACCAAGCTCAACCCGCCTATGAATGGGAATGTTGAACGGGTAAGCATTGTTATTGATGCCGAATAGAAGCCGGATAATGGCGAAATAAAAATTTAATTCGTAGGCGTTACCACCAACAAAGTAATATTAAGCCAGAAGTTGTATTGATTTATCATGTCAGTCAAAAAATGCTCAAAATGTCAATCTATTTTTGAATGCGGAAACAACAGTTCGGGCTGCTGGTGTGAAGAGGTTTTTATTGGTTTGGAAACCCTTAAAGCACTAAAAGCAACCTACGACAATTGTTTGTGTCCGAAGTGTTTAAAGGAATATCAGAAGGATTGATTGTTTTGGCTACTAGGTTGTATATATTAAGTATATTTGCTAATATATACTCTACTCTATGAAAGCATTTTTATTTACCTTAATTACCTGCTCCCTACTTTTTACATTCCAACCATCCAAAGCACAATCAGAGCTCTGGTCAACCACCACCTACGGCAAAGATGGCATGGGTTCCCTTTTTAAAACAGATTCTGCGGGTAATGGTCCAATAGTAACACCTGCATTTAGTTCAAGTGTTCCCGGACGTTATCCAAATTATAACAAACTATGCGAATCAAATTCACAACGCCTTTATGGGACAATGTTTGGTGGCTCGTATGGACAAGGAATTTTGTATGAATTCGATCCACTAACAGAAGTCTATACTAAAAAAATTGATTTCAATGGCACAAATGGTACTCAACCCGAAGGGGGATTAGTGAAAGCTGCGAATGGAAAACTATATGGTGTTACCCATTCTGGAGGGACTTCGGGATTGGGAACGTTGTTTGAATATGACCCAACAACAAACGTGCTCATTACAAAAGTAAATTTTTTAGGTAGTTCGAATGGCGCGTATCCTATGGCTACCCTGTTTCTTGCTTCCAACGGAAAGCTTTACGGTACAACAGAAGGCGGAGGATCGGCAAACCTTGGAACCCTATTCGAATATACTGTAGGAAGCACCACTGTTTCTAGAAGATATAGCTTTAACAATTCAACCGGAGTTCAACCAAGAGGAGTTCTTGCCCAAGCATCTAATGGAAAGCTATACGGATTAACGCCTTTAGGAGGGGCATATGACAGCGGGATCTTGTTCGAATTCACTATTGGAACATCAACAATCACAAAAAAATTTGACTTCAACGGAAGTGTTTCTGGTGCATATCCAAATGGAGGATTAACAAAAGGACTTGATGGTGTATTATATGGAATGACTGGTGGAGGAGGAGCGAATGATGAGGGAGTATTTTTCGAGTATGATGCAATTGCCAACCTGTACACAAAAACGCATGATTTTAATGGCATTTCAACAGGAGCTTATCCCAAAACAGACATCTTTGTAAGTCCATCCGGTTTATTGTATGGACTTACGAGTGAAGGCGGCACAGCTGGAGTGGGAACATTATTTGAATACGACCCCATCAATACTACAATTATTAAAAAAATGGATTTTTCATCCGTTGCAAATGGTGCACATCCAATGAGCGCAATGGTTTTGGCATACAATGGTTTAGCATATGGCTTAACCTCCGAAGGTGGTACTGCTTCTTTAGGAACCCTTTTTAAATATGATTTCATTTCAGATAGTTATACCAAAATCATTGATCTTTTAGAGGGAGCAACAGGTGGTGAACCTAAATCAGGAGTAATACTTGCAAATGACGGGTTAATTTATGGTGTAGCGGGCTGGGGTGGCGCATACGGCTTCGGAACAATTTACAAATTTGATCCATCAACCAATGCCAATACCCATGAAATTGTGTATAGTTTTACAACTGCAACAGGAAGAACGCCCTACGCCAGAATTATTCAAGCATCCAATGGCAAATTTTATGGCACTACGTTTACTGGTGGTGCAAACGATTATGGAGTAATTTATGAATATGATCCCCTTTCTTCCTTATATACAAAGCTATTTGATTTTAGTAACACTGCTGGAAGCTATTCTTTCGGGGCGCTGCTTGAATCTGGAGGTCTTTTATACGGGATGTGTAATGGTGGTGGATCCTTCGGACTGGGAACCTTGTTTTCTTTTGACATCACGTCTGGTATTTTTACAAAATGGGTAGACTTTGATGGATCAACGAAAGGTCAATTGCCTAGAGGTGAATTGACGCTTGGTAGCAATGGCAAAATATATGGCATGGCCTCTCGTGCTGATGCAACACACCTTGGTGTTATTTTCGAATTTGATCAGAGCACTCATGTATTTACAAAAAAATACGACTTCCCAGTTAGCTCTGGTTCGCCTGCCTACCCTTATGGAAAGTTAACAGAAGCGCCTAACGGAATGTTTTACGGAACCACCAGTGAAGGTGGCACTTCTGGAGCGGGGTGCATTTTTGAATTTAATCCAACAACAAACGCATTCACAAAAAAATTTGATTTTGTTACTAGTACATCAGGGAAAGCCCCATGCGGAAATTTGTTTTTGGCAAATGATGGAAAGCTTTATGGTTTAACATCTTTGGGAGGGGCAAATGGTGGTGGTACCACTTTTCAATATGATTATATTTCAAATGTTTTTACAAAAAAAATCGACTTTAACACAACAACTGGTCACAACCCTAATTCAACAATTGGTTTCATTGAGGTTTGTCAATCTATTTATATTGTGGAACAGCCAACGCTAATACAAGATTGTGTTGGTAATCCTGTTACAATTAATTCTGGGGTAACGCCTGGTGCTGGGATTTCCTTTCAATGGTATAAAGATGCAGTAGCAATTATTGGTGCAACATCTGCGACTTACGATATTCTTTCCGCTGATACTATAAATAATGGCCTTTATTTTTGTAACGTATCAAATACATGCAGAAATATAAATACACCAACCGTAAACTTAAGTGTAGAACCTGTTCAACTAATAACACCAGCAACACCAGGTCCAATTTCCGGTGCATCAAATATTTGCCCTTATCTTGGACTTAACGTTGCAGTAACTTATTCTGTTAGTCCTGTTGTTGGCGCATCTGTCTATATATGGACCGTTCCTGCATATGCCACAATTCTTTCAGGGCAAGGAACAAATTCCATTAATGTGCGTTATTCTAGCGCTTTTGTCGCTGCAAACATAACTGTTATGGCCTCCGCAAGTTGTGGAGGAAATAGTGGAATAAGTTCTTTAGGATTAACCAAAACCTTGGCAACTACTCCAGGTCCAATAGCGGGTCCAAAAAATAATTTATGCCCTTTAACAACTTATACTTATACAACAACTCCCGTTGCATCTGCAACATCCTATACTTGGGCTGTACCAAGTGGAACAACAATTATTTCCGGACAAGGAACAACCTCTTTATCAGTTTCATTCCCTGCAACTTTCGCCTCTGGAACAATTACCGTTAAATCTGTAAATCAATGTTCTAACAGCTCCACGGTTTCGTATGCTGTTTCCAAAAAACCTGCAACTCCTGGAGCAATAACAGGTATTAAAAACGTTTGTGCAAACATTCAGAACGGAACCCCTCTTACTTATTCCATTACTGCCCTAGCTGGCGTTAGTTCCTATCAATGGACAACTCCATTGGGGGTTACCTTGTTGTCAGGACAAGGCACAACGAGTGTTTCACTTTCCTTTGACCCCTCTTTCGTTTCTGGCACAGTAACCGTTTGCGCAGTAGGAACCTGTATAAACAGTAATCCTGCATCAATAGCACTTACAAATGCGGCAGCATTACCTGCTTCAATTAGTGGAGATGGAAGTATTTGTACACAAATAACAAATGGAACAGATGTGGTTTATTCTACTCCTTTTGTCTCTTCTGCCCTATCATATATTTGGACAATACCATCAGGAGCAACAATTGTATCTGGAGGAGGGACGAATACAATTCTGGTTCATTTTGATACAACTGTTGTTACAGGATCACTTATAAAGGTTGCTATTCTAAACATGTGCGGAGCCACAAGTGGTACAAGACAAAAAAGTCTTACAACCTGCCATATGCCTATTCTATACCAAGACCCAAATCAAGAAATTTTTGCCTCTGACAATTCCGATTCCAACGCAAAAGACATTTTTATTTTTCCTAATCCTGCAGAGGATCTCTTGAATATTACTTTAAATAGTTCAACTGATGAAGATGTTACACTCCTTGTATATAATGTCCTTGGCGAAATTGTCTATGAAAGAAAACACTTCATTCAAGCTGGAGAACAAACAATTACGACAAATATTGGAGACTGGGTTTCTGGAGCATATCAAATTGTAGTTATTGGTCAAAGCGGCCGCAGATCAAAAACCATAGTTAAAAAATAATTTTTTAACTATGCGTGCTAGATGGTTTCTTTATTTTTAGTATTTTTGCCGACAATTAATAAGGTCCTGTGGCCGAGTGGCTAGGCTGAGCTCTGCAAAAGCTCCTACTGCGGTTCGAATCCGCACGGGACCTCAATAAAATCTGATTCCATTCGCTATTCGCGAATGGAATTTTCTTTTTAGGATAAGACAGTAAAGCCTTTTGGCTTTGACTGGTGAAATCCAAAAAAGAAAATCGGCATGGATATGCCGGAATCAGATTTTTGACTTTAGGCTTGCCCAAAGGAGATTTAATCCGCACGGGCTGGTGCAGGGAACCTCAAAAGTAATCTATCAAACTCACATCCTGCTCCCAATCCATTCCACAAAATCAAACTGTTTATCTAAGGTGTCTGCTTTTGCTTTCGACTGTTCCTTTTTGAGTTTTTTGTGCAGTTGTTTCAGCTTCTCTTTCTTTTGTGCAGTAGGTTTTCCATCCCAAATCAAACGAATTGCCTCCAGTATATTTATCCCGGTTGTATGCTTTTTTTCCTGGTTCAAAAAACGTTTTGTAGACTGGAACTGATTATCGAAAAACAAATCTTCCTTTTCATATAAAACAATTAAATACAACAACCGAGTGTTGATGCGCTGTTCTATTCGAATACTAATATCTCGTTCGGTATTCAGAATTTTATTCAGCCACTTAATGGCTCCTCGATAATCCTCTTCGCAAAAAGCAATTACTGCCATCATGAAAAACAAGTCGAAAAGAGCCGGACTAAACAACAAGCTTATTTTTTTTATTTCCGGTTCAATTCGTTTTATCAGTGCTGCCCCCTCTTTTGTTTCGCCTAGTTTATATAATAAAAACAATTCGCTTTCATGGGTATGAATAAAAACCATTTTTGAAAGAGTAGGATTTTTTATTTTATACGTTTGCATAAAGCTACGTTGCTTGTAAAGCATTGGCATCACCTCATCGTACTTTTCCATGGCAAACATTAAACTCACCAAGTTGTTGTTGTTTGATTGGTAAATATTGGGCAATTCAACAATAAACTGCTTGGTGTTTTCGAGTAAAGAATTTATTTCTATATAACACGCTAATCGCTGTGCTGCTTTGTTTTCAACGGAGTAAATCAATCCCATCGAAGAAAAATAATAATATCGCGCCCAAAAACTATTAACCTCTTTTGCCGGAGGATAATGTTTTTTAAGTTCTGCTTCTTGCTGCCTTAAAAAGGAAGCAGGAACTTTTCCACGATACATTTCAATTTGAATCTTAAATGCAATTCGCATTAATGCCGATTGAATCCTGATCACTTCCAGAATTCGTAACTCTTCATCAAAACTTTTATACAGATTCTCAACATCTTCATCCTTGATATACACCAATATTTCCCAACGAACAATCAGTTTCAAAATGGAAAACTTTTCCAATGAGTACGCTTCAGCCTTTGCCTTTTTAATCAGTTTCTTGCAATGATTGAACAATCCTTTATTATACAATATTTCTATCGTCATAATAATATTGCAATACCTCGTCAGGAAAGTTCGGTCTTTATGAAACGCATTTAAACCATCTAAGATGTGGTTGTACAAATAATGCTTTTCGGAAGGCAAATGTGAAACAAAGGTTTCTTGACTAAATAGTGCTTTGATTTTTTCCTCATCGTATTGTTCTTGTTTGTCAATTGCATCAAACAAGCGGATATAGTTGTTTTCACCAGCAATTACGTGTCGGGAAGAGAAGATTTTAAAATATCTTTTCTCCGACATACTTAAATTTTTAACCAATTGATGTAACTCGTCCGATGGTTTCATGCCTTCTGATTATTAATAATGAAATGGATTTACTCCCTTAAAAGTATCTATAAATTTAGATTTATTATTTAAAAATAGCAAATCAGACTTCCAATAATAATTTGTTTTTGGGTTTGCTTCGGGAGACGTGCTATTCTAAATTTGATTTATTATTCGCCCAACTACTTAAAAAACTACTATGAAAAACACACAGCTTATTTGCATCGTTATTTTTTAACACCGTCCGAAATGCCTTGATAAGAAAGACACCTAGGGGCATTCCCCTTCTCCTTTTTATCACAATTCATTTCTGCAATAGAGGGCTACCCCTCTTGTTGCTATAGCGGTCAATGGATTATTTTTGCTTTATCTCTTTGCACTCGACATACATATAATATAACATTTAATTTTTAAGATTTTCCCAACATGAAACACCTAGCCAAAATTTTTACCTTTTTGCTTCTTGCTTTTTCTGTTTCTAACGCTAATGCAAGTGGAGGCAATCCGGCATGGGCAAACAAGTACGAGCACTCAAAAAGTTTTATAGAAAATAAAGGCCAATTTAACTTACCATATGAAACAACTGACCAGGTTGAATTTGCATATGACAACAGTTCAACTAGAATTTATTTCACAAAAAAGGGCTTAACTTATAGTTTCTTAAAGATGTGGAAAGACAAGGAAGAAGAGGGTGAAAAAGACAGAGACACCAAGAAGCCGCATTTTCAAGATGTACGAACATTGGAAGAATGGAAAAAGAAAGAAGCAGAAGAACACAAACCAAAATTCATTGCCGATTACGTTACTATTGAATGGGAAAACTCCAACCCAAACGTGCAGATTGTAGCAGAACAAAAAATCTCGAGTTATTTCAGTTATACTTTTAAAAATAAAACAGGAGCAGAAGTAAATGAAAACTTCTTGGCTGGGTACGAAAAGATTACTTATAAAAATCTTTATCCAAACATTGATGTGGAGTATGTGTTTCATCCATCAGAAGGAATTAAGTATTCCATCACACTTCACCCTGGTGCTGATCCATCGTTAATAAAAATGAAATACGATGAATCAAAAAAGCTAGCAATTGAAAATGGTAACCTAACTATTGCAACAGAACTAGGAAAAATCATTGACCACGCTCCCATTACCTTTTATGGAGGAAACGTTCCCTCTGTTATCAAATCAAATTTTGTAAAAACAGGAAACAGTATTTCTTTTCAGTTAGACAATTACGATAATACCAAAACTGTTATTATTGATCCGTGGACTGTAACTCCAAGTTTCACAACTAATTGGGATTGTGTTTGGGAATGCGAAAAAGATGGTGCGGGAAACGTTTATATTATTGGCGGTGTTACTCCATTACAATTAATAAAATACAATTCAACTGGAGCAATTCAGTGGACCTACAACACACCATACGACACTACTAGCTGGCTAGGAACTTTTGCAACCGACAACATTGGTAATTCTTATGTTGCAAACGGTTCAACTGCTGCAATTATAAAAGTAAATACCGCAGGCGGACTTGTATGGAACAACCCTAGTCCTGGAGGATTGTTAACGAGTACCGAATTCTGGAGCATCGCTTTTAATTGTGATCAATCACAATTGGTAATTGGGGGAACTGGTAATATTTTACCTCCACTTCCACATGTATACAATGTGGATGTTGCTACAGGAAATGTGACTGCAAATATCCAAGTAACAGACGGAGCCTTATTTCCTACTCAAGAAGTAAGATCAATTACTGCTTGTGGAAATGGTAAATTTTATTGGTTAACTCATGACTCCATTGGCTTCTTTAATCAAAATTTTTCCTTTTGTCCAAGTGGTGGAAGTGCAGTTGAGTTTCACCGCGACAACACTTATGGTTTTGGCTATAAATGTGAGAACTGGAGATATGACAATACTGGCATTAATGCCATCAGAGCGAACACCAATTTTGTATATACTCACAAAGGAAATACAATTCACAAACGTGATTTAATAACCGCAAACATTATTACTTCAGCAGCCATCCCTGGAGGCTCATTTATTGGCGGATTCGGAGGCAATCAAGTAGGAAATGCCGGCATCGACATTGATAATTGTGGAAATGTTTATGTTGGCTCAACCAATGCAGTTTTAAAATACGATGCCAACCTTGTTTTACTCGCAACCTATCCTACTACTTTTAATGTTTATGATGTGCATGTTACTTCTGGCGGAGATATTATTGCTTGTGGAACAACCGGAAATTCAGGAACCGCAATCAGAACAGGATACATCCAACAAATTACTGCTGGAGCATGTGCCGTTTTAGCTCTTACCTGCTGTAATACCGCTATTTGTACCGTCCCATCCGTTTGTTTAACAGCCGCACCATTTAACCTGACTTCCGCACAAACTGGCGGAACGTGGAGTGGAACAGGAATTACAAATGCATCCGCAGGAACATTCAGTCCTGCTGTATCAGGAGTAGGAACTTTTATAATTACATATACATTACCTTGTGGATCTGAAACCGTTTCTATTACTGTAAATCCGTGTACTGCATTAATTCTTTGTCAAGGTCCTGGAGCATTATCTGCTTCCGTTTCTGGTGGAACTGGTCCATACCAATGGCAAACATCATCCACTACGAATCCTTGTGTTGCTGGTTTAGGATTTTGTGGCGGAAGCCCATTTAGTGTTGCTGGCCCGCCAGTGACTGTATGGACAACTTTTTTCACAGGCTCAACAGCAACATTGCCAGGAACCTATCCGATTCAAATAGTTGACGCTGCTGGAACTATCTACACCATAGCCAATGCAGCTGCTTATGCTGCATTAGCTCCTTGTTCAGGGTGTCCGACCTTAACAGCAAACATAACAGCACAAGTAAATGTTGCCTGCTTTGGCGCATCTACCGGAAGCTTCAATGTTTCAACAACTGGAGGAGCAACACCATGGGATTATACATTATTAAATGGAGCTACGACTGTTGCCACATTTACAAACGTAGCAGGAACCCAAGCATTCACTGGTTTACCTGCAGGAACCTACACGTTAAACATTGTGGATAATAATGGTTGCCCTGGAACGGCTACCATTACCATTACACAGCCAGCAGCAGGAACAACAACTGCGAATGCTGGTCCGAATCAAACCGTTTGTGGAACCACTGCTACATTGGCCGGAAATACTGCTACCGTAGGAACAGGAGCTTGGTCACTTGTAAGTGGTGCAGGAACAATCACCAGCACTTCCCTACCTAATTCAGGAGTAACGGGATTAGGTGTTGGACCAAATGTATTTATGTGGACGATTTCAAATCCACCTTGCCCTTCTACAACAAGTACTGTAACAATAACAGGAGTAGCAACACCAACTGTTGCGAATGCGGGTCCGGCTCAAACAATTTGTGGAACAACTGCTACACTTGCCGGAAATACAGCCGTTGCAGGAATCGGAACATGGACATTAGTAAGTGGTGCTGGAACCATTACAACACCGTCTTCTCCTACATCCGGTATAACTGGATTGGGCGTTGGACCAAACGTATTTCAATGGTCTATTGCAAATGCGCCTTGTCCTCCTTCGACATCAACGGTTACCATTACAGGCGTTGCAGCACCAACAACAGCTAATGCAGGACCAGCTCAAACGGTTTGCGGAACCACAGCAACTCTTGCCGGAAATGCTGCTACAACAGGAACTGGAACATGGACATTGGTGAGTGGTGCAGGAACCATTACAACACCATCTTCTCCTACTTCCGGTATTACCGGCTTAGGCGTTGGTCTTAACGTGTTTCAATGGTCGATTACAAATGCCCCTTGTCCTCCATCAACATCCACGGTAACCATTACAGGTGTTGCAACACCGACCGTTGCAGCAGCCGGACCAAATCAAACATTGTGTAGTACAACTTTTACAATGGCTGGAAATGCCCCTGCAACAGGAACAGGAACATGGACCCTGGTAAGTGGAGCAGGAACAATTACAACACCTGGATCTGCTACAACAACTATTACATCTGTTGGAGCTGGAGCAAACGTATTCATGTGGACAATTTCAAATCCTCCATGTCCGAACTCAACAAGCACCGTAACCCTTACAAATACAGGTGGGCCAACAACATCTATTGCTGGTTCTCCTCAATCGGTTTGTGCAACAACTGCAACATTGGCCGGGAATACACCAACCGTTGGAACAGGTTTGTGGACTTTGGTGAGTGGAGCAGGAACAATTACAACACCTGCATCACCTACTTCTGGAGTAACCGGATTGGGTGTTGGTCCGAATGTTTTTGAATGGACCATTTCGAATCCTCCGTGTACGCCATCCACCTCTACAGTTACCATCACAGGTGTTGCTGCCCCAACAAGTTCAAATGCCGGTGCAACACAAGTTGGTTGTAGTTCAACATTCACCATGGCAGGGAATGCGCCTACCGTTGGAACGGGAACCTGGACAGTAATAAGTGGTTCAGGAACAATTACCACTCCATCTTCTCCAACAACAACCATAACAGGCGTTGGGGCAGGAACAAACGTCTTTATGTGGACCATTGATAATCCTCCTTGTCCAGCAAGCACGGATACGGTTACATTAATTAATACCGGTGGGCCAACAACATCCCTTGCGGGAACCGATCAGACGGTGTGTAATACAACGGCTACATTGGCTGGAAACACGCCTCTAACAGGAACAGGAGCATGGACTGTCATTGGTGGAACAGCAACAGTAACAACACCATCCTCTCCAACCTCCGGAGTAACCGGATTGTCTGTTGGACCAAACGTTTTTGTGTGGACAATCTCTAGTCCGCCTTGTGCACCATCTACTGACACCATCATCATTATACAAATGAATCCAGTATCTACCTCTCTCGCAGGACCAAACCAAACCATTTGTAGCAATACTGCAACACTTGCAGGAAACACTCCTGCTGTTGGAACAGGAACTTGGACCTTGGTAAGTGGTGCAGGAACAATTACAACACCGGGATCACCAACAACGACAGTAACCGGATTAGGTGCAGGAGCAAATGTGTTTATGTGGACCATTTCGAATCCACCTTGTCCGAGCTCTACAAGTACTGTCACCATTAACAATACAGGTGGGCCATCCGTTAGCACGACCTCACAAACGAATGTGGATTGCAATGGAAACAGCAGCGGAGCGGCAACGGTTGCCGGTTCCGGAGGAGCTGGGTCTTACACTTATTCATGGACAGGAGGAGCAGGAGCTAGCGCCAGTGCTACAGGTTTATCAGCGGGAAGCTATACGGTTACTATAACTGACGGTGCAGGCTGTTCAACCACAACAATCATTACTATTACACAACCTTCTCCAGTATCAGGAGTGGTAAGCACAACAACCGCAACATGCGGATTAAGCGATGGTGCTGCTGCTGTTGCTGCATCTGGAGGAACAGGCGCGTTGACATATTCTTGGTCACCGGGAGGAGCAACAACCGCTTCCATCACCGGAATTCCTTCGGGATTATATACTGTTACAATAACTGATTCATTGGGATGCGTAAGTTCGGCTTCCGGCACTGTAGGTTCTGTTGGGGGGCCTGCAGTTAATGCCGGAGCCGGAAGTACGATTGTTTCAGGAGGAACAGCCATCTTATCTGGTACCGGTAGTCCGGGTGTTACGTTTAGTTGGTCACCGGCAGCAACAGTAAGCTGCCCAACATGTGCCACCACTGTTGCATCACCAACGCAAACAACAACCTATACACTTACGGTTACCATTAACGGTTGTACATCATACGATACGGTAACCGTATTTGTTGAAATTGAATGTGGTGAATTGTTTGTGCCAAATGTTTTCTCTCCAAATGGTGATGGTAATAACGATGAACTAAAAGTATATGGCAATTGTATTGTCGATTTTGAATTTGTTGTTTTTGATCGCTGGGGACAAAAAGTGTTTGAAATTACAGATCCTGCAATCACATGGGATGGCCGATTTAATGGTAAAATGATGGATGCTGCTGTTTTTGTCTATTACCTGAAAGGAACAGTAAAAGGGATTGATGTGAGCAAACACGGAAACATAACATTGGTAAAATAAGTTAATACAAACGAACCATGAAAACGAAATTCGCCAAACAATATTCTAACTCAATCCTTTTGTGTGTATTCTTAATCACATGCATCTCTGTCACCAGTGTTGCTCAGGATATTCACTTTTCGCAATTTGATGAAACACAATTGCAACTCAACCCTGCTGATGCCGGTGTTCAACATGAAGTTAGAGTGGTTACCAATTATAAAAATCAATGGCAAAGTGTTGGCTCACCTTATAAAACATTTGCGCTTTCTGCTGACGCTCGTCTCTTAAAAGACAAGAAGCATCACTTGGGTTTAGGCGTTGACGTTTTTTCGGATAAAGCTGGAGATGCTAACTTAAAATCCAATCAGGTGAATCTTTCACTTTCAGGTGTAATCAATGTAAGTCAGTACAGTAAGGTGTCTGCAGGATTAATGACCGGATTTGGTCAAAGAAGCATCACGTTAGATGGACTTGAATGGGGTAGTCAGTATGATGGAATGAACTACAACGCAGCGCTTCCAACCGGGGAAACAGCGATTCCCCAAACGTTCAGCTTTGTTGATTTAGGAGCCGGGATTCAATACAGTTACGGAAATAGTGAAATGTATATTTCTGCAAACGATGCACGCAGAATAAATATCGGTGCATCCATTTTTCATCCGCACAACCCCAACTATACATTTTATGGTGACAGCAGACAAATTTTACATACCAAATATGTGTTCCATGGAAATGCAGCAATTGGTGTTAAAAACACCAACTTGGTTTTGAAGCCTTCTTATATTGTTTTTCTGCAAGGAGCAACAAAAGAAATTACTCCTGGACTTACATTCCAATACATTTTACAAGAAGGTTCGAAATACACAAAAAATAAAAAACCAGCAGCGTTTTCAATTGGTGGTTATTATCGTGTTCAAGATGCGTTTATTGCTGTTGCCAAATTCGAATATGCGAACTATTCAATCGGTTTGAGCTACGATGTGAATTTATCCAAATTAAAAACCGTAAGTAAAGCAAGAGGTGGCTTCGAAATTTCCTTACGATTCATTTCGCCAAGTGCATTCAGTAAGCGTTTAAGTGGTCGCTCGAAATTTATATGAGTTTGTTTAAGTTGTAAATTCAGGTGAAGAAGGGGGTTAACATTTTGTTGACTCCCTTTTTTTGTTTCGCTTTTGGAAATTCCTTTTTTTTCTTATCTTAACCCCTCGTTTCGAAGGATAAATGAACTTAAAAGAAACTACTACTACTATCGACACTGCATCTTTGGAAAAATGGATTGCAGAATCATACACTGTTTGCAGAACAAATCCTACTAAAGGAATTGAACTTGCAGACCAAGCGCTTGCTATTGCACTCCCTGGGTCCCTTCAAAAAGCGCAAGCAACAGTGTCGAAAGGAGCTTGTCAAGTGTGGCTTGGAAATTATGAAGAAGCACTCAAAAATCTTTTTGAACCACTACATGAGTTCAATGCATTCCAAGACAGTAAGTTTGAATCACATGCCTTGTATCACATTTTTTGTGCTTTTTATTTTTTAGCGGATTATGACAATGCGCTGAAATATGCATTTGATATGCTTGGACGCGCAGAGAAAAATGGCAACATCAATGCACAGGCAAATGCATTGAATGGGATTGGCTCGGTATATTATACCTCCGGAGAAGATCAAAAAGCTGTTGAAGCACTTTCAAAAGGCTTAGCGGTTGCCGAAAAACAAGATGATAAACATTTGCTGGCAAGAATTCTTGATGGACTTGGCTCAGCCTATTTTAATTTAAAGGACATTGAAAAAGCAATCGATTTTAAAGAGCGCAGTTTAGAAACAGCTCGACCAATCGGTTTAAAAAATGTGGAAGCATATGCTCTTGATGGACTTGCACGCATCTATGCCGAAGCAAATGCAAATAAAATAGCAGAAAAATTATTTTTAGATTGTCTTTCTATCCGCGAAGAACTAGGATTTAGATCCGGAATTGCGGAAACCAATTTACACCTTGGCTCCTTATTTTTTAAAACTCAAGAATATGAGAAAGCGCTCCAACACTTAAAAAGAGCGCTTTTGATTGCAGAAGAAACAAAAACAAAAGAGGTTATCTATAAAACACATGAAGCACTTTCGCTTTATTATGAAAAACATACAAACACCGAAAAATTTGTAGAGCACTTCAAAAAATATTACGCTTATAAAGAAGAATACTTCAGCGAAAAAAACAAACAGAAATTGAAAGGAGCGGAAATGCAATTCAGCATTACGCAAATGGAGAAAGAGAAAGAATTGCTGAGTATCAAAAACAAACAGTTGGAAGCACAATCCAACGATCTAGTTGTATTAAGCGATTTGGGGAAAAAAATCATTTCCCAACTTTCTGTGGAAACAATTAACAATACTGTTTACGAAATCATCAACAATTTGATGGATGCTGCCGGTTTTGGAATTGGGATAGTAACGGAAGACCAGCAGCGATTGATTTTCCCGGGGTACATCGAAAATGGTGTTATTCTGGAATCTTCCGGCTACGACCTGAGCGATAACGACCGGCTGGCACCGCTTTGTTTTAATAAAGAACTGGAAATCATTATTAATGATTACGATTTAGAATTAAACAAATACATCAAAAAACGATTAAACCCGGTCGTAGGGGCAAGTGTTCAATCCATCATTTATTTGCCTCTCAAAATAGGCGTTAAAAAAGTCGGTGTATTGACTGTTCAAAGCTTCAATACAAATGCGTATAGTGAATACAATGTTAACCTTGTTAAAAACCTTGCTGTTTATTGTGCAATCGCTATTGAAAATGCTTCCTCCTATAAAAAGCTGGAAGAACGTGTTGTTGAAAGAACAGAAGAGATTGCAAAAGCACACGAAAATACCCGATTGCTGGGGCAAATGGGACAACAGATTATTTCAAGTGTTAACTTCAACGCCATTTTTAAAAACCTACACGAAAATGTAAGTCGATTAATGAATGCCGATTGCTTTGGTGTACGCATTTATCATCTGGATAAAAACGAAATTGAATACCGGTATGAAATTGAAAACGGTGAATTGCAGGAATCTCTTTCTGTTTCTATGGACAACATCGACAACTTTTCTGTTTGGTGTATGACCAACAAAAAAGAAATATTTATTAATGACAACCTCAACGAATATCAAAAATATACCAGCAAAATTGTTGTTCCAACAGGAGACATGCCCAACTCACTAATTTTTTGTCCCATGATGATTGGAGAGCGAATTATGGGCGTTATCACTGTTCAGAGTTTTGAAAAATTCGCGTACAAACCACAACACATTGATATCTTAAAAACACTGGGAACCTACACCGCTATTGCATTAGAAAATGCAAACCTGGTTGAAAATTTGGAAGACAAAGTGAAAGAGCGAACCAGCGAAGTTGTCAAACAAAAAGAAATTATTGAGGAAACAAACAAACACATTACCGATAGTATCAAGTATGCAAAACGAATTCAGGAAGCCTTTTTACCAAGCGAAAAAAGTATTTCAGAGCATTTAAAAAATGCATTCATTTTGTACAAACCAAAAGATATTGTGAGTGGAGATTTTTATTGGATTGAACGAAAAGGGAATAAAATTTTATTCGCAGTAGTAGATTGCACCGGACATGGTGTTCCGGGCGCATTCATGAGTATCATTGGTTTTAACGGGCTCAATCAAATTGTGAATGAGTACAATTATACCAGACCTGCAGATATCTTAACACACCTCAACAAAAGTATCAGCAATACCTTAAAACAACACGTGGAGGATTCGAAAATTCGTGATGGAATGGATGTGGCGATTTGTTCGATTGATTTAGACAATAATAAACTCGAGTTCGCAGGGGCATTCAGTCCGTTGTTTATTTTACGCAACAACGAAGTTTTAAAATTCAAAGGCGACAAACATCCGATTGGAAACTTTGTGGGTGTTGAAGAATATGAATTCACCAACAATGAAATCGATCTTCTTCCGGAAGACAAAATTTATATTTTCTCGGATGGTTTTGTGGATCAATTTGGTGGTCCGAATGGAAAGAAATTGAAATACAATTATTTCCGTCAATTGTTACTGGACAATCACAAACGCCCGATGCCGGAGCAAAAAGAAAAAATCAACGAATTTTTTGAAGCCTGGAGAACCGGCTTCGAACAAATTGATGATGTTTGTATTATTGGTGTGGCGGTGTAATCAAAAACAAACATTTATCCCAATTCTTCCCCACTCGTGTACCAATCCGTTTTTAAATTCCGGACTAACAATTGCTCGTGAATATTCGAGTCCTAATCGTTTATAAGCCACCACAACTCCTACATAACCCAAACCCACAATTCGTTCAATATCGCTTGGTGGAATCGTATAAATGCTGTTTCTGTTAATCATTCCTCCTTGCATGGTCGCGTTATACGCCACCGCTTTCAGTTTTCCTTTTGCATAAAGATAACACTGAAACTTCCGCACATTTTTTTGTCGCGTTGTTCCCAGATTATTAAAATACGGTTGCATCCAACCTACACGAATCATTGTTCCCAAAGCAAAATCATCGTATAAGGTTCCAATCCTTGCCTCCGCAATTCCTGTTAGTTCAATGTGTTTCCCATTTATCAATCCCTTTTCCAAAAACACATCATAGTTCAATACATAATCATTTTCTATTTGATTTTCCCAACCCAACGGCTGTATGTTATTCAACGCATAATGAATTCCTTTTTGTTCTTGTGCGCCTCTTAAATTCGGACCCATAAAACCTAAATTAATACGAGATGTTAAACGAATCCGCCTTTCCATATCAATCGAAATCAACGAATGAGTAACATAGGCAACAGCAGCAAACGGTCGCTCGCCATAAAAGATGCCTTCGTGCCGGATGCTTCTCGGAGTAAACCCTTGCCGTTCAAGGCTCATTCCATAATAGTCCACGACTCTTTTTCCAGTTCTTCTACCTCGGGGGTTCAACGAAATCAACGTTTTTGCCAATAACGTTTTCTTAAAAACGGGTAAGAAAAACTCTAAGTAAACACCTTGCGTATAATAGCGGTCGGTGGATGCAAAAAAATCGTTCTCATAGTTGTGGCGATAGTAACGATCGGGCAATACAACACTATCCACCTGCGATTGAGAGGCAATGGATAGCATAAAAAAGCAACTGAAAAAAAGGGTTGTTTTCTTGTTCATCGAGTGTATATACGACATACAAAGCTAATCAGATTTTGATGGCTTATAAATTTAAGTACTTAGTTCTCCGTTTTATTTATGAGAATGGTGTATTTTTGAAAACGATTAAAACTTAAACCGCTATGAATCTGCTTAAAAAAATAGGAAAATGGTTTCTCATCATCTTGGTGTTATTAAACCTTGCCATCATCATTTCCGGTAGAACGTATATTTACAAAGCGATTGGAAACACTTATCTAAAAGGCCGTTCGGGTCCAAGCATTGAAGAATATCCTATTTTTGAAAACCGAGAAGTCGCTAGTGGAACTCACCTCGCTTGGTATCATTCCAAAAAATACAATACAAAAACAATCCCATCCGAAGCGCTTTCCAGTTTTGAAAAAAATCAATCCATCGCTTATGTCATCATCAAAAACGATTCGATGATTCATGAACAGTATTGGGATGGTTTTGGTGAAGACTCCCACACCAACTCCTTCTCAATGGCAAAAACATTTGTTTCCATTTTGATTGGTATTGCTATTGATGAAGGAAAAATAAAAAATGTGGACCAACTTGTGGGCGATTTTTTACCGGAATACAAAACAGGAGAAAACACAAAGCTAACCGTGAAACATTTGTTAACCATGTCTTCCGGAATCAACTTTGATGAGAACTATGTAAGCCCATTTGCCTACCCTGCAATGGCTTATTATGGCAACGACTTAAAAGAATTAACCGCTAAATATGCTGTAACAGAAGAGCCCGGTAAGACATTTAAATACTTAAGTGGGAACACGGTTCTATTAGGTTTTGTTTTAGAAAAAGCAACCGGTAAAACCATCAGTGAATATGCTTCCGAAAAATTATGGGTTCCGTTAGGCGCTAAAAATAAAGCATTTTGGAGCTTAGATCACGCCAATGGAGAAGAAAAATCGTATTGCTGTTTCAACTCAAATGCCCCGGATTTTGCCCGTATTGGAGAATTATTTTTAGACAGCGGAAAGTGGAATGGCCGACCAATTGTTTCTGCCGACTATGTTGCGAATTCTATCAAAGTAGCTGATTTGGCAGATGTAAACGGAGGCAAACAAAAAAAATACGGTTACGCCTGGTGGTTGATTCCAAACTATAAGGGTCACAACATTTTTTATGCTCGTGGAATTTTAGGTCAATACATTTTATGCATTCCCGATAAGAAAATGGTGGTGGTGCGATTGGGTAAAAAACGAGAAAAACAATTGCCTACAGAAGATCACCCTAAGGATGTATATGTTTATATTGATGCGGCTTTAGAAATGTATGGGGATTAGTTCGGAATCGAAAGAGTGGCGTTTGTAGCGGTTTGCAAAGCTGCTTTGTCTATTCAAAAACACATACCTAACCCTCTCGATAATTATCGTGATTGAGAAATGAATTAGTTAAAATACAAGATTAATATTACGATTCGTAATTCGTATATTTCGTTTAAATTAGTAATTCGTTGGAATTTTATGAAGAAAGACATTACCCCGCCTACCGTTGAAGACATTGCTATTGCTGTTGTTCGTGAGACAAATGATTTAGAAGAATTAGAATGGAACGTTTATTTCCTCAATTTGAAAAAAGAAAAAATTGAAGGTGTATTGGTTTCTTCGCATGGTTATGGAACCATTAACGAAGAAGCTGTTAAAACCTCTACACTTCGTCATTTTTTAGATGAAGTTGGGCCAAAATCATTTGTAAAATTTGAACCCATTATGGAAACCCTTTTCGGTTTAAACAATGAATATTGGGTAAGCTTTTTTCTGAACAATGTGATGTACGATAAGAAATACATCTTTTTGCCTGAAACGATAAAAGAAGAAAATTTTATCCTGATTCCATATATCAACAAAAAAGGGGTGATGATTAAATAGCATTTTTAAAAACTATAAATTAACCTATGTTAGACACAATCAAGATTACGAATGTTCTTTTTTTAGATGTTGAAACTGCTCCCCTCGTTTATAAATACAAAGACTTATCAGAAAAAATGAAACCCTTATGGGATTCAAAATTTCGTCCCGATCGATACCGAGATTCGCAAGCCGAAACGCCCGAGACACTTTACAAGAAAGCAGGGATTTATGCTGAGTTTGCAAAAATTATTTGCATCTCTGTTGGCTATTTTAATGAAGGAACCTTTCGCGTAAAATCATTTTACGGTGACGATGAAAAAGAGATTTTAGAAGCCTTTTCTGCACTTCTTAATAAGCACTTCAATCGCAAAGAACACCTCTTGTGTGCACACAATGGGAAAGAGTTTGATTTTCCGTTCTTATGCCGCAGAATGCTTATAAACGGACTCAAGCTTCCGAAAACATTGAACATTTCGGGCAAAAAGCCATGGGAAGTAAACCATCTCGACACGATGGAATTGTGGAAATTCGGTGATTACAAGAACTTTACCTCCCTCAATTTATTGGCCGGAATTTTTAATATTCCTACACCGAAAGACGATATTGACGGGTCGGATGTTGCCCGTGTTTACTGGGAAGAGAAGAACTTAAAACGCATTGTTACCTATTGTCAAAAAGATGTGTTAACCGTTGCGCAATTGTTACTTCGCTTCATGGGTCAACCACTCATTGAAAACAAAAACGTGGTTGTTGCCGAATAGTATTCTAAATTTTATTTGCAAGAATCCACCATGTAACCTTTGTTTCTCACTATCTTTGTATACAAATCATTCACATGCATTTCTCAAAAAAATTAGTCCTCTTCAGTGCAATCTTGTTTGCATTGTTCATTCAGTCCTGCAAAGAACCAACAACAGCATTAAGCAAATACGGGCCCGAATTGGAAGGCGTTATGCGTAGTGATTTCGGTACATTCAGAGGGTTTAATCTAGGAGAAAAAATGGACACCATTCTTGCAAAAGAAGAAGGACCGGGGATGGATGCCGATGAAGGATATTTATATTATGAATTTAAACTGAAGGACTCCAACTCGTACAATATCTCCTACAGCTTTGATGATGAAGGCTTAAACGAAATCCAATCGGACGTGTATATCAAAAATCCAAACAACACCGAAAAGGTATTCAACGCTTTTAAATCCTATTTCGATGACCATTTCGGAGAAAATGAAAACCACCAGGGATTCTTTGTGTGGACCGTTAAGTCTGAAAAATATGGCGATGTTCGCATCAACCTGAGTGATGAAAGCTCCGACTTTACAATTCCTGGCAGTCCGGGTAAAATTGCCCTTTGGATATACCCCGACAAACAATAGTCCTTTCTTTTTAATGCTTTATCGGTTTTAGAGCCATTCGGTCGTATTGCACTTGCATATTTCCCTAACAAAACGTACTTTTAGCACTCTTGTAAAAGTGGCATCCGTATGGCAAATGAAATCTTATTAGAAGTTAAGAACCTGGTTACCGAGTTTCGTTCGGAAGAAGAAACGGTAAAGGCCGTAAATGACATTTCATTTACCCTTGCAAAAGGCGAAACCATTGGTATTGTTGGTGAATCCGGATCCGGAAAATCGGTTACCTCTCTTTCTGTCATGCGCTTAATTCCAAACCCTCCGGGTAAAATTACGGGCGGGCAAATCATTTACCACTCCAAAAGAAAAGGCACTATTGATTTGGTAAAGATTTCTGAAAAAGAAATGCGCGAGCTTCGTGGAAACGAAATTGCCATGATTTTTCAGGAACCCATGACCTCTTTAAACCCTGTTTATACCTGTGGCGACCAAGTAATGGAGGCGATTTTACTTCACCAAAAAGTAAATAAAAAGGTTGCCAAACAAATTACTATTGACCTTTTTAAGGAAGTACAGCTTCCTAGACCAGAAGATATTTTTGACAGTTATCCGCACCAAATTTCCGGTGGACAAAAGCAGCGGGTTATGATTGCAATGGCCATGAGTTGCAAACCGAATATTTTAATTGCCGATGAGCCAACCACTGCGCTCGATGTCACCGTTCAAGCAACCATCCTCGATTTGATGCTTAAGCTTCAACGGGAACACGACATGGGAATTATGTTTATTACCCACGATTTAGGTGTAATTGCTGAGCTTGCCGACAAAGTGGTGGTGATGTACAAAGGAAAAATTGTAGAGCAAGGAAGTGTAATGGATATCTTTTCAAATCCACGACACCCTTACACCAAAGGACTTTTAGCGTGCCGTCCACCATTGAACAAACGTTTGCATTGGCTTCCTACCGTTGGTGATTTTATGAAAACCAGCGATAGTGGTGAAATGATTGAAAGTAAACAATCTGTTGAAGAGGTAACAAACAACTTAGTTGTATCTAAATCGGAACGCGAAGAAGCACATAAAAAACTATACGCCAAAGAACCAATTCTTCGGATAAAAAATTTAAAGACCTACTTCCCCATTAAAAAGGGGATGTTTGGAAAAGCAACCGATTTTGTAAAGGCAGTAGATGATGTTTCTTTCGATGTTTACCCCGGTGAGACACTTGGTTTGGTTGGTGAGTCGGGATGCGGCAAAACAACACTCGGCAGAGCATTGCTCCGCTTGGTAGAACCAACCGGAGGCGAGGTGCTTTTCAACGGAACCAACATTACTGCTTTAGATTTAAAAACCTTACGCGATATGCGTAAAAACATACAAATCATTTTTCAAGATCCATATTCTTCTTTAAATCCGCGCATTACTATCGGACAAGCCATTATGGAACCTATGCAAGTGCATGGTATTTTAGAAAATGATAAAGCCAGAAAAGAACGGGTGATTGAGTTGTTGCAACGCGTAAACATGAATGAATCTCATTTCTACCGCTATCCACATGAGTTTTCCGGTGGACAACGCCAACGTATTTGTATCGCAAGAGCATTGGCGTTAAAACCAAAGTTTATCATCTGTGATGAATCTGTTTCTGCACTGGACGTTTCCGTTCAAGCGCAAGTTTTAAATTTGTTAAACGAGTTAAAACGAGAGTTTGACTTTACCTATATTTTTATCTCCCACGATCTTTCGGTCGTTAAATTTATGAGCGACCGAATGGTGGTGATGAACAAAGGGAAAATAGAAGAAATGGGTGATGCAGATGAAATATACAACAACCCACAAACAGAATACACCAAAAATTTAATTAGCTCAATTCCGAAAGGACAATTGGAAGACATTAAAGCTTCGATTGATAAAAAGAACAGTTTGCGTGTTCGTTAATTCATAAGCAATTGCTGAAATGAACAGTCCGAAAAAACGACTTGCAGTATATTTTCTATTTATCTCATTGGGCTTTTTGATTGCCTTTTTGTTTCTCCGAAAAAATAATCCTGTCGCTGAAACCGCAACCAATGTCGCTCCTCCGAAAAAAGATTCCATCATTGTTGTTGCACTCGCGTCCTTTTTTACCGACCTAGAAAACAATGGGGATGGCTATATTTCATTAGAAAAAGCAGCCAGTGGAAAAAAGAGTTGCAAACTTTCCCCAACAAGTGAATTTGGTTTTCTTCAAGCAAAAATCGCGAAAGACATTCCAACCTTTACAAATCTGAAAAGCATTTCGGTAACGTTCAAAGCGCTATTCGAAAAAAAAGATCCAGAAGCGGTTTACGTTCTAACTATTGATGATGGTAGTGGGAAAAACGTTTTCTGGGATGGAAAACCAATAGTATATACCACATCCAAAGAGTGGACAGAACAAACCATCACCTTTGATATCCCGGCAAAATTCCTAAATCCAGAAAATAAACTTTCCGTTTATCCATGGAATAAAAACAAAAACGCTTTTTATGTAGACGATATTCAAATTGATTACATTGGAACAGCGGTTTATCAAGAGTCGATGCCAAATCAATCGGAAAAATCAAATTTGTTTTTTGATTTTGAAACCGAACCCGGATTGTCAACTGCGGACAATGTAAAAGAAACAACGTCACACTCAGGAAAAAAAGCGTGTGATTTAAGCGGTGGAAAAGAATACGGACCTTCCGTCAACAAGAAGTTGGCCGACATTTCTTCGACACTTATAACCAAAATCAGCATGAGTCTTTGGGTGTATCCCTTAACAGATAATCCTAATATTGTTTTAACCGCCTCGGTTGTGAATTCTAAAAGCGAAGCCGTTTTTTGGGATGGAGAGAGCTCAGAGAATAAATCCTTTCCAAAAAATCAATGGACTAAAATAAACACCTCCTTTAAACTTCCGATAGAAAAATTTACCCCTGAAGATATACTGGGAGTTGGTATTTGGAACAAAGGAAAAACAGACCTTATTGTAGATGATCTAGAAATTGTTTACGGTGAAAGTGCCGAGCGGAGAGGCTCTACATCTAAAGTTGATCCGATTTCGATTTATGAAAAACGGTTCGTTGGTGAAAAAAACAAACCGCCATTCCGCACCATCTTGTTTGAAAAACAAGAAATAAAGAATGCTAATTCCTCCTCACTTACTCCAATTGATAAGAATAAAGAAGGAGTCTATTTCTCACCGAATGATGAATTCTTTGTTGGCGATTTTTTTCCGGATAAGAGTGGCTTGGATGAAATTCTTTGTGTTGGGCCAGAAGGAAGTAAAGGGCTTTACACTTATTCTTTGGAGGAAAAACAGTTTAAAGTACTCTGGAGCACTCCATTGGTTGCAGACTCTATCTGGAACAACAATAATAATTTTTATTCCGGAGATTTTAATGTTGACGGTAAGTTAGACATTTTGGTGGTGGATAAGAGTTCCAAAAAGTGGAGCATCCAAACATTCAACGGAAAAGTTTGGACCGCAAAGGCTCAGGGAAGTAATCCTAAAAGTGAATGGTTGAACAAAAATAAAAACGAAACCGTTTTCCCGGGAAACTACTTTGAAAATAAAAAAACAACTATAAAGCTCAACAACGAATGGCGTTTTGACTTGAAGTTGCTGGATGGCGACAATATCCTTGGGAATGTTGATTTTAAAGGATATTCCAACGATTACAATCCTAAGTACTATGAGTTTGTTAAAATTGTTCCCGGAAATTTTTTATCCAAAAACCAAACCTCACTGTTAATTGTAATGTGCAACTGTGCAGATGTTTCTTTTAAGGGAAAACACTGCAAACAAATTGAAGAGTTGACTTTTTTACCGAATAAGGTTGAGCTGTATACCATTTCACCACAGATGACTGAGATAAAATCCAAATGAAAAAAGCACTTAAAACATATCATCTAAGACAATCTTTGTCCGCTGCGGTTAAAAATGTGGTCTTCATTCTTGCACTCACAATCTTTTTCTCCTGCAACCAAAACAAAGAATCAACATCCGAAACGCTCACCTGCTCCGAATTTACGATACAAAATTTTACACCTTTATCTAACTGGCAAGAAGATAGCATCAAACAAAAAAACATTTTCTTAGATTATAATAACGCAAACAATGGTTTTGTTATTCCTACTTTTAAAGACCTTTCAAATGGATTGTTTTCATTTCAATTTGAGATAAAAAACACCTCCACCGTTTCACAAAACCTGTATTATAAAATCTATTATCAAAACGAAAGCTATAAGTTTGAAGAATACGATTCAATTACAAAAGGAGAACACAAATTTGCTGAAGAAAATTTTTACGGAAGTTGGGAAAACACCTCAACCACCTTTAAAAAAATTGTTGTAAATGCAGATGGCACCTTTCACACCATCAACGATGCTTTCCGCATTATCGGTAACCCAAGAAATGAAGAGCGCTATTTTTACAAAGGCGAAAACGATCGTTGGAAAAGAAATCCGCGCGTTGGCGAATACCGATTTTTACTGGTTGTTGCTACCGAAGCAGACCTTAAAAACATTCCAAGTCATATTCAAAACATTGCTCAAAAAATCGACAATCGTTTTTCAAGTCCGTTTTACTATTTCAACTATGGTGATGGAAAAGAGCTCAAGCAAACAATCTCAACCATTTCGCCAACGACTCTAAAAGTTGTTGCTCAACCTAACTTAGGTGGTGGAATTTATATTGACGATAGCCGTTTTAATGGTGATGTGGACAAATCCAATTTTTGTGCAACATGCGGACAAGACAGCAATCTGTATAACAACGCGCCCATTCAACAATTTATAAATTATGTAGATATGTCTACTAAAATGGACAACATTCCTGTGATAGCGGACATTCTAAAAGATAATTATTCGAAAATGGATTATAACTGGAACCGTGCTTTTTACACAAAAGAGGAACTGATTCCAACCATTTTACAAACATCCAAACATCCTTGTGCAACGGTGTATTCCGACCCGAAAGAAAAAAAGATTATCATTAAAAATCCAAAAACGGAATTTGGAGAATGGAAAAAAGAAAGCGTTGGAATCATTACCCGTCATGGATTTACCTATGGAAAATATAGAGTAAAAGTGAAACTTACGGAACTCTTAAACAAAAACAATGTCTGGAATGGTTTAACAAATGCCATTTGGTTAATTACACAAGGCGGTGGTGAATGGAACAACAGAAGAAACTGTAACAAGGATGGCGGCTACATGGCAACATACTAAGGTGGGCCAAACGATAAACGCGTTCCCGCTGTTGATTATACCGAAATTGATTTTGAAATTCTAAAAACACCACCTTATTGTCCGGACAACGCCTTTCCTCCTGTATATAAAAACCCTGGTGATAACAGCAAAAACAACAGCAGCTGGAATGTTCCCTTTCCGGAAGAAGTAACGAATGCAGATGGAAGCGTAACGGTTGCGTGTACCAACTGGGACATGGCTTGTCATGAACCGAAAAACTTTGGTGTGGGTTGTAATCCGATAACTTATCAAAACCAAACGTTTCAAACACACCGTTGGGATCATAACTATCGTGCGCTTACCGAAAAGAAAGAAGAAAGTGATGATGAATTATTTGGTGGTGATTACTATTATTTTGAAATTGATTGGCGCCCCACAGAAATTATCTGGCGCATTGGTGCCGAACCCGACAAAATGCGGGTGGTGGGTTATATGAACGACCAAGTTACTTCTATTCCAAACAATCAAATGCTGTTAATCATAACACAAGAGTATCACAACACGAAATGGTGGCCGGGAGCGCCTTACTCACAAGATAATTTACCGTTTCCACTAAACGATATTCCTGGAGAAATTTTTGAATTAACGATTGAGTAAAAATGGTTTTCAGTAGCTCTCTTTTTCTTCTATATTTTTTTCCCATTTTCTTTTTGGTATATTTTACTATTCCGACAAGTTTTAAAAATGCGTTACTATTAATTGCCAGCATTCTGTTTTTCTCCTGGGGAGCGCCAGTCTTTATTGGGGTTGTACTTTTGTCAATTATTGTTGACTATTTTCTTGTTCAGCAAATTTCAAATTGTGTTGACAAAAAAAGAAAGCTCTTTTTATTTCTGTCTGTCTTTTTCAACATTGCACTACTCACCTATTTTAAATACGCCAACTTTTTTGTGGAAAACGTAAACAATCTCGTTTCTAATTGGGGGGCAAACGGAATCGTGGGTTGGAAAGATGTTGTTCTTCCCATTGGTATTTCGTTTTTTACCTTCAAAAAAATCAGTTACACTGTTGATGTTTACAGAAACACACATGCACCTTTTAAGAGCATTGTCAACTATGCGTTATTCATCTTGTTGTTTCCAGAACTCGTTGCCGGGCCAATCGTCCGATACAATGAAATTGCAGACCAAATAATTGACAGAAGAGAGAAAGAAACAATCGATAATAGGTTGCTCGGCTTGTTTCGTTTCATCATCGGACTTTCAAAAAAGGTGCTCATTGCAAATGTCTTGGGTACTGAAGTTGATAAAATTTTTGATTCAAACATTTTGGAATTAAGCACACCAATTGCTTGGCTGGGAATTCTGGCATATACTTTTCAAATCTATTTTGATTTTTCAGGTTATTCAGATATGGCCATTGGTTTAGCAAAAATGATGGGCTTTACCTTCCCAGAAAACTTTGACAACCCCTACACAGCTCAAAGCATTACCGAATTTTGGAGAAAATGGCACATTACATTGGGGAATTGGATGAGAGATTATTTATACATTCCTTTGGGTGGAAACAAGGAAGGAAAAGTTCGCATGTTCTTTAACTTGTTTGTTGTTTTTTTGTTGTCCGGATTCTGGCACGGTGCTTCATGGAACTTTATTGTTTGGGGATGTTTTCATGGATTGTTTTTAATTGCCGACAGGCTGTTCCTTTTAAAATTTTATGCGGCTATCGGAAAGCTTCCAAGTATTTTAATCACATTTTTTATTGTGATGATGGGGTGGGTATTTTTCAGAGCAGATGATTTGCAGGATGCACGCGATTATTTTTACAAATTATTTTGTTTCGATTTTTCAACCACCCGCTTTATTTATCTAAATGATTTTTTCGCTGTGCTGACCCTGGCTATTCTCTTTTCTTTTACGAGTGTTTTTACTGCCATTAAGCGCTTTCAAGACTCTTTTTTGTTCAACACCTATACGAATAGTAAAACAATGATTATTGGCTTTCTTTGTGTTGCGCTGTTGATTCTTTCCATTAGTGGAATTTTGGGGGGTGGTTTTAATCCATTTATCTACTATCGCTTTTAATGGGGAAAAAACGGAACATATCATCTACGAAACTAAAACAGGCTGTTTTGGTGTTTTTCTTTTTGTTGTTTTTTGCACCAATGATGCAGCAACAATTCAAAATCGTACAAGAAAGAAATTTAGAGAACGTTGACAATTCAATCTCACACCCGACTTTTTCCTTTTCTCGCTGGTTTTCAGGAGCGTTTCAAAAGGAGTTGGAGCCGACATTGGACGTAAACATTGGATTTCGAAAAACAATGGTGCGCCTTCAAAATGAAATAAACTACCGGGTGTTCAACATTTCCAAAGCGGGTTCCGTAATCATTGGGAAACATGGCTATTTATTTGTCGAGAATTATGTTAATGCCACCAACGGTGCTGATTTTATTGGGTCGAGACGAATTGACATTATGATTGAAAAAGCAACTGTTGTGCAGCGTGAATTAAAGAAAAAAAACATTGATCTTGTTTTTTCTATTGCACCTGGTAAAGGAAGCTACTTCTCAGAATACATTCCTATAAATTATTATAAAAAAACCGACACAACAAATTACAATTGTTTCGCCAGTGCTTTTGCAAAATCCGAACTTCATTTTCTCGATCTTCACCATTTTTTTATTTCAAACAAAACAAACATCAAACACCCTGTCTTTTCACAAATTGGTGTTCATTGGAGTGACTATGCCGCATTTCTTGCTGCTGACACTATTTCAAAATACATTTCACAATTACGCGACATTAAAATGCCGGAAATATATATTTCTAAGATTGAACATAGAGACTCTATAAAAAGAACAGATAAAGATGCTGCCGGCCTAATGAACCTCTTTTCTTCTCCCCAGGGTTACACGTTGCCCTACTTAACCTTTTTCTGCAAACGAGATAGCGCTTCTATTAGGCCCCAATTGCTTACTGTCGCTGATAGCTACTTTAGTACAATCGTTGCAACATCACTTGTTGATAGCCTCTTCTCTGATTGGGACTATTGGATATATGAAAGGCGAAATGCTTCCGAGAAAAAGGGGCCTTTTAATTTTAAAAATGAAATCGAAAAAAGAGACGTTATTTTAATCCTTGCAACGGATGCTTCTTTATCACAATTTCCTTTTAACTTTATAAACGAAGCATATGAGGTATACGCACCAAAAGACAAATCCTATAAATTGATCAAAGACAAAGAATTTCGTTTTTTTGTTGCGGGTGCTTTCAAAAGTATACAAAAGAACAAGGTTTGGAAAAACGATATTAAACGTGCTGCTAAAGAGCTGAGGATTTCATATCTAGATCAATGCATCAACGTTGCTCTGTGGTTGTATCAAGAACAAGAATTGAAGAATAAAAAATTTATCTAGATCAAATGCGTTTATCAAAATTTTATTCTGAAAAATTCTTCCTGGCTTTCTGCCTTATACTTGCATTCGGCTTGTTTGTTCTTCTAACTTTTTATTCTGAGGCTACATTTGATGCTGGGGATGGCATTCGACATTATTTAATTTCAAAATATTCTTGGAATCATCCGCACTTGTTTTTAGACAGTTGGGGGAAACCCTTTTTTACGCTCATTTCTTCACCCTTTTCTCAGTTTGGTTTTACTGGGATTACTCTTTTTAATATTTTATGCGGTATCGCTTCAGCCTATCTTGTTTTTAAAATTTCAAAAAAGCTAAACTATGGTAATTCATTACTTGCAATTCCATTTTTATTCTTCGCTCCCATTTATTTTCCTACGATGAATAGCGGATTGACAGAACCATTTTTTGGATTTGTGCTTATTTTCTCGATTTATTTAATGACAGAACATCGATATGATTTTGCTGCCATTTTCGTTTCGTTTCTTCCTTTTGTAAGATCGGAGGGCTTTTTATTGTTGCCGCTTTTCTTTGTTGTTTTGATTTATTCTCGTTCTTTTCGACCTGCCTTGTTACTTTCTTTTGGAACGCTTCTTTATAGTTTTATTGGACTTCTGGTTTGGGGTGACTTTTTTTGGATAAAAAATCAGAATCCATATAACGGCACCAGTAGTGAATCTTATGGTAGTGGGGAACTGTTAAGCTTCGTCTATTCCTATGACTACATTTGGGGACCTACGTTAGGGATTTTGTTCATAATTGGAATCTTAACAATTATCTATAGGACCTTTTTTCCAAAAGAACTTGAAACGAAAAAACTCTCCTCATTTATAAACATTGAAACCGTTTTAATTGTCGGATCGTTTGTGGTCTATTTTGCGGCACACAGTATTATGTGGTGGAAAGGGCTAGCAAATTCAATGGGTTTGGTGCGCGTTTTTGCTGGCGTAATGCCTTGTGCTGCATTAATCTGTTTAAAAGGATTTAACATCTTACTAACTCCGACATGGTTCAGAAATCAGTACGTAAAAATTCTAGTCACGGTCCTTGTTCTATTTTTTATTCTTAAAAAACCGTTCGTAAGTGAGTACTTCCCCTTCCGACTTACCAAGGAGCAATTAGTTATAAAAGATGTGTCCGTATGGATGAAAGCAGAAAACCATGATAAAAAGAAGTTGTATTATCTCTACCCTTATCTTCCTCTTCTTTTAGATATTGATGCGTTTGACGAAAACAAGGCAACAGAGTTGTGGGGCATTTATAGACATATTAAGCAAGGGGGAATTAAAAGTATTCCTGATGGTACAATTGTTATTTGGGACGCACATTTTGGTCCAAATGAATGTGGTATTCCTCTTGAAAAATTAATGAGCGATCCAAATTTTGATTTGCTCAAATCGTTTTATCCAAGAGAACGATTTACTACACTAGGCGGATTTCCTTTTTCTGTAAGTGTATTTCAAAAAAGAAGTCGCCCTAAAATAGTCGAAGATTCCAGAAAAAATGAACTTGCATCATTCTCTTTTAATCTTTCAAATGGAAACGATCAGCTTAACAAGGAAGTCGAATACGGAAAAACATTAGAAAAGAAAACTTCCGAGTTCCCTTTGCATACAAACAAATTGATTTTTCAAACTGATTTTATCTCAGGAGCCAACGAAGCGAAAAACGCAATTGTTGTTTTAACTGTTGATAAAAAAGAGGGTGGTAATGTTTATTGGGAAGGTCAACCGTTAACGTTTTCTAATGATTCTAGTGGCATTAAAAAAGGCGAGGCGGTTTTTAATTTTTCGCCAGACGCCTTCTATACGTCTGATGTTGTAAAGGTTTTTGTTTGGAACAAAGAAAAAAAAGAGTTTCTTTTGCAAGGAAACAGGCTTTTTTGCTTAAAGAATTAGCTTTTACTTCACAAAAAGAGACTTAAATCAATTTAGATACATATTTTTGTATATGTTCAAAAATACTATTTATAGCAAAGGGGTACTATTTCTTTGTATTCTGCTTTTCGCTCTCTTTTTCTGTGTTGCATATTTTTCCGATGCAACATTTGATGCAGGAGATGGAATTCGTCATTATCTGGTTTCTAGATACTCGTGGAAACACCCCGATTTACTTTTGTACAGCTGGGGCAAACCTTTCTTTACAATTGTTTCCTCACCTTTTTCACAATTTGGTTTTATGGGAATGGCCGTATTCAATATTCTTTGCGGAATTGGAGCTGCCTTTTTCTCTTATAAAATTGCCAAACAACTCAATCTAAATTACGCCTTTTTAGCAATCCCCTTTTTACTTTTCACACCTTGCTTTTTCCCAACACTAAATAGTGGCCTAACCGAACCATTTTTTGCTTTTGTTTTGATTGCTTCCATTTATTTAGTCTTTATCGAGCGCTATTTTTTTGCCTGTATTCTTGTTTCCTTTTTGCCATTTATAAGAACCGAGGGCAATATGATTTTGCCTCTTTTTTTTATTGTGCTTATTTACCGAAAAAAATTTCTGTCTATCCCTCTTCTTGCTTTCGGAACGTTCGTTTATAGTCTGATTGGATATTTTTATTTTAACGACTTCTTTTGGATTAAAAACCAAAACCCCTATGATGGCGCAAATAGGGCTTTTTATGGAAGTGGGGAGTTACTACACTTTGTTAAAAGTTATAATTTTATTTGGGGGTCGGCATTAACAATTCTTTTTGGTTGTGGGCTTCTTATGCTTCTTTTGTTTTGTATTAAAACAATCAAAGCAAGGGAATTAAAAGAGTCTAAGTTGCCAGAAGAGTTAATTTTAATCTACGGTAGCTTTGCAGTCTATTTTATCGCACACTCTATTATGTGGTGGAAAGGACTTGCAAACTCACTCGGTTTATTGAGGGTCATTGCTGGTGTTGCCCCCTGCTCTGCACTTATTTGTTTGCGAGGGCTTCAGCTTATTGCGATACCATATGTTCGTGAAAAGAAAATACTGCATTGGGCTGTAATTTCCATTCTTACTTTCTGGGTAATCAGAAGCCCCTTTAAGCATGAATATTTTCCATATAAGCTCGACAAAGAACAGGAGCTTATAAAAGAAGCCGGAGATTGGTTTAAGTCATCAGAATACACGCAAGAGAAGGTTTACTATTTATATCCATACTTGGCTCATGTGTTGAATGTTGATTCATTTGACCCGAATAAAGTTGGTGAACTTTGGGGATTATATCCAACAATAAAAGAGTGGGGAATTGGGGCGATTCCAGACAGCACCATTGTTTTTTGGGATGCTCATTTCGGACCCAATGAGTGTAAAATTCCGTTGGATACCATTATGAATGATCCTAATTTTGAGCTAATAAAAACATTTAAACCCACAACACCTTTTCAGGTTCTTGGAGGGTATGATTTTGCTGTTTATGTTTTTTTAAAACTCGAAAAGCCAAAAGAAATGGAGGTCCTTTCATCTGATTTTATTCAACTAGAAGAGCAACAACCCTTTCTTGAAAACACAAATACGATTTCAACAAGTAAATCTTTTTCTGGCAAAAACAGTAGCATGCTTTCTGCACAAAATGAATATAGCGTTACGATTAATAGAAGTGTTTCTTCGATTCCTTCTGGTACAAAAAAAGTAATTGTTAATTTTAAACTCTTTGACCCAAACAACAATTCCCAAAATGCCGTTACGGTTTTATCCATAGACGATGAAACAAAAAAAAATCTATTGTGGGTCGGGGAACCAATTCAAAAGGAACAACCTGATTCAGCCGGCTGGACTACTGTTTCTGCTTCTTTTCTAATTTCTGAAACAATCAAAGACGAACAAAAAAAGGATACTATGAAGATCTATATCTGGAACAAAGAAAAAAAAGAATTTTACATTGATGATATTAAAATTGATTTTTGGGGCTTTTCAAAAAATTAACTCCGACTAAAATATGATGCTGCAACCTGAAAAGTTCTCCAAATTATTCCCATATTTTCTATTTTGCATTATCTGTTCTTTTGTTGTCGCCTTCCGCTGGCTTGTCCTTAGAGATTTTTCTTTTAAATATCCGGATAGCGATCAAGCAATAATGTGGAACTCTGCCATCGAGTTTTCTAAGGGTCACTTTTATGAACCCAAATTCTGGGGACAAAGCTATAACTCCATGCTTGAAGGGTTACTTGCGGTGCCGCTAATCTATTTATCTATTCCTGTTTACAAAGCACTTCCAGTAGTAACCTCTTTTCTTGCTCTCTTTCCTTTTTTTCTTGTAAGTAGTATCTGCTTATCAAAAAATCTAAAAACACAAGCCATTATTGTTATTTGTCTTCCACTTTTTTTACCCATAGAATATGACTTTCTTACGAGCCTTTCCAGGGGCTTTGTAACCGGAATATTCATCTCATCCTTTGGCTGGATTGCCATCTTTTATAAAGAAAAGCCTTGGGCATATTTTTGTTTTGGATTTTTCACCTTGTGTGGCTATCTGTTAAATCAAAACGCTTTACTCCTGACATTTCCTCTTTTTGTTTTTTTATTCTTAAACGGTTTAAAGCAGCTGTCTTTCTACATTTACGGTGGAATTGGGGTTGTCCTTGGCGGATTAGTTTTGTTTCTTTCAAATAATTTTTACGTTAAAAACCCAAGTTACAGCACGATGCCTGTGCCATCATTTAAAATTCGAACGGAACTATTCGAGTTGTTATTTCAGCAGCCGAATAAACATTTGAATTTTGTTTCTCCCCTTTTTTGGAATTCCGGGGTGCTCGTTTTTTTACTCTTACTTCTGCTTATATTCCTTTTCATTAAGCAGAAAAAAAAGGTGTTGGCAGCTGTTGCTTTTATATTTACACTGTGCATCATTGCCTCCTTTGGATTAGAGAAAATTTACAATGGAACCGATTCTGTATATTTCTCATATGCTAGAATGTTTTTGGCCATCCCTATTGGATTTGTCTTTTTTGTTCCTTTTTTGAATATCACATCTAAATGGGTCTCCTCGCTTTTTGTTATCGTTTCTCTTGCCTTTTTTGTTGCTAAGGTTCACCTTTTACCTGACACCATCAGCAGCAATGTTGACCACAAAAAAGAACACACCATCGCTGTTGACCCGATTGAATATGTAAATACGGTTTGTCAAAAATTAAATTATTATTCACAAAAAAACAAAACCGAATTAGTTGTCATAAACAGCCATGGGTATTATGATTTTATAGATTTTGGTTGTGCTGCATGCATAGACTCTTTTCCAAAAACGTTACGCCCCGAATTTGAAAGAAGAACATGGCGTTTAGTAGAGGATAAAGAAACCATTTATGCTAATATCATTGTTGTTGACGAACACCAGAAACTCGCACATCTGCTGCCTCTGCTGAGCGCAAAATCGATTCACTACTTAAATATAAATGGGTATTACATTATCTCCAATAATTCGCTTAAAACAATCGATTTTTTAGCCCTTTTGAATATTCCTGTGAGAAAATTCTAATGGTGCTTAAAAAAATCAAACATGCTGGTGATATAAAATTTCTGGACTATTCTTTCTTAAAGAGGCTAACGGAAGAAGATTGGTAAACAACATGATAGCCATCAGATATCCTATTTACGATTTCATCGTATTCGATACATCCTGTTTTGTCACCATAAACAAGTACGAAATCAATGTCCTTTGTTTCTTTTATATTTTGTTTCTGGCAATTCCCGGGGGCGATAGTATATCCCCCTGCTATAAAGTGTATGTTTTTAGAGCAATTCCATACAACGGGAAAATATCCTTTTGTCGCCTCATAATTGCTTAATACAAGTGTCTGTTTTTCTGCTCCGATATTTTCAACAAGATGTCCAGTATCCCATTTTGTCCGTCCCGTCAGATTAAAGTGAAGAACAACTGAATTCGGTGAAATTTTATCAAAAGCCGGCTCAAGCTTTTTTCTTTCTATATTCCGCTCAGATAGTCCTTCTTTTTTTATATCCATTAAATTGGTATAAGAAAAAATCAAAACAGAAAACAACAATAAACGAGTTTTGATATCCGGCTGTTTTTGAAAACTGGCAAACAATAATAAAAAGAAAAAACCTAGATAAACAAATCGAATTGTGATGTAGCCTCCATAACCATCATCATTCGGCATAACAAATGCTAAAATAAACATTAGTAAACACATCAATAAAAAAAGATGCCCTGGAGATTTTAAAAGAGCAAGCACTTTTTGTTTCCTGTTTATTTGATGGTTTACAGATATACTATTTTGTATTGCTGTTAATAAAAACAAAAAGGTAAGCAACAGAACAAACAGCGCAGAATATGCTTTTTCTTTATAAACATCTAAGCTAAATGCGTCACCATTTATTATCATTTGAATGACATTATTGGCGCCCAAATACTGAATGTCTGCCAGTTGTTTTGCTGGTCTATTTAGAAAGTAGGTTGCTGTAAGATATAAAAAGGGGAGAGCACAAATTAAAATCGGAAGCCCCCTCTTTAGTATTTTTTTAAAGCTTCCTTCTTCTTTATAATTGGATGTAGCTAAAATATGAACAGCAATAAAAAGAACAGATACAATGAAGATGAATAAATGTGAAAAATATATGGCAAAAAACAAAAACCAAAGAATCACATAAAAATAAACACTCCTCTTTTCGTTGTTTTTTAGCCAAAATGAAATTAAAATTGTAAGAAACAACACTCCTATTGTAAAATTATAAAAGCCAAGATAAAGCAAACCATAGTGTGTAAAAGGAAAGAAGAAATAAGAAAAAAGAATGTTTTGTGGGGCAATTTGGCCTATTATTTTTCTGAAAAAAATAGGCATTAGAATTAATATAATGGAAATCAATATTTTTTCAGCGATAGAATATTTGAAAAAATAAGAAAGAATCAACAACAGAAAATGACCGGACCAATTAGGAACTAATTCTGAGTTTATGCTATAAACTGATGAAAAAATGCTGGAGGGGTCAGTGAGCAAACTACTAATAATTGCAACATTGTTGTTATGGGAACCACCATCAAGTGTCACAAAATATTTTACACCAAACACTGGGGCAACATTCACAATCAAAACCAATAAAAAAACAAAAGGTTCTATTTTATTAAGTCTTTTTAGCATGCGCAACTCCTGTCTGTTGATTAATAAATAATACTATTTACTAAACACATTATATTTTAAAATGCACCAAATCGCTCTAAAACCGTCTTTCCAGCCAATTTTTTTACCTTCTTCATAGGTTCTTCCATAATAGGAAATTCCCACTTCGTAAATTCTGATTTTGTGCACACGAGAAATCTTTGCGGTTACTTCCGGCTCAAAACCAAAACGTTTTTCTTTCAACTTTATGCTTTGAATTATGTCGGTGCGAAATAATTTATAACAGGTTTCCATATCCGACAAGTTCAGGTTGGTAAACATGTTGGACATAAACGTCAACATTTTGTTTCCTATGGTATGCCAGAAAAACAAAATGCGATGCGGTTCTCCTCCTGCAAAGCGTGATCCATACACCACATCTGCAAAGCCGTTCACAATTGGTTTTAAAAGAATATTGTATTCTTCCGGATCGTATTCCAAATCAGCATCCTGAATGATTAAATACTCACCAGTTGCCAACGAAATTCCTTTGTGTAGCGCAGCTCCCTTTCCTTGGTTGTACTCTTGATTAAACAAACGAATGTTGTGGTCCGGATGGTCTGCAATGTATTTTTCAATTGTTTCCTTCGTAGCATCTTTGGAACAATCGTTCACAATAATGATTTCCTTTTGAATATCATTCAAGAGTTTTACGGCAATCACTTTGTTTAAAATAAAGTGAATGGTTGCTGCTTCGTTGTAAGCAGGAATAACAATTGATAATTTATTTATTTTCATTTCTTAATACGAATAATGAATCCACTTTAATTGAATTTTGCTAATTGACAATTGCTGTTTGCCCGGATTCCACAAATATATTTTTATTTCATCACCCACCTTCGTTTCTTCTGGAATAAATGTAGTAAAATTTGCCATAGTCGCTTCGTTTTTATCAAAACAAAAATCATTCAATCGCAGGTTTCGCCACTCGTACATGCCGCTTGCATTTTGACAAGACACGATGTAATAGACATTTTCGGTAAAGCGCCCCGGTTGCTGAAACTCAATGTGACAGGATAAGACGCTGTTTTTTGTGCGCAATTGTTCTGACACAACAATGCTATATCCGGGACTGTATTCAAGTCCTGTGTCAATCTTGAACGGGGTGTTACTCAACGCGAGCAGGCTATCTAAAAAGAGTGTTCGTTTCGTAAACGGATATTTTGGCTTTGCCAAAACATTTTGCGTAACCGGATAGGTTTTAATAACCTCCAAGGAGTCCATATTCGTTTTTGCAATTTCTGTTGGGCGAAGAAATACATAGTCGTTTAGGTAATTGACATTCACCGAGCGCTGTGCTTCATTCAGCCAAGTCAAGTGATCAACGCCTCGATAATAATTTATGCTGGATTCCAGAGCGAGCGGAATTCCGATGGAAATGTTGAACTTATCCTGTGGATCCTGTTTCAATTTTTTTACATCTTCCAACATTTCTTTCGTTTCACAATCATCTTTCCATTCGTACACGTGTTTTAAGTTAAATGCAAACAGAAAATGAATAAGAAACACAAACGCAAAAACGGGCGCAATCGTTTGAAAAATCTTTTTTACAGCCGACAATTCGTTCATTAAAAACACAAAAATCAACATCAACAACACATATAAAAACAATACGGTACGTTCAATTAAATACAAGGTATCCAACAGATAATGTTGTACAACCGTTGATAACACAATCAACAAAAGTGTCATCACCAAGGTTCCTAAAAACAAATTGTTTTTTGTGGTTTGTCTTTTGGCATGTTTAAAACCAACATAGCCCATTGCAGCAAAAAGAATGATAAAGAAGAATGCTTTTGTTAAGCGCTGCAGCCAATAGTTAAAGTCCACGTTGTACCAAAGTCGAGGCACAATCGTGCCAATGGTATCTTTCCACAAACCATTTTCACCGCCCATAAACAAGGCTCCCGCTCCTCTTAAACCAAACGAAATCGGAAGTATAAACCATAAAAACAAGGCAAGAAGAACAGTAGGCAAAGCCATTTTTATGAGCGTTGTTTTAATGATCAGTAGAAACTGTTCCTTCAAAAGCACCCGGTTATATACTTGCAAGATTCCAATCATTCCAAATAAAACCAAACAATAGTTGAGTAATGTTAGGTTTCCGAGTGTCGCCAATGCCGCAAATAAAATGGATAGAACAGCATCTTTTGTCTTTAACTCGTTTTTGTGAAACAGATATAAATAATAGACGCTTGCCATCATAAAGCCCAGAGAGATACTGTATCCGCGTGACAACGAAAAGAAATCGAGTAAGTAAGGGTTGATGTTCAGAATGATGAATGCAGAAACAGCCAACCATTTATTTTCCCCGAAAGGGGTCGTTCGGACAAAACTTAAAACCAGTTTTGCAGAGAAAAATAAAAAAAAGAGGTGAGCAATTAAGGAGGTGATGCGCAAAGTAAATTCATTTACACCAAAAAGTTCTGTAAAAAAAATGCCGCCAAGAGTATTTAAAATATGATTGTTGGCCGACATAAAATCATATTTGTTGGTGAGAACAATATGATTTTTTATGTATTCGTGATAGGACTGGCTTTCATCCCAGGTAATGGACAAAACAACAGCTCGATAGCTTGTATAAGCGAAAAGGGCTGCGGCAAGCAGAAAGATTATTTTGTTCGTATGCTTTGCAATGTAACTGTCGGTCATTCCTAAACACTTCGACTCGGCTTGTCTGATGACAGGCTGGCTCCGCAAAGTCGAAGACTTGTTTATTTATACTTCTATTTAATCAATAATCATTTCCGGAATTTCACCTTCCACGATTAATCTTCCTAAGGTTGCTTTTTTAATGTCTTCAACCGAAACGCCTGGTGCGCGTTCTAATAATTTAAATCCTTGTGGAGTAACATCCAATACTGCCAGCTCCGTAACAATCTTTTTTACACAATGAATGCCAGTAAGCGGCAAGTCGCATTTGGGCAAGAGTTTTGACTCTCCTGCTTTATTTACATGTTGCATGGCAACAATAATGTTTTTTGCAGATGCCACCAAGTCCATTGCGCCACCCATACCTTTTACCATTTTGCCCGGAATTTTCCAGTTGGCAATGTCGCCATTGTCGGCCACTTCCATCGCACCTAAAATGGTTAAATCCACTTTTCTGGAACGAATCATTCCAAAACTCATTGCGGAATCAAAGAACGCTGATCCAGGAACGGTGGTAATGGTTTGTTTTCCTGCATTGATCAAATCTGCGTCTTCTTCTCCTTCAAACGGAAAGGGACCCATTCCTAAAAGGCCGTTTTCCGACTGTAGAACAACGTTCATTCCTTGTGGAATGTAATTGGCTACCAGGGTCGGAATTCCGATCCCTAAATTCACATAATAGCCGTCTTTTATTTCTTTTGCGATGCGTTTCGCGATTCCAATTTTGTCTAGCATAACTAATGTTTATTGTTTGCGTCATTGCGAGGAACGAAGCAATCTCTGCAAATCATGAATGAGATTGCTTAACTTAGTTCACAATAACATTCAAATTACTTTTTCCGTACTGTTCTTTGCTCTATTCTTTTTTCATAATTCACGCCTTGGAAAATACGATGCACATAAATTCCTGGAGTGTGAATATGGTCTGGATCCAACGAACCTGCAGGCACCAACTCTTCCACCTCAGCAATAGTTATTTTTCCTGCCATCGCCATCATCGGATTAAAGTTTCTGGCCGTTTCTCTAAAAATTAAATTTCCGTGAGGGTCGCCTTTCCATGCTTTTACAATAGCGAAATCCGCGTCAAATGCCATCTCCATTAAAAATTCTTTTTCTACCCCATCCACCATAAACTTACGCGACTCTTTTCCAATGGCCACTTCTGTTCCTACACCTGCCGGTGTGAATATTGCCGGCATGCCATATCCAGCAGCCAAACAGCGTGTTGCTAATGTTCCTTGTGGAATTAATTCTACTTCCAATTCTCCACTCAATAGCTGACGCTCAAACTCTGCGTTCTCACCCACATACGAAGAAATCATTTTTTTCACTTGTCGTGTTTTTAACATCAACCCGATCCCGAAATCATCTACACCGGCATTGTTTGAAATACATGTTAATCCTTTAACGCCCTTTTTTACAAGCGCTGCAATACTGTTTTCCGGAATCCCACACAAACCGAATCCACCAAGCATAATGGTTACATTGTCCTGAATGTCTTTGATTGCCTCCTCGGCATTTTTTACTGTTTTATTCATGTTCTGTTCTTTTGAAATCCAAATTTTTTATTCCAACTCTCCTGTATTAAATTGATCTTCTTCTCCCTCCAACTCTTTGTTGTATTTGCTACAATCCATTTCTATATCAATTTTTTTTGACGGCTTTTCGAAATCACCTTGAGTCAATTTAATCGACTTGTCTGCATACACCTTCTGCATAAATTTCGCCCAGATAGGCAACGCCATTTCCGCTCCTTGTCCGTATAACGTATTGTCAAAATGCACTGCTCTGTCTTCCGCACCGGTCCAACATCCAGAAACTAAATCCGGAGTAATTCCCATGAACCAACCATCGGAGTTGTTTTGTGTTGTTCCGGTTTTTCCTGCAATCGGCATGTTTAATTTAAAGCGATAACGCAGTCGTGATCCTGTTCCAATTTGTACAACACCTTTCATCAATTGAATCATCACATATGCTTTTTCTTCGTTCATCACCTCTTCGGTACGTGGAACAAAATCTGCAATTACTTTTCCATTTTTATCTTCAATGCGCGTTACGAATGTTGGTTCAATCCATGTTCCTTTGTTTGCAAATGTAGAATTCGCGCCCACCATTTCAAACACCGAAATCTCAGGTGTTCCCAAACAAATAGCCGGAACCGCTTCTATTGGAGATACAATACCCATTCTTCGGCACAAGTCAACTGTTGCTTGTGGGCCAAATTGTTTCATCAAATATGCGGTAATGTAATTCACGGAGTTTGCCAATGCTTGTTGCAGTGTCATCATCCGGCCATTCTTCTTGTTGTCGGAATTGTTAGGCGTCCAGTCTTTTCCATCGTATGTAATCGTTGTTGGAACGTTTGGCAACCGGTAACATGGTGAATACCCTTCTTGAATAGCCAATGCATAAACAAAGGGTTTAAAGGTAGAACCCACTTGTCGCGCATGCCCGATTTGTACGTGATCGTATTGAAAAAATTTGTGATTGATTCCTCCTACCCACGCTTTGATATAGCCCGTTTGAGGTTCCATCGACATAAATCCCGACTGTAAAAATGCTTTGTAATAGCGGATAGAATCTTTAGGCGACATCAATGTATCTTTCGGACCTTTCCAGGTAAAAATCGTCATGTCGATTTTTTTCTCAAAGATTTTAGTGATCTCCTCTTCGGTCATACCGCCTTTTTTCAAAACACGATACCGCTCCGAACGCTTCATCCCTTGTTTCAAAATACTCGCTATTTCCTCTTTGTTCACGTTCCAAGCAAAAGGTGCGTTTCGTTTTTTCGCCAACTCTTTTTCAAATTGTGCTTGTAAAACGGGTAAGTGCTCTGCAACCGCTTCTTCCGCATATCGCTGCATGCGTGAGTCGATGGTGGTATAAATTTTTAATCCGTCACGATATACATCGTACTTGGTTCCATCCGGCTTACGGTTTTCTTCACACCATTTTTTCAAAAACACATCTCTCAAATATTCACGAAAGTAAGGCGCTAAACCTTCGTTATGGTCTTCGGGATGGAAGCTCAATTTCAAGGGAATTTTTTGTAATGAATCGGATTGCGTTTTTGTCAGATAGCCATATTTTTCCATCTGCTGAAGAACCGTATTTCTTCTGCCTTCTGCTCTATCGTGAAAACGATTCGGATTAAAGTATGCCGGATTTTTCGCCATCCCCACAAGCGTTGCTGCTTGTTCGATGCGAAGTGAATCGGGTGTGGTGCCAAAATAAATTTGTGCTGCCGATTTGATTCCTACCGCATTGTTCACATAATCAAACTTGTTCAAATACATCGCAATGATTTCTTGCTTGGTGTATTCTCTCTCTAGTTTAACGGCAATAATCCACTCTTTAAATTTACGCAACACCAATTCAACTTTACTCAAATCCTCACGTGGGAAAAGCATTTTTGCTAATTGTTGCGACAAAGTACTACCGCCACCACTGGCCGAGCGGCCTGTTAATGCTCCAGAAACAGCTCTTGCAAGTGCTCGCAAGTCTATTCCGGAATGTTCTAAGAAACGAGCATCTTCCGTTGCAATCAAGGCGTTTACAACATGAGGAGAAATGTCTTTGTATTTTACATTTGTACGGTTTTCAGCATAAAATTTTCCCAACACTTTCATGTCGCTGGAGTATACTTCTGTTGCTAAAAATGTTTTGGGGTTTTGTAATTCCTCCGTATTGGGCAGTTCGCTAAACATCCGAACGCATAACACAAAAACAAAAACGCCTATAATCGGACCCCCAAAGAGAATCCAAAACCACAGGATAAATTTTTTATTGTTGTTCTTTTTTGCTTTTTCTGCAGCCATTCTTTTTATTCGTTATCTGTACTTATTCTGCTTTCTCGATTCGCAACCCTACATCCATAATCAATGGAACGGTTTCTGACCGCATGCCTTGTTCTATTTCAAAACGATATGTCCCGGCCATTGGAAAACGCACATTTCGTTTAAATGGTATTTGATTATCATAAATATCTCCCACACCTGTTCCCAGCCACTTTCCTTTCTCATCTGCCAAAACACACTCCAAGGTATCATTGGAAAATTTTCCATTCGGGAAAACGGTTTTAATAAACAAAAACAAATTAGAATACGGATAACCTTCTGAGTTGCGCACATTCACATAGAAGTGTGCCGGTGTTGCTGGATCTTTGATCTCGACATCAAATGTTATTTTGTTGCTTTGCGCCCAACCACTCTGTGGCATTTCTTGGTTTTTTTCAAAAATACGGCCTCCGTCACAAGACGCTAACAGCATCACACTCAACAGAAAAAGTGTCGTCTGTATTAATTTTGAAATTTGTTTTTGAACGTGATTCATAAACACTATGCCGGAGTTTGTGGTGGTTTTGGGTTGTTGTTGTTGTTGTTCGGACGCGGACGGTTGTTATTCGGTCGCGGACGATTATTGTTTGGTTTGTTAGGATTTGGTTTGTTCTGGTTTGGATTCGAATTCGGCTTCGCCTGATTTGGATTTGGCTTATTTTGTGGTCCTGCTGCTTGTTTGTTCGCATTCGGATTCACACCCGGCTTGTTCGGATTCGAACCACTTCTCTTTTTGTTTTTGCTTTTCGCTTTTTTGCTCTTGTCAAATCGCGTTAAGCTATCCTGACCAACTACGTTTTCGTAATCTGGTTTTTTCTCAATAATTTTAGGCGCCATTTTTATCAACAAATCTGCCGGCTTTTGGCTGTTTTTGTTCATCTCAATAATTTCTTTCACGCGGTCGACCGGCAACGCAATAAAATTGTCAGGTTCGTGGGTATACGAAAAAAACATGGTCCGTCTGAAAATATCTGTCTTCTGGTGAAATGCCCTTCCCGCTTCGGTTTCCAGTTTCACATTGTTTACTTCCGGGAAATCCTGAAGCGCATCCATGTAACTATCCAACTCAAAGTTCAAACAACATTTTAACTTTCCACATTGTCCGGCCAACTTCAACGGATTCAACGAAAGTTGCTGGTAGCGTGCTGCACTTGTTGATACCGAACGGAAGTCGGTTAGCCATGTAGAACAACACAACTCTCTTCCGCAAGAACCAATTGCACCCAATCTTCCGGCCTCTTGTCTTGCTCCAATTTGGCGCATTTCAATACGAACCTTAAATTCGTCTGCCAACACTTTTATCAACTCACGAAAATCAACTCGGTCGTCTGCGGTATAATAAAAAATCGCTTTTGTTCTATCGCCTTGATATTCCACATCACTGATTTTCATCTGCAAATTCAGTTTCACGGCACAGGTTCTGGCGCGATACATCGTTGCGTGCTCAAGGCCTTGTGCCTCTTGCCATTTCTCGATGTCGGCTTGTTTTGCTTTGCGATAAACTTTCTTTACTTCTTCTGAATCGGCTTTTACGTTGCGTTTCTTCATCTGCAAACGCACCAACTCTCCGGAAATGGAAACCACACCAATATCGTGACCGCCTGTTGCTTCTACTGCAACCACATCCCCTACATTCAATTGAAGGTTGTTTACGTTTTTATAAAATCCTTTTCTGCTGTTTTTAAAACGAATTTCGACAATGTCGCATGGTGCTTGACCACTTGGCAACTCCATGTTTGCAAGCCAATCGAATACATTTAATTTGTTGCATCCACCCGTTCCGCACGATCCATTATTTTTACAGCCACCAGGCAAACCGTTGCTAGCAGTGCTGCATCCTCTACCTGTTGAACATCCACTACATCCCATATTTTAGTTAATTATGTTGATTTAGTTAATTGAGGTGTTTGGGAAAACCCTTCACTTCAATTAGCCTAACTTCTTCTTTTTTTTGTTTACTTCTTTTTTCGGCTGGGCCTGATTTAACCCAATTAACCTAATCCCTTAATCGTCTAATTAATCATCTCTGGCTTCGGTACGTTCAACAACTCGTTGAACTTAAATGCCAAATCCATAAATAATATTTTTGCACTTGCATTTCGCTCCATGTGAAAGTGTGCTTTGTTTAATTCTTCTATAAATCGTTCAATGTTGGCGCCATGAATAAAGGGAGAGAATTTTTTTACAAACTCTTGTTCGTCTGCACTCAACTTTATCAAACTATCATCGCCATAATTCATCATTGCGCTTTCACGCATAATGTGAAGGGCATAATTTAAAAAGTTTTTTTGACGCTCTCTTCCACCGGCATTTACTTCATCAATCCATGAAATAACCGCTTTGGGATCAAACTTCAAGCTTGCTCGCATCAACTTCTGAAAACTCACTAAATTTTGTCCAGCATTTTCATTTTCACTTACCAACAAAAGCGCTTCAGCATAGCTTCCATCTGCTAAATGTGCTATTTTCTCTGCTGCATCGGGCGTTTGACCGTGTTGTGAAACCAACGCATCTATCAAATCGGCATCGCTAATTTTGTTGATTTTAATGAGCTGTGTACGCGACACAATCGTTCTCAACAATTGGTCTTCGTTTTCACAAACCAACAAAAACAAGGTTTTGTCAGGCGGCTCTTCCAAGATCTTCAACAGCTTGTTTGCCGCTGCCGGGTTCATCTTTTCGGCTTGCCAGATTATCATAATTTTATATTCCGACTCGTAAGTCGTTAAGCTAAGCTTTCGTAAAATTTCACCGCTTTCTTCTACCCCGATAACCGCTTGTTTGTTTTCTGCCGCGAGTTGTTCGAACCAACTGAACAGGGTAATGTAAGGGTTGTCCAAAAAGGCTTCTCTCCATTCTGCTGCCACATCTGTACTCGTTTTCACATCTTTGGAAAGTGCAACAGGGTAAACAAAATGTAAATCGGGGTGCACCAACTTGTTGTATTTCACACAGGAAGAACAAGTGCCGCATGAGTCGTCCTCGGCTTTGTTGGTGCAGGAAATAAACTGAGCGTAGGCCAATGCCATTGGTAAATTTCCAGAACCTTGCGGACCAAGAAACAACTGGGCGTGACTGATTCGACCCTCTTTATGAGAACGAACAAGCCTTTCTTTCACCGCTTGCTGACCTATGATTTCTTTGAATAACATTGTGTTTTTAACGCTTTCAAAGATAATAAATCATTTCACTCAAAAAACGGCTTTTCGAGAAATTTTGAACACTGAAATGTGTCTAAGTTTTTTGCTGATTATTGCAAAACAATTTTCTGGGTTTTGCTGATTTTATTGCCCGACCGGACTTTTAGAAAATAAATGCCTTTGGGCTGATGTGCTAAGTCGATGACGAACTCAAAACCCTGTTCTTCCGATTGATAAATTCGTTTGCCTAAAACATCTACTATTTCTACGGAAGATTTTTCCAAAAACGATGTTTTTATTGTTACAATTCCAGTTGTAGGATTTGGGAAAATGGCAACAGGAAACGTTTCTCCGTGCTCACTAATCCCAACAGGAAGTGAACAGTTTGCAGGAATGTATGTTGGAGGGCGACCAATCGAGTCAGCCCAAACATGCTGACCATTATACGTATAACAAATTAAATTGTCCGACCACTCAAATGGATCAATCATCATTTCTAATAAGCCAAATGTACTACCAACCCCTTCAATGATTGAAACATAATTTGGGTACCCAGCATTGGATGTTATGTGGAAACATTTATGAAATTGTGTTCCAACCAAAACGGAGTCAATTCCTGAAACATAGTTGTAGCCAAGAAAGTAAGAACTATTGTTATAAGAATAGGCAAGCGTATCACCCACATTCAAATTAAAATCGTACAATAATATCTCTGAAGTGGTTGTGATGGTGTCGGGCAAAAAATATACGTGTTTGGATAAATCTTCTCTGATTGCACCAACATATTTGTTGCTGTCAACCAATGTTGGCCCATTAACAAGATTAAAAGGCCCTGTTGGCGAACCAAGAACATAATCGGATGCCACTAAGGTTTTATACACCTTATGATAAGTATTGCCTGAAAAAAGTGTGTCGCCCTGAATGTTATAGTTGTAATCTCTTTGAAAGTGGTTTGGATAGTTCCAGTTTGCGCTTGCTTGTCGCCATACCGCACTATCAGTTGGAAATGATTGATACAGCTGAGCAATTGTTATTTTTGCAAAACAAACAACTACTAAAAGTATTATTATTCGCTTCATTGGGCGGTTTTTAGGTATACCAAATCTAACAAATTTTTGCTTCCGTTCAAAATCATTTTTTCGTTTGACGAGAAAAGTTATTTTTGCACCACCAAACAAAATCTCTTAGAAATGAAAACCGTTGACAATTATAATTTTTCTGGACAAAAAGCATTGATTCGTGTAGACTTTAATGTTCCGTTAGATGCTCAATATAATATTACTGATGATACCCGCATTCGCGCGGCCTTGCCGACCATCAATAAAATTTTGAAAGATGGCGGAAGCGTCATTTTAATGTCGCATTTGGGTCGACCGAAAGAAGGGCCAACCGAAAAGTATTCCCTAAAACATACCGTAAATCATTTGTCAGGGCTATTAAACGTCCCTGTTTCGTTTGCCTCTGATTGTATTGGTGATGTAGCAACTAACGCGGCAAAAGCTTTAAACGCTGGCGAAGTGCTGCTTTTGGAAAATTTACGTTTTCACAAAGAAGAAGAAAAAGGGGATCTTGATTTTGCAAAACAACTTTCAACCCTTGGAACATTTTATGTGAACGATGCTTTCGGAACGGCCCACAGAGCGCATGCTTCCACAGCTGTGATTGCACAGTTTTTTCCGAATAATAAATGTTTTGGTTATGTAATGAGTGGAGAAATTGCAAGTGTAAACAAAGTATTAAATGGTGCAGTAAAGCCATTCACAGCTATTATGGGTGGAGCAAAAGTATCAGATAAAATTTTGATTTTAGAACAACTCATCAACAAGGCCGATAACATCATTATCGGTGGCGGAATGGCGTTTACCTTTGTGAAAGCGCAAGGCGGACAAATTGGAAAATCGTTGGTGGAAGAAGATAAATTGGATACAGCATTAAACATTTTGAAAACAGCAAAAGCAAAAGGCGTAAACATTTACATTCCAGTAGATGCAATTGTTGCTGATAACTTTGCAAACGAGGCTAACAAACAAACCGTTGATATAAAAGCGATTCCGGACGGATGGATGGGACTCGATATCGGACCAAAAACAGAAGCAATTTATGCCGATGTGATTGCGAATTCGAAAACCATTTTGTGGAACGGACCAATGGGCGTGTTTGAAATGAGTTCGTTTGAAAGTGGAACCAAATCCGTTGCTGAAGCCATCGTTGCTGCAACAAAAAAAGGTGCATTCTCTTTAATTGGTGGTGGCGACTCTGTTGCGGCCATCAACAAATATAAATTCGCTAACGATGTTTCCTATGTTTCTACCGGTGGTGGTGCATTGTTGGAATACATCGAGAGTGGAAGTTTGCCGGGTGTAGAAGCGGTGGAGAAATAGATCACTCTATCGGCTCATACAAGCCGTAAATCATCGGATTACTTTCAATTACTTCTACTTTAAAGTTGCGAATCAAGGTTGCCTTTTTATCCCGATTCCAAATGTATATTTTTAGGGTTGCATCCGGGTGTTGCTCCAAATCCATTCCCGAAAACAAATGGGAAACATACACCGAATTAAAAAATAGCGGGTTTGTTTTGTATTGATTCAGCTCTGAGCCCCTCCACAACAAAGACTTTCCACCTTCATCTATTGAAACAACAACTGTGGGGTTGGACGCTTCTTTTCCGGTGCTGATTTCAGCACTTACATTCAAAATTGAATGTCGCGATTTTACAATGTCTATTAATTTCGCTGAAAAGCCCGCACTAAATTCTTCTGTACTATCCAATCGCATATAAAATGTTCCAGGATAAACAGGATCCTCCGACATATTTTTTGCTTTTTCCCAGTGATTCTTTTTGTTCTTCACAAAAAAGAGCTCACTCTGGTTTTCAGACAATACAACCTTTTCTTTAATTTCCTCCTTCGGCTTAATTTTGGAAAAACAATACACGGTAAACGTGAAGCCTTCGTTCTTGCTGATAACATAAGGATAGCGCTCTTTAATCAACTGATAATATTCCAAATGCAAATTTCCGGCAACAAAATAATCGGTTCGCTCGTTTTCTAAAAAAGTAATAAACGCTCTCGTATCATGCTTGTCTACACGGAAATAATTAAACTGCATTCCGAGCTTTTTAAAATAAAAATCAACAAATCCTTCCATTGCAAAATGCGCAACCGACACTTTGCTTGGGCCAAAAGCAGCAATGGCTTTGTCACTGATTCTCGCCATTTCTTCATACGGATGTTTATAAAAAAGCGGATGGTGTTTTCGGTTTGCAAATAACGTATATGTATTCACAAAAACAATGATTACCAAAAGACTTGTTTTTACAGCTGTTTTCAGTGTTCCATAAAACGAAAAAATAAACATCAATAAAAACGGAAACGAAAATGTGAAGGTGGAAAATTGCAATACCGGGGTTTTTGTAATGGAGTAAAAATAGGCCAAACAGGGAACAAAAACGGCCCATACCAATGCGACAATGCGCATTTTATACAACACTTTTTTTTCTTTGTTATAAAAATAAAACCCGCCTAAAAACAAAATCGTTACTAAGAGATAAACGAATTTGGAATAATGAAACGCGTATTGTAAAAATGTGATGAGCCAATCTGGCTGTGGCTTTCCGAGCCAGCTCTCTTCTCCTCCTCCTCCTATTGATAAATGAAAAAGTAGAATAGAAACATGAGGAAGAAACAAAATCAATACCATCACACACATCAAAATATATTTTTTCGCATTTTCTTTTGTCAAGAAAAATAAGCCGGTTGCTCCTACCAATCCGGCAAACAACAAACTGAAATAATGGTTATAGGTGCACAGCGAAGCAAACAACACAAAGCCGATTGCGTGTTTGTTTTTGCTGTTTTCAGAGAATAAAAATTGTGTCCAACACCAAACCATCAACACCGAAAACAACATCCCGGTGGCGTAAGGTCGCTCTAGTTGCCCATACATGGTGGGGAATTGCAGAGTCGCTAAAAATGCAGCAGTGAAAATCGCAACGGTTGCATTAAACCATTTTTCAGCAATTTTATACGAATAGTAAATAGAAACTAAACCAAAAATAATAAACGGAAATTTCACAACCATCTCGTTGGTGCCAAACAGTTTTGTCCAATAGTGAACAAAAACAGGTACACCAACCGGATGCACGTCTGTTGTTTTTGTTTTATAAATCAGTTCTGAAAAACTATTGGCTTGCGAGCGAATAACAGCACTCAGCTCATCATGCATGAATTGCATGGACGAAAAGTCCCAGAAACGAAGGGTTGATGCTACCGCTATTACAAAGAGGAGTAAGAAATGGTTGTGCGTTATTTTTTTTAGGCGGTTCACGCCTTTTTTAGCGCTTTTAAACAAAGATCTTCCTGCTTGGTCATTTCTCCCTTTGCCACTTTTGTTTTGTCTTTATACCCCAACAAATGCAGCACACCATGAATAATTACACGGTGCAATTCCTCTTCAAACGTCTTCGAAAATTTGTTTGCGTTTTCTTTTACTCGATCAATACTGATGAAAATGTCTCCACTTATGGGCAATTGAGTGTCGTCCTTCGAATAATCAAACGTAATAATATCTGTATAGGTATCGTGGTTTAAGTATTCTTTATTCATTTCCAACAAAAAGGCATCTGAACAAAACACAAAAGAAATGTCGCCTGCCTTCTGTTTCTTCTTTTCAATGGTAGCAACAATCCAACTCTTCAGCTTGGCCTTGTTTTTTAAATTGAATTGAACGTCTTCGTTGTTGAATGAAATCATGTTTTTTTTACTTTATCCCCTTCCGTTCTCTCCAAATTTGGTTGAACGATTTGTTGGTTACTTGTGGCAAATCTCTGCGTTCTCCCCATTGTTTTTTGAAGAACTGTTTTATCATAAAGTTTTTCAACTTCGCGCCACCTTTGTCCATTTTACTGCGTTTTAGCATGGCTTTTTTCCAAAAGTGCCAAACCCAGTTTTCGGTTTTGGTGGAAAGCTTCGTGTCTACCGATTGTTTTCTGTTGATCAACAATAATTTATGAATATCGATTTTAACAGGACAAACTTCTGTACATCTTCCGCATAGTGTAGAGGCAAAACTTAAGTGTTTAAATTCCTCCATCCCTTGCATGTGTGGTGTAATGATGGAGCCAATTGGTCCGCTATATGTTGTTCCATAAGCATGACCGCCAACTGTTTGATAAACAGGACAAACATTTAAACATGCTCCACAACGAATGCAAGACATTGCTCTGCGTTGCTCTGTTTCCGCTAACACGTTTGTTCGTCCGTTGTCTAGGAGAATCACATACATTTCATCCGGACCATCTTTTTCACCCGCTTGTTTCGGGCCGCTATAAATGGTGTTGTACACCGTTAAGCCTTGTCCTGTGCCGTAAGTAGACAACAATGGCCAAAATAAATCTAAATCGGCAATGGATGGAATTACTTTTTCTATTCCAACAATTGCAATCTGAATCTTAGGGAACGCGGCAGACATCAAGCCATTGCCTTCATTTTCAGTAACCGCAATTGCTCCTGCATCTGCAATTAAAAAGTTTCCCCCACTTACACCAACCTCCGCTTTGCTATAGCGCAGACGCAATTCCTGACGAACAAAATTGGTAATTTGTTCAGGTGTATATTCTAAAGGTGTTTGTTTTTTTTCGTGAAACGTTTTGGCAACCTCTTCTTTTGAAAGATGCATGGCTGGCGTTACAATGTGGTAGGGTGGCTCTTTTCGGAGCTGCACAATGTATTCTCCCAGATCGGTCTCAATGCTTTCTATTCCTTGCTCTTCGAGTGCTTCGTTAAAATTAATTTCTTCGGATACCATGGATTTCGCTTTCACCACGGTTTTGGTATTGGCTTTTTTCATGATTTGAAGCGCTTCCGCAACAGCCTCTTCCGCATCTTGCGCCCAAATTACTTTTCCTCCACGCTTAATAAAGTTGGCTTCAAATTCAATTAAATATTTATCCAGGTTTTCAATTGCTTTTTGTTTCAGCGCAGCTGCGCGTGTTTTCGCCAACTCTAAATTGGAAAATTGCTCCTTCCCTTCCACCACTTTTTTGTCATACTGCGAAATGTTGTGCAATATGGTTTTGCGATGTTCTAAATCGAACGATTTTATTTCTGCCTTTTCTAAAAATAATTCTTCTGCGTGTGACATCGTGATATTTTTGCCGCAATGACGCAAAGGCGCCACGCTTTTATTTTTTGTTTGAATCTACTACAATTCGCTCATTCCGATTCGCTAATTCCCATGCGGTGAAAAACACCAAGCGCGTAATCTTTTCTATTTTTTCGAAATTTATTTTTTCTGTTTCATCTGTTTCTTTGTGGTAATCTGCATGCACACCATTGAAATAGAAGATGACCGGAACTCCCTTTTTCGCAAAATTATAATGATCCGAACGGTAGTAAAAACGATTCTTGTCTTTTTCATCATTAAAGGTGTAATCCAACTCTAAATTTGAATACGTTTTATTTGCGTTTTCGCTGATGCTGTGCAATTGTGAGCTTAATTTATCTGACCCAATTAAATACACGTAATTTGTGTTGTTGGCATGCTTTTCATCCAATCGTCCAATCATATCAATGTTTAAATCGCAAACCGTATTTTTTAGCGGGAAAACAGGGTTTTCGGTATAATACGCTGATCCGAGTAATCCTTTTTCTTCTCCAGAAACAGGCATAAACAAAATGCTTCTGCGCGGCCCCTTCCCTTCTTTTTTCGCATTGGCAAAGGCTTGTGCCAGCTCCATCACGGCCACAGTTCCGGAGCCGTCATCATCTGCACCGTTGTAAACCACATCGCCTTCTTTTCCAAGATGATCGTAGTGGGCGGTAATAACAATCACTTCGTCTTTTAGGTCTGTTCCTTCTATATAACCCAAAACATTTTCGGCTTCAATTTTTTGAACATTGTTTTTTACGTCAATGACCACATTCGCCTTTGCCTTTATTTTCAATGGTTTTCCGCTTTTCGAAATTTTTGCAATAATTTCTTCAGTGGTGTTTTTTTTCAAAATGCTATTTGCCATTTCTTTCGAAATGTAAATTACTGGAGCTTCTTTTTTCGAAATGTCTAATTTCAAGGACGAGGACTCGAGACGGTGTTTATTGTCTGCGATTCCCTTTTTAACATCGTCTACAACAACCAATATGGCTGATGCACCAGCATCTTTCGCGTTTTCTGCTTTTCCTCTTGCACGCAATGTCCAAACAGAAGGCTCTTTGCTTTTGGTAATGTATGAATTCCCTGAGGCGTCATATGGTTCGCCCTGTAAAAACATCACCACCTTATTTTTTACATCTAGCCCTTTATAGTCGTTGTAGTTTTCATCTTCAATTCCATAGCCAATAAATAAAACATTTGCTGTTAAAACGGTTTGCTCTGTAATTCCCGGAAAATTATAATAGTCTTGGTTTCCGGTATATTTTTTTTCGTTAATCATAACGTCTGCCGGAAATGGCATCATCATGTTTAGCGGGTAGGTTTGGTAATAGGTGTTCTCCTTATAAGGAGGAATGCCAAAACTTTTAAAATTTGATTGAATGTATTCTGCAGCCATTTTCTGACCTTTTTTGCCGGTTTCTCTACCTTCATATTCATCCGATGCTAAAATAGTAAGGTGCGTTTTTAGGTCTGTTGCTGTTATCGTTTGCGAAAAGCGAATGGCTGTTGTGTCCTTTTGTTGTGCAAAAAGAGCCATTGGAAATAATAATAGAAGAATTGTTTTTTTTATCATGCCTTACACACCGATTCGTTTTTCGTCTTTTTCGTATGAATTAATAGCCTTCCTGCTGCAGGATGGTTCCTTGACGTTTAGCAACCTTCGCTAATTTTCTTCACTCTGTCGCTATGTCTTCCGCCTTCAAAAGCGGTAGTATAAAATACATCGATGCATTTTTTTGCTTCCTCTTCGGTCATATATCTTGCCGGCAACGTTAAAATGTTCGCATCGTTATGCTGACGCGCCAATTCGGCTATTTCTGCATTCCAACACAAAGCCGATCGAATACCCTTGTGTTTGTTGGCCGTCATGTTTATACCATTTCCACTACCGCACATTAATAAACCTAAATCAAAGTCTTTGCTTTCTACTGCATTAGCAACAGGATGAGCAAAATCAGGATAGTCTGCTCGCTCCTCTGAGTAACATCCGAAGTCTTTTATTTCATAACCCTTTGATACCAAGTAGGGTTTTAGTTTTTCTTTTAAAGAAAATGCTGCGTGATCGCAACCGATTGCTATCTTCATATGCGTGAAATTTGGTTTTTTTACAACGTTATTAACAGCTTTTTGGGCTTGTGAACACGTTTGTAAAGTTGAAAAATAATGTGCTGATAATTAGCGCTCTAGTTTTTATTTTATCAACACGGATTCTGTTGATAACAAAAGGTTTTGTTATAAATGTGTAGAACATTTTTCTTGCTTTGTTAAAACAAGGTGTTGCTTGCATTAATTTTTGAATCTACAAGCTTTTTCTTTTCAGAATTTAACACGATTAATCAACAATTTGGTAACATAAATTAACGTACTTTTGTAAAGAAGTTATTAGATGAAAAGGATACTAACAGCCTGTTGATAAACCAAAACAAATCTCGTCTTCAAGCTGTTATCCTCTAAGAACTTTTTAATTGTTGTTGGTTGAATGTTAGAACTCATAAATGCAATGCTTTTAATGATTTTTTTTACACTCAACTAACAGACCAACAACAACAACAAATTTTTAAATATTTAAAATAAAAAAATATATTGTTATTATGGGTGATGATTTGAAAACAAAAGGCTTTCTTGACATTCCGATTGATTTTTCTCTAGATTTGTTCGCTGAAATTACCAAGCTCAAAAAAGAAAAAAATGCAATTATACTCGCCCATTACTACCAGGATGCTGACATTCAAGACATTGCCGATTATATCGGAGATAGCCTTGGTTTATCACAGGAAGCAGCCAAAACAAATGCCGATATCATTGTGTTTGCCGGTGTTCATTTTATGGCTGAAACTGCAAAAATTCTTTCACCCGGAAAAAAAGTTTTATTACCAGATTTAAGAGCAGGTTGTTCGTTAGCTGATTCTTGTCCTGCCGATAAATTTTCAGCTTTCAAAAAACTACATCCTGATCATTTGGTAATTTCATACATCAATTGCTCTGCTGATTTAAAAACGTTAACAGATATTGTTTGTACATCTACCAATGCAGTTCAGATTGTTGAGAGTTTACCAAAAGATCAGAAAATAATATTTGCTCCTGATAAAAATTTAGGTGCTTACATTAATAAAAAAACGGGAAGAAACATGATTCTTTGGGATGGAGCATGCATGGTTCATGAAATTTTTTCGTTGGAGAAAATTGTAAAATTAAAAAGTCAACATCCAGGAGCACTTTTGTTGGCACATCCGGAATGTGAAGCGAATCTTCTTGAAATAGCTGATTATATTGGGAGTACGACTGGGATATTAAATTATGCTACAAAATCGGATGCAAAAGAATTCATTGTTGCAACAGAAGCAGGAATTATTCATCAGATGCAATTAAAGAATCCAAATAAGTCGTTTATACCCGCTCCACCGAATAATTCTTGTGCTTGTAATGATTGTCCTCACATGAAATTAAACACACTTGAAAAGCTTTATAATTGCCTTAAATATGAGCAACCTGAAATACTGTTATCAGACGAATTGATTCGTGATGCAAAAAAGCCAATTCTTAAAATGCTTGAATTATCAGCACAATTTGGTTTATAATTTTTATAAGTTATTGAAAATTAAGTGTTTATAATATTTTATAGTGTTAAAGTCCTTTAGAATTATTAGTTTTACGGACTTTTTGAAAAGAAAAAATGTTTAAAGAATACGATGTTATAGTTGTTGGTGCTGGCCATGCCGGTTGTGAAGCTGCTGCTGCCGCTGCAAACATGGGTTCTTCAACATTGTTGATAACCATGAACATGCAAACGATTGCTCAAATGAGCTGTAATCCTGCTATGGGTGGAATTGCGAAAGGTCAGATTGTTCGTGAAATTGATGCTTTGGGAGGTTATTCAGGAATTGTAACAGATAGAACTGCTGTTCAGTTTAGAATGTTAAATCGTTCTAAAGGGCCGGCAATGTGGAGTCCGCGAGCACAAAGTGATCGTTGGAAATTTGCTGAAGAATGGAGATTAATGTTAGAGGCCACGCCCAACTTGGATTTTTGGCAGGATATGGTGAAGGGATTAATTGTGGAAGATAATAAAGTCTGTGGTGTAATTACTGGAATGGACATTGAGATACGTGGTAAATCAGTTGTTCTAACCAATGGTACTTTTTTAAATGGATTAATACATTTAGGCGAAAAGCAATATGGTGGCGGAAGAGCAGGTGAAAAATCATCTACTGGTATTACTGAACAATTAGTAAAGTTAGGCTTTGAAGCAGGGAGAATGAAGACAGGAACGCCTCCCCGAGTGGATGGTCGTTCGTTGGATTATTCTAAGATGGAAGTTCAACATGGTGATGAAAACCCAAATAAATTTTCTTACTTGGATGTTGATCAATTTGGTTTTAAAGTAGAAAGAAAAGATGCTTTTAAAAACGGACCAGAAGGACAAATTCCTTGTTTCACAACATATACAAACGAAGCAGTTCACGAAATTTTAAGAACAGGCTTCGAAAAATCTCCTATGTTTTCCGGAAGAATTCAAGGACTTGGTCCTAGATATTGTCCAAGTATAGAAGATAAAATTACTCGTTTTGCTGAACGAGAAAGACATCAAATATTTGTTGAACCAGAAGGTTGGAATACTGTTGAAATCTATGTAAATGGATTCTCTACTTCCCTACCCGAAGATGTTCAATACAAAGCTTTGAAATTAATTCCTGGATTTGAGAACGTAAAGATGTTTCGTCCTGGTTATGCAATCGAATACGATTATTTTCCTCCTCAGCAGTTGGAATTAACGTTGGAAACGAAGTTGATCGAGAATTTATATTTTGCTGGTCAGATTAATGGAACGACAGGTTACGAAGAAGCAGCATGTCAAGGTTTGATGGCCGGGATAAATGCGCATTTAAAAATTGATGGTAGAGCGCCATTTATTTTGCAGCGTTCTGAGGCATATATTGGCGTTCTAATCGATGATTTAGTTACAAAAGGTACAGAAGAACCTTATCGTATGTTTACGTCACGTGCAGAGTATAGAATTTTGTTACGTCAGGATAATGCAGATATTCGGTTAACCCCAAAATCATTTGAACTGGGATTAGCAAAACAAGATCGTTTGGATCGGGTTAATCTGAAGCAAAAACAGACTCAAGAAATCATTACTTATTTTAAGAAAGAAAGCATTGACCCTTCGGATATAAATCCGGTTTTGGAAACAATTGGCTCCGCTCCTATTTCTCAAAAAGTCAAAATGTTTGGCATATTAACTCGTCCAACTATTACGCTTTTAGATTTTGCAATTGCTTCCGAGAGGGTAAAAGAATTCATTTCACAATTTGATTTGGAGAGCATTGAGCAAGCAGAAATTTTAATGAAGTACGAAGGATATATTTCAAAAGAACACGAGTTAGCGGATAAACAAATACGTTTGGAAGATCTGGTATTGCATGAGGACTTTGATTATATCCGATTGACATCATTATCAAAAGAGGCGCGCGAGAAACTAACAAAAGTTCGTCCGAGGACAATCGGACAAGCATCAAGAATATCTGGTATAACGCCATCAGATATTTCTATTTTAATGGTTTATTTAGGCAGATAGTTTCACGTGGAACATGAGTATATTTAAGACCCTTTTTTGGAAAACAAATGCGAACGCTCGAGACGTCAACTATTATTTGAGTGAACTTTTTGCAAAGGAAGGCTTCACATCGGAGTTTACTTTTGAGGGTTCAGAGAAACATATCATTTACTCGAACGGAACAATTGATTTTGATTTCTGGTGGCAAAGAGGTAACCGTCCGACTCTATTTTTAAGAAATAATGGCGAGCAAATTACTACAACTGTTTTCGAATCTTTGAGGAAAAAGTGTGGTCCTAAGCAAACAATAGGAGAGCAGATTTATTATATAAATGCCAAGATGGATAAGGACGATTATTATGGCGAACACCATTCATTTATTTTAAATTATATTAAGAACAATACAAACGTTCCACGTGGAACACAACAATAGTTTATCTGCTCCTTTCAAAGAAAGGGTAGTTTAGAAATGGAAAAATTAGAACAATGTCCCGTATGTAATTCGATTCGAAACAAGCCTTTTTTGTCTTGTATCGATCACACTGTTTCACGTGAAACATTCCAGATTGTGGAATGCGAATTGTGCGGATTTAAGTTTACAAATCCTCGTCCGGAAGAAAAGGATTTAGGGAAATACTATAAGTCGGAGGACTATGTTTCTCATTCAAATACGAAGAAGGGGTTTATAAATTCAACCTATCAATCTGTCAGAAAATATACTTTATTAAAGAAACTTCAGCTCATATCGAAGTACTTTAAAACAGGAAAAATTTTGGATATAGGATGTGGAACAGGTGAGTTTTTAAATACCTGCAAAAAGGCAAATTGGAACACAATTGGAATCGAACCAGATTCGGATGCGCGACAAATGGCGATCTCAAATTATGGATTAGATGTTAGAGATGAATCCGAATTGGCTAATCTCCCGGATGCCAGTTTTGAAATTATTTCTATGTGGCACGTCTTGGAACATGTCCCAAAACTAAACGAGCGCGTGTCAGAATTAAAGCGTTTAATTAAACCAAATGGAGTGATCATTATTGCTGTTCCAAACTGCAGTTCATTAGATGCAAAAATGTATAAAGAAGAATGGGCAGCATATGATGTTCCTCGACACCTTTATCATTTCACCCCAAAAGACATTGATACTCTCTTCTTAAAACATGAGCTAAAGGTGAACCGAGTTTTACCTATGGTGTTTGATTCTTTCTATGTAGCAATGTTGAGTGAAAAGATTAAAACCGGTAAAACAAATATTATACGTTCCACGTGGAACGGATTTAGATCTAACCTAGCAGCACTTAAAACGGGTAAGACATACTCTAGTCAAATTTATCTCATCAGTAAAAAATAACCCCCGGACCTTTTCCATTTGTCATTTCGAGTGAAGTCGAGAAATCAACCACCAAATTGGTGGTTTTTTTATGCACGAATAATTCGTATCTTTTGATTTTTGTCACAGACATTTTGGCCTACAGATTCATAATCTGAAAATTACTTGTGGGATGTTTTCTCATGCTTTTTCAAAACCTAAAGACTTGTTTTTGAAATCAAATATTCTTCTGTTCCACGTGGAACGAAAAAACCACAGAAGCTCTAAAGACAGAAATTTGAAAAGAAAATCAAAAACCGGGAATTAAGAAACTGAGTAGTTTAAATCACAATTTTAGATTTGGTTTTTACTTCTGGGTGTTTTTTTGATTTTTCATTTTGAGCTTATAACCCTGAGCGGAGTCGAATGGCGAAAAGCGGCAAAAAGCCGAGAATTCTGAATCGAGATCAAAACCGACCCCAAAATCTTCAAAAAACGCAAACAAAACCTTAAATTAGGCCCCAAAACCGCTTAAACCCCTTCGTAAGCACCTTTTGTTGTCCGGAAGGGCAAAACGCGCTTAAATCGCTTAAAAACGCGCTTTTCTGTAGGTCTTTCTGGGTGCCGATTGCAGCCGTTTTTGCTTGATTTTGCCTGCTTTTTTACATAAAAACCATAAAATCTGAAAAATCGTTCAAGTTTTTGAAAATGGAAAAACTTGAACGATTGAACTTTTTTTAAATCATGATTCAGAAACAAGGCCATTTTGAAGCCCAAACAAAAGACTTTATTACTTTTGTCCAAAGTGACCCCTCCAGGGAGAACAATAAACTCGATTTATGAGAGGACTTTGGACAATCGTTTTACTCGTGCTTTCCAACACATTCATGACTTTCGCATGGTACGGACATCTCAAATTCAAGGAAATGAAATGGTTCGAAAACCTTGGATTCATTGCCATTGTGCTGATCAGCTGGGGAATTGCCCTGTTTGAATACTTTTTTCAAGTTCCCGCAAATAGGCTTGGATACAAGGAAAACGGAGGGCCGTTCAGTTTAGTAGAGCTAAAGGTAGTTCAGGAGGTCATCACACTGGTAGTGTTTGTCGGCTTTACGCTGATCTTTTTTAAAAACGAAACATTAAAATGGAATCATTTGTTAGGCTTTTGTTTCCTGGTACTGGCAGTATATTTCATCTTTAAAAAATAAAAATTTTTCTAATTTTGAATCTAATGGACAACTCTTTTATCCTCAACCACCTTGGCGAAGAACGCGATGAATACTACGGCTCCGTGGCACCGCCAATATTTCAAACCACCAACTTTTGTTTTAAAACTGTTGCAGAAATGCGGCAGAAACTAACGAAAGAATTAGAAACACCGTTTTATACAAGAGGTTATAATCCAACCGTAGCAACCCTTCGAAAGAAGCTGGCTGCGCTCGAAAAAACAGAAGATGCATTAGTGTTATCAAGTGGTAGCGCGGCTGTGGCTGCTGCTGTAATGAGTGTGGTGAAGGCAGGAGACCATGTGGTTTGTGTTCAAAAACCCTATAGCTGGACCAACAATTTGTTATCGAAATACCTTGCAAAATACGGTGTTACACACACATTTGTAAGTGGGGGAGAGGCGACAGATTTTGAAACGGCAATACAACCCAACACAAAGCTGATCTATCTCGAGAGCCCGAATTCATTAACGTTTGAGATGCAAAATATAACCGAAATTGCTGCATTAGCAAAACGCAAAAACATTACGACCATTATTGATAACAGTTATAATTCACCCATCAACCAAAATCCGGCAACAATGGGAATCGATTTGGTGGTTCACTCCGGGACGAAATACATAAATGGACACAGCGATGTGGTTTGTGGTGTTGTTTGCGGTTCCCACGAGCGAATTATGAAAATGATGGCAGAAGAATACATGACCATTGGAAGCTGTATTTCGGCTCACGATGCCGGCTTGATTTTGCGTGGTTTAAGAACAATTGAGCTTCGGGTGAACCAAAGTGCCAACAGCGCCCAAAAAGTGTCTAGTTTCTTAGAAAACCACCCTAAAATAAAACAATTGAACTATCCTTTTGCAAGCAAAAACCCCCAATTGGAACTTGCCAAGAAACAAATGAAACAGGGAGGAGGACTTTTGTCGATTGTGATTGATGCAAAAGATGAAGCAGGAATAGAGCGTTTTTGTGATAATTTAAAACGATTTGTAATGGCAACATCTTGGGGTGGTTACGAATCGTTATTGTTTCCGCTTTGCGCTTTGGCAGCCAGCAAAAGCTTTGAGAACCCTTTGCCATGGAACATGGTTCGACTTTACATTGGACTCGAAGATGCCGATTTGTTGATTGAAGATTTAAAACAAGCGCTGGATAAAGTTTAGTCAGTTGCTAAAAAATAAAAAGCCCGAAACATGAACTGATTCGGGCTTTTTTTGTTGAAAAGGCTTTATTCTTTTATGAATCGAGTATGTGAAACTACTCCAGCGTTTGTTGTTTCTATAAAAAAGATTCCTTGTGATAATTCGCTAATGTCAAGGGTTGTAGCGTTACCGCTTATTCCGTTTGTTTCTTTAACTACCTGGCTGGAAACATTAAAAATCTTTACACTTGCTTTATTTAAAGGGCTTACGGATGAAATCGTAATGGTGTTTGTTGCAGGATTTGGGAAAACAGAAAGGGTGTTCTCTGAAGAAAACGTTGTTATTCCTGTTGAAAGCGGGCAGCAATTTCCTCCAGAGGAAACAACTTCTGTTGCGCTCCAGCAGCCATATTGAGCTGTGGTGGAAAAAATTGAACTTCCCGGAAAATACGTTAAAAAATAATTCTCTACTTGGTCGATGGTATTGCATCCACCTTGGCTGGTTGTGGTTGAACAGCTATAGGCACAATCGATGGAGGTGTAGCCATTTGGGTTTGCAAGTGTTGCTGGAGGCAAAAAAGCGATGTTTGAAGTTGCGCTTCCGATGCCATAAAACGCTGTTGTTGCTATACTTGGACTGCAGTTGGTGTTTGGACTGTTGTTATAACCTGCGTAAGCAATTCCGGTAAGGTTGCTGGCAAATGTACCAGAGATGGTAACGCTCACCGCTTCGTAGCTAACAATCCCGATTTTTAAATTCGGTATGTTTTGATCTACATTAATGTTTAATGTTCCACCATCATAATTTGCATAGATGACAAGGTTTCCGGATGGATTACAAACCGTTTGTGCTGAAACAAAAGACACAAAGGCAAGGGCAAGAATCGTTAAGTAGTTTTTTTTCATGTAGTAGTAGTTTTAAGTTTATTATTGAATAATAATTTTTCCAGAATCAATTAGATTACGCTGAGATAGAACCTTGTAAAAGTACATTCCCGGACTTAAATTCCCTTTTTGAATTTCTGTTTTACTGTTTGTGATTTGTTTTTTAAAAATTTCCCGGCCGGCAATATCAAACAAATATAAAACAGAATTATCGTTTTTATAATCTTTTATTTCAAGAATAGCGTTGTTGGAAAAAGGGTTTGGATAAAATGCGACTTTGTTCGGGTAATGTGAAGGCTCGTTTACCATCGTGGATTTGTCCATTTTGGCAACAAAAATGTTGTAAGAGCTTGCTTGGCCAACAAGCGGGATTGATCCAACCTGAAAGGTTGAGTCAGAAAAAAGACCACAAATAACAACATTTCCTTGTGAGTCTGTAGTAACACTGTATGAATTATCATAGCTAGGACCGCCTGCGCTGCCAGCCCAAATGGGGGCCCCCGAAGGATCAAATTTTACAATAAAACAATCGTCTGATCCGGGGTTTATATTGGTCAAAAAGTTCGTCCCAAAAACCAAACTAGCACTTCCAAACGGACCTGTTACATAAACATTACCAAATAAATCAGAAGTAACGGATTCTCCATAATCCATTCCTGGTCCGCCAAGACCCCTTGCCCAAATTACATTTCCCAGAGAGTCATACTTTACAACAAGTGCGTCACGAGCAAAAGAAGAATTTATTATTGTATCGTTTCCGAAAACAACTTGTGGACTCTGAAAAAGCCCCGTCACCAAGATGTTGCCGTTGGGGTCAACACAAACGCTTTCACCGCGGTCGTCTTGGGTACCACCAGCGCTCCGAACCCAAACAAAGGAGCCTTGCGTATCATATTTTGCTAGAAAAAAATCAACACTGCAAGCGAAGGCGGTGTCGCCAAAGTCTGCGGTAACACCATCCATCCACCCCGTTACATAAACATTTCCTGAAATGTCACAATCTATTCCGAGCCCCCTGTCTTCAGAAAAGCTGCCCGCACTTCTTGCCCATAGCACATTTCCTATAGAGTCATACTTAGCAACAAAAACGTCTCGATCACCATAGTTAAACAGGGTATCTCCATCAAAAATAAGTGTGCTTCCGGCAAACTCCCCCGAAACATAAACTCCACCAATACCATCTGAAGTAACGCAAAGGCCTGCTTCTATACTGTTGCTACCAGCACTTTTGGCCCAAAGAAGGTCTCCTCCTGCGCTATATTTAGCGAGAAAAAAATCGGCATAAATCCATGTACCAACATTTTGTAGTGTGTCGTTTTCAAAAAAAGCTTGAGGGCTTTGAAAGGAGCCAGTAATATATATGTTGTCTAAAGAATCAACGCAAACACTTTCGGCCCAATCGTGCTCGGAGCCACCTGCTCCGCGGGCCCATAAAACATTTCCTAATGGATCGTATTTCACAAGAAAGGCATCCCATTGTGTGGAGTGGTTTATTAGTGTATCGGTGTCAAAAATTATAGTGTCTGTAAAAAAGCCTGCCACAACAATATTCCCTTGCGAATCTGTACAAACAGATTTTGCAAAATCTAATGACTCAGGTCCAGGGGCCGTTTTTGCCCACAAAAAATCAACAGACTGAGCGCAACTGTTCTCGTTCGAAAAAAGAAGTAATGCAGAAAGAAAAGAAAAAATTAGCCGAATTGAATTACTCAATAAAAAAGTTTTTTATATCTTAATTCTTTACAAAACGTGTTCTTGAGATAACACCCTCGTTGTTTATTTCAATAAAATAAATTCCTGCAGCTTGCTCGGAAGCATCAAAAACAAATGTGTTTCCGCCAATCTCTTTTTTTTCAAGCACCACTTGTCCAGCAACATTTACCATTTTAAATGTTGCATCGGTCAATGGTTTTGATGAAACAAGATTCACAGAACCGCTGGCCGGATTGGGAAAAACGGCAATCGGATTAATATTGTTTTCTTGAATGGTGCTCGCTAAATCATTGTCTACAAGCACCGTAATGGTTGCTATTCCGCAATATTTATCCGTTACGGTAACAGTGTAGTTCCCATATTCTAAACCGCTGATGTCTTCTGTTGTTGCAGTAAAACCAGATGGCCCAGTCCAACTATATGTAAACGGAGCAACGCCTCCCGAAACAGAAAGGTCAATGGAGCCCGTAAATAATCCTGGAGTGGTGTTTACTACAGTAAATGTTAAGTCGCTCGCAAAAGCGCCAATAAACAAGAAAACCGAGAAGATGGAAAGAATAATTTTTTTATTCATTTTAATTTTTTTTAAAGATTTCAAATAAGAGTTATAAAATACGTTTTGCTTTTTTTGTGATCAATTCATTCAATGGTGTTTGTTGATTCAGGTCGCTGTTCTTCATAAAAGAAACGGTCTGAAGGTCTTTGTTTACAATTAAGAAACCGTCTTTCAAAGAAATGTTAAGATCCTTTTTTAATTGCTTTGTCCCGCTTGTTGATACCTCAAATAATATTCCACTGTTGGTAATTAAATAGCTTTTTTTGTTGAGCTCGAAGAGTGAAAAATAACCATCAACAGGAAATTTTACAACTTCTCCATGTTCCCAAGCGGCACCAGTATAGTTCCAGATGCTCAACTCACCATTATTGCTAATTGCCATCGTCATTGAATTGTTGTCGGGAGCGACCAAATCATAAAAGAAACCCTCAATCAGATTCGACCTTCTGGTTACAAACAAGTATGGATCATTGTATGCATATGGATTCATGTCAATGCTTAGGTTTATTAATTCCATAGGCGTAGGCGATTGATCCCATGTTTTTAAAGAAGAAATCAAAAGCCTTTTGATGGCTTCGTTTCTATCGTTTAAAGGGTGAAGCAAAAAGCTCACCGCATAAACACTTGTGTCAACAATATCCCAAGCAAAAGGAACAATCGGATCATCATAATTTCTTCCAACAGGCATGGCCAGCTTTTTGCATTTCTAATCGCTGCAGTATCTTTTCCGGTATGCAATGTTGCCAGCTGATTGTTGTCGTCAATCGTTGTAAAAAAATAGTTTCCGTTTTGGATAATTATTTTTCGCTCGATGGATTGCCCCAATAACAGAGAAGTAAGGAAAATAAAAAAAGAAACAAAGAACGTTTTTTGCATTATTAAAATGTGCTAATCGATTCCGATAAATCGGATAATGACATGTTGTTTGTAAAGAAACAATTTGTTGTTCCGCCACTGGTATAGCGGAAGCTCCAACCACTAAATGCAGCAGTTTTAATTGATACAAGCGATGGAAACGTAACACCATAACAAGCATCGTAATACACACCATCAATTTTTGCAATCTGATGGTTGTTGAAATAAGAAGCCGGACGAATGTTACAAGATCCTGGTATTCCCGACTGATCGGTTACATCAGAGGTTAGAAAAACATATTGATTGTATGGCGGGGGAATGGATCCCGTTGCCGAATTATAGGTGTTTTTCCAAGGAAAGGAAGAACAAGTTGCAGCACCTGTTGCGGTCCCAAAGTTCCAGTTTTTTACAATAAAACGATTCACTGTATATCCGCACACCGTATTGTTGATGGGTGTTATGTAAACATAGTTACTCGTTCTGATAACTCCTTGAATTTTAATTGCTGCTAAAAAAAGTTGAGCAAACGTATAACATTCGGCATCACGATATTGCAAAAGGCTTCCCAGCGTTACGTTTGGAGAGTTCATGATTTTATAATAAAACAAACTATCATTGTTGTAGTTCAACACAATTTGATCGGTAAACTCACTCCACACATGAGAGATGATAGCAGTATCTAAGCTCATGTATTGTGCGTTTCGGCAACTTAAATCAAATACGGTATGATACCATTTATAGTTTGTGCCCTCAGACTGAGGCATACTGCGCGTTACATAAAGTGTGTTGGAACTTGTTCCAACAGGTTTCCAGGTGGTGCCTCCGTCAAAAGAAACTTCCCAGTTAATCGTGTATGGCTTAAAGAAACGAACGATAGCTGCGGTAAAAACATGAGAGCCAACAGTTGCTGGATAGTTAAACGTATGGACGCTTGTTGCAGAAGGGTTTACTGTACAGGTTACAGAAGCAAAATTAATTAAATCGGAACCGAACCCTCTTACATTTATTGTTGTAGGAACTGTTGGACAATCAATGGTAAAGGCAGCAGCAACCGTTGGTGCGTTTCCACTAACATATGCAACAGGATTTTGTGTTGCTGCACTGGCAACATATTGTGGAGCGGAATATATTCCGGTTCCATCATCCTTGCGGATATTTAGGTTTCCACCACTAAAAGTGGCGCTCACCAAATCAACATTCGAATAAGAAAAATCCTGAGCTGTGGCGCTGAATGAAGAGACAACCAGCGCAATAAATAAGCAACGTAACATCTTTTGCATGTGAAGAGTTTTTTGCTAATTTATAACAAAATCCGGAAAAACAAAAGAAAAGGTTTGTCGGATAGGAAAGCTCTTTTTGTTCGCTAATTCGTCTCGATTGCTATGGGGATCCGCTGGGGCGAGAGGCCCTTACTGCGGGCGATAAATAGTGAATTTACCTTTTTTGACATACGATAAATCGATTTCAGAAAAGATAACGAATCGTTTTCCGTTGGCATTTTGCTCTGCCACAATAAGCTTTTGGCCTTCTACAACCTTGTAAATAATGGCTGTATGATGTGGCAAGTCTTTCCAAGCACCATCAGGATATTCAATTGTTACTTTTTCAAATTGAATGATATCACCAGCCAAAATCAAATCCTTTTTTTTCAATTCCTTTCCGAAAGCGTAGGGTGGTGTCCAGGTTGCTTCTGCATTGTTTAGTGCTTCTTTTGCAAGGTCCCAACATTCTCCCTTGCCCACTTTTTTTCCTTTGTTGGCATCACAAAATGAAAGAATTTTTTTAGCAATGGAATTTGATTCTTGCGCGTTTGTAGACGCAACAAAGAAGAGGAATAGGATTAATAAGGGAACGCGAGCAAACATGTTTAACTTATTTATGAAGTGAATAGATGCAATGGAATTGTTGGTCAGCTACTTTATGTAACTTAAATTGTTCCCACTTTAATTTTCTTTCCCGGCAATAACGAAAACTTGTCTCCAAAATTATTCAAGCGCTTTAATTCAGGAACGGTGGTCTTGTGCATTTGTGCAATTTTATAAAGCGAATCACCTTTCTTAACGGTGTAATATTTATATTTTCCGGATGTGGTTGTTGTATTTGTTGGGGCCTCTGTTGTTTTTTCGGGTTTATTATCTGCAACAACGGCTTTGTTTTCTACAACCGGTTTTTTCCCGTAAACATAAATGGTTAGTTTCTTTCCTGGCTTTACGGTGGTTGATTTTAAACTATTCCAATTTTTAATGTCAGTTACTGTACAACCATAACGCTTGGCAATTGTGCTCAGGTGTTCGCCCTTTCTAACGGTATGATACTTTACTGTTTCCTGTGTTGCAAGCACATCCTGACTGTGAATTTTGCTTAAGCCCTTGTTGTAAATACTGTCTTCGTTGGCAACAAAAATGCCCATTTTTGCAGATGGAAGCGCTAGTGTATTGACTTCATCCGGAGAAAAAGGAATCACCCCTTTTTTATAGCTTGGATTTAGATATTGCAATTCGTCTTCTGGAATGCCCAGCACGCTGGAGATTTGAGAAAAAGAAACTTGCTTTTTAACAGCAACAGTATCAATTTGCAAAAAAGTTTTTTTCGGAACAGCCGAGTAAAGATTGTGTTCTGATGTATAGTTCATCACATAATTCACAGCAATAAATGCTGGAACATACCCTTGTGTTTCTTTGGGAAGAAACGGACGAATTTCCCAATAGGTGGTTTTACCGCCACTCCTGCGAATGGCTTTGTTTATATTACCGGGGCCGCAGTTGTATGCAGCAATTACCATTTGCCAATCGCCAAACAAGCCATATAAGTATTTAAAATACTCGCAAGCTGCAACGGTTGATTTATAGGGATCACAGCGTTCGTCAACATAAGAAGATACTTGTAGTCCGTAAATTTTTCCGGTAGGATACATGAATTGTCACAATCCCATTGCTCCCGAACGGCTTTTTGCCAAAGGGTTAAGAGCCGACTCACAAATGGCAAGATTTTTAAGCTCCAATGGCAAATTGTATTTGTCGAGTTGCTCTTCAAACATCGGAAAATAAAATTGTGATAAGGCCATCATCCTTGATACCAACTCTCTTCTGCGGAGTGTATACATATCAATATAACCTTTCACAACCGGATTGTATTGCAAATCAAATGGGGAGGCGGCATCTAATTTTGCCAAGCGGGATTCCAAAACCATCTCATCGTAGCGTGGAACAGAGTCGTGCGGAAAATTGTATTTCGGATTTTTGGGGTATGCAATTTTGCCATACCCCTTTTCGAAAAGATTGAGTTTATAAAGACTATCAAGCGCTGCCGCGATTGGGTCGTCCATCATTGTTTCGGGTGCATACCCCACAGCTGTTTGAGCGCGCAACGAGGTTGTGCAAACAAACAAAAAAAGGAGAGCCCCAACGATTGAATTCGTTTTTTTGTATGAAAAAATAAAATTTACCACCATTACAAATATCGCAATGATTGTTTAGAATAACAAGCAATTACCGCATTAGTAAAGCGTACTTATTAACCAAAAATTGTTAAAGGAGAAAAATTAGACAGAAAAAGTCATTAGCAATTTTTCATCAGGTATTCGGAAAAGGCAAACACATCTTTGTCTGCAAAGTTTTTTCCGATCACTTGAACGCCAAATGGCAAGCCGTTGGAGTGTTGTCCCATTGGCAATGAAATTGCAGGAAGCCCAGTAATATTTGCCTGTACTGTAAAAATATCTTCTAGATACATTGCAATCGGATCGGCACCTTTTTGTCCGAATTGAAATGCTGTTCCAGGTGTGGTTGGCAAAAGAATAAAATCGAATTTTTCTAAAATCTCGTTGGTTTTGTTTTGCAACAATTTGCGCACCTTTTGACCTTTAGAATAATATGCATCGTAATATCCGGAACTTAACACAAATGTACCAAGCATGATTCTTCGTTTGACTTCTGCTCCAAATCCTTCGCTACGCGATTTTTTATAAGTGGATTCAAGATCGGTTGCATTTTTACTTCTGTATCCGAAATTAATTCCGTCAAAACGAGCAAGGTTAGAAGAAGCTTCTGCTGTGGTTAAAACATAATACGTTGGAACCAAATAATCCAAGTAGGGAAAATCAACCGCTTCAACCGTGTGGCCAGCCGCCTTGAGTTTTCCAATAATGTCGTTGATACGTGTTTTTATTTCAGGATTTAATCCTTCGTTTTCCAAACAATCCTTAATGTAGGCAATGCGAAGTTTTGTTGGAATATTTTTTAATTCTTTAGAATAGTGTTCAACAGGTTTTGAGGAAGAAGTACTATCAAACTCATCTTGACCAGCAATTACTTCCATGATTAAAGCGGTGTCCTCCACATTTTTTGTAAGTGGTCCGATTTGATCAAACGAAGAGGCATAAGCAATGGCGCCATAACGCGACACGCGACCATAACTCGGTTTATATCCTACAACGCCACAAAAAGATGCCGGTTGACGAATCGAGCCACCCGTGTCTGTTCCAAGCGCAGCAATACACATGTTTGCAGCAACAGCAGCAGCAGAGCCACCGGAAGATCCGCCAGGAACACGTGTAATGTCTAATGGATTTAATACGTTGCCATAAGCAGAGTTTTCGTTTGAACTGCCCATCGCAAACTCATCACAATTGCAGCGCCCAATAATAATGGCATCTTCTGCCAAAAGGCGTTCCACAACGGTAGCGCTGTAAAGCGATTCAAACCCGTCTAAAATTTTTGACGAAGCAGTAACGTGATGTCCCTTGTAGCACAAATTGTCTTTCAGCGCAATCACCATTCCGGCAAGCTTTCCTGCCGTTTTGGATTTAATTTTTTCGTCAACGCGTTTTGCTTGTTCACGTGCAGATGTTTCAAAAACTTCTAAAAAGATATTTAAGTTTTTGTTTGCTTCAATGGTTTTTGTATACGCATTCACAAGAGCAACACAGGATGTGTTACCGCTTTCTAAATCAGATTTTATCTCGGAAAAGGAATTGTAATGCTTCACAAACGAAGGAATATTATTAAATACAAAATCCTCTTCCGGTGGGAAGAGGAGAGGGTTTTATTAAAAATAAAAATTAGTCTTTTTTATCTGCAGAAGCGCTGCCAGCATCTTCGCCTTTCGATGCATCTTTAAATTCTTTAACGCCTTTACCAAGCCCTTTCATAAGTTCTGGAATTTTTTTACCGCCAAAAAGCAATAAAACAATTACCAAAATGATAATCATTTCTGTACCACCTAAACCGAAAAGAAGAAAAATACTATTTAACATGATGTTAAGATTTTGTTATGAGCCACAAAGATACTAAAAATTCTTATCCCGTTTTCAATAAAAATTCCGGTATTTGGAAACAACAACACAAGAAAGTCGGTTTACCTCTGGATTAAATCGGTGAATAGAAAACGGAAAATGACGGAACTTCGTATATTTGCTTACGTATAGGTTAACTGTTGTAACTGTGATATAAAGCGAGGCGCATGATTAAAAAACTTTACCTACTTTTTTTTATTTGTTTGTCTACCGTAACACTAAAGGCGCAATGCCCCCAGTTTTATGATGGTTTGGGCGTTCCCTCCTCTGCGCCCTATTGGATCAGCTGTTCGGGTGGAGCCTATACACTGAATGTTTCATCACCTTCACCGCTTATTACTTATTCCATTGATTGGGGTGATGGATCGCCCGTAACCGCAGGTGGACCGCAACCGGCAAACACCCCTATTGTTCACAATTATACCGCCACCATTGATACCTTCTTGGTGACCATTACAACGAACACCGGCATTGCTTGTGTGCTTACGGGAACGGTCGTTATGGAAGAACCCGTAAATGCATCCATTCAAATTCCAATTGGTGGTGTTACTACCGCGTGCGCTCCGGCAGCGCTTCTGTTTACAAATTCCAGCACAGACGTTTCTCCAACAACCACCTTTATTTGGGACTTTGGTGACGGCTCTCCGCCGGTAACATTTGATTATACAAATGCTGGACAAACAGTGAGTCACACTTATTTGCAAGGGACCGTAAACTGCCAAACAGCAGTTATGCTCACTGCTGAAAACTATTGCAGCTTTGGTAGCGCAACACTTGCATCCTTTAATCCAATTCAAATTTATGATATTGATGATGCGGCCATTACTCCAGATGCTGTGTTGAAGTGCTTCCCGGATAACACGTTTACATTTACCAACACAACTGCACGAAACTGTTTGGCACAGGGAAATGTTCAACAACGTTATGAATATTGGAACTTTGGCGACTATTGGGGGCTTGGTCATGATTCAATTATCAATTGGACGATCTGGCCACCAACTTTTCCACATTCTTTAACTTATCCAGGTGTTGGCAGCTACACAGCGATGTTGGTGGATAGCAGCATGTGTGGTTTAGATACTGCATTTGTTACAGTTAGCATCGTAAATCCTCCAACAGCAGGACTTAATGTTGTTGCTGCAACGGGCTGTGTAGGACAAGTGTTCAGCTTCAACAATACCAGCTCGCCCGGATATAGCTATTCTTGGAACTTTGGCGACACACCGGGTTTTACAACTTTACCATTGGGAATCGTGAATTATACATACGCAGTTGCTGGAACGTATACTGTAAGTGTTGTTGCGTTTGTGCCAGGTGCCGGAGCAACATGTAGAGATACCGCTACCGTTGTGGTTACTGTTTTTCCTAGTCCAATTTCAGCATTTAACGCATCATCACTTGTTGCTTGTGATACGCTGAGTGTTACCTATACAGATGCTTCTATTTCAGCAATCTCTTGGAGCTGGGATTTCGGAAACGGAAACACATCTACACTCCAAAATCCACCCGTTCAAAATTATGGAGTCGGATCGTATGTCATTTCTTTGGATGTGGTTTCCTCTAATGGTTGTCCTGATAATAGTCAACAAACAGTCAACGTTTATCAAACTCCTGTGGCTGCTTTTACAACCGGACCAACCTGCCAAGGCTCACCAGTTAATTTTACAGATGTTTCGACAAGCTCTGTTGGTGATCCACTTACGTCTTGGAGTTGGGATTTTGGTGACGGTTCTCCATTAAGCACTCTTCAAAACCCATCACATACGTATTCTACAGCAGGAACATTTACCATAACCTTTTTTGCAAACACAGCAAACTGTTCGGACTCAACAACAGCAACCATCACCATTAATCCGGTTCCAGCAGCTACGTTTACATTGGCACCGACCAACGGTTGCGGACCATTGCTTGTAACATTATCGAATACATCTATTGGCGCATCAACCTATTTCTGGAACTTTGGAAATGGAAACACATCCACAACAGTAAGCCCTACGGAAACATACACGAACCCCGGCAGCACCGATACCACCTATTTTGTTTCCTTGGTTGCTACAACAGCATTGGGTTGTACCGATAGTATATCGGACAGTGTAACCGTTTTCGGAAAGCCGTTGGCTTCTTTTACCTCTAATGCCGTTGCAGCCTGTGCACCGGTTTTGGTTAACTTTACAAATACTTCTACTGCAGCAATCACCTATCTCTGGGATTTTGGTGATGGTTCCGCAACATCAACAGCAGTGAACCCCACACATCTTTTTCAAAACACGACACTGTTTATTCAAAATTACAATGTAATATTGATTGCCACCAATGCAGGAGGATGCACGGATACTGCAACAATGATTGTGCAAGCCTATCCTGAACCCATCTTTGGTTTTTCAATGGTTCCCGATTCCGGCTGTACAGCCTTAACGGTGAACTTTCCATCGGTATTGGGTGCCGTGTTATATATGTGGGATTTTGGCGATGGATTTACATCAACAGGAGCAAACCCAACACATGTTTTTACAAATGCAACTGCCGCTCCGGTAACGTATACCGTTCAATTGATTGCAACAAATGCGTTTACTTGTCAGGATACAACCTATGGAGATGTGCTGGTTTATCCGCAGCCACAAGCGGCATTTACATCCTCTGTTACTCAAGGTTGCCCTGCACTTTCTGTTAATTTTACCAATACAAGTATCGGTGGTGTTTCGTATCAATGGAACTTTGACGATGGATCACCAATTGATACTTCCGCTAATCCGACTCATATTTTTAACAACGCCTCCACAAGTGTTGTGGATACCTTTGCTGTTCAATTGATTGCCACGAGCGCATTTGGTTGTATTGATACCACCACCACAAGCATCATTGTTTACCCTTCTGTGGTCTCTGATTTTACTGCAAACACGCCAATTTGTTCACCAAGTGCAGCAACATTCAATAATTTGAGTTTAGGCGGAAGCACCTATAGTTGGGATTTTGGTGATGGAAATACCAGCAACTTGTTTTCACCAACCAACTCGTATACCAACCCCGGACCAGCCTCCATCAACTTTACGATTACACTAACCGTTACATCTTCTTTTGGATGCAGCTCTGTTTTTTCACAACCATATACCGTTTACCCAACGCCAGTTGCCACTTTCATCGCAACACCATTAACACAAACGTTTCCAGCAACAACAGTTACTTTTACGAACACAACCGTAAACGCTGCGAGTTATACACATGCGTGGGACTTTGGTGATGGTAATAGTTCAACATTGATTACACCGGGAGCGCATGTTTATGCAACATGGGGTGTATATAATGTGACGTTAATCGTAACCAACGGTTTTTGTTTTGATACGACTGCTCAAGTTGTTACAATTGTTCCGCCACCTCCGGTTGCCAGTTTCCTTGGTGTTTTTGAAGGGTGTCGACCATTAACGATAGCCCCAATAAATACATCACAGTTTGCAACATCCTATCTTTGGGATTTTGGCGATGGCATTGGAACATCAACCGCCACCAATCCAACGTATACCTATTACAATGCTGGAAACTTTACAATCACACTCACCGCAACCGGTCCGGGAGGTGTTGTTAGCGTTGTTGGTGTTGATAGCGCGATTGTTCACGATATTCCAACTGCGGCTTTTGTTGCGAATCCATTATTGGTAAGCGCCACAGGTGATCCGGTGGTATGCCTTAATTTAAGTACTGGTGCAACAAGCTATATCTGGGATTTTGGCGATGGAAGCGGCTCAACAAGTGTTAGTCCGAGCCACATTTACCCAACCCAAGGACAATATCAAATTACATTAATAGCAACAAATGCTTTTGGATGTAAGGATACCTTTAATTTAGCAAGCCTGGTAACTGTTGAGGCATCAACGGAGATTGAGGTTCCGAACGCCTTTACACCAAACGAAGGTGGAGGCAATGGCGGTGGCTTTGATCCAAGCGATTTATCAAACGATGTGTTTCACCCAAATGTAACAGGAGTGAAGAAATACCAGCTGAGCATTTATAATCGCTGGGGTGAATTAATTTTTGAAAGTCTTGACCCTAAGATTGGTTGGGATGGTTATTACAGAAACGAGCTTTGTCAACAAGATGTATATATCTGGAAGATTAAAGCGACAAGCAATTCGGATGAAGTAATTGTTAAAACAGGTGATGTAACCTTGTTACGATAAAAATGATAAAAAATAAAGAAATACGAATTAACCGGTGGATAGCGTTGCTGTTCCTTCTTGCGTTTTCGTGTTCTGTTGTTGCTGCTCAGTCGACAAAAAATAGTTTTCAGTTTAAGAAAAAGCTACAAGAAGCAGACGATTTTTTTGAAATGGAAGACTATAAAAGTGCTGAAGCCCTTTATTTAAGTATTTTACCGAACGACTCACTCAACGAAGAAATTAATTTAAATATTGCTATCTGTAAATTTAAGCTGAAGCAATTTCCGGATGAAATTCTTCCTTATCTATTAAAAGCAGAAAAAAGTTCGTTCGCAAATACACAACTTTATTTGGGAAAAACCTATCATCTTGCTTGTCGCTTTGATGAAGCAATTGCACATTATAATCGCTATAAATCATTTGATGAAAAATCACGAGAACAAAACAATGAAGAAGTAAATCGATTTATACAAATGTCGATACTTGCAAAAAGCGAAATGCAGCAACCCCACAAAGCATTGATTAAAAATGTGGGCGCAGCCATTAACACCAAGTATCCGGAGTACGTTCCGCTGATTTCTGCAGATGAAACGAAATTGTTTTTTACTTCACGCAGACCAGGAAGTGTTGGTGGAGAAACAGATGTTTTAGGAAACTACAATGAAGACGTTTATGTTTCCTACAAGGAGAATGGTGCTTGGACAACACCGGAAAACATCGGAAGTCCCGTAAACACAGAAAAACACGATGCCTGTGTTAGTTTGTCTCCGGACGCCCAACAGATGTTAATTTTTAGAACAAGCGAAGATTTGAGCAGTGGAGATTTGTATTCTACTTTTTGGAATGGAAAGAACTGGGGAGAACCAGTTGTGTTAGGTAAAGAAATTAATTCTGAATTTAAAGAGTTGAGCGCGTGTAATAACAATGATAACACAATGATTATTTTTACCTCCGATCGTCCGGGAGGCTTTGGAGGGAAAGACTTATACCGAATTGTTACATTGCCAAACGGAAAGTGGAGTACACCTCAGAACCTCGGCCCAACCATCAACACGAAGTATGACGAAGACGCACCCTTCTTTTCTGCGAACGGACAGTATTTATATTTTAGTTCAAATGGAATCAATACAATCGGTGGCTATGATATTTTTAAAGCTGACGCATTTTCCGATTTCACATTTGGTCAACCGCAAAACCTAGGATACCCAATAAACTCAGTTGGTGACGATATCTTTTTTGTGATTAGTGCAGACCGAAAACACGGTTATTTTTCTTCTTTGAACGAAGACAAAACCGACCCAAACTATTTAAGTGATGACATCTTTTTAATTGACATGCGTTACGGAGAAAACGAGACCTGTATTAAAAAAGGGCGTTGTGTGTTTGATAGAAAGCAGGATCAGCCGGTGCAAGTTCTTGTTTCAGTATATGATGAGGTGACACAAAAAGTAATTGGAACCTACAAGCCGAACAGTTCCGGCAGTTTTGTTTTTACCGTTAATCCGTATGATAAGTATAAAATTATTGCCGAAGCAAAAGGATACCAAACGCTTACAATTCCCTTTATTCCACTTGTAGAACAAGAAGACTATGAGGTGGAGGTAGATCTATTAACATTAGAATTTAAAACACTTGATAACTAAAATTAAATACTACCTGCTCTGTTTTTTTGCGATAGCAACCATCAAGGTTGTTTCGCAAGATGTGCAGTTTACGCAGTTTTATGCGAATCCCATTTTTTTAAATCCTGCTTATACGGGTGCAACATTTGAGCATCGTTTTGTTGCCAATTATCGAAATCAATGGCCCGGGATTACTAAAGCCTTTAATACGTTTGCTATTTCATACGATTACAACATGACGGAAATAAAAAGCGGAGTTGGTCTTCAAATTTTGCGGGACAGAGCAGGAACATCGCTGTTGACAACCACCGGGTTTAATCTTTCGTATGCCTATTATTACCAAGTTCAAAAGTTCAAAGAAATTCGCATGGGCTTGCAGCTGGGGTATATCAGTAAGTATTACGATTATAATCGGTTAACGTTTAACGATCAATTGTATACCGGTTCTTCTTCCTCCAACGATATGGAAGTAACCCCGAAAATTAATTTTATCAACGCAAATGTGGGCGCTCTTTATACAACACGACTGTTGTGGGCGGGGGTTGCGCTTCACAACATCAATAAGCCCAACACTTCACTCGTAGAAGGGAGCAACCCTTTACCGATGAAATTTTCAATGCATGGAGGATATCGTTTTATTATTTCTAAAAAAGGAAATTTTCTTGAAAAATATTTTGCTCCTGCTTTTAATTATCGCCACCAACATAAATTTGATCAGTTAGATATTGGTGCGTATTATTTTTATTCACCCATCAGTTTGGGTGTGTGGTATCGTGGATTGCCATTGAAGCACTACGAACCAGCGTATCCGAATACGGATGCACTTAGCTTTTTGGTGGGCTTGGACATCAAAGATTACGATATGCGCATCGGATTGAGTTATGATGTTACTCTTTCACGTTTGGCAGCACAGTCATTTGGTGCAGCAGAGCTTTCTATTATTTATGAAATTGCAAAGAAAAGCAAGAGAAAGCGGGTGTATGTAAGCTGTCCGAAATTTTAAAAACTAATTGTTTTTATACAACCAGTCTTCCGGATTTAATTTCGTTTGGCCTTTCCAAACTTCAAAGTGCATGACGGTTTTATTGTCATCGTCATCCAGGAGCACTGAGCCAATATTTTGCTTGGTTGTTACTTTGTCACCAACAGCAACATAAACATCCTTTAAATTGGAGTAAATCGTCAAAAACTCACCATGTCTTAACAAAACAAACTGTCCGGCTCCCGGCATGCTTACCACCGCCTTTACTTCGCCTTCAAAAACTGCTCGCGCAAGTGCACCGCTATTTGTTGTTATATCAACACCGTTGTTGTTGATATCAATGTCTTTCATTAATGGGTGTGGGTGCACACCAAATCGTTCACTGATGACACCTTTTGCAACAGGCCAAGGGAGTTTGCTTTTATTGCTAGAAAAGGAGTTGGACAACTGTTGCGACTCCGGAGTTAAAACCAGTTTTTGTGGTTTCGGCTTGTTTTCTTTTACGGCCTGCGCCTGTGCTTTTTCTAATTCTTTTTCGATAACGCGTTGAATGGCTTGTTGCAACTTTTGTGCATCTTTCTTTTTCTTTTCAAGGTCTTTTTTGAGTTTGCTCTCCTGTTGTTGTAATTCTGAAAACACCTGTTCTTTCTCTGTTTTTTCAGACGTTAAATTTTGTTTTTCCGATTCTTCGCTGCCCAGCAAAACGCGCTGATCAGATTTTTTTGTTTCCAGCTCTTGAACTTTTTCGTTCAACTGTTTTTTTGTAGAAATAATTCGTTCGGCTTGTTTGTGTCGGTATTCGCTGTATTGTTGAAGATATTTCAAACGCATATAGGCTTGTTCAAAATCAGATGCCGCAAAAACAAACATCAATCGGCTGTATGAATCTTGATTTTTATAGGCGTAATAAATCATTTTAGCATACTCTGCTTTTAACTTGGTGAGGTCTTTTTGGAGTCCGTTAATCGACTCGTTGTTTTCTCTTATCTGTTTGTTTAAAACGGCAATTTCGTTGTTAATGGTTGCAATTAACTCTTCACGTGCGCTGATTTTTTTATTCAACATCACCAATTGATTCAGAGAAAGTTTTTTGTTTTTTTTCGTTTCAGCAAGTAGCTGATTCGTTTGCTCAATTTCTTTTTGAAGTTGCTTCTTTTTATTTTCTAATTCCTTTTTTGTTTGTTTTTGAGCAAAGGCAGAGCCAGCATTTAACAATGCGAAAGAGAAAAGAAAAAGAAACAAAAAGAAACTACTTTTTTTCTTTAATCGTAATGGCTTCATAGTTATCCGGGATCTTAAAAGGAAATGTTTGTTCTTCGTTTAAAACCACTTTATTATAAGCGATGTCTATCTTAACGTTTTTTTGTGCCCGAATCGTATAATTCATTTTCATCGGGAACAGCTGCGTAGAGTCTTTTTGTTCATATTGACTATAAACGGCATCGAAACTTCGATCCGGAGCAAATTCATAGAATAGAACTCTCGCAATTTTAAACGTTTCGGGAACCATATAAATACTTTGTGCAGGTTCCTTTAACTCTTTACCTTTTTCCATTACTTTCCGAAGCCTCTTTTTGCGAATGGTTCCCAGAGTATACTGACAATTATCGATTCCCGGTTTTATTTTTTCATCTTCATCGTAAAACTCAACACTATTACCCACTAAAATAGACTGGAGCATTTCAAAATCAAGGTCGGTGTTTACAAGTTTGCTGATATAAGCAAAGTCGCCAACAAAGTAGCTGTTTTTAATTCTGTTCAATAGCTTTACCGAATCCTTTGTGATTAAAACGCGGGCTCCTTCAATACCGAGTTTAGAAATGGACATCCAAATAATGCTGTCTTTTTTCATTCGCAAAGTAACCGTGAAAGAAGCGGAGGTGCTATCGATTTCTGCATCTGCTGAAAGTTTTGCATTCAAACGATCAAACTTAAATTCGTTTGCTTTTAAATTGGAGGAAAGGGTTCGTGCATTTTTAAAATCCAGAATGCATCTGCCGTTGTTTAGGGTGATTTTTTTCTGTGTTTTACAAGCGGAAAAGGAGAATGAAATTAAAAAGAACAGACAAAGTACCCAAGACGGTTGCCTTGCATTTATGAAAGAAAAGTTAGTATTAAACTTATTCATAGAGTTTTTTGTCTGCAATTTTTTTGTCAATTAACGGTGACCCTCCACCGTACTTTTTAGCATCTATCCAGAACTTCACCGCATTATCTGTATCCCCTAGTTGAAATAAAATGTCGCCATAATGATCTAAAAGCGTCCCGTTTGTTTTTCCACCACCATCAATTGCCTTGCCAATCCATACTTTTGCGTCATCGTATTTTTTCATTTGGTATAAAATCCAACCATACGTGTCTTGGTAAGAGCTGTTGTTCGGCTCCAGCGTATTACATTTTTTCGACATCGTTTCTGCTTTTTCCAAATTTTTGTTCCGTAACGAAAGGAAATACGCATAATTGTTTAATACAGAAACGTTGGTTGGATCAAGCTCTAATGCTTTGTCGTAGGCCGCATCTGACTCTTCGTGTTTTTTAAGTTGATTGTGAGCATCGCCCATTGTGGAATAAAACTGAGCCAATAAAAGACGATTGTCATAAACAAACTCTTTTCCTTCCATCAAAACAGAAACAACATCGTCATACTTTTTCATTTGATAATTGGCAACACCATTAAAGAAGTAGGGAAGCGGTTGGTTAGGGAACAGCTCCATTGCTTCTTTGCTTTCTTTTTCCATAGAAACAAAATCACTCAATTCTGATTCAATTACCAACAACTGATTCCACAAGGCATATTTTTCTTTGTCAAGAGAAATGGCTTTTCGATATTGTGTTCGGGCCAATTCATACTTTTTATCTCGAAATAAAAAATCCCCCGCAACCGCAAAAGCTTTTGCTTCATCAGGGTGCACGTCTACAATAATTTTACACAACTCATCAGCATCGGACTTTAAATCAGGAAAATTTTCGGTAATGTCGTAGTACGACAAAAGGATTTTAACCTTTGTGTCTATGTCCAACTCCTTACTCTTAAAAGCAATTTTTATTTCCTGGAAGGCTTTGTCGTTTTGTTTGATGTTGCGGTAATAATCTGCCAACGAAAGGTGTACATAAGCGTTTGTAGAATCCAGCTTAATTAAATCAGTATATGCTTCGAACGCTTTTTCGTTCATGCCGTTCTCCTGATACAGCTCTCCGAGTATGCCGTAATATTTTGATTCTTTCGGAAACGTTTTAATGAGCTTTTTCGCTTCTTCTACAGCTTTTTCAAAACGATTGGTGCGCTTATAGATTTTCAGCTTTTGCATAGATGCTTCTTCGGTAATACCGATAGACGCTTCAATTTGGTTGTAAATTTTTACTGCATCATTTGTTTTGTTCAGGTATAAATAAACGTTTGCCAGCTCGTAATAAAAGTCGAAGTTGTCGGGATTGTCTTTTATTAATCGCTCATACACGGTCGCCACCTCGTTAATCATTTTATTTTCTTTCAAACAACTTGCATACAGTAGCTGGTACCACACGTTTTTGGGGTCGATGGATGCCGCTTTTTTACTGTAATAGAGCGCTTTGTTTTTGTCGTTTTGAAAAGAATAAATGTTTGCCAACTCGTACATGGTTGCAGCACTGTTGGGGTCGATTTTTAACGCTTGTGAAAAAAGCGTTTCAGCCATATCGTAGTTTCCTAGGATGCGCTCTTTGTTTGCGTCAAAGAAAAAACGCTTGAACAGAACAATATCCTTGTCAGAACCTTTAACAGAGCCCTTTGCGGAACCTTGTTCCTGACTGCTTTTGGGCGCTTTGCAAGCAACAGCAAAAAGAACCAACAACAAAAAAAAGGTCTTGTTTTTAGAAAAGAAATAAAAGAAAATGGAGTTCTTGTTTATCAAAATCGTTTTATCTAATTGTGCTGTAGTCGCCAAGACTTAAATCGCTTGACTTCCCTGTATATTCCGAAAAGTTTCCAACCATTGCGTTGCTCAGTTCGGCATTTTTAATTTTGCTGTTTGTTTGAATGATGCTGTTCTTCACAACCGAATTTTCGATGATGGAATTATTTCCAATTGATACATGCGGCCCTATTACCGAATCAATCAGCTGTACATTTTCACCAATAAAACACGGCTCAATAATTTTTGAATTGTTATTTTTATGAGAGGCAGCAACAATATCCGTACCTTTTATAAACTCTAAAATTCGCTGGTTGGTATACACGGTTGCATCTTTATTACCGCAATCCAACCACTCGGTTACTTTTCCGGGAGAGAACTTCGTTCCCTTCGCTTTCATGTTTTCTAAAGCGTTTGTTAGCTGGTATTCGCCCTTTTCTTTAATGTCGTTATCCAACAAATATTTTAATTCTCGTTTCAAATAATCGCCATCATTAAAGTAGTAAATACCAATAATGGCAAGGTCAGAAACAAATTCTTGTGGTTTCTCAACAAAATCGGTGATAACATTGTTGGCATCAATTTTAACTACCCCAAAAGGCTTTGGGTCTTCTACTTTCTGAACCCAAATGATTCCTTCTAGGGATGAGTCCATTTTAAAATCAGCCTTAAACAAGGTATCAGCAAACGCCACAACAACTTTCCCTGTTACGCATGGTTCGGCACACATAATCGCATGTGCTGTTCCAAGCGGAGTATCTTGATAAAAAATACTTCCTTTTGCACCGAGGCTTTTTGCGACAGCAATTAAGTTGTCTTCTGCTTCTTTTCCGAATCGGCCAACCACAAAAGCGATTTCATCCACTTTTTCATCACAAACTTTTATAATGTCTTCAACAATGCGCTGAACCATTGGTTTTCCGGCAATCGGAATAAGTGGTTTCGGAGTAGTAAGCGTATGTGGGCGCATTCTTTTGCCCATTCCTGCCATCGGGATAATAATCTTCATAAAAAGTGTTTTCTGTGTTTTAAATTTATTTTTTACCAGTGCTTCCAAATCCGCCATCGCCTCGGGCACTATCTTCAAGTACTTCCACTTCTTGCCACTCAGCCTGTTCGTGTTTTGCAATTACCATTTGAGCAACGCGCTCACCATCATTTATAATAAAATCTTCTTTCGAAAGGTTTACTAAAATTACTTTGATTTCTCCTCTGTAATCTGCGTCAATTGTGCCGGGAGAGTTTAAAACCGTTAGTCCGTTTTTAAACGCCAACCCACTTCGCGGACGAATTTGTGCTTCAAAGCCAACGGGTAATTCGATGAATAGACCAGTAGCAACGAGTGTTCTTTCCAGAGATTTTAATACAATCGGTTCAGAAATATTTGCACGCAAATCCATTCCGGCAGCAGCTCCTGTTGCATAGCTCGGCAATTCGTGTTTTGATTTATTTATGACTTTGATTTTCATGTTAATTTTTTAAAATTATGCTTTTCCATTTTCCACCCAAACAAAATAAATCCGACAAGAAAAACATTATTCACAACCAGATTTATCGCCACGGATTCCGTTTGAATTAAAAGGGTCAGAAAGTACAAAGTTAAGGATAAACCCAAGTAAGTGAAGATTCGTTTAAGGTCGTAATTAACAGGGTAATGTTTATTACCCAAGAAGTAGGAAAGAACCATCATACTGGCATAACAAATAAGCGTGGCCCAAGCAGAGCCGAGGTATCCAATGCGCGGAATCCAGTAAAAGTTAAGTGAAATGGTGATAATTGCGCCAAAAATGGTGAGCAAAGCACCATAACCTGTTTGCCCCGTGAGTTTATACCAAATCGATTGATTAATGAAAATACCAAGGAAGAGGTTTGCAAGAAGAAGGATTGGTACCACATTCATTCCTACACGGTAATTTTCACCAACAAAATATTGTATCCAAGGAAGATTCATGGTTGTACCAAGAAAGATGACAGAGCAAATGAGTACAAAATATTTCATGATGATGGCGTTCGTTTCCTTCGAATCTTTTTCTTTCGATTGACTGAAAAAGAAAGGTTCTGCAGCAAATCGAAACGCCTGAATAAAGATGGTCATAAGAATAGCAACCTTGTAACAAGCGCCATAAATTCCGTTCATGCTTTTTCCAAGCTCACCAGGGATGAGGTGAGGAATAATGGTACGGTCGAGTGTTTCGTTAATCATTCCCGCCATTCCTGCAATAAGTAGCGGCAACCCATATTTCATCATGCGCATCCAAAGCTCTGGGTCAATCTTCCATTTAACGTTTAAAATCTCAGGACCTAACAACAGAAGAGTAATTACGCTAGCGCATAGATTGGAAATAAAAATATATCCGATGCCAATTGTTGGGTCATAAATTTTTTCTACAAATGCTTTGTAGTCTGATTCCGGAGCATCATACACGTCTTTACAAAACCAAACGAAGAAAACATTCAATCCAATATTGATTGCAATGTTTATGGATTTTATAATTGCAAAACGCTTGGCTTTCCCTTGTTCGCGCAACTTTGCGAACGGTATAGCAGAGAAGGCATCGCATCCCAGAATGACTGCGAACCAGATAATGTATTCTGGATGCCCTTCAAATTTGAGCCAATCCGAAATAGGTGCAGCAAACAAACACGCTAAAACTATAAAAGAGGACGAAGAAATTAACAGAGAAGTCAGTGCAGTAGAATACACTTTTTCCTTTTCAATTTCGGATTGAGAAAAACGGAAAAGCGTGGTTTCCATTCCATAAGTCAGAAAAATTAGCAGGAAAGAAACATAGGAATAAGCAGAAGTGACATCACCGTATTCTGCCGGATTAGGAAATTGGGTAGTATGAATCGGTGTAAGAAAGTAATTCAACAGCCGTCCGACAATCGTAGGAAGGCCATAGATGGCTGTTTGAGAAGCAAGTTTTTTTAAAGGGCTCAATCTGAATTATTTTCCTGTAAAATTCGCTTTGCGTTTTTCTAAAAAGGCAGACGTCCCTTCTTTAAAGTCTTCTGTTGCGAAACATTTTCCAAATTCATTTATTTCGGCATCAAAACCATTTACTCCTTCTTCAAAGTAAGCATTCACGCTGTTAATCACCCCGGTGATTGCTTTTGGTGACTTTGTTTTTATTTTTTCGATTACCTCAGAACACTTTGCCATCAGCTGATCTTGGGGAACAACATAATTTACTAATCCCAAATTCAAAGCCTGCTCCGCATTAATCATATCTGCTGTCATATGCAATTCCATTGCTTTTGTTTTTCCTATGTATTGAATTAACCGCTGTGTTCCGCCATATCCGGCAATCAAACCAAGGTTAACCTCTGGCTGACCGAATTTTGCATTGTCGCTAGCAATTCGCAAATGACAAGCCATTGATAATTCGCAGCCACCACCTAGAGCAAACCCATTTACAGCAGCAATTACAGGTTTCGAACAGTTTTCAATTTGTTTAAAAACACCTTGTCCTGCTTGTGCCAATGCTTTTCCTTGTTCAACAGAAAGACCAACAAACTCAGCAATATCGGCACCCGCAACAAATGATTTTGGTCCAGCTCCGGTTATGATAATTGCTTTTACATCATTATTGGTTTCGCCATTTTTTACAGCCACGCCAATTTCCTCTACCGTTTTTTTATTGAGCGCGTTAAGTTTATCCGGACGATTAATGGTAATCGTTAAAATATTATTTTCTATTTGAGTTAAAAGGTTCTCGAAGGTCATAACGGAAGAATTAAAAGTTTCTGTGTTCTTTAACATAGTTTGTGATGTATTCAATGATTTCTTTGGTGTCGGTTCCCGGAGGAAAAAGCTTTCCAACGCCCAATTTATTGAGGTTTTGTATGTCGTTATCCGGAATAATTCCTCCTCCGGTTAACAACACATCATTTAACCCTTTTTCTTTCATCAAGCCCATTATTTTAGGGAAAACGGTATTGTGTGCTCCTGACAAAATGCTGACACCGATTGCATCTACATCTTCTTGTAAGGCAGCGTTTACAACCATTTCGGGTGTTTGACGCAGTCCGGTATAAATTACTTCCATTCCTGCATCACGCAAAAAAGAAGCAATCACCTTTGCACCGCGATCATGTCCATCAAGTCCTACTTTAGCAACTAAAACACGTATTGGTCTGTTCATAATAACAAAAATTATAGGATACGAATATACAAAATGTATTGCTTGGAATGTGGGTTTTTACTAGAAGAAAAAACCTGAAAAAAGAAAGGAAAAACTAGTCTTCCTGATAACAAGGCAATGAAACATAAAATGTGGTTCCAACTCCTGTTTTCGTTTCAAACCAGATTCTTCCGTTAATGGTTTCAACAATGTTTTTTACCATTGCCAATCCTAAACCCATTCCTCCGGTTTTAGTCGTGAAATTTGGAACAAAAATTTTGTCCAACACATCATCGTCAATGCCGTTTCCATTGTCGGTGACTGAAACTAAAAAATTTTGCTTTTCTTGGGTTAATGCAACAACAATGTTTCCTTTTCGATTTTCCGGAATGGCTTGCGCAGCATTTTTGATGAGATTATTGAAAACACGCAAAAGTTGTTCTTTATCGGCAAAAACAAATACGTCTGAATCTATTTTCGTTTCGAAAACAATTGCCAAATTTTCAGAATCATGAAACAAAGCAATTGTATTTGTAATAACATCTTTGATGTTCGTTTTTTCTAAATTGGCTTTTGGCATTTTCGCAAAGTTGGAAAACTCTGTTGCAATGGACGAAAGTGTGTCTATTTGTTCAATGATTGTTTTGGTTAAACGCTCCATTTTTTCATCCATATCCGGTCCATCATCTTTCCAAGTGCGTTGCAAGTGTTGAACACTTAACTTCATTGGTGTTAACGGATTTTTAATTTCATGTGCCACCTGTTTTGCCATTTCTCTCCAAGCGCTTTCTCGTTCAGATTTGGCTAACAAATCCGCACTCTTCGATAGTTCCGCAATCATCCGGTTGTATTCGCTAACCAAGTTTCCAATCTCGTCATGTTCTTTCCACTCGATGGGTTCATTGGTGGTTCCGAGCTTTATTTTACTCAGCTTGTCTTGAATTAATTTAAGCGGTTTTGTTACATAATTTGAAATGAAGATGGCTGTTACAATTGATAGCGCAAACAATAATACATAGATGTTTATCAACGCCACCAAGAATCCGGAAATCTCTTTTTCCAACTCGCTCTGCTTTGCGAAATAAGGAAGATTCAAGTAGGCGAGCAGTTTGCCATCTTTGTTTTTAAAAGGAATGTAGGCCGACAAATACTCCAGTTTCCCAATCCGCTCGTCATGAATAAATTCGGATTTTCCTAAAACAGCAATTTGTAAATAGGCTTCAGGGTTCATTTTTTTAGACGTCAACCCTTCATCAAAAACCTTTGAACGGGAGGAAGCGTAAAGGTTTCCTTCTACATCATAAAAGTTGATGTCAGTAAAAAAAACAGAAGAAGATTTTTTAAGCGTGAACGACACATATTCTGTTAGCCCTTTGTTTAAAATCGTTTCTGTCGACAATTTACTCTCCAAGTCAATCAAAACAGAATGTATTTTTTCGCTGATGTTTTCTTGGTTTTTTACTTCAAATTGTTGTTTGATATAATAAATTGTTCCACCACCAAACAAGGCAAGAGACGCCAAAACAATCAACACCAACAGCACTTGAATACGGTATTTAAAACTAAAATTTTCTAATAAACGGCCTAACGAAACTTGACGAAAAAATAAAATCGACAAAAGCAGCAAACTAAAGAAAGCAAATAAATAGGAGAAGGTTGTCACCTTTCCGATGAGCCCTTCGTTTCTTTTGCTTAACACCACCAGTGTTTCCGGATTGGGACGATAAAGCAAGTGGTTGAATCCGTCTTTATTTTGAAAAATAAAATCTTCGGAGGAAATTTTAAAATCGAAAGCAGTTAAATGGTACGCGTATTTCCCGTATTGGTTTAAGAGTTGATTGTGTTTATATTTCGCATATGAATAGTTACTCAACTCTTGAGAGAGCCCGACATTTCTATCGAGTAACAGTTCCGGGAAACCAATTTCATCGGAAATAAATTTTGCATCCAACTCCACATAAATGGTTCCGTATTTTGAGTTTGCCGATTTATAAAGCGGAAGTTTTGCCAGATAACTGATCTTGCCGGAGGAGTTGTTGATAAAGTAAAAACCCTCACAGGTCGTTTGTTGGCCGCGCTTTTCAATCAATTCATCAAAATAGAAGTTGTTGTCAAACAAGGGATTTTGCGAACGAATAATTGGAGCACAAGCGCTATCAAAAAGGGCGACATGCACATCGTATTTTTCCCAGAACCCACTAAAGTATTGTTGTTTGATTCTTTTTTCAAATGCTTCCGGCTGCTTTTCTAAACCATTTACAAGGGATAAAAGGATGGTGTCTGCTTGCAGTTTGTTTTCTACTTCTTTAAAGAGTAATTCTGCAACAGGGTCTTGCTCTGCAGCCAACTTCTCCGCATAGATTTTCCTGCTTTCTACTTCTTTTAGGCCGGAATGTTTTATGAAAATATGTACAGAATATAGTGAGAACAAAAAGACCAAAAAGATAATGCTCGAAAACGGATATATAATTTGTTTACGCTTGATTAACGCGATGGATAGAACCAAGAGGAATGGCCAAAAAATTACAATTAAATCAAGGTTTCCAAGTAGATGTGAGATGAGAATATGTACACCTGACGAGACAACAAAAACGAAAAAATACTGCTTATTGTTTAGTCGCAGCTGTTTTAAAACCGAAACAAGTTTGTCGGCAAACAAAAAATAGATAAATAATAAAAGTCCAATAATAACAATGCCAACATAGCTGTATTGGTTAAGTGTAAACAAATTATTTATACCGAATGGGATGTTTGAATTTTTAATCAATCCGGTAAACAAACCATTGATAAGCCATGAAAACCAAAAAAAGGCAAGGAAAAAAGTGAAAGAGATAATCAGTTTATTGATGCGTTGTAAACGATTTACAAGCGCATCAAATTCACAATCACTAAAGAAGGTATACGTTAAATAAAACAATAGAATTACATTGAGCAACAAATCACCTAAGGACGTCAACCAAATGGAATTGGCATTTGCAAAGATGGTCGGGCTAAAAAGGTCAAATGAGTAAAAACTTTCGGGAACGCCAAAAATTAGTGAGCAATAGCGTATCAAAACAATGCTGAGGAGAAAAATAATGGTTGAAAAATTTTTTCCTTGTTTCGAAAATAGATCTCGGAAGAAGGCTTTAAGGAAGACAATAAAAAAAAGAAATCCCAACAGACTTAGAAAAACAGAAAGATACGTAGCAAACGAAACAGAATTATTGGCAGGATTAAACTCCAGCGAAAACAGATAGTTGCCGGAAAAGTTTTTAATACCGTTGCTGGCATTGGGATTATCCGTAATCAGTTTGGTGGCAGCAGGAAGCGCAAAATCTTTCTGAAACTCATTTACTAAATAATTATTTTGATAGGGGTATTCGTTTTTAATAAGCACCAAGCCAACAATCGCTTTTGTTGTTGTTGCGTTTGTATGTGGGCGCACCACTTCAAACCAACCATTATGGAGCTTTGCCATTTTTGAATCCAAGCAAACTTCTTTTACCCAGTTTTCAACAGCAATTGAATTGTCGCTCCAAAATTTTAATGTGTCATTTTCATAGATGAGCAAAGCAATGCCTTCATCATTCATCAGCTGGCTGTAATAGCCCGGACTTTTGGTAAAAAGTTCATTGTAGCTTTCTGTTTCTGCTCGTTTTGCTAAGGAAAGCATTTCGGTATTTAACCGAATTTCTTTTTCGTGCAAAACCTTTTCAAAAACACTAATCGTGGGTGCGGCTCCATCTGAAAATGCAGAATAAAGTAGCGCCCCAGTAGCAAAAAAAACAAAGGAAAAAAGAAAAAGAGAATATTTATTTTTAAAAAACTTTTTCAAGAAAATTATTATTAATACATTTAGTGCTTACGAAAACAGAACATCACGAATAACAAAGGTGCGAATAAAATAAATAAACAAGGCACTTTCAGCCACAGAAATTGTACCAAAGAATATGTCTCGTCAAAAAGTAAAAAAAGAATCGCCAGCATTGTCAATTGAAAAAGCCGAAGGTTATAACTGGTGGAGCTTTAAAATGCAAGCAATCGTACTTGTTGTGATTGGGTTTATCTTTTATGCAAATTCTTTTTCAAATGAATACGCCTTGGATGACGGAATTGTCATACAAAACAACGATTATGTTCAAGATGGTTTTGGTGGCATTTTTAAGATATTAAGCACGGATGCTTACGAAAGTTTTTACAGACACATGGGGGCAAAACAACAGCTCGAAGGAGGAAGATATCGTCCGCTTTCTGTTGTCACATTTGCAATTGAACAGCAGTTTTTCGGAAGCAGCGAAAAGGTTAAGCCTCCGGACGATGCGGCAACGGTCAGACATTTCATGAATGTCGTGTACTATTTATTGTCAATTGTGTTGTTGCTCTATTTCCTTAGAAAATACATTTTTAAAGAAAATCACCTTGTTGCATTTGTTGCATGCTTAATTTTTTTGATTCACCCAATGCATACCGAAGTGGTTGCCAATGTGAAGAGTAGAGATGAAATTTTATCCCTATTGTTTATTGTGCTTACCTTTATTTCAGTTTTTAAATATCGGGAAACCGGCAGTAAACGCCAGCTCGCGGTCGGGCTCTTGTTTTATTTTTTAGCTCTTCTCTCAAAAGAATACGCCATCACATTGTTGATTTTAATTCCGATGTTGGTTTACATCGTATTGAATGAAACCTTTATAAAATCAATTTTAGTTGCCTTACCATATTTTTTAGTAGCACTTGTTTATTTGCTAATCCGCTTTAAAATTGTTGGAGCAGGAGCGAAATTTGAAAACCCGGATGTGTTGAACAACCCATATTTATATGCTTCACAACCAGAAAAACTTGCTACTAAAATTGAAGTGTTGTTGCGTTATTTAAAATTGCTGTTCTATCCAACACCGCTTTCCAGCGATTATTCCTACAGTACCATACCATTTGCAAATTTTAGTTCTGCCGGTGTTTGGTTATCTATTGTTATTCATGTTTCACTTTGTGTAGCCGCAGTTGTTTTGTTTTTTAAACGCAACATCTTGTCCTTTGCTATTGCGTTTTATTTGTTGCACCTGTTTTTAATATCCAACTTGATTTTTAATGTCGGTGCAACGATGGGCGAACGGATGGTATATCATTCTTCCTTTGGTTTTGCAATAGCAATGGCCGTTTTCATTGTTTGGATTTCCGAAAAAATAAAAGCTGTTCAAACAAAAAAGGTAATTGGTTTGAGCCTCGCCTCGCTGCTGGTTTTGTGGTGTGGCGCAAAAACAATAAACAGAAATGCAGAATGGAAAAACGATAAAACTCTTTTTATCGCAGATGCAGCAACAGTTCCCAATAGTGCATTGGTAAACGGGAATGCAGGAAAAGCATACATCGACCTTTCTGAAATGCCTGAGAACAAAACGCAAGAAATAGCGCTTATAAACAAAGGAATATATCATTTAAGTCGAGCCGTGAGTATCCACGACAAATACGTTAACGGCTACTTAAACCTTGGTGTAGGTTATTTTAAGTTAAAGGAGTATGACAAAGCAAAAGCAAATTGGGACAAAGCAAAAGAGATTTATCCGAACAACCCTTTTGTCAAAAGAAACATAGAGCTTTTAGGTGCAACCTACTTCAATCAAGGAATGACGATTGGTGCACAAAACATCCCCGAAGCGATTGTCTGGCTTGAGAAAGCAATCAGCATCGACTCCACAAATGTGGAGTATTGGTATAACTTAGGTGGCGCTTGTTTTACGAACAAAGATTTTGTGAAAGCAAAAAATGCATGGACACAAACATTAAAATATAAACCGGATCACGCAGAAGCCCAAAAAGGCTTGTTGGCGATACCGGCACAATAGTTTGAAAAGCGAAAAATTATTACTATTTTTGGTTATAACATTGTATTTCGAATCCATAACTACTCTTTTAAAATGTCGTTTACAGGTAAAAAATATATTCTTTCCTTTTTTTTATGCCTGTTTGTTTTGTGCAGCAATGCTCAAGTGAAAAGCAACAACGAATCACAAAGCGCTATAAAATTTACAGAAAATAAAAATCAGTGGGATAAAAAAGTAGTCTATCGCGCCCAATTGGATGGTGGAGTTTTGTTTCTTGAAAAAAACGCGTTTACCTATAACTTTTACGACAAAGAAACGCTACGGAATAATCACATGGGCAAGAGTAATAAGCCTTCCGGCTCACCTGTTCGTTCACACGCCTTTCGAATGACCTTTTTAAATGCATTAAAAACGGTTGAAACCTCTTCTACTCAAAAAACCTCCGATTATTGCAATTTTTATTTGGGAAAAGATAAAAAAAAGTGGGTGGGCGGTGCTAAAAATTACCGTGAAGTAAATTACAAAAATCTTTACACAGGAATTAATTTACAAGTACTTGGACTTGAAAACAGTTTAAAGTATAACTTGTTTGTGGCGCCAATGGCCGATCCCAATAATATTGTTTTGTATTATGAAGGCTTAGACAAAATCACACTTGAAAAAGGTGCCTTGCTATTAAAAACCAGCGTAAATGAAATGACGGAACAGCACCCATACGCCTATCAATGGATTGGCGGGAAACGTGTGGAGGTGCCATGTGAATTTATATTAAGTAACAACAAGGTAAGTTTTTCTTTTCCGAGAGGATATGATAAGGGCTACGAATTAGTGATTGACCCGATTTTGGTTTTTGCCTGCTCCTCCGGCTCTACTGCCGACAATTTTGGAATGACAGCAACATATGATGCTGATGGGAACTTATATTCTGGCGGAACCTGTTTTGACGTTGGTTTCCCAACAACCCTTGGGGCTTATGATGTTACCTTTAATGGCGCAACAGCTTATGGAAGAACAGATGTTGTGGTTACAAAATACGATTCGTCCGGAACTTTTTTGCAATACTCTACTTACATTGGAGGTGCTACAAGTACAGAAATTGTGACTAGTTTGGTCGTTGACGGATCGAATGATTTGTTTCTCTACGGAGCTACAGGATCGTCTGATTTCCCTGTTACTTCCACAGCTTACGATACAACATTCAATGGAGGAATTCTTTTGCGGTTTGTATATAACGGAAGTTACTTTGACAATGGAACCGATATTTATGTTGCGAAATTTAATTCCACAGGAACATCGCTCTTAGCATCAACCTACATTGGTGGTGGATTGAATGATGGTGTAAATGTGAACAACGACAGTGTTCTTTTTTCTGCCGGACCTCCCGCTGTTTATGAGTTTCCATCTGACTCCTTGCAATACAATTATGGAGATCAGTTTCGTGGGGAAATCAATGTTGACCAATTCGGAAACGCCTATATCGCAAGCTCTACACGCTCCGGAGACTTTCCAACAGTGAGTGCATTTGACAACACACTGGGTGGAAAACAAGATGCAGTAGCGTTCAAGTTTAACAGCACACTTTCTACTCTGATCTGGAGCACATTCTTGGGTGGCAGTCACAACGATGCCGGATACGCTTTGTCGATTGATGATTCAACCAATGTTTTTATTACTGGTGGAACCCGAAGTAACAATTTCCCAACAACTGCAGGTGTTTTACAACCAACGTATGGCGCAGGGAAAGCAGATGGCTACATTACAAAAATAAAAAATGATGGTTCCGCCATCTTATCTTCTACTTATTGGGGTACAGGCGCCTACGATCAATGCTATTTTGTGCAATTGGACAAAGACAATGATGTGTATGTGGTTGGACAAACAGAAGGGCCGATGCCTGTAACAGCTGGCGTTTACAACAATCCCGGTAGTGGCCAGTTCATTACAAAAATGAATGAGTCGCTCAGCACCCTTATCTTTTCTACCGTTTTTGGTAACGGTGGTGGTATTCCAAATATTTCTCCTTCGGCCTTTCTAATCGATTATTGTGAAAACATTTACATTTCCGGTTGGGGTGGAAAAATTGTACCACCCATTACAAGTACAACCGGAATGCCCGTTACTGCAGATGCTATCCAACCGACCACAGATGGACATAATTTTTATTTAATGGTGCTTTCCACCAACGCAACATCTTTGCTGTATGCAACTTATTTTGGTGGAGCGAGTAGCTGGGAACATGTGGATGGAGGAACAAGCCGCTTTGATAAAAAGGGAATTATTTACCAATCGGTTTGTGCAGGATGTGGCGGCAATGATGATTTTCCTGTAACTCCTGGTTCATGGCCATATACCAGTCCGATTTACACACCTTTCACCCCCGGTGTGCCTTCAACAGGAATCAACATGAATTCGAATTGCAACAATGGAACGTTTAAATTCGATTTTCAAGTGGCGATTGCCGATGCAAACTTTACATTGGATTATTTGGATGGTTGCGCACCGCTCACTGTTCAATTTGATAACCAAAGTTCAGCCGGATCATCGTATATGTGGAATTTTGGTGGAGGCGACACTACGTCCACAGATGTGAATCCGATCCGAGTATATCCAACTCCAGGAACGTATTTAGTTGAACTCTATGTGAACGATCCTTCCAGCTGTAACTTGTGGGATACCGCTTTTCAATATGTAACGGTGTATCCTCCGATTACAGCCGATTTTGATTTTGTAACAGTACCTTGTACCAATCAAGTTACATTCAGCGATTCATCCGCTGTTGGACCCGTTTCTTGGCTTTGGAATTTTGATGATGGAAATACATCAACACTTCAAAACCCTGCTCATTTATACGATACCACCGGAACATATGTGGTTTCTCTTATAACAACCAATATAAATGGATGTACCGACACCACGGATGTTACCGTCAATTTTGTTGGAGCGACACCCGTTACGGTTAATCCAAATATTTCTATTTGTGAAGGAAATACAGCACAACTTCTGGCAACAGGAGGTTTTGCGTATTTGTGGTCGCCTTCAACCGGTTTAAGCGGTACCACCATTCCCAACCCGATGGCAAATCCTGATTCTACAACCACCTATACGGTTTCAATATCAACTGTAAATGGTTTAGGTGATACGTGTATTCAGGTGCTTACAACAACCATTTTTGTTTCGGATCCTTCTACATTTTTGCTTTCTGCAACAGTAGATGACGATACACTAAGTGCGGGTGAAACAACAATCATCCACGCAATCACCGATACAACACTGTCAATTTTATGGAGCCCATCTGCTTCACTCAGCGACCCAACTTCGTTTAATCCGATTGCTTCGCCTACGGTTACAACAACGTATACGGTGACGATTACAGACTCTTTGGGCTGTCCGAAAACAGCAACCGTAACCATTTATGTTGTATCGATGCAATGCGATCCGGCAGATGTTTTTGTCCCCAATACGTTTACTCCGAATGGGGATGGACAAAACGATATTTTATTTGTACGAGGAAACATGATTACCGAAATGTACTTTGCTGTTTATAATCGTTGGGGTGAAATGGTGTTTGAAACAAACAGCCAAACGGTTGGTTGGGATGGAATTTATAAAGGCATGAAAGCGGATCCTGCCGTATTTGCATGGTATTTAAGAGCAAAATGTTATAATGGAGGTGAACTAAAAAAACAAGGAAATACAACATTAATTAGGTAATGAAGACAAACCAGATTGTACTCTTTTTGTTTCTGAACTTCTGGGCTGTTAACATCTATTCTCAAAAGCAGGCAAAGAAATGTTCTAAAGAAGAGCTAATCGTTCCGGAGAGTTTTTCACCGGATGCTGATGGTGAAAACGATGTATTATATGCTAGCGCATTTAAGATAAGTGAGTTTAATTTTATAATATTTAATAAGTGGGGAGAAAAAATGTTTGAAACAAACTATCAGAGCGATGGTTGGGATGGAAGATATAAAAACAAAGACGCTAAAGAGGGAGTTTATTATTGGTATTTAATTGTGAAATGCAATAATGGGGAAGAACTAAAAAAACAAGGGAGCACAACCCTAGTAAGAAAATGAAAAAATACAAGATCATACTCTTTTTATTTGTCTTAAGCACCGGTTTTCTGAGTGCTCAAGACATTCATTATTCTCAGTTTAATGCTTCTCCACAAAATCTAAATCCTGCCCAAACAGGCTTGTTTGATGGCGATTGGCGCTTTGTTGGAAATTTTAGAAGTCAATGGTCTGTTATTCCTGTTCCCTACAGAACATTTTCTTTCGCAGCTGACACGCGTTTAAAAACAAAATTGGAAAAGGATGTACCTGCTGCCGGACTTATTGTTAATACAGACAAATCGGGAGACTCAAAATTTACTACAACACAGATACTGGTTTCGGGAGCATACATAAAAAAACTGAATAAGGATTCTACACACTTTGTTTCGCTGGGAATTCAGCCGGGAATAACGACAAAAAGTTTCAACTTATCAGCACTTACTTTCGACAATCAATACGATGGTGATGCTTACAATGCTTCATTATCAAGTGGAGAAAACTTTCCGAAAACACGGATGACCTATTTTGATCTAGGAGGTGGAATTGCCTATCTCTGGAGAAAAAATCACCGAACGCTTGTAAATGTTGGCGTGTCCGTTCTTCACCTAAATCGTCCGAAACAATCGTTTTTTAATAATGACGACATTCGTTTGGATATGAAAACATGCGTAAGCGGTATTGCAGAATTTCCGGTTGCAGCCCAATTGGATGTATTGCCTTCTATAATGTATCAACGACAAGGCAAATTTCAAGAAACAGTTGTTGGATTGTTTGGCAAATATCATTTAAAACCGATTAATGGAATGACAACAGCCGTATCACTCGGTGGGTTTTACCGGATGAAGGATGCATTTATATTAGTTGCGAACATGGACTATAAAAATTTTAATGTTGGAGTAAGTTATGACATCAACACATCCAAGTTAATTGAAGCCACAAATCGTAGAGGAGGCTTTGAAATTTCGGTGATCTATATTTTCAAAAAAGTTACTCCGTTTATTGCGAAGAAACGTGTTTGTCCAATTTATATGTAGTGTATGCGTGTTGAGACAAAAGAAAACCCCAATCGTTTTAAGAAACTGAAAAAAATATTTTTTCTTGCTTCTTGTATTTTACTGTTTGTTTCCCCTGTATTCTCACAGAAAACAAAAACACTGCTAGCGGATGGCGACAAAGCTTTTGCAGACAAGGATTTTTTTTCTGCAGCAGCTTATTATAACCGTGCGATCCTTCAAGACTCCACTGATATTGCGGTGCAATACAAATACGCAGAAGCAAGTAGATTAAATTTCGATTATGATATTGCCGAACACTGGTACACAAAAGTGTTTAAAAAAGATGCGCAAGGGAAGTTGTATCCGGAGTGTTCATTTTGGCTCGCAACACTTAAAAAAAGCAAAGTGAATTACAAGGATGCAAAAAAAATGTTTGACAAATATGCCAAGAAAAACAAAAAAAAGAAGGATAGTTATTTTGTAAAAAAAGCAATTCAGGAAGTAGCCGCTTGTGATTTTGCTCAGCTTCTGATGGCGAGCCCCGACAAAACCGTTAGCATTGTTCACTTAGATACCAATATAAACAGTAAAGTTTCAGAATATGCGCCTTTTCAGGTTGATAGCCTTTTGTACTTCTCGTCCTTGAGGGATGGGAAAGACCGTGACAAAAAAAACAGTGTGAACTACAACAAAATTTATACAGCCATTCAAAACGATTCTGTTAAATGGCAAAAAGCGATTGAACTCGATACTTTGTTTAACCGCAATGGAATACACAATGCGAACACGTCCTTCAATGCCGATTATACAAAAGTATACATTACACGATGTGTCCCCAAAAATTCAATGGAATTCAATTGCGACATCTATTCATCTGAATATAAAAATGGGCACTGGGGAACACTGCAAAAACTTCCTTCTGAAATTAATACAAAGGGATACACAAATACGCAGCCGGCTGTTGGGTTTTTAGGAAACGAAGAGGTGTTGTTTTTTGCTTCTGATCGCAGCGGAGGTCAAGGTAAAATGGATATCTGGTATAGTAAAATTAACAAAGACGGAAGTTATGGAAAAGCTGTAAATGCTGGCAAGAGAGTAAATTCTATTGATGATGAAATTACACCGTACTATTGTAAACCTTGTCAGGAATTGTTTTTTAGTTCTAACTGGCACAAAGGCTTGGGAGGGTTTGACATTTTTAAAAGCGAATTTAAAAATGATGAACTCGGAGATCCTAAAAATCTAGGATTGCCCTTTAACAGCAACTTAAATGACATTTACTTTTCAATCAATTCAAAAAAAACCGAAGCGTTTATTTCATCTAATCGAATCGGCTCTTATTTCGAAGAAAAGGAAAGTTGCTGCAACGATATTTATATGATTAAACTTCCTAAGGTGGACGAACCACCTAAAAAGGTGGATAGTACGCAGGTATTTGTTACACAAATGAAGTTATTGGTTCCGCTTACATTATATTTCCATAACGATGAGCCGGATAAAAAAACGTTGGCCATTACCACCCCAAAAAATTACAAAAAAACGTACGAAGACTATTCTGCTATGCGTGATTTGTATAAAAAAGAATATTCAAAAGGAGCCAAAGATGCTGACTTGGAAAGAGCAATCGGAGACATTGATAACCTCTTCGAAGATTCAGTAGATGCTGGAATGCAGGACTTGGAAAAGTTTGCGCAACTGCTCAAAAAAGTATTAGCAGATAGCGAAAAAGTTACGATAACAATGAAAGGGTTTTGCAGTCCGCTTGCCTCTACCGATTACAATGTAAACCTTGCCAAACGAAGAATATCTAGTTTGAGAAACTATTTTAGAGAATATGAGAATGGTGTTTTTGTAAAGTATATTGATAATAAAAACCCAAACGAAGGGAGCATCACTTTCTTGGATGAAGACATTGGTGAGCTGAAAGCACGGCCCAATGTCAGTGATGACTACTATGATACAAAAAATTCTATCTACAATCCTGTGGCCGCGTTAGAGCGAAAAATACAGATTATTGCCATCTCTACTTTTTCTTCCAATAGGGAGTAAAACATTTTCAGATGACCAACGTTTGTTATCTGAACGTTAAGGAAAAATCAGCCCCTTTTTTCCTTTCAAAAATCCCCTAAATTGTTTAATTTTGTAGGAGACGACTATTTTATGCGCAGTATTTTAAAGTTTTTTTTCGTGGTGGTTCCTTCCGTTTTGATTGCTCAAACGCAACAAAATATTGACCCCAACGGATACAATAAGTTCTATTATGAAAACGGAAAAGTTTCCAGTGAAGGATCCATGCGCGATGGGAAGCCCGATGGATACTGGAAAACCTATTCTCAGAACGGTGTTCTGAAATCGGAAGGAAACAGAAAAAACTTTCAATTAGACAGCACCTGGAAATTTTATAGTGAACAAGGAAAACTTGCGTTTGAGTTCAATTATAAAGAGGGAAAGAAGAATGGGTTAAAAAAATCATTCGATACCAAAGACGGATTCATTACAACTGCCGAAAACTTTGAGAATGATGTAAAACAAGGAATTACTACCGTTTATTATAAACCACAAAAACAAGCAGACTCAACACTTGGACCTTCCAGAGTAAAACAAATTATACCTTTTGTTGCCGGAAAAGAAGAGGGTCAAGGTTATGAATTGGCTTCAGACAGCACTGTTATTACACTCACCCAATATAAAATGGGATTTATTCAACGGGAAGAAAAAGTCAATCGTAGAGATGCAAATGGGTGGAAACAAGGAGTGTGGAAAACATTTTATCCATCCGGACTTGTGAAAAATGAAGTAAACTATTCGGATGACAAAATGAATGGATACTTCAAAGAGTATGGAATCAACGGAAGTTTGCTCAATACAACAAAATACACGAATGGTGTGCTTCAAACCAATGCACCTGAATTAGCAAAACTGGATGTTAAAACATCATATCATGAAACCGGAGCTATAAAATTTACAGGAACCTATAGAGATGGTGTTGCGGAGGGAATACACAGAGAATTTTCTCCTGAAGGGAAGGTTATTGCAGCAAAAGTATATGTGGATGGCTATTTAACAGGGGAAGGGATTTTGGATACCGCAGGCCGTCAACAAGGTCCATGGAAAGAGTATCATCCAAATGGGGAATTGAAATCACAAGGAGAATATTTGAATGGCAAACGAATCGGTGATTGGACCTTTTATCATTCAAACAAAAAACTCGAACAAAAGGGAAAATATGATAAAAAAGGGAGAGCGCAAGGTCCTTGGAAATGGTATTATGAAAGCGGAAACCTGCTTCGTGAAGAAAACTATCGGAACGATTTACAAGATGGAACAATGACCGAGTATAGTGATTCAGGACAAGTAATTACAAAAGGCGATTACATTGATGGCCTAAAAGAAGGGCCTTGGATGCTCGAACTTCAAGAATATAAAGAAGAAGGTGTTTTTAAGGCAGATCAACGCGATGGAGAATGGAAACATTATTATACAGAAAACGGAAAACTAAGATTCATTGGAAAATTTGTTGATGGCATTCCGGATGGCGTTCATACCTACTATTACCTAAACGGAAAGGAGCGACAAACTGGAAAATATTTAGGTGGATTAAAGGAAGGGGAATGGAAGTTTTATGATGAAGCGGGCTTTTTATTCCTTACAATTCTTTTCAAAAACGATATTGAAATCCGATTCGATGGAATCAAAGTGCTCCCTGAATCTTCTTCTGAGCCGAGTATCAAATAAATTTTGTATTCATGACGCTTTCTAATAAAACAAAATCTCAATTGGTTGCAGAAGTTAAAAAACTTCAGCGAAAGTTAGATGCTGTTCAAAAAGAAAAAGGGGCGTCATCATCACCCCAAAAGCCGAGTTTAAAGGATTCCAAATGGGAGTCCTTTTTTTTAAACTCACTTAACATGATTTTTATCGTTGATAAGAAAGGAATAATTCTGGATCTCAATAAAGTCGATAAGCCATTTTCAAAAAACAATGTTATTGGTAAGAGTGCCTATGCATTTGTTTCGAAAGATGCTGCAAAAAACATGAAGGCGGCAATCGAAAAAGTGTTTAAAACAAAAAAATCAGAGGAATACAATAGTTGGAGAGAAGATATTGATGGTGTTGCCCGGTATTACAAGAGCAAAGCAACGGCAATCATAGAGAATAAAAAGGTAGTAGCAGCAATCATTGATGCTACCGAAATAACCAATGAAATAAACATACAACTCAAGTTAAAGGAAAGCGAAGAACGTTTTAGAACGCTCGCTCAAAACGCAACGGATGTTATATTTCGCTATCAAATTTTTCCGGAGAATAAGCAAGAATATATCAGCCCTTCTATTAAGAATATAGTAGGTTACACCCCTGAAGATTATTATAAGGATCCATATTTGGGATTAAAAATTGTTCATCCTGATGACCGACAATTGGTAACAACACAAACCATAAAGGAGAATTTAGGGAAGCCGGTTGTTTTTCGATTATTACATAAAAAAGGAAAAATTGTTTGGTTTGAAACAATTAATAATCCTATTAAAGATAAAAAAGGGAATATTGTTGCGTTTGAAGGAATATCAAGAGATGTTACCGAAAGAAAAAAGGCAGAAGCTGCAATTCTTGAAAGCGAAGCGAAATTCAGAATGCTCACCGAAAACGCGACTGATTTAATTTATCGGTGTCGCGTTTACCCAGATTTTAAGTATGAGTATATTAGTCCTTCTGTAAAGGCAATTACTGGCTACACGTCAGAGGAATTTTATGCAAAGCCTTTTTTAGGATTTAAGATTGTGCATCCGGAAGATGTTCACCTTTTGGGAGATTCTGAAAACCTCATCAAGAATAAATTAAAATTAAGAAATGTAAAAGGACCAGAAGTGACCGTGCGTTGGATTAAAAAGGATGGGTCGATCATTTGGACAGAAACACGAAACAAACCAATATTTGATAGTAGCGGTCGACTCGTGGCGATTGAAGGCATATCTCGTGATATCACCAAACAAAAACTAAGCGAGGAAAAATCCAAAGACAGCGAAGAGCGCTTTAAAATTCTTTCTAATGCAACATTCGAAGGGATTGTGTTTTCTGAAAATGGTAAAATCATTGATGCAAACGATCAGTTTGTAAAAATGTATGGCTATAAATCTGCCAAAGAAATTTTAGGAAAAAGCATCATTGATGACTTTGTTGTTGATGATCAAAAGTCACTTGCTAAGAAGTATGTTCGTTTACCTGTCTCTAAACCTTTTGAAGTAGATACCATTCGTAAAGATGGAACAAGAATTACTGTCGAAACCAAAGGGCAAAATATTCCTTATTTTGGAAAAACAATTCGAGCCACTGTTATTTATAACATTACAGAACGGAAACAATACGAGTTTAATTTAAGAGAAAGCGAGCGAACGCTTTCTACACTCATGAACAATCTTCCCGGCATGGCTTATCGTTGTGAAAATGATGATAAGTGGACCATGCGATTTGTAAGCAAAGGTTTTCAGGAACTTACCGGATATAGTCCAAAGGAAATTATAAATAATAAAAAGCGCGCGTTTTCTGATATTATACATCCGAAAGACCGTCATTTAGGAAAAGAAGACATCCGAAGAGCATTAAAAAATCAAGCCCCATTTGAAATTGAATACCGTTTGATTACCGCAAACGGTGAAGAAAAGTGGGTATGGGAAAAAGGGGAAGGCGTTTTTTCAGAGGAAGGCAAACTTCTGTTTTTAGAAGGATTTATCACAGATATTGGTGATAAAAAACAATTTGAAAAAGAATTAAAACGAAGCAGAGAAAATTATAAAAGTTTGGTAGATTATTCTCCCGATGGAGTAATTATTCATGTGGATGGAATCGTAAAATTTGCGAATCCAAGTGCAATCAGAATAATTGGGGTCAATGGTTTCGAAGAACTTGAAAATGTATCTGCATTTAATTTCTTTTTACCGGAATATCATCAGCTGATTATTGATCGGATAAAACGGACGAAAGCCGGTGAAGACTTAGATTTTGTGGAGGTGAAGATAAAAAACAAAAAAGGCGAAATCATTACTCTTGAAACGAAATCAATTCTGATTAAATTTAATGGATATGAAGCCATTCAAGTCGTTTTTCATGATATCTCCGAGAAAAAGCTTTTGTTAAAGGAACAAGCACGTGCTCAAATTGCGGAAGAAACAAATGAATTACTAGAGCAGGAAATTACCAAACGAAAGGTTATTCAATTACAACTTCAGGAATCACAAAAATATACCCGCTTAATTATTAACGGTTCTATTGATATGATTTGTGCCTCCGATCGAAAAGGTTTTATTACCGAATTTAATCAAGCAGCTCAAAGAACATTCGGCTACTCTGCAGAAGAGGTCATTGGCAAACATGTTAGCATGCTGTATGCTGATCCAAATCAACGATTAAAAATCACAGACGATGAACTCTACAAAAAAGGAGTTTTTGCAGGAGAAGTCGTAAACATCAGAAAGAATGGGGAAAAATTTGTTGCCTACCTCTCTGCATCTGTCCTAAAAAATGAAGATGGAGAAGTAATTGGTGCAATGGGCGTTTCCAGAGATATTTCTGAACTCAAACGTGCCGATGAAGCCCTCAGAACGCAGTCAGCAAAGTTTAACGCAATCATTGAAAGTAGCTCTCACTTTATTTGGACGGTAGATAAAAACTTTTGTCTGACCACTTTTAACCAGAATTTCAACAAAGAAGTAGAATCCAGATATGGAGAAAGTGCAAAAATTGGACAGTCCATGTTCTTTGCTCGTTCAGGCACCGGTAAGCAATACAATGAATTTTTAATCAAAAAATACGAAGGAGCATTTAAGGGAGAGCCGCAATATTTTGATATCAGCTTCTTGGATGCCACCGGCACAGAAAACTGGCGAGAAATTTACCTCAATCCTATTCTTGCTGAAGATGGAGCAGTGATGGAGGTTTCCGGAATCAGCCACGATATTACAGAAAAGAAACTTTCGGAAGAACGCATTCGCCTGTCATTACAGGAGAAAGAAGTGCTTTTAAAAGAAGTACATCACCGCGTGAAAAACAATTTACAGGTGATTTCAAGTATTTTAAATCTTCAGTCGTCTTATGTAAAAGATGAAGGAACATTGCAAATTTTAAAGGAAAGCCAGAACCGTATCAAATCAATGGCTTTTATCCATGAGAGTTTGTATCAAACGAAGGATTTTTCAAGTATTAATTTTACGGAATATGTGATTAACTTATCGCAAAACTTAATTCATTCCTATTCAAACTTTGATCATGAAATAAAATTAAATCTTGACATTCAAAATGTTTTTCTTAATTTAGACCTGGCGATTCCATGCGGACTCATCATCAATGAAATTGTTTCCAACGCATTAAAATATGCATTTGTCGACAAAACCGATGGCGGTGAGATTACCATTCGAATGAAAACCAGTGGCGATTACCTCGAGTTGAGAATTGGAGATAACGGAAAAGGCTTGCCGAAAAACATCGATTACAGAAATACAGAGTCGCTCGGATTACAATTAGTTGTAACTTTGACCGACCAATTGAGTGGAACAATTGAACTGGATTTAGAAAAAGGAACAAACTACACCATTATATTTAAACATAATCAAGTAAAAAACCGCATATAAAATGTCAAAAACAAACATTCTTATAGTTGAAGATGAAAGCATTGTTGCAAAAGATATTCAACATAGCCTTAAAAAGCTGGGATACACCGTTGTTGGAATGTGTTCAACAGGAGAAGATGCGATTAAAACAGCAGAAGAAACAAAACCCGATTTAGTGTTGATGGATATCATGCTGAAAGGCGATATGAGCGGAATTGATGCGGCTGGACAAATTCGTGAAAAATACAATATTCCTATTATTTACTTAACAGCTTACGCTGACGAAAGCACATTGAGTAAAGCAAAAGTGTCAGAACCCTACGGATATATTATCAAGCCATTCAAAGAAATCGATTTGCACACCTCCATCGAAATGGCGATTTACAAGCATGAGAAGGAAACAGATGTTAAAAAAGAAAGAGATTTCCTTTACTCGATTGTAGAAAATAAAGAATCAAAAGACATCATTTTCGTAAAATCAAATTCCCGTTTGGTGAAAGTAAAAACCAGCGATATTTATTTTGTGGAAGCATTAAAAGACTACGTTGTTATTAACACCAACAGCGCTCGTTACACGATTCATAGCACCATGAAAGACATTGAGAAAAAATTGCCAACCAGCGATTTTATCCGCGTTCACCGCTCTTTCATCGTTCGCATCGATAAAATTGTTGCAATCGAACAACCGAATCTAATTTTGGAAGAAGACAAAAAATTAATTCCAATCGGTGGTTCTTACAAAGATGATTTAGCGAAGCGATTGAATATGATCTAGTGAGTTTTAGCCACAGTCCCGATAGCTATCGGGAGCACAGATTTTCACAAATAAAAAATGCCACCGATGAGGTGGCATTTTTGTTTTTTACACCTCAAACCCCCACTCATCTAAAAACGGATTACCGGTAGAAGGCTTTTGTGGTTTTGGTTCAGCTGGTTTATCATCAGCATCCGAAACAGTTTTGTTTTGTCTGTTCTTTTCCGTTGCCGACTTCATTTCCTCCTTAAAGTTCTTCGTTTTAGCCTTGTGTTGTTCGCGTTTTGATCGTGAACTATTTTGTCCTTTGTCTTGATTCTTACTTCTTGTGTCTTGCTTCTTATTTGAATCTTCCAACACCTCCACCAAGGCAAAATCCAATTGTTTTTTTACTAAGTCGGCACGTTTGATCTCTATTCTCACAGTATCTCCAAGTGTTAATACCCTTCCCGACTTTCTTCCGCGCAAACAATAATTATCTTCATCAAAATAATAATTGTCGTCACGCAATTCACGCAAACGCACCATGCCTTCGCAATGATTTTCAATAATTTCTACAAAAATTCCCCACTCGGTAACACCTGAAATCACACCGTCAAACTCCTCACCGATCTTATCCGTTAAGTATTGTACTTGTTTGTATTTGATAGAAGCACGCTCTGCATCTGCCGCCAGCTTCTCCATGTCGGAGGAGTGTTTGCATTGTTCTTCCAATTTATCGATGTCCGGGTTTTTCCCGCCATCCAAATAATGTTGTAATAAACGATGCACCATCACATCCGGATATCTTCGGATAGGAGAAGTAAAATGTGTGTAATAATCAAACCCTAATCCGTAGTGGCCAATGTTTTTTGTTGTATACACCGCCTTCGCCATCGTACGGATAGCAAGCATTTCAATCATTCCCGATTCTTTTTTCTCATTTACTTCTTTCAATAAATTATTCATTGAATCGGCAACGGTATTAATGTTTTTTAGATTTAGCTTATAACCAAACTTTGCAACAAACTCCGAAAAATTCTGCAACTTATCAGGATTTGGCTTGTCGTGAATATGATATATGAATGGCCTTTGCGACTCTTTCGGATCTTCCTTTTTTTGTATTTCCTCTTTCCCTTTTTTCTTTTTCCCAACAAACTCCGCTACTTTCCGATTTGCCAAAAGCATAAAGTCTTCAATCAATTGATTGGAATCTTTTGCTACTTTAAAAAACACACCGGTTGGATTTCCAACTTCATCCAAATGAAATTTTACTTCCATTTTTTCGAAAGCGATGCTTCCCTTTTTGAAACGATTGCTGCGTAATATTTTTGCTAATCGATCTAAGGTTAAAATCTCCTCTTTAAAATCTCCTTCCTCTGTTTCGATTACCTGTTGTGCTTCTTCGTATGTAAAACGTCTGTCGGAGTTAATAATGGTTCTTCCAAACCATTCGGCTACCACCTCTGCATCGTCCGTCATTTCAAATACGGAAGAGAAACACAATTTTTCTTCATTTGGCCGTAGCGAACAAACATTATTTGATAAAACTTCCGGAAGCATAGGAACCACTCTGTCGACAAGGTAAACAGAGGTGGCGCGTGAAATCGCTTCTTTATCAATCATCGATTCCGGTTTTACGTAATGACTCACATCGGCAATGTGAACGCCAATTTCCCAATTACCATTTTTTAATTTCTGAATGGAAAGTGCATCATCAAAATCTTTTGCATCAACAGGGTCGATTGTAAAGGTGGTAATTTCTCTGAAATCGCGTCTTTTGGAAATTTCTTCTTCGGTAATTTTAATCGGAATAAGGTCTGCTGCGCGCTCCACATCTTTGGGGAATTCATAAGGAAGCCCGAATTCAGCTAAAATAGCATGCATTTCGGTATTGTTTTCTCCTACATCACCTAAAACGGTTTTAATTTCGCCAATGGGATTAACCCCATTTTTCGGCCATTCCACAATTTTGGCAATAGCTTTTTGTCCATCTTTTGCTCCATTCAGCTTTTCAATCGGAATGTAAATGTCAACATGCACTTTTATATTGCTTGGGACAAGGAATGCGAATTTTGGTGAAACTTGGACTGTTCCCACAAATTCCGTTTTATTCCGCTCAATCACCTCCACAATTTCTCCTTCCTGTTTTCCTTTTCCTTGTGGGAAAATGCGCACCTTCACGATGTCACCATGCATGGCATTGAGTGTTTTTTTAGGAGCAATAATTACATCTTTTTCGGTTTCGTCCGATACAATGTATGCATTTCCGGAAGAGGTCATGTCAACACGGCCAGTAATAAAGAGTTCTACTCGTTTAATTTTGAATTTGCCACGCTCAGGCTCCACAACAGAACCATTGTTTTTTAATTCTTCCAGGATGACATTGATAATCTGGCGCTGACCAAAGTCGGTCACGTTCAATTCTGCAGCTATCTGCTTGTAGTTCAGCGCTTTATTTTTATTTGCGGATAATACTTTTAGTATTTCTTCGAAAAAAAAGCTCTTTTTCTTTCCCTCTGTTTTGCTTTTAAACTTCTTTGCCATACCCCAAATGTGCTATGGATTTATGGATAAAGAAAGATTTGTTGATAAAAACTAAAAAAAACTTTATTCGTGCAACCAAATAATGCAACTTTGCATCTATACAACAGAAATCGATTATGACTGATGAGCAAATAGTAAAAGGGTGCATCGATAAAAATGCAATTGCTCAGAAAAATTTGTACGAAAAATTTTCTCGCAAGATGATGGGGGTTTGCCTCAGATATTGCGATAGTACAGAGGAAGCAGAGGATGTGGTGCAAAATGGATTCATTAGCATCTTCGAAAATATTGAGTCCTTTAAAGGGACGGGTTCTTTAGAAGGTTGGGTTAGAAAGATAATGGTAAACACTGCGCTTACTAATATCCGTAAAAACAAAAAATTAAAACAAAACATTGAGTTGGACAGCGTAGAGTTTATGCTTCCTTCCAATATACATCAGAACGATAGCTTTGCGGCAAAGGATTTGTTAAAGATTATACAAACGCTACCGGTCGGATTTAAAACAGTTTTTAACCTTTATGCCATTGAGGGTTATTCACATAAAGAAATAGGAGAAATGCTGAACATTTCAGAGGGAACTTCTAAATCACAATATTCAAGGGCAAAAGCACATTTACAGAAAATCATTCCCATAGATAAGGAGTAATTATGAAGAAAGACAATTTTGAAGATTTATTTAAAGATTCTTTCGAGAACTTTGAAGCAGACGTTAATCCTAGTGTTTGGAAAAACGTACAAACTGCCCTAAAAGGGGTTGGCTTGGGCTTGTTGGGCAAAATGCTCATGAATAAGCTTGGCTCAAGTGCCGTTATTTCAATTGTTTCTTCGGCTGCGGCAGTTATTGCTACCGTATTTGTAATGAATGGAACAAAAACGGAAACGAAAAAACAAACACCTAAAGAAACAGTTGTACCAAACATTGTAGCTGAAAAACCAACGGTCGAAGAAATCAAAACCTTTTTAGCTCCCGAAAACAGTGTTGCTAAAACAGATGTTAAACCGGAATCGCAAACAGAAGCGCAACCGGAAACAACACCAAAGTCGAACGAAACATCAACAATTAAAAAAGATAAAAAAGCAATTGAGGCGCTATTATCAAACGATCGTATCGCATCAATTTCTTCAAGCTGTGTTGGTGGAGCGGTTCCATTAATTATTAATCTTTCAAATATTGGAAGCGGAAAAATCAATAAATGGACATTTAACGATGGTAGTAAACCGATGACAGGTGCTAATCCAGTTAAGTTTTTCGATGAACCGGGAATTTACACCATTACACTTACCTCTACAAATTCGGAAGGAAAAGTAGCAATAGACAGTATTAAAGTAGAAGCGTTCAGCAACTCTTCTTTAGCACCAAACCAAGCAGAGTTTTCTCCTAATGGTGACGGAGTGAATGATTTCTTTGCTTTTACAAGTAAAAACATTGTTAATATGAATGCAACGATTTACGATAAAAGTGGAAATGTTGTTTATGAATACAAAGGGATTGATGGTAAGTGGGACGGAACGAAGAAAAACGGAGAAAAAGCAAAAGATGGTATTTATTTGTATGTGATTGCAGCGGATGGTGCAGATGGAAAAAAATACAAACAAGAAGGAAAAATTAAATTAACGAGATAATAAAAATTGGGGCATCGGGAAGAACTTAATGGAGCTTGGTCCAACGTCAAGCAAAAATAAGTTCAAAAATATTAATCCTGTTTTTAGCTCTACCACCACTACATACACGATTTTTGTTTCCGGTGTCTCCAATTTTTTAGTTCTATTTTTGAAACCTGTTGCTACTCCAATAGGTATTTAAACAAAAAGGTATCAATGACCAAGTGAGGTTTTGATACCGTTTTTGTTTTTTGCTATATTTGCTTTTTAAATATTAAATTCATCCTCTCAATGAATTGGATGAAAGTGGATCACCAATTTCTTAAAAAGAAAAACATGAATAAAAAAATTACACTCTTTTTTCTGATTTCATTTGCAATCTTGTTTTCAAACAAAGTAAATGCTTCTCATATTGCCGGAGGCGATTTGAGTTATACGTGCTTGGGTGGAAATCAATATCAGCTGAACTTAAATCTATTCGTAGATTGTTTGGGGTTTGATCCAGGTGCAAGTCAAACCATTTCGTTTACCAGTACATGTGGCGGAACAGCTACAGCTACCGTTAACGTTACCAATCCAGGCGGAACAGAAATCTCTCAGTTGTGTCCTTCTCAAATAGGAAACAGTACGTGCAGTGGTGGAACCTTACCAGGAATGTGGTTGTTTAACTTTACAGGCGTAGTAACATTAGCGCCTCCATGCGATACATGGACCATGAGTTGGGAAGTTTGTTGTAGAAATGGAGCCATTGTTAATCTTGTTACTCCAGCCAGTTTAGGTTCTTATATTGAAGCAACAATAAACAGCGCAACCGACTCTTGTAATAACTCTCCTTATTTTACGTCTCAACCCATCCCTTATGTTTGTCAAGGACAGTTGGTTAACTACAACTATGGTGTGGTAGAAGCAGATGGTGACTCATTGCACTTTTCATTAATCAATGCTATGGGAGCAGGAGGTACATTGTTGACTTATACAGCAGGATACTCTGCAACATCTCCAATCCCAGGAATCACAATCGACCCATTAACAGGTCAATTAACTTTTACGCCCATGACACTCGGAAATTTTGTGGTGGTGGTGCTCGTGGAAGAGTTCGATGCTGCCGGAAACCTCATTGGCACAGTGATGCGAGATATTCAGTTTATTGTTCAAACGTGCTCGAACATTGTTCCCGATCCCGCCCCTACTGCCGGGGCAATTACCGGAATGACTGGAACAGCGGTGTTGGCAGGTCCTTACGAAATCGAAATGTGTGAAGGTGCTAACTTCAACTTTACTGCAACATACACCGATGCGAATCCGGGAGATTCACTTTCTATTGTTACCAATCTGTTGTCTGTTTTACCTGGTGCAACCATTACTGTTACCGGAGTAAATCCACTTACCGTTTCAATTAGCTGGACCGCTCCTGGAGGAAGTGCGGGAACCAATACAAACTTTAGTGTTACGGTGAATGATGGGGCTTGTCCGATTATGGGGCAACAAACCTTCGTGTATGATGTAAATGTAAACCCGCGTACACTTGGTGGACCGGATCAAATCATCTGTGGAACACAAACAGCAACTTTGGCCGGAACTGGTGGAAACGTTTTTACTTGGAGTGTTTTAAGTGGTCCACCAATGGTCGTGGGTACAAACTTCTCTTGTAATCCTTGTGATAACCCTGTTGCTTCGCCTGTTTCTACAACTGTATATGAGGTTGTCAGTGATTTGAGCGGAACCTGTGTAAACAGAGATACTGTTACCGTTACTGTTGTGGCAGATTTCAGTTATGTAACAGCGCAAAGTGCAACAACTTCCTGTTTGTTGCAGCCTATCGAATTTGATGCGACAGCAACACCAGGCGGAACATATACCTATTCTTGGTCACCTGCTACATATCTCGATAACACTTCTATTTCAAACCCAACAGCAACCATTACCAGTCCGGGAACATACACTTATTATGTTGAAATTACCAGTCCTTTGGGTTGTACAAAAGTGGATACCGCAACAATTGTAATCAATGCCAGCTATCCTCCGAATCCTGTTTCGTATATTTCTGATTCCGTTGTTTGTGTTGGAGATACCGTGCAATTGGGTGTTACTTTTGGAGCCGGTGTTCCTTCTGTTTGTGGAACAAATCCTGTTGGTTGTTCAGCATCGTTAATGGGACAAGTTGGAACAGGTACTGCAACAAACACCGCAACCACATGGCCAGCACCTTATGCAAATTGGTATACCTCCGGAAAACATCAAATGTTATTCAGAGCATCTGAATTAAACGCTGTAGGAATTACAGGCGGGAAAATTGATCAGCTCGATTTTAACGTAGTTGCCATAAATGGTATTTCGGTATATCACAATTACACAATTAATATGGGTTGTACCAGCTTGAGTGCCCTTACTACTTGGGTTACAGGATTGTCGAATGTTTATACACCAAAAACACATACGGTGAGTGTGGGTTGGAATGCACACAATTTTGATGTGGCTTACGAATGGGATGGAATCTCAAACTTGATTGTTGAAATCTGTTTTAATGAAGGTCCACCATTTCCAAATTATACACAAAGCTGTACATCACCTTACACAACCACTCCATTTGTATCGTGTTTATACAACTTGAGTGACTCATCACCAATGTGTCCGGATTTAGGATTTGCCACAGCAATCAGCAATCGTCCAAACGTACGTTTTCACTATTGTGGAGCGGCTCCGGATTCAACAAATTATACCTATATCTGGGCGCCACCAGCGGGAGTATTCAACACCACCAATCAAACTACAGGTGCTGTTCCTGCTGCAAACACCCAATATTATGTAATTGTAACAGATTCTGTAAGCGGATGTTTTGATACAGCTTATGTGGATGTGATTGCAAACGTAACGACCCTTTCTGTGGATGCTGGTACAGATGTTACTATTTGTCCGGGTGCACCTACAAACTTAAATGCTACCGGTGCATCTCAGTTCGTCTGGACGCCTGCTGCAACACTTTCAAATCCTCTTATTTCGAACCCGGTAGCGAGTCCGTTGGTTACAACAACCTATACGGTTTCAGGTACAAGTCAATGTGCTGCCGGTGCCGGTGTTGATAGTGTTACGGTGATCGTTCCAATCGTTGGCCCTCTCAGTGTTGATGCTGGAGGAAGTCAGGAAGTTTGTGTTGGTTCTCCGTTTGGACTAATTTCAAGCAGCAGTGGTGGTTTTGGAAGCAATACATATTCATGGACCCAACTTTCAGGTTTTGCTGGGGATTCAATTCAAAATTCAAATTCACCATCAGCCTCAGTAACTCCTTCTGCACCGGCAACAAATGTGTATCAGGTTTTAGTGGTAGATGCTTGCGGTAATATAACAGTCGACACGGTTGTGGTGGATGTAATTTTAGATTGCGACTTAAATGTTCCAAACGTATTCACTCCAAATGGAGATGGGAATAACGATTTCTTTTTGATTTCTGCAAACGGAATCAAAACATTCTCTATCTCGATTTATAATCGTTGGGGAACTCGCGTTTTTGAATCCGAAGACATTACCAAGAGCTGGGATGGAGGAGATTCAACAGATGGAACCTACTTCTACATTATTAAAGCTGAATCAATTAATGGAAAACAATTTGATCAAAAGGGATACCTTCAATTATTAGGAAAAAAATAATAAAAAGATTCACATCTCTCTAAAAAACCCTCAAATACCTATTTGAGGGTTTTTTTTCTAACAAATCCTCTATAAAACAGCTGAAAAGAGGGCATTACTAACTATATTTGTAAAGGAAAAATTACTTAGATACATGAAAAAAATTACTACACTTTTTATAGCTTCAGTATTCGGCTTAGCACATGTTGTTGCTCAAACAATAGATGCTTCTCCTGAGACACAAACAATTTGTGCAGGAGGCAGTGCGACACTTACGGCTGTTGTTACTCCCGGAGGTGGAGGCGGAAGCGCACCAACAAATAGCTATGCTGTAAGTTCGATTGGGTATGCACCAGATCCATACAATACTGGAACATTTGTTACACTATCGGATGACTCTCAAACAGGTGCACTTCCTATTGGGTTTACATTCTGTTTTTTTGGAAACAATTATACCAATTTTCACATTGGTTCAAATGGTTGGATTGCTTTTGGACCAACGGCAACTACCTTTACATCAGCTCCAATACCTTCTGTAGCAGCAGCAATACCTAAGAATTGCATCATGGGTCCTTGGCAAGATTGGCACCCGGGCGTTGCCGGTGGCCCTTACATTAACTACCAGACATTAGGAACTGCGCCAAACAGAAGGTTAGTAGTTTCTTGGAACAACTGTCCGATGTTTTCGTGTACTACAACATTGGGTAGATTTCAAATTATCATTTATGAAACGAGTAACATCATTGAAAACCATATTGAAACAAAGCCTGCTTGTTTAGCTTGGGCAGGAGGAACTGCCGTTCAAGGGATTCACAATGCAGCAGGAACCGTTGCGTTTACTGTTCCAGGAAGAAACAGTACCGCTTGGACTGCCTCAAATGAAGGATGGAGATATACACCAAATGGAACCTCATCTTACCAAATCAATTGGTATATTTTACCGGCAAATACATTGATTGGAACAGGATCTCCAATTACCGTTGCACCGCCAACCTCTCCACAGTTTTATTATGCAGAGGTGGTGGATATTAATGCTTGTCCTACCGGATTAGCTCCCAATACAGATACCGTTGTTGTTCTTTCAAACTCAGTAGCAGTAGATGCGGGTGCTTATACGCCAATCTGTGCCGGACAAACAGCAAGTTTAAGTGCAACTTCTGCAACAGCAACTGGATACCTCTGGTCTCCGGCAGGAAGTTTAAGCAGCTCAACCATTTCAAATCCTACAGCAACACCAGGCGCAACAACAACTTATACCGTTTCTGTAGTTGATGCCTTGGGTTGTACAGGCACAGATACGGTTACCGTTGCTTTGGCAAATCCAATTGCAAATGCAGGATCTAATGTCGCGATTTGCGCAGGCGCGTCCACAACCTTGAATGCAACCGGTGGTTCTTCTTTTTCTTGGAGCCCCGCGGCAGGATTAAGCAATCCGGCTATTTCAAACCCTGTGGCAACGCCTACTGCAACCACAACCTATACCGTAACTGTTACACAAGGAGCTTTGGCGTGTACATCAACAGCTTCTGTTACAGTAACGGTTAATCCATTGCCAGTAGTAGATGCCGGAGCACCGGTATCACTTTGTATCGGCTCAACTGCAACATTAAATGGAACAGGTGCTACCGGATATGTTTGGTCTCCGGCAGGAACATTAAGTAGCTCTACCATTGCCAACCCGGTTTCAAGTGCAACAACAACGACAACCTATACAATGGTTGGTACAGATGTGAATGGATGTACTTCTACTGATAACGTAGTGGTTACCGTTAATCCTTTGCCAACAATTGATGCCGGAACAAGCGTAAGTATTTGTCCGGGTTCAAACACAACTTTAACCGGTACAGGAGGGACAAGTTATTTGTGGACACCAGCGGCTTCATTGGACAATGCCGCAATTGCGAGTCCAACAGCATCACCTTCAGCAACAACAACATATACAGTAACAGGTACTGATATTAACGGATGTTCATCAACGGATATCGTTACTATTTCTGTTACTCCAATTTCAGTTACTGCAACCAGCGGAACCAGTGCAATTTGTGCTGGCTCCAGCACAACATTAACTGCTGGTGGTGCAGTTGGTTATCTTTGGTCTCCTGCCGGAAGCTTAAGTGCCTCAACCATTCCAACACCAGTTGCCACACCAACCACCACAACAACGTATACTGTTATTGGTACAGGTGGTGCAGGATGCAACGACACAGCGTTTGTAACTGTGATTGTAAATCCACTACCTATTGTAGATGCAGGTCCTGCGACAGCAATCTGTACAGGTACGACCACGACATTGAGTGGAACAGGAGCAACAAGTTTTGTATGGTCACCGGGTGCAACATTGAGCAGCACAACCGTTTCTAATCCTACATCTAGCGCAACCACAACCACAACCTATACGGTAGTCGGAACGGATGTAAGCGGGTGCTCTTCAACAGATAATGTTACAATAACAGTAAATCCTTTACCGGTAATTGATGCTGGAACAGGTTTGAGTATTTGTCCGGGTAGCAGCACTACACTAAGCGCTACTGGAGGAAGCAATTATTTATGGACACCAGCCGCATCTTTAGACAACGCAGCAATTTCTAACCCTATAGCGACACCAGTAACAGGGACAACATATACCGTGACTGGAACGGACATTAATGGTTGTTCATCAACAGATACAGTTACAATCAACGTAAGCGGAATAACAGTAACAGCAAGCAGCGCATCAACTACAATTTGTAATGGGTCAAGTACGACCTTGAGTGGTGGGGGTGGAACAAGTTATCTCTGGTCTCCTGCTGGTTCCTTGAGTAGCTCAACAAGTGCTAATCCAATTGCAACACCAGCCACAACTACAACATATACGGTAATAGGAACAGCTGGTGTGGGTTGCAGCGATACAGCGTTTGTAACAATAAATGTAAATGCATTACCAATCATTAGTGCAGGTAGTCCGGTTTCAATTTGCTCAGGAACAACCACGGGTTTAACAGCATCGGGAGGCGTAGGATATGTTTGGTCTCCAGCAGGCTCATTGACAGGTGCAACAACAGCCACACCAACCTCTTCGGCAACCACAACCACAACATATACAGTTGTTGGTACAGATTTGAACGGCTGTACTTCAACCAATTCAGTTACCGTAACTGTTAATCCATTACCAACAGCAAGTGCAGGTTCTGCAGTAAGTATATGTAACGGATCATCAACAATATTAGGTGCTTCTGGAGGAGGAACCTATCTTTGGTCTCCTTCAGGAACACTGAGCAGTTCTACCGTTGCTTCACCTACTGCTTCACCAACAACATCTACAACCTATACAGTAACCGTTACAGCTGCGAGCGGATGTACAGCATCTGCAAGTGTTGTTGTTACTGTTAATGCTGTGCCAACGGCAACAGCCAGTCCAAATGTTACCATTTGTAATGGTGCTTCAACGGTATTAACTGCTGGTGGAGGAGGAACTTATTCTTGGAGTCCGGCTGCAGGATTAAGTAGTACAACATCTGCCACAACAACAGCATCGCCAAGTGCAACAACAACCTATACGGTTTCTGTTTCGAATGGATTTTGTACAAATACCGCAACGGTCACCGTTACTGTGAACTCGACCTTGTCGATGGCAACAGCAACCACCACAAGTGCAACCTGTGGAAACACGGATGGAACAATTACAGCAGGTGCGGTTACCGGTGGAGGAGCTCCTTTTACATATTCATTGAATAGCGGCCCAACACAATCATCCGCAACATTTACCGGATTAGCTTCCGGCTCGTATACGTTAACGGTGACTGATAATGCCGGTTGTACGTTTACGCAGACCGTTGTAGTTGGAGGAGTGCTGGGTGTGAACGCATCCTTCTCTGCAAGTCCAACATCAGGTACAAGCCCACTTACCGTAAACCTTACAAATACATCAACCGGAGCGAGTGATTACATTTGGGATTTTGGTGATGGAACGTCTTCTATACTTACAAACCCATCTGTAGTATATACCGTAAACGGAACATATACAATTTTGTTAATCGCATACAATGGTTCGTTTGCTTGTGCAGATACCACAACGGTTATCATTAATGTATTTGATGAGGCTATACTAATTGTGCCGAATGTGTTTACACCAAATGGCGATTTAACGAACGATTTATTTGTTGTGCAGTCGCAAGGAATTAAACAATTAAGTGGAACCATCTTTAACCGTTGGGGAAACAAGATATACGAATGGGATGGTGCTCCAACAATGGGTTGGGATGGAAAGCACAATGGGAAAGCAGCAGAAGACGGAACGTATTATTATGTGATTAAAGCCATCGGATTTGATGACAAGGAATACGATGCAACCGGATTTGTTCAGTTAATCAAGTAAAAACGAAAACCCGAGCCAACCGCTCGGGTTTTTTTTATGAAAAAATAAAAATAAAGTTTCAGAAAGTTTTGAAAGTTAGAAAAGAGTTATATATTTGTATCGTTAAATGAGAATTAGATAATGAAACTAATAGAAAGTAAAGAGAAATTCATCAATGCCTGGGGGACTTTGGGAACCAGCTGGGGAATTAATCGCACCATGGCGCAGGTGCATGCTTTGTTATTGGTTTCTCCGGATGCGCTCAGTGCTGAAGACATTATGGAAGAATTAACGATCTCCAGAGGAAACACCAATATGAATGTGCGAACATTGATTGATTGGGGGTTGGTATTTAAAGAAACTCGTTCAGGCGAACGCAAGGAGTTTTTTACAGCCGAAAAAGACATCTGGAAAGTATTCAAGCAAATTGCCAAAGAGCGCAGAAAACGCGAATTAGAGCCAATTTTTAAGGTGTTGGATGAGGTGAAGAATGTGGAAGGCGATAAACGTGATAAAAACATTAAATCCTTTGTAGATGCGATTGAAGACATTGAGCGCTTTACCAAAAAGGCAGACCGCACTTTGGAAACAATGATTAAGGCAGATGAAAATTGGCTGGTTGGCTCTTTTATGAAATTGATGAAATAGTAGAATATTTTTTTGATTACAAGTTTCAATAATTATTGAAAGTTCTGAAAAAATGAATTACAACATTCTAACGTATGCCCTTTATTTTATAGTACTCTTGTTTGTTGTACTGTACGTTGGTCAAACGTTGTACAAAAATGGCCGACCTTTTCTTGTGAACACTTTTTCAGGAAATGAAACGCTGGCCGATGCCGTCAATAAATTTCTTTTAGCGGGCTATTACCTCACGAATATCGGATATACCATAATTGCACTAAAAATTTGGGAACACGTTCCTTCTCCAATCGTTATGATAAATGTATTGAGTCTAAAAATAGGAGCAATTGTGATAACACTTGGAATGATGCACTTTATAAATATTGTCAGCCTTGTGCTATTCGGTAAAAAAAGAAAACAACATATTACTAACCAATAAAAACTAGAAATCATGGACTACATTGTACTCGCTTACAGCATTTATCTGCCAATTGCAGTTGCATTAACCATTTGGGTGGCTCGCACCCTTCACGCCAACGGAAAAGTTTTTTTAGTGGACATCTTCCATGGACAAAATGAATTGGCCATTTCCGTAAACAAATTGTTACAAGTAGGGTTTTATCTAATAAGCTTAGGCTTTGCTATTATTAAATTGGAAATAAACCCAAGATGGGAATACGATAAGGTTACAGGACAAAATTTTCAGGAACAAATTAACAATTCACAAAGCATGATTGAAGAGTTGAGTTATAAGTTGGGCTCTTTTATTTTAATTTTAGGATTGATGTTGTTCATCAATTTATTCTTATTGCTAATTCTTAGAAGCGGTTCAAAACCACGCACTCAAACTACTTACACTCCTTCCCAAAATATAGTAGCGAAAGGAGTGTAAAAATGTACGGAGAGAAATTAATAACATATAAAATAACAATCATGTTGTTATGTATTGTGATTACTTCTGCTAGCTTAAATCAGTTTGCTAAGTTGATTCAAGAATTAATAACAATAAAATATGACTGGAAGTTTGAATTGTACATGGTGTTAGGACAGCTTATTTTTCAATTCCCATTTATTTATAAAACAACGACAGAACAAAAGTGGAACTATTATTTTAATATGTTAATTGTTTCTATGATGGGTTCAATTTTACTTTTACCATTGATTGTTTTTAATCACTTCTTTTTTTTAAACAATATACTAAACTGTTTGTACTTTTTTGCGGTTGTGTTGTTTATGTTCTTTGAACATAAAAGAAGAGTCTACTTACTATGCATGCCCTGGTATATTTCTTATACATGGGTGCTATATCGTTTTTTAATATTAATTTTTATACTTATATAAATGCAAATCAATAAACTTATTTTAGCTGGGGGAACAGGTTTTCTCGGCCAAGCAATTGTCGACAGATACTTTAAAACTGGAACAGAAATAATTTTACTCACACGGGGCACAACGAAAGTTGTAAACAAGGTGCGTTACATTCACTGGGATGGGAAAACAAAAGGCGAGTGGACAAAAGAACTCGATGGTGCGGATGTGTTGATTAATCTGACCGGGAAAAGTGTCGATTGCAGATATAACGAAAAGAACAAAGCCGAAATAATTTCTTCTCGTGTAAACGCCACAAAAATTTTGGGTGAAACCATCAATGAAACCGCTCACCCACCAAAAGTTTGGTTGAATGCTGCCTCTGCAACGATTTACCGAAATGCGGAAGACAGAGCAATGGATGAGTTTGACGGAGAAGTTGGAGAAGGATTTTCTGTTGGTGTTTGTCAAGTATGGGAAAAAACATTCAACGAAATCCAGAACCCTCAAACACGAAAAGTAATTATGCGGATATCCATGGTAATGGGAAAGGGCGGAGGTGTTCTTCCTGTAATGACAAAATTAGTGAAGGCACGCTTGGGAGGAAAAATGGGAAATGGAAAGCAGTTTATTAGCTGGATACATGAAGAAGATTTTTTGGATGCGATGGAACATTTAATTCAACATGAAACATCTTCAGGAGCATACAATTTTGCAGCTCCTAACCCTTTGCCAAACAAGGAATTTATGCAGTTAATGCGGAAACAATTAAACATAGGTATTGGATTGCCTGCTGCTGAATGGATGCTGGAAGTCGGAGCTTTTTTCATCGGCACAGAAACAGAGTTGATTCTTAAAAGTAGAAGAGTGGTTCCTACAAAATTGAAAAATGAGGGTTTTGTATTTAAATATCCGACAGTGGAACAAGCATTAAAAAATTTATGCGATGCCTAAAATCACCATTTCAACAGAAATCCGAGCTCCCATTCAACGCTGTTTTGATCTGGCTAGAAGTATCGATTTACATCAATACACTTCTGCACGAACAGGAGAAAAAGCGATTGCCGGCAAAACGAAAGGACTTATAAATAAAGGAAAAACCGTTACCTGGAAAGCGAAACATTTTGGAATTGTTCAAACACTTACATCCGAAATTTCAGAAATGAATCCGCCTTTTATGTTTGAAGATAGAATGTTGAAAGGGGCGTTTAAAAAGATTCAACACCAACATTTGTTCGAAGAAAAGGATGGAAGAACCATCATGGTAGACGTGTTTGAGTTTGAATCGCCTCTAGGCATTTTTGGAAAATTGTTTAATCAGTTTGTCCTAACGAACTACATGTATCGCTTTTTTTAGAAGAGAGAAATCAACAAATTAAGAAGGTCGCTGAAACAGAAAACTGGAAAAAATATTTGAAACAATGAGCGTTTTTTTAACTGCAAAATGGAACAACCTTATCAACATCACCTACGCTGTTGATCCTGAAATACTCTTGCCACATTTGCCGAAAGGCTTGAATTTAGATATTATTGATGGAAAAGCATTTGTTAGTTTTGTCGCCTTTGAATTTAATGATGTTTGCGTAAAAGGCTTTAGAATCCCTTTTCACAGGAGCTTTCCGGAAATCAACTTACGTTTTTATGTAAATAAAAACGGAAAACGTGGAGTGGTTTTTATAAAAGAGTTTGTTCCGAAATATTTTGTTGCACGGATTGCAAACACGATTTATAATGAGCCCTATTCATCTATTAAAATGAAAAACACAGTTGAAAATAGCAACAATGAGATTCGTGTAAAACACTCTTTTTGTCTGCAGGAAGAATGGTTTGACATAAGTGTAACAGCAGAAAACAAAAGCATAATTCCGCCTTTTGAAAGCATGGAACATTTTTTTAAAGAGCACGATATTGGTTTTGGAAAAAGTAAAAAAAATAGAACAATAGAATATCTGGTGGAACATCCTGTTTGGGAAGTTTATCCAAACCCGAAGGTCGAGTCGAATGTGTGTTTTGAAAAAATATACGGGAAGAAGTGGGCGTTTTTGGATTCTCAAAAACCGTTCAACGTGCTATTGGCAAAAGGGTCGGAAGTAAAAGTCTTCGACAAAAAATAGCTATGCATTCGCTGTTTTTTTCTCCAGCTGTTTTTCATAAAGTTGATGCACAATTCCGTCAGAAAGGCCGATTTGTGGAACAAGCACCTTTTCAATTTCCGCTTTTTTCAGCACGCTCAATAAAATTTTTGATGCGGGAATAATAACATCTGCCCGATCGGGATTTAACCCGAACACCTGCATCCGCTCTTCGTATGTATACGATTCGAGTACTTCGTAGAGATTCTTTATTTTTAAGGTTGAAATTGCTTTGTTGGGTTTTCGCCCAATCATTTTAAAAAGCTTATTAATGTTACCACCAGAACCAATTGCGATGAGCGGCTTGTATCCTGCTGTTTGTTCTTTCACCCAATTTTTAAAGTAATTCCAGTATTCTTTGTCGATTTGCTCGTGCAACATTCGTATGGTTCCAATGTTGAACGATTGAGAAACCACCACTTTATTTTTAGAGAACAATGTAATCTCTGTGCTGCCACCACCAATATCAATGTATAAATAGTTGTTGGCTTTATCTAAATGCTCTTCGATGTGATTGGAAAAAATAATATCTGCTTCGGTTTTACCGTCAATGATTTCAATTTTTATACCTGCTTCTTTTCTAACACGTGCTACCACATCGTAACCATTTTCTGCATCGCGCATCGCAGATGTTGCACAGGCGCGATAATCTACAGCATCATACACATCAATCAGATGTTTAAATGCTTTCATCGCTGTTACTAGTTTGTCGGCCTTTTTAGTGGAAATTCTTTTATTTAGGAAGGAGTCTTCACCCAAACGAATGGGTACACGAATGAGTTCTGCTTTTTTGTAAAATGTTTTGCCATTGTCTTCATATACATTACAAAACAATAAGCGAACGGCATTGGAGCCTATATCAATAGCAGCAAACTTCAATGGATATTAGTTTCTTTTCGATTTCATTAAATTAAACATTTCCTCTTGTGCACGAACCTTTAACTTGCCTAGGGGTTTACGGTATTCATTATTTTGCTGACTGCCCAATACTCGAGCCTTTGTGTTGTCTGACCATAATGTATCAATGATGCTGCGCAACTCTTTTTGTACATTTTTGTCATAAATAGGAACAGCAACCTCCGAACGATGATCTAAATTTCGTGTCATCCAGTCTGCCGAAGATATAAAGTATTTCTCTTCACCATTGTTATGAAATATGAACACTCGGCTATGTTCCAAATATTTATCCACAATACTAATGGCTTCTATATTTTCACTCAATCCTTTAACCCCGGCTACAAGTGAGCAAATCCCTCGTACAATCAACTTTATTTTTACACCCTCAGAGCTGGCATCATAAAGTTTTCGTATCATGTCAGCATCTACTAAGTTGTTTAATTTCAAGACAATAGACGCTGGCTTGTTCGCTTTTGCATTCTGGATTTCTTTGTTAATAAGTTGCACTAAACGCTTACGCATAAAAAATGGTGAAACCAAAAGATGTTTGTAGGTTCCGCCTTTAAAATTATCCGAGTAAAAATTGAACACTTTTTCAACCTCGTCCGTTATGTTTTTGTTTGCAGTAAGAAGTGTATGGTCGGTATATACTTTGGATGTATCACCGTTAAAATTACCCGTTCCAATATGAGCGTATTGATTAAGTACACCCGATTCTCTTCTGGTTATTAAAAACATTTTTGAATGTACTTTTAATCCAGGAACACCGTAGATTACATTAGCGCCCTCCTCCTGCAATTTATCAGACCAGTAAATGTTTGCTTCTTCATCGAAGCGCGCTTGTAATTCAATAACTGCAGTCACCTCTTTCCCATTTTTTAGAGCGTTGATTAGCGCTTTAACGATGTTTGAGTTTTTTGCAACTCGGTAAAGCGTAATCTTAATACTTTGTACTTTTGGATCGATTGAGGCTTCTCTTAACAAGTCAATAATATGATCGAATGACTGATATGGGTAGGTTAAGAGGACATCTTTCTTTTTAATAATTTTAATAATAGAGGACTGGTCTATTAAATCAGGGTGTTTGATTGGAATAATTTTCTTGTAGCTCAGATTGGGGTGGCCAACATTTGGGAAAGAGATAAAATCTTTAAAGTTGTGGTATCTTCCTCCCGGAATAGGGTTGTCTTCTTTTCCAAGTTTGATTTTTTTCATAATAAAATCTAACATGTCTGAACTAATAGCACTATCGTATACCAATCGAACGGGTTGTCCCTTTTTACGCGCTTTTAGTCCCTTAGAAATTTTCTCTACAAAACTTTTAGAAAGGTCTGTATCAATATCAATTTCTGCATCTCTTGTTAACTTGATATTATAGGCTTCAATATAATCGTACTCAAAATTTTGAAATACATCTTCTAAGCAAAAACGAATGACATCATCTAGTAAAATAATAAAACTATTTTCATTGTTTTTCGGTAAAACCAAAAAACGGGAAATGTTATCTGTTGGTACTTCTACTATTGCAAATTTGCTTTTTTTGGAAAGATCATTTTTGCCTAGTTTAATAATTAAGTAACCTAAACGGTCTTTTAAATAAGGAAATGCTGGTGTATTGTCCAGCATGATTGGAAAAAGTGACGATTTTACTTTTTCTCTAAAATAGTCTTTAACAAAAGCACCTTGAATGGGAGTCAATTGCTTTTCATTAATGATGGAAATGTTGTGCTTTTTTAAATCACGGATAATAACTTGATACGTGCGTTCAAACTTTTCTTGTTGAGTAATAACCGCTTTTTGAATTTTATCTAAAAGACGAACAGGGTTTTCACCCATTAACTCTTCGGCTTTTTTCTGGTGCTTTACAACACGTTTAAGTGTTGCCACCCGAACCCGAAAAAACTCATCCCGATTATTTGAATAGATTCCTAAAAACTTCAGGCGTTCAATCAACGGAACAGTTTTATCTTCGGCTTCTTGTAAAACCCTTTCATTAAAGGCCAGCCAGCTTAATTCTCGATTGATTAAAACAATACTTTTCTTCGCCATACACCACAAAAAATTACATCACAAAAGTACTAAATTTATTTTTTGCTTTTTGTTTTCTTAACGGGAGCAGCCACTTTCGCTTTTGTTTTCACCGCTGTTTTTGTTTTTACAGCAGGTTTAGTAACTGTTTTTTCTTTCAATGCTTTGTAAAACTTTTTAGCAATTGTTTTACTTGCGTCATGTGTTGTTTTACGCACTTTCTTTGCCGATTCAGCATTTTTTTTACTTAACACTTCTTCAATTGTTTTTACCAAAGTAAGCTCAAGTTCTTTACGGAGTTCTTTTTTGTTCATGATTTAATGTTTTAATAATAGTTAAATGTGTGAAAATAATGCATGCAAAAAGCGTTTTAACCCAACCTTAACAATTTTTTAACCGCCCGTTAGGGATGGTTTTTGGGAACATCAAAGAAAATTAATGCATTATTTTTTTTTGAAAATGTTTCCCAATCTTTTGCTTCGGATTGTATTCCAACGATTCCACACGTTGGCATTTCCTGCGCCAGTGCATTGGTCAATGTATTGGCCGTATTGGTAATGGTTGGGTTGTGCCCAAACAATAAAACTATTGCATGTTTCGATTCTAATTTGGATATCACTTGTAAGTAATCTTTAACCGAAGTATCATAGAGCTTTTGGGTGATATGAATCGATTGCGGATCATAATTTAAACTTCTGCAAAAAATTAATGCTGTTGATATGGCTCTGATAGCAGGACTACTGATGATTAAATCCGGAATAATTTTTTTCTCTTTTAAAATCAGACTCATCTTTTGCGCATCGTTATAGCCTCTTTCATTTAAAGGGCGGTCGATATCAGAGAGGTGGTTAATGGACCAATCGGATTTTGCATGACGGATGAAATAAAGTGATTTCATTTTTTAAACTATCTTTAAGCTGAAATTATACAAGTAAATGTATGCTATTTTTAAGGATTTTCCTTCCACTTTTGGTTATTTCTTATTTCGGCAATTTAAATTCCGGGGAAAACGTCTCCTCGTCTATGCCTTTTCAGGTAGCTCTTTCAGATAGCATTAAAAATTTTTCAAAAACATTTTACCCGAAATTTAAGAAGAAGGAACAAGTGATAAAACATCTGGGATATACACTCTGTTATGATGAAAATTATGAACAAGCAAAATGGGTCGCGTATCGTTTAACGGCTGGAATGTGCAACAACAATGAGGAAGAGCGGACAGATGATTTTCGTGAAGACAAATCTATAAAAACAGGTTCTGCTATCCCCGATGATTATAAAAAATCCGGTTATGATCGAGGACATCTTTGTCCGGCTGGTGATATGAGCTGGAGCCCAATTGCCATGAGTGAATCTTTTTTTATGAGTAATATGAGTCCGCAAGCCCCCAAATTCAATCGTGGCATATGGAAAACGTTGGAGACACAAGTGCGCGAATGGGCTAAAAATGAAGAAGAAATTTATATCGTTACAGCCGGTGTTCTGGAGAAGGGACTTCCAACCATTGGAGAAAAAAATAAAGTAGCCATCCCGAAATATTACTATAAAATTATTTTGGATGTAAAGGGTGAGGAAAAGAAGGCTATTGCCTTTGTGATGCCCAATGAAGGAAGCAAAGAATCCATTTTTGATTTTGCAGTTACCATTGATTCGGTAGAACGATTAACTCAAATCAACTTTTTTCCTGCATTGCCGGATAATATTGAAAACAATTTAGAGTCGATGTTGAACGTTGAACTATGGAAAAATTAAAACATATGAAGTATAAAGTATTCACGAATTCATTTAAAAACATAATAGCCATGAGTAAAAAAACAATTCTAATTTTAGTTGCAATTTCGGCATTGGCGTTTACTACAAAAGCGCAAGACACCAAAACGGAACACAGTATCAAAGTGATTGGAACAGCAGAGATGGAAATCGTTCCGGATGAAATATACATGTCGGTTACATTGAGAGAATATACCAAAGACAAAAAGAAATTTACAATAGAGGAACTGGAAAAAAATTTGGTAAACTTTATTGAAAAAGTAACAGTTACGGACAAGAAAGATATCAAAATGGACAACATGAGTGCATATGTGTTGAGCATGAAGCGCAAGAACAAAGATGAAATAATTTCAAAAAGTTATGATGTTAAATTTAAAAATTCGCAACAAGTCTATATGCTTTATTCGGCAATGGATTCATTAGGAATAAGCAAAGCTTTTGTAAGTAAGTATTCACATAGTAAAATGGATGAATACAAAAAGGAAATCAAAATAAAAGCGATAAAGGCAGCAAGAGAGAAAGCAAATTATTTGCTGGAAGCGATTGGTGAAAAAGCTGGAAAGGCGATCTTTGTTGAAGAGAAGACAGGTTTTGTTACTGTGGATGATGGAACGCGCAACGGAAGAGATTATATTAATAATTATTCAAGCATGTCAAATTCGCTTGTACAAACGCGTTATATGATTGGAAGTGGAGATGAGAGTGGATCAGACAATACCATCGGTGATAAAACCATAAAACTGAATTATGTCATAAATGCTGAATTTGCCATTCAGTAATACTATTTTTATTCAATAAAATTTCTATATTTGATAATGCTTTTGTATCAATCATTAACAGATTGATACAAAGGTTTTTTTGTCGCTTTTGAATGCAACTAAAAAGCGATAAAAAACATCTGAATATAGCGCATGCTCCCAACAGCAAAAAACATACTCCCAGAAGGGCTTAAATCCCTAACAACACTGCTTTGTATTGTTGCCTTTGTTTTTTTATCTAAAACAACAAAAGCGGATTGTCCGGGAATTGTTACCTCTTTCACAACTTCTCAAGTTCTTATTTGCGGTCCTGGACCCAATGTCATTAGTTTTACAAATACGAGTACGGGTGTTGATGCGGCAGGAGCAAATTACTTTTGGTATTTGAATGGGACATTTTTCGACACCTCCAGCGGATTGTCTGCTCCCAATACTTCTACCATATCACTAGTCGGAACATACAATTACATGATGATTGCACATGGCCCTTCTGGCTGCAGAGATACAGCGATTGTACAAGTGATTATTCGTCCGATTCCAGTGGCCAATTTTACATTTACTCCCAACAATCAATGTGCGGGAACAACCATTGTATTTACGAATTCATCAACTGGAACCGGAGCCTTTACAACCTATGCCTGGAATTTTGGAGATGCAGGAACATCAACCGCAGTAAGCCCAACGCATGTCTATGCAGCAGGCGGATCATACAATGTTACATTAACCGTTACAAACGGAGCGGGTTGTGCCAGCACTTTTAATACAACAGTTACCGTGTTGCCGCGCCCAGTCGCAGCCATTTCAGGGGACGATGGCGATGGCGACACACAATATTGTTTATCGCCTGTTGACAATACCACTTCAGAAGTCGTAACGTTTTTTAATACCACAACTGGTGCGGTTTCCTATAGTTGGAACTTTGGTGATGGAAGTCCTGTTTTCACAACTGCATCATTGGCAAGTTTTACGCACACTTATAGTTCCTACGGAACTTTCACCGTTACGATGACAGCAACTGGTGCAAACGGATGTACAACAACAACAACTCTCACCGTTGTCTTTGATAAATTTGTTTCTGCATCATTTGTGGTTCCTTTGGCCGAATTCTCAGGTTGTGTGCCACATACCGTAACACCCGTTAATGCATCTCAAAATGCAAATTTATATGTTTGGAATTTTGGTGATGGAACGCCATCTGTGACAACAACAAGTCCTGTTGCACCAAGTCACGTGTATACTACTGGAGGTTCGTATACTATTTCTGTTGTGGCGTCCAATAGCTGTAACTCTTCTACTTCAACTGTAGGTCCTATCACCATTGTTGGTCCACCAATACTTAATTTCACTGCCACACCAGCACTGGGTTGCTCACCACAAACAGTAACTTTTGGAAACACTACCACAGGCGCTTCTCCAATCAATAATTTTTATTGGGATTTTGGAAATGGAAACACATTAAGTGGCGTGAAATTTCCCCCACCTCAAGTGTATTATCAAGGAACCTGGACCATCATGATGGTGTCAGGAAACGCGTGTGGTTCGGATACTATGTATCGTACGATTGTGGTGGATACAATTCCAACGGCAATCATGACCGCAACACCATTGATTGGCTGTTCTCCATTAACGGTAACCACAACGAATAGTTCTGTCGGTGGTGCATTATCCTATCAATGGTTTATTGATGGTGTATTGACATATACATCGGTGACGATACCGAATCAAATATTTACAGCGCCTGCAGGAACAACAGTTGCATTGCATACCATCCGCTTAAGAGTTTCCAATCATTGTGGTGTTGACGATACAACCGTTACCATAACGGTACATCCGCCAGTAGTCGCCACCGTTGCACCACTGGTTTCTACAATTTGTGCAGGGGGCAGTGTTACATTTACACAAGCCTCACAAGGAACATTGTTAACATATGCGTGGACATTTGGAAACGGGAATACATCCGCATCTGCAACTCCTCCGGCACAAACGTATCCTACAGCCGGGACATACAATGTGTTGTTAACTGTTACCGGATTTTGTGGAACAGATACCGCCTCTGCAATTGTTGTGGTGAACCCTATTCCGGTGGCTCCAACAGCATTGGGTGCAAATATTTGTTCGGGCACAAATACAACATTAACAGCTACCGCTCCAGGTGGAACCTATCAATGGTATTCGGCACCGGTTGCCGGAACACTTTTACAAACGGGCGCCAGTTATACCACACCAGTTTTGGCAGCTTCAACAACCTACTATGTTCAAACAACAGTTTTAGGTTGTGTGAGTCCAATGACAACAGTTCCTGTTGTTGTAACCCCAACACCGGTTGCGCCAACAGCAATTGGAACAACCATTTGTGCAGGCGATTCTGCAACACTCACCGCAACTGCTCCGGGTGGTTCCTATCAATGGTACAATGCGGCTGTTGGTGGAACGCTTTTAGGAACAGGAGCTTCTTTTAACACTCCGCCACTAGTGGTTACCACGACCTATTTTGTTCAAACAACAGTTGCCGGATGTACAAGTCCGCGAACAATTGTTACGGTGATTGTAACTCCTACTCCTGCGGCACCTACAGTTACCCCGATAAATATTTGTACAGGGAACACAGCAACGCTTACTGCCACTGCTCCAGGGGGAACATATGAATGGTTTGATGCCCCGGTTGCCGGAACACTATTAAACACAGGCGCTTCCTACACCACTCCGATATTAACCTCCACAACAACGTATTATGTGCAAACAACCATATCAGGTTGTATTAGTCCGTTAACACCGGTTATCGTTACAGTAAACCCGATGCCAATTGCAGATATTGTTCCTGATGTGAATGCCGGTTGTGCCGGTTTGCAAGTAACATTTAACAACAATTCTACTTTAGGTGGGACTTATAATTGGACATTCAACGGTGCTACACCGGCCTCATCTACACTTTATTCCCCACCGGTTATTACTTTTAATACTTCCGGAAATCAACTGGTGTATGTAGTTGTGAATGTGCTGGGCTGTATTACAAATGATACAGCGTTTATCAACATAGCTCCATTACCAACTCCGAGTTTTACTGCAACTCCCGTTTCCGGATGCTCACCGGTTACTACCGTGTTTAATAATACCAGCGGTGTTACTGCCGGTGATACGTATTTGTGGACGTTTGATAATGGTGCAACTTCTACACTTTTTAATCCGCCATCACAAACATATACTGCAACAACAATTGATAGTTTGTATGTTGTTCAATTAGTAATTTCTGCTGCAAATGGTTGTCAGGATAGTGTTTCCCAAACCATTACAGTTCACGCGAATCCGGTTGCTAATTTTAGTGTCAGCAACGATACTGTTTGTGCGAACACCAGCATTTCTTATTTTAATACATCAACCGGAGCAACAACATATCAATGGAGTTTTGGTGATGCAACTACAAGTACAACAACAAATCCAACACATACGTTTCCAATACCAAATACTTATACAACCCAACTCATTGCATCTTCCGCATTCGGATGTTTGGATACCACACAATTATTAATTGTGGTAGATACCGTTCCTGTTGCAGCATTTACAAATACAACAGAATGTTTAGGCTTTGCAACACAGTTTACAAACACATCCATTGGAAGTATTGTATCATGGAGCTGGAACTTTGGAGACGGTTCTCCTATTGTAGCAACGGCCAACCCAGCGCATACATATCCGTCTAACGGAACATACAATGTTACACTAACGGTGACAAATGTTTTTGGTTGTACACATTCAATCACGCAAGCGGTTGTTGTGAATGCTGTTCCTGTGGCTGCATTTAGTAATACAACAGTTTGTTTGGGTCAACCAACAGCGTTTACAGATTTAACAAGCGGCACTCCCATTAATTGGATTTGGAATTTTGGTGATGCTTCTCCGATAAGCAATACACAGCATCCAACGCATATATATGCGACAGCCGGAACATTTAACGTTACATTAATTTCTTTCGGAGGAAGCGGTTGTTCGGATACCATTACAAATGTGGTTACTGTCAATCCTGTTCCAACAGCAAACTTCAATTTTGCATCGGTTTGTACGAACGATACCATGTTTTTTAACAGCACATCCATTGGAACACCAGATACATTTGTTTGGAATTTTGGCGATGGCTTTTCTGACAACACCAACAACCCTTCACCAACACATGTATATACAACTGCAGGAACGTATAATGTTACGCTCACTGTCGGATATGCCGCTACAGGATGTACCAATGCGCTTACCATTCCTGTCACTGCCTTTCCACTTACTGTTCCAAATTTTACAAGCACTACGCCTTGTTTAAATGTTTCAACAAGCTTTACAGATTTGACCACAAATTCTCCAACACAATGGAATTGGAATTTCGGAGACGGAAATACGAGTGCCTTGCAGAACCCAACGCATGTATACGCAGCAGCAGGAACCTATGCCGTTGCATTGCTTACACAAAACGTATTTGGTTGTCAGGACTCCATAACAATTAGTACCATTGTCAATCCACTGCCAGTATCAGCATTTGTCTTTGATACAGTTTGCGAAGGAGCAATAACAACATTTACAGATCAATCCACAGCAGCAGTTTCTTGGGCATGGGATTTTGGTGATGGAATAACAAGTACAAGCAATTCGCCAACACATATTTATCCTGCTGCAGCAACATACAACGTTACTTTAATCGTAACAAATATGTTTGGATGCACTGATACCATCACGCATTCGATTATCGTAAATCCGAATCCTGTTTCATCGTATACGGCAACAACAGCATGCCATACCTATCCAACCGTTTTTACAGATTTATCTACTGCTGCTGTTTCGTGGAGTTGGGATTTTGGTGATGCGACTGCGGCAAACACAAATCAATCGCCAGCGTATACGTATACAAACCCCGGGAATTACACTGTAACATTGCTTGTTACAAACAGTTTTGGTTGTACCAATTCGTCTTCGCAAACAATAACTGTATTGCAACAACCACAAGCTGATTTTACATTTAGCACAGTATGTGCACGACAATCCGTTTTGTTTACTGATGCAACCGTTGGCCCTTTAATGACAAACTGGAGCTGGGATTTTGGTGATGGTTCACCAATCAACAACTTACAAAATCCAACACATATCTATTCACTTGGTGGAACGTATAATGTGACCTTAATTGTTGGAAATGCATCCGGTTGTTTGGATACAGTTGTACAATCAATACTTGTAAACACCGTTCCAACACCATTGTTTACAGCCAATGTAAGCTGTCAAGGAACCATCACATCGTTTACAGATTTATCAACCGATGCCGTTGCAATTGCATCCTGGTTTTATGATTTTGGTGATGGAAATAATTCCGTATCACAAAATCCGAACTATATTTATGCTGCTGCAGGCACTTACAATGTTTCGTTAACGGTTGCAAACATTAATGGTTGTGATAGCACATTTACAATGCCAATAACAGTGAATGTAATGCCGGTAGCAAACTATTCTGTCGACACCGTTTGTATTGGAACGCCAACCACTTTTACAGATCTTTCAACAGGAAGTCCAACAGCGTGGACTTGGGATTTTGGTGACGGCACAACAAGCACAACCGGTCCTGTTACAACACATGTATACGCAACAGCAGGTTCATTCATTACTACTTTATCCGTTTCCAGTGGAGTAGGTTGTGCAGATGCAACTTTCCAAATTGTTGTGGTGAGAAGTGATGTACAGGCAGATATTGCAGCAAACAACAGTGCATGTGTAAATGAATTGGTTGCCATTAACGATAACTCTGTAATTACATCTGGATTTATTTTGTCGGATACCTGGGATTTTGGTGACGGCTCTCCTATTGCAAACACATTAAACACCACGCATGTATACACAACACCTGGAACTTATATCATCACACATGTGGTTATTTCGGATGGCGGTTGTGCAAGCACAGCTATAGATACCATTGTTGTCAACCCATTGCCGGTGGCAAGCTTTACATCCGCTAACACATGCCAAATTCAGCCAAGTATTTTTACTGATAGTTCAACCGGTGGTGTAACAGCATGGGATTGGGATTTTGGTGATGCGACAACCAGCGCGCTTCAAAATCCTACACATCCATATGCAACAAACGGGGCGTATAACGTTACATTAATTGTGAATACTGCTGCTGGTTGTGCAGATACAACAAATCAATTGATAACCGTTTACGGACAACCGAATGCATCCTTTACCAGCAATGTTGTTTGTTGGGGTGATACCACCACTTTTGTAAATACCTCTACCACTACTGATGGCGTTATCGTTTCCACATGGTGGGATTTTGGTGATGGAAGTACGTCTACAATCTATAATCCGGATCATGTTTTAGGAACAACAACAAATACATTTAATGTGACATTGGCCATTGTGACCAGTTACGGTTGTGTGGATACTGTTACACAAATTGTAACAACACATCCTCTTCCTGTTTTTGATTTTGGCCCAGCAGCTACAAGTGGTTGTGTGGAATTTACAACTCAATTTACAGACAATACAACGGTCAGCGGTGGTACGATTGTTAATTGGTTATGGGACTTTGGCGATGGAAATTTTACATTCTCTCAAAACCCAATTCATACCTACGATGTGGCCGGAAACTATTATGTTGGATTAACAGTAACCTCTTCCTATGGTTGTGTGATGAGCGATACACTCAATTTCCCAATTGTAGTTTATCCGGTTCCCGTTGCGGAGTTTTCAGCAAGTCCATGGCAAGCATCTATCTATGAACCAAACATTCAGCTTACCGATTTGTCTTCCGGTGCAACGCTCTGGGATTGGAACTTAGGTGACAACGAAACGAGCATCGATCAAAATCCGTATCATGTTTATCCTGATACTGGAACGTATACCATCACCCAAATTGCAATCAATCAATATGGTTGTACAGATACAGCAGAACACGATATTCATATTTATGGGGAAACAACAACCTACATCCCGAATGCATTCACTCCGAATAACAATGGATTAAATGATGTGTTTGCACCGAAAATGTATGGAGTTTTAGAATTTAAAATGTTCATTTTCGACCGATGGGGCAATGAAATTTTTAGGACAGAAGACATGAACGAAGGCTGGAACGGACGTGTAAAAGGTGTTGGTGAAATCGTTCAGCAAGATGTTTATGTATACAAGATATTTACAAAAGATTTGCTACGGAACGACCACAGCTACATAGGAAGTGTGACAATTGTAAAGTAAAATAAAAATCCCCACTCGAAAGGAGTAGGGATTTTTTTATAGGATTGAATTATTTTTTTCTTCTTCTTTTTCCTTTTCCGGGAGAGTTGCTAAACCCATCACCATCCACTTTGTATTCTTTTTTCTTTCTTCTGTTGTAAGCTGTTCCGTTGTGTTTCATCTTCGGGTCTCTCTTCCGTCTTTCAAAGTGGCGCATTTGTCCACGCGGCTTTACTTTCGACTCCGAACCTCTTTCCGCTCCACCTTTTCCCGCGGCCTGAGAGTAACCAACCGTGCTTAACCCGAAACACACTAAAAGTAAAAAGATTAATTTTTTCATTATCTACAAAAATGTTTTGAATGTATGTTAACGACAAATATAATTATTAGTTTCAATTTTATTTCATTAGCTGATAAAAATATGTAATTTAGTGAATAATTAATAATTTATTTATCAAATGAAAAGAATTGTCCTTGTCCTATTTTCAATCACAGCACTTACATTTGCTGCTTGTTCAAGTTCCGACAAAAAAGCGGAAACACCTACAGAAGTTGCTGCAGAACAATACCAATGTCCGATGAAATGCACCGAGGAAGTGTTTGACAAACCGGGAACCTGCTCCGTTTGTGGAATGGAATTGGAAAAAATCACTAAAAGCTAAAAATCAACGATGAAAAAAATAGTTATTATCCTTTCTGCCGTATGTTTTACTGTGGCAGCTTTTGCACAATCATACAACAGCCCCGAAAGTATTGAATTTGATTATGCCAACAACCGTTGGTTCATCGCCAACAATGGCGGGAATAATATTCTTACTCGAAGCAGTGCAACAGGTGCCTTGGCCATTTTTGCCTCCACTGGATTTTCAGGTGGCGGTCCTCATGGACTAGAGATTGTAAATGACACCTTATATGCTTGTGCAGGTGGAAGTATCAGAGCTTACAACATAAATACAGCAGCATTGGTTTTTTCTACCAGTTTAGGAGCAAGTTTTTTGAATGGGATCACACACGATGCAACCGGAAACTTATACATTACCGATTATAGCGGAAACAAAATTTATCGCTTCAATACCAACACACGACAATTCAATGCATTTGTTTCTACAGGATTGTCGAGCCCCAACGGAATTATTTTTGATCAACCCAACAACCGCTGTGTATTTGTGCAGTGGACGGGTGCAATCAAAGCGGTTTCCCTAAGTGATTCGAGTGTTACAACACTTGTTGCTTCTTCAGGATTGAGCAGCGTAGACGGCATTACAAAAGATGGTGCAGGAAATTATTATTTGTCTTCTTGGAGCCCAACACGAATTACACGTTATAACAATACTTTTACAACACCTACAACTGCAGTAGGGACAGGGTTGGGATTGAGCAGCCCGGCAGATATTTTTTTACAATGTATTGACTGACACGTTGGGCGTTCCTAATTCTGGTAGCGGTAACAATACAACATACTATTATTTTGGAACAACAACTTCCATAAGTGAATCTTCAACAGATGTATTTCAATTTTCTGTATCTCCAAACCCGATTTCAAAAACAGCTGAAATAAAATACCAAATTGCGGAAGAAGGAAACGTGAAAGTTGAACTGTTTGACATCACAGGAAAATGGATTAAAACAATTGTAAATGAAAATCAATCAAAAGGTTATCACGTGATAAGCTTTGATAAATCGAGCTTCTCTGCAGGAAACTATTTCTTCACGATTTCAAATGGAAGTGGAACGGAAACAAAAAAGGTTGTGATTGTAGAGTAATTAAAAACGCATATAAAGTAAAAGCCCCGAGAGTTTCTCTCGGGGCTTTTTATTTTAAGTTGTACCACTTGGCTAAACCCTTAATAACGAAGATTAAATTTGTGTAATAATGGGACAAGGCGACTTTTTTCTAACTTATTAGTATGAATCAACAAAGTAATACAATATATAAAACGGATAAATGAAAAAAAGAGAAATAGTGAAAGTAAGTTTTTGGGGATTTAAGTTCGAATGTGAAGAGCCAACAACTAAAACGTTAATAATTCTAATTATGATATTGATGTTTTTGGGACTGGTATTTTATAACATTTAAAGCCCTGCTAATTTCGAAGCAGGGCTTTAAAAAAATATTAGTGAAAATCTGTGTAATCTGTGGCCTTTACAAAAACTCATTTGCCAAATTGGCCAATTCTGAACGTTCACCTTTTTCCAACGTAATGTGTGCATACAATGATTGATTTTTCAATTTATCAATCAAGTACGACAAGCCATTACTTTGTGTATCCAAATACGGAGTATCAATTTGGTGAATATCACCGGTGAAAATCATCTTGGTGTTTTCTCCAGCACGTGAAATAATTGTTTTTACTTCATGTGGCGTTAGGTTTTGCGCCTCATCTACAATAAAAAACACATCGGATAAACTTCTTCCACGGATGTAGGCAAGCGGACAAACAATCAACTTCTCATGTTCTACCATCTCGGTAATTTGTTTGAACTCTTTATCTTTTTCAGTAAACTGATTTTTGATAAATTTCAAATTGTCCCACAACGGCTCCATATAAGGATTCAGCTTCGATTTAATATCACCCGGTAAATATCCAATGTCTTTATTGCTCAAAGGAACAATTGGGCGCGCCAAATAAATTTGGTGAAATGTTCTGCGTTGCTCTAATGCTCCGGCTAAGGATAATAATGTTTTTCCTGTACCAGCAACACCTTGAATGGAAACCAATTTTATTTCTGGATTCATAATTGCATCCAATGCAAATGCTTGTTCGGCATTGCGTGGATTCACTCCGAATGCAGTTACTTTTTTAACACGCTCCAATGTATCCTTACTTGGATTATAAGATGCAAGGACAGATTTTGTTCCGTTTTTTAGAACATAAAAATGGTTAGATGCCGGTTTGTTTTTCTTTAGCAATGCGCTCGGATCACAAAACCCTTTTTCGTAAATTTCATTGATCACTTCTGTAGATACCTTTTGAATTTCACTTCTTCCGGTATACAGTTGTTCGTTAACATCTTTGATTTTTCCTGTTTCATAATCTTCTGCAATGAGTCCGAGAGACTTTGCTTTAATACGAAGATTGATGTCTTTGGTAACCATCACTACTTTTCTGTTCGGGTATTGTTCCGAAACAAATAAAGCAGTATTTAAAATGCGATGATCTGCTTTGCGTTCACCAAAAACGCGCTCTGCATCGGTTTTAGAATCCTGATGCATTTCAATTTTTATCATCCCATGGCCTTTGCCATTGATGTTTATCCAATCTTGGAGGATAATGCCGTTCGAAATTTTATCGATGTATCGAGTAAATTCTCGTGCTGCGTAATTTTTTGTGTCGTTACCTTTTTTGAAGTTGTCCAATTCTTCTAACACGGTAATTGGAATCACCACATCATGTTCTTTGAAACTTTTAGCGGCCATGTGGTCGTAGATAATGACAGACGTATCAAGAACGAAAATTTTTTTCTCTTTCACCATAAACAGAACGATTTTATAGGTTGATATTCGACAAACTATACATTTTCAATATGACCTCTGTGGTTATACTCGAGAAAAGCGGTTTAGTTTCGCCATAAAACTATAAAACAAAAACGGCTATTTTATCGCTTTGTGATAAAGTAATGAACATACAATTGTTAAACTTATTTTTTAGTTGGCTTATTCACAAGTTCATAAAAATAAAAAAAGGTGTTGGCGATTTGTCCTGTTTTCCTTTCATAGCAATTGGTTTGGTTATAGAAAGTGGCATCGACTTCAAATAATTTGTTCATTTTGGGTTTGCAATCAGCAGCCTCTGGATATACATTTGGTTCTAGTCAAAAAAAGTTTAACCGCTTTTTAATAATGGTTCATCTAAAACCAGTTTAAATACTTGTTTTTATGAAAATTATCGACTATGTTCGTTAAAGTAAAATCTCTCTAAACTAAATTAAAATGAAAAAAAGAATACTTTTTTCTTCATTGGCTGTGCTTGCAATGTCCGTAAATACAGCGTTTTCCCAAACCTGGGTAGAAAAAATGCAAGATCCGAACGTGAATTTTTATGACGTTCAACAAGCCTTCAACGATTATTATAAAGACTACGAGTCGAAGTTTAAACAGAACGAAAAACTCAAAGCTGCCGGCAGAGCAAAATTGCCTGCAACACCAACACCTTTTATTCCCAATAAAGGTGGTGTTTCTACAACCGCTACTCCAGTTCCTGATGCGTTAGAAAAAGGAAAAATGACTGGAGGCTGGAAAGCCTATAAGCGTTGGGAAAATTACATGGAACAACGTTTATATCCTTCTGGTGATCGTTCGGTAATGACGAATGCATGGAATGAATATCTAGATAATTATTATGCAGGTGCCGCTGGAGGAACAAGAGCTGCCGGACCGAGCACACCAACAACGATGGCTGCAAACTGGACACTTTTGGGTCCTACTACCAGTATTCCTTCCGGTGGAGGTGGAGCCGGTCGTGTAAACTTTGTTCGTTTTGACCCAACAGCTTCTACAACTATTTATGTGGGTTCACCGGGCGGTGGACTTTGGAAATCTACCAACAGCGGAACAACCTGGACCACACAAACCGACCAGTTAGCTGTTATCGGAACAACCGATTTAGCAATTCACCCAACCAACCCATTGATTCAATATTTGGCAACTGGTGATGGTGAAGCGCAAGACACTTACTCTATCGGAGTTTTGAAAACAACTGATGGCGGAACCACATGGGTGCCAACCGGTTTATCATGGTTAATTACACAAGGTAGAACGATCAGTCGATTATTAATAAACCCACAAAACCCAAATACCCTTTTTGCTGCAACAAGCAATGGTGTGTATCGCACACGCAATGCTGGAGCTACATGGACACAAATTGCTTCCGCAGTGGCGAATATGAAAGACATTGAGTACCGCCCCGGTGATACAACAATTGTTTATGCAACGTCTACTACTCAGTTTTATAGATCTACTACTGCCGGAACAACCTTTGTAACCACATCCACAGGCTTGCCTGCTACAGGTGCAGTTTCTCGTTTGTCGGTTGCTGTTACTGCTGCAAACTCAGCCTACGTATATGTTTTGGCTGCTAATACAGCTTACGGCTTTCAAGGATTATACCGCTCTACAGATAATGGTGCAACGTTTACTACACGCTCTACTACTCCAAATGTGTTGGGTTATAACAGTACGGGTTCTGATGCCGGTGGACAAGGTTGGTACGATTTATCATTGGCCGTTTCTCCTTTAAATGCGGATCATGTATTGGTTGGCGGAGTTAATATTTGGCGCTCAACAAATGGCGGAACCGCTTGGACAATCAATGCGCATTGGACAGGAACAGGTGCACCTTATGTACATGCTGATATCCATGCTTTGGAATATCTACCTGGAAGTGGAACAACCTACTTCTCCGGAAATGATGGTGGATTGTTTAGAACAACAACCAGCGGAACGGCTTGGACAGATTTAAGTAATGGATTACAAATTTCTCAAATTTATCGTATCGGATTATCTACGACTAACCAAAATTTATTATTGTCCGGTTGGCAAGATAACGGAACCAACAGATGGAGCGGAACACCTACATGGACAAGACCATTAGGGGGAGATGGGATGGAGTGTATCATCGATTGGTCCAATGCAAATGTTCAATACGGTGAGTTGTATTATGGAGAAATCAACAAAACCACAACTGGAGGAAATCTGACTACAAACATTGTTGCTTCTGGTGGAACTGGAGTAAATGCGGATGGTGATTGGGTAACTCCATATATTGAGGCGCCAAGTAATGCCGCAACATTATTTGTTGGAAAAGCGCAGGTTTATAAAAGTACCAATAGTGGAACAACATGGGCACAAGTCGGAACTATTACTGGTGGAACAGGAAACGTAATTGCACTTGCAAATGCAGCCTCTAACATCAATTATATCTATGCCGCTAAAATCAATAAATTTTATACCTGTACAACCGGTGCAGCATTTGTCGATAGAACTGCGGGATTGCCTGTAGCATCAGCAGCTATTTCTTATATTGCAGTTGATCCTTTAAATGCAAACAGAGTTTGGGTTACCTTCTCCGGATATTCTGCTGCCAACAAAGTATGGTACACGGCAGATGCTGGGGTTACCTGGACGAACTACTCAACTGGTTTGCCAAACCTTCCTGCAAACTGTATCGTTTATCAAGGAAGCTCTGTAAATGATCCTCTTTATGTTGGTACCGATGTTGGTGTTTATTACCGCGATAATACTTCCGGTTCTTGGGCTCCTTATAACACAGGCTTACCAAACGTTTCGGTGAGAGAATTAGAAATTCAATATACAGCTCTAAAATTAAGAGCAGCAACATATGGGCGTAGCATCTGGCAATCCGATTTAGCATCACCGGGGACATCTCCTCCAATTGCTGATTTTACTGCTAACAGAACCAATATTTGTGTGGGTGATTGCATCAACTTTACTGATATTTCATCTGGTTCTCCTACTTCATGGAGTTGGACATTCACGGGTGGAACTCCAGGAACATCTACCATACAAAACCCAACAAATATTTGTTATAACACACCCGGAACCTATGCGGTTACGCTTGTTGCAACCAATGCAAATGGTAGCGATACAGAAACAAAAACCGCTTACATTACCGTTTCTTCTCCTATCGCATTACCTTTAGTAGAAGGATTTCAAGGCGCAACATTTGTTCCTTCGGGATGGTATTTAAGCAACCCCGATCTTGATATGACATGGGCGCAATCAACAACTGTTGGTGGTTATGGTACAAGTACGAACAGTGCGGTGATGGATAACCTAACACCGGCAACAACAATTGCTGGAACCGTGGACGAGTTGTGGACACCAAAATACAATTTTACCGGAGTAAGTTCTGCTACAATGACATTTGATGTTGCTTATTGTCGCTATGATGCAACCTTCTTCGATTCATTGATTGTTTATGTTTCTACGAATTGCGGTTCTACTTGGTCGAGAGTATATGCAAAAGGGTCAACGCTTTTAGCAACAGCTCCAGATAACAATGCATCGGTATTCGTTCCTACTGCAGCACAATGGAGAACAGAAACAGTAAGTATGACGCCTTATGCCGGACAAGCAAATGTGATGGTGAAATTCCAAAACAAATCGGGCTGGGGACAAATGTTGTACTTAGATAATATTAATATTACAGGTGCCGGTGCTCCGGTTGCAAGTGTTTCAATCGCACAAACTGCCGGAACAAATCCAATGTGTGCCGGTGCTTCTGCAACATTTACAGCTACACCAACCAATGGTGGTGCAACACCAACCTATCAATGGCAAATCAATGGTGTGAATGTGGGTGGTGCAACCTCATCAACATTTACAACAACAACATTAGCGAATGGGAATATCGTAACCTGCATCATGACTTCTAGTTTAGGCGGAGTTGTGGGGAGTCCGGCTACATCTAATGCCATTACAATGACTGTAAATGCTTTACCTGCAACACCAACAATCGGTAGTAACACGCCAGTTTGTGTTGGGTCTACAATCTTGTTGACTTCAAATACCATCGCAGGCGCAACGTATGCATGGACAGGTCCGAGTGCATTTACCTCCGCATTGGAAGATCCGTCTCGTCCGACTGCTACACTTGCCATGGCTGGAACATATAGTCTGACAGTTACTGTTGGTGGCTGTACAAGTGCTGTAGCAACCACTTCGGTGGCTGTAAATGCTTTACCGGCAACTCCTACAGCCGGAAGTAATACCCCTGTTTGTGTTGGTTCAACCATTTTGTTGACATCCAACACTGTAGCGGGTGCAACGTATGCATGGACAGGTCCTGCTGCATTTACTTCTGCATTAGAAGACCCTTCTCGAACATCTGCAACAGCAGGTATGGCCGGAACATACAGTTTAACAGTGACCGTTGGCGGATGTACCAGCGCAGTAGCTACAACAACGGTAGCTGTAACTGCTGGTCCTGCAGCACCTACAGCCGGTAGCAATACCCCTGTTTGTGTTGGCTCAACTATTTTATTGACATCGAATACTGTTGCTGGTGCAACTTATAGCTGGACCGGACCGGGTGGATTTACATCCGCACTTGAAGATCCAAGTATCGCTTCTGCAACAGCAGGTATGGCTGGAACGTATAGCTTAACAGTTACCGTAGGCGGATGTACCAGTGCAGCAGCAACCACCACGGTTGCTGTGAATGCAGCTCCTGCAACACCTACTGTTGGTAGCAGTACTCCGGATTGTGTTGGTCAAACAATCAGTTTAACATCTAATACCATTGCGGGTGCAACGTATGCATGGACTGGTCCGGGTGGATTCACATCTGCCTTAGAAGATCCTACCATTCCATCAGCAACACTTGTTATGGCCGGAACGTATAGTTTAACCGTAACCGTGGGTGGTTGTGCCAGTGCAGTAGCAACTACAACAGTTGTTGTAAATGCCTTGCCGGCAGCTCCAACAGCAGGAAGTAATTCCCCTGTTTGTGTGGGTTCAACAATTTTATTAACGTCTAATACCATTGCAGGTGCAACGTATGCTTGGACAGGTCCAAGTACATTCACTTCTACTTTGGAAGATCCATCTCGTCCATCCGCTACAGCGGCTATGGCCGGAACATATAGTGTTACCGTTACAGTTGGTGGCTGTACCAGCTTGCCTGGAACAACAACAGTTGCAGTAAATACAGCTCCTGCCACACCAACAGTGGGTAGCAGCACTCCGGATTGTGTTGGTCAAACCATCAGTTTAACATCCAATACCATTGCGGGTGCAACGTATGCATGGACTGGTCCAGCTGCGTTTGCTTCTTCACTAGAAGACCCAACTCGTCCATCCGCAACACTTGCAATGGCAGGAACATACAGTTTAACAGTAACAGTAGGCGGTTGTACCAGTGCTGTGGCAACTACAACCGTTGTTGTAAATGCATTGCCTTCAACTCCTGTTCCTAGTATAAATGGAAGCACAACACCAGCTGCAATCTGTGCAGGTGGAACAATTACCTTAACAACTCCAAATCTTGGAGCCGGTTATACCTACAGCTGGACGGGCCCGAACAATTATGCAGCAGCAGTTAGAAATCCTCCTGCAATTACTGGAGCAACTACCGTAATGGGCGGAACCTATTCATTAACAGTAACGAATGGTGGCTGCTCGAGTTTGGCTGGTACAGTTACCATTGTTGTGAATCCAATCCCTGCTGCTCCTACCGCTGGAAGTAACTCTCCTGTATGTACTGGCTCAACCATTTTATTAACGTCTAATACCGTTGCAGGTGCAACATATGCATGGACAGGTCCTGCAACATTTACTTCTACAACTGAAGATCCTTCTCGTCCATCTGCAACGCTAGCGATGGCTGGAACGTATAGCGTAACAGTTACAGTTGCCGGATGTACAAGTGTTGCCGGAACAACAACGGTAGCCGTAAGTGGTAGTGTTGTGCCAACCAATGCAATTGTTGCGAGTCCGTCTGGTGCTGTTTGTGCCGGAACATCTGTTACTTTCACTGCCACTGCAGGTGGAGGTGGAACTACCCCAACGTATCAATGGCAAGTAAATGGTAGCAACGTTGGAACCGGTGGAACAATTTATACAAGCTCAACACTTGCAAGTGGGGACATCGTAACGTGTATTTTAAACTCCAGTTCGTCTTGTGCAACACCAACAACAGCGACATCCAATGCAATTACAATGACGGTTAATCCAACTGTTGTTCCTTCTGTTAGTGTTGTTGCGAGTCCGGCTGGTGCAATTTGTACAGGAACATCTGTTACATTCACTGCTACGCCTACTAATGGTGGAACAACTCCTACTTACCAATGGCAAGTAAATGGCAGTAACGTTGGAACAGGTGGAACAACCTATTCAAGTGCAGCCTTGATTAATGGTGATATTGTAACATGTATTTTAACATCTACTGCAACATGTCCTTCAACACCTACAGCAACTTCTAGTGGAATAACAATGACGGTTAACCCAACTGTTGTTCCTGCAGTAAGTATTGTTGCAAGTCCGAGTGGTGCAATTTGTTCTGGTGATGCAGTTACATTTACGGCTACTCCAACCAATGGCGGAACAACACCAACGTATCAATGGCAAGTGAATGGAAGCAACGTAGGAACAGGCGGAATAACCTATACTTCATCTGCTTTAGCAAATGGTGATATTGTAACCTGTATCGTAACATCGAATGCAACCTGTGCAAGTCCGCTTACAGCAACAAGCACAGGCATTACAATGGTTGTTAATCCAACGCCTGCAACACCAACGATTACTGTTTCTGGAACAACATTAACATCCAGTTCGCCAACAGGAAATCAATGGTACTTAAATGGAACGTTGATCGTAGGTGCGACAAACCAAAACTATACATTCACAGTAAATGGAACGTATACGGTAATCGTAACAAACGGTCCTTGTTCTTCGGTAGCTTCAGCTCCTGAAGTTATTATCAATGTAGGAATTGAGGATGCAAACAACCAATACGGCTTAAGCATCTATCCAAATCCGAACGATGGAAATTTCAATATTTCATTCAATGCGATTGAAAAATCAAATTATAAAATGGAATTGACAAATGCACTTGGACAGTTGATTTATAGAGAAGAACTGAAAGATTATTCAGGCATTTATAAAAAACAATTCAGTGTCGTTGAATACGGAAAAGGTGTTTATACCATCACTTTAACAAACGATAAACACGATGTAATTAAAAAGATCATTGTGTATTAAGATTTGATTTAATTTATTTTAAACGCCCCTGATCATTTCAGGGGCGTTTTTTGTTTTCTGATAGTAGGGATTTGCAGATGGAAAGTTTGATTGTTTAATTCTATATTTGCTACCATAAAAACGAGTATCTTGAAAATAGTAACGAATAGACTGGATAAATTTTTCCCATTTTCCATTTTTGTCATTGGATTGATTATTTCTCTTTATTGCTATAACAAACCCCTAAGTGATTTTTCAAATTATTATTTTGGTTCCAAAATATTAATGAGCGGTCAAAATGTTTGGAGTGAAATTTATGACGTTGCATCATTCAATAAAAACGTTATTAATGAAGGATTTCAAGGCTTGTTTTTGAGCCACACCAGCGTCCCACCGCAATCCCTTTTATTTTATACCCCTTTTTCTTTGATCGACAACCCTTATCTTTCAAAGTTTATCTTTAACATCCTTGGAGTTTGTATTTTTTCTTTTGTTATTTTTTTATTGCAAACCAAAGGGAAACTAATACTAAATCACAAATGGATTTTGCTCCTTTTTTTTATAATACCATTGTATTATAATTTACTTTTTGGCCAAACCTACCTCTACATTGCTACTGTGTTTCTTGTTTTGATCCATGCCTCCAACAGATGGATGCACCTCACGGCAATTTTATTATCAATCAGCATATCAATAAAAATTACTCCAATTGTTTTTTTGCTCTACTATTTTTTAAAAAAGCAGTATCGTATTGTTTTCTATACGTTAGGGTATTGTGTCGTTATATTTGTTTTTTCATGGTTTGTTGTCGGGGAAGAAACAATGTATAATTTTTTCAAGTATATTCTCCCGAAATTATTGGATGGTTATGTAAACGATCCTTTTTCTTCTTCTTATCATAATGTGATCACCATATTGAGAGACTGTTTTCTCTATGATGAAATATTAAATCCTTCTGTTTACACATCGTTAACAGCTTCAATGATTGGCTTAATAAATGCCATCATATGTGGGATTGTATTACTTGTGACATTGCAATCCTTAAATTCAGAGAAAATTTCAAAATCAAATGCATTTATTGTGCTTATTGTGTTAATGAATATTATTTCTGGTTATACATCCACTTACTCTTTGCTTATTATGTTCCCTGCGATTTTATTCAACCAAGAAAGGAAGTCATCTTTGTTTTATATTCTATTAGCACTTATTTGTTTTCTGCCCCCTCGGATGATGGATGATGTTGGACCACTATTAGCACATTATAAATTGTATTTGTTTTTCGGCCTATTCTTAGTATTAATTTCCGAAGATTGGGTTCTTCGAATTTCAATGGATTCTTGGCTTGTTTTATCCGTGTTTACAGTTCTTTCAATTGTTAAAATTGCTGTATCAAATCAACGGCCAACGTTTTTATATTATCAACCGAAAGTCTTGAACGAACATTTTATTGTAGATGCAACAATTTCAAATGCGCAGCTGAGTTATGTTTTTTATAATTACAGTGGATACAATGAAAAGGTTTTAATTGACTCCAATCTAAAAGATAATTGCAGTGATTATTTAAGCGAAATTTACAAAACAAGTTTATTTTTGAAGGATGGAACTCAAATTAAATTGATCGGTTGCTTTGGAGATACTGTAGTCGTTTTGTCAGACTATAACAGAGGACCAGGGTTGTATAATTTGTTTAAAGTTCAGAAAAAGGAGTATCAAAAATTGATTCACTAGTTTGATGTTTACGTATAAAAGGAAACGGTTAGGAAATAATAGCAAAGCAGTCCTTATCATCGTATTTATTTTATTTGCTGCAATTGTTTTTCAATCAAGTGATGGAAATTCAAATGAACCGACTTCTAAAATATCGATTAGGTTAAAATGGAATAAAGCCTATCCTAAAGAAAGTTATGGTAATGTTAGAACAGGAATGTTGTGGTCATTCTCTTTTTTAGGAGCACATTTACCGAAAGGGTGTTATGACAAAGCTATTCTAACAAAAGACAGTAGTCTATTTGAAATTAAAATAGATGAATTAGGGTTTTCGGAAAATGCAAAACAAGCACTTGCTGTAATCTGTGATAGTATAAAAAAAACAGATTCATACCGGAAAAATAACTCAATTGATTTATCGCGCTTTTTTGTATTAACCTTGCACTCTTCCTGGCATTATTATAAGATTACAGGCGTGTTTAATTCATTGACGGAGTTCAATAAGCACTACAAAATGGGGGATGCTAAGAATTTTGGTGTTACAAAGTCAATGGTCTCCCACCATGATAGACTAATCAGGATAAAAGCGAATAAAAAAATTTTAAACACGGCTTTTGTTGCTGTTGAAGGGGGTGGGTCTTTGCAAGAAAGTACTTTTGATCCTCAAGCTTATGAAACAATGGACATAATGCCAAATGGACAACTGAGGTTTGCTGTTTATAACCGCCAAGGAAATCTTATTCCTTCTTCCCCTCAGTCGCATGGAGAGGCAGGAAAACCTAGCAAATGTATCTGGTGTCATGAACTTATGATACAACCACTGTTTAAAGAAAATGTTGCTATACCATCGATGATGAGTAATGAAGAGTTTGGACGACTGCAACAACAATTGCAAAACAAATTAAGTAATTACAGAAAAACACTTCATACGGAGATTGATTACACCAAATTGCAAGATCACACCTATTTGGAATTACTTTATATTAGTTTTATGGAACCGAATACAGAGCGAATTCGAAATGAGTTTCCTGAAATGAATAATGAACAGCTTGCAATTATTAAAAAAATGAATGCACACACCTGTCATGAATTCCCTTATATAGGCACAGAGCTTTATCATAGATATTATATTGATAGTATTATGAATATAAATGCTCTTAAGGTTCCTTTTTCTGTAAGGGAGGAAATTGGGATGGAGATGAACTATTTTATCGAATGAAATGATACAACGCATTAAAAGTCAATTTTATTATTTTTCCAATCTTTCCGAAATAGAGCATCGGAATTTTGGTCTTGATGTGATGCGTGGAATCGGTTTGTTAATGGTACTTATTGGGCATTCATTGCATTTTTTGAACCATTCTATCCAAAAATATATCGGATTTCACATTTTGTAATCAATGGAGTAGAATTGTTTTTTGCATTGAGCGGTTTTTTAATTGGTAGAATTATTATTAAAACGTTTATTCAAAATGGCTCATATACATTAAAAACATTTGCTGGTTTTATTAAAAGGAGATGGTACAAAACATTGCCGGTTTATTATCTTGCAATTTTCATTAATTACATTATCGGACATTTTATAACAGGTACTAGTTTTGATTTTAATTGGAAATATTTATTATTTATTCACACATTTTTCGAATCGAGCCATACGTTTTTTCCAATAAGCTATAGTTTGGCGATGGAAGAATGGTTTTATCTATTGTTTCCTTTGTTTTTTTTGGCAAGCATCTGGTTATTCAAAAAAAGAGAGCCATATTTAATTTTAGTTGGATTATGCATAGCATATATTATTTTATCCGTGACTATGCGCATGCAGATTTATTTAACCGATCATCCGCACTGGGATACTGTCATGAGAAAATCGTTACTAACACGAATAGATTGTAGTATTTATGGTGTTTTAATGGCATTGTTTTTTTATAAGAGTAAAGAATGGTTTATAAAGTATAGAAATTGGTTATTAATACTCGGATTGTTGCTTTATGCTATTTCCATATATTTTCGGATTTTATATCCGGAAGGCTTTTATTATAATGTTTTATATTTCACTTTTATTCCCTTCGCTTTCGCAGTATCTATCCCCTTTTTCTATTGTATTAAGAGGGGGTCTTATTTTGTTTTTACACTTTTTACTTTTTTAAGTTTAACCGCTTTTGCTTTTTATTTATTTCATCTGTCCCCAATCATGGAAGTGTTTTTAATGTTTACAAAAGATAGAACGCTTCCTTTTACGCTATTGGCATACGCGATATATTTAATAGTAACATTTTCAACTACCTCCCTTTGGTACCGTTATGTTGAAAAGCCAATAACGGAGCTGCGAGACAATTTTTAGTAAGGAATCGGACTGGCTGTTCTAAAGTAAAACTTAATTGTAGTTTAAAACAAATTTTTCAAGGGTAGATTATTGAACTCTTGTGTTTCTTAATAAGCTTTTGTTTTTATGAGTTTAATTGCATCAATAGTTTTGCAATTTGCCCTTTAGAGAAGTATTTAATTTTCTCAATGGGGTTTTTTGTTTTATGAACGTGAACACTATTATACACCCAACGAACTGCATATTCATAAAACTTCCTTGAATGTTGTCTTTTAAAATCAATATCTCTGTCAGTGCTTTCTGCCCAATTGTAATTGGTTGTGATTCTATCTTTTATTTCATCATATAATTTAGTTCCGGCTATCGGATAAGCGATAGTCACAGTATATTCATCTGGATTTGAAACTTTTAAATGAGTAATCGTTTTTTTTATATCATCAATTGTTTCTCCGGGATAGCCCAGCATTATAAATGTTCCTGCCTTTATTCCTTTTTTTTGTGAGAGTTGTATCATCTCTCTAACTTTATCAACACTTACCCTCCGATCCATAGCATCTATGATTTTTTGAGAACCGCTTTCTGCGCCAATCCATACCTTAAAACAGCCACTCTTTTTTAACAAATCAATTATTTCTTCATTCATTCTGTCCGCACGAGTGATAATTTCGTATTTAAATTTGAAATTTCTATTTTCAATTTCAGTAGCAAATTCTGTGAGCCATTTATGATTGATTGTAAAAACATCGTCCACAAACCATATCCTATCCGGATTGTATTCCTTGTAGATTGATTCTAATTCATCTATAACCAATGAAGCCTTTTTTCTTCTGTATGTGCCCCCATATACAGCCCTGCTACACCACTTGCATGTGTATGGACAGCCTCTCATGGTGCTCACCGAAATGGTGCTATAACCATGTCTGTTTTTCCATGCATTCAAGTATTGGTGAAGGTCTATTTTTTTTCTGTTTGGAGGGTTGAGGATATTAATGTCTTTTAATAATATTCTTTCATCATTCGTTTTTACCTTTCCATCAACTAATACAGCTGTTCCAGAAATTCCATCTGGAATGTTTTTAGATTTTGATAGATGTTGAATTGTTTCAAAAAAGGTTTCTTCTCCTTCGCCTATAACTAATACATCAGCTCCATGTGTAAGGAAGTTTTCGGCATGGTTTCTTACTTCTGGTCCTCCTAAAATGATTTTTGTGTGTTTTAGGGATGGGCTAGATTTTATTTCCTTTATGATTTTTAATACATTCAACTTCGTCATTAAGTTGGTGTATATGCCGATAACATCTGGGGAGAAACGAATTGTTTTATTTATGAATGTAGTATAATCAGAAAATGTGTTATCATAAACTTCGTGGTCTATTCCTTTTTGCTCTAGGTAAGAGGAGATACTTAAAATGCCAAGTGGCACATATGGCTTCATGATAAATTGCTCACGAACGTCTTCACTTAAAAAATAAGCATGTGTTAAAATTATTTTCATCCAATTATTTTTTCTTGAAAACGATGTAAAAGTGATCTGCTTTGTTTGCTAATTTTGTACTGTTTAAAAATAAATAATCTAAAGCAGATAAAATTTTAAATATCCATTTGTTTTTCACCATTTTTGATTCCATATAGGATGGCGGAACAAATAATCCGATAGGTTTTAGATGAACCATTTTAAAAAATGGATTAAAAATATCCTCTAGCTCATTTGGCGAATAGTAATAGGTTTTAAAACTGTTATTATCAATTGTAGCAATTGCAGTTTTTTGGTTTCTTCGTATTTCTTTACCTTTTAATTTGAAATAATATTTTTCCCATACACATTCGCTGCTAATAAAAACAAGTGCTAGAAGCCCGTTTTGATTAAGTTTTTTATTTGCAGCCTCTGAAAATGAGGTTAATTGGTTTTTATCAATACAGTTTAGTCCACCAAAGTTTGAAAAAACCATATCAAAGCTTCCTTCTAACGTATCAATTGCGGTTGCATCACATACTCTGAAGTCAATTTTATCGTTTTTACTCATTGCCACCTGAATCATTTGCGGTGAGATGTCTGTTGCAATAATTTTCTTTCCTTGATTATTGAAAATGATAGCATCTTCCCCTGTTCCACAATTTACTTCTAAGATCGAGGTTACGTTTTTTAGAATTGATTGCAAATGCTTATGAACAATGTTTCGTTGTGCTTTCCCAATTAGAGAATTGGTAAAGTGACGATCATATTCTTTTGCATAGTTTTTAAAGGCCTGCTGCAGCATCTGATTCTATCAACTTTAATTTTCGTTTCTCTTTTACTGCGCCAATATAGTAGTAAGGATATGCGATGATCCGTTTCAAATTTGTTTCTTTATAATTGCCTTTAAATAGTTTGCTAAGCATATCTAGAGATTGATGCTTTCGGTAAGACTTGTGTATTAGCCGATGTAATTGTTTGTAGAATTCGGGTTTATAGGTGTTGTGAAACATCAATGCCAACTCATCGCTATCGGTCCAGTTTGTTTTTGTTTTTAATTCCTGCTTTACCGATTCATAAAATTTGGTCCCGGGTAAAGGGTAGGAAACGGAAATACCAATATCGTTGGGTAATAAATTATTTACCATGTTAATGGTTAATTTAATGTCTTCTATTGTTTCTGTTGGATATCCAAATTGCAAAAAGAATGCAGGTTTGATAGAATGCTTTTTCAATAATCGAGTTGCTTCAAAAATCTGTTCTACTCGAATGCCTTTGTCCATGGCATCTAGAATTTTTTGGGAACCACTTTCGGCTCCCATCCAAACTACTTCACAGCCGGATTGGGCAAGTAATTCTATGGTGTTTTCTTCTAGTAATAAATCTGCTCTCGACTGAATTTTATATTTTATTTTTATCTTCTTGTCTCTAATTTCATTTGCGAATGATTTTAACCATCCTGGCTTTAATCCAAAAATATCATCTGCAAACCAAATGTGATCAAACTTAAATTTTTGTTGCAACAGTTCTATTTGAGCGACAATGCTTTCCGGAGAATGCGTGTTGTATCTATTACCATAAATCGGTTTTGCACACCAATTACACTTATACGGACATCCTCTTGTGGTTACCATGTTTATCGAAAAATAACCATTCTTGTTTTGCCACATTTTTTTGTACGGCTCAATATCGATAAGGTCCCACGCTGGCAGTGGTAGTTGATCTAAGTCTTTTAACACCGTTCTATTTGCTGTATTTACAACTTGGTTGTTTTCGAAGTAGGTAATTCCATTAATTTTATTTAATTCAATTGTCTCTTTCCCTGAAAGATAGTCTATTAGCTCCAAGAGCGTTTGCTCTGCTTCGCCTTTGATTATATAATCTGCTCCGTTTTTTAAATATTCTTCAACATGGTCTGTAGAATCACTGCTGGAAACAATTACTTTGCAATGATATGCTTTAGCGAATTGTTGCATTTTATATGCAGCGTTGCGCATATTTGTTAAGCACATTTTTGTTAAGTAGTTAAACCCATCGTCATAAATGACAAAAACATCCGGTTTAATTTTTTCTAAAGATTTATTTATCTCAGTCGGATCTGTTTCAAATTGGATATCATGTAAATACACATCATATCCCTTTTCACGTAAATAGGAAGCAGCATATATTGTTCCTAGAGGTGGATAGGGAGTCCCTGCATTGAATTGCTTCGAATCGAATTTTAAAAAATAAGAGTGTGTGAATAAAACTTTCATTAGATTTTGTGTGAATCAAATTTCAACATACGTTCTTCTAAGGCCAATAAAACTTTTTTCTGAAACCCCTGAGGATGATGTTTTGAAACATTTTTACGTGTTCGCATATTTAAATCAAAATCTGTTTCATTGAAGTGTGAAAACTTCTTCTTCCACCTTTTTAAAGTAATTTTAAAACAGAAATTATCTAGTTTTTCTCCAATTCTTCCATTCAGTATTTTTTCTGATAAAGCTTTTAATTTTGATCCGCTTTCAATAGGATAGCTTTTTTTAAAGTCGTGTTCTAAATTAGGCATACTATCTAACGCCCATTTGTTCTTGATTAAGAACTGATGAAACAGGCGTTCGTTATAGACAGGAATCAATGTTGAAATTTCAGTAACGGTGAAAAGATTCTTATCATGTATTTCTAAATGATCCGAATCAATAAAATAATTCACGCAAAAATACTTTCGGGAGTTAAATAAAAACACTTTCTTAAATAAAACAAGTAATGTTCTACTTAACCACAATCGACCGGGACGAGTAATGATAAAATAATCTACATCACCGTCTTTTGAAAGAACACCTTTTGAATAAGATCCTGAAATGCAAACACATTCGATAAATGGAAATTTACTAATAATTCTACTATACAACTTCACTTTCGATTCAATCGACTTTGCTCTTTTTTCATCTTCTTTTCGCTTCAAAATGTTTTGGGAGGAACTAAAGAATGGAATATAATAGCCTTCGATATTTTGTAATAAATGCTCTTCAACTAATTGGTCGACTGAAATTTTTAATGCTCCTGCATTATCAGGTTTATCAATGTATTTTTTGATCTCTTCAAGAGTAAGTGGGAAGTCAAAAATATCGAAATAGGAAATTGTTTTTAGAATAGACTTTTTGATTGGATCAAACGAATGAAAATACCCTAAAGTAGTTGTATGCGGTAAATGTAATTCGTTTCCCATAAAATTTGTTTTTGCTCTATCAGCAAAAGTTTCCATTGTTTATCCCTCGCAATATTTGCAATTCTTTTAATATCGCAATTGTCGGCTAAAACCATATAAATTTCGGAATTTTTATTGGTATAATCTTTTAATTGTGTAAAAAAGGTGATAAAAAACGCTCCGTTCTTTCCTGCATTCCAAGCAGCTTGTTCAACGGATGAATAATCACTAAAAAAATAGGGCGGATTTAACACGATGAAATCAAATTGTTGTGCTGGGACATTTGAAAATAAATCAGACTCAACTGCTGTTATTTTTTGAGATTTTAGATGTTTGCTATTCCTTTGAAGATTGAGCTGGATACCTCTAATGGCATTCGTGTTTATATCAAAACAGGTTACAATGGCGCCATTCTGTAGTGCAATAAAGCTGATGAGCCCGCTTCCAGCACAAGGTTCACAAAACGTTTTTCCAGTTACATTTAATTTTTCCACAAAGGAGGCTAGGTATTTACTACTGAAAAAGAAGTTGGGGTGAAATATTCCTTTTAGAATGAGTAACTCTAGGTTTTTATAATGAAATATCCTTTCCTTTTTCAAGTAGATGGAAAGAACAGGTTTTACAAACAGTGTAACAAGATATTTTAAAAGTTTTGACATTAAAAACCTTCTTTTTCTGGTTGCCGATACTTCCAGATTTTGTGCAATAATTTTATTTCGTAGGGGTATGCATATATTTTTGTATGATATCTTATCGCTGCAATCAGTTTAATCAAACGTTTTTGAAAGCGAGACAATCTTATATCTGTAGCAGTAGGAAAATATCCATTTAGAACCGTTTCAAAGCTTTTTATTTTATCAATCATATAGGGTTTTATCCAAGGTGTAAGTGGGTTTTTACGCAAATCAAAGTTTTCCCATTCCAAACTAACCCAATCTTCTAATTTTTCAGGGAAACGAAACCCTTTTTCTGTAATTTCTTTATATAATTCACTACCTTCTGTTGGTACAGGTGAATACACATAAATTATAATTTCCGTCAATGGATTTGCTTTCTTTACTTCACGGATAAAATCGATTTCCGCTAAAATATTCTTATAAACCGTTTGTTCTGTTTCTCCTGGAAAACCTAACACAAATGAATATTCGGGAATAATGTTGAATTTTCTCAACCGTGCAGCAAATGAAAGAATTTGCTCCCGAGTTTGAGTCCCTCCTTTATCCATCATTTTTAATAAATCGTTGTTTCCTGTTTCTGCACCAAAAAATATCATCTTGCATCCAGCATCGCTCATTAACTGAAGCGTTTCGTCTTGATATTTGTTGATTGTATCAATTCGCCCCTCGCCCCACCAGATCATCTTTTCACCTTTTATTGATGACGCAAATTCGATGACCCTTTTTTCAGAAACAAAAAAATTGTTATCATGGAATTCAATAGCTGTTCCATTATACTTGTTTTTAAGAAAGGTAATATCATTTACAATTCGATTAGCAGAGACACCCTTCCATCTTGCATTATAAATTGGCACAACTGCACAAAAGGAGCAAGTGAACGGGCAACCAAAGCTGCTGTGATACGCGATGGTTTTGTTCCCCAAATAGGTTTTACCCAGATAAACTGATAAAGGATAAAATGAATCTAATTTTTCGTAAGGCAACACCGGTAATGAATCCGGTTCATGTATCGGATCTTTTGCAGTAAAATGAATTTTCCCATCTTTTAAAAATATCAAATTGTTAATGGTATGATATGGTTCTTGCTTATCAATGGCGTCTAATAATAGTGGAAAACACTTATCCCCCATACCATTTACAATAAAATCAACATAACCACTTTTTAAAACAACATCGGGATGATTGGATGGGAAATAGCCTCCCCAAATAATTTTAACATTTGGGAATTGTTCTCTGATTTTTTTTGAAATTGGGATTGCTTGTTTTAATTGCGGACCAGGCATTACTGTGCAGCCAAAATAATCGATTTCTCCCGATTGCAAATAGCGCTCAATTTTTGGCCAAGGTTCTTTGTCTATATTACCATCTACAAATACCCATTTATAGTTCTTATCAATAGATGCTGCAATTTGCAGAATGCTCATTGGGATACGAGGCTTGTGTTGTGTTGCTAAAGGATTAAAAAATAGTATGGACACAGAGTAACCTTATTTTATTATTTTTGATGAAGATAACAAGAATACTTCAAATGGGGCGTAGAGTATTAATTTTTTTGATTCTCCTGTTTTTATTTTCATTCCTCTTTCAAGGGCTACTACCATTTGTAAAAATTGGGAAACTTAATGGTTCATTTAAAATTGCCCCCAAACCTATTTTTGCATGTGACTCTATTTTATCTGGAAATTACCAAACGGCAACTACAAAATGGGTGAATGAGAATTTTGGATTCAGAAATACGCTCGTTCGGTTGCATAACCAATTGGGTTATTGGATGTATCACAGGTCATATACCAATAACGTAACAATTGGCAAAGAAGAATATTTATTTGATATAAAATATATTAACGCTTATACAGGTGCCGATTTTATTGGTGAACAAAAGTTACGTGATAAAGTTGTGTTGGTTAAAAAGTTTCAAGATTCACTAAAAAATCACGGGATTGAATTTTTATTTGTTATTGCTCCCGGTAAGGCCTCTTTTTTCAATGAATATATTCCAGACAAATACCTTGTCAATAAACACGAAGGTAATTATGAAACAATTGTTAAGCTATTCAAGGAATATAATATCAATCACATTGATTTTAGAAAATTATTTGATGAATTAAAACCCAAAACCCAATATCCACTCTTCCCGAAATGTGGTATTCATTGGAGTACGTATGGTGCAGCTCTTGCTGCGGATTCAATTATTAAAAGAATAGAAAAGCTTACAGAAACTCCTTTGCCTCACATGATATTTGATTCGGTTAAAGTTACTAATGAATTAAATACAGTTGATCAGGATGTTGGAAAGGGTATGAATCTTTTATGGAATATTGAAAACATACCAATGGCTTATCCTTCCATATCGTATACAAAAGTCGAAAAGAAAATTAAATTATTAACTATCGCAGATAGTTATAATTGGACAATGCCAGTCTATGAAATGAGTGACAATGTTTTCAAAAGATATTCCTACATCTACTATAATAAAATGCTTTATGCCAATATTCGAAATGAACCATATAGTGAAGAATATATAAACAGAGCAAGGTTATTATTAGGTCAAGATGTTATAATGGTTCTCAGCACAGATGCTAACCTTGCAGAATTTGGTTGGAATTTTTTCGAAGGAAGTTATTTCGGCCTTTTCGAATTGAGAAGTAGAGCTGGAATGAAAATTCCTTTACCTATTGCAACAATTATGAACGATATTCGATTTGATTCCGTAATGTTTTATAAGGCAAAATTAAAAGCAAAAGAATTAAAGGTGCCTGCTGATTCGGTTATATACATGGATGCATTATTACAATATCAACGCGATAAAAAAAAAGAATAAATGGACTTTAACAGTAGCATTTTCTTAGTTTGGTTTTTGCCGGTTTTTATAGCGCTTTATCTTTTGGCAAAAGATAAATTCAGGAATGGGTATTTATTATTGGTTAGTATTTTGGTATATGCATGGGCAGAGCCTAAATTCATTATTGTGTTATTGATTACAACATGCTTTGATTTTTATTTAGTAAAATTAATGCATCAACAAAAAAGGAAGATTGCTAAAAAAGCATTTCTTCTGTTATCAATCCTTATAAATGTTGGGCTTCTAGTTTATTTTAAATATTCAAACTTTTTTATAGGTACAATCAATGAGTTGTTTGGATCGACACTACCGCTGTTGGATTTACTATTACCGCTTGGAATATCATTTTATACTTTTGAAACAATCACTTATGTGGTTGATGTGTATCGTGGAGTTTGTTCACCTCAAAACAAGTTGAACAACTATTTATTGTATATATTTTTCTTTCCGAAAATGGTGGCTGGCCCTATTGTTCGTTATGTGGAGATGGAGACACAGCTCTTTAACAACGTTTCGGAGGAAAAACTTGATAATTTGTTAAATGGGTTTTATAGATTTTGTTTAGGACTAGCCAAAAAAGTATTGATAGCAAATCAATTAGCACTATATGGTGTTGACAAAATATTTTACGCTGATCCAAATACACTTAATGGTTTCACGGCATGGGTTGGAATCATTGGTTATACCATGCAAATTTATTTTGATTTTTCTGCATACTCAGACATGGCTATTGGGTTGTCGAAAATGGTTGGGTTCCGCATTCCTGAGAATTTTAACTCCCCTTATTTGTCAGCGAGTTTCAATGAGTTTTGGAAAAGATGGCACATTACTCTTGGTGAGTGGCTGAAAAATTATTTATATATCCCACTCGGTGGCAATCGTGGAAATTCTTGGAAAATTTATTTTAATCTATGGTTGGTATTTATTATCTCTGGACTTTGGCACAAAGGATCTTGGTCATTAATTATTTGGGGCGCTTTTCACGGGACGATAATCGTTTTGGAGCGCCTGTTTTCAAAAATGAAAACCTGGACGGCCCCAACTGGATTAAGAATTAGTTTCACTTTTTTTCTTGTAGCAATCGGATTTGTTTTGTTTAGAAGTGATAATTTATCTAAAGCAATAGATTTTTACAATGCAATGCTTTTTACTAATTCGAATGTAGATATGGAATTAAGAAACGAGCTTTGGTTTCCACTTGGGCTTGCCATTGTTTTTTCATTTAGTAACCATTTTAGTTTTGGAAAAAAATTGCAAGAATTTTATTATGGAAATTCCACTAATATTTCAAGGCATATCTTTTTAACAATATTCAGCCTTGTCCTTTTTGTATTAGCCCTCAGTTATACTACAAGTGTTGGTTTTACCCCATTCATTTATTTCCGATTTTGATTAGACGGAGCAGAATTTTGTAACCGACTTAATTGTTCTTTTGTTACAATAATTAATTTTGAACTTATCCACCCACCATCTCCATAAGGCACGTAAACATAATACTTGCCAGGTTGGGTTATCTCTATTTCTTGACTATTCAATCCGTTGGACCAACTATATCCGGAGTGCGGCTTAGTTACTTTTAAATAATATCGGCCGTTTTTTATTTTGGCTTTAACTAGTGGTTGGTGAATAGTAAAAGGAAGTTGTGAATAATGAAACGCTCTGTATGAGCCCACTGTATCAGAAAACGAAAGTGAAATCACTTTCTCTTTGGTAATCTTAATTTCTTCAAATGTTAAATTGGGTGTTCCATTTGCAATTTTTCCATAGTTTATGAGTGTGTTCCCATTTGGTAGACGTTGCATATTGCCGGTTGCTTCGCTTATTATTTTTTGCTCATTTTCGAATGACCAAACAAGGCGAACCGTCATCTTTTTTTCATCTATTGCATATTCCAATGCACGGGCGTTATGTTTTGCTTCTTCTTTTCCATATCCATTGTCAAATACTGTCAGGTTACCATTTTTCATTATTCTTGCATCATGTTGACCAAGAAAAGGAATAGAATCATTTTCAAAAAGAAATTGATTTTTTTTTCCACCCATTCTCCAGACTAATTTACCTGTTGAAACATCTACTTTGATTATTTCATTTGAATACCTTGCCGACAGATAAATATTTCCATTTATATCTTTTTCAACTGAATTGAAATGTGTTACATCTAGCGTGGTGGTGTCGTTTAAATAAAGCTCATCTGCATCTTGTATTTTGAAATACGGCTCAGAATCCCATTGATACAAGAGTTTTTTATTTTTATCTAATTCTTGAACAACGCCATATTTTAATTTTGCATGCCTGCTTCCAGGCATTTTCTTTTGCATAAATATTCGGTAGCTACTTAGATCTTCTGTTCTGCTTTTAGTTCCAATTAGCAAGTAGTGTCCATTAGGAAGAATAAGAAAGTCATGGTTATCTGTTTCTATCCCATTTACACAACCCACGGAGTCTACAATTTCGAAATTGGAATTCATTATCATGAATTTATTTCCACCAAAATAGGACATCATTCCATTCGGATGCATTTTAAAGTCGGATGCTTTTTGGGTAATTCGATAGTAAAGTGTATGACCTTTTCCGTCAAGAATCATTTTTTGCCCCATTCCTGGAGCATCTCTCTTTCTCATTTTATATGTAAATAAGAAAAAATAGCCTTTGCTTTGAACACTATCATAGATGGTTACATCATATTTTAGTAGATCACTTTGGCCGTAAAGACGCGAGAAACACAGGAATGTAACCGATAAAAAAAGGATAATTTTTGATTTCAAACCTTATTTGTTTTTTTTATAAAATTGGAATAAATAAACATATTCAGCGTCAATAAACTGTGTATTGAACCTTGCAACATCTAGTAGGTTTCCTGAATCATCAACACAAACAATATTAAATCCACCATCATTAATGCTATATTCTTTTCCATCTATTTTAATGGATGCACTGTTTTTGCCATCAGAAGAGGCAGAAATTTTATGGTCGCCAATATCAGTTTCTAATTTTGCTCCTTTATTTTGCCCTAATGATTCAGTCATTATTTTTCCTTTGTAAAGATGGGCAACAAAACCTTGTTCATTTTTTAATTTGAAAATGTTGGAGTGCATCTTTGTGAAACATTCTCCAGTTTGTGGAGATATTTTTTTGAATAAATTATATTTTGTAGACAAAAAAACGTGTTCCATTTTATGTTTTTCTAGGTAATCTCCAAGGTTTTTTAATGATGGTTGAACCATCACAAAATTACTATCACTGCTAAAACTCTTTAATAGCCCTGGTGTAATATAAAAAGTGTCAACCTCTGTTTTAAGAAGCTGGTCAAGATTACAGAATAGACGGATTTTTGTGTAGGGTGCGATGGTGTTTAAATTCTTTCCAGTAGTGCAAGCAAGTGGGCTATCGTTTTCAAATAGAACGCAGTCGCCCTTTCTTAATTTTAAAACAGAACGACTTAATTGTTGATTCAAAGCAAATTCACTTTTTTTAATTTGATTCGAAACAGAATCGGCAGAAAACTGCGGGTATTGAAAATTCCAGATGTAATAATCTATATGGTCATCTATTGCTGGATGATCATTCCATTTATAAGTTTGAATATCTGTTGCTCCTTTTATTGTATGAATAAATATTCCTGGAATCGATAGCAGAAAAAAAAGTGTTAAGATAAGTTTTGACGCTAACGCATGCTTCGACTTTTCAAAACTAATAATGAACATGATAAACAAAGGAATTAATGCATCGGAAAAAAGCCGTGGCCCATAACTCCAACCTCCCCACCAATTGGGTTGACGAGCTAACATAAATGTGTGTATTACAAACCAGATAAGGCTGATCATGTATAGAGGATGTTTCCGAGCTTCTTTGACGAAGACACCATAAAACGAAAGTAACAATACCGGAGTAAAAAGGAATAACCCTCTTGCCGGACTGAATAAGATGGCTAAGAAATTTTCAGAAAGTGGAGTGGTAGATTTTTTATGCATCCAGAATAATGGATGATAATAAGCAGGAACAACGATGTTAAAATGAGTAATTGCATAAATTCCAAATGGAATGTATAGTATGAAAATTGTTAAGACATATTGCTTAAGTGCATGTCTGTTAATTTTGAATAACCAAAATCCCACAATAAAAAAAACGATCAGAGAAGAAGGCCTGCACAGCCAAGCAGAGTAAAGGTAAAACCCAAGTAAAATGCCATTTATATTTTTAGGATCAGTATAATTTTTAGCTAATAGATTAAAGGCAAGTAACAGGAAAATTATTTCAAAATTGAAACTCCATAAGGCCATTCCTATTGTACTCGAAACAGTTGACCCTACGCAAATTAAAAAGGAAAAGAGAAGGGCATATATAAAGGAAACAAATTTAGATGCAAGAAAGAATAGAAGAATGAATATTATTACAACACAACCGGAAGCAATGTTGGATTGCCACAAAGCATCATCTGATTTGTTTGTGAAATCGTACCCCAGAATGCGTGCAACCCCAACAATGGGTAAACATACCAATGAAGTGCCAAGAGGATAAAAATAATATACCTTCTGTTCTTTCTCCCAGTAAGAGTATTTCCAATCTCCATCTGCAAAATCGGAAGGGGTCGTTTTTATAAAATAGCGATATAGATTGGTTGTTCCATTTTCTAAGATCGACTGCGAGGTAAGTAACGTGAGTTGTGGATCAGAGGTTGTATAATTTCGAAAACTATTTTTTGAATTCCAAAATAAAACAATAATACAGCAAAGAATTATAAGAGGAGCATAGATTTTATTTTTCATTTATCCCCTAGAATTTTGCAGGTAGCCCTTTGTTCTTTCTCCAATCAACCATTGGCTGGTATGGCCCGAATTTGTGCTGGCTTTCAGGGAAACTATCAATATAGGGGCCTTGACCATAATCCAGTGGTTTTGTTTCTTTATTGGGATAGCTCGTTAAATCATTATCATGAGGACGCACACGTGAATCTGATCATCATTAATGAATGCCGCAACATCAAAAGACTCTTCAATGGTTAAAACAGGTTTGTTGTAAGAAGCTTTGTTGAATGGCATATTGCAATAGATAAAGGTTGCCGCTTTTACTACTCGATGCATACTGCTTCCTGGTTTGTAGCTTTTTAAACCCCATAATGGAGGATATTCGTAGCAAATGTTGTTGGTCTTCATTTTTCCTTCACCATTTTCACCATGGCATGATTGGCAATCTCTCATATACACAAGTTTCCCCTTTTCTACATCTGCGGCCCTTTTCGGGAATTCAATTTTGAGAGGACTATCTCCTAAAACATGTTGATTAACCGGCACACCTTGTCCTAGCCATTTAATATAACATATTATCGCTGTCATCTCTTTGCTGTCTAATGGAAGTGGTTTCCCATTGTGCGGTCGTTCAATACAGTTATTAACGCGTTCTGATAAGGATAGAATTTTATTTTCTCGAGCCCTATATTGAGGATATCGGGCATGTGTACTTGAAAAATTAAAACCATATAGTCTAGTTCCTCCATCGAGATGACAGTTGGTGCAATTCATTTTGTTGCCAAGGTTTTTGCTTACAATCCCTTCTGGCCCGATGTAGTATGCTGTATTTAAAATTAATTTTCTGCCATATTTTACCGCTGCTCCAAATTCATCATCTGGGATTGTAAGGGTATCTGGTGCAGTCCATTCAAGTTGGTGGGTATCTTTTTTTGGAATATTTTCTGAAATTAAATTATTTTCTTTGGCGGTCAAATCTTCCTTTGAAATAGTAGTATTACAAGCCGATTCGAGAATAATAAAAATAAAAAAAGCACCGAAATATTTCATATTATTCCAATAGATAAGTGCTCCAAATGTAATAAAAAACTTGAATTATTTATTACTACAACAAAATGATTACTTTTGGTGAAAAGGAATATAACGATGAATATTTTTGAAGAAAAAACAGGTATTAGCCCACTCGCTAAAGTTTATATTAAGAATTGGAAAATTATTTTCTATACCGTATTGGGTTGTACGTTGCTCGCTACAATCGCATCGTTTATGCTAACTCCTAGATATTCAGCAAAAACATCCTTTTTTATACCATACAATATTTCGTACGATTTAGCAATTGAAAATCCCCAATTTGGATATGATATTGAAGCAGATCGATTACTGCAAATAATCAATTCAGAACAATTACGCGATTCTGTTGACCGTAAATTCAACCTCGTTAATTATTATAAAATTGATACGGCTGATTTTGAATGGAGAGATTTATTGTCAGAAAAATATAAAAGAAGGATAGTTGCAAATCGAACAAATGTGATGTCAATTGTAATTGAAGCAGAAACACATGATCCCTATTTTTCAAAAGAAATAGTCGCATATATTTTAGAGTTAACTCAAAAGATGAGAGAACGGATGTTGAAAACAAACAGTGAATTAGCTGTTGAAGCCTTCAAAAATCAATATCTTAATAAGCAAGCTGAAGTTGATTCCATAGATAGTAGAATTATAAAATTGAGAAAAGATAACAATGCAAATCCTATTGCATTAGTAAACAATCAATTTATTTGGGGTAATGGAACATCCCAAAAAGTAAATCCAGAAGTTGCTGTTGAATTGGAAATACTAACTCAAAAACATATAAATGAAGCGGCTCGTTTGAACGATTTAAAAGGCAAGTATGAAAATGCTTTAAATTTGGCCATGCGGCCAATCCCCCAATTTTATATGCTTGATAAGCCCACTCCAATATTTAAAAAGGTTTTTCCTTTGATTGGATTTAATATTACAATCGCATTTTTGGGCTCTTTGTTTTTCATGATGGTTGGATTTTATCTGCAATATGTGGTGAAATCAATTAAACAATATTCTTCACACCCCTAGTGACTAAAATCAAAAATAGTTATTTCGGCATCTATCTCTCGGTACTTGCCTTCTTGCTTTGCGCACTCTCTGTTTATAGCGTAATGGCTTCTAACTATCTTCTTATTTATAGTGTCTTTTTCATTTCTTTTGCCGCCTTGGTTGTTGGATATTTTGTTGTAAAAAAACAAAATCTGTATAAAATGCTTTTCTTTTTTATTCCACTTTCTGTTTCGGTGGATGTTGTCGGTGAATCGCAAATGCAACTTCCAACAGAACCACTAATTGGGATGTTGACGATATTAACTTTGTTTTATTGGATTAAACTCAAAGACGAACTATCAGCATTGTTTAAAAACCCGATTGTAATTATTCTATTTATTGAACTTGCTTGGATGGTCATTTGTTCACTTATGAGTGAGCTAAAAGTTGTTTCTTTTAAATATACGCTTGTACGTTTTAGTTATATCATAACGTTTTTTCTCCTTGGTTTTTTCTGGGTAAAATATGAAATGAAACCATATTTATTTTACCTTATTTATGCGGTCGGAATGATACTCCCGATAATTAATGGATTTATTTTTCATTCCAAATTGGATTTTACGCAAAAAACAGCATATATAATGCCTCAACCGTTTTTTAACGACCACACCGTTTATGGGGCTTGTATTGCATTTTTGATCCCGGCATTGCTTATATTAATTTTTAGTGGCAAGGCACTTGTCCCCAATCCATTTATTCGCTTTTTAATCTTGCTATTGCTACTGTTGTTCTTCGTTGCAGAGTACTTTTCCTTTTCGCGAGCTGCTTGGTTAAGTCTCGCTTGTGCATTGGTTTTTTATATCCTTATTCAATTGAAAATTACTGCAAAAGCGTTCATTTTTTCTTTAATAGTAGTCAGTGTTTTAGCTATTTTGAATTTCGATTTTATTTTGAATAAGTTGGGAGACAATAGCGCAATTAGTAACAAAGAAGATCTCAGCCAGCAAGTACTTTCAATAACAAATGTCAAAACAGATATCAGCAATAAAGAAAGAGTCAATCGATGGAAATGTGCAATTAGAATGGGAAATGCCAAACCCGTATTTGGCTTTGGCCCCCGTACGTATAAGTTTTTTTATGGAACGTTTCAGGCCAGTGAAGATCTAACTTATACAAGCACTTATCGTGGCAATAAAGGACACTCACATTCTGATTATTTAGCTTATTTGGCAGAATCGGGATATTTGGGTTTTGCAATTCATATACTGCTGTATCTGGTTGTTCTTTATTCTGGCATAAATGCAATACAAAACACACATTCATTCCAAAATCGCTCGTTTGCATTAATGGCAATATTGGGCCTTCTGACGTATTTTGTTCATGGGATATTTAATGGATTTATGGATGATGAAAAAATGGCATCTCTTGTTTATATCAGTATGGCCGTAGTTGTTTATGTTATTGAACAAGAAAAGAAACAAAAAAACATCGCTCAACAAGCCGTTACAAATGCCTGAGATTAACCTTTCACCTATAGTTGTATTTGATGTTGGTGCCCGCAGCGGATTTGGTTTGCTTAATAACTTGTCTTCTAAATTAGATGTTTATTGCTTTGAGCCGGAACCAACTTCCTTCCAGGAATTACAAACTTTTTACGCAGAACACAATCCATTTAATACGATACAACTCTTGAATATTGCTCTTTGCAATACGAATGGTGAGGCGACACTCCATCTAACTAAACACCTGGATATGTGCTCCTTACTTGAGCCGGATGTTGAACAGTTTAAAAGAGAATTTCAGCAAGTACCCAATAGCCAAAATTGGTTTGATAGCCTAATGCTGCTGGAAAAAATCAACGTCAAAACGGAACGGATTGATGACTTTGCTTTAAAAAACAAAATATCCAATATTGATTTCCTGAAGATTGATACACAAGGCACAGAACTTGAAGTTTTAAAAGGCGCAGAGCATTATTTGACTTCAAAAAAAATTAGTGTTATCAAAGTGGAGGCCTCACTAGCGAATATGTATAAAAATCAAGCATTTTTTAAGGATGTGGATGCCTTTCTTAGGGAAAAGGGGTACATTTTTTTGGACTTGATTTTCCCACAAAAAAACAATAAAAAATGGTGGCAAAAAGTTTTAAAATTAGATAAGAAAAATCAAGCCCCAATTGGTGATGCATATTATATTTTGGATTTTGAAAATCAACAAAATGAAAGTAAATCTCCGCAAAAGAGAAAGGGCGTTGTTAATCATCCAAAATCTTGGAATTAAATCAAGACGTTTATACTAAAATTTAGTATAAAACGATAAATTTGTCCGCAAAATTTGGGTTATTTCAAAAGAAATACCTAAAATTGAGGTCGAAAAGAAAAACTATTTATATGCTTTTATCTGTACAAAGTACTCCCGCTGATTTTCTTCCTATCGCATTGATGTTTGTTGTCGCTCTTGGGTTTGTAATATTCATGCTGTTTCTTACACACCAACTGGGCCCCAAGAAGAAATCTAAAATTAAATCCGATACATTTGAGTGTGGTATTGAAGTTCAAGGGAACGCCCGTTTACCATTCTCTATCAAATATTTTTTGGTGGCCATCCTCTTCGTTCTGTTTGATGTGGAGGTTATTTTTATGTACCCTTGGGCGGTAAACTTTAAAGAATTGGGATTAACCGGATTTGTTGAAATGCTCACCTTTGTAGGCTTTTTATTGGTTGGATTCTACTACATCATCAAAAAAGGCGCATTAAAGTGGGAATAAAAATGAAAAGAATCGTAAGTGTTTTGTTCCTTGTTTTCGTTTTTGTTCAGTCTGGGCAAGCTCAGAATTCAAAGCCGGTATTTTCATTTTGTGGGAAAACGGGTGATGTTACAATGACGTGGGATGAATTTATGGCTTGCAAAAAAGAATTGGTTACAATCGATAAAAATGTATCCATCAGCTCTTTTATTTTAACCATTAAAAAAGCCGGTAAAAAGGATTACGAATTTGTTGAATTTCCTGCCAAAGGAAACACCTTTACAAAAGGGGCAATGGATGCGATTGAAAAATTGCACAAAGAAAAAAAATTGGGAGATAAATTGGAAATTACCAATGTAGAGGTTGTTCAAAGCGGTAAAGCTGCGAAGCAAATACCCGGAATGGTGATCACCTTGAACTAAAATAATTTATAGCAGCGAAAAGCAGCTTTTAAAAAGAAATAAATGAGTACGAAAGAAAAATCAAAAGTAGCGTTAGATGCAGATGCGCCTCCGGGCATTGAAGGACCGGGATTTTTTGCAACACGTATCGATAAAGTTGTCGGTATGGCACGTGCAAATTCATTGTGGCCATTGCCATTTGCAACGTCTTGTTGTGGAATTGAATTTATGGCTACCATGGCTTCCACCTACGATTTAGGTCGCTTTGGTGCTGAACGTTTGAGTTTCTCTCCGCGTCAAGCAGATTTACTGATGGTGATGGGAACCATCTCTAAAAAAATGGCTCCTGTATTGCGCCAAGTATACGAACAAATGGCTGAACCGAAATGGGTTTTATCAATGGGTGCTTGTGCTTCCAGTGGTGGAATTTTTGATACCTACAGCGTACTTCAAGGAATTGATAGAGTAATCCCTGTGGATGTTTACATTCCGGGATGCCCTCCGCGTCCGGAGCAAGTGTTGGACGGAATCCTGCAAATCCAAAAATTGGTTGAGTCGGAATCAATCAGACGTAGAGATACACCAGAATACAAAGCGCTGTTGAATAAATACGGAATGGAGTAGTTAAGTCAAAAGAAGAAAGAGAAAAAATTCAAAAAATGGAGAACACTTTATTAGATAAAGTAGCGGAAAAGTTAAAAACACAGTTTGGTGATGGATTTGTTTCGTCTTCCATGAACGTGGATTACCCCGAGTTCGTTGTTAAACGCGATATTATTTGTGAAGTCGTTGATTTTCTTTACAAAGATGAAGAATTGGCTTTCCAATATTTAACAACCATGGCAACCATTCATTATCCCGAAAATCAAGGACATGAATTTGCTGTGATGTATCAATTGCACAACCTTCCGAAAAATTTAAGAATCAGAATTAAAATAGTATTCAGCAGCAGCGATGTAAATGTTCCTTCAATTACATCTGTGTTTTCCGCTGCCAATTGGATGGAACGTCAAGAATATGATTTCTTTGGAATCATTTTCAGAGGCCACCCAAATTTGAAACGTATTTTAAATATGGATGATTTAGGATATCACCCAATGAGAAAAGAATATGCATTGGAAGATGGAACGCGTGAAGATAAAGCTGATAAAATGTTTGGTAGATAATTATGAGCAAAGATAAAAACACAAACAAGAATCAAGAACTGATTGAGGAGAAAGAATATTCTACTCTGAATCTTGGTCCTACGCATCCCGCTACACACGGTATCTTTCAGAACGTGTTGAAAATGGATGGCGAAATAATTATGGACTCTGAAGCAACGGTTGGATACATCCACCGTGCATTCGAAAAGTTAGCTGAACGCAGACCATACTATCAAATTACTCCCATCACTGATCGTTTAAACTATTGCTCATCACCCATCAACAACATGGGCTGGCACATGACCGTGGAAAAACTGATGGGCATTGAAATTCCAAAACGTGTACAATATATGCGCGTTATCATTATGGAATTAGCTCGTATTGCCGATCACGTTATTTGTAATTCTGTTATTGGGGTGGATACAGGTGCAATGACGGGCTTCTTATACATCTTCCAAATGCGTGAACGCATTTATGATATTTATGAAGAATTGTGTGGCGCACGTTTAACAACAAACATTGGTCGCATTGGCGGATTAGAAAGAGATTTTTCTCCGAAAGCATGGGACTTGTTAGACAAATTTTTAAAAGATTTCCCTCCTGCATTAAAAGAATTCGAAAACCTGTTGATGAGAAACAGAATTTTCATGGATCGTACAGTTAACTGCGGACCAATATCAGCAGAGCGTGCATTGAATTATAGTTTCTCAGGACCTAACTTGCGCGCAGCAGGTGTAGATTACGATGTGCGTGTGATGAACCCGTATTCATCTTACGAAGAGTTTGATTTTATTATTCCTGTTGGAACACAAGGTGATACGTATGATCGCTTCATGGTGCGTCAACAAGAAATGTGGGAGAGTGTAAAAATTATTAATCAAGCCATTGCAAAAATTAAAAAGGAACCTGCAGGCGTTTATCATGCAGATGTTCCAGAATTTTTCCTTCCTCCGAAAGAAGAAGTATACAACAACATGGAAGCATTAATCTATCACTTTAAAATTGTGATGGGTGAAACAGAAATTCCCAAAGGAGAAGTATATCATGCGGTTGAGGGTGGTAATGGAGAATTAGGTTTTTATTTAATCAGTGATGGCGGAAGAACACCTTATCGTTTGCATATGCGCAGACCATGCTTTATTTATTATCAGGCGTATGCAGAAATGATTAAAGGTCAGATGTTATCAGATGCTATTTTAACAATGAGTAGCATGAACGTAATTGCAGGAGAACTAGACGCATAATATACTATGTCACAAGAAATTAAATTTAACGAAGAAACGCTTGCCTTGGTTCACAAAATCATCAAGCGTTATCCTGAAGGCAAACATAAATCGGCATTGCTTCCGGTTTTACACATTGCTCAGGCTGAATTTGGTGGTTGGTTAAGCCCGCAAACAATGGACTATGTTGCCTCCATCTTAAACATCAAACCAATTGAAGTATACGAAGTAGCATCTTTCTACTCCATGTACAACTTAAAACCTGTTGGAAAATGTTTGTTGGAAGTTTGTCGTACCTCCTCTTGCTGGACACGCGGTGCAGAAGATGTGGTGAAACACTTAGAGAAAAAATTAGGAATAAAAGAAGGTGAAACAACTCCTGATGGAATGTTCACTATTAAAACAGTAGAATGTTTAGGAAGCTGCGGAAGCGCCCCAATGCTGCAATGTGGCGCATCTTATCACGAAAATTTAACGCTTGAAAAAGTAGATAAATTAGTAGAAGACTATCGTGCGGCAGGAAAACAAAGAAGTTATACAGACATGGATTATAAAAACACTTTGTAATTATGGGGAAGAAATTATTAATACATAACGACAAAGTTCCGGGAATTGCAACACTTGAAGTGTATCGTCAACATGGCGGTTATGCATCCGTAGAGAAAGCTTTGAAAACAATGTCGCCTGCCGATGTTGTAGAAGAAGTAAAAAAATCAGGGTTAAGAGGTCGTGGTGGTGCCGGTTTCCCTACAGGAATGAAGTGGAGCTTCCTTGCAAAGCCCGAAGGTGTTGAACGTTACCTCGTTTGTAATGCCGATGAATCAGAGCCGGGAACATTCAAAGATCGTTATTTGATGGAAAAAATTCCTCATGCACTTATCGAAGGAATGATTACTTCTTCATTTGCATTGGGAGCAAAAACATCTTACATCTACATTCGTGGTGAATACTTTTATGTTGCTCGTATCCTTGAACAAGCAATAGAAGAAGCTTACGCAGCAGGCTTTTTAGGAAAAAATATTTTAGGTACGAACTTCTCTCACGACTGCTATGTACAAGTTGGTGGAGGTGCATACATCTGCGGTGAAGAAACCGCTTTGTTAGAATCACTAGAAGGAAAACGTGGAAATCCACGTATCAAACCACCATTCCCAGCTATCGCAGGTTTATATGGTTGTCCAACTGTTGTAAACAACGTTGAAACAATTGCTGCCGTTTGCCCAATCGTAATGATGGGTGGAGACGAATATGCAAAAATTGGAATCGGAAGAAGTACCGGAACAAAATTAATTTCTGCATCCGGACATATCAATAAACCTGGTGTGTACGAAATAGAATTAGGTTTGCCGGTTGAAGAATTTATTTATTCGGATGAATATTGTGGTGGTATTATCAATGGAAGAAAACTAAAAGCAGTTGTTGCCGGAGGTTCTTCTGTTCCTATTTTACCAGCCGAATTAATTTTGAAAAACGATAAAGGCGAACCTCGCTTAATGTCCTACGAATCATTAAGTGAAGGCGGTTTTGCTACAGGAACAATGCTGGGTTCCGGAGGATTTATTGTATACGATGAAACAACCAGCATCGTAAAAAATCTTTACACATTCGCTCGTTTCTATCATCACGAAAGCTGTGGACAATGTTCGCCTTGTCGTGAAGGAACTGGCTGGATGGAAAAAATTCTTCACCGCATTGTGGAAGGACATGGTAAACCAACTGACATTGATCTGTTGTGGGACATTCAAAGAAAAATTGAAGGGAATACAATTTGTCCATTAGGTGATGCTGCTGCATGGCCTGTGGCAAGCGCTATTCGTCACTTCCGTGCAGAATTTGAAGAATACATTAATCACCCTGAAAGAATTAAAGACGTTAAACATTATTATTCCGTTCATCAACTTGCGGGAGCATAATTGTAAAAGATAAAAAATGGCAAAGGTTACTATAGATGGTCATACGATTGAAGTTCCGGATGGAACAACAATCTTGCAAGCAGCCAGAATGTTGGTTGACAAAAACCCGGAGGTGGATGCAAAAGTTGCTCCTCCTACCATGTGTTATTACTCGAAATTAAAAACCAGTGGAGGGTATTGCCGTACCTGTATCGTAAAAGTTACAAAAGGTTCTGAAAAGGATCCGCGCCCAATGCCGAAGCCGGTTGCTTCTTGCCGCACAACCGTAATGGATGGAATGGAAGTGGTAAACATTACTTCTCCGGAAGTGTTGGAAGCTCGCAAAGGTGTTGTAGAATTTTTATTAATCAATCACCCGTTGGATTGCCCTATCTGCGATCAAGCCGGTGAATGCCACTTACAAGATTTAGGCTACGAACACGGCTTAGCAAAAACACGTTACGATTTTTCTAGAAGAACCTTCAACTTAATTGATATCGGTCCTTACATCAAATTACACATGACCCGTTGTATCATGTGCTTCCGTTGTATTAAAGTGGCTGATCAAATTACGAATAACCGTTACCAAGGAATGTTGTTTCGTGGCGATGCCTCTGAAATCAGTACATACATTGAGAAAGCAATCGATAACGATTTCTCTGGAAACGTAATTGATGTTTGTCCGGTAGGTGCCTTAACAGATAGAACCTTCCGTTTCAAGAGTCGTGTTTGGTTTACAAAACCAATGGATGCGCACCGCAACTGTACAAAATGTTCCGGCAAAGTAGCCATTTGGATGAAAGGAAATGAAGTGTTACGTGTTACCGCTCGTAAAGATCAATGGGGAGAAGCCATCGAATGGATTTGCAACGAATGCCGCTTTGAGAAAAAAGATGCGAAAGATTGGGTAATTGAAAAACCATCTCATATTGATCGTCATTCGGTTATTTCTCAAAATCATTACGAGAACTTAGCACAATTGAAATTGGATATTGGTAAACAACAAAAGCAAATTGCTGCAAAAAAATAATTAATGTCATTGCCGTTGGATTGGTCTGACGGAAAAAAATAAAATATGGAATTAAATTTTTTAATTTATAAAATCATTCTGGTGTTGATTGTATTTTCAATCACATTGTTAGTTGCTACCTACAGCACCTACGCAGAACGTAAAATTGCTGCATTCCTTCAAGATCGTATCGGTCCGGATCGAGCAGGCCCTTTCGGAATCCTTCAGCCATTAGCCGATGCCGTAAAAATGTTTATGAAGGAAGAGGTGATTCCAAGTGTTTCCAATAAAATGCTTTTTATCATTGGTCCAGGTTTATGTATGCTTACGGCTTGTATGACTGGTGTAATTATTCCTTGGGGGAAATCAATCAACATCGGTGGAACAGATTATCCAATGCAAATTGCAGATGTAAACATCGGAATCCTTTATTTATTTGGAGTGCTTTCATTAGGCGTTTACGGAATCATGATTGGTGGTTGGGCTTCCAACAATAAATATTCATTATTAGGTGCTATCCGCGCTTCTTCTCAAATGATTAGCTATGAAGTAGCAATGGGAATTTCAATCATTGCATTGGTAATGACTACAGGAACATTGAGTACCGGAGAAATTGCAGCGCAACAAACAGGTTGGCACTGGAATGTATTGGTTCAACCATTAGGCTGTTTAATCTTTATCATTTGTGCATTCGCTGAAACAAACCGCGCACCATTCGATTTACCGGAATGTGAAACAGAATTAGTCGGTGGATATCATACCGAGTACAGCTCTATGAAATTAGGATTGTTCTTATTTGCGGAATACATCAACATGTTTATTTCTTCTGCAGTAATTTCTACGTTCTATTTTGGTGGGTACAACATGCCGTTAATTGGTCGTTGGGTGCACGATCCAAATTGGTTAGCCATTTTAGGATTTGTATTCTTATTTATGAAAATTGTAGGATTCATTTTCTTCTTCATGTGGGTGCGTTGGACCTTACCACGTTTCCGCTACGATCAATTAATGAATTTAGGCTGGAAAATATTAATTCCATTATCGATATTGAATTTGGTATTAACAGGAGCATGGATGATGCGTCATGAGATTATGGCGTATTTCACAAGATAAAAAATGTAAAACTCAACAAGTTTACTTGTTGCTAAAGAAATAAAAATGCAATTAACAAACAGATCACAAGTTGTTGTAAAAAAGGAAATGTCGTTCATGGAACGAATGTATCTGCCTGCTATTTTCGGTGGCATGTGGATTACCTTTACACATCTTTTCAAAAAATCAGCAACCATAAAATATCCTGAACAAACACGTGAATTCAGTGGTATTTATCGCGGACAACATGTTTTGAAGCGTGATGAAAAAGGTGCTGAACGTTGTACCGCTTGCGGGCTTTGTGCTGTGGCTTGTCCTGCTGAAGCAATTACGATGACCGCTGCAGAACGCAAGCCGGGTGAAGAAAATTTATACAGAGAAGAAAAATATGCAGCGAAATATGAAATCAATATGTTACGCTGTATCTTCTGTGGCGACTGCGAAGAAGCATGCCCGAAAGAAGCCATTTTCTTAACAGACCGTAAAGTAGATAGTTTCTATACGCGCAAAGAATTCATTTATGGCAAAAGCATTTTAGTTGAATCCAAAGAAAATCCAATCGATTTAACAAAACGCCAAACACCGAACGTGAAAGAATTTAAATTGGACAAGCACTTTGCTCACAACCAAACATTTGATAAAAACAAAAAAACAAAAGTTGGCGGACATTAGTTTTCAAACACTGTTATTATGATTACACAATATTTATTTTACTTATTATCCTTCTTAGCACTGATGTTCGCATCAATGGTGGTTATTACTAAAAACCCTATTCATAGCGTTTTATACCTTGTGCTTACCTTTTTCGCAATTGCCGGACATTATGTTTTGCTCAATGCACAATTTTTAGCAGCGGTTCACATCATCGTATATGCCGGAGCAATCATGGTGTTGTTCTTATTCGTGATCATGCTCTTGAATTTAAATAAAGAAACCGAACCGGGTAAAAGCATTTGGTTAAAAGCATCTGCTGTAGTTGCGTCTGGTTTACTGTTAGTTGTTTTTGTTGGAGCAATCAAAGGAGCAACCGTGATTCAATCAACAAACCCGTTTAATGCCAACATCGGTTTGATTGAAAATTTGGGTATGACCTTGTTCAACGAATTTTTATTGCCGTTTGAATTAGCATCGGTTCTCTTGTTGTCGGCAATGGTTGGAGCCGTTATGTTGGGTAAGAAAAGTATAAAGTAATAAGTGATTGAAAAACTAACAATTTTACAATCTTCAATTTTAAATTAAAATGAGCGCAATACAAACAATTCCTTTAGAGTGGTACATCCTTTTAAGCACAGTGTTATTTACAATCGGTGTGTTGGGTGTTCTCCTTAGACGAAATGCCATAATTATTTTTATGTCGATAGAGCTGATGCTAAATGCTGTTAACTTATTGTTGGTTGCATTCTCCAGCTATTTATCTGATAGCAAAGGACAAGTATTTGTGTTTTTTATTATGGCTGTTGCTGCTGCAGAAGTAGCCGTAGGATTGGCAATTCTGATGATGGTATACAGAAATACAAAATCATCGGACATTAATATTTTGAATAAATTAAAATGGTAGTTTGTTGGGATTGTATCCCGACTGTTAAATAAAAAGAATATGATAAAATTAGTTTGGTTAGTTCCGCTTCTCCCACTGATAGGTTTCATCATCATTGGATTGTTCGGAAAAAAATTATCGAAGGGATTAGTAGGAGTAATTGGAAGTGGCGCAGTTGCCGGAGCTTTTGCAATTGCACTCGCAGTGTTTTTTGAATTGAAAGGCAGTGTTCAGAAAGAATACACTATCGAACTATTCAACTGGATTTCTGCCGGAAAACTTTCTATTCCGTTTTCATTCTTAATTGATCCATTGTCTTCTTTATTTTTGTTAATCATCACCGGAATAGGATTCTTAATCCACGTTTATTCTTCTGGATACATGAGTCACGATGAAGGATTCTCCCGCTTTTTTGCATACTTGAATTTGTTTATTTTCTTCATGTTGTTGCTCGTGATGGGTTCCAACTACTTAATCATGTTTGTTGGTTGGGAAGGTGTTGGATTGTGCTCTTATTTGTTAATCGGCTTCTGGTTTAAGAACACCGCATACAACAATGCTGCGAAAAAAGCATTCATCATGAACCGTGTTGGAGATTTAGGATTTTTATTAGGCATCATCTTGATTTTTGTAACCTTCGGTAGCATCGGGTACCACGATGTTTTCGAACAAGCAAAAAATATGGGTTCCGGAAATGCAACCTTAACCATTATTGCACTCTTGTTATTTGTAGGAGCAATGGGAAAAAGTGCTCAGCTCCCATTGTATACTTGGTTGCCTGATGCGATGGCCGGACCAACTCCTGTATCTGCCTTGATTCACGCTGCCACCATGGTAACAGCTGGTATTTACATGATTGCCCGTTCAAACATTTTATACACACTTTCTCCGGATGCAATGAATGTTGTGGCCATCATTGGTGTTTGCACCGCTTTGTTTGCAGCAACCATCGGCTTGGCGCAAAACGATATTAAAAAAGTATTGGCATACTCTACCGTTTCTCAATTAGGATATATGTTCCTCGCTCTTGGAGTAGGTGCTTATACCGGAGCTGTATTCCATGTAATGACACATGCATTCTTCAAAGCATTGTTATTCCTTGGCGCTGGTAGTGTTATTCACGCGATGAGTGGTGAACAAGACATTCGTAAAATGGGTGGATTGAAAAAATACATTTCTACAACGCACATTACATTCTTAATGGGAACACTCGCCATTGCAGGCTGCTTCCCTTTCTCAGGATTCTTTTCCAAAGATGAAATTTTAGCTCACGCGTGGGAACACAATAAATTACTTTGGTTCTTAGGAATTTTAGGTGCAGCGATGACCACCTTCTACATGTTCCGCTTGTATTTCTTAACCTTCCATGGAAAATTCAGAGGAACACATGAACAAGAACATCATTTACATGAATCACCGAAATCAATGACCATTCCGTTAATTGTATTGGCTGTGCTTTCTGTTGTTGGCGGTTTAGTTGGTATTCCTGCAGCATTGCACGGAACACATTATCTGGAGGAGTTTTTAAGTCCGGTATTCGAAGCCTCTTCTTTCCGAATCGTTCACCATTTATCACATGAAACGGAATACATCTTGATGGGTCTTGCTACAGTGGTGATGGTCGTTTCAATCTACTATGCGTATAACACATATGTGAAGAAGAATGTATTGCCTCCGGCAGAAGGAGAAGCACTTACACCTGCTCACAAATTAATCTACAACAAATATTGGGTAGATGAAATTTATGAAATGCTAATTACAAAACCGTTAAACCTGATTTCAGAAGGACTTCACAAAGTAGTCGATAATCAATTGGTAGATGGAATTGTGAATGGTGTAGGTTCGGCAGTAAGCTGGATGAGCGGAACCATTCGCTTAGCACAAACAGGAAACATTGGCTTTTATATTTTCGTGATGGTAATCAGCATCGTATTGATTTTATTCACTCAACTTTTTTAGAATTTATTTAACAACATATGATTACATTATTATTAATATTTTTTCCGTTGGTTGCAGGTTTGCTTCTTTTGTTCGTGAAAGGACAACAGGCAAAAACCATTGCATTGGGCGCATCCATTTTAGAATTTGCAATTGCTGTTTTTGCATTGACGCAATTTCAACACAACGCCTCTACACAGTTTGAGTGGAACCACGCTTGGATCCAATCCATGGGCATCACCTTTCATGTTGGGATTGATGGTGTTTCGATGCTGTTGGTCTTGCTTACCACCTTCTTAGTTCCTGTTATCATTTTAACATCGTATAAAACAGAATACAAAAACCCGTCTGCTTTTTATTCTTTGATTCTGGTAATGCAAATGGCACTTGTAGGTGTGTTTGTTTCATTAGACGGATTCTTGTTTTATGTGTTCTGGGAATTGGCTCTTATTCCAATCTATTTTATTTGTTTGTTGTGGGGCGGAGACGACAGAGCGCGCATCACCTTCAAGTTTTTTGTTTACACCTTAGCAGGAAGTTTATTCATGCTGGGAGGATTAATCTACTTGTATTTACACACTCCCGGTTCTCATAGTTTTGATATTGCTGCATTGTATGCTGCAGGTCAAAGCATGGATGTTGTTCACCAAGGATATGTTTTTTGGGCAATGTTTGTTGCATTCGCAGTAAAAATGCCGGTATTCCCATTCCACACTTGGCAGCCGGATACCTATACAACCGCTCCAACGCAAGGAACAATGCTCCTTTCTGGGATTATGCTAAAAATGGGAACTTTCGGTGTGATTCGTTGGTTGTTGCCATTAGCGCCATTGGGTGTTGAAAAATATGCAAACCTGGCTATCGGATTAGCGGTGTTTGGTGTGGTATACGCATCGTGTATCGCCATTGTACAAAAAGACTTTAAACGTTTAATTGCATACTCATCCATTGCACACGTTGGCCTAATTGCTGCTGGAATTTTATCCATGAATACACAAGGTGTTCAGGGTTCAATGATCCAAATGTTGAGTCATGGTGTAAACGTTGTTGGTTTATTCTTCATCGTGGACTTAATTCAAAAGCGCACCGGCAGAAGAGATTTAGATGGATTGGGCGGAATCAGAAATGTGAATCCTCAATTCGCAGTTTTCTTTTTAATCATCTTATTAGGCGCAGTAGCACTTCCATTAACCAATGGATTTGTGGGAGAGTTTTTATTGTTAAACGGGGTGTATCAATTTAACCCATGGATGGCCGGCTTTGCGGGACTATCTGTAATTCTTGGTGCGGTGTATATGTTGCGCAGTTACCAAGCAATTATGTTGGGTGAAACAAATAGCAATACAGCGAACTTTGCTCCGCTTGAAGGAAGTGAAAAAGCAGTATTGATTATTATTTGTGCTGCAATCATTGTATTTGGTGTGTTTCCAAAACCATTAACAGACATTGTATCACCCGCTGTTGATCAATTAGTAGGAAACGTTAGAGTAGCATTAGGAAAATAATTTCTTCATGCTTGTTCAATAGTAGAACAAGTTAGAAGTAGAGGTTTTAAAAGATATTTAATTTATATATGAAAGCATTAATATTACTTTCTTCATTAGGTGTAATTGCATTGTTAGCTGAAATATTCAGCTTCAAAAAACTATTGTATCCAATCGTGTTGCTTGGTTTAATTACAGCATTTGTTCTCAACATTTTTGATTGGGACACCAACCAAGTGTATTATAAAATGATGCAATTTGATAATTACGCTGTCGCCTTTACAGGGTTAATTATTGTTGTTGCATTTCTTTGGTTTTTGATGGCAGAAGGATTCTTTAAAGAAGAATCAAATCTAACCGATCATTTTGCATTAGTGTTGTTTGCCCTAGTAGGAGCGGTAATGATGGTTTCTTACAAAAACATGTCGATGTTATTTTTGGGAATCGAAATTCTTTCTATTCCAATGTACATCTTGGCAGGTAGTAATAAAACCGATGTTTCTTCCAACGAATCTGCATTCAAATATTTAATCATGGGGGCTTTTGCCACCGGTTTCTTGCTTTTTGGAATAGCCTTAATTTATGGTGCTACCGGTTCCTTCGACTTAACTGAGATAGCAAATGCCGTTTCTACCGGAACAGTATCGATGGCCATTTTTGCAGTAGGTGTTTTGTTAATGTTAGTAGGTATGGCATTTAAAGTGTCTGCTGCTCCATTTTATTTCTGGGCTCCTGATGTATATCAAGGTGCTCCAACGGTGATTACAGCATTCATGTCCACGATCGTAAAAACTGCAGCCTTTGCAGCATTCTTAAGATTGTTCGCTACCACATTTATGGAAGTAAGCGGAACATGGATGAACGTAGTATGGGTAATGGCAGCATTAACATTGTTGGTTGGAAACATCACAGCTGTTCTTCAAACAAGCACAAAGCGTATGCTCGCATATTCCAGTGTGGCACATGCCGGCTATATGTTGTTGGCGTTGTTAGCGGGAAATAGCTATTCAAACTCTGCAATTTTATTTTATGCAGCAGCGTATTCTATTGGTTCCATCGCAACATTCTGTATCGTTCACATTATTTCAAATGAAAAAAAATCAGATGGTGTAGATTCGTTCAACGGCTTAGCAAAAACAAATCCGTTCTTAGCAGTGGTAATGACCATCGCATTGTTATCGTTAGCCGGGATTCCACCAACAGCAGGTTTCTTCGCGAAGTATTATATTTTCACTTCCGCATTCGTTGCGGGAAACGTTGGATTAGTATTAATTGCCATCATCGCATCATTAGTCGGAGTATATTATTATTTCAGATTAATCATTGCGATGTACTTCAAAGAAAGCCCAAGCACCGAAGCTGTTCCCGTTGATGCAAATCATAAACTATTACTATTATTTGTTGCAATCGTAATCATTGTAATGGGTATTTTGCCGGATTTCGTGATTAATTTGTTGTAACACTTAATTAAATCCTAATTTAAAGGCTTCGTGGTATTCGAAGCCTTTTTTGTTATCTTTATAATATACAAATAAGCAATGAAAAAAGCGCTACTTGTTTTTGTTTTTATTTATTTATTTATTTTCTCTAAGGCACAAAGTTTCGAGTGGGTTAGTGGTGGAGATTGGAAAGCGACTCTCCAGAACGTAGATGTAATAGGCAATATATATTTAACTGGGAATTTTAGTGGAACAGTAGATTTTGATCCTGGATCGGGTGTATTTAATCTTTCTTCTGCTGGTGGAGATGACATTTATATTCTTAAGCTAAATCCAAGCGGAAATTTTCTTTGGGCAAAAAGAATAGGAGGAACATTAGCGGATAATGCAATGGGCATTGCCTCAGATAATTTGGGATTTGTATATATAACAGGCTTCTTTAGAGGCACTGCTGATTTTGATCCAGGGGCCGGGGTGCACAACTTAACATCAGCAGGAAGTACATTATCTAAAGATGGCTTTTTATGTAAATTAGATCCGCTGGGTAATTTCGTATGGGTAAATCAAATTAGGGGAAGTGTTCTTACTTCGTTTACCGATTTGGATCAAGTGGGTAGATCAGTTTCAATTGATGCGACAGGGTTGATTAATTTAGGAGGAACGTTTATTGGTATAACGGACTTTGATTCTAGCCTTGATACATTTAGTTTGGACGCGGGAGCTAATGATGGTTTGTTTTTAGCAAAATATAATAGTTCTGGAAATTTTATTTGGGCTAAAGGTGTTGTAGGGGGATCGTTAACTCCAGAATTTTCAAATATTGACGATGTATATAATATTTATTCGGGAGGGAGGTATGATGGCTCTCCTGATTTTGATACCTCTCCTCTCATAACTGATACATTATTTCTCCCTGATTCCGTTCCATCTTTTGGATATATAAGTAAATTCAGTTCTGATGGAAACCTGAAATGGGCTAGATATATATCGACTGTGGCAGGTTGGGTTGATGTGGATTGTGCATCCATTGACAATCTTGGTAATATATATATGTGTGGACACTATAGGGATACAATTAGTTTCGACCCATCAATTTTGGCATTTAGTAATATTCCTAAGGTTTTTGGAGGAGGGAATGATGATATGTTTATAGCAAAAATGGATTCAACAGGAAATTATATTTGGATAAAAACATTGGGAGGTCCAGGTAATGAATCTGCAGCAGATATTTTTTATGGAGCAGACGGAGCGATATATATTACTGGTGGCTTCGAAAATACCGTTGATTTTAACCCAGGATTAGGGACGAATAATTATTCTGCATATAGCATGGAAGATATTTTTATTCTCAAGCTAGATAGCAACGGAAATTTTATTTGGGCAAAACAATTAGGAGGGACTTCTGGGGCTGTGGGAACAGATTATGGAAGCCGCATCAGCATTGACACGGCAGAAAACATTCTTCTTACAGGAATTTTTAAGGGAACCACAGATTTTGATTTATCAAGCAGTATATATACTTTAACTTCAATCGGTTCTGTTTATGATGGTTTTGTATTAAAACTAAGTCAGGATTCTTGCGCAAATGTTAATTTAATAGTTGATTCTGCTGTGCATATAAATTGTACTGCTTTGGGTTATGCATCTGCTTATACTTTAAATGGGTTAGCTCCATATAGTTATTCATGGAATACAATTCCTGCTACGATAGATTCAATTGTGAATTTTAGTGTTTCTGGCATTTATGAATTAACACTCACAGATGCAAATAGTTGTATCAAATCAACATCTGTTATAATAAATGGACCTTTATTTCCTTTGAGTTTTGATTTAACAGCAAATTTGATTTCTACAAATTATCGAACAGGCCTTTCCTCAACAATATCATTAGATGGATTTAATGATGGCTGTGTTCCAACATCTGGAACATTGCAATTAATTTTAGATACATTGGTTATCTATACATCGGCTTTGCCATTGCCTGATATGATTAGCGGAGACACATTAACCTGAATTTTAGTAATTTAATTTATGATTCAGCTCACGTGATGCCACAGGTAATTGTTCAAACACCAACTTGGGCAGCAATCGGAGATACGGTTTGTTTCAATTTAATTATGAATCCAATTGCAGGTGATGCTGACCCAACAAATAATACAAAGCAGTATTGCTTTCCTGTAATTAATAGTTACGACCCGAATGATAAAAAAGTATATCCTGTTGGAACATGCTCGCCAGGATATATTAATGATGGTGAATTATTAACCTACACTGTGCGTTTTCAAAATACAGGAAATGCTCCTGCACTTGATGTATACGTATTGGATTCATTGGATGCTGATTTAGATTTAAACACCGTGCGTGTAATCGGAAATAGTCATACTCTGATTACAGAAGTATTACCAGGAAATGTATTAAAATTCAGATTTGACAATATTAATCTTGCAGATAGTACAAGTAACGAAGCAGAAAGCCATGGCTACGTTGTTTTTGAAGTGATGCCGAATACAAGTCTGGCGATAGGTACAACCATTACAAACAATGTGGGAATTTATTTTGATTTTAATGTTCCTGTTTATACCAACACGGTTTTAAATACAATTAGTGATGGAATATTAAACACGGGAACCACTTCAATGGCAAATGTTATCACGGCAGATTTAACAGGAGCTTCTTATCAATGGTTAGATTGTGATAACGGAAATGCAATTATTCCTGGTGCAACCAATCAAAGCTATACTGCAACAGCTGGAGGTAATTATTCAGTAATTGTTTCAGATGGTTGTTTTGCTGATACATCGGCATGTGTTTCTGTTTTTGTTACAGGCATGAGTGAAGATATAAGTGGGAATCAATTTTCATTTTTCCCAAATCCTTCAAATAACACCATCACAATTAATACCTTACAAGCAACACAAATCAAAATTGTAAACATGCTTGGAGAAGTTTTAATAGATAGTAATGTTAAAGACAAAAGTATTGTTGATATCAGTGGACTGGCAAACGGAGTCTATTTTATTCAAACGCAAGAAGGGCTTATAACCAAGCTAATCAAACAGTAATTCCAAATCATTGCCGAAGACAACAAATCTGAATTAATATTTACAAGCAATAATCTGCGAATCTGTGGCGTATTTTCTTGTGTATAATTGCCCTACAAAACCTATATTTGTTTTAAATAAATCCCTCAGCGTCCTCTGCGAAATATCTTTGCGACCTCTGCGGTAAAAAACAAACTATGAAATTCAAAAAGCCATCCCTCATCGTTCAAATATTTGCAGGAATGTTCCTGGGAATTATCGTTGGATATTTCTGGAAAGATTTTGCACCAAGCTTACACATCCTCAGCGATATTTTTATGCGCTTCATAAAAATGATCATCGCTCCGTTAGTGTTCTCTGTATTAGTGGTTGGTGTGGCGAAGGTGGGCGACTTTAAATCTGTTGGACGCATTGGAATAAAAACACTTTTATATTTTACAACAGCAGCAATTATTTCGTTGTTGTTGGGATTAATGCTCGTGAACGTATTTGCTCCGGGGAAAAAGATGCATTTGGAATTGCCTGCAGCCAACGCTGAAGTGGGCGTTCAAGCAGCAAAAGAATTTGACACCAAAAATTTCATTAACCACATCATTCCGGAAAGCATTGTGGATGTCATGGCGAAAAATGAAATTTTACCCATCGTTATTTTTGCACTCTTTTTCGGAATTGCGGCCGCATCCATTGGAAACAAAGGGAAAGTAGTGGTTGATTTTTTTGATTCCGTTTCACACATCATGTTTAAAGTGACCAATTATGTAATGTCGTTTGCACCGTTTGGCGTATTTGGCGCTTTGGCAGCAGTAGTTGCAAAACAAGGACTGGAAGTGCTTACAGGCTATGTGTATTTGATTGGAACTTTTTATTTAGGACTACTTTTGTTTGTTTTTGTTGTGTTGTTTTTGATTTGTTTCTTTATGAAAATTAATTTTTTCAAATTGTTAAACTATATCAAAGAACCAATTTTATTAGCATTCAGCACCGCCAGCTCCGAAGCGGCAATGCCGAAGACCATCGAATCACTTGAGCGATTTGGTTGCGGAAACCGTATTGTTAGTTTTGTATTGCCACTCGGGTACTCCTTTAATTTGGATGGTTCCATGATGTACATGACGTTTGCAACTGTGTTTATTGCGCAAGCGTACGGTATTGAAATGACAACCGGACAACAAATTACCATGTTGCTTATTTTGTTGGTTACCAGCAAAGGAATGGCGGGAATCCCGCGTGCATCCTTGGTTGTAATTGCAGGAATGTTAGCACATTTTAATATTCCGGTAGCAGGATTGTTGTTGTTGTTGGGCATTGATCAGATTTTAGACATGGGCCGCTCTGCAACCAATGTCGTTGGAAATGCAGTAGCTACAGCCGTTATCTCCAAATGGGAAGGGGAACTTCACGAGCATAAAGTTGATCCCAATATTGATAAAGTAAAATTGGATTGATAGAATTTCTAAAACAACTCACCGACCCTCAATCCATCATTGCTTATGGTGGTTTAGCATTGCTGTTGTTTGTCGTGTTTGCCGAAACCGGATTACTCATAGGTTTTTTTCTGCCCGGAGATTCCCTCATTTTTATTTCAGGAATGATTTGCGTTTCTAAACCTGAATTACTTGGGGTCAATTTACCTGTTTTGATACTCTTACTCTGTTCGGCTGCAATTGTTGGAAACATTGTGGGCTACTGGTTCGGCTACAAAGTGGGGCCACCATTGTTTGAACGCAAAGATTCACTCATTTTCAAAAAGAGATATTTGGAAGTCACCCGTAAGTTTTATGACAAAAACGGAGGAAAAACCTTGATAATTGGTCGTTTTTTACCCATTATTCGCACATTTGCTCCGATTTTAGCCGGAGTTGTAAAAATTGAGTTCAAAAAATTTATGCTTTACAATGTGATTGGAGCGGTTGCCTGGATTGGCACTTTGTGCAGCATTGGCTATTATTTGGGAACATACGTATGGGTTCAAAATAATATTGGCTATATTGTAATCGGACTCATCATTATTACCACCATTCCGGTTCTTACCACCTTCCTTCGCGAAAGAAAAAATAAACAATGATTTTTGCGGTTGTCTTTCATCAATAGATTATTGTAATTTTGCACCCTGAATGGAAGTAATACAATTTATCAGGAATTTTAGTGATGCCCAATATATCATTCATTGGGGTAGTCTGGCTTTTCTCATTTTCATAGTTTTTGCTGAATGTTCTTTTCTTGCGGGGTTTTTCCTGCCAGGAAACTCGCTCATCTTTATGGCAGGTATTCTTTGTTCTTCGAATCCTGAAACATTAGGAGTAAACCTTTTTGTCTTGATTCTTTTGCTTTCTATTGCTGCTATGGTTGGTTATTACATCGGTTATTGGTTTGGCTTTAAAACGATGGGTCCACGATGCATGAAACCGGATACGAAGATTTTCATCTTCAGAAAATGGTGGATTGATCGTACTGTAAACCTTTATGACCAGCATGGTGGAAAGATCTTGATAGTAGGGCGTTTCTTGCCTTTGATACGCAATTTTGCCCCTGTAATTGGCGGGATGATTCAGATGGATTACAGAAAATACATGGTTTATAATGTGATTGGGGCTTTTATTTGGGTGGGTTCTTTAGCAGGAATTGGGTATTATTTCGGATCGGATCCTTGGGTTTTCAATAATATTGGATACATCATTATTGGACTGATAACCATTACCATAGCGTCCCTTTTTGTAAAAACAAAAGCAACCCAAAACCGCCACGAATAACCCCTTTCCCTTTACTTAGTCACCTAGTCACCTAGTTACCTAGTCACTTAATCACTTAGTCTCCTAGTTACCCATTTAATACCAAATCCAACCAATTACCGCTGAAATCCCACCATTTAATAAAAGAGGCGTTTTACAAGCAATCTTTTACTTTAATTCGTGTTATTAGACCAGTATTTTATTAATATTAAGAATCAGTTATTTGAGATGAAAAATTTTTACTTTCGAAATAGATTTAGTATGTTTGGTGCCCTGTTAAAGAAAATTTTAATGGAGAAAAAGGATATCTTTTCTAAAATTTGTATGTATTAAAACTAAATAATAAAATAAACCAAAATCAATTAAATATGAGTAATTCAAAATCAACATCAGGCGGGTTTAACTTTATGACCGCACTTTTAGCAATTGTAATTTCAGTTATCATCGGAACCTTAATCTACATGTTTGTGTTGGGTGCTCCGGGAAATTTTGACGCAGAAGGTCATCCAAAAGAAGGAAACTACCTTGGAATGATGCATGCCGGAGGATTTATCGTACCAATCCTTATGGCTATTTTTATTATCATTGTTACGTTCTCTTTAGAGCGTTTGATTACAATTTCGAAAGCAAAAGGAAAAGGAAAAGCGGACGAATTTTTACGCAACATCAAATCGTTGTTGGCAAGTAACCAATACGAAGATGCAATTGCAGCTTGCGATAAACAACAAGGTTCATTGGCGAATGTTGTTCGCTCGGGTGTTGAAAAACTACAAGTTGTTCAAAACGATTCTACTTTAAATACAGAAGAAAAAATTGAAGCAGTTCAAAAAGAATTAGAAGAAGCTACTTCTTTAGAATTACCAATGCTTTCTAAGAACTTATCTATTATCACTACTTGTGCTACTATCGCAACTCTTTGGGGTTTGATCGGAACGGTATTGGGTATGATTCGTTCATTTGCTGCGATGTCTGCTGCAGGTTCTCCTGATACAGCTGCTCTTGCAACTGGTATCTCTGAGGCCCTTATCAACACCGCGATTGGTATTATCGGTTCGGTAGTTGGTATCATCATGTACAACTATTTCAGTACACGTGTAGATGCAATCACTCACAGTATGGACGAGGCTGGATACAGCATTTTACACACGTTAAAGTTGGCGAAATAAGCCATAACATTTTATAAAAATAATTTTAATATATAGATATGGCTGAAGTATCATCATCTAAAGGTAGCCCTACATTGGACATGACTCCAATGGTGGATTTGGCTTTCCTTTTGGTTACTTTCTTTATGCTTACTGCTACTTCAAGAGTTACTGAACCGGTTGTTGTGGATACTCCTTCTTCTACTGCGGATAAATTATTACCTAAAAATGTAATATTAATCTCCATTGATGATAAAGGAAAAGCATTTTACAACATCAATAACAATGATGTCCGCAAGAAAACCTTGCAGAAAATGGGACAACAATACAAAATTGAATTTACTACTAAAGAAATGGAAATATTTAGTGGTATGACAAGTATTGGAGTGCCAATCGCTCAGTTGAAACAATACATCAACATGGAAGATGCGGAACGTGTTAAGGTAAACTCCCCAGGTATTCCTCATGATTCGTTACACAACGAATTGGGCGACTGGATTCGTTTCGGACAAATTGAAGCAGCTCGTCAGGCAAAAGCAGAGAAAGAACGATTCGACAAACTTGGTAAAGAGTTCGTTTACGAACCTTTACGTTTCGCGATTAAAGCAGATGCACAAACAAATTACATTGCAGTAAAAGATATCATCAAAGTGTTTACCGACATGGATATCTATCGCTTTAATCTGATCACCGACCTTGAACAAGGTCCTGTAGTCGAAGAATAAAAAGAATAATTATGGAATTTATCTTTTGATTGCATCTTAAGTATAATTCCATGGATTTATAACATTTAAAAAAAATAAAATGGCAGATGTAAATACCGGTGATGGCGGAGGTGGTGGAAAACACGCAAAGAAACGCGCCAAAAAATCATCAACCCGAATAGATATGACGCCAATGGTGGATTTGGCGTTCTTACTCCTTACGTTTTTCGTATTAACGTCTACGTTTGCGAAGCCGAAAACAATGGAAATTAACTTTCCGGCAAAACCGAAAACAGAAGACCAAAATCAAAAAGTAAACAATGCGATTACATTTATCTTAACAAAAGACAATGGCATTTATTACTACAATGGTGAGTTTTATCCGGAAGGAAACGCTAAAGGAGAGCCACCTACCCAATTGAAGAAAACCGACTTTTCATCAGAAGGACTCCATAAGTTGTTGTTGGAACGTAACAAACGCACGATTGATGTGATTGAAAAGCTAACCAAACAATTAGCTCAAAAAGAAATTGCCGATACAACATACAAACGCTTAGTATTAAAGGAGAAAGGGAGAAAAGCAGATCCAACCAAAGGTATTGAAGCCGGATTAACGGTGTTGATTAAAGCCGATGATGGGGCTGTTTACAAAAATGTAATTGATGTAGTAGATGAACTTAACATCTGTAACATCGGTTTGTACGCAGTAGTGGATATGGGCGCAAAAGAATTAGAATTACTAAAAGCAACAGCTAAATAATTAGGAAGATGGCAGAGTCGTTATTTAATAATTGGAACAGTGTTGTTGCCCCCGTGCGCAACGACATCGTTTTTGAAGATCGAAATAAAGCATACGGTGCTTACGATCTTCGTAAAAATCACAATCGCAGTGTTGCTATTGCTTTATTGATTACAGGTGCTTCATTTGTATTCATTGTAAGCTTACCTGCAATCATCGATTGGATTAATAATAAAATGGAAGAAGTAGAAGTGCCTGTGGATATTACTCCACTTGACCTTACTGCACCTCCACCAATTGATGAAACTGAACCACCACCACCACCACCTCCACCACCACCAGTGATGGAAACGGTAAAATTTACTCCTCCGGTTGTTACGGATGAAGAAGTTGTGGAAGATCCACCACCGGTTCAAACAGAAGAAACACCACAAATCAGTACGGAAACGGTTGAAGGTTCAGGAGATGAAATTATCATTCCTGATGAAGGAACCGGTAACCAAGTGGTAGAAGCTGTTGTGGAAGCTCCATTAACAATTGTTGAGCAAATGCCAACCTTCCCAGGCGGAGAAGCGGAGATGATGAAATACATTCAAAAAAATGTATCGTATCCTCAAATGGAAAAAGAAGGACAAATTCAAGGTACTTGCTATGTAACGTTTGTTGTTGAAAAAGATGGTAGCATTACGGATGTAAAAGTATTAAGAGGTGTTTCCGGTGGACCAGGTTGCGATAAAGAAGCAATGCGTGTTGTAAAATCAATGCCAAGCTGGAAAGCAGGTAAACAAAATGGTCGCGAGGTTCGTGTACAATTTAACTTACCAATTAAGTTCACCTTAAGATAAGAGGACAGCAGTTTTATAACCTGATAGGTTAAAAAACTATATAATTAAAAAAACAGCAATTCGGCCGTGGATAAAATACGCTATTATTCAAATTTTTTTATGATAGCTGTTTATTTAGGTTTAGGATTGCTGTTTTTGTTTACAGATATCGCAGCAAGCACTTTCCCGAATTACAGAAAAGAGCTTGGAATTACAATGTTAATCTATTGTGTGATCCGAACATTTTTAATGATCTGGAAACACAAGAAAGAACAAAAAAATGAGTTTTAGAATAAAACTAAAGTACTCGTGGAACAGACTAAGGTTTTACCTTAGTTTTTTGCTTTTGGGTTTTTATCTCACCATAGGATGCATGTTTTTGTTTACAGATACATGGATTGATCTTTTGCCTAAAGGACGAAGTATTATTGGAATTGTATTAATTTTGTTTGGCAGCTTACGTTTTTATATCGCCTACCGTAGATATATCAATAAAATACTAAGAATATCTTCCTCCGTAATGACTGCGCAGGAAAAAGAAACTAAAACAGAGGAAGCAAAATGACAAAATCAAACATGTTATCAGGAAGCATTATCGCTTTCTTTTTATTGATGGTTGCTTGCTCCGGTGATTCGTCTAAGCCCGAACCAACGGATACTCCTACATCCGGTGATGTGAGTATTGTTGTGGATGAATCGTTTCAGCGATTGTTTGATACACAAATCTATACCTTTCAATCGATATACAGCAATGCACGTGTTCATGTGGATTACCTTCCCGAAAACGAAGCACTTGCCCGCATGATGAATGATTCTTGTAAAGTGGTGGTTATGTGTCGTGATATCACTCCCACCGAACGCAAATCGTTTGAAGCAAAAAATTTGTTCCCAAAATCAACCAAAATTGCTGAGGATGCCATCGTTTTACTCGTAAATCCGGAAAATATGGATACGATTTTGACTGTGGACCAGGTAAAATCAATTTTGTTGGGCAAAGATTCGCTTTGGAGCCAATTAAATAAAGATTCGAAGTTAGAGGGCATCAAAGTCGTTTTCGATAACGCTGGCTCAGCAAATGCACGATACATGCGTGATTCCTTGTTGCAAGGCAAAGACTTTTCTCCAAATGTGTTTGCTGTTAAATCCAATCCCGAAGTGATTGAATACGTGAGCACCCATAAAAATGCAATTGGCGTTTTAAGTGTGAACTGGATCAGTGATATGGACGATTCTTTAACCACCAATACGCTTAAAAAAGTAAAGGTGGTTGCCATTTCAAAAGATGCTGATTCTGAGTCGTTTAAAGCGTATCAAGCCTATATTAAAACGAAAGAATACCCCTTTACCAGAAGCGTTTATATGATCAATAGACAAACGCGTGCCGGACTTGGTATGGGATTTGTATCCTTTGTGGCGGGGGACAAAGGACAATTAATGATTTTGAAGGCAGGATTGATTCCGGCCATCGCCCCGGTAAGATTAGTACAAGTTAACGTAGAATAAATAAATTTATGAAACAGAGATCGAAATTAGTAGTAGGATTGTTATTGGTTGCTTCGTCAACCATGTTTGGACAAACAATTAATGATGCATTGAAGTTGACAACAAACGAACAGTTTGAGTCAGCAGATGCTGCGTTTAAAGCATTAATCCAATCGCAACCGAACAATGGGGATTATTATTTTTATTATGGTGAAAACTACTTTAAAAATGACAACCTGGAAATGGCGAACAGCTTGTTCCAAAAAGGTGCAGATGTGAACCCTATGAACCCTTTGCCTTATGTTGGTTTAGGAAAAGTTCAATGGTATAAAGGACAAGCAACTGAAGCAAAAGCAAATTTCTTCAAAGCAACCACGTTGGCTGCCGGAAAAAATGCGACTGTATTGATGAAGATTGCTGAAGCGTATACTAACGCTCCTACAAAAAATTTAGCTGACGCATTTACTTTGTTGGCCCAAGCTACAAAGCTGGAACCTAAAAACCCGGAAGTATATATTTTAACCGGTGATACTTTTTTAGAGCAAAACAACGGAACAAAAGCTGTTGAGAATTATGAAAAAGCGGGTGCATTGGATCCGAAATCACCACGTGCATTGTTGAAACAAGGACAGGTTTGGAACCGTGCTAAGAACTATACGTTGGCCATTGATACCTATAAGAAAGCAAAGTTGATTGATTCATCGTTTGCTCCTGCTTACCGCGAATTGGCTGAGATTTATTTACGTGCTACCCAATACGGTAATGCGGCATACAATGCAAAACGCTATTTACAATTGAACAACGATTGTAGCGCAAAAAGTATGTATTCCGGTATTTTAAATCAAGCGAAACAGTACAAAGAATCGGTTGAAGCCGGAAAAGAAGCCTTGAAATGTGTTCCTGTAAATACGTTTACATACAGATACATGGCGTATAGTCAATACGAAACAGCGGATTATGTGGGTGGATTAGAAAGCATTGACAACTTGTTTAAAAATCATCCTGCTGAAAAAATTATTCCTCAGGATTATGAATACCGCGCAAAATTATTGTCGAAAAGCGGAAAAGATTCATTAGCGATTTTCGATTATAAAAAAGCATTGGAATTGCAACCGGAAAAAATTGAATTGAATGGTGATATCGCGAATGCATACATCAAGATGAAAAAATATCCGGATGCCATTGCTGCTTACAAAGTGAAGATGGAGAAGGGCAAACCGAATGCGAATGATTATTTTGGTTTGATGCGTGCATATTATTTCTCTAAAGATTTTATCAATGCAGATTCTGCAGCAGTACAAATTATTAAGGCACAACCGGAATTGCCTTTAGGTTATTTGTGGAGAGGAAAAATAAATGTGCAAGTTGATGCGAACAATGCAAAATGGTTGGCAAAACCTTTCTATGAAGCGTATTTGACGAAAGTAAAACCGGAAGATGCTGAAAAGAACAAGAAAGATTTAATCGATGTTTACAATTATTTAGCGGCTTACTATGCTGATCCAGCAAGAAAAGATTGTCCGAATGTTAAATTGTACATGCAAAAAATTCTGGAATTAGATCCGGCAAATGCACAAGCTAAAAAGGTATTGGCAGGATTGAAATGCTAATCCTTCTTATAGGATTGAATATAAAAAGGCTAGCTCATTGAGCTAGCCTTTTGTTTTTGATATCAACTTGTATTGCTTAATGTTTAGGAGTGATGGTATCTTGTGGATCTTCTACTCGTTTTAAGTTAATCGCTTTTGGAGGAGCAATGATTAATGGAACTGTTTCCACGGTTACAGAGCTGGTATCTAAACCAAACGCTTTCTCTTCCGATAAACTCAAGTGTTTTAACACACCATATACATCCAGAATAAGTTTTTCATGAATAGGTAATTCGTTTTCGTACGATAAAAATTTCTCGATCACAATGAATCTGAAATCACCAATGATATTGTTTTTATTTAAGGATTTGTAACGACTGGTAATATCCACTTCTTTGTTTTTTACCATGTCTTCTACCACTTTGCGGAACATTAAGTTCACTCGCGGTGCGACACGGAAACCCAATCGGAAATCAATACGAATCACATCATCGTGAATAAATTCACATACCTTGTATTCCATACGATACGGTTCATCTACTACATCCACGTGCACAAACCAATAGATATCGGCACGTTTCGGCTGCTTCTGCATGATTGAATAAATGATTTTCGATTCAATCTCTTCACGATTATCTGCACTTGTTAAATACACCAAGTGGGTTGCATACTTTGGAACACTTAAGTCGCGGCTCAAATCCTCCAATATCGGCAGGTGATCTGTGAGTTTTACAAACTCCACGTATCGGTTTCTGATTTTACGTGCGTAATACCAAATGAGCATAATGGACGTAAGCAAAACCGCAATCATCAAACTAATCCATCCTCCTTTTAAAAATTTATCCATTTGTGCTACCAAGAATGAAAGCTCAATAAAGAGATAAACCACAATGAAAGTAGAAATGACCGGGCGCCAGAAACGTCTGATACGCATGTAATACGTGAGTAAACGAGATGACATTAACATTCCGAGGATGATGGTCAATCCGTAAGCCGCTTCCATTTTTGTAGATTCTTTAAAATACAAAACCACTAATATACAGCCGGTACAAAGCAACCAGTTAACAGAAGGGATGTACAACTGACCTTTCAATTCACTCGGATATTTAATTTTAGCTTTTGGCCAAAAGTTAAGTCGGATGGCTTCGTTGATCAATGTAAACGAACCACTGATTAACGCCTGACTCGCAACAATGGTAGCGATGGTAGCCAATGCAATTCCGAATGGTAGAAACCATTCAGGCATAATGGTGTAAAACGGACTTGCTCCATTTAAGTGTTCGCCTTGATGTGCAATAAGCCAAGCGCCTTGGCCAAAATAGTTTAACACCAATGTTGTTTTAACAAACATCCAGCTGATGCGAATGTTTTGGCGTCCACAATGTCCTAAATCCGAATAAAGAGCTTCCGCTCCTGTTGTACAAAGGAAAACCGCACCAAGTATCCAAAATCCTCCGGGATGCTTTACCAATAAATCATAACCGTACATTGGATTTAAAGCATTTAATACTGACCAGTTGTTTGAAAGCTGTGATACACCAAGTATTCCAAGCATTAAAAACCAAACAAGCATAATAGGTCCGAATAATTTACCAATGGATTTTGTTCCGAACTGCTGAATCGCAAAAAGCAAAATGATGATGACAATAACAATTGGAACAGTAGGGATGTGTTTGAGTGAATCCACCATGCGTAACCCTTCAATAGCGGATGATACGGAGATGGGAGGAGTGATAATCCCTTCAGCTAAAATGGCGCTACCACCAATAACGGCAGGGAACAACAGCCATTTTACTTTTGTCTTTTTTACTAATGTATACAATGCAAAAATTCCACCCTCACCTTTATTGTCGGCACGGAGTGTAAGGAAAACATATTTTAAGGTAGTTTGTAATGTAAGGGTCCAGAAGATACAAGAGATCCCACCCAACACGGTCACATTATTAATAGGTCCTTCACCTACAATGGCTTTTAACACGTATAAAGGAGAGGTTCCAATGTCTCCGAAAATAATTCCTAATGTAACAAGTAAGCCTGCTGCGGAAAGCGTGTGAACGTGATGATGGTCTTTGCCCATAATGGGGTTGAATATTTTAGCTCACAAAATTACTAAATATTAAAGCATAGAGGCTGTATAAATTCGACAAATAATACTTCTCAGCAGTTAGAAAAAGAAAGAATCGTCTTCGTATATTATTTTTATGAATGGGAACTCGTTTCAAGTTTTAAATTTTCAGAAGTCGTAGGTAAGTAAAAAGGTGGTTTTTTATTGAACGGTTCGGATGGAATTTTACATTGGTCACGAAAGATAGAATCAGGCTAAATGATGAGGTGATTTTCAACAAATTGTTAATAATCTGGCCTTTTATATCCTAAAACAGTATTTATAAATATTTTATATTTAAATTAATACTCTTTTAAACAATACTTAAACAATGATTAAGCGGTTTTAGGTTAGGTTTTAATGGTTGGTAAACAAGACTTTAGGGGTGTGTGAGTTCAGTAATAAGGCTGCGATTGATTAAAGTCGGAAGAAAGTTTTTGACCATGCACTACCAAGGACGATTTGAGTTTTTCTGCCCCCAGGTTTTAGCGCTTTTACAAGTTCTTCGGAAGTAATTGCTGCTCGGTTTATTCCCCCCTTCTCGCTGAAACGTAAGTTTAACATAGCAAGAAAAGTGCTTAGAAAGCCGAGTAATGTTAGGGAAAACAAATAGGGGAGCAATAGACTTGCATTAATAATGAGTAATGTTATTTCTAGTGATAGACCAAATTCATCCAAGTGTTTGTACCCTGCAATAAATACAAGGTTCACATAAACAAACCCATACGCAATAAGGAAAAGAAACAGTAGTTTCATGCCGGTGTCTGCACTTTTAAATGCCTTCCACTTTGTCTTAAAATTATCAAAATAGGTGTTGGTAATAATCTTTTCCATCTTACTGGCTTCCGATTCTGTAATTCTACCATCTTGATAGTATTTTTCAATTTCAATTTTGTCGCGACTATAATCTGCATCATTAATTTCTTCAAGAAGTTTGATTCGTTCCAATATTGTTTCTTTTTTCGTTTTTCGCGATAAATGAAAAAATTCATCGTGCCTATTTTTGGGTTTGATAAGCAGATACAAGGAATAAATAATAATAAGAATTGGCGGTGCAAAGCAAATTAGGTAAATCATTTGTAGGATTTAGTTGTATTTTAGGCATGAAAAAGCCCCAACAGCAGTGCTGTTGGGGCTGTCATTTTTTGCTCCCTCTGCTGGACTTGAACCAGCGACCCTCTGATTAACAGTCAGATGCTCTAACCAGCTGAGCTAAGAGGGAATTTAGTTTCTGGTTAATAACCCTTTTGAAAAAGGAGTGCAATATTAGTATCTTCAAAGCAAATATGCAATATATTTGCGCGAAATATTTTAAAAATCTAAAAAATGAGTCTATTAGTTGTAGGAACAGTTGCTTTTGATGCCATTGAAACCCCTTTCGGGAAAACCGATAAAATTCTTGGTGGTGCTGCCACATACATTTCTTTAGCAGCCTCTTACTTCACTAAAAACATCAATTTGGTGTCTGTGGTTGGTGGTGATTTCCCGTCCGAACACATTGATATGCTTAAAAAGCATCAAATCAATACTGAAGGGTTGCAAATTTTAAAAGATCAGAAAACCTTTTTCTGGGCCGGTAAATATCATAATGATATGAATACCCGTGATACAATTACTACAGAATTGAATGTTTTGGAGTCGTTTAACCCAGTTGTGCCGGATGCTTACCAAGACTGTGAATTTTTGATGTTAGGAAATTTAGTGCCTAAAGTGCAGCAACAAGTGATTTTGCAGTTGAAAAACCGTCCGAAACTAATTGTATTAGACACCATGAACTTTTGGATGGACATTGCAATGAATGACTTAAAAGAAACCATAGCAATGGTGGATGTATTAACCATTAACGATGGGGAAGCACGTCAATTGTCAGGTGAATACTCCTTGGTAAAGGCAGCACAAAAAATATTGGCGATGGGACCAAAATATTTAATCATCAAAAAAGGGGAGCATGGAGCATTGTTGTTTGATAAAACGCAAGTGTTTTTCGCCCCGGCATTGCCTTTGGAAGATGTGTTTGACCCAACAGGTGCGGGAGATAGTTTTGCGGGTGGATTTATCGGTTATTTGGCTGAAACAAAAGATATTTCGTTTGACAATATGAAACGTGCAATTATCTTCGGTTCGGCTACAGCCTCTTTTTGTGTAGAGAAATTCGGAACAGAAAATTTAGTCGGACTTACCGCAGCGCAAGTAGATAGCCGTGTGCAGGAGTTTGTGGATTTAGTGCAATTTGATATTGCATTGGTATAAATCTGATATTAATACTATAAAAGAAGCCCCGGCAAATAATGCCGGGGCTTTTTTATTTTACATCTTAAAGTGTGCAATAATCTTAAGCACTGTAGAGTCCTTCTGCAACATCCCAGTTCACCACATTCCACCACGAAGTAATATAATCTGCGCGTTTGTTTTGGTTCTTCAGATAATAAGCATGTTCCCATACATCCAATGCCAATACAGGTGTTCCTTTTACTTCTACTGAATCCAGGTTCATCAATGGATTGTCTTGATTTGCGGTGGAGGTGATTACCAATTTGCCTTCCTTGGTTTTTACCAACCAAGCCCAACCGGAGCCGAAACGTTTCATTCCGGCATCAGCAAATTGTTTTTTGAATTCATCAAATGAACCAAAAGTTGATTTGATGGCTTCTCCTAATTTTCCTTTCGGCTCACCACCCCCGTTGGGCTTCATTAAACTCCAGTACAATGAATGGTTGTAGTGTCCACCGGCATTATTACGAATAGGCATAGAGAATCCAGCGCCTACTTTAGCAAGAATTTGCTCGATTGTTAATGGCCCAGAAAGCATGTTTTCTGTTTCCAGCCCCTTATTTAAATTAGTGATATACGCTTGGTGATGTTTGCTGTGATGAATCTCCATTGTTAGTTTATCAATGTGAGGCTCCAAGGCATCGTAGGCATAAGGCAATGCAGGGAGCGTAAATTTTCCTCCATCCGCTAATGCACTTTCTTTTTCAATAAGTTTTGCTGCATTCAGGGTGTTGCCAACTGCTGAAGTAACAGCAATGGCGCCTAAAGCAAGTGCTGATTTTTTTATAAAGTCTCTTCTGTTATTTTCCATAGTAATAAGTAAGTTAATAATCGTTCACTCTTCACAAACGTCATGCCGTGCTACGACACGGCATCTCATGATAATAAGCAGTATTTACAATTGGCAGATCCCGTGTCGCGGCACGGGATGACGGTTTTAAAGAAGATAGCGCTTCGTAAAGATTAGCTATCCGTATTATCCGAAGTTAATCAATACCTGATTTTTCTCAACGGCTACACCTTTCTTTACATTGATTTTTTTAATGGTTCCATCGGTTGGTGATTTGATAATGTTTTCCATTTTCATGGCTTCCAACACTAAAATAGGATCACCTTTTTTAACGGTGTCTCCTTCTGCAACTCTTACATCCAATACCAATCCTGGCATCGGAGCTTTTATTTCGTTTACTTTTTTAGAACTTAAATCATCAAAACCTAGGCTCTTCAGCAATTCATCGTACTTGTCTTTTACATTCAGTTGGTAATTGTTTCCATTGACGCGTACCAAAAAACTTTTCTCAGCTGCATCAGCTTTGATCACTTCCACATTGTAAGAGCGATTGTCTTTTATAATATGAAAACTACCATTTTTTACTTCAATCACATCCAAAGCAAATGCTTTGCCATCAATGGTTCCTGTGCTTTCGTTTTCGAGCTCTATAGTATGCTCTTTCTGATTGTTTACTTTTACTTTTAGCATAACACAAAGATATTGATTTTTGTTTAAAAATGGATTTAAATAACCACCTGTCCTCCCGAAACTCCGCAAGTGTAGAAATTATTTGAAATCTATTTTATTTTCACAACCTTTGGTTTTCTAAAATTAGTATGATGGTTCTGAACGCACGTATTTTTATCCTGGCAATAGCGCTTGTTTTTGCTTCTTCTTGTAATTTGTTTAAAAAATCAACTGGCAAGGACGATGATTTAATTGTAATGAACCTGGATACTATTCAGGCGGTTGCTACGAATATTCAAGTTGAAGAATACCATGCTTCGGAAACGAGATTAAATGATATACTTCACACCAAATTGGATGTGAGCTTCGATTGGACCACACAATACATGTATGGAAAAGCCACCATCACCACAAAACCTTATTTCTACCCGACTTCCGAAATTGCATTAGATGCCCGTGGAATGGACATCAAAGAGGTGTCACTTGTAAAAAAAGAATACAAAAAAACCGGAATGGATAGCAAGAAAAATCCGGATGGAGTTTACGAAGCAACCGTTTCAGAAGTGGATACTAAAACACCTTTACAATACAACTACAAAGAAGATGTACTCACCATTCAACTGGGGAGAGTGTATAAAAATAATGAAGAGTATACCCTGTTTATTGAGTATGTTGCCAAACCGAATGAATTAAAAAAGAGTGGTGGAAGTGCAGCGATTACGGATGATAAAGGATTGTATTTTATCAATCCGGATGGGAAAGATAAAAATAAGCCGCAACAAATTTGGACGCAAGGAGAAACGCAAGCAACTTCGGTTTGGATGCCAACCATCGATCGTCCGAATGAACGAATGACTCAGGAGATTTACATGACGGTTGATAAAAAGTATGTGACATTATCTAACGGAGAGCTGTGTTCTTCCTTTGATAATGGTGATGGCACTCGAACAGATTATTGGAAAATGGAATTACCTCATGCTCCCTATTTAGCAATGATGGCTGTTGGTGATTTCGCAGTTGTAAAAGACAAATGGAGGGGGAAAGAAGTATCCTATTTTGTTGAAAAGGAATACGAGCCCCATGCAAAAGCTATATTTGGCAACACTCCGGAGATGTTAGAGTTTTTCTCAAACAAGTTAGGTGTTGAATATCCATGGATTAAATATTCACAGATTACTGCACGTGATTACGTTTCTGGGGCAATGGAAAATACCACTGCTACACTTCATAGCGAATTTTTACAACGCACCGATAGGGAATTGTTAGACAAAGATTACGAAGATTATATTTCGCATGAATTGTTTCATCAGTGGTTTGGTGATTTAGTTACCTGTGAATCATGGAGCAATTTGCCGCTGAACGAATCATTTGCCACGTATGGTGAATATTTATGGCAAGAATATAAATATGGCTTGGATGCAGCAGACCACCACAGCGCAGAATCCAGAGCCGGATATTTAGCGGAATCCGACAGAAAACAAGTCAACCTGATTCGTTTTCAGTATTCCGATAAAGAAGATATGTTTGATGGACATAGCTATAATAAAGGCGGACAAGTGCTTCACATGTTGCGAAAATATGTTGGCGATGATGCGTTTTTTGCTTCCTTGAAATTGTATTTAGAAACCAATAAATATACTTCTGTGGAGATTCATCAATTGCGAATGGCATTTGAAAAAGTAACTGGTGAAGATTTAAATTGGTTTTTTAATCAATGGTTCTTGTCGCCCGGACACCCTGATTTAATTATTCGTTCGGAGTACAATGCCAACAATCAAAAACAAATTGTACAAATAAAACAAGTACAAGATTTTTCAAAAACACCGTTGTTTAAAATTCCAATGTACATCGATTTGTATGTTAATGGAAAAGTGGAACGCAAAAAAATCACACTGACTAAATCCGATGAGACATTCGAATTCCCAGCTGCTTCAAAACCTGATTTGGTAAATGTAGATGCAGAAAAAATGTTGTTGTGCACAAAAAGCGAAACGAAGTCGATTCAAGAATTAGCATTTCAATATTCAAATGCTCCATTGTATTTAGATCGATTTGAGGCCCTTTCGAAACTTTCGGAGAAGGCAGGGGACTCCATTGCTACTGGCGTTATCATCAAAGCATTAAATGATAAATTTTGGAATTTACGCTTGGATGCTATTGGCGCTTTGAAGAATATTCAAGCCGGACATGAAAAAGAAATCAAAGAAAAATTGGTTGGGTTGGCTCAAACAGATGCGAAAGCCATTGTACGTGCCATGGCGATTGAGTTTTTATATGCGAATTACAAAGATGCGGATTTGGAACCGTTGTATAAAAACGGATTGAAAGATAAATCGTATTATGTGTTTAGCTCTTCTTTGTCTGCCATCGGAAAAATAAACCCGAAAGAGGCGATGGTGATTGCTAAACCTTATGAAAATGAAAAGAACATTGACGTGTTGTATGCAATTACAGATTTATATGCGGCAAATGGAACGGATGAAAACAATGATTTTTTTATCAACAACGCAACAAAGTTCACCGGGTTTTCAATGATTGGATTTATTTCACAGTACACGGTATTTTTGAAAAAGGATAAAAAGGATGAAACGGTAAACAAGGGAGTTGATTTGTTGGCAGGCATTGCAAACGATGCAAGCATTACAAAGTGGGTGGCCTATTATGCAAAAAAATCAGTAAAAGAACTTGTTGCGATGTACGATGATCGAATTGCATTCACCAATGAGAAGATAAAAAAACTGAAGGAAATAAATCCGAATTCCGATGTGCATAACTTGGAAAGTGAGATTGAAAGCGCAAAAGCGCAAAGAGAAAAAGTAGCGAAAGTGTTTGAAACAATAAAGTAATGTTGGATTTTTCAAGAAACTTTTTTGCCTGCCGCACAGCCTGGCTCTAATTTAAATATGTCCACTGGACATTTTTAAATTAGTCCTCCTCCAACATCCACAAAGCTTCATTCAATTCACCCAATGCTTTGTTGTTTTTAATTTTTTTTGCGACTTCTGTTCCTTTTGTATAGGTTGCAATCGCCTTGGGAATATCTTGAATGTGCTCGTAGTATTTTCCCAATTGGTAATAAGCACCCAAATAGTTTTCATCTCGAGTTATCAATCCCTCGATTAATTCAATGGCTTTTACTACATCATTTACTTTTGCATACTCCAATGCCAATGCATAGTTTAAGAAGGAGTCGTTGGGCTCCGTCTTAAGCATTTCTTGTATTTGGAGCAAGCGAGACATTGTAAGTTTGTGTGAAAATAGAATCAGTTCTTTATTAAATAACCGATTTAAATTGTTTCAAAAAGCGAACATCGTTTTCAGAAAACAATCGAAGATCTTTTACTTGATATTTAAGCATGGTGATGCGCTCAATGCCCATACCGAAAGCAAATCCGCTGTATTGTTTGCTATCTATTTTGCAGTTTTCAAGTACAGAAGGGTCCACCATTCCGCAACCTAAAATTTCTACCCAGCCGGCACCTTTACAGATATTGCATCCTGTTCCTTTACAAAACGGGCAAGAAATATCCATTTCAGCACTAATTTCTGTAAATGGAAAATAGGAAGGGCGCAAACGAATTTTTGTTTCTTCGCCAAACATTTCTTTTGAGAAATATAAAAGCGTTTGTTTTAAGTCGGCAAACGAAACTTTTTTATCAATGTACAAACCTTCTACTTGGTGAAACTGACAATGAGCACGTGCAGAAATAGCTTCATTGCGGTAAACGCGCCCCGGTGAAATGGTGCGAATAGGTGGCTGTGTGCCTTCCATGATATGTACTTGCACGGAAGAGGTTTGTGTTCGTAATACAATATCAGGGTTTTCAGAAATGTAAAAGGTGTCTTGCATATCACGTGCAGGATGATCTGCAGGTGTATTTAAGGCTGTAAAATTATGCCAATCGTCTTCAATTTCCGGTCCTTCCGAAACGGTAAATCCAATCCGAGAGAAGATGTCTACAATCTGATTTCTAACGAGCGATAACGGGTGTCGTGAGCCAAAAGCAATGTTTTCAGCAGGCAGTGTTAAATCAATCGTTGAATTCGCAGCATCATCCGATGATTCGAATTTTTCTTTCAAGTGGTTGATTTTATCTTGTGCTTTGTTTTGCAGTTCATTCAGCTTTTGGCCAACTTCTTTGCGCATTTCAGGTGCAACAGTTTTGAACTCCTCAAACAGCTCTTTTACTTTTCCTTTTTTGCTCAACAATTTAATACGAAACTCTTCCACATGCTCTTTGCTGCTTGCGGTAAAAGCTTCAATTTCACTTAATAATTCGTCAATACGATCTTTCATCTTTTCTTAAAATAGTGCACGAAGTTAAGGAATAATTGAAACACTCAAAATGCGAATGTCTTCGATGGGTCTTGCGCTTTTATCGGTTTTTTGTGCGGCAATTAAATCAACAATCTCCATGCCTTGATAAACTTCTCCGAAAACGGTATAGGTATTATCCAATGCAGGCGTTCCACCGATGGTGGTGTATGCTTTTATTTGTTCCGGAGTGAATTTGTATAGCGCAACATTTGGAAATTCTTTTTCCACTTTAGCATCAAAAACATCGTTGATGTATTTCATGCTGTCGGCTTTTTCTTCTTTTACATACCGTTTGTAATCATCTAAATAATGTTTGTTTTCAGCAAGATTAACAAAATAAGCGTAGAGTGTTCGTTTCGTGATTCTCACGGCTTGTGTTTTTAAAAGCGAGTCGGTATAGGTTTTACCTTGGACAATGTAAAACTGAGAGCCGGAAGAAGCCTGTGTTGGATTATCTAAGTCGCTTTCTCTGGCAGCGGCAAGTGCACCTTTTTTATGAAAAATGGAGCGGTTAATTTCAGCAGGAATGGTATAGCCTGGACCGCCTTCTCCCATTACTTCTCCTGGGATTGCATTTTTTGAATTCGGATCACCACCTTGAATCATGAATTTTTGAATAACGCGGTGAAATAGAAGGCTATCCAAGTAATGTGTTTTAACCAGTTTCAAAAAATTGTCGCGGTGAAGTGGTGTTTCGTTGTATAATTTTATCTTAATATCCCCGTAGGTTGTCTTAATCAGCACGTTGATATTCCCTTCGCCCATGTTTTTATGGGGAATAAAAGCCGTAAACATCAAAAAAAGCCCTAAAACAAATGAAAATCCTATGAAAAGTTTTTTGTTATTCATTTTAAATGTATTAAATTTGTTAATTGTAAAGATAATCAAGTCTTACATTCATCGTACCGAAATTTATCTTTTAAAGAAAAATATACACATGAAAACATTAGCTACCAGAATTTCAGCAGTTATAGCCGTAATCGCACTACTATCTGTGGTGTTTGTATCTACATCTTGTAACAAGGATAAAACCTGCCATGGAAAAGTAACCGTAGTGGATACGAATGGAGCTGCTATATCAGGAGCAACAGTTCGTTTAGCTGCACCTTCTGTTAGTGGTGATGTTGTTTATGATGGGACTACAGATGGGTCTGGAATGGCTTCTTTTGATGTAAAACTTCCTGCAATTTTTGATGTTACTGCAACACATCCTGCTTATGCCGGTGAAGAAGGTGTTGGCGTTCTTCGTTTGGATGAGCCGGGAAAAGATGCTGAAGTAACCGTTAGAGTTCAATAAATTTAGGACTGTATATCTACGGTTTTAAAATACTCTACAATCGCTTGTTTAATAATTTCTTGCTGTTGTGCCGGCTTTAATGGTGGCAGATTCTCTATTGTTTTCCAGTGTGGCCAGCCGTCTTTATCCAACCCTTCGTATTCATAATAGCCATAAGGTGAAAGTAATGTGCAGATAGCAATGTGCATCACGTCCAGCTTTTCGTTTTTGGAGAGCTTTATTTTCCCTTTTCCTAACTCCTGCAAACCAATAATAAATAGTAACCCTTGTATATCGATATCGTCACCAAACTGTTTTGCGATTTGTTTGAGTACGTTTTGGTATTCAAATTCTGTATCCATAGCACAAAGGTAAGTAATAAGATGAAAGGTCTGTAAAGAACAAATGCCAATCTGAGGAAAAGCAGATTGGCATTTGTAAAGTGAAGCATGTTATATTATTGTTTAATGACTCGAATCGTTCGGGTTTGTTTGTTTTCGAGTTGAATCTTAATCAAATACGTTCCCGCTTTCCACTGATCGGTACAGATGAACAGTGGATTTTTTTCAGTTTGAATCAAACGGCCTGTTAAATCGTAAATTCTTACTTCTTCAATAGCATTTTTACCCGTGTTTTCGAGCGTAAAATTGTTGGATGTCGGATTCGGATAAGCTTTTATGAGTCGAGTTAAATCGAGCTCATCAACACCAATAGGGATCGTAAGCACTTCAATATAAGTTAATGAGTCTCCGGTGCTTGCCGTTAAAGCTACCGGCCAAATTACAATTACATTGATGTCGTAATGATATAAAGCCGGTCCAATTGTATAAGTAGGGTAAAGAGTGAATTTGAGACTGTCGTTTGCTGGTATGGTTACTATACCTGTATTAGAAGTATCAATAGGCAAATAAAAAACACCGGAAGAGTCTTGCACTTCAGTATGGAATGTAATGTTATCACTAAAGGCTGCAGCTCCGCTGTTTACAACCCAAAAGAAAATGCTGTCGGTAGCTCCTCCCGGCAGCGTATCGTTACTTATAATAACGGAGTATGGGCTAATGCCTAATGTTACTTGAGCTTTTGACTGACTATGGGTCATTAAAATTGCCAAGAGGAGGAGCAAGAAATATCGTTTCATACTATAAGAGTATTAAGTTTCGGGATGTTTTCTAATCAAATGTATTTAAATATTTTGGCATATTAAATTAAATTTGTAATTTTCTTACGTATTCAAAACATAAATATGAACATACTCAACGAAGTCATCGGAAATATGAATAAGGAGGAAACACGAAGTTTCAAGCTCTTTATCAATCGTACAGAAAAGGCAACAGAAAGAAAAGATGAGCTGTTGTTTGATTTTATCCGCAAGCAATACCCGGAGTATGACGAAGAAAAAATTCTGAAAAAACTGTACGATACGGAAGATAAAAACGCACTGTATCGTTTGAAAAACAGGTTGTTTGATGATATCGGCAAGACTTTAACACTGCATTATTACGATGCCAATGAATACAATATCGTTTTAAATTATTTGTTTTTGTCACGTTTGTTTCAGAATAAAGGACAAGCCGCAACGGCCTATTATTACTTAAACAAAGCTTTCCGAAAGGCAAATGAAAATGAGCAACTGGACTGGCTGGATATTATTTATGGGGAATTTATAAAGCTTTCGCACGAAACATTGGAAATTAATCCGGAAGTATACATTCAAAAACGAAAGGACAATCGTTCGAAATTGAATAAGGTGCAAGAGATTGATGATATTTTGGCTGCATTGATTTATCGGATTAAAGTTTCTCAAAATTTTGCAAAACAAAGTACCGAAATTTTAAAGCTCCTTCAAAAAACAGTCAATGATTTTGCGAAAAGCAAGGACGTAAGGAACAGTCCGGTTTTACGCTTTAAAATCTATCAATCTGTTAGCCGTATTTTATTACAGCAACAAGATTATAAATCACTTGAAAAGTATTTGTTGCAGACGTTTGATGAGTTTTCAAAAGAAAAATTATTTAATAAAAACAACCATGATACAAAACTTCAAATGCTTACGTATTTGATCAATTCGTTGTTTAAAAATGGTAAAATAGACCTTTCGTTAAACTATGTGGAGAAGCTAAAATTAGCCATGGAAGAGTTTGGAAAGACACTTTACGATAAGTATTTGTTTTATTATTATAATTCATTGGTAATTAATTATTCGGTAAAAAATATTGATAAAGCGATTGAGATTCTGCACGAAGCGAAAGACAATGCCAGCATTCAAAAACTTTCGATTTACAATGTGTTTGTGTATTTGAATTTGGCGGTGTTGAATTTTGACAAAAAGAATTTTAAGGAATCGTTAAAACATTTGGTAAAGCCGATGATGCAGGATGCTTTTAAGCACTTGGATGAGGCTTGGCATCTGAAACTGGCGGTATTTGAATTAATGATTCGATATGAATTGGGAGACTTTGATTATTTGGAACATAAATCCGAACGTATTCGGAAGGAGTATTCCGCGCTATTGAAAAAAGAGGAGTATGTGCGTCAGAAGGAAATGGTGAAAGTGATTGAAAAGATGATGAATGCAGAAGGTATAAAAAAGAACAAGCAACTGTTAAAAGAAATTAACGTGTTGCTTGATGGGGAAATGTTAAAGAGTAGCTCAGATAGCGATATAATAAACTATAGCGATTGGTTGAAAACAAAAGCTAGTTAGCCATTTTGAAATCCAACACCACTTTGCTGCCATTGTCTTCAAATGAAACTTTGTCGGCCAAGTTGCGCATTAAAAATACACCGCGACCATTCGGGTTTTCAATGTTTTCAGGATTGGTTGGATCCGGCAAGTTATCATAATTAAATCCTTTTCCTTCATCTTTTACAATGAATGAAACATGATCGGGGAAGGATTTAAAGAAAATATCGATATTTTTCTTTGGGTTTGCTTGATTACCATGATAAATTGCATTGTTTACTGCTTCAGTAATCGCTACAAGTATATTTCCGTAATAATCTTCGCTGATGTTGAACAAATCACACACATCTTCTACCATACGCTCAACAAGAATGATATTCTCTGCTCTTGAAGCGATTCTGATTTTTTGATTTTCTGCAAGTACCATATTAGTTTCCAAAGTTGTTGAAGTATTGGTTTACTTTTGACTTAAAGAAAGGAGTTAAGGACGGTGGAACCGTTTTGAGTAATTCCGTTTCTTTTTGTTTCAGCATATTATACTCCAAAAATTCATTAGGGTTACTAAAATTTGCATTTTTTGATTCATTTGATTGTCTTTTTTCATCCATTTCTCGTTCTTTCTCCGCCTTTTCGCTTTCTAGCAAGCGAGTCAGGATTTCTTCTTGGCGCTTTAAAGTTTCCGGACTGATGAGTTTATTGACCAAATCCGTCTCCGTTTCTTCCATTTTCTCAATAATTTTGCTCATTCCTCCGGCTCCTTTTCCATCTTTATTGATTTGATCCGACATTTTTTGCAATTCTTGGCGCAAAGCAGCCTGTTGTGCAGCAAGTTGAGCCAATTCTTTACTCATTCCTCCCATGCCCATTCCAGGTTTGTTTCCTGGTTTATTGCCACCTTTTTCCATCCCATCTTTCAGCTTTTTAATTTGCTGATTGAGTTGTTCCTGCATTTTGCGCATACTGGCCATGGATGGTTTTTCTCCTTTTCCACCCGGTTTTTTACAGCTACCACTTCCCGGTTTGCTGTTTTTAGCATTCATCTGCATTTGTTTGAGTGCTTCATTGAGCATCAATGCCAGATTATTGATAGAGGTCATGGCGAATTGTTGACGACTTAATGCTTCTTGTTTGTGGTTTTTTCCATCATATGCAGGGGTTTGAGATTCGGTAATTTCTTCCGAAGCTTTGTCCATGTTCATATTGATTGCACTAATTTCTTTGTTCACAGCAGCAGCAATTTGCGGTACCCGTTTGCTAAGCGCCAACAATGTATCTTCAATCATCTTCGAATCATCTTTCAATTTCTTCTGCTTCTGATTGATTTTCACATATTGAGGATCGTTGGGTTTTGTTTTTGTCAATTGTCCCATCAATGCTTCTTGTCCGAATGACAGCTGAATAAGATTTTCCAATAAGCCTCTCATTTTATCAATGTCTTCCTCAGCTTGTTGTTGTTCTTCTTGTTGCTGTGCTTTCTCCATCTGCTGGCTCATTTCTTCCATTTTTTGAGAAGCATCTTTTTGAGATTTGGCAGCATCTTTCTTTTTGTTTTCATTCAGATTTTCGCTGCTTTTTTGCATGTCACTTTTTATTTCCTCCTGCTTTTGATCTGTGTTTTCAAGCTTTTTAGGTTCTTCCAATTCGTTGTTCTTTTTTTCAAGCTCTTTCAAATCCTTTTTCAAATCCTCAAACTTTTTATTTAAATCGTCTTGTTTTGCTTTTTGGTCTTTAGCATCCGTCTTTTTCTCTTCTGATTGTTTGGCAAGTTCTTCTTGCTTTTTTGCCAAATCATTTAGTTTATCAATGCTTTCTTGAAGTTTTTGTTCTACTTCTAATTGTTTGAAAATTTCGAGGTTGCGATCTAATTCTTTTAATAAATCTTTGTTTTCCAACTTCATTTTATCCAAAGCTTCCTGCACTTTATCCTTATCCATTTTTTCTAAGAGTTTTTGCAACTCATCGTATTTTTCTTTCAGCTCAGGAGTCATTACCTTATCAAACAACTCTTCGAGTTGTTTTTGTTTTTCTAAAACCTCCTCGTTTTGTTGTTTGTATTCATTCTTTTGCTCATTATTCTGTTGGTTTTCATTTTTAACCGATTCGATTTTCTTTTGAAGATTTTTTTGTTTGTCGAGTAATTCTTTCAATTTCTTTTTTTCTTCCCAGGATAAATCTTTTTTCTCTGCAACCTTGCGTTGTAAGTCAGCAAGCTCTTTTTGCACCTCTTTTGCTTCACGGATGCTTTCTTCCAAATCTTCCTTAATCTTATTATTGTTTTTGTCGGTATTTTCTTCCAGCTCTTTTAATGTAGGAGCTTTAAAAATCATTTTATGGCTGCGCGCTGACTTACTGCCTGTTACACCATCGTTATCCCAAACTTCAAAATAATATTCAACCTGGTCTCCCGGAGCAACTCCCAATTCGGTCATATCCCAGTAGTGAAAAAACTGGTCTTGGGTAACCCCTTTGCTAAGTGCAATGGGAACACCGTTGGCTGTCATCTTCTTGTAGTTGTCGGTTGCAGCAGAATCGTTGTTTGTGATAAAACGATAGTTAAACGAAAGTTTGTTAAATCCATAGTCGTCTTTCACTTCGCCACGGAAATAGATGCGTTTATTAGAGGTAGAATCCTTCTTTTCTGCTACGGTAATTTGGGGGTAAGCGTCCGGAATAACATTAATAGAATAGGTAACAGAATCTTTGCTTTTCAAATATTGATTTGCTGTGGTAACAGAATAATTTTTGTCGCGGAACAAGCGGGTGGAATAACTAAAATTATTTTCACGTGCAGGAGCAACTGAAAAAGAGGTGTCGTTAAAATTTAACCGAATTTGTTCGGTATTTTGAGTGTTGAAATTCCAGCTGAGTTTGGTTCCTGCAGGGATTACCAAGTCGCCTGTATTTTTAATTACTTCATCTTTTTTATTTAAATATTTCGGATACGACAATGCAATATCAAAACTTAATAAGATTGGGTTGGGCAGTGCAACCAACTCGTATTCCTTTGATTTGAAGCCATCAGCAACGAGTTGAAAGGGGATGCTTTTTTGAACATTCTTAAAGAGGTATGTAAAATTGACAATGTTTTCTTTGTCCAACTTAAACTCATTGCCGTCAATTTCAACAAATACATTTTCAGGAACTTCATCACCGGTGAGTTTTACTTTCAACTCATAATCTTGTTGCGTTACCGTTTTTAAATCAGAATTCGTAATCACAAATTGAAACGGAGCTTGTTTTTCAAAATATTCGGTATGTTTCACCAAGCGCTTTGTTCCATCAGTGATGATGCTGGGTGCGGCAAAGAGAATGACAGTAATCAGCAAAATCGGAATCAGCGCATATTTTAGATATTTTTTATTTTCTGAAAAATCAACTGCAGAAGTAAATGGAATAGGTTTTAATTCCAGCGTTTTTTGATTGATGCTAGCTTCAATTAGTTGATAGTTATTCGTTGTCGGTGGTTGGTTGGTGTCTTGAAGCGATTGTAGTTGCAATACATTCAACAGTTTATCTTGCACATTCGAAAAGTGTTTTCCAATGATTGCAGATGCTTCTTCGTGCGAAATAATTTTCCCGATTTTATAAAGTTTGGAAACGGGAATAGCGATGTACTTCACTAAAATGAAGAGAGAAGCCAAAACAAAGGAATAAAAGAGAACGGTTCTGACAGCAGAGTTAAAATGAGCAAAGTATTCAAGCGTAGTGGCAGACACAAAAAATAATAAAACCAAAGCCGTACTATAAATTACTCCGCGTAAGAGCAGATTTTTATAATACTTACGGATGAATTCATCCAGCTTTTCAATTAAATTTTGATAGTTGCTTGACATGCGATTCTATAACGTTGTTTTCAGGACTTTGTTACATATCCAAAGGTAGTGAATAATTAGGCTGTTTCATAATGAATGTGGTATCTAATAAAAAAAATTTAACAACAAAGAAACATATGATTTTGCTGGTTAAAGAAGGACATAAAACCATGAAAAAAATCGTTTTAACGATTTTTGGCTCATTGTCTCTCATGGTTTTCTTTTTCTTTTCTTTTTTTCTATGTTTCTATGTGGTTAGAATAAACAAAAAATGCTTTAACTTTGTTTTAGTTAGTGGATGCAATTTGAATGAATAATCCATAATTATAAAAAACAAAAAACTATGATCGCAAAAAAAGTAGAATCAGCTTTAAATCAGCAAATCGAGCTGGAAGCAGCATCTTCACAATATTATTTAGCAATGGCTTCTTGGGCTGAAACACAAGGTTTAGAAGGTGTTGCAGCCTTTTTATACACACATGCAGATGAGGAGCGCATGCACATGCTTAAATTGATAAAGTATGTAAACGAGCGTGGTGGACAAGCGTTGATTCCGGCATTAAAGGCACAACCGCAAAAATTTAAATCAGTACAATTTGTATTTGAGGAAGTATTGAAGCACGAAGTATTGGTTTCAAATGAAATTAATAATTGTGTTGAAGTGTGTTTGAAAGAAAAGGATTATACAACACACAACTTCTTGCAATGGTATGTTTCTGAGCAAATTGAAGAAGAAGCATTGGCTCGCAAAATCCTAGATAAATTAAAATTTATTGGTGGAGATAAGAGTGGTTTATATTTCTTCGATAGAGATTTGGGTAGTATTTCTGTTGCGGATACTGGCGCAGATAAAGGAAACGCATAAAATAAAAAAGCCTCGTTTGTCGACTTCGCTCGAAATGACAAACGAGGCTTTTTTTAATTCATCTCTATTGCCTCCCCAATCAACTTGCCTTCAATCAAAAATCCATCGTGCCCATAAGGAGAATCAATTTCCACAAATTTTGAATTTGGAATGTGCTGCGCCATTGTTTTTTGTTCGGCAATCGGACAAAGGAAATCGCTGGAGATGCCGATGATGGTTGTTTTTAAGGAAATACTTTTTAATACATCTTCGAGTGTCCCTCTGTTGCGAGCGATGTTATGCGAATCCATCGCCTTTGTTAAAATCCAATAACTATAAGCATTGAACCGTTTTACCAATTTTTCACCTTGATAATTGATATAAGAGCTTGCTTTGAAATTGTCTAATTTATGTTCACTGTCCGTTTGTGTTTTCACAAAGGCATCGTAATTTCTATACGTGAGCATGCCGATTGCTCGCGCAGTTTTTAGTCCGGCTGCTCCTGCTGTCTGGTGATGTTCTTTCCATGTTAAATCCGTTTCAATTGCCAAGCGTTGCGCTGTATGGATGGCAATACCCCAAGCTGATTCTTGCGCACCAGTAGCCACCAGCACCATGTTTTCAAAAACAGTTGGTTCTGTTAAAGCCCATTCAATTGTTTGATAGCCACCCATCGAGCCACCAATAATGGTGTTTATTTTTTCTATTCCTAAATGTTTACGCAAAATGATATGCGCCTGTACCATATCACGAATCGTTACTTGTGGGAAGGAACTATAAAACGGTTTTTGTGTTTCAGGATTAATGCTTAATGGTCCGGATGAACCATAACAGGAACCAATAATATTTGCACAAATGATAAAGTGGTGTGCAGGATCGTATTTTTTTCCTGCCCCCACGAGTGTGTCCCACCAATCTGCAACATCACTGTTTGCAGTAAGTGCATGACAGAACCAAACCACATTACTTTTATCGGCATTGATTGCTCCATACGTATGGTAAACAACATCCAACGTTTGTAAGGTTTGCCCGTTTTCCAGTTTTAACGGTTGGCGATATGTAAAAAAGTGTTTATTCATATTAACCAAAGCAAAACTAATCAAAATATACATCAATTACTTACCTTTGAAATTCAAAATTAATTAGAATGAGAATAGAACTAAAACGATTGGATGATGCCTTTCACTTTGAAGCAATTAGTGAAACAGGAAATGTTGCGCAAATGGATGCGGGGGAGAATATTGGAGGACATAATAAAGGTGTTCGTCCGATGCAGATGTTATTGATGGGCTTGGGTGGTTGTAGTGCAATTGATATTGTTTTGATATTAAAAAAGCAGCGACAGGTGATTGAAGATTTTACAATTAGTATTGATGGCGAGCGTGAGCACGGGAAAGAGCCTTCGTTGTGGGAAACAATAGGACTTCATTTTAAATTTAAGGGACAAATTGATAAAGAGAAAGCAGAGCGAGCGGTTCAATTGTCGATGGAGAAATATTGTTCGGTTTCAAAAACGTTGGAACTTGCGGGAGCCAAGATAACATACAAGGTCTCCGTGAATGAATAAGAATAGGAACGCAGATTTATTATGATTTTTATGATAAAAAATGATTAATAGGTTTGGGTTCCGGTGTTATTTAAAACAAAAACATAATATGAGTAAAAATTTTATGTTTTAAAAATCTTAACAAATCATAACCATAATAAATCTGCGTTCCCATATCAATGCCCATGAAAAAATTTGAAACAAACGCCATTCGTACACAGTCGGAAAGAACTGAAAACAGAGAACATTCTGTGCCGTTGTATTTAACATCGAGTTTTACATTTGAGGATGCGGAACAGATGCGTGCTATGTTTGCAGATGAATTGGAAGGAAATATTTACAGTCGGTTTTCCAATCCAAACTCAACAGAATTTGTAGAAAAAATGTGTTTGATGGAAGGCGCAGAGGCTGGTTATGCAACCGCTTCAGGGATGTCTGCTATTTTTGCAAGTTTCATGGCATTGTTAAAGAGTGGCGATCATATTTTGTCTGCCAGTTCTATTTTTGGTTCTACCCATACGGTGATTACAAAATTTCTACCGAAATGGGGCATTGAGCATACATATGCGGATATCAATAAACCGGAGACTTGGGAAAAATTGATTCAAAAAAACACAAAAATGATTTTTGTGGAAACGCCTTCTAATCCGGGGTTAGATATTGTTGATTTGGAATGGTTAGGAATATTGGCAAACAAGCACAACATTATTTTAAATGTAGACAATTGTTTTGCTACTCCTTTTTTGCAACAGCCGATAAAATATGGAGCACATTTGGTAACACATTCAGCTACAAAATATATTGATGGACAAGGTAGAGTGTTGGGAGGAATTGTTGTCGGGAAAAAAGAATTGATTAAAGAGATTCATACATTTTGCAGAAGCACAGGTCCGGCATTATCCCCTTTTAATGCTTGGACACTTTCAAAAAGTTTGGAAACACTGGCTATTCGCATGGAACGCCATTGTCAGAATGCCCATAAATTGGCGGGGTTATTAGAAAATCATCCGGAGGTAGAGCAAGTGCGTTATCCATTTTTATTATCCCATCCTCAGTTTGAAATTGCAAAAAAACAAATGAGTATGGGCGGTGGAATTGTTACGTTTGAAATTAAAGGAGGAATAGAAAGAGGAAGACGATTTTTGGATGCATTACAAATGTGTTCGTTAACAGCAAATTTAGGTGATACGAGAACCATTGCTACGCATCCGGCATCCACAACACATGCTAAATTATCGGAATCAGAAAGAATCGAAGTTGGCATCACACCCGGAATGGTGAGGATTTCTGTTGGGTTAGAAAACATTATTGATATTGTTTCTGATATTGAGCAGGCGCTGGAGGCTTCGCGTTGAAGCTGCGTTCCATTTCTATAATTTCAGCCCCATAAACAGAACATCATCAATTTGTTCGTAACCACCTTTCCAATTATTGAAATAGTTTTCAATAATCATTTCTTGTTTCGCAATAGGGAGTGTTTGAATTTCTTGAAGAATATTTTTTACGCTTGCAATCTTAATTTTTTTCCCTTCATCCCCACCAAATTGGTCGGGGTATCCATCTGTGAATAAATACAAGATGTCTCCTTTCGCGAGCTGAATATCCTTTGTTTCGTATTGTTGTGTATCAGTACTTTCTTTTTTCAGAAGAATTAGTTCTTTGTTTTTTGAAATAATTATCGGTCGTTTTGTAGATGCAATTCTAACAAAATGTGTTTTCAAATCAATTTCACAAATCACAACATCAACTCCGTCTTGAGTTTGATGGTGTTCTCCGTCAGATTGTTTTAGCAGAATTTTGATTTCTTCATCTAGTGAAGCAAGTGCAAAGGCAGGTGAATTGATGCCCTTTCTAGAAATAATTTCTTTCAACAATGTGCTTCCAATCATGCTCATAAATGCGCCTGGTACTCCATGTCCTGTGGCATCAGCACAAACTACAATAAGTTTATCTCCATAACTTTTGAACCAATAAAAATCGCCACTCACAATATCGCGAGGTTGAAAAAAGATAAAGGAATCGGGGAGATATTTTTGTAATGACTCTAATTCTGGAAGAATGGCGTCCTGTATTCGTTTAGCATATCGAATACTATCTGTAATATCTTTATTCTTTTTTTCAATTTCTTCTTTTTGAAAGATAACTTCTCTTGTTTTTTCGTTCAATGCTTTTTGCAATTCTAACTCAAATTTTCGATGATTCCGTTCTCTGATTTTAAGTACCAGATAAAAGCCATAAATAACAATTGCAATGCATAAAATGATAAACCAAGCTTTTTTCCAAATGGGAGAAGCAATTTTTATTTTGATACTGAAGGGGGATTGATTGCAAACACCATCGTTATTGTATGCTCGAAGCAGGAAGGTGTATTCCCCATCACTTAATTTTCCGTAACGTGCAAAAGCATTGTTGGTTTTGTCTGACCAATCAAGATCGTATCCCTCTAATTTATATTGAAACAATACATGCGTGCTTGATTTGAATGTGATACCAACAAAATCAATTCGTATGCGATAGTCGTCATAGGGTAAAACAGTATCGCGTGTAAAATCAATTTCCTTATCATTTATTTTAAACGAGGTAACATTCACGATTGGAGGAATAAGGTTTTTTACATCTTTGTGTGGGTCAAATTTTGCGCTACCCATCGTTGTGCCGAACCAGGTATATCCTTCTGTATCTGTAAAAGAGGCTATTGGATTACAATCACCCAGAACACCTTCATTCTTATCAAAAACATCGATTTCGTTTGTTTTGGTTTTGATTCTACTTAATCCTAAGCGATGACCAATCCAGATGTTGTTCGAGCCATCTTCTACAATGCTATAACAGTAATTTGATTTTAGTCCTTTTTCAATGCCATATTTTGCTATAACGGTATCTTTTATTTTAAACACCCCATGTCCAAAAGTTGTAACCCAAATATTTTTACTGTCATCTTCTAAAATTCCAGATACATTTATTAAATCAACTCCATTAAAGATTAAAATGTTTTTTACTTCATCTTTTTCATCAATATGAGAGATATAATTGCTGTGAGTGACAATCCATAATTTTTTATCTTTTGATATTACAATTTGGTTGATGTTGTTGTGCGTTAATCCACTTTCTGTTGTGAAATGAGTTTTGATTTTAGCTTTGGGCTCTAGCTTAAAAATCCCCCCTTTGGTTGCAACCCAAATCACATCATCACTTACCGCGATTGAATTGATTGATTTACAAAGTTGGTCATCACTCAATTCAATTTTTGTGAATGTGTTTTTTGCAATGTTTAAATTAAACAAACCGTTTGCATTCGTTCCAATAGCAATCGTGTTTGAATCGATTTGACAAATCGCAGTAACTTTATCATCGACAAAACCATTTTTGTGATTGAAGAATTCCCATTTTTCTTTTGATCGTAAATCAATTTTGATGAGTCCGTTTTCTACACCAAACCATTTTTCTTTTTCGGTAATATAAAGCGCATTCACACTATTGCTGTATTGTTTTTGAGTGTGTGAATAAAACGAAAAACAATTATCTTGAAGTTGAACTAATCCGGAACCATAAGTTCCAACCCAAATATTGCCTTCGTGATCAGCATAAATACTTTTTGTGTATTTGTTTTCCAGTCCATTTTCTTCAGAAAATTGCAAAAATTCTTCGTAGTTTAATGTGCTTGGCGATAGCAGCAGTTTTATTACTCCTTCGCCAAATGTTGCAATCCAAAGGTTGGAAAGCTTGTCTTCATAAACATCCTGTACGTTTTTAAATTTTAGAGATAGTTTATCTCCTGTACGACTTGCATTGAAGCTATTTATATTTGAGACAGATGGGGTTAACAAGAACAAACCTTCATCTTCGGTTCCTACCCAGATGCTACCTGAATTGTTTTTTTTAACAAGGCATTGAATTTTTGTTTTTGGAATAGTTTCGATTGTTTTTGAAAAGAGAGGTTTTCTTTTGTCTCCGGATAAGTCGTAAAGCATCAATCCTTCGCCTGTTCCAACAAGAAGTTGATTGTTTTTGGTGAGTGCGAGTGAAAAAATGGTTAACTGATTAAATTCCATTTTAAAAACATCCACTTCAAATGCTTTACTTATTCTGAAAATTCCATCGTTCTGTGTAGCACACCAAACACCGCCTTTTTCGTCTGAAATGATGGTTGTAACCGGGCTTTTTGAAAAGCCACTTGTGTTGATTGTTTTGAATGTTTTCCCATCAAAGAAAGTAATCCCTCCTTGGTTATGCCCAAACCATAAATTACGATTAATGTCTTTGTAGCTACTGGTTACAAAATTGTCGGCAAACCCGTCAGTGGAATAAAATGATTTAAAACTGATACCGTCAAATTTACATGCCCCATCACCCGTTCCAGCCCAGAGATAACCCTTTTTATCTTGATTGATTGTGTATACATACGGTTGTGTAATTCCATTGTCGATGCCAAACGTTTTGATTTGATACGACTGAGAATATGCAAACGAAGAGAAAAAAATTGCTCCTAAAAAACCTAAATATGTAATAAATAATTTTTTCAAAAGCGTAAAATCTTGAACTTAATAGGGTGTTGTTTTTTTCTTTTGTTTGAATTGAATTTTACTGTTTTTTAATGGAACTCCTCCGATTGGGACGGTATATATTGGTAATAAATTTCCGTCTTGATTGGTTACATAGAGTGTAACATTGTTGTTCTTTATTAAAATATTTTTATTTTTTATAAATTGGACATCCAGTGTTGTTTTCTTTTCTTTTTCAACAATAATGTGAGTCGTGTTTTCCCAAACATTATCTCCTGATGCTTTGCTAAGTTCGCCTTTTTTTGCCATGGAAACAATATTTACATTCCCATCGTTGTCAAAATCAAAGTTAGATAATCTTACGGAATATACATTTTGTTCCACATAGGGATAAAGATGGGCAATGTCTTTTTGATTATCTGACAAGCGGAATGTATATTCAAAAGTAAATGCATTGCCACCTTCAATAGGTTTATTCTCGGTTAGAGAGGAACTTAAAAAGTATTTGTAAAGGTTGCCATCATCACCACTAATTCCTTCCGCGATAATCTTAAAAATATAACCGCCATATTCGGGAACTAGTTCGCCTTCTGAGGGGTTAAAAGGACCGAAGGTATACCACTCTCCATCATAAACATCACTACTAACAAATGTTTTTGAAGCAAGTAAATTGCCACTTTTGTATTTGCCACCTGGATCTTTTAAACGAACATCTTTATTGGTAAAAGATTCTTTCCCGCCATACACCGAAAATTTTGTGGAGGTATTGTATTCCCCTTTTTTCTCATCAAATTCAGCGCTGGTTTCTGCATCAAATACACGAATATAGATTGGGGTCACTTGGAATTTAGGAATAACAAAAAAGTAGGTTTGTGAAAAATCATCATCGCCCCATGATTTATCTCCGTCTTTTCCGAATGTAACTAAAAATGGAATGTTTTCTTCTACCGCAGGAACTTGCTGAGCAAATGAAAAATTTAGGATGAGCAGAAACCCGAATGTGAGTGGCAATAGGTTTTTCATACAAGGTAAATGTATTCAAGTTTGTTACATACTACTCCGAAAATTGGACAAGGGGCAAAAATCGCCCGACTAAGTTTGTTTCGGCAGGTATAAGCTATTGCCAAGAATCATTCCCTTTTACTTCAATGCGTTAATTTTTTCTAGAAGCAGTTCTGTATCTTTATAGTCAGCACCACTTATTTTGGCAAGTTCAATTGCTTTTTTTGCGTTTTTTTCTGCGTCTGCTTTTTTCCCTAATTTGAATTGAACTGCTGCGTAGGTGTCGAAGAATGCCCAGTCTTGCTGTAATTCAGTTGCTTTTTTTGCCCATGCTTCAGCATTTTCTAGCATTTTTTTGTCATCAATGTTTTCATAGAAGGCCCATGCATATGAGTTTAATTCCCCTGGATTTTCAACTTTGCATTTTAGAATATAGTCGGAAACGGTTGAAGCATATTGTTTCCAATCTTGGGATTGTTGATACAAAGCAATTTCAGATTGAAAGAGGATGGTCTGAGCTTCGGTGGTTTTGGATTTTTGAAGTTTCGCTTTAATAATTGCATAGTCATCCGTGTTCTTTGTTTTTGCTGCTGTCCAAAGCCCACTTCCGTATACTTGGTTGGCTTTACTTTCAACAAAATCCGCGCCATATAAGTGTTTATACTTTTCCATGGTTGATTCAAATGTTTTGAAAACAGGTGAGTGGTAATCTGTTACAAATTGATAAATAATGTCCCAGTTGCCGCGACTTGTCAATTCCGTCTCTTTCAATGATGCGAAATAGTTGTTGATTTCTGTATCGTATTTTTGACATGCTTTTTCCGACAACGAAAAGAAGGCAAAAGCAACCGAAGAAGAAATTGCTCCTTTATTGAAATTCGTTTTTGCAGTAGCAAATCGTTTTTCAGGCGATAGTGCATCTTGGCCATCTGCAACAAAGGATGCAACACTACCCGATCCGCAGATGCGATGTAATTGTGTTCCATCGCTGTTTAAATAGATCAATGTTGGATAAGCTCTGATGCCATATTTTTTTGCGATTTCAATACCTTCTCCTTTTTCCATGTCAATTTTTGCGTTGACAAAGTTTTTGTTGTAAAAATCAGCGGCAGTATCATTTGTAAACACATTTTTTGCCATCCATTTGCATGGACCACACCAAGTGGTATAGCAATCCACAAAAACCATTTTGTTTTCTTTCTTCGCTTTTGCTAATACTTCATCAAATGTGCCGTGTTCAAATTCAATTGTTCGGTTTTGTGCAATTGAAATGCTTACAATAAAGAATGCTGCGAAAAGAAAGGTGATTTTTTTCATGTTTGTGATTTTCGTTGATGAACTATTTGCTCAATTCTACGTCTAAAGAAAAATTCTCCGGATTTTTACCTTTTATATGTTTATAAAAATCCATTATTTGTTTCATGTCTTTTTGGAAATCGCCACTCGGATAAATAATTTTGTCGACACCGCAAGTTTTGGTTTCATAATTTATAAAAGCCAAAGCAATAGGAACATTGGCTTTAAGAGCAACATAGTAAAATCCGGTTCTCCACTTGTCAACTCTTGACCGTGTTCCTTCGGGCGTGATAACCATTCTTAATTCAGCATGCGTTTCAAATAATTCGGCAATGGAATCAACAGAACTCTTTTTCTCACCATCGGTGTTTTTTTTGTTCCTGTCGATAGGCAATGCCCCTAACGACAACATTAATTTTTTAAATGGAAATCGCACCCATTCTTTTTTGATAATGAACCGCTGGTTTAATTTCATCACCTTAACTGCACCCATTCCAAAAATAAAATCCCAATTACTGGTATGGGGAGCGACTATAATAACGCACTTTTTTATATCATCAGATAGGTAGTGGCTAACTTTCCAACCAAAAAGTGTGAAGATGAATTTGAACATTCCTTTTTTTTATCGAGACGAATATAAAAGAAATACTTATTAAAACCTACATGCAGGAGGAAAACAGACTTTCATATCCCAAAATTTAAACGTATCTTCGTATAAACATAAACGAAATAATTTTGAAGTTCAGCGATTTAAATTTTCATACCAACTTACAAGAGGGGTTAGATTCAATGGGGTTTGAGACTCCTACACCAATTCAGGAACAAGCGATTCCTATTATATTAAAAGGAAAAGATTTGATTGGATGCGCACAAACAGGAACCGGTAAAACCGCTGCTTTTGTATTGCCTATTTTAGATAAAATTTCCAAAAATCCAACAGAAAAAACGGATACATTGATCATTGTACCGACAAGAGAATTAGCGTTGCAAATTGACCAAGCCATACAAGGATTTTCTTATTTCACCTCCGTTAGCTCCCTTGCTATTTACGGTGGAAGCGATGGAAGTGTTTTTGAAAAAGAGAGACGTGCATTGACGGAAGGTGCTAATATTATTATTGCAACTCCCGGAAGGTTGATGGCTCATTTGAATATGGGCTATGTGAAATTAGAAAGCTTAAAACATTTGATTTTGGATGAGGCCGATCGCATGTTGGACATGGGATTTGTGGATGATATTTTAAAAATTACGACCTACCTGCCAAAGGATAGACAAACACTTATGTTTTCAGCTACCATGGCGCCTAAAATAAGGACACTGGCAACGAAATTGTTGAAAGAACCTGAACAAATCAGCATATCATTGGCAAAACCTGCAGAAGGCGTTGTTCAGGGTGCTTATTTGGTGTACGATACTCAAAAAAACAATTTGATTAAATCCTTATTGGAAGGAAAAGATTTGAGTAGTGTTATTATTTTCGTTTCTACAAAAATAAAAGTAAAAGAGCTGGAGCGCGACTTAATAAAGGCCGGGTTAAAGGCAAAAGCAATACATTCTGATTTGGAGCAGCTGGAACGAGAAGAAGTACTCAGAAATTTCAGAAGCAAACAATTACAAATCTTAGTTGCAACAGATATCCTCTCTCGTGGAATTGATATCGAAGACATTGGTTTGGTCATCAATTATGATGTTCCCGGAGAACCTGCGGATTATATCCATCGAATTGGAAGAACTGCTCGTGCAGCATCTACAGGAGTGGCACTCACATTTATTAATGAATACGATCAGCAAAAATTCGCGCAGATAGAAACATTGATTGCTGCTGAGGTAAATAAACTTCCATTACCGGAAGGCTTTGCTCCAGGACCGGTATATGCTCCTGAAGTAAAAATTAAAAAGCCTTTCAGCGGAAAGAAGAAACCGTTTAGTAACCAGCGTAAACCAATCCGTAAATAAGGGAATCGCTTTTTTTGGTTCTATCAATTGCTAAGAATCGGAATGTTTAAAATTGACAAACATCGATTTTTGAACGTAATTAGATTCATATTAACCCCTAAAACCCAAAGCCCATGAAAAAAATTTACATTTTAATGATTGCTTTTCTAATGAGTTTTTCCGTTAGTAAAGCACAAACAACGCTTACTACAGCTGTTGATTTTACAGTAACAGATCTTGATGGAAACACATTCAATTTGTTTAATGTATTAAACTCAGGAAAATATGTTTGTATTGATTTCTTCTTTACAACCTGCGGTCCTTGTCAAGCGACTTGTCCTTATTTTAAAGAAACCTTTACAAACTATGGTTGCAATACACAGGATGTAATTTTTATTTCTGTAGATCAAGGAAATACCGTTGCTGAATGCCAAGCTTATGAAACCACATACTTAGGCGGAAGTCCGGGTTACCCAACTATCAGTGGAAATGATGGCGGTGGAAATGCTGTGGTTGCTACTTATGGAATTTCAGCTTTCCCAACGTATATTTTAATTGCACCAAGCAAAACGATTGTTGAACAAGATATGTGGCCAATAAGCAGTGCAGCTAATTTCGATTCTTATTTTGCTTCAAACTCATTAACACCGAAAGCATGTTTATCCGGAATTTCTGAATCAGCTTTGGCAAACAATATTTCTGTTTTTCCTAACCCTGCAGTAAGTAACATTGTGATTGAAACATCGAACAGTGAAAAGGTGAATGTTGTAAAAGTATTTGACGTGTTAGGAAAACAACTAATGAATCAAGTTGTGGATGGTGTTGAACGTATGGAGTTAAACATTTCTGAATTAGAAAAAGGAATGTACTATATGGAAATTACAACTGCGAATGGTGTTGCGGTTAAGAAATTTAATAAAGCATAAACCAAGATTTTATCACCTTGTTGGGATAAAGGATCATAAAAAAATCCGCTTCATTTATGAAGCGGATTTTTTATTATTTCACTTTTGCTAATTTGGGATACATTTTTTCTTTGAGAGCTTTTACGCCTTCATCGGTAATGTATTCATCATATGTCATTCGTTTATCAATAATTCCGTTAGGGGTAATTTCAATGATACGATTTGCAACTGTTTGCATAAACTCATGATCATGAGAGGTGAATAGCGCAACATGTTTCCAGTCTTTTAATGCGTTGTTAAATGCAGTAATTGATTCCAAATCCAAGTGATTGGTTGGTTCATCTAGAATCAAACAGTTTGCATTGGTTAACATCATTCGGGAAACCATACAACGCACTTTTTCTCCACCGGAAAGCACATTCGATTTCTTTAAGGATTCTTCTCCTGTAAATAGCATTTTACCTAAAAATCCGCGGACATAGGTTTCGTCTTTATCTTTTGAAAATTGACGTAACCAATCTACCAAGTTGTGATCTTCCGTAAAATATTTTGCGTTTTCATTCGGTAAATAGGATTTGGTGATGGTGCTTCCCCAAACACAATTTCCGGTAGTCGCTTGATCTTCATCAGCAAGTATTTCAAAGAAGGAAGTGATTGCAATGTGTTCTTTGGAAAGAATCGCAATTTTATCACCTTTGGTAACGGTGAAGGTGATGTCTTTAAAGTAAGTTGTTCCTTCAGCAGAAATTTTAGAAAGGTTTTCAACGTTTAAAATTTGATCTCCGCAATCACGTTCTGCTTTAAAAATAATTCCAGGGTATTTTCGTGTAGAAGGTTTAATATCCTCAATCACCAATTTTTCTAAAAGTTTTTTACGGCTGGTGGCTTGTTTAGATTTTGAAGCATTAGCACTGAATCGTTCCACGAAATCTTGTAGCTCTTTGCGTTTGTCTTCCATCTTTTTGTTCTGATCGGAGCGCTGACGCAAAGCCAATTGGCTGGATTCGTACCAAAATGTATAGTTTCCGGTGTATAATGAAATTTTGTTAAAATCAATATCGGCAATGTGTGTACATACCGCATCTAAAAAATGTCGATCATGGGAAACCACAATCACTGTGTTTTGAAAATCAGCTAAAAAGTTTTCTAACCAAGCAATGGTTTCCACATCCAAATCGTTGGTAGGCTCATCCAATAAAAGGATGTCGGGGTTTCCCAAAATTGCTTGTGCAAGCAAAACACGTACTTTCTCCTTCCCATTCAGCTCGCTCATTAGTTTGTGGTGATGCTCTTCTTTTACGCCCAATTCACTCAATAAATTTCCGGCATCACTTTCATAATTCCAGCCATTCATTTCAGCAAATACGTTTTCTAACTCTGCCGCTTTGATTCCATCAGCATCAGAAAAATCGGCTTTTGCATAAATCGCATCCTTCTCTTGCATGACATCCCAAAGCTTTTTATTGCCCATCATTACAGTTTGTAAAACAGGAAATGCGTCAAATGCAAAGTGGTTCTGGCTAAGCACGCTTAGGCGCTCTCCGGGGGTGATGGAAACTTGTCCGGTTGTTGGTTCAATTTCACCTGAAAGAATCTTCATGAATGTTGATTTTCCGGCACCATTTGCGCCAATAACACCATAACAATTGCCGGGTGTAAATTTAATGCTTGCCTCATCAAACAAGACACGTTTGCCATAACGCAAGGATAGATTGGATACTGAAATCATTTCATTTTTAATTTAGGGGTACAAAAGTAGTGAAATATCGGTGATTTTTATTGGTTATTTGCTGAAATTTCTTTTATTTAGTGCTGTTTTAAGACTTTTTTTGTGAACCGGAGATTGATAAAAATAACGTTTCCAATTTTTCTTTTGCTTAGTCTTTCTTTTTCAATCAGCGGACAGCAATTGAATATGAAGAACTTCTCAATTGAGGATGGTCTTCCTCAATCACAAATTCTAAATGCATTTCAGGATCATACAGGGGCAATTTGGTTTTCCACCAACGGTGGCGGTATTAGTTGTTATGATGGTTTGCATTTTAAAAACTTCAGTACAAAAGACGGTTTAAGGAGTAATAAAGTAAATGTTGCGCTGGAGGATAAAAACCAGGTGATTTGGATTGGCTCAGTAAAAGGACTTTCACAGTTTAAGGATAAAAAATTATTCATTGTTGATGATACCTTGCTCAATAATAAAAGCATTATGAGCATCCACGAGCAAACCAATGGAAACATCTGGTTGGGAACCTCTTCAGGGATTGTTATTTATGATGGAAAGAAATTTGTTCCTTTTGCAAAAAACGCAGAAATAGGTAACAATCAAATCGCAGCAATTAAACAGGACAGAATTGGGAATGTTTGGATTGGTACTGTATTTAATGGTGTTTACAAGTATGATGGGACAAAGATAATTCATTTTGATAAGTCGAATGGCTTGATTGACCCCAGAACCAGAGACATTCTAATAAATGGTGGTAAAGTCTGGATTGCAACATTTCACGGAGTGAATGTATACGATCCATCCAAAGCATATGCAGGTGGATTAAAGCTGGATACATTGAAGGTAGACGAGAAACCCTATTTGGAAGGGGTGTTTCGCCTTTATAAGGATACGCATGATGCCATTTGGATGGGGAATAATGTTGGTGTTGACAAAATCAGCAATAATAAAATCAGAAGAATTACTCCGGCAAACGGCCTTTGTAATAATCGAATTTACAGTATCCTTCAGGATAAAGAAGGGAATATGTGGTTTGGTTCTTTTACCGGTGGTGTAAGCAAATATGGGAACGATCTTTTTATAAACATCAACGAAAAACATGGCTTGTCAAACAATACGGTTATGTCTTTTCTAAAAGATTCTAAAGATAATATGTGGGTTGGCACTTGGGGCGGTGGTGTTTCAAAAATCGATTTTAATGCTTTTCGAACCACAGGAGAAATAAGCATACAAAATTACGGTTCCAAAAAAGAAGAATCCGGGGTGAACAATACCTGGAGCATGTGCGAAGATAAAAAAGGAAATGTATGGTTTGGTACATCCGGTTCTGGCATTACCGTGTTCGATGGAAAATCTTTTAAGTTGTATCATTTAAAAGAAGGATTGCATGGCATTCGTATTTTATCGATGGTATGTGATAAAAAGGGAAATGTATGGATTGCGCACGAAAACGGATTGGATAAATTTGATGGAAAAACATTTCTTCATTATAGCAGCAATCAAGGGTTTTCATCGCAAGGTGTAAACGCAATTTTTGAAGATAACCTCGGGACATTGTGGTTTGGTTCTATTGATAAAATTATCAAGTACGATGGAAAGAAATTTACCACAATTGTTCGTCCGGAAGGATTTCCTAAAATTCGAAACATTACACGTGATATTTACGGCTATACCTGGTTTAGCACGGATGCCGGTGTTTGTGTTTACAATGGAAAGACCTTTCGAACCATCACCGAAAATGATGGATTGAGTTCGAATACGGTTTATTATGTAAAACCGGATGCGGATGGAAACTTGTGGCTGGGCACAAACAATGGAATTGATAAACTGGATCTCAATCAATTTGTAAATCAAAAAGAAATTGTATTGAAACATTATGGTAAAGAGGAAGGTTTTATCGGATTGGAATGCAATCAGAACGCTTTTTACAAGGACATCGATGGCCGCCTCTGGATTGGAACAATTGGTGGTGTGACGATTTATGATCCAAAACAAGAAAAGAAAAACAGTGTTGAGCCGCAAACACATATCAGCGGTATTCGTTTGTTTTTGGAAGATTTTGATTATAAAATGTATGCAGATAGTTTGGAAAATGGATTGCCCAAAAATTTAAAACTACCGTATGATAAAAACCACTTGACATTTGATTTTATTGGAATTTCTCACACCATTCCATCAAAGGTTCGCTATCAATATATGTTGGAAGGATTTGATGAAAGCTGGCTTCCGAAAGGAAAAGAAACGAGTACGACCTATTCGAATCTTCCATCCGGTAAATACACATTTTTGATTAAAGCTTCAAACAATGATAGATTGTGGAATTCAAATCCGATTGCTTTCACTTTTGAAATTATTCCACCCTTCTGGAAGCGTCCTTGGTTTTTTGTATTTGCAATTGTGATTGGGGTTGGAAGTATTTTTATAACGATTAAAATTCGTACCAGAAGTTTAATTCATTCACGTAAACTCTTGGAAGAACAAGTGGCCATCAGAACAAACGAATTGTTACAGGAAAAAGAAAAACTTCAAGTTGCCTATTCTGAAATTGATGGAAAGAATAAAGACATTACTGATAGTATTCATTATGCGAAAAGAATACAAAAAGCAATCCTTCCTGCTGATGCCCTTATCAAACAATCGTTAAATGAATCCTTTGTGTTTTACCAACCCAAAGCAATTGTAAGTGGTGATTTTTACTGGTTGGAACGTTGGGGCAATGAAATATTGTTTGCTGCAGTGGATTGCACCGGCCACGGTGTACCTGGTGCATTTATGAGTATTGTTTGTCATAATATTTTAACGCAAGCGGTGAATGTACTCGGACTTTCAAAACCTGCATTGATTTTAAATGAAACCAACTCACAGCTTTCTAAAAAATTAAATCAAGATCCGGATGAAGCGACCGTTCGCGATGGAATGGATGTATCGCTGATTGCAATTAATTATCAGAAATTAAAAATTGAATTTGCTGGTGCCAACAATCCGCTTTGGATCATTAGGAATAATCAACTCATTCAAATCAATGGAGATAAATTTCCGATAGGTGCTTTTGTTGGAGAAGAACTTCAGAAATTTACGAATCATGAATACGATTTGCAAAAAGGGGATTGCATCTACATTTTTACAGACGGATTTGCAGACCAATTTGGCGGACCGAAAGGTAAAAAATTTAAGTACAAACAATTTGAAGCACTCTTGTTGGAAAATCACAAACAGCCGATGCAACGACAACGAATCATTTTGTCTAAAACAATAAATGATTGGATAGGAAATTTAGAGCAGATAGATGATATATTGGTAATTGGAATAAGGATTTGATAGGACTTTTATTTGGTCTGTCGCGGATAATTTATCAGAATTACCGCACACGTTTTAGCACATTCACTGCCGAATCGTTTTACTTTATTTGAATGAAAAAAAACAGACGACAATTTATCACCACTGCTGCTTTGGCTTCCCTTTCCATTCCATTTCTTGGGATGAAGGAATCCACATTGCAAAATGATCCATTAAGTCTGTTGCAACTAAAACCTGCTGCTTTAAAAACCGGAGACACCATTGCGATTAGCTCACCGGCAGGCGCTGTATGGGATGAAACACAAGTAGACAAGTTTGTTTCCATCCTGGAAAATTCTGGCTTTCAAGTAAAAAGAGGTCAAACACTTAAAGAAAAGTCAGGCTATTTTGCCGGATCGGATGACTTGCGTGCCAATGAAATAAATAATTTTTTTGCAGATAAATATGTGAATGCCATTTTCTGCATGAAAGGTGGTTGGGGTTGTGCAAGAATATTGGACAAGCTGAATTACGATGTGATTAAGAATAACCCGAAAGTAATCATGGGATTTAGTGATATTACTTCGTTGTTGATTGCGATCCACGCAAAAACAGGATTAGTTACCTATCATGGACCCGTAGGAAATAGTGGATGGAATGACTTTACCGTAAAATACGTAAAAGGGGTTTTGGTGGATAAAGAACAAATGGTGTATGGCTATCCGACTGAGGATGCAGATAAACCGTATACCCTTACAAATGGAAAAACACAAGGTGTATTGGTTGGCGGAAACTTAACAGTATTAGCAGGAATGATGGGTTCAATTTATTTGCCCGATTGGAAAAATAAAATTCTTTTTTTGGAAGAAACCGGAGAAGAGCCCTATCGTGTTGATCGAATGCTGACGCAACTGAAATTAGCCGGAGTGCTTGACAACATCAGCGGATTTGTTTTTGGCAAATGTGTAAAGTGTGATGCCGAAGAACCGGAAAAAGCATTTACCTTAAAACAAGTATTGGAACAACATATACAACCTTTAGGAATTCCTGCTTTTTATGGAGCAATGATAGGGCATATCGTCAATAAGTATACCCTTCCAATTGGAGTTAAAGCAGAAATGGATGCGACAAGTTGTAACTTAAAACTTTTAGAATCCGCAGTGAGTTAGTTTTAGTTATGGACCATTTAATTTAAGTTAGTGAAACAGAAATTTAAAATCGTATTTATTTTCTTTTTTCTCTTTACTTTAATTTGTAAAGCAGGAGATTATGAAAAGATAGATAGCTTAAAAGCTGTTTATGATCAAACAACCGATCCGTTGGACAAATTCAATACGGGCTATCGGATTGTTCGTGCCTTGGCGTTGAAAAGAGGAGGCGGGATAAACGAATATTATCAAAAATGTAGCGAAATCAATTCACAGTTGAATACTCCAGCTTTAGCAGCAAAACTGGAGTTTATGAAAGCGCTGAGCTATTTTAACGACAACGAAAATGCAAAAACTAGTGATGCCTTAAAAATTTCCATTCCGTTGTTGATTGAAAATAATTTAAAAGAGGAGTTGGCGGATGCTTATAGTTTGCAAGGATTAAATTGTATTGCACTCAGTGAATACATTCGTTCAATCGAAAGTTTTGAGAAATCAAATACCTTATGTGTGGAGTTAAACGAACAAATTCAAATTTGTGAAAACAATTTGTATTTGGGACGTAACTATGAAAGCATGGGTAACAATACCAAAGCATTAAAATGTTATCAGAATGCATTGAGTATTGCAGAAAATTTAAAAAAGGACCGTTTGTTGGCGGAAGCCAAATTGTGTATCGGAGCGCTATACTCTGATGGCATCAATCAAAAATTAGGAACAGAATATCTCTCGAAAGCCGCAGAAGAAGCAGAGAAGCTACAAGACACCTCTCTGTTGATTAGCACTTACATCTACCTTGCGAACAGTTATTACTATAACAAAGAATATACATCTGCACTCAAGATGTATGAGAAAGTGAAAACGATTTGCACGAAATACGGTAGTCGGAATACCTATGCAGGTACACTTGGAAATATGGGCAACGTATATGCCGACATGGGCAATACAGAGAAAGCAATGGAGTTGCAGTTGGAGGCAGTAAGAATATTTGATGAGATTGGAGATAAACAAGGGCTCACAATTTGTTACAGCGCTATTGGCATTGATTATCTCAACATGAAGGAGTATGAAAAGGCCTTGGAGTATTTTAATAAGTCGCTACCGATGGCCCAAGAAATGCAATCGCTGGAAGATTTGATAGAAATACATTTGAATCTTTCTCGCTTGTTTGAAGAAACAAAAGATTTTGAAAAAGCATACCTCAACTATAAATTATATAAACAATACAGCGACTCCGTTTATAACAGCAGTAATTCTCAAAAACTGACCGAATTAGAATTGAACTATCAATTCGAGAGCAAACAAAAAGAAGCGGCATTGATGCAGCAACTCGCAAATGAACGTTTCAGCAGAACTATTTATGCCGCTATTGCTTGCGGATTAGTGTTGTTAATCATTGTGTTTTTAGTTGTGAGAGCAAATCGTCAACGGAAAAAAGCAAATGAACAATTAACCATTTCTAACAATGCAATCCGTTTACAAAAAGAAGAATTAGAAAATCATAAAAAAGAAATCACCGATAGTATCAACTATGCAAAACGAATTCAGGAATCGATTCTTCCTCCAGATGCTTATTGGAAAAATATGTTGCCGGATAGTTTTATTTTTTATCGCCCGAAAGACATTGTGAGTGGAGACTTTTATTGGATTGAACAAAAAAATGATTCTGTTTGTTTTGCAGCTGTTGATTGCACAGGCCATGGCGTTCCGGGGGCATTGATGAGTGTTGTTGGATTTAACTTGTTGACGCAAGCTGTGAACGAAATGAATTTGACAATTCCTTCGGAGATTTTAAAACATCTTGATTATGGTGTTACAAAAACATTGCGTCAGTCGAGTGATGGCAAAGGCGTAAAAGATGGAATGGATTTATCCTTGTGTTCTTTAAATTTAAAAACAAATGTTTTGCAATATGCAGGTGCATTCAATTCATTGTATTATATCAGCGGTGGAAAATTTCATGAAATTAAAGCGGATAAATTTCCCATAGGTGTTAATTTGGACGGCAAAGTAGATGAGTACACGAATCATTCCATATCGCTTCAAAAGGGCGACTGTATCTACCTTTTCAGTGATGGGTATGCTGATCAATTTGGTGGACCCAAAGGAAAAAAATATAAATACAATCAATTAAAGGAGTTGCTACATAAAATTTATTTACTTCCAATTGATGAACAACACCAACAACTTTCTCGTGCATTTGATGCATGGAAAGGAGATTTGGAACAGGTTGATGATGTTGTGATTATTGGTGTCCGCGTTTAATCTTACCCCCAGCCTCTCTCCTTGATGAAGGTGAGGGGGTTGAAATTTTCGTTTTGAGTAGTAAACAAAAAATCCACATTCATCGACACTACATTATTATTAGTACACCGTTTCCTTCCCTCCGACATAATTATTACTTTTTCTGAAACCCTTTCATAATCGTGGCGTTAAAGCAGGTAGTTCTTAATTTATTGTTCTAATTTAAAAACGGAGGTCCCCATGGAATCTAAACTACTTACCAGACTCCTTACTTGGCTTAGCTTTATTTTAATGTTTATCCAAACATCGAACGAAGCTTTTGCCTCGCATGCCCAAAGCGCTGATATCACGTATCGCTGCTTGGGCGGAAATCAATACGAGATATCGCTCTCTTTCTATCGCGATTGTGCCGGTGTGGCAGCACCGGGAACTGTAACTCTTAACTTAGCGTCTGCCTCTTGTGGTCAAAACTATAATTTAACACTTAACCAAATACCAGGAACAGGAATAGATGTATCACCAATTTGCTCAGCCTTTAATACCGAATGCTCCGGAGGGACTTACCCCGGTGTGCAAGAATACATCTATCGCGGAATCACTACGCTTCCTGCCAGTTGTACCGACTGGGTATTCAGCTTTTCGCTTTGTTGTCGTAATGCCACAATAGGCACCATCCTCAATCCATCTGCTGAAAACATTTATGTGGAAGCAACATTGGATAATTTAAATTTCCCTTGCAATAGTTCTCCTAATTTTTCGAATGCCCCAATTCCTTTTGTTTGTTCAAATCAACCGTATTGTTTTAACAATGGCTCATCAGATATTGATGGCGATTCGTTATACTTTACTTTAATTACACCTCAAACAAGTGCAACAACAACCATTACCTATCTAACACCTTATTCTGCAGCGCAACCTTTAGCGTCATCTCCTGCAGTTACATTTAATAATTTAACAGGTGATATGTGCATGACTCCTACCATGCTTCAGGTAACTGTTTTTGCTGTATTAGTTCAAGAGTATCGAAATGAAATACTCGTTGGAAGTGTAATGCGTGACATTCAACTTAGAACCATTACATGTACAAACAACAATCCATATGTTGCAGGAATTAATAACACCGGTATTTATACATTGAATGCATGTGCCGGTGCACCAATTAATTTTACAATCGATACGTATGATCCGGATGCTACTCAAAATGTTTCCATTGTTTGGAACAGTGGTATTGCCGGTGCATCATTTACAACAACAGGTGGAGCGCGTCCTACAGCTACTTTTACATGGACTCCAACAACTGCTGATATTAGTACTGCGAGTCATTGTTTTACAATCACTGTACAAGATGACAATTGCCCTTACAATGGAAGTCAAACATTTTCTTTTTGTATTACTGTTACCGGAATTGAATTAACAACAACCAGTAGTCCGGCCAATTGCAATGCGTCCAACGGTACAGCCGATGTATCAGTCATTTCAGGAACCGGTCCTTATACCTATTTATGGTCGAGTGGTGGAACTACACCAAGTGAAAACGGGCTTGCTGCAGGAACTTATACGGTGAGTGTTTCAGGTGCTGATGGCTGTGTGAGCACAGCTACTTCTACTGTTGCCGTTGGTTCTGCTCCCGGAAACATTACCATGAATGGAACCAATGTTTCTTGTTTTGGTGGCAACAATGGTTCTGCTACAGCCAATGCGAGTGGTGGAACTCCTCCCTATACTTATTTATGGAGCAATGGTTCAACGGCTGTTACTGCATCCGGTTTAACTGCCGGTGTCTATTTTGTAACAGTAACTACAGCCAGCGGATGTGTGAAGAATGATACAATTACCATTACACAACCTGCAACACCACTTACGTTCACAACCTCACAAACAAATATTTCTTGTTTCGGATTAAACAATGGAACGGCAAATGCTGTGACATCAGGTGGTACAGGTCCATACACATTTATGTGGAATACAACACCCATTCAAACAACAGCGACTGCCGTAAATTTAAATCCTGGCATTTATTCCATTGTGGTAACCGATGATAATGGTTGTACAAGTTCTTCCACTGTTAACATCACCGAACCGAATGCATTAACAGCAAACGCAATGATCATCAACCATGTTACTTGTAACGGAATGGCAGATGGATTTGCAACAGTTGGCGCATCCGGTGGTACAGGAATGTACAACTACATGTGGAACACAACTCCTTCCAGTTTATTACAAACCATTTCCGGTTTGACGCCAGGAAATTATACAGCAACCGTTTCCGATGCGAACAATTGTACTGCAACTTCTTCCATCACGATTACTGAACCTCCTGCGTTAACCATTTCAGCAGCAGGATTGCCTGTTACTTGTAATGGGTTGGCAAACGGACAAGGTATTGTTATTCCTGCCGGTGGTACTCCAACGTATACCTATCAATGGTTACCTATTGGTGGAACAGCAGCAAGTACCATCGCCTTAGGCCCTGGAACATACACTGCAACAGCAACCGATGCAAACGGTTGTACCATTACAGCAACGGTTACCATTGTGGAACCATCTCCGGTAGTTACTTCTGCAACGGGCAGTACCACCATTTGTTCCGGACAATCCACAACCATTTTAGGAAGTGCAACCGGTGGAACCGGAGCATATACATTCAATTGGACAGGAGTGGGTACTGGTGCAACACAAACGGTCAGTCCGACAATGAACACTGTGTACAGCGTTATTGCTACCGATGCAAACGGTTGTGCCGGAACGTTGGCAAACGTTACCGTTAATGTTACTTCATTAACTTTAGCGAACTTAACAGTTTCGCCAGCAGCAGCAATTTGTACAGGAAATACAGCCACCATTTCTTCCAGCGTTTTTGGAAGTACCGGTCCGGTTACCATTAACTGGAGCGGTGGATTGGGTGCCGGAAACGGGCCGTTTACTGTTGCTCCAACCACCACAACCACCTATGTTGTTACTGTTACTGATGCATGTGGAAACACCGTTACATCCAGCGTACCGGTGACTGTTCATCCGTTACCTGTGATTGCATTGTCACCACAATCCATCGAAAGTTGTGAGCAAGCAACTCTAACATTTGTAGACAACTCTACAACGAATGCAGGTGCTAGTTATAGTTGGTCGTTTGGTGATGGAAATACATCCAATCAGGTGAGTCCTATGAATACGTATACCAATAGCGGAACGTATACCATTAACGTTACGGTTACTTCTCCTTTCGGATGTGTGAATACGGCTTCAACAACCAGTACGGTGATTGTAAATCCCGGAACGATTGCTCAATTTACATTCGAAGGAATGGATGGAACAGCAATCAATCCGTTGTACCATTTTTTTGATCAATCCAGCAATGCGGCTACTCGTGTTTGGAATTTTGGTGACGGAACCACTTCTACAGCCTTGAATCCACAACACCTTTATCCAGGCAAAGGACTGTATACTGTTTCTTTGGTAACCACCACTACAGCCGGTTGTACCGATTCGGTATCCATGCAAGTGGAAGTTCTTCCCATCTTTACATTATACATTCCAAATGCATTTACTCCGGATGGAAACGGAACCAACGATTTCTTTATGCCGAAAGGTGTTGAGATCAGTGAATTCACCATGATGATTTTTGATAGATGGGGTGAATTGATTTTCCAAACCGATGACCTTGATAAAGGTTGGGATGGTAAAGCCAATAACGGGGATAAAGTTGCACAGCAAGGAGTATACGTTTACAAAATTGCAGTGCGCGATTTCTCTCAAAAATATCACGATTATACCGGTCACGTCACCTTGCTTGCTAGTAACGAATAGATAAATTAGAACTAAATGAGAAATCTCCATGTCTTTTATTACATGGAGATTTCTTTTTATATTTGATACGTACCAAGTAGAAAAACAAAATTGAATAAAAAACAACTATACTTTTTCATTGTTTTTGTTTTCACGAACATCTCCTTTTCCTTTTCTCAAAACATGGATAGTCTGGAAAACACGCTTCAAACTGCGATTCCCGACAGCACAAAACTTCAGTCGATTATCCAACTTCAAAAATATTATAGCTACGACAATAAGAACAAAGCCATTCAATTGGGATTTAAAGGTTTGCTATTGGCAGATAAATTAAACGATAAAAAGAATAAAGCATGGGTGCTGAACTATTTGGGAAGCACGTATTACTATAATGGAATGAACGATAGCGCATACGCATATCACAAGCAAGCACTCGACATTCGTTTAACCATTGATGATAAAAAAGGACTTGGTGCATCGTATAACAACCTCGGAAACATTTATGATGACCAGGGAAAATCGGCACTTGCCTTAAACTATTATTTAAAAGCGTTGAATTACTTTGAAGAAATTGATTTTAAAAACGGAATTGGCATTGTATACAACAGCTTGGGCAATCTTTACTATACCCAAAAAAAGATTGACTTAAGTTTATACTATTATCAAAAGTCGTTAGAGAATCAATTGAAACTGAATAATACCTTAGGGATTATTCATGCCTACAATAACATTGCGATTATGTATGATGAAAAAAAAGAACTGAAAAAAGCACTCGAATATTATACCAAAGCGTTAACACTTGCAGAAAAGACGAACAACATTGGAGATCAGATTACATGTTTAAATAACATCGGGCAATTATACATTACACAAAAGGAATATGTAAAAGCCGGGAATGTGTTGCGATTGTCCTTAAAACTGAATGAAGAAGAAAATGATACGGTGAAAATGGTGAGTCCGCTCATCAACATGGGCTATTTATACAAGGAACAAAAGCGGTACGATTCGGCAGTGGTGTTTTATGAAAAAGGATTGCGCTGTGCAGCGACAGCCGGCTTGAAAGGTTCTTTAAAAGATTCGTATTCGCATTTAGCAATTGTGCATGCACTTAAAAAGGATTTTGAAAAAGCCTATGAATACGAGTTGATGTACGATAATATTAAAGACACGTTGTTTAATGAGGAAGGGAACAAACAATTACAAGAACTGCAAACCAAATACGATACCGATAAAAAGGAACAAACCATTGCACTCTTAGAAAAGGAAAAAACGATTGAAGCCAACATTCGCAATTCAATCATCGGGATAAGTGTGTTGGGTTTTATTTTATTCTTGGTTTTACTATTCGCTTTTCGTAACAAGAAGAAAGCAAATGTTTTATTGGCGAATCAAAAGGTTGAAATACTCAATAAAAACAAGGATTTACAGTCGAAAAACAATTTGATTGAACATCAGAAAAAAGAAATAACGGATAGCATTGAATATGCAAAAACGATACAAAATGCGATGCTTCCTTCTGATTCGGAGGTACATGAAGTGTTTCCACAATCGTTTGTTTTGTTTAAACCCAAAGACATTGTGAGTGGAGATTTTTATTGGTTTAAACGAATAAACGGACTGCATTATGCCGCAGCTGTTGATTGCACTGGACATGGGGTGCCGGGGGCATTCATGAGTATGATCGGAAACGATAAATTAAATTTCGCAGTTCAGGAAAAGAAATGTTTGATGCCTTCTGAAATTTTATCCGAATTAAACAAAGGTGTAAAAGAAGCATTAAAACAAAATGATAGCGATTCAAAATCGCGTGACGGAATGGACATCGCTTTGTGTGCAGTTGATTTTGTAAAGAAGAAACTCTATTATGCGGGAGCAAATCGGGTCTTGTATAAAATTTCGAACGGACAGCTTTTTGGGTATGCACCAACGAAATCAGCCATTGGCGGTTTTACTCCGGAGGATTTTGACTATAAAAACAATGAGGTGGAATATGCTTCCGGAGATATTTTTTATTTGTTTACCGATGGATATGCGGACCAATTTGGCGGTGCTACCGGAAAGAAACTGATGACAAAAAATTTCAAACAATTGTTGCTCTCTGTTTCAAAAGAACCCATGCTCGTTCAGAAAGAAACCATTGGAAAAGCCTTTGATGAATGGAAAGGAACATTTGAACAAATTGATGATGTATTGGTGATTGGGGTGAAGGTTTAGCTACAACATCTTCGCTAATTTACTTTTCGGAAAAACTGATTTTACAATTTCATTGTAATAGATTAAAAGTTTAAAGGCATAGGTTGGTGAGGTGAATTTTTGATTTAAGCTTTTATAGCTGGTAAGCATAAATCGATATCCGATGTCAGCACCAATTCCAACCCATTTCACAAATTTGTATTCTATCGAAACAGCAGGCTCATAAATAAAATTGTAGTCTTTATCAATTACTTTTCGTTTCCCAAATTGATTGTATTTATAGTAGGTTTGTCCCACACCAAATTGCAAAGGCATACTCAATTCCCAATGTTTGGTTTGATAAAAAACATATTCAGCATGAATAGAAAAATATACCAAGCGTAACATGGCTGTTGTTTTTTTCTAATTCATTGTTTGCATTTACAGTATAAATAATTTTATCAAAATCCTGTGAAGGCGGATTGAGCTGATTGTAACCAATCCCAAAGTACAACCGGTTGCCAAAATTCAATCCGGTTTTTAATCCGAAGATTTTTGCTCGGCTATTATCTATAAACGAATTGCGGGTATCAAATTTCCCGAAGAGATGTGGTTTTTGTTTTAAGCTGAGTTTTATGGTGTCGAGCGTGGGTTGTGCGGTTGTGCTTATCGCCCATAAAAAGAAAAATATGTAAAGGAGTTTTCGCACAGGGCAAAGATAGGGTAATACTTACTCACAAAGAAAAAATGGAACGCAGATGACGCAGATTTAGCGGATTTAAATGGATTTTATAACGGATGGATTGCCTTCGGCAATTTGATTTGTTAGTAGTCAAAGAAAAGCCCTATCGCGGAGACACTCCCTTCTCCTTAAAGAAGGAGAAGGGCTGGGGATAAGGTCCGAAGACGGATGTAATGGGAATAAAAAAACCCTGAACATTTTCGTTCAGGGTTTCTAATATCACAAATCTAATATCTCAAATCTATTTAGTGTCCACCACCATCAACTTCGCCTTCAGCTAAAGGAACAGTTTGTGGAACGAAATCTTGATCTTTACCAGGTTTACTGTAATCGTATGGCCAACGGTGAACGACAGGCAATGCGCCAGGCCAGTTTCCGTGTGTATGTGCCATTGGTGTTGTCCACTCCAATGTGTTTGCATTCCAAGGATTTTGTTCTGATTTTGGTCCGCGGAACATGGAGTAGAAGAAGTTGAACAAGAATACCAATTGAACCGCAGCAGCCAATGCAGCAAATGCTGTAATGAATACGTTGATGTCAATTAAGTTGTCGAACATCGGGAATGCACTGTTAGAATAATATCTACGTGGCACACCTGCTAATCCTAAAAAGTGCATTGGGAAGAATACACCATACGCGGAAATGAATGTTCCCCAGAAGTGGATATATCCTAAGTTTTTGTTCATATGACGTAAGAACATTTTCGGATACCAGTGATACACACCGGCACACATACCTAAAATGGCAGATACACCCATTACAATGTGGAAGTGGGCAACCACGAAATACGTATCGTGAACGTTGATATCCAATGCTGAATCGGCAAGGATGATACCAGTTAAACCACCGGAGATAAACGTAGAAACCAAACCAATTGCAAATAACATTGCAGGCGTGTAACGGATATTTCCTTTCCATAAAGTGGTGATGTAGTTAAATGCTTTTACCGCAGAAGGAATCGCAATCAATAAGGTTGTGAAAACGAATACCGACCCTAAGAATGGATTCATACCAGTCATGAACATGTGGTGACCCCAAACGATGAACGAAAGGAATCCGATGGCCATGATGGAACCAATCATCGCACGGTAACCAAAGATTGGTTTACGTGAGTTTACGGAAATGATTTCAGAAGTTAAACCCAAAGCAGGTAAGATGATGATGTATACCTCCGGGTGACCTAAGAACCAGAATAAATGTTCGTATAAAATTGGTGATCCACCTGTTTGTTCTAGCGCTTGTCCGCCAATATAGATGTCGGATAAGTAAAACGAAGTACCAAAGCTACGATCGAAAATCAAAAGCAATGCTGCAGATAATAATACTGGGAAAGAAAGAACCCCTAAGATAGCGGTAACAAAGAATGCCCAGATTGTAAGTGGCAAACGTGTCATGCTCATCCCTTTTGTACGCAACTGAAGAACAGTAACGATGTAGTTCAAACCACCAAGTAATGAAGATACGATGAATAAACTCATGGATACCAACCACAATGTCATACCCAATTTAGAACCTTCCATTGCTTGTGGCAATGCACTTAAAGGAGGGTAAACTGTCCAACCACCGGAAGCTGGTCCTGTTTCCACAAAGAATCCCCACATCATGAATACACTTGATAAGAAGAAGAACCAGTAGGAAAGCATGTTTAAGAATCCGGAAGCCATATCTCGTGCTCCGATTTGGTAAGGAATCAACAAGTTACTGAACGTACCGCTCAATCCACCGGTTAATACCATAAATACCATTACTGTTCCGTGGATCGTAACAAGTGCCATGTAAACACCTGGCTCGATCATACCATCTTTACCCCATTTATCTCCTAATAAGAAGTTAATGATTGCAAATTTTTCTCCCGGCCAAGCTAATTGTAGACGGAAAACAAATGACATCATCATTGCTAGAAAAGCCATAATCACGGCAGTTATCAAGAACTGACGAGAAATGGTTTTGTGGTCCATACTAAAAATGTATTTTGACACAAACGATTCTTGATGATGGTGTTCATCGTGGTGATCGTGACTATCGTGACCGTGGTGACTTTCGTGATGACCGTGATTATCTGACATATGCTAAATTATTTTGTTATTGAATACTGTTTAAAATTCTATTATTATTTTTTTGCTGTTTCAGCAGCAGATGCTGCAAAAAATGCAGGTTTTGTTGCAATCCATTTTTTGTAATCTTCTTCTGTATCAACTACAATTGTCATTTGCATGTTGTAGTGACTGTTTCCGCAAATTTTATTACACAATAAGATGTAGTTAAATTCGTATGGAGCTTCTGTTTTACCTGCTTTTTTAGCAGCAGCAGTACGAATAGCGTTAATATCATTAACTTGTTTAATAACATACGGATCTTTACGCATGTCCGCTGTTGTTACTGTTGGTGTAAAGTGGAACATGGTGGTCATACCCGGTACACAGTTCATTTGCGCTCTGAAGTGAGGAAAATAAGCACTGTGAATAACATCACGGGAACGGAATTTAAATTCAATTTCTTTTCCTACTGGAATGTGAATTTCATTTTTGATAACGATATCATCTGCACCAGCCGGACTAGCAGCATCCATCCCTAAATCGTTTGTAGCGGTAATTAATTTGTAGTTCGCATCACCCAATTTGTTATCAGCACCAGCATAGCGAGCAGTCCAATCGTATTGTTTTGCATAGATCTCCACAATCATTGAATTTGGATTTGCATCAGAAGTAATTTTATTCCAAGATCTTAATCCGAAAATGATGATAACTGCTAATACAACAGCAGGAACAATTGTCCACAACATCTCCAATTTATTATCATGTGCTAAGTAAACTACTTTTCTGTCTTTTTTGCCATAGTATTTATAAGCGAAATAGAACAATACAATTTGTGTAAGGAAGAACACAATAAAAATGATAATCATGTTGAAGTTAAACAACCAATCAATTTCAACACCATGCTCAGAAGCAGACTTCGGAAGCATTCTTGGTGCAAACTCTACTAAGTTCCAAATGGTATAAGCTGTCAAAACAAACATACATAGCAACATCAAGCGTGCTTGTAATTTATTATCTTTCTCAGTGATAACCTCTGGCTTTGCTCCTTTTAAACTTGATGCAAGTTCAAAAACCCTAACCAAATAGCCTATTGCAAGAGCTCCTAAAATGATGGCAACGTAAACTAAAAACTGTATCATAGTATTTGAATTGTTAATTCGTTATTGTGTATCGTATCTTAAAAAATTAATCTTAATAATGGTGGTGTAAACTTTCGTCCAAGTATGGGTGTTTCGCAACCATCAATGGTCTCTTCGTTAATGCTCTGTGAACTACAAATAACATTAATCCTAAGAAGCCCAATGCTGTTCCGATTTCCATCCATCCTAAGCTGTGGTATCCTTTTACAGTTGCCGGCATTACCATCATGTAAACATCCAGCCAGTGACCGATGAAAATAATGAAACCAACAATCATTAAGAAATAATAGTTACGTTTTGCATCACGACTCATTAATAAAATCATCGGGAAAGCAAAGTTCATAACAAACACGGTCCACATTAAGCCCATGTAACCAAAGCTGTGTAAACGATCGTGGAAATAAACAATTTCTTCAGGGATATCGGTATACCAGATCAACATGAATTGGCAGAACCAAAGGTAGCTCCATAAGAAACTAACTGCAAACACCCATTTTCCTAAATCGTGAATATGGCTTTCGTTTACTTGTGGTAAGTATCCTTTGCGTTTCAAATAAATTACAAAAAGAATAATGGTGGTCATTGCAGAAATCCACATTCCGGCAAATGCATACCATCCGTACATGGTGCTGAACCAGTGAACATCTAACGACATCATCCAATCCCAAGCAGCAGTAGAAGAAGTAACCGCGAAGAATACCAAGAAGGTAGCCGCTTTACCCATTGTTTTGTAGTGAATTGCAGTTCCGCCTTGTAAATCTTGTTCAACAGATCTTTTTAAGAAACCATTTTGGAACCAGCACCAAACACCAACGTAAAGAAGTGTTCTTAACCAGAAGAACCAGGGTGCAAAATAACCTGATTTACCTGCAATTACTTCATCATAGTGTGGTGAATCAGGATTGATTGTTTCCGGATCCATCCAGTGATATAAGTGGTGTAGGTGCAATTGACCAGCAACTAAAATCAACACCATAATTAAACCGCCAATTGGTAAATAAGAAGATACTGCTTCATACACTCTTTTTACTGCAACAGACCAAGCAACTTCGGCAGCATATTGCAATGCCATAAAGAACGTGGCAAGCAATCCAATTCCCATAAAAAACCATCCATTTACTAGCAAGTTAGCCCACATACGTGTCCCTGCATGATAATCTTCGTGTGTAGCACCTTCTGGACCATGATCGGTTAAAAAACCGGCAATGATGGTAACTAAGCCTATAGCCATTAAACCAAAAGTGATGTTTCTGGTTTTATTAGTAAACGTATAGTTATTATTCATATCTGTTTGCATTTATCTTTTTGTTCTCAAAAATCGTTTTAAAATTATTTTGTTGGTTCTACTTTTGCAACTGCAGCTGTTGAATCAGCAACTGGAGTAGGAGTAACCGGACCATTCGGGTATTGTAATTTTTGGATGTGTAAAATGATTTTCCAAATTTCTTCTTTGCTTACCAATGGAGCATGCGCACCCATAATTCCTTTTCCATAATAAATGGAGTGAAACATTTTCCCTTCCGGTAAAGCCATCAAAGCTGGTCCTTTGTAAGATGGAGGAGGTCCTGATAATTTTGCTGCAACTAATCCGTCAGCTTCTCCACCTGCACCATGGCAGTGAACACAAAACTTACCGTATAATGCTTCTCCTTCTGCAAGGTTTTTATCATTCTTCGCAACTGGGTTGTGTAAATATCTTCCTGCATTTGCATATCCTGCCGTATCGTTACCATATTGGTAAGGCATAAATCCTCTTGGAATGGTTCCTGCTACCGGCATTCTGTTTGCTTGCAATGTATCTCCTGTTTCTTTTCCATTCTCAATGGTTACATACGCCATGTTTGTTTCCAATGATGGTGAGCGGTACATGTCGGGCATAAATTCAGTACCCGGACTATTTGGATCTTTTTTCCGCAAGATGTAGAAGCTATTGCAATACAGCCAAACACCGCCATTAAAGAAATAATTTGTTTTACCTTTTTGTTCATAGTTCTATAGTATTCTATTGTTATGTCCCGCACGTGCGGGATTATTTAAATGAAATCTCTGATGCACCACCATTTCTTAGTAATGATTCAATTTTTGATTTGTTTTCTTCTTTCGTTTCAACAATCATCAAAAATTTATCATCTGTTGTTCTCGGATCTGGGTTTTTAGCTTTTACACCAGGAAGCATCCAGCAACGTAGGTAATACGTAATCACCATTCCGTGACCAGCACACAATACTGTTGATTCAAATGTGATTGGAATAAACGCTGGTACGTTCATGAAATACGCCATACTTGGCTTTCCACCGATATCCGTAGGCCAATCGCTAATCATCATGTACCACATCATTAAGGTTGCCAACGATGCACCTGTTAATCCGTAAATAAATGCGCAGATTGCAATCCAAGTTCTTGGAACATCAATAGCTGCATCTAATCCGTGAATCGGGAAAGGTGAAAACACATCTTTCACTTTTATTCCTTGCGATTTAAGCGTGTAAGCTGTTTCCAATAAAGGAACTTCATCGTCATAAATTGCGTGTATTGCTACTGTACTCATATCTTATTTTTTAAAATCCTAAATAGTATAATTTCTAAATTCTAAATAATTAGTGGTGTGCATGTGCTGCAGCCGCTTTTTCTTTGTGCTCTTGTCCGGATGATTTCAAAATTGATTTTAACTCCGCTTGTGCAATAACCGGGAAGTATCTAGAGAACAACAAGAAGAATGTAAAGAACATTCCTATTGTTCCTGTGAAAATTCCGATGTCAATAAATGTTGGGTGATACATGTTCCAAGTAGATGGAATGAATGTACGACACAATGTAGGAACGATAATTACAAAACGCTCGAACCACATACCAATGTTTACAATGATGGACATTACAAATGTGAACATCAAATTCGTACGCAACTTTTTGAACCAGAAAAGTTGAGGTGAAATTACGTTACAAGTCATCATGGCTGCATATGCCCACCAGTATGGACCAGTTGCACGATTCAAGAATGCGTATTGTTCGTATTCAACTCCTGAATACCAAGAAATAAATAACTCTGTTAAATAAGCAACCCCTACAATTGAACCTGTAACAATGATTACAATGTTCATGTATTCAACGTGCTTAATGGTAATGTAATTTTCCAAATGATATACTTTACGTACAATCAACAACAAGGTCAATACCATCGCAAATCCTGAGAATACCGCTCCAGCAACGAAATAAGGAGGGAAGATGGTGGTATGCCAACCCGGTACAACCGATGTAGCAAAGTCCATGGATACAATCGAGTGAACCGAGAATACAAGTGGTGTAGATAAACCTGCAAGTACTAAGGAAACTTCTTCGAAACGGCTCCAGTGACGAGCGCTTCCGCCCCAACCAAAACTTAATAAACCATAAAACTTTTTCGCCCAAGGCTTGATTGCTCTATCGCGAACCATTGCAAAGTCAGGTACTAAACCTGTATACCAGAATACTAATGAAATAGAGAAGTAAGTAGAAACCGCAAATACGTCCCATAATAAAGGAGAGTTAAAGTTTACCCAAAGAGAACCAAATTGATTTGGCAATGGGAACAACCAATAATCTAACCATGGACGACCAGTATGTAACAATACGAAAATCGCTGCACACATTACGGCAAAGATGGTCATCGCTTCCGCAGAACGGTTGATAGCCATACGCCATTTTTGACGGAACAATAACAATACAGCAGAAATTAATGTACCAGCGTGACCAATACCAATCCACCATACGAAGTTGGTGATATCCCAAGCCCAGTCAACACCATTGTTTGAACCCCAAACACCAATTCCGGTTCCAATTGTGTATGCCAAACATCCGATACCCCACATAAAGCAAATAACAGATACCGTAAGTAGGATGTACCAATACTTGTTAGCCTTGCCTTCGATTGGTTTAACGATATCTTCGGTAATCTGATGATACGATTTATTCCCGAGAATTAAGGGCTCTCTAATTTCTGATTCGTGCTGCATATTATCTAAAAAAATTATAAATTATAAATTCTTACGTTTCGTATTTTTTAAGCGTGTGCTTTTTCTGATTTTACTTCTTCAGATTTTGTCTCATGACCTTCTGTATGTCTTCCTTCTTCAATCGACTCATCTGCATTTCTTACTTTTGTTAAATAAGATACAGTTGGTTTGATACCGATTTCTTCTAGGATGAAATAGTTACGTCCGTCTTTTTCTTCTGCTCTCAATTTGCTGATTGCACTTCCTTCGTCATTTAAATCACCAAACCAGATTGCGTTTGTAGGACAAGATTGTTGACAAGCTGTTTTGATATCGCTGTCATCCAATTTGCGTTCTGCTTTTTTCGCTTCTAATTTTCCTCCTTGAATACGTTGGATACACATTGAGCATTTTTCCATAACCCCACGTGAACGAACAACCACATCCGGATTTAATACCATACGGCCTAAATCATCTTGTGTTGGGTTGAATGTGAAATCGGAATTTTCGTTGTAGTTAAACCAGTTGAAACGTCTAACTTTAAAAGGACAGTTGTTTGCGCAGTAGCGGGTTCCTACACAACGGTTATAAGCCATTGCATTTAATCCGTCAGAGCTATGGTTGGTTGCTAATACCGGACAAACGGTTTCGCATGGTGCGTGGTTACAGTGTTGACACATGATTGGTTGGAAAACAACTTTCGGATTTACAGTTGTTGGATTTTCCATATCCAAGTACATATCAATTGCTCCAACACCTTCTGCTTTTGCAACTTCTTTGTTCATTTCGCTGCTGTAGTAACGATCGATACGCAACCAGTGCATTTCGCGTGTTTTCATTACTTGTTCTTTTCCAACAACAGCAACGTTGTTTTCTGCAGTACAACTTACAACACAAGCACCACAACCGATACATGAGTTTAAGTCGATGGTCATTCCCCATTTATGTCCTAAACGTTCGTGTTCATTCCATAAATCGATGTCTGCTGCTTTTACTACTCCGGCATGTGTTACCAACATTTCATCGTGGTTACCTGCTTTTGGATTTTTTTGATATTCAGATAGAATTGTTTCTTTCACAATTTCACGGCCCATCATCGTGTGGTGAATTTGTGTTCCAGCCAATTCTGTAATTTCATTTGTGTTCGCTACAGTTACATTCAATGCACCATACGCCATTGTTCCGTTCATCAATTGAACAAACGGATATGCATTTTGTCCAACTACTGTTCCTGTGCGTTCAGCTAATTTACCAGCTTTCTCACGACCATATCCAACTGCAATTCCAATTGTCCCGCGTGCTTGTCCCGGTTGAGGAACTACCGGCAATTTAATGGTTGTACCATTTGCTGTAACGGTTAATACAGATGATTCTCTGTCTTGACGCTCCATCAATTTATAACCAGCTTCTTTCATATCCTCAGGAGACATGGTAATGTAATTGTCCCAAGTGATTTTAGAAATAGGATCCGGTAATTCTTGCAACCATGGGTTGTTTCCTTGGTTACCATTTCCGATGGCTACTTTTTCATATAATGCTAATTCGATTGTTCCACCTTTCACTGCATTGATTGTGCTTGCCGCAGATGATAAATCGATTTTTGCTACAGCAGGTGCTGCTTCTGTTTTTTCTTCCACCTTCACAACTACCGGAGCTGCTACTTTTGTACTATCTGAAACCGCTGCAACAGCAATATCTCCGCCTTTACCTACTTCAATTGCTCCATCATGTAAGGAATTGTTCCAGAACTCTGTGAAGTTCATGTATTTTCCTTGCATTGGATACACGCGCTCTGCCCATACTTTTTGAATGTATGAATGATAATCAGAGGTATTTCCTGCCCAAACCATTAATGTTTCCTGAGCTTGGCGAGTTCCTGAATTCTGAGCTGCAAATAAAGGAGTGATGGTTGGTTGTGATAAACTATAGTGTGCTTTCTTTGGATTGAAATCGTTCCATGATTCTAAGTAATGGTGATCAGGACAGATGTATTGTGCTAAAGAAGCTGTTTCATCAGCTCTATCAGCAAATGAAATTCTCAATCCAACTTTATTGTAAGCCTCTGCAAATTTTAATGCTGCAGGAGCAGTGTAAACAGGGTTTGTATTGTAAGTAATGATTGCACCCACTTTTCCGCTTGCCATTTCAGCAACTAAATCAGCAAATGCTGCATCGTCACCTTGGTTGGTATAAGATGGATTTTCGATGTCAATTGTTTTTCCGTAGTTGTCAAGCATTTGGTTAATGCCGTTTACAACCATTTGAACATTGATGTCGTTTGAACCGGAAACAACCAATGATTTTCCTTTATTCTCTGCTAACTCTTTTGCCACTTTAGCAATTTGAGCATCACACGCCAATGCAGAAGATGGTAGTGAAGAACCACCAACGATTTTTGCAACAGCATTGTATAAGTTAACAGCAACTTTTCCTTGTTCAGAGACTTTAACCGGAACACGCTCATCTGCATTCGCACCTGTCAACGACAAGTTTGATTCAAATTGAATGTGTTTCGACATTTTATTTTTATCCTTACCCACTTTACGTGTTTTTGAATATTGATTTGCATATTCAATAGGAGATAACCAGTTTGCAAGGAAATCAGCACCAATGCCAACAATTACTTCAGCATGGTTAAAGTGGTAAGAAGGAATAACCTCTTGTCCGAATGTTTGAGCATTCGCTTTTGCCATACCTGAATAAGAGATGGCATCGTAGGTTACATGTTTTGTATTTGGATATTTTGCTGCGAAATCAGCAATAACTGCTTTTGTAGAAGGACTGATAATAGTAGAAGTAAGGATACGTACACCTCCGGTTACTTTAGCTAATTTTCCACCGATCTCTTTATCAACATTTGACCAAGTTGTCGGGTTCCAGGTATCACCGGATTTGGCAACAGGGCCTGTTAATCGAGATGAATCATATAAGGAAAGGATAGAAGCTTGCACACGTGCACTTGTTCCACCGTTGGTTACTTTTGATAACGAATTTCCTTCAACTTTAATAGGACGACCTTCACGTGTTTTTACAATGATAGAAGCATAATCGTAACCATCATAAAATGTTGTTGCATACCAGTTTGCAACACCCGGAGTGATTTCTTCCGGCTTTACAACGTAAGGAATTGCTTTGTTTACAGGCGCTTCACAAGCTGCTAAAGATGCTGCGGTAACGCTGAACCCTAAAAACTTCAAGAAATCTCTACGATTTGTTCCGTTGTTTTCAGTTAGATTATCATCACCTAAGAACTTTTCTACAGGAATTTGTTCTGCAAATTCATTATTAGCACTTTGAACAAACTCAGGACTGTTATTTAACTCTTCCAGTCCTTTCCAGTATTTTTTTGTTGCCATATCTTATATAAATTCTAAAATCTTAAAAACTAAATTCTAATTTGTTTGTCATCCACCTGATTGCTCAAGCTGCGATGATTAGTAGTGACATTTACCGCACTCAATTCCACCCATTTTATCAACTGTGAATTTACGTTGATCCAAAGGAAGGTTTTTGAATTTTTCAGCTAATTTTTTGTGTAAACTTTCGTAGTAAGGATTGTCTTTCATTCCCGGTACTTCAGTCTTTCTGTGGCAATCAATACACCAAGCCATTGTTAACGGTTGTACTTGTTTTGCAGTGGTCATTGTTGTTAAATCACCATGGCACGTTGCACAATCTTGTTTACCAACTTTAACGTGTTGTTGATGGCTGAAGAATACGAAATCTTGGAGATTGTGAACTTTCACCCATTGTACCGGTTTTTGTGGTTTGTTATAAGCACCAGCTTCTGGATCCCATCCGGCTGCATCATAGATTTTTGCAATTTCTTCTGTTCCGCCAGGTAATTTTCCTTTTGAAATTCCTTTGTGACAGTTCATACAAACATTCACAGTTGGGATACCAGCTGTTTTACTTCTTTCCACTCCAGAGTGACAGTATTGGCAATTGATTGCATTGTCACCAGCGTGAATTTTATGAGAGAAAGCAATTGGTTGTTCAGGGTTGTAAACAGTTTTTGCTTCAGGGTCTGCGTAAACTCCGATTTCTTTTAACGCATACCATCCTGCAGAAAGTAATCCACCAACGATAAGTAAAATAACAACACCAGTAGTTGTTTTATTCGCGCGTGTCCAGTTTTTAAACTCTGTCCAAGCACCCACTTTTTCTTCTTCAGGAAGACCAAGTTTTTCGTTTTGTAAGTTTTTCAACGAGTAACGAACACCACGTAAAACAGCAACGATGATGATTAAGAAAGCAATGATTCCTAACAACAATGCTAATGGATTTTCGCCATCGTCAGTAGGTTCTCCGGAAGGACCTTCAGCCGCTGTTGGTGCAGCTGCTACAGGCTCTTTATAATCTTTAATATAAGTGATTACCGATTTAATTTCGTCATCACTTAAGTTGGTGAAGGTCGTCATCGCAGATGCATCAAATGCACTGATTTTAACGGCATAGGCATCACCACTTTTGATTAATGCATCGTTGTTTTTGATCCACTTCAATAACCATTCTTCAGCAGGAGCCGGAACACGTGTAAACACGCCTTTTAACCCCGGACCGGTAACTTTATTCGTACCCATACTGTGACAAACCGCACAGTTTTGCTTGAATATTTTTTCGCCATCTTGGGCGGAAACGGGGTTAATACTTAGAAAGAATGATAAAAATAGGAGGGAAAAAATTGCCAAAAAGTGTTTTTTTGACTGCTTACAAATTGTATCCATATTGATTTTTAACTATTTAACTCCGTTGAAAACCTCTACTATTAGAGAGCGTACTATTACTTGAGCGACAAATTTATAAGAAACATTAATTGGCGATTCAAAAAACGTTAAAATTTTATAAAAAACACATAATTTATATTCATTCTAAATAAGGCAGCTCGCGTTTTTGTTTTTTTTGAAAAAATTAGTCCTTGAAAAAGGATAATTCGTCAATATTTTAAAGTTGCTTGTCGACTGATTTTTTTCAATTTTTGGTGTGATTTTAGATAAACACAAATTAAAAATTTATCTTTGTCAACATGAATGATATTAAAGTATGTTTTTTGTGTTTTATTGATGTGTTTTACAAGTTCTTTTTTGCTTGCACAGAAAAGTAGTGCGGATACCGGAAAGATAGAATTGGTGCAGGAATACAAGGTGAAGGAGCTGGTGAGCAAACACATCGAAGTGAATACAAAAGCACCGATAAAAGGCTATCGAATTAAGATACATTTCGGTTCGGATAAAAATAAAGCGAAAGAAATAAAAGCAAAATTTATTTCTAAATTTCCTGAAATTGCTGCTTATGAAAAATATGATCAACCGAATTTCAATATTCGGGTAGGCGATTTTAGAACAAAACTAGAAGCGTATAAGGCGCTGAAAGAAATTCAAGTTGAATTCCCATCTTCTTTTTTGGTGCAGGATGAAATTGAAATGCCAAAGCTGCTTGAAAAAAAGTAGTGTTTGGCTTTTTATTGTTTCAATTCAAATTCCTATCGATTCCTAATTTTTCTTATACTTTTTTTTGGAATTTTAATTTCCCATTCCTATATTAGCAGAATAAATTATCTCTAAACTTTTAAATTACATTTATTAACTTAATTAATTCCCCCATGAAAAAAGCTACATTATTAGTGTCTAGCTTGTTTGTTGTGAGTGCAGTATGTGCTCAAAATGTAGCAGGTGACGACAAAGTGGAAATGATGAAACTGGAAAGTTTTGGTATTTCAAAACCACTGAGTGAAATTGCTAATATGGCATCTGAAGTAGATGACAATATAGAAGAAAAAACAGAGTCGAAAGACCGTGAAAAAAGAAGAGTACAAACCTTTGTTTATTCTGAAGAGAAAGACGGAGCAGCTTATGGAACTGACCCTTCAACAACACAAAAAACAGCCGGAACAAGAACTCCAATGCCTCCTATTGCTAACTGGCAAGGACAAACAGGTGGTGGATGTCCTCCAGATCCATCTGGAGCAGCTGGTCCAAATCACTATATTCAAGCAGTAAATGCAACACCTGTTAAAGTTTACAACAAAACAGGTACTACATTGTTGACCATTTCTAACATGGGTAACCTTTGGAGCCCTACAGTTCCAAATATGGGAGATCCAATTGTTATGTACGATCGTTACGCGGATCGTTGGTTCTTAAGCCAATTTGGTTCAGGTAACAAAGTGTATATCGCAATTTCTACTTCTCCGGATCCATTAGGAACATGGTATACTTATACTTACACTGCTGGAAGTTTCCCTGATTACTTGAAATTTTCTATCTGGTGGGATGGTTATTATATGACAGCAAACTATGGTGGAAAAATCATGGTATTTGAAAGAGATAAAATGTTATTGGGTTTAACAGCAAGAGGTTTTGAGAAAACTTTTTCTCCAACACTTCCTTCTGGTTTCTTCTGCCCAATGCCAGCTGATGCTGACGGTGGATTACCTCCAAATGGTACACCATTGCCAGTAATGCAATATACTGATAACGCTTGGGGTGGTGGAGCAACAGATGCGGTTAAAATTTTCCCATTCACTGTAAACTGGGTGCCTGCAACTCCAACTGCAACAGTAGGAACAACTGTAACAATTCCAACTGCAGCATTTGATGCATCTTACGATCCAAGCTGGAATGATATCTGGACTCCTGGAACAACTTCCAAATTAGATGGTATTGGCGGGATTCTTCAATACCGTGTTCAATGGAGAAAATGGACAGGATACAACACTGCTGTATTAACTTGGGGTGTTAAAATGAATGCAACAAGTAAGTTGCGCAGTATCAAATGGGTTGAATTGCGTCAAAATCAAACTACCGGTGTTTGGTCATTGTATCAAGAAGGAACATATGCTCCTGCTGATGGTTCAAACCGTTGGTTACAAAGTATTGCAATGGATGATAACGGAAGTATTGGTTTAGCGTATTGTATTTCTGCTTCTACTACTGCTTCACCTACGCAAGGTGCATTAGCGAATATTTCTCCTAGTTTACGTTATACCGGTCGTTTAGCTTCTGATCCATTGGGAACAATGTCTTTTGCTGAAACAACTGCTATTGCAGGTTCAGGAACAGGTATTTGCGGTGGTTCTAACCGTTGGGGTGATTACGCACAATTAGCGTTGGATCCAGACGGACTTACTTTCTGGTACACAGGAACATATGCTGTAACAAGCACTAGAACTCGTATCTACTCATTCCAATTACCAATGACACCAACAGGCGTTGCTGATGCGTCAAATGATCCTACGTTTACTACTTTCCAAATGGAAAGCATGATTAACTTGTCTGCTTCTAAATTGCCATCGAACGATGAAATGGTAGTTGACTTGTTCGATATCAATGGTAAACAAATCAATGGTAAAAAAGTTACTCCGAATGGAAATTCGTTTGAAACAACAATCAATGTTTCCGGTTTAGCTACTGGAACCTACTTAGTGAGAGTTGGTAATCCAAACTTCCAAAGAGTAGTTAAAGTATTTGTAAAATAAGAGTTTAATTATCCTATAAAGCACTCGTGCAGAGCCATTCCTCTTTTGGAATGGGATTTGCACGAGTGTTTTGCTTAAAACCAATACTAATTATTATGAAATCGATTTTATTAATTTTAGCAGTAGTTATTTCTTCAGCTACAGTAACAAGTTGTAAATCTAAAAAAGCTGCTACAGCAACAACTTCTGGTTCATCAGCATCATCAACCGGCTCTAATGGTTCAACGGCTACTACAACAATGGAAACAACAAATACTACAGCATCAGGAACCAATCAAGGGGCGCATGCAGGAAAAGTATCACACAAGTACCGTGCAACCGGTTGCGAAACAGTTATTGTGATTATGGCGCATGATGATGTAGCTGAAATAACACTTATTCCTAAAGATAAATTGAATAAAGACATTGATGTGGATGGTCAAACAATCACGTTTGATTACCAACCTTTGAAAATGCCACAACCAGCAGGTTGTACTGTTGGTATTCCAGCTGAGATTTCAAATATTACTAAGTTGAAATAGATAACAAATAATCAAAAAAATAGTCCCCGTGAATGGGACTATTTTTTTTACTGTATTTTTCTTGTTTTTCTGAAAACAAAAAATGATATTTGGTAAAATATTAATGATTATTAATTCCCCCCTATTTAATCATTAGGACAATATTTTTTTACAATAATTCATTTTCAGTAATTGAAAAAAATCGGGATCATATTTTTGTTGTCAATTTTTTTATTCAACACCGTTGGGTATTTCTTGGTTTTTGTTGCTCAAAAAAAACAAATCAAAAAAGAAATCCGTGCTCAAATAAATTCTGGTTATTTGAATGAATCCTTAACGGCCATTCTAACTTTCAGCAAATTGGAATTGAATAAAGTGGAGTTTATGGATGAAGGGAAAGAGATTCGCCACAACGGAAAAATGTATGATATTGTAAAATACACAGAAACAGAAACAACAATCAGTTACTATTGTATTGACGACTCGAAAGAAAACTCGATTTTATCATACTTAGATAACCACGTTAAATCTCACGTTGGTGGTGGCAAGCCGGTCAAAGATGGCAAATCTAATAGCATGAAGGATAATGTTATTAAGGTTTATTTTTCTACTGAAAATAATTTCTATTTTATGCAAAATGAAACAACAGTGAATTTCTTTCCTGTTGAAACATTTTGCTTGTCTTCAAAAAAGAAAAAAGACATTCACCCCCGCCTGAATTCTGTTAACATTATTTGAATTGGACTCTTGTTATTAATAATAAGACTCCCCGATAACCCAAATAAGGTTAGCGGGATTCTTGTATATTATCCTTTGCTATAATTATTTGGCACAAGGCACCTGCTGCGTTTAGTCGGGGGGCTGAGCGCAGTAAGGGTCTTTTTAAAAATTCATCCAATTAAAATTTCTAAATATACTTTTTTCAAAAATCAACTATGAAAACAAAAATCATTGTTTCGTTTCTGCTTTTTTCACTATTGACAATCGCATGCCATAAAAAATCGGCTCCTCCATCTGCTAATCTGGGAGAAAAAGCTATGGAAGTAACTGTGGATGCAAGTGCTGATATGTCTGCTACGGGTGCCGCATATAGTGTTGAGAACATCCTAATAAAAGGCGATGTGCTTTCTGTTTTTATCAGTCATTCGGGCGGATGCAAGGACCATACATTTGAACTTATCTCAAATGGGATGTATGCAAAATCAATGCCTCCTCAGTTGTCGTTGTGTCTGAAGCATACTAATAATGAAGACATGTGCAAAAAATTAATTCTAAAAGAATTAAAATTTAACATCAGTAAAATAAAATACCAAGGAAGCAAATCGCTGCTTGTAAAGCTTGGTGACAAAAGCGTGAATTACGAATATTAAAGCAATCTCTAAACTAAAAAATACTTATTACTAATCTAAACCCCAATCAAAATGAAAAAAATAATTACTCTATGTTATACCATTCTCTTGTCGGCAACGTTCGCGTTTGCGCAAGATAATTCTAGTATAATTCCATACAGTTTTGAACATTCGATAAATGCAACTGTTCCGGAAATTGTAATGCCTGCTCATGATTTTTCAGCAGATATAGCTTATGCAGAAACTTTTGAAAAGGAGGGAAATTATCCTCTCTTTGCAAAACACTTTGAAGTAAACACAACATGTTATAATTCGGGTGTGTGGACAGAATTAGGAAACGGTGATCGTGTTTGGCGTTTGAAATTAAAATCTGCAGGAGCACTTTCAAGTGCATTGTTCTTCGATAATACATTTATTCCAGAAGGAGCAACTATGTCGGTTTATTCACCGGATCACGCTCACGTGTTCAACTACACATACGAGAACAATCAAGGAAATATGTTGATGTCAACGGAGTTCATTCAAGGCGAAGAACAGATCATAGAATACTTTGAACCTTTAAATGTAAAGGGACAAGGGAAAATACACATCACCGAAATGTCACATCAATACAGAAGTATTATGGCAGATCCATGTGAAGTGAATGTTGTTTGCACACCTGAAGGTACCAATTGGGTGGATGAGAAAAAAGGAGTTGTAAGAATTTATGTTGTAGGACCGAGTGGAGCTGGATATTGTTCAGGAAGTTTAATCAACAATACTGCTCTTGATTGCAAAAGATATATTTTAACCGCTTTGCATTGCGGAGTTAGTTCAACAGCAACACACTTTAACAGCTGGGTGTTCCGCTTCAATTTCGAAGCAACATTGTGTACAGGACAACCAGACACCTATGGAACTACTACAAACCAGTTCACTGGTTGTACAAAAATTTCTGATTCTGGTGACGGAGGAGGAAGTACAGGATCCGATTTTTTATTGGTTGAAATGACTTCAACATCAAGTCCCACTTGGTGGAGTGGAGTGTATTGGAATGGCTGGACAAGATCTACTGCAGCTCCTACAGGTGGGGGCGTTGGAATCCATCATCCTGCTGGCTCAAATAAAAAAATATCAGCATATACAGCTACTCCAACATCAACGAGTTGGGGAGGATCTGTTGCTAATACACATTGGCAAATGTCATGGGTTGCTACAACAAACGGACACGGAGTTACTGAAGGCGGTTCATCTGGATCTCCTTTGTTTAATAGCGTAGGATTAATTGTTGGGACACTAACAGGTGGTAGCTCATACTGTAGCCCAGCTTCTGCTTTGGACGACCCAGATGCTTATGGTAAAATGTCTTACCACTGGTTATCAAACGGAACAGCTGCTAACAGAAGATTATTGCCTTGGTTGGATCCTTCAAGCACAGGAGTTACAACTTTAGCAGGAGGATATTCTCCTTGTACAGCTACAGGAATTGTTGATTATGGTGAAAATACAGATGTGTCTGTTTATCCAAATCCTAATGATGGAAGCTTTAATGTAATTCTTGATTTTCCCAAATCAACAGATGTTACAATCAGTGTCTTGAATGTGATTGGACAAACATTGTCTTCTAAAAAAATCAGTAATACAATGAGTGGAACATTTGCAATTGATATTACAAATGAAGAAAGTGGAATTTATTTTGTTGAAATAAAAACAAATGATTCACGGGTTGTGAAAAAATAAATGTGATAAAATAATTTTTTTATAATGACAAGTGTTCAACTCTTTGAGCGCTTGTCATTATCTCTTAAAATCTCTCAGTATAAATTATTACTAATTCAATTAAAATGAAAAAATGTTTACTATCAGCACTAATGTTATCTACAGCTTTGTTCTTTAACACGGCAAGTGCTCAATACAGTCAAGGTGGAACACCTTACAGCTTTAATTCAAACATTACCAAACAAGCGGTTAATTATGTGAACATGCCCGCGTTTGATCTTTCTGCTCTACAGGCAGAAGATGCAATCAACGATCAAAGTAAAGGCCCCTTTCGATTTGGATATAATCACATGGTGAATTTGAATTTAAACAATTCGGGTTCTTGGACAACACTTGCAAATGGCGATAGGTTGTGGCAAATGGGTGTAACATCTGTTGGTGCAAAAACAATCAATCTTGCTTTCGATGATTTTTTTATGCCAGAAGGCGGGAAGTTGTTTGTTTACAATGCTGCTAAAACATTTGTAATTGGTGCAATCACCAATCACAACAATCAGGAAGATAAACAATTTGCTACCGACTTAATTCCCGGTGAAGCAATTGTTCTTGAATATTACGAACCGGCTAATGTTATTGGTCAGGGAAAAATAAACATCTTCCGTGTAACTCATGGTTATAGAGGAGTGGATGATTATGTAAGAAATTTTACAGGCGAAGAATATGAAAAAACATTTGGTGCTTCAGGTTCTTGTCAGGTGAATGTGAACTGTCCGTTTGGAACAGGTTGGTCAAACCAAAAACGTTCGGTAGTTTGTTTAGTGTCGGGTGGAAGTGAATTTTGTACAGGTGCGTTAGTGAACGATGTACCATTGGATAAAAAACCATACGTGTTAACAGCAAATCATTGCGGTTCATCTGGATTTGGTTCATGGGTATTTCGTTTTAATTGGGAAGCGCCAGGTTGTTCTGATCCTGGAACATCCCCTTCAACTGCGCAATCTTTAACAGGAAGTATAAGAAGATCTTTTAGTGCTGCGTCAGATTTTTGTTTGGTAGAAATTACAGGAGGTTTAATTGGAGGAACAGTTCCTACGGCTTACAATCCTTATTTTGCAGGATGGAACAATGTTAATGCTGCTTGCGATTCAGCGGTTTGTATTCACCATCCAAGCGGTGATATTAAAACAATCTCTGGATCATCTACTCCTTGTACAAGTACCGCATGGAGTGGAACACCGGCAAACAGTCATTGGTTCATTCAATGGACAACAGCTTGTACTGAACCAGGATCATCTGGTTCACCTTTGTTTGATCAGAACCATAGAATCATAGGACAATTACACGGAGGTGCTTCGGCTTGCGGAGTTCCAACCGGAAGCATGAATGATATTTATGGTAAGTTTTCTACCTCATGGTTAGGTGGAGGAACAGCTGGAACACAGTTAAAAGCGTGGTTGGATCCAGCAAATACTGGAGCAACTGTGTTAGATGGATTAGATCCTTCTCTTTCAACTGCACTTGTTTCTGTTGAGGCAACAAAGGAAATAGCAACGGTTTATCCGAATCCTAGCAATGGGAATTTCAATGTTGAATTGAAATTAATTTCATCACAAGATGTAAGCATTAAAGTAATGAATGTTTTAGGAAAAGTGGTTTCTTCAAAAGAGCTTTCTAATATTTCAAGTGGAATATATAATATTGATCTGAAAGGTGAAGCTGCAGGTGTTTATTTTGTGGAGGTGTCATCACCAACAGAAAAATTGGTTACAAAAATAAATGTGGTAAAATAATAAAAAAGAATCCCCCCATAAAATGAATGAAAGCAATGGCAGAAAAAATCAAGCAAAAGTATTACGCATTTTTAGAAAAATTCACCGGACAACAGGAGCCCTTTTATTTGTGTTCTTCTTTTTTGTTTCGGTAACCGGACTATTGTTAGGATGGAAGAAGAATTCGGGGGGTATGATCTTACCAAAATCGTATCAAGGAACTTCTACCGATCTTAAGGATTGGTTGCCCATTGATAGTTTGCATAAAAATGCATGCAGAATTTTGAATGATTCTGTTTCTCCTGATCTATCGTTAGAATTAGAGCGGATAGATATCAGAAAAGATAAAGGAATGGTAAAATTTGTTTTTGTTGATCATTTTATGGGAATTCAATTGGATGGTGCGAACGGAAAGCTTTTACATATAGAAAAAAGACGTTCCGATTTTATAGAGAACATCCACGATGGATCGATACTCGATTATTATTTTAAAACTAGTAAGGAACAAATAAAGTTGGTTTATACATCAATAATGGGATTGGCATTATTGACATTTACTATAACGGGTTTTTGGTTATGGTACGGACCAATAAGAATGCGAAAAAGCAAGAACAATTAGATTAGTTTAATACAATGATTCAGTAAAAAAGCCCCGATGAAAATTTTCATCGGGGCTTTTTTATTATCTTGATTCTTAAGTCGTATATCTTGATTCAATTTTATAGTTTCGCTTTTACTTCCACCAATTCATATCCTTCAATAATATCGCCTGGTTTAATGTCGTTGAAATTTTTGATGTTCAATCCACACTCAAATCCTTTGTTTACTTCTTTCACATCGTCTTTGAATCGTTTTAATGAACCCAATTCACCATCGTGAATTACAATGCCATCGCGGATGATACGCACCTTTGTGTTACGATTTACTTTTCCGTCTAATACAAAACATCCTGCGATCGTTCCCACTTTGGTGATGTTAAATACTTCACGAATTTCAATGTTGCAAACCACTTTCTCTTGGAATTCAGGAGCCAACATACCTTCCATAGCTGCTTGAATTTCTTCAATGGCTTTGTAGATAATTGAATATAAACGGATATCAATTTGTTCAACATCGGCAATCTTACGTGCACCAGCTGATGGTCGCACTTGGAATCCGATGATAATCGCATTGGATGCAGAAGCCAACAATACATCAGATTCAGAAATTGCACCAACAGATTTATGAATGATTTTTACTTGAACTTTTTCAGTCGATAATTTTTGCAATGAATCAGCAAGAGCTTCAACCGAACCATCCACGTCACCTTTCACAATTACATTTAATTCTTTGAAATCGCCTATCGCTAAACGTCTTCCAATCTCATCCAATGTAATGTGTTTGTTGGTACGAATACCTTGTTCACGTTGCAATTGTAAACGTTTCGCAGCGATTTCACGTGCTTCGCGTTCATCATTCATGATGTGAAACTTATCACCTGCTTGTGGGGCACCGCTTAAACCAAGCAAGGAAACCGGCATCGCTGGCCCAGCTTCTTTTACAACTTGTCCACGTTCATTGTGCAATGCTTTTACTTTTCCGCTGAAACAGCCTGCTAATACAATATCCCCAACACGTAAGGTTCCTGCTTCTACCAGAATGGTGCTCACATATCCTCTTCCTTTATCCAATTCGGATTCAATTACTGTTCCGCTTGCATTTTTATTTGGATTGGCTTTTAGGTTCAGCATTTCTGCTTCCAAGAGTACTTTTTCCAACAGTTCATCAATGTGTAATCCCTTTTTAGCAGAGATTTCCTGACATTGTACTTTTCCGCCCCATTCTTCCACAAGGATATTCATTTGTGATAATGCTTGGCGGATGTTATCGGGATTTGCTCCCGGTTTATCAATTTTATTGATGGCAATAATGATTGGAACGCCCGCAGCTTGCGCATGGTTAATTGCTTCCGTTGTTTGAGGCATTACGCTGTCATCCGCAGCAATCACAATAATGGCAACATCGGTTACTTGAGCACCACGTGCACGCATCGCTGTAAAGGCTTCGTGACCGGGAGTATCAAGGAATGTGATTGTTTTACCATTTTCTAATTTTACATTGTATGCACCAATATGCTGCGTGATACCACCGGCTTCACCTGCAATTACATTGGCTTTACGTATATAATCCAATAAGGATGTTTTACCATGATCTACGTGACCCATCACCGTTACAATAGGTGAGCGATCCAATAGTTGATCTTCTCTGTCTTCTTCTTCTTTAATCGCTTCTTGTACTTCTACAGAAACGAATTCAAGTTGGTATCCGAATTCTTCGGCAACAATGGCAATGGTTTCGGCATCCAATCGTTGATTGATGGAGACGAACATACCAAGGCTCATACAGGTAGAAATAATTTCATTTACCGAGATATCCATCATTTGCGCCAATTGGTTGGCAGAAACGAACTCGGTTACTTTAATGATTTTCTTTTCTAATTCTTGTTGATCTGCCGCTTCCTGAATACGTTCACTAGCGATATCACGCTTTGATTTACGGTGTTTCGAAGCTTTAGATTTTCCTGCACCACTTAAGCGTGCAAGTGTTTCTTTTACTTGTGCGGCAACTTGATCAGGAGTTAACTCAACTTTTGGAGCACGCGGATTAAATTTCCCTCTTGGTCCGCCCGAATTTTGAGCAGTAATAGGATATTGTTTACGCGGTGTGTCATTTGTTTTTGCAGCACCTTCTGTTCCCGGTTTTTTGTTAGGATCCCATGTATCGCCCAGTGTCGCGCCACCAAAGCTTTTCTTGATGCGTTTACGCTTTTTCTTGTTGTCAGCATTTGAAGCAGAAGAGGAGGCAACCGGATTTTTTTTGCGTTCTTCTTTCACCGGAAGCTCAATTTTACCCATGATTTTCGGGCCTTCCAGCTTTTCTACTTTTGTCTCATAAAAATCTACTTTTGCAGGTTCTTCTGTTTCAGGAGGTGTTACTTTTTCTTCTACTACAGGTTTTACTTCTTCAACAACTTCTTCTTCTGTTTGCTTTTTAGATTTTGTTGTCTTCGCTTTTCCTTTTGCTGCAGTTTTCGCTTCTTCTTCTTTTTGTTCTTCCTCTTCTTTTGCTGCTTTTGTCTTTTTAGTAGGCTTGGTTTTGCTGTTGATGGAATCCAAATCAATTTTGGAAACAACTTTTAATTTTACATCCGATTTAATTACTTCTTTTTCTTCCTCAACTTTTTCTACCGGTTTTTCAACTGGTTTTTCTTTTGCTACAGGAGTGTTCGGAATGTTTTTAATGATGATGTCTTCTTCTTCTTCCTTCTTTTTTAATTCAGGTTTTTTTGCATCCTCCAACGAAATGCTTTCTTTTTTAGCACGTGAGCTAGTGGTAACCTGCTTAGCTTCTTCTTTAGCAGCCTTTTCCGATTGATATTCTTTTGCCAGTAACGCATAATGCTCATCGGTAATTTTGGCCATAGGGTTATTCTCCACTGTGTGGCCCTTACCTTTAAGAAATTCGGTGATGGTCCCAATGCTAACATTGAGCTCTTTTGCAACCTTACTTAATCGTTGTCCTTTGTTTTCTGACATATACTTTTTTAAAATCGTTTATTAGTTAAATGGGTTAATTGGTTAAGCGGGTTAAGTAGGACAATTGGGCCAATCTAATCAACTCAATTTTTTCCTTCATTAACTTATTTACTTATTTAACCCAATCAACTTTTACTCAAATTCAGATTGTAAAATTGCTTTTACTTCTGTTACTGTTTCTTCTTCTAAATCGGTGCGTTTCACCAATTCTTCTGTAGATAATTCTAATACACTCTTAGCGGTATCGCATCCAATGTTTTTTAACTCATCTAAAATCCAGCTTTCAATTTCATCTGAAAACTCTTCTAAATCTACATCTTCTAAATCGATATCGGTATCACGGTATACATCAATTTCGTAGCCGGTTAATTTGCCCGCTAATTTGATATTGTGTCCGCCTTTTCCGATTGCTAATGATACTTGATCCGGTTTTAAGAATACTTCTGCACGTTTTGTTTCCTCATCAATTTTTACAGAGGTGATTTTTGCCGGGCTTAATGCACGTGTAATGAACAGAGATGGGTTGCTGGTGTAGTTGATTACGTCAATGTTTTCGTTACGTAATTCGCGCACGATACCATGGATACGAGAACCTTTCATACCTACACAAGCACCAACAGGGTCAATACGGTCATCGTATGACTCAACCGCAACTTTGGCTCTTTCGCCCGGTTCACGAACAATCTTTTTGATGGTAATTAATCCGTCAAATACTTCCGGAACTTCCAATTCGAACAAACGCTCAAGGAAAGCCGGTGACGTACGTGAAAGCACAATTACCGGGGAGTTGTTTTTCATATCTACGCGCGCAACAACGGCTTTTAATGTATCTCCTTTTTTAAAGAAATCAGAAGGAATTTGTTCTGTTTTAGGCAATAACAACTCGTTTCCGTCTTCATCCAAAATAAGCAATTCTTTTTTCCAGATTTGATAAACCTCTCCGGTCATGATTTCGCCTACTTTTTCTTTGTATTTTTTGTATAAACTATCTTTTTCTAATTCTAAAATTTTAGAAACCAAGTTTTGGCGAACCGCTAATACGGCACGTCTTCCAAAGTGTTCTAATTTAACTGGAGTCACTACTTCTTCTCCTAATTCCAAATCAGTATCAATCTTTTTTGCTTCAGCCAAACTGATGTGTTTTGCTTCATCGTAATCAAAACTATCCTCAGCAAATTCATCATCAACTACTTCGCGATTGTGCCAAATTTCAATATCACCACGATCAGGGTTAACGATAATGTCGAAATTATCATCAGATCCGTATTTTTTTAAAAGCATACTACGAAATACATCTTCAATGATGCTCATTAGTGTTGCTCTGTCGATGTTTTTTACTTCTTTGAATTCCGAGAACGATTCAATTAGATTAATACTTTCCATTGTGTTTAATGATTAAAATGATATTACAATTTTAGTTTCTTTGATTTGATTAAATGTTAAATTGATATTATTGATAATTAATTGTTTTCCTTTTTTTCCTTCAATACGTTCTTTCGACTTACTTTCCAGTTCTATTCCTAAATCGCTGGCTTTTAATAATTTGCCGCTTATTTTTTTACCTTCTTTGGTTACAATATCCACCTGTTTTCCAATGTTTTTTTGATATTGGCGCAGGATTTTAAACGGTTCGGATAATCCGGGTGACATGACGTTTAATTCAAAATCCTCTACTTCTCTGTCCAAGTTAGATTCGATATGTCTGCTCATTGCAACACAATCGTTAATGGATACTCCATTGTCGTTGTCCAAAAGAACGGTAATTTTATTTCCTGACTTTACTGTGATTTCAACAATGAAATTAGTGCCTTCCGCCAACTTCTCTTCCGCAATTTTATAAATTTTATCTGCTGAAATCATATCAATTATTAGAATAAAAAGAGGGGACTTCTGTCCCCTCTTTTTAGTATTCTTCTATTTTTACGATGCAAATATACATCATTCTTTTGAAATTCCAAATTTTTTGAGCAAGTCTATGTTGACAAATTTTCGTCTAATTCAAGTTTTACAGCAACCTATCGTGATAAAATTACGTCTAACAGGTGTAAAACGGATTGTTTTTTAGCTATTTTTGTTTTATACCTACTCCGATAGATTGAATCTGCATATCTTAAAAACAATGTTATGAAAGTTACAAAAGCAAATTTCGGAAATATTAGTAGGGTAGCCATTTTCAAGGCGCTTGCCGTTGTATTCTTTTTCACTGGCTCATCTATTCAGCTTTTTGCACAGGAAACGGATTCTGCTTTAACGGATTCTGCCACTACTGAGGCAGTTGCCGGATCTACCGGAGATGGACCTTCCATCGAAAATATCACTAAGAATTTGGCATCCAGTGCAAAGGAATTAGAAAAAATTCGAAAAGAAGAGATTATGAGTTACATTTATATGGGGCTCGGCTTTTCTATTGTAATTGCAATTGCCTGGTTTACAACTATTTTGGCAAGAAAGCGGAAGCGAAAAGAGGATGAAATAAGGGCGATTCGTGCTCAAAACATGAAGCATCACAAACCTCACCACCCGCATCACCCAAAGCGATAATTAGTTCACTTTTTCACCTTTTTTATAAGTGGTTTCCATCATAATGTTCCCGTTTTTATCATAATAGGTCCATTTTCCATGCGGTTTGCTTTCTATGCGCAATCCTTTTTTGTCTTTCACTAACGTATAGGAAGTTGTGCTTTTTAATTTGGCATCTTCGTACCATGCACTGCAATCGCCACTCAATTTCCCGTCTTTAAATGTCTGCTCCATGGATTTTACTCCGGTTTCATAGTAATACGTCCACAAACCATTTTGTTTTTCATCAATGTAGTCGCCTTCCATTTCTTTAAATCCATAGGGCGTCCAAAAAATCCAATGACCTTCCTTTTGTCCTGATTTATAGGCTCCTTCTTCCTTTACTTTACCATTGTCAAAGTAATATTTCCAATTTCCGGTTTTGCAGGTTGCGGAATCTTTTTTTGATTTGTCCTTGTAAGTATATTTCAAAGTGATTTGTCGCTCTTCGGTAGCGTAAAACCCTTCATAATTTGGATTTTTATTTGGGAACCAGGCTTTCCAGCTACCATCCATTTTTCCTTGTTTAAAATTCCCTTCATTCTTCATCACCCCATTTTCAAACCATGAATACCAGGTTCCTTCCTCTTTTCCATTTACAAATTTTCCTTATTCTAATTTTTGTCCGGATTCATACCAGGTTGTCCATAAATCGGTTTTTAAATTTTCCTTATAATTCCCTTGCTTCCATTTGGAGCCATCATTGTAATAATAGGTCCAAAGGCTATCCATCAAGTCATTTTTATAATATCCTTCAGTTTCTTTGGTTCCATTTGTATACCAGTACATCCATTTTCCGGTTCTGAGGTTGTCCGTCAGTGTTCCTTCAATTTGCATTTTCCCGTTCACGTTATAGAATTTCCAATATCCATTTTTCTTATCATTTACAAACGGTCCTTCACTTTTAATGGTACCATTGATAAACCAGTTGGTGCAGGCTCCGTTCTTTTTACCTTTTACATAATTAACTTTAAAATCTTTTTCTCCAGTTGGCAAGTAGAACACCCACTCTCCGTCCATTCTTCCATCTTTATAACTTCCTTCTCCTTTCTTTTTTCCGTTATCATAGGCCAATGTAAACCTGCCATTCCCATTTTTAATAGGTTGTTCGCCATTTTCGAACCATAAATTCATTAATAAAACTTCATCGTTTTCGTATTGTAATTCTTGTTTCGGTTTCCCATTTCTATAATACTCTTTCCATAAGCCGGCTTCTTTCCCATTTTTATATTGTCCGTCTTTTTGTTTGTTCCCATTGGAATACCAGCCGGTATAGCTTCCTTCAGCGAGGTTATTTTTAAAATGTCCTTCACTTTCTTTTTGTCCGTTTTCATAATAGTACAACCAAATACCTTCTTTTTTTCCTGCGATATAAGGTTCAGTACTTTTTATTTTTCCTGTTTCGTACCAGCCGGTCCAGGTGCTATCGGGCTTGTCGTCTTTAAAAAATGTTTCTTGCGCTTTATTTCCATTGATATACCAGTATTTCCAGGCACCGTGTTTTTTACCAAGAACATAATTTTCTTCTGCTTTCGTTTTTTTGCCGGCATAATAAATTAAAAATTTTCCATTTTCCTTTCCTTTTAAAAAAGTTCCTTCTTTGGCAATGTCACCATTTTCATACCATGCAATGTATTTTCCATCTTGCATTCCATCTTTCATTTGTTGTTCACTCTTTTTCTTTGTTTGAGCGATGTCCCAGTATTCGGTTACCAATTGGGCAAATGAGGTGGACGAGAATAAAAGTAAAATGAGAATAAAAGAAAATCGTTTACTCATTTTGATTTTTCCGTACAAGGAATTCGCGATTACTTTGTGGTTCATGTGTTGGTGGAATGAATAGGTATAACGTAAAAAGGATAAAATGTTACATACTTGATAAAAGAAAAAAAGAAAATCGAGGAGATCAATTTTCTTTTTTTCTTTCTGCAAAGGATAGGGTTTAGTTTGATTCTAAAACTTTTAACAATTCGTCTAATTTCGGGGTTAAAATAATTTCAGTTCTGCGATTTTTTTTGCGTGCATCGCTTGTTTTAGCCGGATCAATAGGGAAGTATTCACCTCTTCCGGATGCGGTTAATCTTTTTGGATCTACGGAACTGTTTTTTGTAATGATTTTAACAATGGAAGTTGCGCGCATTACGCTCAAATCCCAATTATCTTTGATTTCTCCTTTTCCAGCCATTGGAACATCATCGGTATGTCCTTCAATCATCACATTGATGTCTGTGTTTTGTTCCAATACTTTTGCTACTTTTTTCAGAGCATCTACACCTTTAGATTCAACGGTTGTACTTCCGGATGCGAACAATAAGCTTTCATCCATCGAAACGTAAACTTTTCCGTTTTTTTGAGTGATGGTAAGGCCTTTCCCTTCAAAGCCCAACAATGCATCAGATAATTTTTTGCGGAGTTCATTTGCTGCTTCGTCTTTCTTTTTTAAGATATCTTCCAATTCTGCAACACGAGCTTCACGTTTTTTTAATTCTGCAGTCAATTCATCCAAACTTTTCTTTTGTGCATTTAATTGTGCTTCTAGAAGTTTAAGTTCATCTTGTTTTTTCAGTAGTTGTTCTTGCGTCATTTGCAATTCTCCTGAAAGCTTTTTCGTATCTGCTAAGTTTCCTTCTAACAAACGGTTGTATTTATCCAACAACTGCTCATTAATTTGATTGAGCTTATCGTACTTTGCGGTAAGGCTTCTGTAGCTTGTTCCAACAATAGAGGTGTCTTTTTGAAGGCCGGTAATTACTTTGTTGTTATCAGTAATTAGCTTGTTCGCTTCGGTAAGTTTGGTGTCACATTCCATCGAGGACGCTTTCAAGGCCGCAAGTTCTTTTTCAGAACTTTCTCTTTTTGCTTGTTCCTCTTCTAATTTTCGCTGTGGGACACATGCAAACATTCCGCAAGTGAGTGCAATAATCAGAGAATACTTAACAGTGTTTTTACGCATATCACTTTTATTTTTTAAAGGATTTGTGGATACTTCGTATTTCATTTTCGGGTTATTTAAATTATATACAAAATTATTGATAAAGGGAAGAGATAATACTTGAGAACAGAATGTTTATTCACATAAAATCGCAAAGGATTTGTTAATAATTATAATAGATGAAGCAATAAAAAAGCCCCGAGTGTTAAACCTCGGGGCTTTTTTTTGAACGATGTTCTAATTATTTTTTCGCTTCTGTTTTTTCAACTTTCGGCTCAATATAAACGCGAGACATATCACGGTATTCCATTGCATTTGCAGGGAAGTTGCGGATATTCATTTGTACCAAACGGTAATTCTCATCGTAGAAGATAGGCATAATCGCACCATCATCAATTGCTTGTTGATCTGCTTGTAAATATAGGTCAAAACGTTTTTTGTCATCTACTTCTTGCATCGCAGCAGCGAACAATGAATCGAATTTTTCACTTCTGTAACGTACCGAGTTCAAGAATGATTTGTCGGTTAAGTTTTTAGGTATGTGTTTGCTATATAACAATGTTAAGAATGTTTCCGGATCTGGATAATCAGCTGTCCAACCTGCTCTCCAGAATTGTGCTTTACCTGTTTCTAAGCTTTCTAAGTGCTCAGCAAAAGGCATTACATTGATTTCAACATCAATGTTAAGGTTTTCCTTCAACATTTTTTGGATTACTTCAGCAGTTTGGATATTTCTGTCTCCACCACCGCTATTGATTTGCAATGTTAATTTCGGGAATCCTTTTCCGTCAGGGTAACCTGCAGTTGCCATGTATTTGCGTGCTTTATCCACATCAAATGTATAACCTACTAATCCTTTTGAATTGTAATCTTTAAAGCTTGGAGGAACGATACCATAATTTCCCGGTACACCTTCGCCTTGTAATGTATAGTTTACAATTTTTTCGCGGTCAATAGCATAGTTGAATGCCAAACGCACTTCTTTCTTATCAAAGATATTGCTTTGGTGTTGGAAACCGTAATAGAAGGTGCTCATCGCAGGAACAACTTGCATTTCGAAAGGAGCATTTCCTTCTTTTGCACTGCTTAGTTCTCCTAAGATGTCCGGAATCATTTCGATTGGTAAACGGAAAATCATATCCAAGTTACCTCTTTTAAATTCCAATAATTCAGATTTTTTCTCTTTAATAAATGTGTATTTAACAGCATCCAAATAAGGCAATTGGTTTCCGTGCTCATCCACATTCCAGTAGTTTGGATTGCGTTCTAAGATAACAGCTTCACCTTCTTTAATACTTTTCACTTGAAATGCACCGGTACCAACACATTTCACGCGCATGTCTACACCGTATTTTTCAAAAGCTTCATTTGGATAAACCCAACATCCTGGCGTACTCAAAATATTCAAGAAACCTGCAAATGGGTGAACAAGGTTGATTTGGATGGTATAATCATCCAGTGCTTTGATTCCTGAAACACCACCAGCTAATGGTTTTTTGTCGATTGTCGATTGGAAGTATTCGTTTGCTCCAGCAACACGGTCTTTGAATGTGTTTCCGAATTGTTGGTTTTCCGGGCTGGAAGAACAAAGCTTTTCGAAACAGAAAATAAAGTCTTTTGCAGTTACTTCACGTCCTTTTCCATCAGCAAAAGATGGGTCATCATGAAATTTTACACCTTTTCTTAAATGGAATGTCCATTGACTTGCATCTGCATTTTTCTCCCACTTTTCAGCTAAACAAGGAAGCACGGTTAAGTCGTTTTGTGAAAGTTTCACCAATCCTTCGTATACCTGATTTGCAATACGGTGAGAGGTAACCTCTGTAATGTTTAATGGATAAAGATTACGGAAATCTTCCACTTCATTCATCTTGAATACTCCTCCGTAAAAAACGCCACCTTTGGCTTCGCGTGATTCACCGGTAGTAGTAGTTCCGCCACCGCAAGAAGCAAATAATCCTGCAATTAATAACGAGTAAATAACTTTTTTCATATCAGACAATAAGTTGTATTTAATTTTCTAAGGTACAAATATATAGATATTATGCAAATTTCATAGCGATTTCATAAAGTTTTAGCCCAAAAATCAATTTATGGATGATGAATGGCGTTTTTCATAAGTCAATCTCTAAAACAACCGGACAGTGGTCCGAATGCTTTGCTTCCGCCAGTATTGCTGCTCTTTTCATTTTTGACTCTAAGTTGTTGCTTACCAGGTTGTAATCGATTCGCCAGCCTAAGTTTTTGGCTCTGGAGTTGAAACGAAAACTCCACCAACTGTAATTGTGGGGCTCTTTGTTAAAATGACGGAAGCTGTCAATAAATCCTTTTTTCATAAATCCATCAATCCATTCTCTTTCTTCTGGAAGAAAACCACTGCTTTTGGCGTTACTCTTTGGATTGTGAATGTCAATTGCTTGGTGACAGATGTTGTAATCACCACAAATGATGAGTTTCGGACGTTCTTCTTTCAATTTGTCGATGTATTTTTGAAAATCGGCCAGCCATTTCATTTTAAAGGCTTGCCTGTCTTCCCCACTACTTCCGCTCGGATGATAAACACTCATCACGGATACATCCCCATAGTCGGCACGAATAACACGGCCTTCGAAATCATACTCAGCAATACCACAGCCGTATTCCACATGATCCGGTTTTTGTTTTGTAAAGATAGCGACCCCACTATATCCCTTTTTTTGTGCGGGATACCAATAGTGGTGATAGCCTGCATCTTCAAACACTTTTAAATCCAATTGTCCTGGTTCTGCTTTCAATTCCTGAACGCATAATATATCAGGATTTGCAGCTTTTAACCAATCCAGTAAGCCTTTTCCCATTGCCGAACGAATGCCATTGAGGTTATAGGTTATAATTTTTGTCATTTTTAAACGTATTAATATGTTGGATAGATTACGAAAGTATAAAAAATACTTTTAAAATTTCGGTTCTTCTTTCCTTCGACTCCGCTTAGGATGACGGAGTGGGTGCGATCGGTAATTAATCATTCATTGTTCGTACATAATTTGTACTTTTAATTCTGTGTTCGTGCGTAAAATTATAGTGATGTTCGTGTTTGTTTTTCTCTGTGTAAGCGGTTATTCGCAATATGCAGGGAGCAGCCGCATTAAGAAATTAATGGTCGTTTCGGATACCATTCAGCTTGATTCTTTGAGTTTGATTCCCGGCTCTTTCAAACTTGCCACCACTTCGGGAATGCAGTTGGATACTTCTTTTTATCAGTTGAATCATGCTGAAGGGATTGTAATTTTGAACACCAAAAAAATGAAGGAGCAAGGCATTTCTAAAGATAATCTCCTTACTTCCTATAAAACATTTCCCTATTTATTTTCCTCTGAAACAAAACACAAAGATGCGAATCGCATTAAACCTGATTTAAGTGGTAACCGAAATCCGTTTAGTTATACCATCGAATCAAAAAACGATGATATTTTTAAGATGGATGGCTTGAATAAAAGTGGAAGTATTTCACGCGGAATCTCTTTTGGTAACAATCAGGATGTGGTGGTGAACTCCAGCTTAAACTTGCAGTTGTCGGGACATTTGAATAACAATGTAGATATTCTGTTAGCGGCTACAGATAACAATATTCCGATTCAACCGGATGGGAATACACAACAGTTGCAAGAATTCGATAAAGTATTTATTCAACTTTCGAATCAAAAAACAAAACTCATTGCCGGAGATTTTCAGATGGCTCGTCCGTATGGATATTTTATGAATTTTAATAAAAAAGCACAAGGCGTTAGTTTCTCTACCATTCAAAAAACAAATGTAGAGCAGAAAGATTTAAAAAAACAGGGTCTCTTTAAAACGGGCTTGAGTGCTGCTGTTTCACGCGGAAAGTTTGCAAGAAATCAAATCATTGGGATAGAAAACAATCAAGGTCCTTATCGTTTGCGTGGTGCTGAAAACGAACCTTTCATTATTATTTTATCCGGGACAGAAAAAGTGTACATTGACGGAAGGCTATTGGATAGAGGGCAAGAGAATGATTATGTTATTAATTACAATACTTCCGAAATTACATTTACGGCAAAACAACTCATCACCAAAGACAAACGAATTGTTGTGGAGTTTCAATATTCGGATAAAAACTACGCACGTTCCCTTTTGCATTTTGCAAATGAATACGAACAAAACAAGTTAAAATTACACTTGCATGTTTATTCGGAACAAGACAGTAAAAATCAACCGTTGCAGCAGGATTTATCGCCCGAACAAAGAATCTTATTGTCTGAAATTGGAGACACCCTTTCACTGGCCGTGAGCCCGAGCTTCGACAGTGTTGCATTCAATAACAATGAAGTGCTGTATCATAAAAAAGATACACTTATTGGCACGCAACTATTTCCTAATATATTTGAATATAGCACCAACAGTGATAGTGCACATTATCGTGTAACGTATAGTAATGTTGGAGCGAACAGAGGAAATTACATTCAGATTACTTCCAGTGCAAATGGAAAAGTGTTTCAATGGGTGATGCCCGATACGATAACCAATATCCCAAATGGAAATTATGAACCAATTGTTCAATTGGTAACTCCGAAACAAAAGCAAATGGTGACCGCAGGGTTTGATTATGCATTTAATAAGAATACGCGACTTTCGGTGGAAGGTGTGCTCACGAAAAATGACATCAATACGTTTTCATCGGTGGATAGTAAAGATGATGTGGGTTATGGGATGAAACTAAATTTTGATAATGCGAAACCACTTTCGAAAAACGATACCTTAACACCATTTGTATTATTGACGAATGTGAATTATGAGTTTGTTCAGTTGAATTTTTCTCCGATTGAACGCTATCGAAGTGTGGAGTTTGAACGCGACTGGAATAGAGGCACCGTGTTGCAATCGGCCGACCAGCATATCGTGGGAGCGGCTGTTGGATTGGAGAAAAAGGAACCGGAATGATTGGTTATCGTTTTAATGCATTTTTGGAAGGGAATAAATACAATGCCAACAAACATGTTGCGAATCTTGCTGCAAATAAAAAAGGGTTTGCTGTTCAGTACGATGGAAGTTTATTAAACTCAGCTAGCACAACTAACACCAATTTTTATCGTCATAAAAGTGGAATCTCGCAAAAAATAAAATGGTTGACTGTAGGTTTAAAAGATGAGTTTGAGCAAAATAAATTTGCATTAAGTAATAAAGATTCATTGTTATCAAATAGCTATAAATTCTGGGAATGGCAAGCCTACATACAAAATGCGGATACCACTAAAAATAGATATGGTGTCAACTATAAACAGCGAACAGATTATGCCGTTAGAAATATTTCCGGAGCAACCAATTTGGTGACAACGGCCTTTGCAGAGAGTTATGGAGGCTTTTTAGATTTGATAAAGAATAGTAATAATCAATTGAAATTAAATGCTGCATACAGAGCATTGCGAATAAAAGATCCGCTACTAACGATTCAAAAGCCCGACAATTCATTAGTTGCACGTGCTGAATATAATTTTCGATTGTGGAAAGGATTGATTTATTCAAGTACATTTTATGAAATTGGTTCAGGTTTAGAAATCAAGAAAGAGTTCTCGTATATTTTGGTGGCAGTCGGGCAAGGAGTTTATGTTTGGAACGATTACAACGAAAACGGAATAAAAGAATTGGATGAATTTGAAATAGCAACGTTTCCTAATACTGCGGACTATATTAAAGTGTATACTCCCACCAACGATTATATAAAAGTATATAGCAATCAATTCAGCCAAACGCTTACAATCAAACCGGCAGCTTTGTGGGCAAATAAAAAAGGATTTAAAAAATTTGTTGCTCGCTTTTCTAATCAGGCTTCTTATCGCATTGATCGCAAATCCATTGAAAGTGATTTAGCGAAAGCCTATAATCCATTTTTAGCGGAAACCGATGATAGCACACTCGTGACCTTGAATTCTTCTTTTAGAAATACATTGTTTATAAATCAATTGAGTCCGGTTTTTGGATTAGATCTAACCTATCAGGATGCACGAAACAAAGCTTTGCTGGTAAACGGATTTGATGCTCGAACGAATATTTTTAAAGAAGCACGTTTGCGTTGGAACATGAGCAAAGAGTTTAGTTGGAATCTGGCGTATAAGGATGGGATTAAGAAAAGCAGTTCACAATATTTTTCAACGCGCGATTATTCAATTACCTATTACGAAGCGGAACCGAAATTAAACTATCAGCCCAATACGGCATTTAGAGCAAGCGTTTCGTTCCGATATACAGAGAAAAAGAACAGACAAGAGTTGGGAGGGCAAAAAGCAGCGTTGCAAGATTATGGCGCAGAAATCAAATACAACGTTTTGCAAAAAGGAAGTTTAAATGTGAAAGCAAATTTTATTCGCATCAAATTTGATGGGACTCAAAACACCTCGCTTGCATTTGAAATGTTAGATGCTTTAAAAACCGGACAGAACATCACTTGGGGCGTTGCGTATCAGCGCACCTTGTCAAATAATTTACAGTTAAGTTTAACGTATGACGGGCGCAAATCAGAAGGTACCAAAGTGATTCATACCGGTGGAGCACAAGTAAGAGCTTATTTTTAATTCTTGTTTGCTGCTGTTACTCGATTGGTTTGATCCAACAAAAAAGCTCTTGTTCCTGCTTTGATATTTTTTTCTTTCATGGATAACTTAAAGGCATCCAATTTTGTTAAACATTCTTGCGCTTTCGTAAAATCATTTAGCCATACATACGCTTCAGATAAATCCATCAATAAACATTCTGTAACATCTTCATCAACGCGTGCTTTTTTGTTGGTTGGATTGCTTTCTTTCATGGCTGCCTCCCAGGTTGCAACAGCTTTTTTCAAATACTCTTCACCTTGTGCAGCAGTTTCTTTTTTACCGATAATGGCGTATCCGTTTTTAGCATTGTTTAATGCATCTTTAAAATCATCGTACAATTTTTTTTCGTTCACATAGCCAACAACAACCATTCGTGTTTGTGGAACGTATCCATAATCACTGTTAATCATTTCGTTGAACGATTTTAAATGATCCAGCACAATTTTTTCTTGAATACTGCTAATCTCATTGGCTTGAGCTGTTTTCCAATAATTATCCAAATCCAACTGATTCGCGAAAAACTTAGAAGTGTAAGTACTAAAACCAAGCGAAGGACCGTAAGCTTCGTCCATTATAAATTTCCCATCCGGTTGAATGATTTTGGCTTTGATGATGTGTCGATAATTGAATTGATAAACAAAAACAGTAGAGTCAACAGTTTTTCCGTCTGCTCTTTTGATTTGTTTTTTTTGAGTGGTACTTTTTGCTTCATCTTTTTCAAATCCTGAAAGGTTTAATTGAATGATGAGTGCTTTTTCGGGAAGCTTGTTAAACCCTTCCAATTTAATATTTGTAGAGGCAAGTAATTCGGTGTCAAACGTTTTTTCTAATACGAGTGGGCTAGGAGTAGCTTTTACCGGAACATTAGAAGAAGGCATTAGAGGGCGAGGTGTTACGGCTTGCTGCTGAGGTGTAAGTCGAAACCAAACATTTAAGCTATTCTCATATAAAAGAGAATCTTGATTTCTTTTTACCCAATATTGTTTTAATGCTTGTTGATAATCGGTTTCTGCTTTCGCTGTAGCATTTTGGTACTCTGCTTTTTGTTGTTCTAATTTACCTAAATAATCTGCAATAATTAACGATTGATAATTTTTATGTCTTTGCTCACCGGTTTTAAAGGAAGTCGGATATAGTCAACTTTAACATTTGAATAATCAATGTTTTGTGCAAGGGAAGAAATACCAAAGGATAAAAAGAGAGCGAGTGTAATTTTTTTCATGTTTGTTTTTGTTTGTGTTCCAATAACAATTTGTTTGCCAAAATTAAAATTACAGATTATTGTTTTAAAAACAACATAATTTCTTCGGTTTCATTGGGAAGCAGAATCATTTTTTGGTAACGCAATCCTAGTTTTTCTAAGAGCGCAATAGAGCGTGTATTGTCGGCATTGGTGATACCTGCGATTGTTTTTATTCCTAAGGTGGTTTCGGCATATTCCATGATAGCAGCAGCCGATTCGAAGCCGTATCCTTTCCCTTCGTATTGAGGTAAAAATGCAAATCCAATGTCAATGTGTTCCAAGGCATCGCGTTTCACAAGTCCGGCAATTCCAATGGGTGTTTTGCTATCATTCATTCTTACCAATCGAAAGCCAAACCAGGATGTTGAATAGGCGGGAAGAAATTTATTTAAGATATAATTTTTTGCATCATTCTCTGTTTTTATTCCTCTATCGCCAATAAATTTTATCCATGAAGGAGTGTTAAGCAATTCAAAAATGAAAGGTGTATCTTCAATTGTAATCTCTACAATTTCAAGTCGGTTTGTTTTAATAATGTCCATGTTATTGAATAATTACTTTGAGAGAAGGGTTATGAAATCGGGACTCTGAAAACGGCAATGTTTGACTTGCATCCATTATCAATACATCCAAAAGTGCAATGTTTTTTAAACAACTAGGCAAAAAGCCTAATGCCCCGCAATAGGAGAGGTCTAATTCTTTTAAGCGGGTCATATTACAAATTGCCGAAGGAACTTCCATTAATTCATTTCTGCCGAGGTAAAAATATTTTAAGTTAATTAGTTTTGAAAGAGAAAAGGGCAATGTAAGCAAATCATTATTTCCGATGTATAGATGTTCTAAGTTGACAAGATTTCCAAGACTGTCCGGCAATGCTTTGATATCATTGTAGGATAAAAAAAGTTGTTGTAGATTTTTTAAGTTGCAAATTTCGCTGGGCACGGATTTTAATAAATTGTCTTTTACAGAAAGCTCAATTAAATTGGTTAATTCACCAATGCTTGCAGGTATTGCCTTGAGTTTATTGCTACTCAAAATTAACTTTTCCAGTTTTTTTAAGTTTCCAATTGCTGCCGGAACTTCCGTTAGCTTATTTCTAAAAAGAATAAGCTCTTTCAAATTGGACAGCATAAAAAGTTCTGTAGGCAGTGTTTTAAAATCGTTGTTACTCAAATCAAGTTTTTGCAAATTCACCAATTTGTAAATGTTCTGCGGAACAGAATCCAACTTTTTGAATGTAACTTTTAGCTGATAAACTTGTGCCGGATTTTTGAATGCTTCTTCAAACGACCGGTAGACTTTATCTTTTTGTGCAGTTGAAATTGCGGAAACAAAAAGTAAAACGAAAAGGGCCAGGTTCTTTTTCATAAGGATGTGGTTTATCTCCTGGGGATGTGTAGTAAAAATAAGAAAAAGATTCAATAAAAGTCATCTTTTTAAGAAACAAAGTCGTTTTATTAACGTAGAGGTGGTATCGTTCTTTATTAAAAGGAGGTAGTATGACTTTTGCATATGCCCGAAATAAAATAATTTTTTCCTTGTTTGTTCTCATAGGAATTGTTTGTATTTGTTTGTCGCGTTTTAGCAATAATCAAAATACACAAAGCTGTCTTGTGCCCTCCAATACCTACGATTTAACTCAAATTAAGAAACGCGGAGCGATCGTTGCCCTTACTGATAACTCTTCTACCAGTTTTTATATTTATAAAGGTGATTCCTTGGGATATGAATATGAGCAGTTGCGTTTATTTGCGAAAGAAATTGGCGTTCAATTAAAAATTGTTGTTGCAAAAAATATGGATACAATTTTTAATCAATTGAACACGTGTGAAGTAGATATCATTGCTGCTAACTTAACTGTTACCAAAGAGCGTTCAGCTGTTGTAGATTTTTCGATGCCGTTATTATTTACACAACAAGTACTTGTGCAGCGTAAGCCTGAAGGGTGGGAGAATATGTCATCCAAAGAATTGACCGCAAAAGTGATTCGCAGTACGGTTGATTTAAGTGGTAAAAATGTGTTTGTAAGAAAAGGTTCTTCTTTTTATTCGCGATTAAAAAGTTTGTCTGAGGAAATCGGTGAAAAAATAAACATTGTGGAAGCACCGGGAGAAATAAATACAGAACAGTTGATAAGCATGGTTGCAAACGGGCAAATTGATTATACGATCGCTGATGAAAATATTGCATTGAATAATCAAACGTATTTTTCAAATCTGGATGTAGAAACCCCCATCAGCTTTCCTCAGAAAATAGCTTGGGCAATTCGAAAGCAATCGCCAGAATTACTTGCTGCATTAAATGCATGGATTGAAAAACGAAAAATGACAGATGACAATATTAAATTGTATGCAAAATATTTTAAAAAGAAAAAGGCGTATGGAAATGGAATTGAGAAAACTCGCGCACATTCGGGAGGTATTATTTCTGAGTATGATGAACTAATAAAGGTTTATAGTAAAAAGATTGATTGGGACTGGCAACTTTTAGCCTCTCTGGTTTATCAGGAATCACATTTTTCTCCAACCGCACGTTCCTGGGCTGGAGCCAATGGGTTTATGCAACTCATCCCGTCTACAGCCAAACATTATGGCTTAGACACCACAGATGCAACGGCAGAGCAGAGTTTAAAGGCTGGTACAAGTTTTATTTTGGACCTGGACAACTATTGGAAGCGACAAGTTCCTGATAAGCCGGAACGAATCAAGTTTGTGTTGGCCTCTTACAATGCCGGATTGGGTCATATTATTGATGCCCGTAACCTAGCTCGTAAATATGGAAAAAAGCAAAACGTATGGACGGGAAATGTGGAAAACATGATTTTGCAGAAATCCAATCCACTCATTTATAACGATCCGATTGTAAAGTGTGGCTATTGTCGCGGGCAGGAAACCTATTTATATATTAAGGAGATTTTAAAACGTTACGAATACTATCGAACCCTACCCGATATCGAATCAACTGTGGCAAAAAAATGAAGAGTATATATTGTATCATAAAATGTATTATCTTTAGTGATGCGTTTGGTAAACGCCATGTACATTTTGATATAAATTACGGATGCAATTGATGATATTTAAAACTACTCTATTTACTTTACCGACATTTAACCCCGACTTTATATGAATAATTTACTAATAGAGCGGTCGGTTGAAACACCTGAGATAAACTTTAACTCCCAAACGGGAGTTCTTAAAGTTGCCGGTCGCGCTTATTCAGGTGACATTACACAGTATTATAAACAGATGAGTGCTTGGCTGGAAGAGTATCTAAAAGAACCTCAACAGACGACAGTCATTGAGCTTCAGTTGGATTATTACAACTCGGTATTCATTAAGTTATTATTCTATTTTTTCGAGCGATCGAAGGATGTTCTTCAGAGTAATAAAAAATTAGTTATTAAATGGTTTCATCAAAAAGATGATGAGGAGAGCATTGAAGATGCACTACGCATTTCTAAAATCATTAGTTTTCCTATTGAAATAGTCGAATTGGACGAATAGTTATTGCAATTAGAGTTTACTAAAACGATATTTTTGAAAAAGCAATTTTTAATTTTTAACATTTTTCTTTTTATGTTTTTTGGTTTGGAAGTTTTTTCCAAACAAAATCCAGCAGACTCTCTTCGCACAATTTTAACTACTATCAAAAATGATAGTATCAAAGTGGAAGTGCTCCACCAGTTATCACAAACGACAGACTCACTTAATTATTCATTAAAGGCATTAGACATTGCGCAGCGTAATGGCAATAAACGAGGTGTTGCATTGTCATTGTTAGATATTGGTCGTTATTATTATTTTGATGGCAAAGAAGATGTTTCTCTTTCTTATTTGATGAAAGCAATTGTAAGTGCGGAGGAAATAAAGGATAAAAAAATATTAATCAGCGCTTATCGCTATATCGGTTTTGTCTACCGGCCTCACGATTCGTTTATGGCTGAAAGCTTCTATAAAAAAAGCTATACAATGGCTATTGAAACCCAAGACGAACTCTCTGCTTCTTATGCATTGAGCGCTCTTGGCAATATTTATGAAGGTTCATACAAAGGCTCTACAGGGAATAATCAAATCGCTTTAAAATATTATTTGCAAAGTTTAGAGATTCGTAAACGACTTGGTTCTCCCTCTGAAATTGCATCTTCCTTAAATGAAACTTCACGTGTATACGATCTTCTCGGGGAATATAACAAAGGTTTGGAGTTGAGATTAGATGGATTAAAAATCGCAGAGCAATCCGGCAGTATCGATAATATTGTTTATTTATCTGCTCGCTTAGGGAATGATTACAGCACTCGTTTTCATGACCATAAAAAAGGGTTGGATTATCTATTGAAAGCATATGCAATTGGTGTAAAACAAAAAAACAATTTTGATGTGATGTTTGAGGTTAACAGAGGATTAGCTTTTTCCTATTCTTCTTTGGGTGAAATGGCGAAATCAAATGAGTTTTATAAAGCAGCAATTTTGTTGAATGACTCGATTCGTGCGAAAGAGCAAAAAAACGATTATAATCTTTCCGGTGTAAAGCACGATTTAGAGCAACAGCTGGACCGCCAAAAACAATTGTTAAAAGATTCCGAAATTCTTAAGGAGAAGGCAAAAGCGGAAGAACAAACAACCATTCGAAATGCATCTTTGATTGGCTCCGGACTGGTTTTAATTCTTTTGATTATTCTTTTTAGGGGATATAAACAAAAACAAAAATCGAATTTGGAGCTGGATGAAAAAAATAGGAAAATAGAAACAGCCTTTGAAACACTCGCTGTGAGTGAGCGTAAATTTAAACTCATTACAGAGACCATCACGGATGTGTTCTATTTATACAATATTGTAGAAAAAAAATACGAATACATCAGTCCGAATTGCCTCTCTATTCTTGGTTTGTCACAACAGTTTTTTTATGAAGGACGAAGCTCTAAAATTGTTGTTCATAAGGACGATTTGGCACTTGTGGTTGACGCAAATGTTAAAATTGATTCCGGTGTTGCCTATGATATTGAATATCGAATACTTATTGACGGGCAAATCAAATGGATTGCTGAAAAATCTTCACCGATCTATGATGAAAATGGGAAGTTGGTTAAAAATTCGGGAATTTGCAGAGACATCACCAGAAAAAAATCAAACGAAGAAAAGATTCGCAAAAAGAATAAGGACATTACGGATAGTCTTTTGTATGCAAAGGCCATTCAAGATGCTATACTTGTGCCCAAGGAAGAGATGATGAAAAAGTTACGCGACTTTTTTATCTTATACAAACCGAAAGAAATTGTGAGTGGGGATTTTTATTTTTATAAAGAAACGGATAAAGGATTGTATGTTGCGGTTGCAGATTGCACCGGGCATGGTGTTCCTGCAGGATTTATGAGCATGCTCGGGAACGCATTCCTCAATGAAATTATAAATGAACACAGTTCCATTTCTCCCGCTAAAATTTTAGATCAATTGCGCGAGCATATTATTAATTCACTTCATCAAAAGATGGATGTGGAAAGCAAAGATGGAATGGATGTCGCGATGTTGTATTTCGATCATGAGCAATCAACAGTACAATATGCGGGAGCATTTAATCCTTTATATATTATTCGTAACGGAGAGTTGAAAGAAATGAAAGCAGATTTGTTTCCTGTAGGGATAAATTTTGCAAACAGCAAACCTCCTTTTACAAATCATAAACTCCAACTGCATAAAGGTGATTCACTCTATATATTTAGTGATGGGTACTATGATCAGTTTGGTGGACCGAATGGACGAAAGTTTTTGAAAAAACAAATGCAACATCTGTTTCTGTCGATACAAGATAAAAACATGAAGGAGCAAGAGCAGATTTTACATCAAACATTTGTGAGCTGGAAAGGAAGTCTGGAGCAAGTAGATGATGTATTAGTATTGGGTATTCGAATTTAATTCTTGTTGAATCGTTTTGTTCTCCATTCTGCTTGCTGTGCACTGTTTAGGAATGTCCATGCAACCAATCGACTAATTTTATTTCCTTGTTTCATTTCGATTGTCTTTACGGTATGTGCATTTTCATGTTCCAATTCGGCATAAATGTCTGATAAATTACTGCTTTTGGAGACAAGCGAAGTGAACCACAAACAATTTCTGGAGAACAATGCACTTTCTTTTATCATGGTAGATAGAAATTGTTTTTCTCCACCTTTGCACCAAAGTTCGCGCTGCTGACCTCCAAAATTCAGAATTGTTTTTTTTACTTTCCCACCACTCAAATTTTTTACTTTACGGGTTGCTCCTTCCATTGCTTCTGCTAACGAAGAATGAAATGGCGGATTACAGATTGTGACGTCAAAAAATTCCTCCGGTTTTATGATTCCCTTGAAAGTGGCAGAAGTAGTTGGTTGTTTGCGGACCTCTATTCCAATTAATGAGGGATTGGATAGAATAATTTTTTTTGCAGATTCTATCGCCAACGATTCGATTTCCGAGCCAACAACACTCCATCCATATTCATCGTTAGCAATAATTGGATAGATACAATTTGCGCCACAACCAATGTCCAGCATCCGGATTGATTTTCCGGTCGGAATAGTTCCATTGTTGCTTGTGCTCAGTAAATCTGCAATGTAATGAATGTAATCGGCTCTGCCAGGAACAGGTGGGCAAAGAAAGTTTGCAGGAATGTCCCAGAATGAAATGTGATAGAATGCTTTTAGCAATGCTTTGTTCAACGCTTTTACTGCATCGGGATTTGAAAAGTCGATGGTTTCGTTTTGATACTCGTTTGTATAAACAAATTCTGAAAGTCCAGAATATTCGCTTATCAGCATTTTAAAATCGTAACGTGAACGATGCCTGTTGCGTGGATGCAACGTTTCTTTTTCTGTTATGTTCTTTTTTTCTTTCAATTGCACGTCCGTTAATCCGTATTCACAAAGATACTTTTTATCCGCCAAAACAGAATGTGCAACCCAATTCCTGAACCCGGTTGAGCGCCCAAATCCCACTCGGTACTATTTTTACACCCGGTATCAGATTATCTGTAAAGTCTTTTTGAACGTCTTCTTTTTTTAGTTTTAGAAGTTCTGCTAGTCCTTCTACCCCTCCTTCAATGGATTTACCACAAACGCAAATCATTCCTCCACGCTTTTGAAAAAGTTCAATGCATTCGTCATCTTCTGTTTTGCATGTTGCAAATACATTTCTCAAAGCCATCTTTCCTGTTTCATCATCTTTTAGATCAATACGCTTACCAAATTCATATTTTTTCCACAACGGATCACCAAATGCGAAGCCGAAACCGGCATATCGTAATACCAGTACTACAGAAATTTCGTTGTCGGTTATTCCCATCTCATTGTATGTGTCCATTAGTGTAAGGGCCCATTTGACGGAAGCACCATGATTGTGTTTGGTCATGTCAAACACCATCTTATGCTTTTTGCCTTCCATTTGAGCAAACCATTTTTCTGCATCTTCATCGCTTTTTGTTGGAGCGTTTTCAGCTGTTGCTTTTAATGGTGCAATTGCGGCAGACAATCCGAATGCGGCTGCGCCACCAAGAAGTGTTGTTAAAAAGCCTCTGCGATGTGTAGTTGGGGATTTCATAGATAGATTGTTTTGTTGAATAGACGTAGAATGTAAAAAAGGATGCTCTCAAATGTAAAATAAAGTATTGAAACTAAAAAGGCGCCATTACAGCGCCTTTTTAGTTGGATAAGTCAATGCTTATTTAATGCTCAATTTAGAAGTAGATGTTTTACCATTCATTTCTACTTGAATAAAATACATTCCGGATGCATATCCTTCAATGTTTAACGTTTGAATTCCGTTTGCAACAACAGCAGTTGATTGTAAACGTTGACCCAATGTGTTCATTACACTTACAACCACTTTTTCTCCATTGAATGCAGTTAAATCAACTGAAACAGATTGTGAAGCAGGGTTTGGATATACTTCAAATGTTGACAAATTGTTGTCTTCAATTCCTGAAATTCCACCACAAAAGAATACTTCTCCGTTAAAAATACGCGGGCTGTTGATTACGTTGAATGGGTATTCACCACCATTACCTTCTGTTACAGAAAAATAAGAATTGGAAGCAGCAACAGTTCCAACAGTAGTTCCGTTCGTGTAGTTCAATGGTGTTCCTGAGTTGGTTCCAGTTACATAAAATGCGTAAGTAGTTCCAGCAAGCATCGACATGTTTAAGTTTACCGGTACTTTAGTAAATACACCAGCTGTAGTTGACGTAGAAACTACGTTTGCAGAATCTAAAAAGATCCAACCTGCTGAAGATGTTTCACTGCCTAGAAAAGTGCCAAGTTTATAAAAAATAGCAAAATTCCATGTACCTGCATCCACACTTACACTGAATGTTTCCAATGTAAAGTTCGTTGCAACAATGATGTCGAACATGTTTCCATGAAATCCGTTTCCGGCAACCGAATCCACTTTAAGTGAATCGCAAGAGCCTAAGCCACCACCTACTTTTATGGTATTTGAAGTTGGAGCGGATTTAACTTGAGCTAAAATTTCTTGTTTTTGTGCTTCAGTAAATCTTGTTGTTGATTTTGCTCTGTCTGATTGCCCGAACGCAGCAGCCGAGAAAAGCAAAGTTGATACTGTTAAGAATGTGTAGATTTTTTTCATAGGGATGATTTAAGTTAGTTTATATATGCAAAGGTAGTTCATTCTTAGTTTTAAACTGAGAAAATATACATGATTGTGAGCAGGTATATCAACTGTTGAGTGTTTCTGTTCGATTAATTTATGCCTCATTTGCAAGTTATTCCTAAATTTGTGCAAATTACTCATCGATGCTCCATAAATTATTGTTTGAATGGAAGAAACCTGTTCTGCTATTCTTCTGTTTGACAATTGTCCCTCTTTTTACTTTTTCACAAACTGAATCGCAAAAAAGATATGCTGAACAAGCATTTATGGTTGCGAAAGTATTGGAAAAATATCACTATAAACCACAGGTCTTAAACAACGATTTATCTGCGAAGCTTCATTCGGAATTTATTCAGTCGCTGGATCCATCCGGAATCTACTTCACCAAAAGCGACATCCAACAATTGAAAAAATGGGATGATCTACTGGATGATGAAATAAGAAATCGGTCGACCAACTACCTTGCTGCCATTACCGATTTATATAAAAAGCGTTTATTGCATGCTGATAGCATTATTACTGCTATTGGCGAAAAGCCATTTAATTTTAATGAAAAAGATACGATTCACTTTCTAAATAAAAAGGCAGACATCAATTATTCTGTTGATGATAAAGCACTGGTGAAACGTTGGACCAAATGGATGAAATATCAAACATTGGAGATGTTGTACACACCTAAAGATAAGGATGAAGATCCTTTTACCATGGATCCGAAAGATGTGTTGAAAAAAGAGGCTGAAGTTAGAGCGAAGATTGTCACCCGCAATAAACGTACAATTAAGCGCATTCTTGAAAATTCAGATGGATATGAAAATTATATGTCGTCACAATTCATCAATAAGTTTGTTTCGATATTTGATCCCCATACTTCTTTTTTCTCCGCTTCCGAGAAACAAGATTTTGAATCCTCTATTTCTACCAGTGAACTTTCTTTCGGTTTTTATTTTAACGAAAACGAAACCGGTGAAATTGAAATTGTATACTTAACTCCCGGTGGTTCTGCTTGGAAATCGAATCAACTTCACAAAGGCGACATCATTTTAAAAGTAAAACCCAAGGATGGGAAACAACTCGATTTAACTGCCGTTAGCTCGGAAGAAGCGACTGAGTTGATGTATTCCTTTAATGATAACGAAGCAGAATTTACCATACGGAAAACAAACGGACAAATAAAAGACGTTTCATTGATCAAATCAAAAGTGCGCTCAGATGAAAATGTTGTGAAGAGCTACATCTTAAACGGTGAAAAGAAAGTGGGTTATATTTCCCTTCCCAGCTTTTATACGGAATGGGAGAACAACAATCCATTAGGTTGCGCCAACGATGTAGCAAAGGAAATTGTGAAGCTGCAAGAAGAAAATATCGAAGCATTGATTATTGATTTGAGATACAATGGCGGTGGGTCGGTGCATGAAGCAATGGGACTAATCGGATTGTTTATTAATGAAGGTCCTCTCTGTATTTTTAAAATACGTAACGAAAAACCGGTTTTGTTAAAAGACATGAATCGTGGAACAGCGTATAATGGCCCAATGGCGATTATGGTAAACGGGATGAGCGCTTCTGCCTCCGAAATATTTTCGGCTACACTGCAAGATTATAATCGTGCTGTACTTGTTGGTAGTTCAACCTATGGCAAATCCACCGGTCAGATTATTATTCCCCTTGATACCACGTACAGCCTGCCGGAAGTGATTTCCGGAGCGTTGACCAACACACAAAGCAGTTTAGGATACATTAAAATTACTACGGATGGATTTTATAGAGTCACCAATGCCACGCATCAGAAAAAAGGCGTGATGCCGGATGTGCCTTTATTGGAGCCCTATTTTTACACAGATTACAAGGAGTCTGCTTCACCGTATGCACTTTCGAACGATAGCATTGTAAAAAAAGTCATCTACGTGCCTTTGTCTCCATTGCCACTATTGGATTTAAATACTAAAAGCCGTGAACGTGTTTCGCAAAATACCAACTTTAAACGTTTAAACACCATTAACGATTCTTTGAAAAGCATGTCCAATTTGGAAACTGCTATTATTTTGAGTCCTCAGTTTTTTAAGAAAAATGAAAAAATTATCCAGTTGCTGCAAGAGGAAATGGAGCAACATTTATACGATTCTTCCAAAACCTATGTGGTAGCCAATCATCTTTACGACAAGAAAGTAATTGATTTTGATGAGTTCACTAAGGAAATCAATACACGCTCGTTGGAAACGATTCAAACGGACATATATATTGAAGAAACGTATTACGTTCTTAAAGATTTAATTACTTTTATCAAAAACTAAACAAACACACCTCATGAGAAAATCAATTTTATTTACGTTCGCAGTAGTTGTATGTTTTTCGATGTCAAGTCAGGCACAAACTGCGGCTGATTATCTCGGAAAAATGTCAAAAGAATTTAGAGCTATTACCGCTGATATGTGGGATTATACAAGTGCAGTAGCACATGGTAAAAGTGCTAAAAAGGTTGAAAATAGAAGAAAAGACGTGTTGAAAACCAACATGGATGCTCAAAATAAAATCAGAAGCATGGGTGCTTTTGAAGGAGATAAAACTTTAAAAGATTCGGTATTAGCATATTTGAAGTTGAGCTACAATGTCATCAATTACGATTACGCTAAAATTGTTGACATGGAAGAAATTTCAGAGCAATCGTATGATGCAATGGAAGCTTATATGTTGGCACAAGAAAAAGCAAACGAGAAGTTAAATGCTTCAGGTGACATGGTGGATAGACAATACGATGCATTTGCTGCAAAACACAACATCACCTTAATTGACAATGAATCAAAAATTGAAAAAAATCTGAAAGTTGCCGGAGAAGCTTTTAAATATTACAATATAGCGTATTTGATTTTCTTCAAATCCTATAAACAAGAAGCCTATATGATTGATGCATTAAACAAAAACGATGTAAATGCATTGAAACAAAATGCAGATGCATTGGCAAAAGTATCGGAAGAAGATTTAAAAAAGCTGGATACCTTGAAAGCCTTTAAAGGAGATGCGACATTAAAAACTACCTGTAAAGATTTGCTTACATTCTATAAGAAAGAAGCAACTGCGAAAATGCCTGTAATCATCAATTTTGCGGTGAAGAAAGAAAATTTTGAAAAAATTAAAACAGCTTTTGATGCAAAAGCACCAAAATCAAGAACAAAAGAAGATGTGGATGGATTTAATGCAGCAGTGAATGAATTTAATAAAGCGTCTGCTGAATACAATACGGTTAATAACGAACTAAATACAACCAGAAGTAATTTGTTAAACAAATGGAACGATGCAGTTGCGCGTTTTATGGACAAACAAGTGCCGAAGAAAAAATAGCGTTAGATTTTAGCATTTATGAAGGGTGGTCGCAATTTACGACCACCTTTTTTTGTGACCCCCAAATCCGAGCGTACCTGAGCGGATCCTGATGCAAACTTGGCATTACACCAATCAATAAAATTACGATAGAACCTCTGCGATGTGTTGTTTTTACTTTTATAAAGGAAGTTTTATTCGTTGACGTATATTATTAAACGATGATTTAAAATCTAGATCTTTTCAAATTTTGCGCAAACTATTTTTAATGAAAGTAAATGGCTTTTATTATTATTCTATATTTGACTTGTCTAACTAAAAATAAAAAAAATGATAAGAAAATTACAATTTATTATGTCTTTACTTGTTGTTTCTGCAAGCGCAATTGCACAACAAAGTGAAGTAGCTCCCACGCCTTCTAACCTTCCATCTACACCGGAAAGAGCTTTGTGGACAATTCAATTGGATGTGGATCCAAAACCTACTGCATTAGGATTAGCTGGTGCTTTGTGGACGGGAACTGAATTCTGGGTTTCTAAATGGGGAAATGATTCCGTGTTTACATTAAATGCTTCAGGTGTTATGACTAGTAGCTTTACTATCCCAGGAATTACTGGAACGAGAAGTTTGACAACAAATGGTACCTCCATTTACATTGGAGCAAATACATCTAGTATTTATCAAGTAGATCCTGCAACAAAAACAATTACAAGTACCATTGTAACTTCGGTTGCGAATTGCAGATATGTTTCCTATGATCCAACATTAAATGCAGGTGCAGGTGGATTTTGGACTGGCTCTTATGGTTCTGATATTACTGCAGTGAGTATGACTGGTACAACTTTAACTTCTATTTTGTCTACCTCTCACGGTTTGACAGGAATTTATGGCTTGGCTTACGATCCATATTCTGCAGGTGGTCCATATTTATGGGCATATGATCAAGATGCTACCGGAGCAACCTTGCAACAAATTTCAATTGCTACAGGTTCATTAACCGGACTAAGCCACGATACAAACCTTGATTTAATGAGTGGTGCTGGAGTTGGAACAGGTTTAGCAGGTGGTTTATTTATAACAAATTCATTTGTTTCTGGTCAAAAAACAATTGGTGGTATTAATCAAGGTCTTTCTTTGTTTGCATATGAATTGTCTGATCCAGTAGGCGTTAATTCAATTGATAAAAATGAATTTGAATTATCTGTATTCCCTAATCCTTCTGTGGATGCAGCTACTGTATCTTTCAAATTAAATGCTGAAGAGATGGTTACTGTTGAAGTTTACAACATTGTTGGAAGCTTGGTTTCTACAGTTGATGCAGGAAACAAAACAGCAGGAACACATTCAATCAAAATTGATAATTCTAATTTAGCAAATGGGGCTTATTTTGTAAAATTAACTGTTGGAAACACAGTTGTTGCAAGTAAGTTTAATGTGATTAAATAAGAAGAAATTATATTTTAAAAAAAAGTCCAGACAATTATTGTCTGGACTTTTTTATTTCCCTTTTATCTTATACCCAATTTGTTTTCTATCCTTGGGATTTTCTTTCTTGTCTAATAATTCATCCAAGTATTGAAACACTTGTTCAATGTTTTTATCATGATTATCCATCTTCTTTTTAATCTTTTCGATTTCCAATCGTAAATCAGTATTATCAGATAACATTTGGCGAATGCGTGTAAAAATTCGCATAATTTGGATGTTTACAGCAATTGCTCTGTCGCTAGACAAAATTCCTGAAAGCATTGCTACGCCTTGCTCTGTATAAGCAAATGGCATTTTTCTTGTCCCACCCCAACTTGATGTTCCAAATTGGAACATCAAGTTTTTAAACTCTTCGGTTGTCAATTGAAACATAAAATCATCTGGAAAACGTTTGATATTTCTCTTAACAGCTTTATTTAAGTTTCTTGTGTCTACGTCATACAAATCTGCCAAATCTTTATCCAACATTACTTTCTGTCCTCTGATATAATAAATTTGATTCATTATTATTTCATCTGGAACTTTTACTACTGCTTTACTTTTTGCCATACTATTATTGAGTTTTAGAGGGGATCGCAAATTGCGACCACCTCTAATTACATTGTTTTTTGCAAAAGTAAATCTTCTCACTGCCAAAATGAGGGCTTGTAAATAAAAAATGGAGGTCGCAAACTATTCGTTCAAATAATATTTAATAATCTTATACGATTGTTCATCTGCCAGATTTTTTTGAATAAAGTATGCATTCCCATTTTTAATAATAATTTTTTTAGGCAAAAATGGAGTATTTGAAATGGTAGTTCTTGATATTTCCATGCCCGTATTTATGTTAAATTTAATAATAGTTAAAGTACTTTCTTCAAATTTCGTTAAGTAGATTTCTTTGTAATCACTATCAATATAGGTTTTGGGCAATACGTTTTTTTGTTTAAAAGCAGATAGCTGGCTTTTGAATTTTAGTTCATTGTTTTTGGTAACATCATAAATAGCAGTATCAGTAAAATGAAAGATGAATGTATTGGTATCAATTTTCATCATTTGTGTTTTTACTTCTCCAAGCCAATTATTATATGACCAATCCAATGGAAGTTCCGTTCTGTATTGTTCCATCTTTCGTAAAATGGTATCTACGGGTTCATTGTACATTGTGTAATTTGATTTGCGTCTGGCATCTAAAAAGTACTGTAAATTATAATCCAGTTCAAAGCTTTTTATTTTATCAGTGTCTTCTAAAACAGCAAGTTCATGCCTTATACCTTTCTCATTTTCTGTATAATAAAAATAATTTGTTCTTAAGTTTCGATAAGCTTTGGTTTGAAAATAATAACAGTTGTTATTCATGCAGACACAATTCCCTAATACTTCCTCGAAGTGTTTTCTGGTATGAGGATTAAGGGTATTTAGATTTTTATAATCATAAAAAACTTGCCAAGCGCTATCATTACTCAATAATTGGAGGTTCCCGATACAATCCAGTTTTAATGTTTCTGCTTTTCCATTCACTTTCAAGCTTGTAATTACCTTTCCCTCTTCATCCATTAGCCGCAAATTGTTTTTAGGAGTGCCAGCTGTTAAAATCACAAAACCGTCATTCAGTAATTCAAAGTCTAAAATGGATTCATCATTTTTTGGGTTGAGAATATTTTTTTTATTTGCAGAAATTACCACCTCTTTAAGTAAAACGTCCTTCTGAGTAATGTAAAATGTATCTTTTTTATAAGAATTTAATTTGTATTCTATGGTTGTATAACCCAACATAGTCAGTACGATTGTCTCTTGTTTTGGGTTAGCGATGTTAACGAACTCAAATACTCCTTTTTCGTTTGTTATAGATGTCTGTGTTGTTCCTTTGATAATCACCAAACATTCTTGGACAGGTTTTTTAGTTTTATTGTTCAGCACAACGCCTTTGATGTTTTGTGAAAGAGCACACCAACTGTTGAAAAGTAGAATAAGGAGAAGAAGGATTCTTTTCATTTTGCTCTACTAATTTAAGTTAAAAATACAGGAGGAACAAGTTTGTAGGAGCGACCGATCAATAACCCGAAACGAATAAAAAAACAAGCCCCAGTGGGGCGGCCTGAGAGAGCTTGTGGTGGCCAATTTATTAACATTTTAAGCGGAGTATTAACTGCACCAAAAATAAAACCCTCGCAAATTGCGAGGGTTTCATACTTTTTATAGTTGTGTTTTTATCTAACTTCCACAAGCTTCACAATCATCCTTGTTATCAATTGAACAAGTTATTTGTGCAGCAACTTCAGCAGCTTTTTTCGCTTCTGCTTCTAATAATGCTTGGCGGTCAGCAGAAATTTGTTGTTGACGTTCTAAGATCAAAACATCTTCGTTGCCTAATACTTCCGGAGTGGTTTCTTTGGCAGCAGCAGCATCTGCAGTAAATTTAATTGCGTCTGCAGCAGCTTTTGTACGTAAGTAATACATTCCGGTTTTTAATCCCGCTTTCCAGCCGTAGAAATGCATTGAAGAAAGTTTCGCGAAGTTTGCATCTTGTACAAATAAGTTCAACGATTGTGACTGACAGATGTATGCTCCACGGTCAGCCGCCATGTTGATGATTACTTTTTGAGAAATTTCCCAAACGGTTTTGTACAATGCTTTTACGTTTTCAGGAATTTCAGCAATGTTTTGTACAGAACCATTTGCAATAATGATTTTGTTTTTCAATGAGTCGTTCCAGATACCTAATTTCACTAAGTCTTTCAATAAGTGTTTGTTCACGATTACAAACTCTCCAGACAATACTCTGCGTGAGTAAATGTTAGAAGTGTATGGTTCAAAACACTCGTTGTTTCCTAAGATTTGAGAAGTAGAAGCGGTTGGCATTGGCGCTAATAATAAAGAGTTGCGTACACCGTATTGTTTTACTTCTTCTTTTAATACATCCCATTCCCAACGTGGAGATGGTGTTACATTCCACATATCGTATTGGAAAATTCCTTTTGATACAGGAGATCCAGGGTAAGATTCGTAAGGACCATCTTTTTTCGCAAGGTCTTTAGAAGCGGTCATGGATGCATAATAAATGGTCTCATGAATTTCTTTGTTCAACTGAACTGCTTCAGGAGAATCGAAAGGGAAACGCATTAAGATGAATGCATCTGCTAATCCTTGTACACCAATACCGATAGGGCGGTGGCGCATGTTGGAGTTGCGAGCTTCAGCAACCGGGTAATAATTGCGGTCGATGATTTTATTTAAGTTTTTCGTAATCACATACGTGATGTCGAATAATTTTTGGTGATCAAATTTTCCATCTTCCACAAAGCGAGGCAATGCGATTGAAGCCAAGTTACAAACGGCAATCTCGTCAGGAGAAGTGTATTCCATAATTTCGGTACACAAGTTGGACGACTTGATGGTACCCAAATTTTGTTGGTTGCTTTTTGAGTTACAAGCATCTTTGTACAACATGTATGGATTACCTGTTTCAATTTGTGATTCGATGATGGCAGTCCAAAGGTCACGTGCTTGAATTGTTTTACGTGCTTTTCCTTCTTGTTCGTAGCGCGTGTACAATGCTTCGAATTCAGCTCCCCAACAATCAGCTAACCCTGGTGCTTCGTTCGGGCAGAACAAACTCCATGTGCTGTTTTCTTCAACACGTTTCATGAATAAATCCGGTGTCCACATTGCGGTGAACAAGTCACGTGCACGTGCTTCTTCTTTCCCTGTGTTTTTACGCAAGTCAAGGAATTCATAAATGTCTGCATGCCAAGGCTCCAAGTAAATCGCGAAAGAACCTTTACGTTTTCCACCACCTTGATCCACATAACGAGCAGTATCGTTGAATACGCGCAACATTGGGATGATACCGTTTGAAGTTCCATTTGTTCCACGGATGTAAGAACCAGTAGCACGGATGTTGTGAATGCTCAATCCGATTCCACCAGCGCTTTGTGAAATTTTAGCGCATGATTTCAACGTATCGTAAATACCATCGATGCTGTCTTCTTTTACGGTTAATAAGAAGCAAGACGACATTTGAGGCTTAGGTGTTCCAGCGTTGAATAAAGTAGGTGTAGCGTGTGTGAACCAGCGCTCCGACATTAAGTTATAGGTTTCGATGGCAGAAGCGATATCATCTTTGTGAATACCAACAGCCACACGCATAATCATGTGTTGAGGGCGTTCTGCCACTTGTCCGTTTATTTTCAATAAATAAGAGCGTTCCAATGTTTTGAAACCAAAGTAATCGTAACCGAAATCGCGGTCGTAGATGATGGTAGAATCCAATTCTTGAGCGTTCTTTTGAATGATTTCGTGAACATCATCCGCAATTAAAGGAGCTTTTTTGCCGGTTTTCGGATCGATATAGTTGTAGAGCGCTTCCATGGTTTTGGAAAACGACTTGTTGGTGTTTTTGTGCAAGTTAGACACAGCTATGCGTGACGCCAATAGTGCATAGTCGGGGTGTTTTGTGGTAAGCGAAGCAGCAGTTTCAGCAGCAAGGTTATCCAATTCGCTGGTTGTAACACCTTCGTAAATTCCTTCAATTACCTTCATGGCAACATTGATAGGAGTAACGTGGATAGGGTCCAAACCGTAGCAAAGCTTTTGGATGCGCGCTGTTACTTTGTCAAATTTTACTGATTCGCGGTTGCCATCTCTTTTGATTACGTACATAAATGAGAGTTTGTTTGAGTAGTTAGTTAATAGCTTAGTGTACTGTTTTTGTTTCTAAAGATTACCTGCTTTGTTTACGCACGTGGCAGATAATTTAAGTTGTTGTTTTTAATTTGTTTAAAAATCTTCATCTAGTTTAAACACATTGTCTTCCTTTTTGCCCATTACTCCGGCTTTTTGGTATTCGGCAACACGTTTTTCGAAGAAGTTTGTTTTTCCTTGTAGGGAAATTAATTCCATAAAGTCGAATGGGTTTGTTGCATTGTATGCTTTTTCACATCCAAGGGCAACTAGTAATCGGTCGGCAACAAACTCGATGTATTGGCACATCATGTCTGCATTCATACCAATCAAACGTACCGGCAACGCATCGGAAACAAATTCTTTTTCAATCTCAACGGCATTGGTAATGATAGCAGTGACTCTTTCTTTTGACAATTGATTCGTTAATTCGGAATACAAGAGGCAAGCGAAATCGCAGTGCAATCCTTCGTCACGCGAGATGAGTTCGTTTGAGAACGTAAGTCCGGGCATTAATCCGCGTTTTTTTAACCAAAAAATGGAGCAGAAACTTCCGCTGAAGAAAATACCTTCAACAGCAGCAAAAGCAATAAGTCGTTCTGCGAAAGTTCCGTTACCGATCCACTTTAAAGCCCATTCAGCTTTTTTTCCAACACATGGCAATGTATCGATAGAATGAAATAAGCGATCCTTTTCTTGCGGATCTTTAATGTAGGAGTCGATTAATAAAGAATACGTTTCGGAGTGAATGTTCTCCATCATAATTTGAAAGCCATAGAAGCAACGTGCTTCCGGATACTGAACTTCATTCATAAAGTTCACGGCTAAATTTTCGTTTACAATACCATCACTGGCAGCAAAAAAAGCAAGTACATGTTTGATGAAATGTTTTTCATCAGCATTTAATTTATTATCCCAGTCTTGAAGATCCGGATTTAAGTCAATTTCTTCGGCAGTCCAAAAGCTAGCTTCTGCTTTTTTATACATTTCCCAGATATTGTTGTGCTTAATCGGGAACAGAACGAATCGATCTTTATTCTCTTTTAATATTGGTTCTTCATTCATCATGTATAATTCTTTAAAAAAATGCCTAAAAATTTGATTTTCAACTCCTTGTATTCTTCAGTGCTTTAAAATTAGAGGGAAAAATTTCCCTGAAAGGCTAGTTCTTTCTTTTTGAGCTAATTAGTAAAGTATTGCTTATTGAATTAAAGGTGTACAAATTTTGGTAAAAAAAAGGGATGTGTCAAGTGCATTGAATTAACATTTGACTGAAGTTATAAACACGGCAAATTAACAGACGAATGTTAAGAATTGACCAATCGATTAAAAAACAGCTCTTTAAGTTTGATGTGAAAAAAACTGAAAATTAAAGCAAAAAAAATTTGCAGTATCCGAAAAAAAATCACAATTAGAAATACGGGTGTTTGGAGGCATTGGCTTTGAAATGCCTTTAAATAAATAGGTTTAGCGATACGCCTGAACTACTTCTGGTTTATTTTTGGATTTTAGATTTGAAATTCCGAATTCGAATTTGGAGGACTACTTTCTCATTTTATCAGCCAGCTCCAATTGTTTATACCAATCCTTACCGTATTTACGGATTAATGGCTCTTTTAAGAACTTATATACGGGTACATCCAGCTTTGCACCGCATTCACATGCTGGTTTGCAAATGTCCCATTTGTGGTAGTTTACAGCTTCGTAATCTTTGTATTTAGTAATACGAACAGGGTAGAGGTGACAAGAGATGGGTTTTTTCCAATCGATCTTTTTATCGTAATAGGCTTGCTCAATGCCGCATTTGGCAATGCCATCATCAAAAATGGTAAATGCACAGTGTTTTCCTTTTACTAAGGGTGTGGTGTAATCGCCATCACTGTCAATCACAAAAACACCTTGTTTCTCAATGGCTTTCACGCCATCTTTGGGTAAATAGGGTTTCACCTCATCCCAAATATCTTCTAAAATCGCAATTTCTTCTTCATCCAACGGGGCTCCCGATTCGCCTTGTACACAGCATTCACCCTTGCAGGCATTTAAATCACATACAAATTTTTTCTCTAATAAATGTTCTGAAACGATGGTGTTGTCTATTGCTATCATGGTGTAAAGGTACTATTTTCCTGAATTTCCATATTTTGAATCACGCTCTAAGGCCTTTTTCTCCATAATGCTTAGTTCGTAACGAATGTTTTTGGCCATTTGATCCGATGTGTCATCTTTGGATGTTAAAGTAATGGTATCATCATAATAACGCACTTTCATAAATGCGTTCTCTATTTCTCGGATACTGGTTACCATAACATCGAAATATTTCGTGTGAAAAGTTTTTCCCAAGGTTGTTTTAAAATCAGTATTAATAATTTTCTGATAAGCTTCTACACTGGTTTGCTTTGACCTCACTTCGGAATATTGTGTGAGAATAAATTCTATTTCATTTACATTGTACTTGTGGAACATCTCCCAATATTTTGGGTCAAGAATGTGCAGTTCGGTTCTGTCTCCTTTGGCAACGGTTCTTGCAAGTGAAAAATGTTTAAGTGCAACTAGGCTAGAAAAGTCGTTTAGGTGTTCTGTTTTAAATTCCGGTAAATAGACATATGTCCGTCCAGTTTTATTTTTCATTGCGCTATCCACTACTATTTTAAACAAATTATTTTTGTCAGGAATCGGAATACGCTCGTATCCTTCTTCTACATAGGAGTTGAGTTCAACGAAAGCGGTAAGTTTATTTTTTTTCAAATTTTTTGCAATCGTTCCTTTCAAAACATTTTGAGCATATTCTTTGTGTTTGACATCATCATAACTTAGATATTTAAGCAGCATTTTATTTCTTAATGCACTATCAGCTTTTGCTGTATAACTAAGGCCGTTCGATAAAACACATTCATGGCAGTTCAGCGCCTGACTTAAGTTATAGAAGAAATTAAATGCTTCTTCATAAGTTGTGAACTTTGTTTCGCGCCAATAAAAGCGTGCTTTTAGTTTTACTCCATCTTTTGGGTCAATAGGAATAATTTCCAAATCAAATTTTTTAAACAAGTGGTCAGTCATCGGCTCTTTATGTTTCTCTCCATTTACATCAATGAGGTCATAATAACCGTCTGTAATGAACATTTTTTTCCAAGTGTCGATATCCAGATACGACTTCCTTCGTATTGCTTCCAGGATATAGTAGATGTAAGTCGTATTGTCGGGGTCGAACAAATGATATCTGAATGCGGTTTCAATACACTCAGTATAATGAAAGTCGGCAAGGAAATTTTTTAATATTTCGGGTTTTACTTCTTCTTTCAGTCGGTTGAATTTATTCTCGTCAATTAAAAAATTCTTTCCAGGACTGGTTTTGCTCTGGTTGTAAAAATCAGTTAATCGGTCTAATCTTTTTTGAGACAAAGGATGTGTGCTTTCTTTTAGTGTCATTTCCGAATATGATCGCAGTTGGTTCAACTCTAAACGTTGCATTACTTTAAAAGAAGAAATGGAACCATCTAGTGTGTACCCTGATTTTTGGAGCCAAACCGCAGAAAGGGAATCGGCTTGTAATTCGTTTTTTATAGAAAATTTGCTTCTGGACTTGTCAACAAAAAATACTCCATTGTCAAAATTTCCGGCTTCTGCTTCCATGAATCGATACAAAGAATGTTTCAAATAATAATGTGCCAGTTCGTGGCACAATACCGATGCAAGAGCTGCCTCATCTGGTAGATCAGCTAATAAACCGATATTCATAAATGCATGTCCTGAGGCCGTCATAAATGCATTAAAATACCCATCTTTCACAATGTAGAGATGGATTACAGAATCTTTTTTTAATTCTTCGGGTAGCACTTTTTGTAAAACCTCATTCACATAATTTTCCAGTTCATCCCAATCGCTATAAATGGTTCCATCAGAAATAAAATCAGAAATATAGCAAGCTTGCGAATGAGCAAAATTCAAGGCTCTTCTAGGATATTCTCCGTTTTTAACATTGGAAGGAATTCCGCTGAAAATATGTGTTCTTAACTTTTCCTTATCTATAATAAACCGTTTTGGAAGGGTATCACTATATTTCCTTTCGGCTATGGGTGTTGTTTGTGAAAAAGCAAACGTTGAAAACAAAAGGAATACTAATAGGGATAATCTCATAGGGATGTTTTTTGATTATCGGACAAATGTAGCCAAATTAACGTACCGATTTATTTCCTATTTTTACACCCGTTATGGCAAACCAAGAAGATATTTTTAAAAACATTATTTCCCACTCTAAAGAGTATGGGTTTATTTTTCAAAGCTCCGAAATTTATGACGGACTTAGCGCTGTTTATGATTACGGACAAATGGGTGCGGAGTTAAAAAAGAACTTACGCGACTATTGGTGGAAAGCAATGGTGCAAATGCACGAAAACATTGTAGGGATTGATGCTGCTATTTTTATGCATCCAACCACCTGGAAAGCATCCGGACACGTGGATGCCTTTAACGATCCATTGATTGATAACAAAGACAGTAAAAAACGTTACCGTGCCGATGTTTTGATTGAGGAGCACGTAGCGAAAATAGAAGGCAAAATCCAAAAGGAGGTTGATAAAGCAAAGGAACGCTTCGGTGATGCGTTTGATGAAGCACAATTTAGAGCTACCAATGCCCGTGTATTGGAAAATCAAGGAAAGGCAGATGCAATTCTTGGTAAGTTTAAAGATGCCTTGGAGAAAAATGATTTAGAAGCGGTTCGACAAATCATCATCGATTGTGAAATCGTTTGTCCGATCTCAGGTTCTAAAAACTGGACAGAAGTACGCCAGTTTAACTTGATGTTCAGCACGTCTATGGGTGCTGTGAGTGAAGATTCTAATACTATTTATTTACGTCCGGAAACGGCTCAAGGTATTTTTGTGAACTTTTTGAATGTACAAAAATCAGGAAGAATGAAAATTCCTTTTGGGATTGCTCAAACCGGAAAAGCCTTCCGTAACGAAATTGTTGCGCGTCAGTTCATCTTCCGTATGCGTGAATTCGAACAAATGGAAATGCAGTTTTTTGTGCGCCCGGGTTCCGAAATGGAATGGTATAACTACTGGAAAGAAACCCGCATGAAATGGCATAATTCATTGGGCTTTGGAGAAGCAAATTACCGCTTCCACGATCATATTAAGTTAGCGCATTATGCTAATGCTGCTTGTGATATCGAATTCAATTTCCCATTCGGATTTAAAGAACTAGAAGGAATTCATTCTCGCACCGATTTCGATTTAAAAGCACACGAACAACATTCCGGAAAAAAATTACAATACTTTGATCCGGAATTAAATCAGAACTATGTTCCTTATGTAGTGGAAACATCCGTAGGATTGGATCGTTTGTTCCTTGCCGTAATGAGTAAAGCATTTGTGGAAGAGAAATTAGAAGACGGAACCATTCGTACTGCTTTAAATCTTCCTGCATTTTTAGCGCCAATAAAAGTAGCGGTTCTTCCTCTATTAAAGAAAGATGGCTTACCTGAAAAAGCGCGTGAGATTTTAGATTTATTAAAGTTTGATCATGCTACCACGTATGATGAAAAAGATACTATCGGTAAACGTTACCGCAGACAAGATGCGATTGGAACTCCATTCTGTATCACTGTTGATCACCAAACCTTAGAAGACAATACGGTTACTATTCGTCACCGTGATACCATGACACAAGACCGAGTAAGCATTGAAGCACTTGCAAAAATTGTAGATGATAAAGTGAGCTTTAAGAAAGCGCTACAAGGATTGAACTTGTAGTCAACTCTAATTACCCCTTTCAATAAAAAACAGAACCCCAAGAATTTCTTCTTGGGGTTTTCTGCCCTCTAAACTAAAAATGAATTGATTAACCAATCAATCACAAACAAACCCGATTATGGCGGGTTGACTCTCAGATGAAGCTTCGGGCTCTCTTTCCCTGGGCTTCATCATCAAGTCTGAAACAAATCCTGCTCTCTTACTTCAGGATTTAAAAATTTTAATTTGCAGGGATAAAACCACTACACTCTTTCCAAATATCATTCCCATTCATCATCCAAGGACCAGGTGTTATTCCTCTGCCTTGAGCAACGGCATGCCAACACGTCCCATTATAACTTACCATATCGTTTGTAACATAGGTAATAGTGGAATCATAATTTTGGCTGCAATTACAAGGTGTTCTGTCTTTTTCTTTTGTGCATTGAGTCATTACCCCTGAAAGAAGCAGGAATAATATCAAAATGATTGGACTTTTTATATACTTATTCATTTACAATTTTTTAGAATGATGGACAAGTACTTGGACGGTATTTCGGTCTTGGTTTTTTGCAATTAAAATTCATACCTACAGTGATTTCATGTGATCCTGCTGAGGCGTTAGTTAATTTTGAAACGGTAACATCATAGCTATAACCCGCTTTAAATAAACCATGGGTAAAGCCTACTAATAAGATAAATGCATCTTGGTTACGATACCACAATCCACCTACCAACGAACCTTTTGTTACATATACGCCTAAGTTCATTTGACGAAAATCTTGTTGTTGTTGGTATAAAATATTCGGAGAAATGCTGGTTTCATTGCTTTTTGAGCCAACCGGGATGGTTGCTCCGGCATGGCCGGTAAATTTTATCGGGAGTTTACTTTCTCCAATTAGTCCTTCATTCGGTTGGGTTAAGTGATGAGCTGCAAATCCTAAAAAAACATATTTACTGAACATAACGGCACCGGCAGAAAAATCGACATAGGAACGTTGGTTTCTTTCGTGTACTTCTTCTGTGTTGTAGATAAAACCACGTCTATCGTGAATCATATCTCCAAAGGTTAGTTTATTCCAATCAATGGATTTTTGTCCGTATGTAGCTTGTAACCCCGCATTTACTGAAAAATTTCGGTTGATTTGAATTTGTTTCGAGTAAATGGCGCTGATATTGGTTGTTTTTAATGTTCCTTGGCCAGCATTATCGCTAGTAACCAGTAAACCAATCCCACTTTTAATACCGAACATGTATCGATCGATGGAGGCACTGGTGGTCACGTATGTTCCTGAAATGCCCGGCCATTGATTACGGTAGTTAATGGCTACACGCGGACAAATATTCGAACCGGCAAGAGCAGGGTTGAGGTAAAGAGGGTTGGCATAAAATTGAGTAAACTCAGGATCTTGTGCCTTGGCTGCTTTATAAGTAACCATACTTAGTGCTAACGCTATAAGAAAGTATAATTTTTTCATGGGGCACGATTTTGTCGTTTCTGATAATTAGACGGAGGGGGTTGGGAAGGGTTGCCTGAAAATTTATTCTTTTTTTTAGGGGTGGGGAATAAAAAAACCGCCATGGGTAGTTATGGCGGTTTTTTTTGGAGATGTTGTTGTATTTTATTTCTGTAGGGTGTCTTTTTTCATTTGTTCTTTTTGCTTTCGGATGCTATCAGCATTTAAGTTCAACAATCCGCTTAACCCAATGCCGCTGTTGGTTCCTTTGGTTACTGCAGCTTTTTTGGTGCTTTCTTTTTCTTTGGTTTCTCTCACAATTCCCTTCGAAGAATCAATCATATCCCCGAAAATAGGTTCATTCCCCATTACGGTTACCTTTTGATTTTTAGAGTATTCATCTTCGTTCGATGCGGCAGTCGTCTTTTTGTCTTTTTTTACTTTTTCCGCCACCACTTTAGCTTTTGTATCGGTTGTAGCAACGGTAGTTTTTATTTCAGGAGCGGTTGTTTTCACTTCCGGGATAATTGCAGGTGTTTCTGTTACTACCGGTGTTTCTGTTTTAACAACCGTAGGTTGAACAGGAGCCGGTTGAGGTGTTGCTTCTGTTTTCTTTTCAATTGGTGGAGCAACTGTTTCTGTGGTTGGTTCCGGTGTGTTTTTGGAAGAACTGATGGCTTTATAAATAGCAAAACCGCCAACGAGCACAATTCCACCAATAATCAATGCCATATTATAAGAACCTTTTGGTGCAATGGTTTTAGGAGTCGCATCCAGCATGCGTTCCATACGCGCCCAATCTCCTGAGTCGTACTTCGCATCATAGTTGCTCAAGTGCTCCTTAAGAGTTTCATCAAGTTTGCTTGGAGGAGTATTATTTTCCATTTACAATTGGTTTTATATGATGCATCAAGTTTTTTCTCAAGTTAAACTTTGCTTTCGAAAGGTTTGATTTAGAAGTTCCTTCACTAATATCAAGCAATTCGGCAATTTCTTTGTGTGTATATTCTTCAACAACATACAAGTTAAAAACAGTTCGGTATGCGGGTGTTAATTCTTGAACAGCTCTTAATATTTCTTCTTTATCAATGTGTAAGGCCAATTCATCATCACTTACTTCCTCTGCCACATTGCTGGCTTTGTCATTTGCATAAACAGTGCTTACAATCAAGTAGTTCTGTTTGTTTTTTCTCAGATGGTCAATGGCGGTATTTACCATAATTCTTCTGATCCAACCTTCGAAAGAGCCGTTTGCCTTAAAATTTTTTAGGCTGTCAAACACTTTCATAAATCCTTCATGGAGAATGTCTTTCGCTTCATCGCTACTTTTGGAGTAGCGCAAACAAACCCCTAACATCTTACTATAAAACTGTTCGTACAAAGCCTTTTGGCTGGCACGATCATTCTTTAAACAACCTTTGATGATGTCGGTTTCATTCATATATAGAGCGCTTTCTAAAGCTAAAGACACCTCTCTTCTACGAAGTATGACGTAAAAGGTTTTAGAGGGTTGCCTCTGAACATAAACTATTTTTTTAGGGAATGGTTCCCTTAGTTATTCAAACCTAGCCAAATCCAATCGAAGGGATTTTAGGACCAAGGCATGAAATTGTTACTGAATTGTAAATTCACTATCCGCAACACCTTTATTTACTTTTATGGTTTCAGCAGTTAGTTTCATCGACATAGCTCCAGTAATTGAAATGACACTCGGAAATTTTACCCCATCCACATCTTTGTATTCTAAGATATCAGTGGTATTGGTAACAGGTCCCATTTCAGTTGTTGTAGTTTGGGTGGTTCTTACTTTTAATTTGCTTTCCACATCGTACCATTCCATGGATTTTTTTCCTTTTGGACTAATCACTTCCATGATGTAAGCATCTTTTCCGTTAATTGCTTCAATGCCTTTCAAGCTCAATTTATAACCTAGTTTTTCGTAATTCATTTCCAGGTTTAAGATAGCTTGCGCTTTGATGTCCTCCAAGCTTTCGCCTTCTAAATCTTTTTTCCCTTGCATGCTTTGTTGCTTTCCTACTTTACCATCGTACACTTCTTTTTGAATCACCATTTCACCCATTTTTACAGCCATTGCATATTTGTTCGGTGCTTTTTGGCTAGTGGTAATGCTGATGTCCATTCCTTGAAACTTCGTATTCATTTTTGTAGAAACATCTTTTACTTTCATCAATGCTTTTGCTCCTCCGATTGTTTTTACATAATCTGCAATTACTGTTTTTGGAGTAACACCAGCCGGAATTGGTTTTGCAACCGCTGCAACCGTATTTCCATAGATGTCGTAAAATTCAATGTTTTTCGTTGCGCTGAAAGGCGCCAATTTTTTAGAAAGCTCTTCTTTGTCACCAACAACTAGGATGGTTGCATTATCCGGACGAATGTATTTTTGTGCCATCGCATATACATCATCAGCAGTAACTGCCGCTAAATTTTTAAGATAGTTGGCATAATAATCTTTCGGAAGTTTGTACAATTCCGTATTAATCGCAAAGCGAGCAATGGTTGCAGGGTCTTCCAATGAAATAGCAAAAGTTCCGGTTAAAAAATTCTTGATGCCTTCCAATTCATCTTGCGGTACTTTTTCGGTGCGCAGGCGATTTAACTCCGACATAATTTCTATGATGGAACTATCCGTTACTGCGTTTCTTACTTTTGCATAGGCGCTGAATTCGCTTACCAATTCATCGTTGTCTAAGGAAGAATACGAACCATAAGTATATCCATGTTTTTCGCGAAGGTTGATGAATAAACGAGAAGAGAAGCCTGCACCAAGGATGGTATTCATCACTTTTGCTTTGATCGCATCTTCGCTGTTTAATTTTAAATCAACAGGATAAGTTACATTGATTACGGATTGAACCGCACCAGCTTTATTTACAACCGCTACACGTGTTTTTTCAGGTGCTTTGGGCATATCGTAACTGATGGTTGGAACGTCCGCTCTTTGCCATGCTCCAAAATATTTTTCAATCAATGGCTTTATTTCTGCCATCGTTACATCTCCAACAATGGCCATATAAGCAACATTCGGACGGAAATAGGTTTGATAATAGGCATTGCATTTTTCTAATGTGATTTTTGAAACACTCTCTTCCGTAGTTAATTCACCGTAAGGATGTTTTACTCCATAATTCAAAACCGCTTTCACATTGTTGGAAATTGCATCTGGATCATCTTTCCCTTGTGCTAATCCCGAAAGCGTTTGTGTTTTTATTTTATCCAATTCTTCTTGTTTGAAGTTGGTGTTTAATAAAACATCCGACATTAGATCCAATAGTTTTGATTGTTGCTTTTTTAATGAAGCAGCGTACAATCCTTTTGGGTTAGCGGAAAGAGTCGCACCAATAAAATCGATATCGCTATCCAACTGATCTTTTGTTCTGTTTTTTGTTCCGCTGGTCATCAGCTCACTGGTCATGTTTGCAGTTCCAACAGCATCGTTTTCCAAAGCCGGTTTAATATCCAATGCGATGGAGTAGGCAACGGTTGCTTGTTTATGGTTTTCAACCACAAATACTTTCAATCCATTTGGTAATTCAAACGATTGAATATCGCCCAGTTTAATTCCCGGAGCGGGAGCAGCCGTTGGGCGAACTGTTCGGTCTAATTTCTTATCTCCTTTTTGCGCAAAAGCAGAAACGATTAGTAACAAAGCTGTTATGGAGAATATTATTTTTTTGTTCATGATGTCTATTTTTCTAAATTTTTTTAATCTTTTTCTTTAGCGAACTATTTCAGAGCAATTCTTACTGCTTCGGTAAATAATACAATACCACACGATTTTCTTTTGTCAGGTATTTCTGTGCAGCCTTTTGAATGTCTTCACGTGTTACTTTCATGTAGCGATTGATTTCTGTGTTAATCAAGTTCGCATCTTTGTAATACACATAGTAGTTTGCTAAATTCTCAGCAATACCGGCCATTTTTAAGTTGCCGCTTACAAAATCATTTTCTGTTTGATTGCGTAATTTTTGGTATTCTTCTTCGGAAATCAATTCCGTTTTTACCTTTTCAAATTCAGCATTCATAGATGCCTCTAAATCGGTTGGAGATACGCCCATGTTTGCAACACCAAACACCAAGGTAAGTCCCGGGTCTTCGGATGGCAATGGGAATGCGCCTGCAAAAACAGCTTTTTGTTGTTTGTCTACAATTGCTTTTTGCATGCGAGAACTTTTTCCTTGCGATAAGATGGTTGCCAACATATTCATTGCATAATAATCCGGAGTACCCTGTGCGGGTGTATGGTAGCCCATTACAACGGCCGGCAATTGAATGTTGTCAAAAACCGTATCGCGTACTTCAGCTGTTTTAACTGGTTCTACGGCAGTTGGACGAGGAATTGGTTTTGTTCCTTTTGGAATACTTCCGTAATATTTTTCAATCATCGCTTTTGTTTGGGCAATGTTGATGTCCCCTGCAATGGAAAGTGTTGCATTGTTGGGAACATAAAATGTTTTATAAAAATCGATGAACTCTGACAAGGCCGCTTTATTGATGTATTCCGGAGAACCTCCTGGAGTCCAACGGTAAGGATGAACGGTATATGCATGCCCGAATGCTTCATTTAAAATAGAACCATACGGTGTATTTTCGTTGCGTTGTTTTAATTCTTCCTTCACTACTTTTCGTTGTGTTTCAACGCCCACCGAATCCACTTTTAATTGTAACATCCGTTCTGCTTCCATCCACAAGCCAAGTTCCAATTGGTTACTAGGCAATATTTCGTAATAGAATGTACGATCGAAAGAAGTGTTCGCATTCATCACCCCACCAGAGTTTTGAATCAGTTTCATGTATTCACCGCGTTTGATGTTATCCGAACCTTCAAACATCAAATGCTCAAAGAAGTGAGCAAATCCTGTACGTGTAGGGTCTTCGTTTTTTGAACCAACGTGGTATAAAACGGTAACGGCAACAATCGGTGTAGAATGATCTTCATGTAAGATAACATGCAATCCGTTCGGCAAATCATATTGCATAAACTTTACAGTGCCTGGTTTTACGGTTTGAGCAGTTAAAACACTGCTTCCCAAAAGCAAACACGACAATAAAATGGAATTCAATTTCATTAGATAAATGGATTTTAAAATTTTCCTAAATGTAAAACTATTTTTTGTAAAAAATGATACTGATTGATGAATGGTAGTCAGATGGAGAGAGTTTTGAAAGTTAACTTATAAGGTATTTACGGAGAGTCCGCTAAAACAGACACGCATTTACATTTCCCTACAACCTATTTCCTTCTTTTGGGTCCACGCATGGCTTCAGCCGTCAACGGGTCTTCCGGCCAATGGTGTTTCGGGTAGCGGGAGAGGAGTTCTTTGCGGACTTCAAAATAAGTTTTTTCCCAGAAGCTTTTTAAATCCTGTGTGATTTGAACAGGCTTGTAACCAGGTGATAGTAAGTGTAATAGGATTTTATTTTTGCCTTCATTCACTGTTGGTGTTTCGAATAATCCAAACACTTCCTGGAGTCGAACGGCCATTTCTATTTTGCTGCCATCGTTAAAGTAAGAAAGTTTTATCATAGAGCCTGTTGGCACTTCCATTTTTGCCGGTGCGAGTCTGTCCAGTTTTTGTGATAGCTCCCAAGGCAAAATGGAATGTAAAATTTGGGTGAAATCGAGCTTTTGTAATTCACTTAATTTATTGATTTTGATGAGATAAGGTGAAAGCCAATCTTCTAGCGTATCTAGTAAATGTTCGTTGGAAATGTCTGGCCAGTTGTCGTTGGGCCGCCATGCGCGTAAACTCAAAACACGTGCTTGCAACTCTTCTTGCGATTCGTTCCAGTTTAATATTTTTAATCCGTTTTCACGAATCACATCACAAAGAACTTGAATGCGCTGCGCATCATCTATTTTGGTAATCGCTTTTGTTTCCAGAATCAAATTCCCAACGCGCTTTTCAATTGCCCCAACCACCATTCCTCTTTCTTTGTCCCAGCTGATGGTTTGTCGTTCTTCTGCCAACTCATACAAATCGTTTGAATCAAATGCGGCAGCTAAAAATATTTTTCCTTCGTTGGTTCCGGCATCCAGATGTGCAACTGCTAACCACTCTTCTTGTGCTAAAGCATCGGTTTCATTTAATTTTACAATTCGTCCGTTTGCCAACCGATACCGCAACGATTTATCAATTCGTTTGGCGATGCGTTCCGGGTAGGCGGTAGCAAGTAGTTTCCCGATGTTGAAAATGTTGGGAGCTACATTGTCAATGTCTATTCGTACTAATTTTCTCCACGATTGAGCCAGTCGTTCCATGCGATCCAACACTTTTCTATCGGCATTTACGCGTTCACCTGCTCGGTATTTTCTAAGCAATTCAATCCGTAAAGATAAATCTGCACCACTTTCTTTATTTAGTGGATCACGTTCTTCGAGAATTGCTGCAATATCGGTTGCTAACGAGATATAATTTTCGTTTGGTTTGTTTTTTTGGAAATGTGTTGCTTCAATGAGCATGTGTGCCAAGCGCGGATGAGTTGGCATTTGCAACATCTCTTTTCCACGAGCGGTTATTTTATTGTTTTGTAGTGCCCCTAGTTGATTCAACAATTCTTTTGCTTGCGATACAGCTGCTTGCGGAGGTGGCGTCAACCAAAGTAACTCGTTGATGTTTTGAATTCCCCATTGACCAAGCTCTAACATTAGTGGAGCCAAATCGGCTTCTAAAATTTCCGGTTTACGATTCGGGATCAAATGAATGTGTGACCCTTCGCTCCACAGCCTGTAGCAGGTTCCCGGCCCCAATCGTCCAGCTCTTCCCGCGCGTTGGTCGGCAGCATCCTTGGTCACTTTAATGGTTTCCAAACGTGTTAATCCTGTTTGAATATCAAAGCGTGGGGAGCGCGCATAACCGCAGTCAATCACCACTGTAATGCCTTCTATGGTTAATGATGTTTCTGCAATGGAAGTGGCTAAAACGACTTTTCGTTTTCCATTTACATTTGGCAAAATCGCTTCTTGTTGTTTTTGTTGGGATAGATCTCCGTACAAAGGTTGTATCGATAGTTCAGAATTTTCTTCTTCTAAAAGTTGTTGCGTTCGGATGATTTCTCCCGCTCCGGGAAGAAAAGCAAGGATATCGCCTTTGTTTTCGCGCAATGCTTTTTTGATGGCGTTTGCCATTCGTAAATGCAGATACACTTTCTCGTCCGTATTCAGATATTGAACACTCACAGGATATTGACGACCTTCAGAAGTGAGTATTGGAGCGTTGTTTAAGAGTGATGATAATTTTGCTCCATCCAATGTTGCCGACATAATTAAAATACGCAAATCATTTCGCAACACCTGTTGTACTTGATAACACAATGCCAAGGCCAAATCCGCATTCAAACTCCGCTCATGAAATTCATCAAATATGACTAATCCAACATCGTCCAGTGCATTGTCGTTTTGCAACATACGCGTTAAAATTCCTTCGGTAACCACTTCAATTTTTGTGTTCTTCGAAATTTTATTTTCGAAGCGGATGCGGTAACCAATTGTTTCTCCAACGGACTCGTTTAATAAGGATGCCATTCGGGTTGCTACGGAGCGGGTTGCCAACCTTCGAGGCTCCAACATAATTATTTTTTTTCCTTCTAACCATTTTTCATTGAGTAATTCTAAGGGAAGAATGGTTGATTTTCCGGCACCGGGTGGCGCTTGTAAAATAATCACCGGCTCGTTATGGAGCTTGACTTTTAAGTCGGGGATAATTTCGTTAATCGGGAAATCGTTGTTGGTCATCTTGGGTAAAAATAGCAATAAAAAAAACCGTTCTGAGTTTTTCGGAACGGTTTAATGAAATTTCAGAATCTTAATTTATAAAAAATACTTCTCTTTTAAAAACTCAGTATAATCACCAAGATTAGCCATTACCTGTAGTTCTTGGTAACGTTTGTGAAAAGCCATGTCATCGGTTTGGGCGTTTAATACATCCAAACGAAATTTATCGAAGTTCACCAATGCTTTTTTTTCATCAAGCGTTAAGGGCTCTCCGTTAAATTCTCTTTCACGTAAATCGTTGATGCTCGGAACACCACCGATGTCCTCTTTAGCAAAATACTTGTTTAATAACTTAGCGCGATTTTCCATAGTGTTTATCTGTTTACAAAATTACGTCAATTATCCGTTTTGGTTACCACTTTAGGGCGATATGTTATAAACATTGAGTTGTTAATTGACAATTTTCTGTTCCGTAATTCTTTATTCCAGAACAAAAACCGATTTAAGTTGTTGATTTTGATACGAATTAAAATGTGCAACTTTGTTCGTCTTTATGAAAGAAAAAGCATCTCCCTTACAACAACCTTTTTTTTCCGTTATTATTGCCACTTTCAATAGAAAGGCAACAATTATCAGAGCCATCCACTCATTGATTGCACAAACCGAAACTGATTGGGAGGCAATTATTGTGGATGATGGGAGTACGGATAATACCTATTTTGAAATTCACAAATTGTTGCAGGAACATCGGAACATTAAATATGTAAAGCAACAAAATAAAGGTGCTGCGGCTTCTAAAAACAGAGGGATTCAACATGCCAAAGGTGCTTTTTTTACATTCTTGGATTCGGATGATGAATACGAAACGAATCATTTGGAATCCAGAAAAAAGATGTTGATGGCAACGCCCAATTTGAAATTTATATCCGGGGGATTAAAAATAATCGGCAGTCCGTATGTGCCCGACCGCTTTAACGCTTCGCAGCTGATTCACCTGGATAAGTGCGAAACCGGAGGAACTTTTTTTGTTGAAAAGGAATTGATGTATTCCTTAAAAGGATTTAACAATATTCTCCTTGGTGAAGATTCTGATTTATACGATCGAATTGTCAATACAGGCTGTCTCATCTACAAGACGGATGTTCCAACCTACATCTATCACAGAGATACAGAAGGTTCTGTTACCAATTTGCTATTGACGATTTAATTAGATTGTAGCAGAATTTGTTCTATTTTTGTTTTAATGAAAAAATTACTTCTCCTGCTTTTTCTTGTCAGTATTTCCTTTGTTTCTGTTTCTCAAAACTATCGCAAACAAATTGAGGAAGTTGATTCTGCTTATTACCACGATCAATACAATGTTGCAAAGAAGTTAATTGCGAATCTAATTCCCAAATTGGATAAGATTAAAGACGATACCCTGTTGGTGGAATTTCTCAATACTTGCGGATCGGTTTATTATAACACAGAAGAATATACTGAGGCGGGCAATTACTTTTTAATGGCATCAGAAAAAGCAAAAACTACTTTAGGCGAAAGCGAATACCATTATGCACTTGCCCTTTTTAATTTAGCCGGATGTTATAAAGAAGAAGGCAGATACGCTGAAGCTGAACCGCTCTATATCAAATCATTGCCTGTGTTGGCAGGGGCATTCGGACAAAGCAGTGTGGAGTATACCCGTTGTTTTTATACGTTAGCATCGCTTTATATTGATATGGGTCGCTATAATGATGCAGAAGGAATGTGCGCGGCTGCCGTTAATTTCTACAAAGAAATCTTGGGAAATGATAGTCCGGATTACCTCGGTGCTCTCGGTTCCATTGCTATTGTATATCAAGGGCAAGGTAAATATGAGAAAGCAGAAGAGATTTTTGTTGCCTTGCTAAATTATTTCAAAACACAAAATAAAGACAAGTCTCAAATCAATACCTTACAAAATAATCTTGGTGAACTGTATCGCACCATGGGTGATTATGAAAAAGCAGAACCTGCTCTGGCAGAGGCTGTGCGAACATCCCCCGAAAATTCACAATCGGCTGCAACCTCTCTCAATAATTTAGCATTGGTTCAAAAAGCAATCGGTAAATATTCGGAAGCAGAAGTCTCTTATAAAAAAGCGATTGAGATTTATAAAGCCTTAAACAAAACCAATCATCCCGATTATACGAATCCTGTAAATAACTTAGGCGAATTGTATCGTACCATGGGGCGGACACAAGAAGCAGCAAATGCTTTTATGGAAGTGATTGCTATTCGTAAAAAACTGTTGGGAACGGATCATCCGAATTATGCAAATGCTTTGAATAACCTCGCTTTATTGGAGTCGGAAGTGGGTTACTATGAAGATGCCGAAAGACATTTTTTAGAATGTGCAGATATTTATAAACGTATTTTGGGTGAGAAGCATCGTTTTTATGCCAACTGTTTAAACAATCTGGCATTTGTTTACAAGGCCACCGGCAAAATAGAAAAAGCGAAAGAAACGTATGAAGAATGTTTGCGATTGGCGAAAGAATCGGTGGGTGAAAACAGTGATAAATATGGTTTGTATTTAGGCGGATTGGCTGGGACCTACCGCATGTTGCATCAATACGATAAAGCTATTCCGTTGATACTACAATCGATGGAGATCTTGAAGAATAAATTGGGCGAAACGCATTACGATTATATTGATACGGAATATCATTTGGCTGAAACCTATCGTGAAAGCGGGAATTTTAAGGATGCTAAAAAACATTATTTAAATTCCATCAAAGGTTTTTTATTTTTAATTGAAAAGTATTTTCCTTCATTGGGTGAAAAGGAAAAAACAGATTTTTATTTCACGGTGAGCAATACATTTGAAACATTCAATTCATTTGTCATTGAAATGAAAACACAGTTCCCAAAAGAAAATCATGATGACTTGGTTGAAAGGATGTATGATAATCAATTGGTAGTTAAATCGCTTCTTTTGAAAGAAACCGGAAAAGTAAAAATTCAGGTTGCTGAAAGTGGCGATAAGAAATTAAAAGAAGAGTACGAGGAATTATTAAAATTGCGCGAAACAATTGTTCAACAATACCGCTTGACCTCAGAAGATTTAGAAGAGATAGGTGTGGATTTGCCTGCAATGGAAAAACAAGCAAATGAATTGGAGCAAAAAATTACTTCTGCTTCCAACATTTCTGTGAAGAAGAAAGAAGAGTCAAAATCTTGGAAAGACATTCAACAAAAATTAAAAGCAGATGAATGTGTTGTGGAGATGGTACGAACGGATTTTTATACTAAAAGCCGTTGGACGGATTCGGTTTATTATTCTGCAATGGTGATTGATAAAACCTGTAAGTCGCCTAAGTTTATCTTTATTAATGGGGATGAGATTGATACAAAAGTAGCAGCTTCGTACCGGAATTTAATAAAAACAAAAGCAGCAGACGAAACATCTTATGATGCTTTGTGGAAGCCATTAAAAGCAGCAATTGGAACAGCGAAAAAAGTTTATTTTTCTCCTGATGGTGTCTATCAGCAGGTGAATTTGTACACCTTAAAAAATCCGGAAACAAAAAAATACTTGATTGATGAAACCAATATTGTATTGTTAACCAACTCACAGGATTTGTTAGAAACCGTTTCTGCTTCCTCCTCCCAAACAGCTGAAATATTTTCGTTCCCGGATTATGATTTTATTCCATCAACTGCCGAAGTAAAATCCTCTGAGCCTCTTTCACGATATGGTTTTACAGAGTTGGCAGAACTACCGGGAACAAAAATTGAAGCAGATTCGATCACAAAAATTTTGAAATCAAAAAATTGGAAAGTAAACGAACACTTGCAAGCAGAAGCCACAGAAGAGGCAATTAAAAAAATTCAAAACCCGAAAATCTTGCACATTGCTACACATGGTTTTTTCTTAAAAGATGTGGAAGACAATGCAAGTGTTGTGATGGGAATGCAAGCAAACATTGCAAAAGAAAATCCATTGTTACGTTCCGGTTTGATGATGGCGGGTTCTGCTGCCATTGCCAGAGATTCGATGGTAGACAATACCACGGATGATGGAATTTTGACAGCTTATGAAGCGGCAAATATGAATCTGACACAAACAGATTTAGTCGTTTTGTCAGCTTGTGAAACAGGCTTAGGTGAAATGAAAAACAGTCAAGGTGTTTACGGTTTACAACGTGCATTCATGGTAGCCGGAGCCAAATCGGTGGTGATGAGTTTGTGGGTGGTAGATGATTTTGCAACACAAGAATTGATGAGTAATTTTTATCGCGAGTGGTTAAAAGATCCATCGGCAGAAAATCGTCAAAAAGCATTCCGCACAGCACAACTTAAATTGAAAGAGAAATTCCCGGACCCTTACTATTGGGGAGCTTTTGTGATGGTTGGGAAGTAGATGACGTTCGTCAATTTTTATGACCATCAAATAATAGTATCTTTGCAAAAAATAAAAGTGTATGAGTAAAGTTTTTGTAACCGGTCCGGATGGCGTTTTGGGAAGTAATATTGTTCGCGAACTTCTTGCCCGAAAATATGAAGTGAAAGTACTGGTGTTTGGTCCGCATGATCCTATTACTTTAAAAGGATTACCAATAGAAATTGTCAGAGGAAATGTGACGAATAAAGCAGAGTTGATTGAGCTTTCGAAAGGATGTGATTATTTCATCAATGTTGCTGCCATCACCGACATGTGGCCTACACGTGGAGAAAAATATTTTAAAATCAATGTAGAAGGTGCTGAAAATGCAGTAGAAGCAACCCTTCAAAATAAAATGAAACGATTGGTGCACATTGGAAGTGCAAGCTCCTTTGGATACGGAACAATCGACAATCCCGGAAACGAAACCACCGCCTACAAATCTGCTAAATACAAAGTAGATTATATTGATAGCAAGAAACTCGGACAAGAAAGAGTGTTAGCAGCTGTAAAAGAAAAAGGGTTGGATGCTGTTGTGGTTTGTCCCACCTTTATGATTGGTCCATACGATTCGAAACCCAGTTCTGGTGCAATGATTATTGCTATTGCGAAAGGTGAATTGCCGGGCTATTCTTCCGGAGGAAAAAATTGGGTGTATGTAAAAGATGTTGCTGTTGGCGCCTGTAACGCTCTAACAATGGGTCGCACAGGCGAAGCCTATATTTTGGGTGGAGAAAATATTACCTATGTGGATGCTGTAAATCGTATTGCAGCGGCACTCGGACAAACGAAACTTCCGAAATTTGTTGTCCCTCGGTTTTTATTGCTAACCATTGGCTGGTTAGGAACGGTTGCTGCGGCAATTACCGGTAAACCACCGAAACTTACCATCAACCTTGCACAGATTGCATGTGATGGCCATTACTTCAGTCCTAAAAAGGCGGTTGAAGAATTAAAAATGCCTCAAACACCGATTGAAGTAGGCGTGAAAGAGGCAAAGCAATGGTTTATCGAAAATAAATATTTGTAATTACTTACTGTTTTTCACAAGTATAACACTGCCTTTCCAATCGGAAAGCTCTACCAAGCTTTCGGGAATGGTTGTCATAAATTCCTTTAATGCTTTCGGGATGCCGTCCCAGGTGTGATTATAATCGTGGATAATGATAACACCACCCGGTGCAAGTTTTGGATAAAAAAATCTTAGGCCTTCGATCGTTGGTAAATATAAATCGGCATCCAAATGAACGAATGCAAAGGTTGTTTGATTTAACCCGATTGCGGTATTTGGAAAATACCCGGGATAAAAAATGGCCTGATTTCCAGCGTTGATGTATTGTTTTACTTCTTCTAAGCTTGTGTCGGAAAATTCTTTGGTGGTATATTTTCCACCTTGTTTGTTTTCATGTTTCAAATCTGTGGCATTAAATCCTTCAAAGGTATCAAACAGGTGAATCGTACGTGTTGGATCCATTTCAAAAATCATTTTTGCTGTTTCTCCTTTGTGGACGCCTAACTCAGCAAAGTCACCTTTTACATTTTCTTTTTTGAGTCGTTCAATTTGTAACCAAAAGTTGTAAAAACGAATCTTGTCAAAATAGCTTCGCTCCAGTGTTTTTAAATTTTCGGAGACCAACTTGTTTTTTACGGAATCTTCCCATTTGTAGGGCTTTGCAAGCTTGAAGGACCAAAATGTTTCAAGGTATTTGTAGATAAAAAATAGGAGAACCAGAACGAGTCCACCAGAAATAATATTGAAAATCGAATCCATAAAAATGAATAGCCTTAGAAAAAATAGTTGTACGAATGTAAGGCTATTATTTAATTACTTGTAAGAATCCCGGGTAGTTATCTCCGTTTTCTACGACCAGTAAATAGTAGTACGTCCCATCCGAAACACCGTTTGGCACCCAGTCGTTCGAGTAATTTTCTTTTTGATAAACGATTTGTCCCCAACGGTCATATACTTTTAAACTATTGGTACCGAAATATTCCAAGTATTTAAAATAAAGCATTTCATTGGCATTGTCGCCATTCGGAGTTACAACATTGGGTAATACAATTTCGGCTGGGATAACTGTAACATCTTGACAAATCGTATCAACACATCCACTGGAGGTTTGCATTGCTAAACAAACGTTATAAATTCCTGGAACGGAATAGATATGTGTCGGATTTTGACTCACATCAAAACTTCCATCACCAAAGCTCCACAGCCAATTGCTGGTGCTGCCACCGTAGGCAATACTGTTGTCGTTAAACGATAATGGTGTGTTAATGACAACCGGTTGAGGTGTTGCCAAGAATCCTGCAACGGGCAATGGGTCTGTATTTACAGTAAAGGTAATCGTATCCGATTGACAGGTATTGTTGATTGCAGAAACTTGATAGGTTGTAGTAGAAACAGTTGTTCCGGTGTTGGTGAGTGTTTGACTGATTGTTGTCCCCGTTCCACTTGTTGCGTTTCCACTCCAGCTCACAACACTCGTTCCGATGCAAGGAGTAAGTGTGGTGTTAAATGTTTCACCCGAACAAATGGTGATGGGATTGGGCGAAGCAGTAACTTCCGGTACTTCTTTGATGGTGATTACTCTTGGAGAAATGCCGGTCATCAGATTGCCACAGGCATCCGTAACCGTAGGTGGAGGAACAGATAACGTAGAAATGGTGTCGCACGTCCAAGGACAACTTGGAATCGTGAGCGTCAATGCTTTTGGTGTTGCAGCGATGGAACATCCTAAGGGTGTTCCAACAGTTACACTGCCAGCCATCCAGGGGTGTGTGATGGTAAATGGTGGAACACCATAACGGATGTAAACCGTTCCGGTGATCGTACAAACGTTTGAACAAATATTGTTGGGTGTAACATTCCAAAGTGGTCCGTATCCTTCAATGGTATGGCCTTCCACATAAGCGCTAAAGGGGTAACCGCCAAATGGATCATGATAAATATAGGTGGTGTTACAACCTGTTCCGGGACCTGTTCGCGAGATGAGCATTGATAAATAGAAGGTTTGTGTCGCACAGGATTGTGGTTTGCAACATAACAAAGGACTCTTTAAATCATAAACAGAAAGGTAGGCGGTTCCTGGAGTAGCGCCTGCCGTTCCGGTAACAGTGAAAGAGGTAGAGGTGTTGCAACTTGTTTTGAAATACATAGCACCTTGACTCATCGTTGCTGTTGTAAATGGGTTGGCATAAAAGCTACCGCTAACAAATAATCCGGTTACAGAAATGGAAGCTGGAATGGTTACTAAGATGCTATCCGCGCCTGTTGCTGGTGCTATGCAGGAAGGAATTGCACCGCCTGTACCAAGGTAAGTAGCTGTTGGACCGGTAACCAATGGGTCGATGGTAATCGGGAAAACGCGATCATGATCATTCATCCAAGAGTTTGGAACAATGATTTTTATTTTTTGTTTTCCGCCAACAATCTCAATTCTATATGCAGCAGTGATAAACGCTTTCGCAGCATCGTAACAAACAGCTCCGCGCATGGTTCCTAATTCTTTTCCACTAGCATCAAGAATTTGAAGTGCACCCAACCATCCTCTTTCATCTTGCTGTCCATACATTGCATCCGGCTGGAGTGTTGCATTTTGAGGGAGCTCTATTTCTTCTTCAATTATAAAATCAGATGTTGAAGCAATCGGAGCATTTAAAACATAGTTATACTTTACACCATTGAAACGAAATTCAAATGTTTTGGTAATGTTCGGGACGTTAGTGCTCATGGTAGCCGTTACACCTTGTTGTTTCAGTTCGGAAGTGGAAAGGGCAATGCCATTCACGGTACAGTTTTTTGAAAAAAGAATGGTGGAATGGTCGCCTGTATTTATTTCAATAGCACCGTTTGTTAATACACTTGCAGCATTGGGCTGATTGTTTGCAGAGAGCCCTCTGTTCGAAAATGTTGGTGTGATATCTACAGGAACAAGTGCTCCGCTCGTATTGTAATAGTTGATGGGCTGTTTGCTGTATTGCGTAATGATTCTTCCGTCTGGGGTAATGAATGTACTTGAAAACATTTTTCGTTCGCTCTCTACCTCTCGCCATTGTTGGCGGTCTTCTAAGATATTACGTTGTTCTTCCGTATGAAGATTGGCGGTAAGAGCGGACTCCTTGCTTTGTGAAAACATAGCAACAGTGCTGATACAAAAGAGAAACAATAAAAGAGTTGTACCTAAACTATTTTTTGAGAGTAGCATGTTTAGTGTAGTTTTAGACACTAACAAAGTTATTATTTTTTTGCATAAAAGCAAGAGAATTCTCCCTTTTAGATAAATGTAAAAGAACCGCTAAATTGTTTACATTTGGAAATCCATAAAATGAAAAGCGACATTTGCAAAATGAAAAGTTCGATTAAATACCTACTATTTGCATTGTTTTTTTATACTTCCTTTCAACCGCTCATTGCACAAGATGCAACACCAGATTCACTTATAAATATTGTAAAAGCCAATAAAGGAGATACGTTGCAAGTAAATGTGATGCACGACTTGTTTTTGTATTACGAATTTGAGGACAGAGCAAAAGCGGAAAAGTATTTGACGGACGCCATGGCCTTGGCAAAAAAAATAAATTTTGAACGAGGGATGGTTACCGGTTTTATTTATAACGGATACTTTTTGGAAGATGAAAGTAAAAACCAGGATGCTTTGGGTTTTTATGAAAAAGGACTGGCGCTCGCACTAAAGATTGATTATAAAAAAGGCATCGCTTCGTGTTATAACAATATCGGGAATATCAATTTGCGGTTAGGTCAATATCCCGTTGCAACAAAAAATTATTTTGCAGCCATGAAAGTGTATCAACAAGCAGGGAATAAGAAGGGAATGGCAGATGCGTATGGAAACATTGGAATCGTATATTTTTATTTGAATGATTTTAAGTCTGGGTTGAAGAGTAATTTTGCCTCATTAAAACTGTATACTGAAATCAATGATAAAAAAGGGATTGCAGATTCCTATCAACACATCGGAAATACCTTTGCAAAACAAAATAATTATGCAGCAGCATTACCTAATTTTTTGATGTCGTTAAAGATTTCAGAAGAAATCGATTACAAAGCAACGAATGCCTATGCACATAGTAATATTGGGTTAATCTATCAATTACGTGGTGATTATTCCAAAGCACTGGAAAATTATGATTTGGCTTTGAAAATAAACGAATCGATTGGAAACAAACAAGGGATTGCTGTTTCTTATGGTAATATGGGAGAAGCGTATACCGGGCAAAAAAACTTTACGAAAGCGCGTGAGTTTTTAACGAAAGCGATACTTCTGGCAGATACAACCGGTGATAAAGAAGTTTTGAAAAATGCCTACATCGCCTTGACGCAATTGGATAGTGCAACAGGAAATTATAAGGGCGCATTTGAAAATCACAAGCGATACATTTTGCATCGCGATAGTTTAAGCAACCAAGAATCTCGCAATCAAATTGTACAAAGTCAGATGACCTATGAGTTTGAAAAAAAGGAAGCGATTGCTCAAGCGGAACATAAAAAAGAATTAGAAAATCAAGAGGCCATTGCAGACGAAAAAAACAGAAAGCAAAAACTCATCATTGGATTTGTAGTGGTTGGATTCATCTTAGTACTCGTTTTTGCAGCCTTCGTTTCACGTTCGTTGCGAATCACGAAAAAACAGAAGGATGTGATTGAAATGCAAAAATTGTTTGTAGAACAACAAAAGGCAGAAGTAGAAATGCAAAAAGGAATGGTGGAAGAGAAACAGCTGCAAATAATCGATAGCATTAAATACGCCCGAAGAATTCAGCAATCGTTGTTGCCAACGGAGAAGTATATTGAGAAAAATATAAATAGGTTGAAGAAAAAGTAACCCACTCACCGAAAAACTGTAAATTCACGAAATTATTGGGGGATTAGCTCATTTGGCTAGAGCGCTTCGCTGGCAGTGAAGAGGCGACCGGTTCGAATCCGGTATTCTCCACGTTAACTCTGAAATTTTTTCCAGTCATATGGAGATTTTGTTTTAGTGAAACTATTCATTAAATTTGATTTGATGGATTTGAAACTAAACATAACACTCTTGTTCATTTTCGGACTTTTTAATTCTGTTTTTTCACAAGACAAGCTAATTAAAAATGATGGTACGGAATTGCAAGTGAATATTGTGGAGATAAATGCAACTGAGATAAAGTACAAACGGTTTGATAATCCTGACGGACCCTTGTACATCAGCCTTAAATCTGATTTTGTTAGTGCTGAATTTAATAACGGTGTGAAAGAGATTTTTAACGTTGATACTCCCAGAATCACAAGTAAAACCTGCCTTAATAAATACTCCCACTTCTCATTCCAACGATGTAAAAATTGGTGATTGGATAAAGTTCAATGTGGAAGCAGGTGTAACCTACAACAGAAGGTTTAATGCCATCCCTGTGAGGATAAATGGTGCTGATCGCCATGGCAATGGCAACGATTATAGTAAAAATTCGCTAAGCGACAAATATCACATAAGCCCATATGTAGCCTTGAATTGTATATTCGGAAAAGATAAAATTGTAAAGCATATCTTGGGCGTTTCCTATTTGAATGTTAAAACAAATTATGACCTAGTGTCTTCATCTGGATTCACTCCAAGTTATGGAAGTAATCCCCCTCCGTATTATGCACAATCTGCGTATGTTTCTGTTTCAGGAGACTATTATATAGTGGCGATAAATTGTGGAATTAATTTCACGGTTGCGAAAGGGTTGAATATTTCTTTAATAAGTTCATTGGGTTCCAGTATAAAGGGAACAACTGTTTCCAATGGCTATAGAACAGATTATATTACTTTGGCTGATACGGTCTATCCTGGATACAGTACACATGCAGAAACGGTACTTATCGAAAATGAAAAATCGAATGTTGAATCGATTGGTTTTTATTCGGGACAGGCAAAAATCCATTATAATTTTAAAGTCAAAAACAATGTATTTGGTGTATTTGTGCTGGGAAGCGCATCTTTAAAAAACCGTTTACCTTATTGTGCAATCGGCTTGACGTACTATCCTTTCAAAAAACTCTGGAGCGAAGATTTGTGATGTTCAACTTAGCACAGTGTTAACACAGTATTCCGCCTTTTGCTTTTCTCCCTTGATACCATTATATTTGCGAGCCCGTTCCTGATCGGAAACGTTCTGACGGGAAATCCTTTTTACAAAAAGCAAAAATGGCAGAAGACAGAATCAATTCAAGCAAAGCACCTGAGCCCGTAGGCGCTTATCCACACGCAAGAAAAGTTGGAAATTTATTATTCCTTTCAGGAGTTGGTCCGCGTGAACGTGGTACCAAAAAAATTCCCGGAGTGGAATTAGACGATAAAGGAAACATCGTTTCTTATGATATTGAAACGCAATGCAAATCTGTTTTTCAAAACATCAAATGGATTTTGGAAGAGGCCGGCAGCAGCTGGGATAATATTGTTGATGTACAAGTATTCTTGACAAATATGAAAGATGATTTCGCCACTTATAACAAAGTGTATGCAGAGTGGTTTAAAGACAATCAACCTTGCCGAACAACCATTGAAATCAATTGTTTGCCAACACCTATTGCGATTGAATTAAAAGTGATTGCGACCGTTTAATCTGATGGGGCTTTATCAAATCATTAAAATCATTCACATTTTAGCAGGAGCAACTGCTTTAATCACCGGACTCATTGCGATGCTTACTCGCAAAGGCGGTAAAGCACATCGTTTGAATGGCAAGCTCTATTTCTGGAGCATGGCCATCATTTTTGTTTCCAGCATTTATATGTCGCTTTACAAAGAAATGATCTTCTTTGTATTGATTGCTTTCTTTAGTTTTCAAGCAGCTTTTAGCGGATACCGTATCTTATATCTTAAAAAATTAAATCAAGGACAAAAGGCTGCAGCCCTTGATTATGTTGGTATCATTGTAGGTGGAATTGCAGCAATCTGTATGCTTTATTTAGGAATAGTTAATGCAAGCAAAAATAATACAGCCGGAATTGTTTTATTGGTTTTTGGAGTGTTTTATGCGTTGGGTGTGTGGCAAGAATGGCGAAAGTTTTCCAAACCGCCTACTGATAAAATGTTTTGGTATTATAAACACATTGGGCAAATGGGAGGCGCCTACATCGCTACCACAACGGCTTTCTTGGTGAATAATTATCGTTTGTTTCCTTTTATTCCAGGTGTTGTATTGTGGCTTCTGCCCACTGCTGTTGGTGTGGTAATCATCACACGTGTTATCAAAAAGTACAAAAAGCAGTATTCCGATAAAGCGTAAGCCTTTAAGCAATAGGTTTTTATAGATATTTTACTACCTTTGCAATCCTTTTTTAAACACGAATTGGATCATTCAATTATGAGCAAAAATTATAAAACCTATACCGGCCTCAACCTTTCGCAAACAGCGAAGGATGTTCAAAAGACCTGGGACGAAAATAATACCTTCGAAAAATCCATCACTTCGCGTGAAGGAAAAACTCCTTTTGTTTTTTATGAAGGACCGCCTAGCGCCAACGGATTACCAGGTATCCACCACGTAATGGCTCGTTCAATTAAGGATATTTTTTGTCGCTACAAAACACAAAAAGGCTTTCAGGTAAAACGTAAAGCCGGTTGGGATACGCATGGATTACCAATAGAATTAAGTGTTGAAAAGACCTTAGGAATCACAAAAGAAGACATTGGTAAAAAAATTACTGTTGAAGAGTACAACATTGCCTGCCGCAAAGATGTGATGAAATACACCGATGTATGGGCGGATGTAACTGCAAAAATGGGCTATTGGGTGGATATGGAACATCCATACATCACCTACGATAACAAATACATTGAAAGCGTTTGGTGGTTGTTGAGTAATTTATACTCGAAAGGTGCCATCTACAAAGGATTTACGATTCAACCGTATTCTCCTGCTGCTGGAACAGGACTTTCATCGCACGAATTGAACCAACCGGGATGTTATAGAGATGTGAAGGATAGAACGGCTGTTGCGATGTTTAAAGCAGTTCAAAGTCCAAAGTTGGAAAGTTTAAAGTTGGAGGGTGATGTTTACTTTTTAGCTTGGACCACTACCCCTTGGACATTGCCTTCTAATACTGCATTGGCGGTTGGAAAGAATATTGATTATGTTTTGGTGAAAACATTTAATCCTTTTTCTCATACACTTACAAATGTGATTCTTGCTAAAGAATTAGTGGGAAAACATTTTCCTGAAAAAAATAAAGAATTAAAATTCGAAGATTATAAACCTGGAGATAAAGCTATTCCTTTTCAAATTGTTTCTGAATTCAAAGGCTCTGACTTAGCAGGAATTTCTTACGAACAACTTTTACCATTTGCACAACCAACAGATGGTGATGCATTTAAAGTAATCATCGGTGATTTCGTTACTACAGAAGATGGAACAGGTATCGTACACATTGCTCCAAGTTTTGGTGCAGACGATTTTAGAGTGGCGAAACAAAACGGAATTGGGTCGTTAACATTGGTTGACAAACGTGGTAAATTTTTACCTGAAGTAAAAGACGGAACATTTTTGTATGGCGAAGAATATGTGAAAGAAGCGTATTTAACCGATGCAGAAAAAGAAGCGGAATTCAAAAATCAAAAATCCATTTTAGAAGCTGCCGGAAAAATAAAAGAGCTGAAAGCCTATCTAAGTGTGGATGAACGCATCGTTTTAAAATTACAGGAAGAAGGAAAACTTTTCAAAAAAGAAACCTACGAACACAGTTATCCGCATTGCTGGAGAACCGATAAACCTGTTTTGTATTATCCATTGGATTCATGGTTTATCAAAACGACTGATTACAAAGACAGAATGATTGCTTTGAACAAAACAATCAACTGGAAGCCGGAATCAACCGGTACTGGACGTTTTGGGAACTGGTTGGAAAATTTGAACGACTGGAATTTATCTCGTTCACGCTTTTGGGGAATTCCAATTCCAATCTGGACAAGTGAAGATAAATCCGAGCAAATTGTGATTGGTTCAGTAGAGGAGTTGAAAAAAGAAATTGAAAATGCTATTGCGAAAAAAGCAATGACAGAAAATCCACTTGCGAAATTTAACGCAGGTGATATGTCGGAAACAAATTACAATACATTTGATTTGCATAAACCGTATGCTGATAACATCGTGTTGGAACGCAATGGCAAAAAGCTTTTCCGTGAACCGGATTTAATTGATGTTTGGTTTGATTCCGGTGCAATGCCTTATGCGCAATTGCATTATCCGTTTGAAAACAAAGAATTAATTGATCAGAAAAAATATTATCCTGCTGATTTTATTGCGGAAGGTGTAGATCAAACACGTGGCTGGTTCTTTACTTTGCATGCCATCGCTACCATGTGTTTTGATTCGGTTGCTTTCAAAAATGTTGTTTCTAACGGATTGGTGTTGGATAAAAACGGACAAAAAATGAGTAAACGTTTGGGCAATGCTGTTGATCCATTCGAAACCATTGAGAAATACGGTCCGGATGCTACCCGCTGGTATATGATTACCAATGCGGCTCCTTGGGATAATTTGAAATTTGATATTGAAGGTATTGCAGAAGTACAACGTAAATTTTTCGGAACACTTCACAACACGTATTCATTCTTCGCATTGTATGCAAACGTGGATGGCTTCAATTACAAAGAAGGTGAAATCCCAATGTTGGAACGTGCGGAAATTGATCGTTGGATTATTTCTGAATTAAATACATTGATTAAAAAAGTTGACGAAGCCTATGCCGATTACGAGCCGCACCGTGCAGGTCGTTTAATCGAAAGTTTTGTGGATGAACATTTGAGTAACTGGTACGTGCGTTTGTGCAGAAGACGTTTCTGGAAAGGTGATTATACGCAAGATAAAATTGCTGCGTATCAAACATTATATCGTTGTTTGGAAGTAATCGCGCAACTTTCCGCTCCGATTGCACCATTTTTCATGGATCGTTTGTTTACAGATTTAAACTCAATTACCGGTCGTGATAAATCTCAATCCATTCACTTGAGTGATTTCCCTGTTTCAGATACATTCTTAATTGATAAAGATTTGGAAGAGCGTATGGAATTGGCGCAAAAGATTTCTTCAATGGTTTTATCGATTCGTAAAAAAGAAAATATTCGCGTGCGTCAACCATTGAATAAAATTCAGATTCCTGTTTTGGATGATTCCTACAAAGCAAAAATTGAAGCGGTAAAAGATTTGATTTTGTCGGAAGTGAATGTGAAGAGTTTGGATTTGGTAGATGAGTCGCAAACACAAATCGTGAAAAATCTGAAATTGAATTTCAAAACCTTGGGTAAAAAATGCGGGAAGCATATGAAGTCGGTACAAACCTTTGCGAATGAAAACGGACCGGCAATTATCTCGGGAATCGAAAAAACCGGCAAATTTGAGATGAAATTTGAAGGGGAAACGATTGTTTTGGAGACCGAAGATGTGGAAATCATCCCGGTGGACATTCCGGGATGGAAGGTTGCCAATTCGGGTCAATTGACTGTGGCTCTGGATGTTACAATTTCGGAAGGGTTGCGTGAGGAGGGACTTGCAAGAGAGTTGGTGAATCGAATTCAGAACTTGAGAAAGGATAGTAATCTGGAGGTTACAGACCGCATTGACGTGAAAATTCAGAGAAATTCTGCGATAAATTCAGCCATCAATAATAATTTGGACTATATTTGCGCGGAAATTTTGGCATCATCGCTCGAACTTGTTGATACTGTGGAGGCTACAAAAGGCTCAGAAGTTGAACTGGATGAGGAGATTAAGACCATGATTACAATAACTAAACTACTAAACTAATAATAACAACAAATGGCTAAAAAAACGCAAAAAGGTAAACCGGCTAAGAAAGCTGCTAAACCTGCAAAAAAAGCTGCAAAGAAAGCACCTAAGAAACCTGCAAAAAAAGCTGCACCTAAGAAAGCAAGCAAACCAAAAAAGCTGTAGCTAAAAAGGTGGTAAAAAAAGTGGCTCCTAAAAAAGCTGCTAAAAAAGTGGTAGCAAAAAAAGTAGCGAAGAAAGTTGCTCCTAAAAAAGTAGCAAAAAAAGTAGCGAAAGCAGCACCTAAAAAAGCAGTGAAAAAAGTAGTAGCTAAAAAAGTTGCTCCTAAAAAAGCTGTGAAACCAGTTGCAAAACCGGTTGCTAAAAAAGTAGAAGTTAAAAAAGTAGTAGCTCCAGCTAAACCTGTTGTTGTTGCAAAACCTGCTCCTGTTGTTAAAAAAGCAGAACCGGTTGCTAAGAAAAAAAGCCGTGAATTTGTAACAGATGATGATTATAGTTCAGACGAAGCACCAATGGTGGTAGAATACAAAACACCTTCTATCCGTAAACCAATGGGTCCTGCGCCTAAACCACATATCAATACAGATACACGTACACGTTATTCTGACAATGAATTAAAAGAATTCAAAGAATTGATTCTTAAAAAATTGACTGAAGCACAAAAAGATTACGAATTGTTAAAGAGCACATTGTCTCATAAAGATGATCATGGCACAGATGATACTTCTCCTACCTTCAAATTGTTAGAAGATGGTTCTGATGTATTGTCGAAAGAAGAAACAGCGCACTTAGCAAGCCGTCAAGAGAAATTTATTCAAAACCTTCAAAATGCATTAATTCGTATCGAAAACAAAACATACGGAATTTGCAGAGCGACCGGTAAATTGATTTCTAAAGAACGTTTGAGAAGCGTTCCTCACGCTACATTAGCGATTGAAGCAAAACTAGAGCAAAATTCTTAATACGATTACCCTGTTTTCATAAAAAGCTGTTCTTACTGGAACAGCTTTTTTTTCGCAGTTTTAAGCCAAGTATTTTTTACTTTTGTCCTGAAGGAATTCATTAAAATCATTTTTGTGAGAAAACCATTATTAATTGTCTTTATTGTTTTATTGATTGATCAGCTAATCAAGATTTATGTGAAAACACATTTTTTCCTCGGAGAAGAAGTGCGCATGGCTGGCGATTGGGCAATCATTCATTTTACTGAAAACAATGGAATGGCATATGGGATGGAATTTGGTGGTGAATTTGGAAAGCTGTTCTTAAGTGTTTTCAGAATCATTGCCGTGGGTGGTATTGGCTATTACTTGTGGACATTGGCAAAAGCGAAAGAAGATAAACGATACATTGTAAGTATCGCTCTGATTTTTGCCGGAGCAATTGGGAATATTCTCGACAGTGCTTTTTATGGAATGCTGTTCAGTGATAGCAATTATGAAGTAGCACGTTTCCTCCCTGAAGAAGGTGGTTATGCATCCTTCTTGCACGGGAAAGTAGTGGATATGTTTTATTTTCCGGTGATTCAAGGTCATTTCCCTTCTTGGTTCCCGATCTGGGCAACCGAAGAATTTGAGTTCTTTCGTCCCGTTTTCAACTTTGCCGATTTCTCCATCAGCGTTGGTGTAGGAATGATTATTCTTTATCAAAAACGATTCTTCGGGAAAAAGAAAGTTGCAGACACTTCGACTCCGCTCAATGTGACAGAGAATGTTGCTGCACCAACAGCAACAGATCCTACCATTGAAGAAGTAGGTCAATAATTCGTTTTGATGGAATGAATTTTTCAAAAATAAAACGATACTTCATTCTTCTTACGCTTGCAGGATTGTTATTTACATCCCTCCATTTTTATTACAACACCTTTTTATTGCCAAGCTTTTTACTAAAAGAAGTAATCGCTCAACCTGTTGATGTGATTATTGTTCCCGGTGTTCAGTATAACGGACTTAAATGGAACATGGTGATGAAATGGCGTCTGTATTGGTCGGTTTACCTCTATAAAAGCGGATTCGCAAAAAACATTATTTACAGTGGAAGTGCCGTTTATTCGCCTTACACCGAAGCAGCCATTATGGCGCTGTATGCTGAAAAGATGGGCGTTCCCAGGGAGCATATCTTTTTGGAAACCAAAGCAGAACATACCACCGAAAATTTATATTACGGTTATCAATTGGCAAAAGAAAAGGGTTTTAAAACAGTAGCAATGGCAACAGATCCGTTTCAATCTAACATGATATCGCCTTATGTCGATAAATTCAATTTGGATATTAGTCTTGTCCCCATTGCCATTCCCTTGCTTTCAAAAATTGAAATGAAAGATTTTGAAATTGAAAGTTCAAAAGCATATCAACTGAATTTTGTTTCGATTGAAGTAAGAGAAACACCGGAGGAACGAGAATTTTATTCGAAAGGTGGGAGGATTCCTGTTGGGAAAGAGTAGTTGCTTGATTGCAATTTTGATTGAAAGAAACGTCATTGCAAAGAACCTTCATCATGAAAGAATCGTCATTGCGAGGAACGAAGCAATCTTTGCCAATTGGGAACTCGACTCCTCCTCGTGAGAGATTGCTTCGTTCCTCGCAATGAGGTCCTAAACTAATTTTTTACTTACCAAATACTCAGCAATCTGAATCGCATTCGTAGCAGCGCCTTTGCGTAGGTTATCCGAAACAATCCACATGTTTAATGTTTTTGGTTGTGTTTCATCTCTGCGCAAACGACCAACAAATACTTCATCTTTATCATGCGCATCCATCGGCATTGGGTATTTTAAATTTTTCACATCATCTACCAAAATTACTCCCGGTGCATTTTGTAAAATCGTACGAACTTCATTCATGTCAAACTCATTCGTAAATTCAATGTTCACACTTTCACTATGTCCACCCATCACCGGAATACGCACTGTTGTTGCCGTTACACGAATGTTGTTATCCATAATTTTTTTGGTTTCATTCACCATTTTCATTTCTTCCTTGGTATAACCATTATCGGTAAATACATCAATTTGTGGAATTACATTTAAATCGATTGGATACGCATAAGCCATTTCTCCTTTTATTCCTTTGCGTTCGTTCATTAGCTGATCAACCGCTTTAACACCCGTTCCAGTAACCGATTGATACGTAGAAACAACAATCCGTTGAATGTTGTATTTTTTATGCAATGGATTTAAAGCCACCACCATCTGAATAGTAGAACAGTTTGGATTCGCAATAATTTTATCCGTTGCAGTTAATTCTTCTGCATTAATTTCCGGAACCACTAATTTTTTTGTTGCATCCATGCGCCATGCAGATGAGTTATCGATCACGGTAATACCAGCAGCAGCAAATTTTGGAGCCCACTCCAACGAAGTGCCTCCACCTGCTGAAAATAAAGCAACGTTTGGTTTCATATCAATAGCGGTTTGCATTCCGACCACCTTAAACTTTTTTCCTTTATACGAAACTTCCTTACCAACCGAACGCTCGGATGCTACAGGGATTAGTTCTGTTACCGGAAAATTACGTTCTTCCAATACTTGAATCATTTTGGTGCCGACTAAGCCGGTTGCGCCTACTACTGCTACTTTCATATGTTATTTATTTTTAAAATAAAAAAACCTTTCCAACTTGGAAAGGTTTCTGTGATTATACGTTTATATACAAAACACTAGTTTACCTTCCCGCTGTGGAAACGTTTCTTACCGTGCTTTTTATTTTTTAATGTCATTTTCATTGAACGCAACAAAGCTAATTTGTTTTTTTTAATTGGCAAAAACTTTTGATTAATTATTTAATCATTTCTTAATTTTGCTCTCCCCCCTTTTTCCTATATTTACTTGATAATTATGATAGGAATGCGCTCGATTGTTTTCTTCTTTTTGCTACTTACTTCTTTTGGTAGCGCTCAGGTTACTGACAATTTCACTGATGGTGACTTTACTGCTGCTCCCGTTTGGAGTGGTGATGTAGCCGATTTTACGGTGGTAGGCGGACAATTACGTTCCAATTCCTCAACAGCATCTTATGGTTTTCATTTGAGTACGCCTTCAACAACGGCTACCAATGCGCAATGGGAACTGTATATCAATCTTCAATTTCCTACTTCCTCCGCAAATTATACCGATATCTATTTAATGTCGGATTCGGCAAATTTAGAAAGTACTACCAACAGTGGCTATTTTGTAAGAATTGGAAATACCACCGATGAGATTAGTCTTTACAAACGTACCTCCGGAACCAATTTAAAAATTATTGATGGACTTGATGGACAAACCAATTTATCAAACAATCTAATCAAACTAAAAGTAACACGAGATGCCACCAACCTTTGGACCTTGCAACGCGATTTAACCGGAACCGGTTCCAGTTATTTTACTGAAGGCAGTGTTATCGATGCAGCCATCACGACTTCTGCTTATTTCGGAATTTTTATCCAGCAATCTACCGCAACATTTCATCTCAAGCATTTTTACGATGATATATATGTCGGTCCGATTATTTTAGATGTAACCGCTCCAACCATTGTTTCATCCACGGTTATTTCCAGCACCCAAGTAGATGTATTGTTTGATGAAAATGTTGATTTGACAACGTCTCAAACACTTACAAATTATTCAGCGGATAATGGATTAGGAAATCCATCGGTTGCAACACGTGATGCTACCAATTTAAGTTTGGTGCATTTAACCTTTGCAACAGTATTCACCAACGCATTGTTAAATACCTTAACTGTAATTAATGTTCAAGATTTAAGTGCGAATGCCATTACAACCGCAACTACAGGCTTTACTTATATCGCTCCTGTTGTTGCTGCTTACAGAAATGTTATCATCAACGAAATTTATGCGGATCCTTCACCTGTTGTTGGTTTGCCGGCAATAGAATTTATTGAGTTATACAATAACAGCACGAATACCTTTGATTTGAATGGATGGAAGTTTACCGATGGAACTTCTACAGGAACGTTAGGAAGTTTTATTTTAGCACCGAATCAATATGTGATTCTTTGTCCGATGGCGGATACTTCTCTCTTTTCCCCTTTTGGAAATACACTTGGTTTAACAACCTTTCCTTCACTGAACAATACTGGAGATAATTTGCATTTATTGACGGATTTGTTAGTGCCCATTGATTCTGTTAATTATTCGGATACTTGGTACCAAGATGCAATTAAAGATGATGGCGGTTGGACATTGGAGTTAATCAATCCGAATGCACCTACTGGTTGTCCAATTGCAAACAACTGGATTGCTTCTAGCAATGCAGCAGGTGGAACGCCCGGAATTCAAAACAGCGTTTACTCAACGGTTGCCGATGTTACCTTGCCAAGCATTGCAAGTATTACTGTTGTTGATTCAACTCACATTACCGTTTGTTTTTCTGAAGCCTTGGATGGTTCTCAAATTGCTGTTCTCGCGAATTACAGCATAAACAATGGAATCGGGAATCCGGTTTCTGCACTTGCAAACAGTGGTTTAAATTGTGTGGATTTTGTTTTAGCAACATCGTTGATGTCGGATTCTTCTTACATCTTGTCAACCACCAGCCTGAGTGATTGCTCCGGAAACATGCTTAGTCCGGGTATCGCCAATTTCTCTTACCACATCGTCCAGCCCTTTGATATTGTAATCAATGAGATTATGGCAGATCCGGATCCTGTTGTTACGATATTGCCAAATAACGAATATGTTGAGTTCTACAATACTACAGCATTCCCGATTAACCTTAATAATTGGAAATTTTCTGCCGGCACCAACACAAAAATTTTACCGAGTATCATTGTGCCTGCTGATAGTTTTATTGTGATAACATCCGTTACTGGATTAGCGGGAATGCCTGTGGGAATCAATGCAGAGGCCTTGGTTAGTTTTCCTTCGTTAACAAATACCGGACAAATTCTCACTTTGCAATCGCCACAAGGAATGGTGATTTCAACCGTTTCTTATTCCGATGCTTGGTATCAGGATGTTGTTAAAAAAGAAGGTGGTTATAGTTTGGAACAAATAGATCCTTCAAATCCTTGTGCCGGAATGAATAATTGGCGCGCCTCCAACAATTCAAATGGTGGAACACCCGGAGTGCAGAACTCTATTGATGCAAGTAATCCTGATAATACACCACCTCAAGTTGTGCGTGTAAGTGTTATTGCAACAGACACCATTCAATTGTATTTTAACGAACCCTTGGATAGTGCATCCATGATGAATCCTGCAATTTATACAATTGATAACAGCGTAGGAAACCCAACACTCGTTCACGTGATTGCACCAGATTATAAAAGTGTGCGTTTAACATTGGGAACAACGTTATCATTGGGAACAATTTATACGATTACAGTTAACAATGTCATTACCGATTGTGTTGGAAATCCACTGGGAACTGATAATTCAGCGCGTTTTGCTATCCCGGAACCTGCTGCTGCAAAAGATATTGTAATCAATGAGATTTTGTTTAATCCCAAAACACCCGGTGTTGATTTTGTAGAAATTTATAATCGTTCCAACAAAGTAATTGATTTAAAAACAATTTCTATTTCCGAATTTGATACGATTACAAATACGATTCTTGCTCCGGAAACAATTTCAACAGATGGTTATTTGATTTTTCCGCAAGAATATATTTTGTTGAGTGAGGACGGTGCAATCGTTCAATCACAGTTCACCACCACCAATCCGGAAGGGTTTTTAGACATGGCTAATCTTCCTACGATGAATGATGATGGGGGAACGGTTTGTTTATCAACGGCTACAGAGATCATCGACAATTTTAAATATTACGACAACATGCACTTTGGTTTGTTGAATGAAACAGAAGGCATTTCCTTGGAGCGAATTGATTTTGAACGTTTGACACAAGACCGCACCAATTGGCATTCAGCAGCCGAAGCAGTTGGTTTTGCAACACCTGCGTATAAAAATTCTCAGTATTCCGATGCCGGAGAAACTGAAAGTGCCATTGAAATTACACCCGAAGTGTTTTCACCGGATGAAGATGGAGTAGCAGATGTAGTAAATATCAATTACCATTTTGATACACCCGGATTTACTGCAAACGTAACGGTTTACGATAGCAAAGGTAGAATTGTAAAACACCTGATTCAAAGTGAATTGTTAGGCGTAAAAGGAACGTTCTCTTGGGATGGAATTAATGACGACCGCGAAAAAGCAAGAATCGGAATTTATATTTTCTACTTCGAAGTGTTTGATTTAACAGGCACCGTAAAACATTACAAAAAGACTTGCGTGTTAGCAGGGAAGCTCTAAAAGATCCATTTATGACGAATAAAACAACAAGCTCTTTTGCAATAGGTGAAGGAAAGATTAGTGGCTATGCATCTATTTTCTTAGCATCACTTTCTTTTCTTGCCGTTTTCTGTTTTAAGTTTCCAGAAATTTTTACTTCTCCTCAGTTTAGAGAAGTGTACACTGGTGAATCAATGAAACTATTGCTCACAACAGTAATAATTGCCTCTTTCTTTTTTGCAGTCGTTAGTTTTATGTTGAGTAAAAAGAAATCATGGGCCTTAATCGGAATTCTGATTTCGGTGCTTACGATTTTAATTGGTGGCTTTAGTGTCGAAGGTAGAGCTGTTGGAAAAACAACATGGCATTTGGGATTGGATTGGATGCTATTGGATTTATTATTGATGGCATTGATATTTATTCCAATTGAAATGGTTTGGCCTAAGAACAAAGAACAGTCCCGATTTCATGAAGAGTGGCGAACGGATTTGGTGTATTTTGTCATCAGCCATTTGTTCATTCAATTTTTCGGAGTGTTTACTCAAAAGCCCGCTGCATTGTTTTTTGGTTGGATTGGTCTTTCCGGAATTCATGCATGGGTGAATAGTCTGCCCTTTGTAGTAGAATTGTTTTTAGCATTTTTTATTACGGATTTATTCCAATACTGGGCGCATCGTTTTTTTCATTCCAGAGCCTATTTGTGGCGCTTTCATTCTATCCATCATTCAACAAAAAACATGGATTGGTTAGCAGGTAGCCGAACGCATTTTGTAGATATTTTTGTGGTGCGTTCATTCACATTTATTCCGTTGTATGTATTCGGATTTTCCTCACTTACATTTAATACATACATTATATTTATGGCCATTCATGCGGTGTTGATACATTCAAATACCAGAATAAATTTTGGTTTTTTGAAATATATTTTTGCAACTCCTCAATATCATCATTGGCATCATTGTGAAGATCCGAAATACTATGGTAAGAATTTTGCAACAATATTCCCTTTTATTGATAAGATATTTGGCACCTATTATTTGCCCGGGACTACTTGGCCGGAAGGAACCGGAGTGCACGAAGGAAATTATCCCAAAGGATATGTTAAACAATTGGTACATCCATTTACAAAGAGTCCATTTGATAACGATTTAAATATGACAGATCGTACGAGTAGGTAACCTACCTCAACTTTATACAAACATTCTTCGGCTCCGTAAAGAAATGAAGTGCTTCAAAACCACCTTCACGTCCCACACCGGAGCTTTTTACGCCTCCAAATGGAGTTCTTAAGTCGCGCAACAACCAACAGTTAATCCATACAATTCCTGCATGAATATTATTCGCAACGCGGTGTGCACGGGTTAAATTTTCTGTCCATACAGTCGATGCTAAACCATATTGTGTTGCATTCGCAAACAGCAATACTTCTTCTTCTGTATCAAACGGTATGATGGTTACAACGGGTCCGAAGATCTCTTCCATGTTTGTTCTGCAATTGTAGGTTAATCCTTCAATCACTGTTGGAGCAATGTAATAACCTTCGGCAAATTCCCCTTCTAATTTCACCTGTGTTCCACCGCACAATACTTTTCCGCCTTCTTGTTTTGCCAATTCAACATACGACAATACTTTTTCCATGTGCGGTTTTGAAACCACCGCACCAATTCGTGTATCATCGGCAGCTGGATTTCCAACTTTCATTTTTTGTACACGAGCAACAAATTCGGTTTTGAATTTTTCGTATAGTGGACGTTCCACCATAATGCGGGAGCCGCAAAGACAAATTTGTCCTTGATTTGCGAAGGACGATTGCAAAGTGGTTTTCATCATTTTTTCAAAATCACAATCTGCAAAAATGATGTTCGGGTTTTTCCCGCCAAGTTCTAACGACAATTTCTTAAACATCGGTGCAGCCACTTTCGCAATTTCAGCACCTGTTTTTGTTCCACCGGTAAACGAAATCAATGGAATTTTTGGATGAGCTGTGATTGCGGATCCTACTTTATGTCCGTATCCATGAACGATATTTAAAACACCTTTTGGTAAGCCGGCTTCAATGCACAATTCAGAAAGTAAATAGGCCGTCATCGGTGTTACTTCCGAAGGTTTTGCCACCACACAATTTCCAGCAGCAATAGCAGGAGCGATTTTCCAGGTGAATAGGTACAATGGTAAATTCCAAGGAGAAATACAACCGGCAACACCTACTGCATTGCGCACAGTATAGTTAATGGCAGTGTCTTCCATCGAATGACTTTCAGAAGCATAATGTAAAATACCTGTTGCATAAAAATGAAAGTTGGCGGCAGCACGTGGAATATCCACCATCTTCGCCAAGGAAACAGGTTTTCCATTATCCACCGATTCAGCAACAGCCAAGCGGTCCAGATTTTTTTCAATCAAAGCAGAAACTGCTAACATGATGCGGGAACGCTCATCTTTGGGTGTTGTACTCCAAGCTGGAAATGCATTCTGTGCAGCAGTTACAGCTAATTCAACGTCTTTTTCGTCTGAATCCGGAATAAGAGAATATACTTTCCCGGTAGCTGGGTTATAATTGTCGATGTACTGTTTGCCTGTTGGCTCGATGAGTTCACCGTTGATGTAGTTTTTTATTTTTAGCATAATTACCACTAAGACACTAAGTTCACATAGCTTCACTAAGGCTTAGTGCTTCTTAGTGTTCTTAGCGCCTTAGTGGTGAATTTTATTTCTTCAAATTTAATGAAAATAAAATAAAAAAGACCCCTTTCGGAGCCTTTTTCATCATTGCTAATTTGCACGAAATCTTTTCATGGATGGTAGATAGATTTACTCAACAATGATTTTCTCTGTAGTAGACGCTTTGTTTTGGATAAAGTTTAAAAAGTAGGTACCCTTTTTTCCTAAAGGAATCTCTTTACTATATTTTCCACCCACTTTTTGTGTATCGTAAAACACTTGTTTGCCATTTTCATCCAATACACTTACGTTCATGGGTTCCTTGCTATTGGTTTCAATTTCCACCTTAGCAGTTGTGTTTTTAATGCTGATACTCACATTTAAATTGCTTTTTTCTTTTGATGCTCCTTCTGTACGAATTTCTTTCTTTACAATCTTTTTCTCATTCCCTGATTTAGCATCTCCAGTGCCACCTTCCGGAAGCGTAGACTTAACAATTACCTTCATTTCTTTGCCATTTTCATCTGTAATTATTTCTAGATCTCCGCCATCGTCATCAATCGTATAGGCATAAGCCATTGCTTCGCCATCATGCTTTTCATCGTTAATCACAATTTTCTTCACAATTTTTTTTGTTCCTTTTTTGTCTCCCTCCTCATTGATGATTATTTCCATCTCTTTCTCCATTTTAGCCATTTCTTTTTCATCCAAATTACTTTCGGTGATGGTGGTATCCCCATTGACAATGGTAATGGTTTTTACTTTTGGGCTTTGCGCATACGATACGCTTGCCATTGTTGTCACAAGCACGAAGCTCATAAATGCTGTGGTGTAATTTCTGTTCATGGTTTTTAGTTTTTTAAAATGAGTATGAATGCGTTTGTTTTTTGTAGCTAGAAATTTCTGAGGCAAACATAGACTACATTCAAACCTACCGGTGTTAAAGCCTTGTTAAACCCTGTTAAATTATGTTAAGTCGGGTTTCTACACTTGCTAAACCCTTATTTTTGGGGAATATTAATGATGAACAAAGGGAACATACGCATTATTACCATCATGGCAAGCTTGGCATTGCTTGGACTGATAGCGATACAAATCTATTGGGTAAACAATGCAATTACACTTGGTGAAGAACGTTTCGAACAAAGTGTAAATGAAGCATTGAACAATGTTGTGTTGCGTTTGGAGAAACATTCGGCTGCTGCTAAAATCACACAAAAATTTAACTTCAGGAAGCAAGGAATCATTACCGCCAGCATTGGTGGCCCTCTTCATAAAAACAAAGAATTGGTGTGTGATTCAATGATCGACAATAAAAATTGCGTCATCCAAAACAACAATGTCAACGTAAAAATTATTGAAGAATATTCAACCGACTCCAATGGCGTAGTCATAAAAAAGATGCGCCAAAAGAATACACCAGCGATACCGCTTCCGGTAATTTTCACCAACGTGTAGAAGAAGATGGTCCTTCTTTCTTTCAGCAGTTTGCTTCTGAATCCAACCAAAATTGGATTTCTCACAAGAACGAAATGGTAAACGACATTTTTGATGAGTTGGTAAGCGTGAATGTTTATAATGGATTTAGCCAGAAGGTCGATACTGTATTATTAGATTCTATTTTAAAATTTGAGTTGCTTCAAAAAGGCGTTTCTGCAAAGTATGATTTTGCTGTCACCTCCTCTAAAAACATACCAGCCGATTCAGTTGCCATTTCGGAAAGAGGAAAAAAAATTTATGAATCACCTTTTAAGGTAAACCTTTCACCCGATAATATTTTTATTAAACCAAAGTTTCTTTCTGTTTATTTTCCAAATCAGCACCGCTATCTGGTAAGTTCTATGTGGGGATTGCTCTTGGTTTCATTAGCGTTTATGTTAGCTTTGATTTTTTCGTTTTACTATACCATCTCTACCATTTTCAAACAAAAGAAACTATCGGAGATTAAAAATGATTTTATCAGTAACATGACGCACGAGTTCAAAACACCGATATCCACCATCTCCTTGGCGGTAGAAGTGTTGAATGATAAATCCGTTGAGAAATCGCAGGAGCGTGTGAGCAACTATGTGAAAATGATTGGCGATGAAAACAAACGTTTGAGTCTATTGGTGGAGAACATCCTGCAAACAGCTATTTTGGATAAAGGGGAGTTTAAATTAAAAGTGCAAAGCATCGACATTCACAATTTAATTGAGCAAACATTCACAAACATTAAATTACAAGTTGAAAATAAAGAAGGACAAATTACTTCGCAATTAAATGCAACAAAGCCTGTTATTAATGCCGACAGGGTGCACATTACGAACATCCTGTTTAATTTAATTGACAATGCATTGAAATATTCGAAAGACAATCCGGATATTATCGTTAGTACTAAAAATGATGATGAAGGAATTTTTATTTCCGTGCAAGACAATGGAATTGGGATTAGCAAAGACAACCAAAAACGTATTTTTGATACCATGTATCGTGAACCTACCGGAAACATTCACAATGTGAAAGGTTTCGGATTGGGCTTGAGTTACGTAAAAGCTGTTGTTGAGAAACATGGCGGCTCTATAAAAGTAGAAAGTGAATTGGGCAAAGGAAGTATGTTTACCTTGTATTTGCCTTTTGAAATAAAAAATTAATATTCTCCATACATGGAGAATAATTTGTGGAATAATGGGACTTAGAAAACCTGCCACTGATTCACAGATTAAAAAATTAAAGGCAGATTTATTGCCATAGGCAATGATTTTTTGAGTGTTAAAATTGTTCTATTTATTATTCATGTAAAAAATCTGTGAATCTGTGGCAGATAGTTTACATGCATTCAAAGACGAAGAGTTAAAAATTTAATCTATATTAGAAACATGGAAAAAACAAAAGTATTATTGGTGGAAGATGATCCGAACTTAGGAAGTCTTTTAAAAGAATATCTGGAAGCAAAAGGCTTTTCAACTGTTTTAGCAACAGATGGAAAACAAGGATATGATGTTTTTTCAAAAGATAAATTCGGAATCTGTATTCTGGATGTGATGATGCCCGTGAAAGACGGTATCACACTTGCGAAAGAAATCAGAGCCATTGACCCCAATATTCCAATTGTGTTTTTAACGGCCAAATCCATGAAAGAAGATGCCATTGAAGGCTTTTCGGTTGGAGCGGACGACTACATTACCAAGCCTTTCAGCATGGAAGAATTGTTGCTACGCATCAAAGCCATTTTGCGTAGAACAGACAATAAAACAATTAAAAATTCAGATCAGGAAGAATTTAAAATTGGGAAATATAAATTCGACTATAAACACCAAGTATTGGATTTAAAAGGAGTACAACATAAACTAACTACAAAGGAAGCAGAACTTTTAAAATTGCTTTGCTTGCACGCCAACGATGTGTTGGATAGAAATTTTGCCTTAAAATCCATCTGGAACGATGATAATTATTTCAACGGACGAAGCATGGATGTTTACATTGCGAAACTCAGAAAATATCTAAAAGAAGATGCTTCGGTTGAGTTAATCAACGTTCACGGAAAAGGATTTAAATTGTTGACCGGAAAATAGCAGGAGCAAAAAAACTATTTGAAATAGGTGTCTTCCAGCTTCACATTCGCTATAACAATCACCATTATTTCTTTTAGTTTATACACGTAATAATTCGATTTGTCCTTTGTAAACTTCGTAACATCTACATTGTATTTTGTACTCTTAAATGATGTTTGATTGTTAAAAAAGGACACCATTTGATTATAGACATCCGTAAAGTTTTTTGAAAAATCATTCTTCGGACCATTCACAAAATAAATTTCTGTGATTTGTTGTTTGTCGGTAATCAACGATAATATTTTAATCTCACCATCAGCAGGAGTTTTTTCGTTGGAATAGGATGTCGCACCTTTCAGCAAAGCATTTTGTGGATTTTCTACCGCATGCTCTACCTTAAAATAATGTTTTTTAAACAACTCATTTTCATAAGCGGTGCGGTTATAACCCATACAGTTTTTTACAAACCCTAATGACATTAATTGTGCAGAAGCTGTAACACTGAAGATCGATGCGATTGCGATGATGATGATTTTTTTACTCATTTTTGAGGTTTTACTTAAGGTATTCGTGAATACTTCGTATTTCATGTGTGATATAATTTAAAAGAAACTATTGTAAAATAATTTTTCCTTGTTTTGCTTTTTTGTTTTTCACTCGGATGTTGTAAAAATAAATTCCTTTGGCCTGGCTTGTTAAATCAATTGTAATTGATGCATTTTTTGTAACGGTCTTATAAATGATTCTTCCGGTAATGTCCAATATCTCAATCGTGTTTTCATCTTCTAAGTTTGAGAATAAAAATTTTCCGGTGCTTGGATTCGGATACACATTTACCGATAAGGTTGCAGACTCATCAATACTTGTACCGGAAACATAAAAGTGACGAACTTCGGAGTACGGACTAAAATGTCCGCCATTGTTGGTGCGTACACGCCAGAAATATTTGTTGCCATAGGATAATCCTGTTACCGTGTAAGCATTTGTTCCTACATCCACCGATTTAAACGTGGTAGCAAATGTTGAATCTGTTGATACTTCCACATGGTAAATAATGCCGTCACTCTGTGCAATCCAATTTAATGGTTTTGCTGTTGAAGCGCCCACCGAACCATTTACAGGCAGGTTTAAGGTAGGTGCAACGGGAACTGTATCATTCGAACCGATATAGGTAATGAACATTTCGATTTTTTGTAAAGGATTATCAGACGCATCTCTTGGCGCATTCACAATCGTATCAACAATGTCCATTCCGGAGGTGACTCTTCCATAAACTGAATATTGTCCGTTTAACCATGCAGCCGTTGCTACACAAATAAAAAATTGAGAGTTGGCGCTGTTGATTGATGTATCTCTTGCAGCAGATAACCGTCCACGAATATGGCGAGCAGCAGTAAATTCAGCATTTACGGTAGGTTGACTGGGGTCACCCAATCCCCACGTAGAGATGGGTCCGCTTCTGGAATTCGGGTCACCCCCTTGAATCATAAAACCAGGAATCACACGGTGAAAGGCGGTGCTATCATAAAAAGAAGTATTCACCAAACTATCAAAATTAGCAGTATGCAAGGGAGCAATGTTGGGGAACAACTCAATGGTGGTGGTTCCTAAATAGATCCCGGCACGCTTTGTCAGGATTTCATACATGGGCTTACCCGTGAATACCCGCGTTTGTGAAAACCCGGAGGTAAGGAGAAATACAAATGAGAAAAGAAGTAAGTGTTTTTTCATGAAGTAAATATAGGGAAAGAAGCTTAGAAATAAAAAACCCTCAACTATTTCTAGTTAAGGGTTTCGAGCTTGTTGTGTTGTCCGACCAGGGCTCGAACCTGGACTCTTCTGGACCAAAACCAGACGTGTTGCCAGTTACACCATCGGACAATCTTGAACCGCGTTTCTGCGATTAGGGTTGCAAAATTAATAAATATATTTAACCCTCAAAATTTTATTTGATTTTGTTGGAATTTTAGTCCTCAAAAATCAACCTTTGCCACAGATACACAGATTTTTATGTCAAAAATGAAGCTTATGGAAGGATTGTTTTTTGCTCATCGTGAATGCAGTAATAAATGTATAATATGGTTAAAACAAAGAATCTCCTGCATTTGGGCCTCAGCGAAATAATAAATCAAACCAATCTGTGAATCTGTGGCTGTTTCTTTAACAATTTTTAGGCTTAAAATCGCTACCCAGTTCATTTTATTAATTATCTTCGCAAGCGTTATATAAAGAAAAAAATATGAATAATATCACTAATTATCAGCGTCTTAATAATATAATCGGTTGGTTTGTATTCTTAATCGCCTCCTTTACCTATTTGAGTACAATGGAATCTACCGCCTCTTTTTGGGATTGCGGGGAATATATTGCTTGTGCTTATAAATTGGAAGTGGGTCACCCTCCCGGTGCGCCTTTATTCGTTTTAATTGGTCGTTTTTTCAGTTTATTCGCCTTTGGTGATGTCTCTAAAGTGGGGATGATGATCAATGCCATGTCGGCTTTGTGCAGTGCCTTCACCATTCTTTTCTTATTCTGGTCTATTACAGCTCTTGCCCGTAAAATTGTTGAAAAAGACGGAGCATTCACAACTGCTAATATGTATGCGGTTTTCGGAGCTGGTATCGTTGGTGCGTTGGCCTATACATTCAGTGATTCGTTCTGGTTCTCCGCTGTTGAAGGTGAGGTATATGCGATGTCCAGCTTCTTTACGGCCATCGTTTTCTGGTGTATCCTTAAATGGGAGCGCGAAGTGGATACCAATCCGCATGCTGATCGTTGGATTATCCTTATTGCCTACCTAATCGGTTTATCGATTGGTGTCCATTTATTAAACTTGGTGGCCATTCCTGCTATCGTCTTCATTTATTACTTCAAAAAGAATCAAAAAATTAGCCGTAACAGCTTAATCTTAACAGGTATTATTTCCATCGTTATTCTAGGTGGTATTCAAGCGGGTGTGATTCCATTGATTGTAAAATTAGCTGCGAAAACGGAATTGATGGCTGTAAATGGAATGGGATTACCCTTCAATAGCGGTACCATCATTTATGGTGTCTTATTAATCGGTGGTATTGTTTGGGGATTGCGTTACACTGCTCAAAAGGTGAAACCAATTTTAAATACCGTTATCCTTTGTTTCACCGTTATCTTAATCGGTTACTCTTCTTTCTTAGTGTTGGTGATTCGCTCTCAAGCAAATCCTCCAATGGATGAAAACAACCCTGAAAATGCGGTTAACTTATTGTCTTATTTGAACCGTGAACAATATGGTACTTGGCCAATTATGTACGGGCAATATTATTCTGCTCCTGCTGTTGACGATGAAGATGGAAATCCTGTGTATGTGAGAGATGATAAAAAAGGGGAATATGTAATTTGGGATCACCGCAAAGGTGCTATCCGCGTATACGACAAAGATTTTTGTACCATCTTCCCACGTATGTGGAGCGACCAACCGCAACACGTTGCCGGTTACCGCAGATGGACCAACCCGAAAAACTTTAAACACAAAACCATTCGCGATCCGCAAACCGGTGAAAATGTTTCTAAAGAAATTCCAACGTTTGCTGAAAACTTAAAATTCTTCTTTAAATATCAAATCGGACAAATGTATTCCCGTTATTTCTTGTGGAATTTTGTGGGCCGTCAAAACGATATTCAGGGGCATGGTAACGCTACCGAAGGAAACTGGATTAGCGGAATTTCTGCTATTGATGAATGGCGATTAGGGCCTCAACAAGGTTTACCGGATGGTGCAGATAATAATAAAGCAAGAAATATCTTATTCGGTTTACCTTTTCTTTTAGGGATGATTGGTTTGTATTACCATGTGAAAAAAGATAGACGCAATGCTGCTGTTGTAGGATTGTTGTTTTTCTTCACCGGTATCGCCATCGTAATTTATTTGAATCAAAAACCAATGGAACCACGTGAACGTGATTACGCGTATGCGGCTTCCTTCTATGCCTTTGCCTTCTGGATTGGTATTGGTGTATTGGCTATTTTCGATTTCCTTGCAAAATGGATGAACAAAACAACCAGCGCTATTGCTGCAACGGTTGTGTGCTTATTAGCCGTTCCGACCATTATGGCGAAAGAAGAGTGGGATGATCATGATCGCTCTGACAGATACATTGCAAGAGATTTTGCAGCCAACTATTTGAATTCCTGCGCACCAAATGCAATTTTATTTACCAATGGAGATAATGATACATTCCCACTCTGGTATGCACAAGAGGTGGAAGGCATCCGTACCGATGTGCGTGTTGTTTGTTTGGAACTCCTAAACACTGATTGGTACATCGATCAAATGGTTCACAAAGCATACGATTCTGATCCGGTTCCTTTTTCATTTACAAAATACCAATACCGTCAAGGAACACGTGAGGCTGTATTGTTCAGTAACTACCAAGGAAAACAAATTCAAGGATTCATCAACGTAAAAGATTTAATTGAATTTATCAAGAACGAAGACATGGATCATACGGTTCAAGTTTCGAAAGATACCTGGTACAATTTCTTCCCGACTAAAAACATGAGTATTCCGGTGGATAGCGCAACCGTTGTCAACAACGGAACGGTGCCAAAAGCATTGGCAAACCGTATCGTTAAAAGCATCGATTGGTCACCATCTGTGCCGGGAACATCTTCTGCAAGTTACCTTCAGAAAAATGATGTAATGATTTTAGATTTGTTGGCACACAATAACTGGAAACGCCCGGTTTACTTCGCTGCTACTGCTCCTGCAAGTTCTTACTTAAACCTTGCTCCTTACTTACAGTTGGAAGGATTGGCGTATCGTTTAGTTCCAGTGAAACAAAACGATGAAGAAGCACAACAAGAAACACGTGTGGCTACTGAAATTATGTATGATAATTTCATGAATAAATTTAAATGGGGCGGAATGGAAAAACAAGGAACATTCTTGGATAATGTATTCTTGAGCTCTTGTGTATTGAACATCCGTCAACGTGCCGGAACACTTGCAACTGCATTGGTGGAAGAAGGTAAAAAAGACAAAGCAATTAAAGTACTTGACAAATGTTTGGAAGTAACACCATTTGAAAACTGTCCGATTGACGGAACACTTTACTCAGTTGTGTTTGCATATTACCAAGCAGGTGCAATGGACAAAGCAAATGCTTTGGCGAAAAAATTGTTTGACAATTATGAAAATAACATCAATTACATCTATGGATTAGACAGAGATCAAATTCCTAGCTATGGAAGTGAATTGAAACAAGCACAAGGCATTATGGAACAATTGGTTTCGTTTGCAGGCTACTTTAAACAAATGGACTTGGCAAAAGATTTCCAGGAACGTTATATGAAAGCGGTGCAAGATTATAGTTTGCCGAATTCTAACAGAAGCCGACCACAGTAAAGAATTATACTCACGAGGCACCAGCCTTCTCCTAGAAAATTACTTCCGCTTCCCTTCTCCATATGGAGAAGGTGCCGGAGGCGGATGAGGTGAGAGGGGTGGGGTTGAAAAGCTAATTAAAAGGATGATGATATAACTTAAAATTAGTTCAATTAGAACCTATACGTGTACATCGTCCGCCCTTCATATCTCCTTCGTCAACTTTATCCAAAAGCAATTTGGAGAGTTCCTACAACACAAAAAAAAATCTATTTAACATTTGATGATGGGCCTGTTCCGCATATTACATCTTGGGTACTCGATGTTTTAAAAAAGGAAGAAATCAAAGCAACCTTTTTTTGTGTGGGAGAAAATGTTTCAAAAAATCCATCCATTTACCAACGTATTCTAGCTGAAAAACATGCTGTTGGGAATCATACTTACAACCACATGAATGGCTGGAATGCCCATGGCAATCAATATCTCCGTAATGTAGTGAAGTGCGCTGAGGTGGTGAATTCAAAATTATTTCGTCCACCCTATGGCAGAATAAAAAAATCACAATTGGCACTTATCTCAAAGCAATACTCCGTTATTATGTGGGATGTATTGAGTGGCGATTATGATAAAAACACAAGCAAGGTGCAATGCTTAAAAAATGTTACGGATCATGTTAGAAATGGCTCCATTGTTGTTTTTCACGATAGTTACAAAGCTCAGAATAACATGGAATACGCATTACCAAAGTTTATAAAATTTGCGAAAGAAAACGGTTTTGTGTTTGATGTGCTGAAGTAGATTTTAAAACGTTATTGCGAGGTACGCTCCCAATGACGCTCCGCTACAATCACGCTATCACCCACCTCTCACCACTTAGTTACCTAGTCACCTAGTCACTTAGTTACTTATAATGCTTCTCAATATACTCCATCGCTTCTTCCTGTGTTTTTACAGAAAAATTCCGATACCGATGATGCACATCAATGATTTCTTCAAGAGCAGCTTTCACCAACTCTTTGTTCTCCCAGGTTTTTAAATCTTCAACTACGGTTTCCAAACAACCTTTTTTGTAAGCAATTTGTCCGATTACGTGCACCAACGTGTTTCTAACCCGTGCTGTTTTATCGTGTTGCAATTCTTTTAATAGTGGCAGAATATCTTGTGGATGGGTTCTTCCGCGCAGTTCAATACCATGACAAATTTCTCTGCGGATTTCTTTATCAGGATGATTCAAAAATTGCTTCGCAAATGCAAGCACCGGTTTTGGATTTTTTTCTCCCATCTTTTTTATTGAACCAATCACCGCATTACGCACTGAATGGTGATCATCCATCAATCCTTCTTTCATCAACGGTTCGATGAGGTGAAAATCTTTTTTTCCAATCTCTCCTGCAGCATTAATAACAGTTTGACGAATCTTCTCGTTTTCGTGTTTGAAAAGTTTGTCGAGTAACTTAAATATGGAAGGGTGAAGGGATGGGTTGGCGATGTAAATTTTTCCAATCGCTAAATAACCTGTTTTTCGGATGTAGGTATCTTCATCTGAAAAAATGTCCAGGATAAATTTGGGCTTCCCGCTTTTTAATTCCGATAAAATCTGTTGATTAATTTTATCAACCAATTCAATGCGTTCAGACTTATTCAAATCATAAAAGGCCATGTGTTGAGATGGAATAAATACCATCAAATGTAATTATTAACTTTTATTTCGGAGCGCGACCCCTCTCCTTTTTCAAGGAGAGGGGCAGGGGTGAGGTCAACACGATAGATTAAACAATAAAAAGCACCTCAGAATCGCCCTTTTTCCTAACTTCGAATCGAAATTTTTGACCCCAAACATTATGAAAAAACTACTCTTTTTAATTCTTACTCTTTCCTCTTCTTCTGTTTCCATTTCTCAAATCGACTTCAAAGGGTCGTTGGATAAAGTCAAAAAAGATGCAATTCAAAAAACAAAGGATGCCGGAGAGAAAAAAATGGATGAATCCAGAAAGGAATACGATGAGTCGAATTTCAATTATGCCATTTCGTTCAGCGATAATGCCGGTTTGTTCGAAACAAAGGAAAAATCAGATCGCCTTAAAAACTCATTGATTGAAGGGTATAAGATTGGAACAAACAAAGACGAAACGGATTTAACTGTTGACCGTGCAAAAAATTTCAATAACTCCGGAGAACTAGCTTTTGCTGCCAATAAATTTCGTACTGCGGAATTTAATTTTAAGCAAGCAATGTTTATTTATGAAAAAAATGGTGCAACACGTACGGCTGATTATGCTTTATCACAAAGCAATTTGGCTCTCTTATATCAAACAACCGGTAGATATACCAAAGCAGAAAAGTTTTCGGATTTGGCATTGAGCTTACGTAAAGAATTGGATGAAAAGTCGGCTGCTTATGCAGCTTCTGAAAACAACAAAGCAGTTTTATTAAAAGATGAAGGAAAGTATAATGAGTCGGAAGAGCTCATAAATAAGGCGATTGAAGATAATGGTGCTGCTTTGGGAAAAACTTCTGTCCCGTATGCAATTGCATTAAATAATAAAGCCATGTTGCTGCAACTGTTAGGACGAAATACCGATGCTGAAAAATTAATGAATGAAGTATTGGTGATTACAAAAGAAAAATTGAAGGAATCATCGAGCAATTACATTCGCTTAACCATCAATCTGGCTTTGCTTTATCAAGATATGGGTAAACTCACCGAGTCGGAAGCGATTTATTTGAATGCCATCAAATTGAAAGAAAAGAAACTGGGAAAAAATCACCCTGATTTCGCCTACTTAAAAAGAGGCTTGGCATCGTTATACTTACAAATGGGAAAAACCACGGAAGTGGAAGCTTTGTTGAAGGAAGCACAAGATATTTATAAGAGAAAATTGGGAGAGAAACATCCTGCAACTGTTGCTACGATGGTTGATTTAGGTAACTATTACCGAATGAATAATAAGTTAACAGAAGCAGAACCTTTGTTAATCACTGCAGAAAAATTGCGTGGTGAATTATTAGGCAAAACACATCCTGATTACATTCGTTCGTTGGAAGACTTAGCCATTTTGCAATGGCAACAACAAAAAATCAAAGAAGCGGCTACAAATTATACCATTGTGATGGATGCGACCATGTCTTACATCGATATGTATTTTGCTCCGATGAGTGAAAGTGAAAAGGCGAAATTTTGGGATAAAATTTCTCCACGATTACAACGCTTCAACTCTTTTGTTGTGGACGGAAGTGCTACTAATCCTGAGTTAATCGGACAAATGTTCAATTATCAGTTAAAAACAAAAGCGTTGTTGTTGAGCGCCACCAACAAAGTAAAGAATGCAATTTTATCGGGAGGCAACGATGAGCTAAAAGGCATGTATACCCAATGGTTGGATCAAAAAGAATTATTGGCGCGTTTGTATACCTTATCGAAAGAAGAATTAGCAGAAGAAAAAATTAATTTAGATTCGTTAGAAGGAGAAACCAATGCGTTAGAGAAAAAATTGTCTGCTCAGTCAAATGCCTTTAAAGAAGGTTATTCCGGATCATCAATATCCTTTTTGGATTTGGCGAAACAGCTAACTGCTGAGGAAGCAATTGTAGACATTATCGAATTTAAAAAGTTTAACGGTGTATTTACAAACGAAATCTATTATGCTACGTTGGTGTTGACACAAATGCAACTCAACCTGTTTTGTTAATCAATAAAAATGGTGTAGCGCTGGAGTCAGATGATATTAAGCTGTACAGAGGGAATATTAAAAATATGAAAGCCGATGGCGACTCGTATCTTAAGTTCTGGGAACAAATTGATAAGTCGATTGTCGGCAAAAAAACAATTTATGTTTCATTGGATGGTGCATATAACCAGATTAGTTTGAATACACTAAAAGATCCATCCGGAAAATATTTGATTGATTCCAAAAACCTTGTCTTGGTGACCAATTCCAAGGATGTATTGCAATTGAAAAAGAGTCAACAAGCTGTAGCGATTAAAACCGCCACATTGGTGGGTTATCCATTTTATGGTGAAGAAGGTTTTATTGCTGCATTGCCAGGAACAAAAAAGGAAATTGACAACATCAATCCGATTATGAAATCCAGCGGCTATAAAACTGCCATTTTTGAAGGGAATGAAGCAACAGAAACAAATGTGAAGTTGGCGCAGACCGGTGTTTTACACATCGCCACACATGGATTCTTCTTGGCAAATACGAATGCAATTGAAGACGAAAAAGTTCTTGGTATCGAAACATCGAAAGCGAAAAATAATCCTTTGCATCGTTCCGGTTTGCTTTTAGCGAATTGCGAAAAAGTATTTGATGGCACGAGTGATTTAACCAATAAAGACAATGGTGTTTTAACTGCGTATGAAACGATGAACATGTCGCTTGATAATACACAATTGGTTGTATTGAGCGCTTGCGAAACAGGTTTGGGCGATATCAAAGCCGGTGAAGGGGTGTATGGTTTACAACGTGCATTTCAGGTTGCCGGTGCAAAAGCAATTATTATGAGTTTATGGCAAGTGAGTGATGATGCCACGATGGAACTCATGACAAATTTCTACAAAAACTATGTAGTTTCAGGAAATAAACAAGATGCATTTATCAAAGCGCAGAAACAAATTAAAGTGAAATACAAGGAACCATTTTATTGGGGTGCATTTGTATTGATTGGAAATTAATTTCTGCGAAGCGGAATATAGGTTTTGCCGTTTTCTATCACGATATGACCTTGTTCTTCCAAGCTTTTAATAATCTCTCCAAAAAGCTCTTTGATGATGGTGCTGTCGCTTTTCCAGAAATGCCCCACCGAAGCTTTAATGGAATCTTCGATGCGTTCGATTTTATGGAAAGCCATACGACCCAAATAAAACACCACTAAATCTGATTTCAATTGTAAACGATCTGCATCTTGAGTATTATTTGCTGTCGGTGCTGGTGTCGGTGTAGGTGTTGGTGTTTCTTTTTGTGCAGTTTCTTTTTTTATTCCATCTATTCGTCTTACTGCCCAGCCACTCCCTCCGGCTAAAGAACCACAAGTAAAGCGCATATCATGATTTTTTTCAATATAACGAACAAGGGTACTCGGACTTGCTTTTCGTTTCCAATCACTTTTCTCTATTAACAAAGCCTCTCCAACTTGTAAATTAACAATGGAGTTGAAAACATGCGAGCTACGACCTTTCCCGCGAATGGGCAATTGGTTGTATTCTTCCGAAGTAAGTTTTTTCATAAGAAGCCGTTTTTTTGTTGATAACTAGACAAAACTATGAAAAATTGTTAATAAAATCCAATTAAACCGCATTAAAGTTTATAATTCAGTTATTATCTGTTTTTAAAATGGTGTTTAACTGTTGTTTAAAGTCTACTAAACTGTCATTAAATCCATTGCAGGCCAATAGCGCCACGAAAAAGACTTTGGGGTAGGAAAGTATTGAAAAGTCGCTTAGTTACTTAGTCGCCTAGTCACTTAGTCACTTCTGTAAAAGCTAGTCACTTCTCTAAAAGCATTGCAACATACATTTCAGGAACGACCAATTCGCTCGTACAATAGTTGAGTTTGTCATGGATGGCGGAAGGATAGGTGTTCACGATTTGAAAACCAAAAGGAGTAAAGAAATCGGGGATAATACAAACAAGGAAAATATCGGAAGTGCTTCGTTTAATTAAATCTGCGACAATGGCTTTCCCGATGCCTTGTCTGCGATGATTAGTAACAACACCTAAGGAGCAAAGTTCAAAACAATCGCCATGGTTTCGCAAGCGACCAAAGCCAACAAGTTCATTTTCTCGGAAAGCAGCAATAAATTCCTCTTGTTTTAGATTGCGGTTGTCCAGCTCGAACTGTTGAATGTAGTTTCGAATTTGAGTAAATTCTTGTTCGGATGGAGTTCTGAACGTCATGAAGTATATTAAAACAGTAAACAATTGACACAACTGTCAACTGCTTACTGCATATTTTTTTATTAGTGGTGGTGACCGTGTGGACCATGAACGTGGCCATGTGCCAACTCATCTTCAGTAGCCGGACGGATTTCCAATACTTCACCTTTGAAGTGCAAATCTGTTCCTGCTAACGGATGATTGAAATCCATTTTTACATGCTCAGCAGTAATTTCCATTACTTTACCATATAAACGGTTTCCTTCATTATCAACCATTGGAAGAGTAATTCCAACTTTTACATTTTCTTCGTCAAATTTTCCATCTTCACCTAAAAATGCTTCGATAGGAATCATTACTACATGTTGTTCGTCACGAACTCCATATCCACGTGCATGTTCAATAAAAAAATCAAATTCATCTCCCGCTTTTTTACCACGTAAGTTGTTCTCGAAATCTTCTAATAAACCGCCTGTTCCGAATATAAATACGAAAGGATGTTCTTTACTTGTTTGTTCTACTTGTTCGCCTGTTGCTTTAACACGAAGAGTGTAGTTTACCGAAACTACAGCGTTGTTTTCAATCGTCATGATGTTGTTTTTTAAAAATTAAGTCCGCAAAGGTAAACTTTTTATGGAAATAGTATATTTTCGCTTATCTATAAAGCTGGAACTTTCTAACTTTAGACTTTAAACGATTTGTATGAATTATCCAAACCTCATCAATAGCAAACTCCCCAACGTAGGCACCACCATTTTTTCTGTGATGAGTAAGTTGGCCGTGGATCATAATGCTATCAACCTTTCTCAAGGGTTTCCTGATTTTGCCTGCAACGAAGAACTGATTGCTTTGGTAAATAAATACATGAAAGCCGGACACAATCAGTACGCGCCAATGCCCGGATTGATTGGCTTACGGGAGCTACTCGCAGAAAAAACAGAAGCTCTTTACGGCACCAAATATGATCCTGATACTGAAATTACCATCACTGCTGGAGCTACACAAGCCATTTACACTGCCATTTCAGCAATCATTCGTGAAGGGGATGAGGTCATTATTTTTGAACCGGCTTACGATTGTTATCAACCGGCTATTGAATTAAATGGTGGGAAAACCATTTATATGCAGCTTCAAGCTCCTGATTATACGATTGATTGGGAAAGTGTAAAAAAGATGATTAATCATCATACGAAAATGATTATCATTAATACACCTCATAATCCTACCGGAAGTATCATGAGTGTTGCTGATATGATGATGCTCCAAAAAATTGTTCAAGGAACAGACATCATTATTATCAGTGATGAAGTATATGAACACATCATCTTCGATCAACAACTTCATCAAAGTGTTGCTCGTTTCCCAATCTTGGCGGAACGCAGTTTTATCATTTCTTCATTTGGAAAAACCTATCATACCACCGGCTGGAAAATTGGTTATTGTGTAGCTCCTAAAAATTTAATGGCTGAATTCCGAAAGGTGCATCAGTTTTTGGTGTTTTCCTGCAATACACCCATTCAGTATGCGTTGACCGATTTTTTAAAACAAAAAGAACAGTATCTGGAGCTTGGAAATTTCTATCAGAAAAAACGTGATTTTTTTATTGATGCGATCAAAGGTTCTCGATTTGAATTGATTCCCGCTGCCGGAACGTATTTTCAATTGTTGAATTATAATGGTTTAAGCAAAGAAAAGGATGCAGAGTATGCTATCCGTTTAACAAAAGAATTTGGAATCGCATCCATTCCAATTTCGGTATTTTATCATGAACAAGTTGATAATCATGTGTTGCGCTTCTGCTTTGCAAAGAAAGAAGAGACATTAGCAAAAGCTGCTGAGATATTGAATATGATTTAGCTTTACAACAAAGGAAGCCACAAATTCACCGATTTAATTATTTGTAAAGAAATTACAAAAATATTTTTTTAAATAAATCCGTTTAATTCTTTCTTTGATAGACAAATCTGTGAATCTGTGGCAAAATCTCGAACACTATGAACGACCTAAAAATAACCATCATACAATCCGATTTACATTGGGAAAACAAAGAGAAAAATCTTGAACAGTTTTCTCAAAAAATTGCATCCATCTCTGAAGCAACTGATTTGATAGTACTTCCAGAGATGTTTACAACCGGCTTTACAATGCGCCCGGAAGCGTTTGCAGAAACCATGACAGGCGCAACAATCGCGTGGATGAAAACAAAGGCAAAAGAAAAAAACTGCGTTATCACTGGAAGTTTTGTTTGTGAAGAGAATGGAATGTATTTTAATCGATTGATGTGGATGAAGGCTGACGGCACTTTTAGCACCTACGATAAACGCCACCTGTTCAGAATGGGAGATGAAGATAAACATTATGGTCATGGAGACAAAAAACTAATCGTTGATTTAAAAGGTTGGAAAATTTCTCCGCTTATTTGCTACGATTTACGTTTTCCGGTTTGGGCAAGAAACACAAAAGAGAATTTGTATGATGTTTTGATTTATGTTGCCAACTGGCCGGAAAGAAGAGCACATCCTTGGAAATCATTGCTGGTAGCACGTGCCATCGAAAATCAAAGTTATACCATTGGAGTGAACAGGGTAGGAAATGACGGAAATGCTATTTACCATTCAGGCGATTCGGTTGCATTAAATTTTAAAGGTGAAGCAATCAGCAAAATCGAGCCAGGAAAGGAAATAATTGAAACAATCACTTTAAGCTATCAAGAGTTGGTAGAGTTTAGAAAAGCCTTTCCGGTGATGTTGGATGCGGATGATTTTGAAATTAACTAAAGCTTTTACCACAGATTACTCAGTCCCGATAGCTATAGGGATTCACAGATTATTTTGTTGATGAGTAGAATCTATTCCCCTCTAGAGAGGGGTTAGGGGTGTGTTTTTGTCCGTTATTCCGTAATCTTCCATTCCAGCTCTGCATCCCAATTCGAACGGATATTAATTAACTCCGAATTATAAATGACCTTTTCGGGTTGAGTCTTTTTTAGATAATTTCCTGTATCCCACTTACGATTGCGATTGTCATCATAAATGATTTTTAATTTATACTTTCTTGGGTATAAATAACCATAATCCAATACAACCGATTTGCTCACAAATTCTTCTCGTATCACATTCCCGCTTTCGTCCATCAAATGCACAATGTAAATGCCATCCGTTGGTGGAACCGTTAAATTCAACTTCACACTTCCATAATATTTTTCTTCACGGGTTTTAAATTTAATTTTTATGGAATCGTTTGTTAGCCCGAAAAAATCTGTAAAAGTGCCGGGCAGAATTAGTAAATGGTAGTTGGTGTTTTCTTTCAGACTGAAATTTTTAAATTCAGGAGAACAAATATATGTTCCAGGATTATTTGCATCTTCAGCTACATTACTTATAGAGTCCCAATATCCAATTTTTACCAGATCATCGTTATAGCCTGAAAATCCTAGATACCATTTGGATTTATACGTGAGTGTATCTTCTCTGAAAATAACATTTTGAGCATTTTCTTTTGTAGAAATGAGGTTGGAAAATTTCAGTGCAATGCTACTGTTTAAATCAAAACTCTCATTCCCATCCGGACTGCTCACCAATTTCAATTTCAACGGATTTTTTTTCGATTTTTCCGCATCTTCCCGTTTGATAAATTTTATGGAAAGGGTATCCAATACTTTATTCCCATTGCTGACTTGTAAAATCAACGAGTCTTTTTGGACGTTTTTAATCCAATACGTTAACGTGTCGTTGTTTTTAGAAAACTCTAAATACTCCTGTACCCCTTTCTGGTCGTTGTTTAACGGCTGTACTCTTAAACTATCGGATCCTTGGTTGAAATACAAACTGACTTTTCCGTACGAATCATGAATGTATTTTTTTAAGAATGTTTTTTTTGATGGTTCTTGAAACAAATCAATCAAGATGTTTTGTTTCTCCGATACATCTATTGGAGCATCTACAAAACCAATGCTTTCCGACTCTCCATCGTATTTGTAATTGTTGTTTGCATCTTTTATCGTTACCAACTTATACTTTCCTGCTTTAATATTATTGATTTGAAAGGCTCCCTCTTTATCCGTTTTTGCAAAATAATCGGGTTGTGATTTATACACAACACTATCTGTTAAATCGCTGTACAGCATCACGAGTAAGCCTTTTTCGGTTGATTGATTAAATGCGTTTTGTACTTTCCCTTTTAGTTTTAACGAATCAATAAATGTCCCGGTAGAAAAAATGTATTGAAAGTTTTCAAGCGGATTGTTTTCATTTAAATCCTGAAGTGCATTTCCGAAACTGATGCAATAGGTGGTATTTGGTTTTAATACTTCTGCCTTATCCAATTCAATGGTTAACGTTTTGTTTTTGACTGTGACATCGGGTGTTTTAGCCAAAGGTGGAGAAATAAGCAATTGATTGTTTAAATCCTTTAACGTAACAAATTCATTAAATTCAATAGCAATGTTTTTAGAGTTGAAGTTCAATTGTGCACTGTCGGGAACAAATTTCAGCGCTTTGGGTGGAACGTTATCTTTTGGTCCACCTCCGGGAGCAACCACCTGAGCGCAGGATGAAAGCAAGAGCACGAAAAGGAAAAATTTTACCGCAGGGAATGATGCTGAGGAAGCAAAGAAATTTTTTATTGTTTTTTTATTCAACATATTATTGCTTGAGGTTCTCTATCAATCTCATTAATTGTTCCAAATATAATCTATCGGTTTCATCAAATGTTGCCAAATGCTCGCTATCAATATCCAGTATCAGCGTTACTGTTCCACTTTTATCAAAAGCAGGTAAAACAATTTCTGATTTCGATAAACTACTGCAAGCAATATGTCCGGGAAATTGGTCTACATCTTCTACTACAATTGTTCTTTTTTCTTTCCAAGCCGCTCCACAAACACCTTTGCCTAAACCAATTCGCGTACAAGCAACCGGACCTTGAAACGGTCCAAGTACAAGTTCATTGTCTTTCACAAAGTAAATGCCGACCCAAAAAAAGTCCATCCCAAATTTTAATGCAGACATGATATTCGACAGGTTAGCAATAAAATCGGTTTCTCCTTCAACCAGAGCATTGATTTGAGGGAGAAGTGATTCATACTTCTCTTTTTTTGTAGTACCCGAAACAGAAAGTGATTCAGCCATTGTTGATTTTACTTATGGTTGCAAAGATAAGAAAATGATTTTGAGTAATATTTCTATTGCGTAGCTATTCCCCTCTCCTTTTTAGAGGGGTTAGGGATGAGATCTAATTGCTTGCGTATGCAATCGTTGCCACACTAATCTTAATGCCGGGAATCTGTTGTAAGGTTTGTGCGCATGCTTCTAATGTAGCGCCTGTTGTCACCACATCATCAACCAATAAAACATGTTTCCCTTCCAGTGATTTGATATCTTTTAATTGAAAAATCGACTCTACATTTTGCCAGCGACTGAAACGCGATTTTTTGGTTTGCGTTTCTGATTCATAGGCACGGAACAATGTTTTCACATTGGCAGGAACGCCCATACTGACAGACAATCCTTCGGCAAACGCTTCACTTTGGTTGTACCCTCTTTTTTTAATTTTCTTAGAATGAAGTGGAACGGGAATAATGGTATCCACCGTTTTAAACGAATCACACATTTTTAACTCATAACCGTAGAGCTTCCCAACTGCAAACCCGACTTCTTTTCGCCCTTTGTATTTCAACTGGTGAATAATGTGTTGTACCCTTCCACCTTTGTTGAAACCATAAAATGCTGCGGCAGATTGGATATCCACTCTTCCCCAGAAAATTTTAGCAACCGGATTGTCATTGTTCAGGTGAAAATTGGTTTTTGGCAAATGATAAACACAATAAGTACATAGGGTTTGTTCGTTCTTATACAGACTGTTTCCGCAGGATGCGCAAACTTGTGGGAATATCAGTGAAATAAAGTCGTTCAGCATAAGATTTTGTGAAATAAAGGCTAAAAATTATTACTTTTGTATATCGAAAATAAACAATCCTCAAATATGGAAACCAATAAAGAAGAAAAAAAATCAAATAATAAAATTTTATGGATTCTGTTATTGCTGTTATTAGGCGGTAATGGTATATTCGGATTCCTTTGGTGGAAAGAAAGAAACAGAGCCAATACCGTTGTTGTTGAGAAACAAGAAGTGATTGTTGAACGTGATAATGTGAAAAACGATTTGTTGCAATTACAAGATGAGTATTCCAAGTTGGAGTCATCTGATAAAGCTGTACAAGCTGAATTAGAAGCAAAGAGAGCGGAAATTGCAGAATTAATTATTCAAGCAGAAAAACACAAAGGTGATGCATACATCATTTCTAAATTGAGAAAAGAAACAGAGACCTTGCGTTCCATCATGAAACATTTTGTGGTACAAATTGATTCTTTGAACACCTACAACAAAGTTATTATTGCAGAAAAAGATAAAGTAACAGCTGATCTTACCGCTGAAAAAGGCGTAACGACTCAACTTACAAAAGAAAAAGAATCGTTGCAAAGTACTGTAAACCTTGGTTCCATTTTAAAAGCGGAAAACCCAACTGTTAAAGGTGTGAAGTTTAAATCTGGGGGAAAAAAAGAAGTGGAAACAACCAAAGCTTCTCGTGTTGAACGCATTAAAGTTTCGTTTGTAATCGGAGAAAATAAAATTGCAAAGAAAGGCGTAAAACCGGTTTATGTGCGCATCATGTCACCAGATGGGAAAGAAGTTACTAAATCAGCTGACGAAGGAAACATGGTGAAATTTAATGGTTCTAAAGGATACTATGCGGCAAAACAGGATATCAATTATACCAATGAAGATGTTGCGGTTGATGTATTATGTCCAAGCCCAAGTGGATTTATCCCTGGAAAGTATTTAATTGATATCATTTGTGATGATGTTATTGTTGGACAAACCAGCATTATGTTGAAATAAACCTCACCCCAACCCTCTCCTTGAAAAAGGAGAGGGAGTAGAAATTATATGAATCCAAACATCAACCCAGATAGTGAAAACTTAAGTTCTTCCGAAAAGGAGTTCGAAAAAGTTTTGCGTCCGGCCGAGTTTGATGATTTTACTGGTCAGCATGAAGTGGTTGAAAACCTGAAAATATTTGTGCAAGCGGCCAAACAGCGTAGTGAAGCTTTGGATCATATACTTCTTCATGGCCCTCCGGGATTAGGAAAAACAACCTTAGCAAACATTGTTGCCTCTGAACTTGGGGTGAATATAAAAATCACTTCCGGCCCTGTACTTGATAAACCGGGCGATTTAGCCGGTTTGTTAACCAACCTCGAAGAAAATGATGTATTGTTTATTGATGAAATTCATCGGTTAAGTCCGATTGTGGAAGAGTACCTCTATTCTGCAATGGAAGATTATAAAATCGATATCATGATTGATAGCGGTCCGAATGCGCGTAGTGTTCAAATCAAATTAAATCCGTTTACATTGGTTGGTGCTACTACACGAAGTGGTTTACTTACAGCCCCGTTACGTGCTCGTTTTGGAATCAATTCTAGATTGAATTATTATGATTCCAAGTTGCTGAAAAAAATTATTATTCGTGCAGCTGGAATTTTAAATGTTCCCATCACCGAAGATGCAGCCAATGAAATTTCTCGAAGAAGTCGCGGTACACCTCGTATTGCGAATGCTTTGTTGAGACGCATCAGGGATTTTGCTCAGATAAAGGGAAACGGTTCAATCGATATTGAAATCGCACACATCGGACTGTCCGCACTAAACGTAGATAAGAATGGGTTGGATGAAATGGATATTCGTATTCTTTCAACGTTAATTGAAAAATTTAAAGGCGGACCTGTTGGTTTAACAACCATTTCTACAGCTGTTGGAGAAGAAGCAGGAACCATTGAAGAAGTTTATGAACCTTTTTTAATCCAGGAAGGTTATCTTGTTCGTACACCACGTGGAAGAGAAGCTACAGATCAAGCTTACAAACACCTTGGTAAAATCCCTCGTGGATTTAAAGGAAGTTTATTTGACACGAAATAGTTCATTCATCAATGAACTCCTCCAAACATACTGCCCTCATTAAAGCAGAAGCCAAACGTCTCGGTTTCGATTATGTGGGCATTTCCAAAGCAGATTTTTTAGCAGAAGAAGCACCAAGATTAGAAAACTGGTTGAATAAGAATATGCATGGACAAATGAGTTACATGCAAAATTATTTTGACAAGCGCTTAGATCCTCGATTGCTTGTTCCTGGAGCCAAAGCAGTGATTTCACTTTTGTTGAATTATTATCCTTCCGAAAAACAAGTTGACGATGCAGCTCCAAAAATCAGCAAATATGCGTACGGAAAAGATTATCATTTAGTCATCAAAGAAAAATTAAATGAGCTGTTGGAATTTATTAAAGAAAACATCGGAGAAGTAGATGGTCGTGCTTTTGTTGATTCAGCGCCTGTTTTAGACAAAGCATGGGCAAAAAAAAGTGGCTTGGGTTGGATTGGAAAAAACAGTAATCTCATCAATAAATCTAGCGGTTCGTTTTATTTTATTGCCGAACTCATTGTGGATTTGGATTTAGAATATGATGGAGCAATAAAAGATTATTGCGGAACTTGTACCAAATGCATTGATGCTTGTCCTACGGATGCGATTGTTGCACCTTATGTAGTAGATGGCAGCAAATGCATTTCGTATTTTACGATAGAGTTAAAAGAGAACATTCCGAATGAAGTAAAGGGAAAATTTAATAACTGGATGTTCGGCTGCGACATCTGCCAGGATGTTTGTCCATGGAACAGTTTTTCAAAACCACATGCAGAACCCCATTTCAAAGCAAATGCTGAACTTTTAGGAATGAAAAGGCAAGATTGGGAAGAGCTCACCGAAGAAACCTTCAGGCGCGTGTTTAAGGATTCAGCAGTAAAGCGAACCAAGTTTGCGGGACTAAAAAGGAATATGGAGTTTCTTAAGACTTAACAACCGATTTATACACTTCGTTAATCACATCTTTATATTGATGTCCGAATGTAGTTAAGCACCAAATCATCAATAATGCTTTCTCCTCAGGTTTTAGCCATTTTACGGCTTTCATTAACTCTTTGCGAAAAAGTGCTTTATCAAAACTCACTTTTTCTAATATATTCTTACTTAATTCAAACATACTCTTTGTATTAAGGGTTTACCACTCTTATTATTGACTAGAACTAAATTACTTCATTTAAAACGAAAAGTCAAGGACAAAGTTACTTTTTTAAAAAGGAATTTTTGATGAAATTTTTGTTAAAAAATGGTAAAGCCTTCTGCTTCACCTAGGTTGACAAGAATTATTATTTCTCGCTCCAGCGAAACGATTGTTGTTCCAGTCCAGCTAAATCAATCACGCGATCAATTACAGTAGCGGCAAGCTCTTCGAAGCTTTGGGGATTGCTGTAGAAAGAGGGGCTGGCCGGACAAATAATTCCTCCGGCTTCGGTAATGGTTTTCATATTGTTGATATGAATCAAACTCAGAGGTGTATCACGTGTTACCAATATTAATTTTCTGCGCTCTTTTAAAACTACATCAGCAGCACGTGATGTTAAATCGTTGGAGATGCCACTAGCGATGCGTGCAAGGGTTCCCATCGAACAAGGGCAAATAATCATCGTGTTATATTTTGCTGAGCCGGATGCAAAAGGCGCAAAAAAATCTGATTTGTTATAAATGGTAAACGGGAGTTTTTCATAATCGGAATTTCCCAATTCGAACTTCCACACATCTTTTGCATTGTCGCTCATCACAATGCCAACAGTTTCAATTTGTTCATGCAGTGCTTGTAATTTTTGCAACAACACTTTCGCATAAATGGAACCGCTTGCACCTGTAATGGCTACTACTATTTTATGTTTAGGGTTGTTCTGCATCTCCAAATCGATAAGTTAAAGTAAACGCTAATACGTTGTTTCTTTGTCCGGGATTAAACCAAAAACTCGCTCCGGAAGCGTATTTGCGAATGGGTAGCATTGAATTTGTAAATCGCCAGTTGATTCCTAATTTTTTATAAATCTGATAATTGATTCCAATGCTTGCACTTACTTCTGTTTTATAAAACGGAATCGGATTGTAAATTTCTCCAACTGCATCGTATTCTTTTGCATTGATTAAATAACCAATTCCCGGCCCGATTTCAAATGTGAATTTCTTTAGCTGATACTGTAATAACAAAGGAACTTCCACATAGTTTAGTCTCATCAAATAAAAACTATAATCGCCTTTGCTGCCATCGCCAATATGTTTGCTCCCTTTTTGCACAAACAAGATTTCGAATTGTGCACGCCATTTTTCACTGAGTTTTCCATTTAACGTTACCCCACCATCAAAACCAAATTTATCAAATCCTCCATAGGTATCTCCCTCCACCTGACTGGTGGCAATTCCCGCTTTTAAACCCGGTTTAAAACGCGTTTGCGCTTTTGCTGTACAAGTGAAAGCACAAATAAATAGTGTGATTATGACTGCATTCTTCATTGTAACAAAGTTAATTAAAATACAAACGCCCACACAATTGATGTATGGGCGTTTGAGAAATGGCAGCTAATTTTAAGGGAGGAGCTTGACTTCCTCCACTTGAATAATTTCTTTGGTACTCACACGATAGATATATGCAATTAGATGACAGTGATGCTCATCACAAACAACACCTTTATAGGCAGCAGGAATAGTATATGCAAACTTTTTAATGTGCGTTGTTCCTACTGGAATGCTACCAGTTGCCAACGGCTCACCCCACGCACCGGATGGAGTAATTGCATCGCGTAGCATGTGACGGTGAACATAAAATGGTTTAATGTTTCCAACACTATCCTGATAACTAACAATACTATCTTGTGATAATAATACAACCATTCTTAATGTATCACTCATTGTGGTTAAGAAAGAATCTTTTATAGAACAACAAATTTTTCGGGTAGCTAAATCATAGTCAACAGCTATTTGTAAGTCTACAACAGACGGTTCACCAATGATGCCGGCAACATAAGGTTTCCAGCCCGGAAAAAACTTTAAATGGGATAAGGATGTTGCATCAAATTCTTTTCTGTTGAACATCCCTTGTGGTAATCCAAAATCAGATGCACCGAATGTAGCATCATAGGCATCACCTACATCTGTTCGATAGTCTTGTGTAAATGCAGTTGAAGGAGAACCAGCATACCCTGGAGCAGGCACAGCAAAACTTCCAACATGAATTCCCAAACCTACAATTTGTCCGGCATACATCGAATCAATTTCATGCAATTCTTTAGCGGCACGCGGGCAGTTTCCGCACGTGTGGCCGGTAAAATCTTCAATCAATATTTTTTTGATGTGCGTGGTAACTGTTGGGAATGTTGGTGTTGGACAAGATGCGGTATCCCCTAAGTTTGCATTTGTATCCGGGTAAGGGTTTTCTACAAAATCACAAGAAGTGAAAAAGATGGAAGACACAAACGATAAAATTAAAAACTTCTTCATGGTCAAAATGTTTTAGAAACTACTTGTAACAGTTAAGGTAACACCATTGGATGCCGGCACTAATCGGCAAATACCGCCTACACAAAAAATACCAGCACGTTGTTTTCCGTAGCTCAATGTAATTCGGTTGGAATTTTTATTGTAACCTACCGTTGCATTTGGGTAGTGATAGCGCTCATTTACATGGTCATTCCCAAAATTATATTGATCTAATGCTGCAATGAACCAATGTGAATTGATAGTGTATTCTAATAGTAGCATCCCCCAATCTTGGTGGTCGTCATTCGTAGAGAGTACTTGTGCTTCAAGTCGGATAGTTCCTTCTTTTTTCAAACGGTAGGAAATGTCAGCAACGATGATGTCCGAATGGATGGTTGGGAATCCTGCTTTTTGAATTACACTTTTGTTATAAATCTGATGTGAATAAATCAAAGATGTTTTGATTTTTTTTCCAAATTTCTGATTCAACTCCACATAAAAATCACGGAAGTAAACTTGCTTTCCGGGACCGTAGGAATTTACGGTATATCCTTGCAACGTGCTATCTGTTGCAGGATTTAAAAGAGTTGTGTCTAAATCGTTGGAGCCTGAATAATTGATTAAAATATCCATTTTCCATTTTGGTTTTTTAATAAGCTTAGCACTTACTTCACCCGAATATTGGAATTCGCCATTTGGTTGAGATGCATATGGATAAAACGTCAAAAGATTGTACGTGTGATTTTTATTCAATGCAGGGGTGTAATTTAAAAGTAAATTGTTCACGGATGCTTCTCTGTCGGAGCGAAAGTTCATGTTGTCGGCTCTACTGGCACTTGCTGAGATTGCAATTCCCTTTTTAGCATAGCTGGCCATGATGATTTGTGCATCGCCCGGTTTGTAAATTTTACCAACTAAGTTAGCGGAATTCGGGTCGTTAATTTTATATGCATATTCGGCATTCAATCGGAAATCTTCATAATTTAATTCTAATCGTCCGGCTGAGGCTCCAACATTTTCCGGAAGGACCAATGCAGGATCTTCATCTTTTTGGTAGCGGCTCACAAAGCTACCACCTAAAGTAACGCGTAATTTTTTCTCAGCTAATTTTGTAAACACTTCGTTGATATTTAACTCTCCGTCAAAACCACGAACAAGTCCGGGACCTTGCGTCATGAATGAACGCTGTTTACCAACCAAGCCGGTTAGATAAATACCTTTAATTACCTCGTATTTTAATCGAACACCATCTAGCGCATTGTCGAATCCTAATCCACGTTCTTCATAGCTCCGTAAAACCAATCCGTTTCCAAATTGCTGGTAAAAATTACCAACGGTTACTTCCAATGCATCTGATTTGTAGCTGGCAAAACGGTATTGAATTCCATTCCCTTGATAGCGAGGATCAAATCCCTGCAAGGCACCTAAATAGGATTCGTAACGAATACCGGCAGTGAATTTCCCTTTTGTATAAATGATGTTGGCAAAGCCGTTCATCAACATTTTTTCAGGAACATTGGGTGCTCCAATGGTTGTATCGGGAACATAGTATTGTGCAGTTGCCTGAAAATTACCATGCACATCGCCCATGTTGGGCAGGTTATTTAAATTAATTTGTGCGGTAGCAATACCGCTATAACATAATCCGCATAAAAGAACGGATGATTTAATCGTGTCAAAATATTTTTTTCTCACAAAAAATAAGATAATAGGTTAATCTACTTTTTCTCCTTTGGCAACTTTTCTTATGATTTCAATCAGGTGTTCTTCATCACCATCCGCATAGCCATTGTGTTGCCAAACAATTTCGCCTTTGCCGTTAAGCACAAATGTATGCGGAATATCTCCAACATTCATGGCACGTTTAAAATCTTGGTTCTCGTCCTGATACACCTCGTATTCCCATCCTTTACTTTTAACATCGGTTGCTACCTTTGCTGAACTACGAGAGTCGTCAGTAGAGATAGCAATCAACTTTACGCCTGTTTCTTTTTGCCAATCCGGATATACTTCCGCAATGGCATCTAATTCTTTTTTGCATGGTTTGCACCAGGTTGCCCAAAAGCTGATAATGATGGGTTTCCCATCATTACTGAATTTGGAGGTGTTTACAGTTTTCCCATCCAATGCTTTCACATCTGCAGCAGGGATTGAACTTGTAGTTTGTGCTTGAACTGTAACAAAAGCAATGATTGCAATTGCGGCAAAAATAAGTTTTTTACTCATCAGAGATTTTGCTCTTACAGCATTTGTGAATACGTTGTGGTTCATAAAATGTTATTTTGAAAGATTAATAAAAAAATAAATCAGCTTTGAATGTCAATAAACATACCAAAAGCTGATTTATTTTTTATTAGTAATGACTATTTGTTAATAGACACTTTTTTAGTGATTGTGTTGTTTCCAACAGTAATGTTTAAGAAGTATAATCCATTGCTTAATGAAGAAGCATCCAATTGGTAAGTATGGATACCTGTGCTCATGTTACCAAGGTTTTCACTTTGAACCAATTGTCCAACTGTGTTAACTAGAACAATAGAAACTGTGTTTTCAGCAGTTAAGTTGAAATCAACTGATGCATTGTTCGCCATTGGGTTTGGATATACATTTACTCCATTAACCAAAGAGTTTTCTTCAACACCTACAGCAGCAGCAACATTGATGTTATCAATATAGATGTTGTTACCATAAGCAGATGTTCCTTTGAAACGAACTAAAACGTTAGATTGACCAGCATACGCTGATAAATTTACAGTTTCGTTTCTCCAGTTTGAAGCAGCAGATGGAACGAATGATGTAGTTGAAGCAGCCATTGTAGACAAAGTAGCTCCTGATTTATTGTAAGCAGTTGCCCAAGTAGTTCCACAGTTTGTAGAAACTTCAACTTTTAAGTTATCATTTTCAGATGAGTACTGACGGTAAGCAACATCAAACGTCATTGTATGTCCAGTTCCAGTTAAGAAAGACATTGGCTCTAATGTTACCATATCAATATCTCCAGAAGGAATATTGAACCACATCAATTTGATACTTTTTGAAGAAGAATAACCGGTAGTTGCATTTTCCCAAGTTAATGCATCACCACCATTGCTAATCGTCCAAGCTGCAGGCATACCAGATGCTTCAAAAGATTGAACAGTTAATGCTCCACCAGTTGAAGGATAAATGATAAAGTTAGCAGTTGTTGAGTTGTTTGTTGCAGTTGGATCAGCAACACCATTTGGATTAGAAACTTCACAAGTAATTGTGTGAGATCCCGGTACCGAAGAACCAACTTTAACACCTGTAAATGTAGTGTTGCCATAAGTTGCTAAAGAACCTGTCCAAGTGAATGTTTTTTGAGTAACACCATCCACTTTTAATGTGATTGTTGCAGAAGTTAATGTTGTAGTTCCTACGTTACCAATACGGAAAGTAGGAGTTACGCTATCACAAGAAGCTAAAGATGTGTTTAATGCAGATGATAACATCATTTGAGCATCAACAGCAGCAGTAGCAACTGAACATGAAGATTTTGCAGCATACAATGTAGTCATTGGTGCTTGACCAACTTCTGTAATTGAACGATCTGGGCAAATCATGTAAATGGTTGGAAAATAACCAATTGCATAGTTTGCGTTGAAAGTAGTTGTTGCAGACGCAGAAGGGTTAATGATTGGGTAAGTTGTTCCTGTTACCCAGTCACCTTGCGATGCTGCAGTTGTTCCATTTAAATCAGCTAAAGTTGTTGCTCCATCACCTTCGATGTAGAATACCATTAACTCATTTGTTCCACCCGGACCATAGTTATCATAAAGATCTCTTAAAGCATGGGTGTTGTGGTATCCCCAACATGGCCCACACCAAGTAGCAGATACGTCAATGAATACTGTTTTGCCAGCATTTAAATAGGTGTACAAGTTATGTGTGGTACCATTTAAGTCAGTAAGTGTCCAATCCGGAGCGATGCTTCCATCGGCCAATTGTGCCTTACTTTCAACAGCTGTGAAGGTTAAAGTCACAGCCGCGATAAGTTGTAAAATTTTTTTCATTTTCATTTGGGATTTAGGTTAATTATAAAGCTTGAGATTTTGTTTCACGAATAACGAATTTAGCACTTATTTAAAAGAAAAACAAAATAAATTCAGTTCTTTTCTATTCATTCGATAAACCAAATTTAGACGACCACTCATCCGTTTTCAAGTGCAATTAAATTTAATATTAGCATTTGAATGTTGCCAATAAGCATAAAAATCAATAAAAACAGTGCTTTTGTGAAGTAAAAATTTAGTATTCGATGACTATGTTTTGCAAGAAATTTTCATTTTTTTTGTAGATAATTGAAATAAAAGGTTTTAATTTGTCATTCTATAACATTGATTGAAGTGAAAACATCAGATAATTTATTCAAGCTGGTTAAGTCGTTAAGTAAATCGGAAAAGGGCTATTTTAAAAAGTATGCCAACTTTCACGTACGTAATGAACAGAATAATTACACAAAAATTTTTGATGCGATTGATAATCAAAAGGAATACGATGAAAAGAAGATTTTGCAGAAGTTCAGGACAGAACGCTTCATCAATCAATTTGCCGTAGCCAAAAATTATCTCTACGATATGATTTTGGAAAGTTTAGAAGCCTATCATAAAAATTCAACAACCGAAATCCGCAGTATCCTCAACCGTATTGAAATATTGGTTGATAAGGGATTGCATTCACAAGCCAAAAAATTGCTTAAAAAGGCGAAGGAAATGGCACTTACAAACGAAAAGCTTACTTATATTCCTGAAATAAATTTAATGGAACAAAGTATCTATCGAATGCAGTACGATGTTGGTGACATTAAGGATAACTCCGATAATTTGATTGAGGAAATTGAACAATGTGCTATGAAAATTAAAAACATGGCCGAGTTCGAAAGTCTGAAAAACAGACTGTATGTGCAGCGAATCGAAATGGGCGTTCTTCGCAACGAGAGAGAAATTAAGAGCTACGATTGGTTTTTAAAAAATCCGCTTTTAAAAAACGACAAACAGGCGCTTTCCATTAATGCAAAGGTGTTGTATTTTGAGTTGTATGCAAGTTATTATAACTACATCGAAGACCATAATAAATGTTATGAGTTTTCATCTAAACTCATCAGTTTGCTGGAGTTGAATCCACAAGTAATCGAAACGAATGTCAATTTTCCGACTCAGTTTTTATACCGTCACAGCATCCAATGTTATAACATCGGAAAGTACCACGAGGCTTTAGAATACATTAGTAAAATGGAAATTTTAAAGCCCAAAAGTGACGTTCAAAAGCTAAACATTCTTTTAAAGGCTTACAATACAAAACTGAATGTCTATTTCCGAATGGGAAACATGAAAAAATGCCTTCAGCTAATTCCTGAAATAGAAGTATTGCTCGAGAAAAACAAAGAGTCAGATAAACTATTAAAAGAAATTATTTATTGGCAAGTAACCGCTCTTTTGATGATTGCTGAAGAATATAAACAGGCGCTGAAATGGTTGGTAAGAGCCAATATTGCAGAAAATTACAACATACGACAGGATTTAGAGTGCATTGGTAGAATCATGGAGATCGTATTGCATTATGAATTAGGGAAATTTGATATTATGGAGTATCGGATAAAGTCAACATATCGTTTCCTTGCCAGCAAACAAAAGCTGTACAAGCTGGAAAAAATCATTTTAACCTCTATTCGTAAGTTGATAAATGTGAATTCCAAAAAGGAATCTATGCTGTTTTTTCAACAGCTACACAAGGAGTTGGAGCCGGTTGTGAAAGATCCGTTGGAAGAAAAATTCTTGGTGTATTTTGATATCATGTCGTGGTTGGAAAGCAAAACAGAAAATAAAAAATTTGCAGAAGTGGTGAAAGGAAAGTTAAAACCATTGCGTGTTTAATGCTTTCCGATTACTAAGAATCAATTTAAAAAACTTGGATTAGTTCGAAACAAATTGTAGATTTGTAAGTATATAAGCTTACAATTAGAAATCATCCCTTTATTTAATAAACGTTTTTACAATGAAAAAAATAATTACTTCTTTTTTATTCGGTGCACTTAGTTTTATTGGATTTGCACAAAATTTGGATGTGTTAGACGAAACACATACTGAGATTTCAAACACCATTTTTGATGTAAATCTTGGTCCGAATACCAGTATCATTACTGAGTTTTTGGTGACCAATACCGATGCTGTTTCCCATACTTACAGATGCAGAAGAACTATTTACTCTGTTGCTGCTGATGATTCTACCCGTTTTTGTTGGGGAGGTTTGTGCTACAACTGGGGAACTAACTTGTCGAGTTTATCACTTGCTGTTGCTCCTGGTGATACTATGGATTTTGCTGATTTTGGTTTCCATGCTGAATTTTTATCGAAACTTTCTACCGCAACAAGAACCGTTCACTATCAGTTTTACAACATTGCAGATGCAAATGATTCAACTGGTATCACCATCCGATATAACTCAACAGTAGGTGTTGATGAATTGGATAAATTTGGAGGCAATATTTCAAATGCTTACCCAAATCCAGCAAATGCAGCAGTTTCAATCAAATACGAATTGAAAGAGTTTTCGCAAAAAGGAAGTGTCGTGTTCTATGATATGTTAGGAAAATCTGTTAAAGCAGTTGCCTTGAACGATAAAAAAGGAACCGCAAAAATTAATGTAGACGATTTAAATTCTGGAGTTTATTTCTATTCACTCTTAGTGGATGGGAAAGCTGTTTCAACGAAAAAGTTAGTGATCAGCTCAAAATAAGAACACTATTTTAAGAGTTCAGAAGCCAGCTTGGGTAAACCAATGCTGGCTTTTTCTTTGATAATTTGCAGATTCGCAATCCCATTAACTTTAATATCACTAGGATCTATCAAGTATTTTGGAATATTTTGAGGTGAATAATCAATAATTCCGGCTGCAGGGTATACCGCCATCGATGTTCCCACAACCATAAAAATATCTGCACGTTCAGCAATCATGTTGGCCGTATCCATCAGTGGTACCATTTCTCCGAACCAAACAATGTGCGGACGAAGTTGTGATCCTTTTTCACATGTATCTCCCAGTTTTATTTCATTACCGCTAATTTTATAAACGAGTGTGGGGTCAACACTGCTGCGGCTTTTGGTGATTTCGCCATGTAGGTGCAATACCTTTTTGGAGCCCGCACGCTCATGTAAATCATCAATGTTCTGTGTAATTATTTGGACGTCAAATTTTTGCTCTAATTCTACCAACGCGTAATGTGCGAGGTTGGGTTTTGCTTCCAACACCTGCTTTCTGCGTTTGTTGTAAAAATCCAATACCAAGGCTTTGTTTTTTTCCCATGCTTGGGGAGTCGCTACCTCATTAATGTCAAATTCTTCCCATAATCCTCCACTGTCCCGAAAGGTTTTAATCCCGCTCTCAGCACTAATTCCAGCACCAGTAAATACAACTAATTTTGGTTTCATGAATCGCTAATGTAAATAATAAAATTGAAAATGCAATTTTATGAACTATTCAAACAAATTACAGCCGGTTTTTCAGATAAAATTGCTCCATTCCCCTCTCCAATTTACTGGAGAGGGTTAGGGTGAGGCCGAAAACACAATTTTCTCTCCTCAATTTGATTGAAAAGACTCGTATTTATTGAGAAATTGTTATATTCGCAATTCAAAAAAAATACCCTAAAAATGGCAAAATTAAGAAAGCAAGATGCGTTGGATTATCACTCACAAGGAAGACCCGGAAAAATCGAGGTAATCCCAACAAAACCGCATAGTTCACAGCGCGACCTTTCATTAGCATATTCTCCCGGAGTGGCAGAACCGTGTTTGGAAATTGAAAAAAATCCCGAAGACGCCTACAAATACACAGCAAAAGGAAATTTAGTCGCAGTTATTTCAAATGGTACTGCGGTACTCGGTTTGGGTAACATTGGCGCATTGGCTTCTAAGCCGGTGATGGAAGGTAAAGGATTGCTCTTCAAAATTTTTGCCGACATTGATGTGTTCGACATTGAAGTAGATGCTACCGACATCGATGCGTTTGTAAATACCGTAAAAGCAATCTCTCCAACCTTTGGAGGAATTAATCTGGAAGATATTAAAGCTCCTGAATGTTTCGAAATCGAACGCAGATTGAAAGAGGAATTAAAAATTCCATTGATGCACGATGATCAACATGGCACGGCCATCATTTCTGCAGCGGCTTTATTGAACGCATGTGAAGTGGCTAAAAAGAAAATTGAAAAAGTAAAAATTGTTGTGAATGGTGCGGGCGCTTCTGCCATCTCTTGTGCGAAACTTTACATTGCTGTTGGCGCAAAAAAGGAGAACATTCTGATGTTGGATAGCAAAGGATTGTTGCGAACCGACAGAGATGACTTGGATGAACAGAAAAAATTCTTTGCGAGTTCAAATAAAAAAATAAAAACCTTGGAAGAGGCCATGAAGGACGCAGATGTGTTTGTTGGGCTTTCAAAAGGAAATGTCGTGAATCAAAAAATGATTCAGTCGATGGCAAAACGCCCAATTGTTTTTGCATTGGCAAATCCGGATCCGGAAATTCCTTATGCTGATGCGATGGCGGCTCGTCCGGATATCATCATGGCAACCGGTCGTTCGGATCATCCTAACCAAGTGAATAACGTATTGGGTTTCCCTTTCATTTTCCGTGGCGCTTTGGATGTTCGTGCAACACAAATCAACGAAGCAATGAAGTTGGCTGCTGTTTATGCCATCGCAGATCTTGCAAAAGAAGTGGTTCCTGAAACCGTGAACTTAGCGTATGATTCTAAAAATATTACATTCGGACCGGAATATATTATCCCCAAGCCGATTGATCCTCGCTTGATTTATACTGTTGCTCCTGCTGTTGCGAAAGCAGCAATTCAATCTGGTGTCGCACAACATAAAATCACCAACTGGGATGCTTATGTTCAGGAGTTAATCAACCGTTTGGGATTGGATAATAAACTCATCCGTAACATCACCAACAAAGCAAAACAAAATCCGAAACGTGTGGTGTTTGCAGAAGCAGATCATTATAAAATTTTGAAAGCTGCACAGCAAGTAAACGATGAAGGTATTGCTAAACCAATACTTTTGGGGGATGCAGAAAAAATTAGAAAATTAATTGCCGAAAACAATCTGGATTTGGGAGATATTCCAATCATTGATCCACGCAGTAAAGCTGAAGACGACAGAAGAAGTGCATTTGGTGACTTGTTCTTTAAAAAACGTCAGCGCAGAGGATTCACTTTGTACGAAGCGAAAAAGGTGATGAAAGAACGCAATCACTTTGGCGCAATGATGGTGGAGACCGGTGCTGCAGATGCTATGATTTCCGGACTTACCCGTAAATATGCCGATCCGATTCGTCCGGCTTTACAAATTATCGGAGTTCAAAAAGGTGTGAACCGTGTAGCGGGGATGTATATCATGAATACGAAACAAGGACCATTTTTCTTTGCGGATACGACCATGAATGTGAACCCAACCGTACAGGATTTGGTAGATATCACTGTGTTAACAGCAAACAGCGTAAAGCAATTTAACATTACTCCACGCATCGCATTGTTGTCATACTCCAATTTTGGTTCTGCCGAAGGGGAAGTGCCAAACAAAATGCGTGAAGCCGTAGAAATTTTACATAAAAATTATCCGGGAATGATTGTAGACGGAGAGATGCAAGCCAATTTTGCATTGAACGATGAGTTGATGAAGGAACAATTTCCGTTTGCAGATTTGGTAGATAAAAAAGTGAACACACTTATTTTTCCAAACCTTGCTGCCGGAAACATCGCTTATAAACTGCTTCAGGAAATGGGTGGTGCAGAAGCAATCGGACCAGTATTGATTGGAATGAAAAGCCGGTACACATTTTACAACTGGGCAGCTCGGTGAGAGAAATTGTAAACATGGTGACCATTGCCGTTGTGGATGCACAAGCAAAACGATAGGCCTGCATGTCGTGAGGCAGGCAACTGTTTTGAATTGAATACGTCTTTAAAATTGAATGGATGATTTATCACATTGAAGGAAAATTAATTGAGAAAACACCAACCTATGCCGTGATTGATGCCGGAGGTGTTGGGTATGTGATGCAAATTTCGTTGAACACCTTTTCAAAAATTGGTGAAACCGAAAAATGTAAATTGTACACCGAACAACTCTATGTGCGTGATGACATGCCCCGTTTTTACGGATTCGCAGATATTGCCGAACGAAATTTATTTCGTTTGCTGGTCTCTGTTTCCGGAGTTGGTGGCACAAGTGCATTGTTGATGTTGTCCTCTTTAAGCGCTGCTGAAATTCAGAATGCAATTGCTACGGCAAACGTGGCAGTGATTAAGAGTGTGAAAGGAATTGGTGAAAAAACAGCGCAGCGGGTGATTGTCGACTTAAAAGACAAAATGGGTAAGAGTGATTTATCATCAGAAATATTTGCGAACACAAACAATACTTTAAAAGAAGAAGCGTTATCTGCTCTTGTGATGTTGGGCTTCAATAAACAAGGTGCAGATAAAGTGCTGGATAAAATTATTAGAACAGAAGGAACAGGACAAACAGTAGAACAATTGATTAAATCCGCACTCAAAAATCTATAATATTTTTATTACGTTTTGACAAAGTCGATAACAAAATATATACTTGTTACAGGTGCATCGCTCGGAATGCTTTCGCTCATCGTAAGTTCCGATGCGAAAATCAGCTCCTTGGATCATGCAGAAATTGCGGATGCTAACAAGGCATACATTGCCATCGACACTCCTGAAGATCCGGATTCTCCCGTTATTCTTCCGTATAACTTTAATGATCAATCAACCGGTGATCCGCTCAATTACCCTAACTCGGGTGGGTTGATGCTGAACAATCCTTCCAACATTAATACAAATGTGGAATACGATCCAACTACTGGACAATACAATGTCAATCAAACAATGGGTGGTATGGATTATCGTCCACCTACGTATTTGGATGCGGAAGAATATCAGCAGATGATGTTCAACAAACAAGTAAAAGATTACTGGAATGCCCGCTCTCATGCTGAAAGCGAAAACGCACAAACAAAAACAGCCATCCCGAAATTGCATGTTGGAGGTGAAATCTTCGATCGTATTTTTGGTGGTAACACCGTGGATATTCGTCCGAATGGTTCTGCCGAATTAATTTTTGCTTACAATGGTACCAAAACGGAAAACCCTGCTATTCCTGTAAAAAACAGAAAAATCAACACCTTCGATTTTGATGAAAAAATTCAATTGAACGTTGTCGGAAAAATTGGAGATAAATTAAAATTAACAACAAGTTATAATACCGAAGCAACATTTGATTACGAAAATCAAATGAAACTGGAATACACCGGATACGAAGATGAAATCATTAAAAAGATTGAAGCAGGGAATGTGAGTTTGCCTTTAAACGGTTCGTTGATTACCGGTAGTCAAACTTTGTTTGGTGTGAAAACACAATTACAATTCGGACGGTTAACTGTAACGAGTGTTTTATCGCAACAAAAAGGTAAAAAATCGGAAGTGGAAGTTACCGGTGGTGCGCAAGTAACAAAATTTGATATCCCGGTTGATCAATACGAAGCGAATCGCCACTTTTTCCTTGGCCATTTTTTTCGCGACAACTTTAATTCTGCTTTAGCGGGATTGCCCTATGTAAATTCTCAAGTAAGCATTACCAGAGTAGAAGCCTGGATTTCAAATACCAATGGTTCAACTGTGGATGTGCGCAGTGTTGTTGCGTTCTCGGAGTTAGGTGAAGACATCGGACCAGCAACAAAACCACACATTCCTGCCGACCAACAATTTTTTGTATTTGATAATCCTGCTGATGTTATTCCTTACAATGGTCAGAATAGTTTGTATGGTAGTATTTCCGCTAACCCGAATGTGAGAAAAGTAAATTTAACTACCAATGAAGTTTTAAATCTTACTGTTCCTGCCGGAATCATTAAACAACAAACAAACTACGAATTAGTGACCAGTGCACGTAAATTACAACCTTCAGAATTTACAATCAATGCACGTTTGGGATACATTTCCTTAAATCAACAATTAAATCCAGATCAAATTCTTTCCGTTGCCTATCAATATACGTACAACGGAAATGTTTATACGGTTGGTGAATTTTCTACAGATGGTATCAGCGCACCAGATGCCTTGTTTACTAAAATGTTAAAGAGTTCTGCCATCAACACCAAACATCCGATGTGGGATTTGATGATGAAAAATATTTATTCCATTGGTGCTTATCAAGTAAATCCACAGGATTTTAAATTGGATGTGTTTTATACCAATGCTGTTACCGGAACAGACATCAACTATTTACCGGTTTCGGAATGTCAATTGGCGATCAAAGCAAAACCATTGATCCAAGTGGTGAATGTCGATCGCTTGAATCAACAAAACGATGTTGTAGCTGATGGGGTATTCGATTTTATTGATGGTGTTACCATTAATGCCAGCAACGGTAGAATTGTGTTCCCAGTGGTAGAACCATTCGGTGATCATTTACGAAGTAAGTTTGATGCATGTAATCCGCTGGAAGCAAACTCCTATGTGTTTGATCCACTTTACGATTCAACATTAACATCCGCACGAAATGTGTTCGCACATTTAAATCGATTTAAATTAAAAGGAACATATAAATCATCCGGTGGTTCCGAAATTTCATTGGGCGCACCAAACGTTCCGCAAGGATCTGTAACGGTTACAGCCGGTGGTATTGTCTTGCAAGAAAATGTGCAGTACACGGTGGATTATACCTTAGGTCGTGTAAAAATTATTGATGAAGGAATTTTAAATTCCGGAACACCCATAAAAATTTCCTTAGAGAGTAACGCCCTTTTTGCAATTCAGCAAAAAACATTGTTCGGTACGCACTTGGATTATCGCATCAACAAAGATTTTAGCATTGGTGGTACCGTGTTGAATTTAACAGAACGACCACTTACTAAAAAAGTAAACATTGGGGATGAACCAATTTCTAATACCATTGTTGGTTTGGATGCGAATTATAGAACCGAAGCGCCTTTCTTAACTCGCTTAGTCGATAGAATTCCATTCATCGAAACCAAGGAGATGAGTACCATTACTGCTGCCGGTGAATTCGCCTACTTGATTCCGGGACATAGTAAAGCCATTGGAAAAAGCGGAAACTCCTACATTGATGACTTTGAAGGCAGTCAATCGGAAATTGCATTGCACTCACAAAGTGCGTGGAGCTTGGCAAGTACGCCACAAGGACAACCAATGTTTCCGGAAGGAAATTTGTCGAATGATGTAGCAAATGGCTACAACCGTGCGAAATTAAATTGGTATCACATTGATCCAGGTTTGATGCGTCCGCAATCCGGTGTTACGCCACCTAATATTAGCTCGACCGATATGTCGAACAATTTCGCGCGTGAGATTCCGGAAACTGAAGTGTTTCCGAATAAACCATCTACATCCGGTACACCAGTTATTTTAACTACGTTGGATTTATCCTATTATCCAAGTGAAAGAGGGCCATACAACTACGATGCTGCAACAAGTACTTGGTCGGCCGGTTTGGATGCCAATGGAAATTTGAATAATCCAGCATCCCGCTGGGGTGGAATTATGCGTGCCATCAGTACGAACGATTTTGAAGCGGCTAACATTGAATTTATCCAGTTCTGGGTAATGGATCCGTTTAACAGTGATTTACCAGTTGCGGATCAATTGTCGTCCGGTGAATTGTATTTTGATCTTGGAAACGTTTCGGAAGATGTTTTGCGTGATGGTTACAAAGCGGCAGAAAATGTATTGCCTGCACCAAGTACTGCTCCGCAAAACAATGGAAACAACGTGCCAACAGATACAACAGCCTGGGGAATTGTTGGATTGATTCAACCATTAGTAAATGCATTTAACAGTGATGAAGGCGATCGACAAGCACAAGATGTTGGTTTGGATGGAATGGACAATACGCAGGAAGGTTTGCATTTTGCTTCTTATTTAGCAGCCGTACAAGGTATTGTGAGCCCGAGTGTGTATTCAAATGATTTTGTTGTCGATCCGTCCGGTGACGACTTTCACCATTTTAGAGGAGGTGATTACGATCAAGTACCAAGTCCAGATTTAAAAGCGGTTGCACGGTATAAAAAATTCAATGGATTGGAAGATAATTCCAGAACGACAGAGGATTCACCGGAAGACTATCCGACTCAAGGAACTACCTTGCCAAATATTGAGGACATCAATCGTGATAATAACTTGAGTACCGTTGAAAGTTATTTTCAGTATAGAGTAGGAATCACACCTGCCGATTTTGCAGGTGGTGTTGGAACCAATTACATTACGAATGTGTATACCACTACCGGACAAAATATTAAAGACGGTAGCACAAAACCAATTACGTGGTATCAATTTAAAATTCCTATTAAAGATCCAAATGCATTGCGTGTGGGTGCCATCGAAAGTTTTCAGTCGATTCGTTTTATTCGTATGTTTTTGAAAGGTTGCGACAAACCGGTAACCCTACGTTTTGCTAGATTAGAATTGGTTCGTAATGATTGGAGAAAATATGCATTCGATTTATTACAACCGGGATTGTTTCAGCCGAATGATGATGCCAACACACAATTTGATATTGGTGCGGTAAACATCGAAGAAGATGGAAGTAAACAACCGGTGAACTATGTATTGCCTCCAAACATTGAGCGTGAAATCAACACCGGATCAGCCAACTTGGTTGCTTTAAATGAGCAAGCAATGTCGTTAACAGTTTGTAATTTGGAAGATGGAAATTCCCGCGCAGCTTTTAAAACAACAGAATTGGATGTACGTTCGTACAAAAAATTAAAAATGTATGTACATGCTGAAGCTTCTGCAAATACATCTATACCTTTGAACAACGATGATTTGGAAGTGTTTGTGCGTTTAGGAACTGATTATACAGACAACTATTACGAATATTCTATTCCGTTAAAAGTAACCGCTCCCGGTTATTACAACGGCTCTGATACGGATGATCAATACCGTGTATGGCCAGAAGCCAACGAGATGGTGTTGGAATTTGAAAAACTTCAATCTGCGAAACAACAAAGAAATAATAAAATGTTTAATGGCGGTGTGGTAACACTCACTACCGAGTTTAAAGTGCCGGATGGCAGCAGAATGATTACCATTAAAGGGAACCCGAATTTAAGCTCAATTAAAACAATGATGGTTGGTATTCGTAATCCTAAAAAAGGTGGTGCAACGGATTCGGATGATGGATTACCAAAATGCGGTCAAGTATGGGTGAACGAGTTACGTTTGAGCGACTTTGATGAAAAAGGCGGCTGGGCTGCAACGGCACGTGTAACAGCTAAATTAGCTGATTTCGGAAATGTATCCTTATCCGGAAATATGTATACTCCCGGATTTGGAAGTATCGAAAATAAAATTCAGGAGAGAAAAAGAGCGACATTAAAACAATACGATATGTCGTCCAGCTTGGAGTTGGGTAAATTTTTACCGGAAGAATACAACATCCGTATCCCAATGTACGTAGGCTATTCCGAAACATTTATTACACCGCAATACAATCCATTGGATCCTGATATTTTATTGTCACCTGTTTTAAAGGATGAAAGCATTCCGCAAGATGTTCGCGATTCTTTAAAACATGTTACGCAAGATTATACAAAACGAAGAAGTATCAACTTTACCAACGTTAAAAAGGATAAAGGAAAAAATTCGAAGAAGAGTCGCATTTATGATATCGAAAATTGGGCTGGAACATATTCCTATAACGAAATGTATAAGCGCGATGTGAACATTGAATACAATACACAACGGAACTATCGCGGTGGATTGGTATATAGTTTTGCGCCTACACCAAAAAATTATAAACCATTTGCAAAAACGAAAATATTTCAACATAAATATCTTCAACTGATAAAAGATTTAAACTTTTTCTTACTGCCAAATAAAATTGGTTTCGGTGCAGATGTGAACAGAGATTTTAGTACTTCAAAAAATAGAAACACAACCGGTGGTGATTTGTTAATTATTCCAACGTTCAACAAACGATTCACCATGGTGCGAAACTATGAGTTGAAATACGATATCACCAAAGCGTTGAAAGTGGATTATACCGCTACAAATGATGCCCGAATTCTTGAGCCACAAGGACAAATTGATACCGGAGAAAAGAAAGATACCTTGAGAAATAATTTCTTTGAAGGTGGAAAAACAACTCAGTTCAATCAACAAATTGGTGTGAATTACACCATACCAATTAATAAAATTCCATTGTTGGATTTCACTTCTGCATCGGTTCGATATGGTGGAACGTATGGATGGGAGCGTGCTCCATTCAATGCTGATTCATTAGGGAATATTATCCGTAATTCGGAGACAATGAACTGGAACGGACAATTGAACATGGTTACCTTGTACAATAAGATTCCTTACTTCAAGAAAATCAATCAGAAAAAGAATGGTTCTGGTAATAAAGGCGGAAAAGCCAGTGCAATTACAAAACCTGGTGTCCCTAAAACACCGGAACAAATTGCAGATTCAACGAAGAAAGCCAAAGAAGAGAAATTGGAAATTTTGGAATACATCGCACGAATTATTATGTCGGTAAAAACGGTAACAGTTACCTACGCGACCACAAAAGGAACAATTCTTCCTGGGTATGGACAATCGACCAGTATGTTCGGTATGGATAAAAATTTCCAAGGTCCAACAGCGGGATTTGTTTTAGGAAGCCAACGAGACATTCGTGAAGAAGCCATTGAAAAAGACTGGTTAGTAAAACTGGCCTCGCTCAATTTACCGTATACACGAACAGAAAGTAAAAACCTCAACATTCGAGCAAACCTTGAGCCGTTGCCGGATTTAAAAATTGAATTAACGGCCACACGAACGCAAGCGAAAAGCAACAGTGAATTCTTCCGTTGGACACCAAATGATACATTAAGTGATGGTTCGGTGGTGGATCGTTTTGTGGGGAAACTGCCTACCGAGACTGGAAATTTCAGTATGTCATTTTTAAGTTATAAAACTTCTTTTGTGAAGGATGGACAGGTAACCTTCCAAAAGTTTTTGGATGCCCGTGCAAATATTTCTGCAAGAAGAGGTGAAAATCCGTATTCAACCACCACCATCAATGGTTTTGCTGAAGGATACAACGCAACCTCACAAGATGTATTGATTCCGGCATTCTTGGCTGCTTATGGCGGAACAAATCCAAACAATGTTACACTGGATAATTTCCCTAAAATCCCGAAACCAAATTGGCGAATCACATATGATGGATTGTCGAAAATGGAAAAGATTAAAAAGTATTTTAAATCGTTTACATTAAGCCATTCGTATCGCTCATCCTACAATGTAGGTGGCTACACGTCCAATTTATTGTTCTTAGATCCGGATGGTGATGGTTATACTTTTGTGAGAGAAAATGTTTCTTCGGTTACCGGAAATGCCAATTTCTTGTCGAGAGATTTAATCAGCACGGTTTCTATTTCTGAACAATGGAGCCCATTGATTAAACTGGATATGACCTTAAAGAATAGTATTTTGGTAAGTTTTGAGTTTAAAAAAGACAGAAACTTATCGTTAGGCTTGACTAGCAAAACAATTACGGAGGTAGCCGGACAAGAGATTATTGGTGGTTTGGGGTACCGTATTCCGAATTTAAAATTGGGAAATGCACAAATCAAAGGAAAGCCTGTGAAGAGTGACTTGAACCTAAAATTGGATTTGTCGTTCCGTAAAAATGAAACAGTCATCAGACGTATTGTTGAAGAAGTAAGTCAGTCAACTGCCGGAACAAACATTATTTCCATCAAGGTTTCTGCTGATTATGTAATCAGCGAAAAGATAAACATCCGATTGTTTTATGATCGAATCATGAACAAACCGGTATTGTCCAATTCCTTCCCAACTGCAAACACCAATGCCGGTATAAGCTTAAGGTTAACCTTAGCGAATTAGTGGTTATCTGATTGAATGCATCTCAAGTTTTTAACTTTCGAAAAGTTTTTCAAAAAAACAATCAAACTTATCGAATTAACTATAAATTTGTGCTTCAATTATTAAAACAAGAAACAAATGAATTTTCCAGAAAATTTAAAATACACGAAAGATCACGAGTGGGTTCGAGTGGAAGGTAATGTTGCAGTTATCGGAATTACTGAATTTGCGCAAAGTGAATTAGGTGATATTGTTTATGTAGATATTACTACTGAAGGCGAAGACTTAGCGCACGAAGAAATATTTGGAACAGTGGAAGCTGTGAAAACCGTTTCTGATTTATTTATGCCCGTTTCAGGAAAAGTGATGGAAGTAAACAAAGGTTTAGATACGAATCCTGAATCGGTGAACAAAGATCCTTACGGAGCTGGATGGATGATTAAAGTAGAGATGAAAGATGCTTCTGAAGCAAATGGATTATTAAGTGCTGCTGATTACAAAGCATTGATTGGACATTAGTAAATTGTTCTTTTGAACAATTGAAATCAAACGATGTTTTTTAAACACATAAAATGGGGACTGCTATGGGCATTACTCATTCTGATATTATGCGGAATTCCCGGGAGGGACATTCCGCATATTTCATTTTTAGAGCTGTTGAGTTTTGATAAATTTGTACATGCCGGGATATTTTTTGTATTGATTGTACTTATTGTCAGAGGTTTTGAGCTGCAAACAACTTTTTCTTCATTGCAAAAAAATGCAAAATCAATCGGATGTGTTTTGTGTATCGCTTATGGCGGAATGCTCGAACTAATGCAGGAAGCAGTTTTTGAAGAGCGGAGCGCAGATGTTTATGATTTTATTGCCAATAGTTTTGGCTGCCTCTTGGGCTTGTTTTTGTACCGTTGGATAATCAACAAAAATTTAATTCCATTCATGAAATGAAAATCGATTGGCAACTAAAAACGTTCGAAGAATTATCTAATGTAGAATTGTATCGCATCACCCAATTGCGGTTGTCCGTTTTTTGTGTTGAACAAAATTGTGCTTATCAAGATGCTGATGGAAAAGATTTAAAATGTTCCCATTTAAGTGGATTCAATGAATCAGGTGAGTTGATTGCCTACTCACGAATTGTTCCTCCAGGTATTTCCTTTCCGGAAGTTTCTATTGGTAGAGTGGTTAGTTCCTCTTCGGCAAGAGGACTAGGCGCAGGAAAAGCTTTGATGCAAAAATCGATGGAGGTTATCCGACACTACTATGGAAATGTTCCTGTTCGAATTAGCGCTCAATGCTATTTAATTAAATTTTATTCTTCTTTTGGTTTCGAAATTTCAGGTGATGAATACTTGGAAGACAATATCCCTCATATCGAAATGATATATACCCCTGCCACCTAAGTTAAGAAAGGATTATTTCTCTCAAAATCCTAGATTCCTTTGTTATTTTTTGATATAAAAAGAGTACTTTTGCAAAAAAATTCATTCACTACTCCAAAATGAAAAGGAAAATTTTTGCTTTTGTTATTTTCATCGTTTCGTATTCATTAAACCTTTCTGGGCAACATACACCTCAATTGTGGGGAATTTCTGCGCAAGGAGGGAGCGATGATTTTGGTGCATTGTTTCATTACACCCCTTCGAGCAATGCTTATTCACTCGACTACTCTTTGCCAAACATCGCTCCGGGTGCAAATCCGGATATGAACGATTTGATCAGCATTGGGAATGGAAAATATTATGGAATGACCACTTATGGTGGAATCAATTCTGCCGGAGTATTATTTGAATGGGATTCCACCACAAGTATATATACCAAAAAATTTGATTTTAGCTCAACCAATGGAAGTTTTCCGAAAGGCTCACTTACATTTTTTGGTGGGAAAATATATGGTATGACTAACCTCGGAGGTGTCAACAACAAAGGGGTGATTTTTGAATGGAATCCCGTAACGGAAGTATACACCAAAAAAATTGATTTAAGCACAGCGAATGGAAGTCTTCCTACAGGTTCTCTGGTGCCATTCGGTGTAAAATTATATGGATTAACAACGGCAGGTGGAGCCGGTTTGAAGGGCGTTATTTTTGAATGGGATCCAACTACAAATGTCTATACAAAAAAACATGATTGTAATGCTACGCTTGGTGCAAATCCCTATGGATCATTAACCTTAAATGGAGGTTTGTTTTATGGAATGACCTATACCGGAGGCGCAAGCAATGGTGGCGTTATTTTCGAATGGAATCCTACCACAAATGTGTACACTAAGAAAGTTGATTTAACCACAGCAAATGGAAAGAATCCTTATGGTAGTTTGGTGCTGCGTTCAGGCAATTTTTATGGGATGACCAATCTAGGTGGTGTAAATAGCAGAGGTGTTATTTTTGAATGGAATCCTACAACAAATGTTTACACAAAAAAGGTAGATTTTAGTGCAACAAATGGTGCTTATCCTCGCGGTTCGTTGACATTTTCAGGAAGTAATTTTTATGGTATGACACGCAGTGGTGGCACTCCCGATTTGGGTGTACTGTTTGAATGGAATCCGGTGACAAACGCCTATACAAAAAAGGTTGAATTTAATACAAATGGAAAAAATCCTTTCGGCTCATTGTCCCTTTTAGGTGGAACGTTGTATGGCATGACCAACTTGGGTGGCACAAATGATAATGGAGTTCTTTTTGAATTTAATCCTACAACATCCGTGTTCACTAAAAAAGTTGATTTCAACGGGAATAAGGGAAAAGAGTCTGGTGGTTCATTGTGTTTCTATTCTGGAAAGTTTTATGGGATGACCAGCAGTGGTGGACAATATAATTATGGAGTGATATTCGAATGGGATCCTACTACAAATGTGTATACTAAAAAAATAGACTTTGACAGCTTATCAGGAGCGAATCCTCAGGGATGTTTAGTTGTGAACGGCACAAAAATGTATGGATTAACAAGTAATGGCGGAACAAGTGGTAAAGGAGTAATTTTTGAATGGGATCCAGCCACAAATATCTTTACCAAAAAAATAGACCTTACGAATACAAATGGCTCGATTCCTTACGGTTCATTATTATTGTATTCCTCTAAATTCTATGGCATGACCTCCGCAGGAGGAATTAATGGGGCTGGTGTTATCTTTGAATGGAATCCTGCAACGAATGTCTACTTAAAAAAAATAGATTTATCCACCGCCAATGGAAGTAATCCTTATGGATCGCTTGCTTTATTTGGAACTAAATTTTACGGGATGACGAGTGCCGGAGGACTAAATGGTGTAGGTGTAATTTTTGAATGGGATCCAGCTACAAATGTGTACACCAAAAAAATTGATATGAGCAATGCCTTGGGTGAAAGTCCGAAAGGTTCATTAACATTAAAAGGTGCTGATTTTTATGGGCTAACATATGAAGGAGGTTTGAATAATTATGGAGTCATCTTTGAATGGGATCCTGTATCAAACATCTACACAAAGAAAATTGATTTTAATTTTTCAAATGGAGCATTGCCTTCCGGAAGTTTAACATTGTTTAGTTCCGGAAATCTCTTTGGAATTACCGGTGATGGTGGAGTGAGCAGTAAAGGAGTTTTGTTTGAATATAACGCAACTACAAATGTGTATACCAAACGAAAAGATTTTTCAGGAACTACAGGTGCGGTTATGGGAGCATTTCCATATCTCGGTCATTTAATCGAAGCATCTGTTAATCAAATTCCAGTTTATACGAATAATGCAGATGATGTACATTTATGCATGAACGGTTCTGGTGTAAATCCATTTACGGTAACAGATGGAGATAATGATGGGCTTGTTCTTTCAGTGAGTAGTAATAATTCATCCTTACTTCCTGTTTCCAACATTACACTTAGTAATGTGAGTGGTAATAATTATCAAGTGGTATACACACCACTTGCAGGACAAACCGGAAATGTAAACGTGACGATCACTGCTAATGATGGATACGGTGCAATTGTTAATTATACATTTACTATTTATGTGCATCCTTCTCCAACGATTACAATTACTCCTAGCAGTTTGAGTGTATGTGCCGGACAACAAGCTACGTTGATAGCAAGTGGTGCTACCACCTACAGTTGGACAGGTGGCGTGATAAATGGAACTCCATTTATTCCTGCAGGAACAGCAACATATACTGTTACCGGAACGGATGTTTATGGTTGTGTGAATACTTCTTCCATTACAATAACGGTAACGAGTGGAATTACTGTTACGGCATCTGCAAGTGCATCGAGTGTTTGTGCAGGTCAAGCGGTTACATTATCCGGTGGTGGTGCAACATCCTATACTTGGAGTGGTGGAGTTTCTAATGGTGTTTCTTTTACTCCTGCTCTTACAACGACATACACTGTAACCGGTACTTCCGGAAGTTGCACCAATACAGCAACACAAACGATTACGGTTAATGCCTTGCCAACAGTAACAGCATCCACTAGTGCATCTAATATTTGTGCAGGTCAAGCTGTAACCTTAGCCGGTGGTGGTGCAACAACTTATAGTTGGACTGGTGGTGTTACGAATGGTGTTTCTTTTATTCCTGCAGGTACAACTACATATACAGTAACCGGAACCTCATCTGGTTGTACCAATACCGCAACACAAACGATAACGGTTAATGCATTACCAACTGTAACGGCATCCGCAACGGCATCAAGTGTTTGTGCTGGTCAGGCTGTGACATTGTCCGGTGGTGGCGCAACATCTTATTCTTGGAGTGGTGGTGTTACGAATGGTGTTTCCTTTATTCCGGCAAGTACAGCTACATATACAGTAACAGGAACCTCATCCGGTTGCACCAATACAGCAACACAAACGATTACGGTTAATGCATTGCCAACAGTAACAGCATCTGCAAGTGCATCAAGTATTTGTGCAGGTCAAACGGTAACATTATCCGGTGGTGGTGCAACAACTTATGCTTGGACTGGTGGTGTTACGAATGGTGTTTCCTTTATTCCGGCTAGCACAGCTACATACACAGTAACAGGAACCTCATTCGGTTGCACGAATACAGCAACACAAACGATTACAGTAAATAGCTTACCAACAGTTACAGCTTCCGCAAGTGCTTCAAATGTTTGTTCAGGTCAAGCGGTAACATTGTCCGGTGGCGGTGCAACAACTTATAGTTGGACTGGTGGTGTTACAAATGGTGTTTCCTTTATTCCGGCTAGCACTGCAACATATACAGTAACAGGAACTTCATCCGGTTGTACCAATACCGCAACACAAACAATAACGGTGAATGCATTGCCAGCAGTAACTGCTTCCACAACTGCATCGAGTGTTTGTGAAGGTCAAGCAGTAACATTGTCCGGTGGTGGAGCAACAACTTATACTTGGACTGGTGGTGTTACGAATGGTGTTTCTTTTATTCCGGCAAGCACTGCAACATACACGGTAACCGGAACTTCATCCGGTTGTACCAATACCGCAACACAAACGATAACGGTAAATTCATTACCAACTGTAACGGCATCCGCAAGTGCATCGAATATCTGTGCGGGTCAAGCTGTGACATTAACCGGTGGTGGCGCAACATCTTATAGTTGGAGTGGTGGGGTAACTGATGGTGTTTCGTTTGTTCCAGCAAGTACAACAACATATACAGTAACGGGAACTTCATCAGGTTGCACCAATACAGCAACTCAAACAATCAATGTGGCTGCTCCTGTAAATACAACTGTTACTCAACTTGGGAATGTATTAACAGCGGTTAGTAGCAGTGCAACCTATCAATGGGTTGACTGTAATAATTCATATGCGATTATTCCTGGTGAAATAAATCAAGCGTATGCTCCTGTTGTGGATGGAAATTATGCTGTTGTGATTGATGAGTCAGGTTGTGTTGATACTTCTGATTGTTTTATTGTTATCGCGACCGGAATCGCTTCTGCAACTAGTAAAACGATAAAGGTTTATCCGAATCCAACCACTGGAATCATTTATTTTAATCTTGAAAACAACAATGCTGCGCGTGTAGAAATATACAATGCAATCGGTCAGTTTGTTTTCTCACAACAAATCTCTTCAAATCAAAACACTGCTGATTTAAACGCACTGCAAAATGGAATGTATACCATAAAAATAGTAGCTGGTGATGAGGTGATTCTGAATAGAATCATTTTAGCAAAATAGATTTTACAGATTGAAAAACGAAAGCCGCTCTCAATGAAAGCGGCTTTTGTTTTATATAATCATTCCTGCGCCCACTGTTACATTGGTGGCTTCATCAATTAAAATGATGCTTCCTGTATTTCTATTTTTGCTGTATTGATCAACAGCAATTGGTGCAGTTGTTTTAATTTTTATCCGAGCAATATCGTTTAATCCGATGTTTTTGTCCGACTCAATTTGTTCTAATGTATTGATGTTAACTTTGTATTGAATCTCTTTAATAATACAACGAACATCTTTTGAGGTATGTTTTAATGCATATTTGCCACCAGCTTGCAAAGGCTTGTCAGCCAACCAGCAAATCATCACGTCAATATCTTGTGTCGTTTCTGGTTGATTGTCGGTTTTTACAATCATATCTCCACGTGAAATGTCGATTTCATTCTCAAGTGTGAATGTAACGCTCATGGGTGCAAATGCTTCCTCTAGCGATTCATCCAATAAATCGATGGATTTAATTTTCGAAGTATGCCCGCTTGGTAAAACCGTAACGCAATCACCTTTTTTGAAAATGCCTCCGGCAATTCTTCCTGCATATCCTCTGTAATCGTGGTGCTCGGTGCTCATTGGACGAATAACATATTGCACAGGGAATCGTGCATCGGCATGATTTTGATCGTTCGCGATGTGTAAATTTTCCAACAGATACATCAATGTGGCACCTTTATACCAATCCATATTGGTAGATTGATCCACAACATTATCTCCTTTTAATGCACTGATGGGTAAAAAGTGAACATCCGTAATGTCTAGTTTGGATGCGAATGCGGTGTAATCGTTTTTTATTTTAAGGAAAACATCCTCTTTAAAATCCACCAAATCCATTTTGTTGATACACACAATTACATGAGGAATTCGCAATAAGGAAGCGATGTATGTGTGACGCATGGTTTGTTCAATTACCCCTTTGCGGGCATCAATCAAAATAATTGCAGCATTTGCTGTTGATGCTCCGGTAACCATATTGCGTGTATATTGAATATGTCCGGGAGTATCGGCAATAATAAATTTACGTTTTGGAGTCGCGAAATAGCGATAGGCAACATCAATGGTGATGCCTTGTTCGCGTTCTGCACGCAAACCATCGGTTAGCAAAGCGAGGTTTACATATTCTTCTCCGCGTTTTTCGCTGGTAGCTTTAATGGCTTCGTATTGGTCTTCAAAAATAGATTTTGAATCGTATAATAATCTTCCAATTAATGTACTCTTGCCATCATCAACAGAGCCTGCTGTTGTGAATCTTAAAAGATCCATTGTTAAATAACTGTTTGTCGAAAATTCTGTCATATCATTTATTTTTAATCATTTCTGGAGGTTGATTCCTCGAACCATCCCGATATCTTTCGGGCCGAAATAATACATCTGATTAATAATTTTAAAAATATCCTGCTTTTTTTCTGTCTTCCATTGCTGCTTCAGAGCGCTTGTCATCAATTCGACTGCCTCTTTCTGTTACACGCGTGGAAGCAACTTCTTCCACAATTTCTTCCAACGTATTTGCTTTGGAGAGCACAGCTCCCGTACAACTGATGTCGCCTATTGTTCGAAAGCGCACCTGCATTTTTTCAACCTTTTCTGTTGGTTTTAATGGAATGACATTTGAATGCGCATAAATAACACCATCACGAATGAAGCATTCGCGTTCATGTGTAAAGTAAATACTTGGGATTTCAATTTTTTCTTGAAGAATATATTGCCATACATCCATCTCTGTCCAATTGCTAATAGGAAAAACACGGAAATGTTCACCAACAGCTTTTTTTCCGTTAAATAGATTCCACAATTCCGGTCGCTGGTTTTTAGGATCCCATTGCCCGAAATCGTCCATGTGTGAGAAGAAGCGTTCTTTTGCTCTCGCTTTTTCTTCGTCTCTGCGAGCACCACCAACCAAGGCATCAAACTTATATTTTTCAATCGTCTCCAGTAAGGTGATGGTTTGCAAAACATTTCTGCTGGCATTAAATCCTTTTTCTTCCACTGCTCTTCCTTCATCAATACTTTGTTGAACAGAACCCACAATAAGTTGAGCGCCATATTTTTTTGCAAGTTCATCACGAAAAACAATGGTTTCTTCAAAGTTGTGTCCGGTATCTACATGCACGAGTGGGAAAGGGATTTTGGCTGGCGCAAAGGCTTTTCGGGCTAAGTGAAAGCATACGATTGAATCTTTACCACCTGAAAAAAGCAAGGCAGGTTTTTCAAATTGTGCTGCAAGTTCACGTAGCACAAAAATGCTTTCGCTCTCTAATTCTTTTAAATGTGTGAGTGAGTAGTTTTTCATAATTTAATCTGTGCTAGTATTTTTTTTACACTTTCTTCAATGCTTAATCCATCGGTTAATTCAATTGCCGGATTTTTGGGCTTTTCAAATGGAGCTGAAATGCCGGTAAAATCTTTAATTTCTCCTTTTCTTGCTTTGGCGTACAATCCTTTTATATCCCGCTTTTCACAAACTTCTAAGGATGTATTTACGAACACTTCAACAAAATCATCTTTGCCGATAATGTTTTTTGCAACAGCTCTGATTTCTTCTGTCGGACTTACAAAACAGCAGATGGTAATCACTCCACAATTCACAAACAGTTTCGTGACTTCTGCAATTCGTCTGATGTTTTCTGTTCGGTCAGCATCACTAAATCCAAGATTGTTATTGATTCCGGTTCGAACATTGTCGCCATCTAAAATTTGAGTAAGCAACCCTTTTTCAGATAACTCCTTTTCTAATGCTATGGCGATTGTTGTTTTACCGGATCCGCTCAGCCCTGTAAACCAAATAGCAATTCCTTTTTGGTTCAGCAAGCGCTCCTTGTCAGCTCGTTGCAAAATTTTATCAGTAGGAAAAATTGTACTCATGTTTTTTTAATTTGTGTTCAATCTCTTTCAAATATAGTAATAAAAAAAGGTCTAACCTGTTGGGAAAGACCTTTAAAATAAGCTTAAATGTATATTATCGTCTTTCCATAAAATTAAGCGCAGCACATCATACAACACATCATTGCGTTGTTGCTGTTCATTACTTTATGGAAAGTGTTTGTTTTCATTTCTGGTGCAAATGTATATTGTTTTTTGATTCACGAAAATTATTTTTCAATTACCTTTGTTGTATGACAAAAAACTATACCCTTTCCGGAATAAAAGTAAACGTAGCTGAACTTGAAGTGCTGATTCAAAAATCAGCCGTAGATACTGTATCAAAGGATGAGTTGCAATTAGCACTTTCATTAGTGGATTTAACAACGTTGGAAGGTAAGGATACGGATGAGAAGGTAAAAGAACTTTCACGCAAAGCAATTGTAACTGGCGTGGCGGCAGTTTGTGTTTATCCTTCACTGGTTGCTGTTGCAAAAAATGAATTAAAAAATTCCGATAAAAAAGTAGCGTCTGTTGCCGGTGGGTTTCCATCCGGACAATTGCCTTTGTCGTTGCGCTTAGAAGAAGCAAAATATGCCATTGCACAAGGAGCCGATGAAATTGATATGGTGATTTCAAGAGGAAAATTTTTGGAAGGCAATTATCAATTTGTGTTTGATGAAGTGGTTGCATTTAAAGAGGTTTGTGGTGGCGTTACCTTAAAAGTTATTTTGGAAACAGGTGAGCTTGAAACACTTGATAATATTAAAATTGCTAGTGAAATTGCGATTCAGGCCGGAGCAGATTTTATTAAAACATCTACCGGAAAAATGTCGATAAATGCAACATTACCTGCTATTGGTGTGATGCTTCAATGCATTCGTTCCCATTTTGAATCAACAGGCAAAAGAGTTGGAATCAAGCCTTCCGGAGGCATTTCCGATGGGAAAACAGCAGCGCATTATTTGCGTTTAACAGAATTGATTGTGGGTAAAGAATGGTTAAATCCAGCATTGTTTCGTTTTGGTGCAAGCAGGTTAGTGGACAATCTTATTTCTGAAATAAGCGGAAAATCAACAAATAATTCAGCATCCAATGGATATTAATAGCCTTCTATTTTCTGCGATTCGCGCTTCATTAAATGCAGGCGAAGAAATCTTAAAAGTTTACGAATCGGATTTTGCGGTTGAACATAAGGATGATAAATCACCTTTGACATTGGCCGATAAAAATGCACACAATGCGATTGCTGCTGTTTTAAAAGATAGCAATATCCCTTTGTTAAGTGAAGAGGGAAAGTCGATTGAATATGCAGAACGGAGTCAGTGGGAATATTTCTGGATGGTGGATCCATTGGATGGAACCAAAGAGTTTATAAAGCGAAATGGGGAATTTACTGTGAACATCGCTTTGATTCATAAACAAACATCGATATTGGGAGTCATTTATGTTCCGGTTACAAAAACCTTGTACTTTGCTGCGGAAAATGTTGGTTGCTTTAAATCCTTCATCCTAAATCCTAATTCTGAAATTTCTAGTTTGGAAGAACTAATAAAATCATCACAAAAATTGCCATTAGCAACTACCAATACTAAATTTACAGTAGTAGCGAGCCGCTCTCACCTTTCGGAGGAAACAGAAATGTTTATCGATGGATTAAAGATGGCACATAAGGAAGTTGATTTTATTTCTTCCGGCAGCTCCATTAAATTGTGTTTGGTTGCGGAAGGAAGTGCAGATGTATATCCTCGTTTTGCACCAACGATGGAGTGGGATACGGCAGCCGGGCAAGCCATTTGTGAAATTGCCGGGAAAAAAGTGGTGGATTATACCACCAATCAAAATCTGCTCTATAACAAGCCTAATCTGTTAAATAACTGGTTTATCGTTCAGTAGATTATCTGAATTACCCTCCATTTTCACCCTTTTTAATCAATTATTCGGGCAAAAATCCGTATAATTGCACGTAATTTAAACGATTCAATATGGGTAAAGTTGCCTTAATAACAGGAGTTACAGGTCAGGATGGAGCATATTTAGCAGAATTATTGCTAAGTAAAGGCTATACCGTTCACGGCATAAAGCGTAGAAGTTCAATGTTCAATACCGGTCGTATCGACCATTTGTATAAAGATCAACATGAAAAGAAGGTGAACTTCTTTTTGCATTATGGTGATTTAACCGATTCCACAAACCTTATTCGCATTATTCAGGAAACACAACCGGATGAAATTTACAATCTGGCGGCACAGTCGCACGTAAAAGTGTCGTTTGATTCTCCGGAATATACTGCCAATGCAGATGCTATCGGAACATTACGAATTCTGGAAGCAATTCGTATTTTAAAGTTAGAAAAGAAAACACGTTTTTATCAAGCCTCTACATCTGAGATGTATGGCTATGTTCAAGAAATTCCTCAAAAAGAAACAACACCTTTTTATCCGCGTTCACCTTACGGTGTTGCAAAAGTTTATGGTTTCTGGATTACGAAAAACTATCGTGAAGCTTATGGAATGTACACATGCAATGGTATCTTGTTTAATCATGAAAGTCCGTTGCGTGGAGAAACATTTGTGACACGTAAAATTACTCGTGCCGTTGCAAAAATTCATTTAAAGATGCAAGAGAAATTGTTTCTTGGAAACTTAGATGCAGAGCGCGACTGGGGACATGCAAAAGATTATGTGGAAGGTATGTGGATGATGATGCAGCAAAAAGAAGGAGATGATTTTGTGTTGGCTACAGGAGTGAAAATTACCGTTCGTAAATTTGTTGATTTGGCTTTTGCCGAAGTTGGAGTGAAGATTAGATGGGAAGGAAAAGGCGTTGATGAAAAGGGATACAATGCGGAAACAGGAGCCTTGGTTGTTGAAGTAGATCCGAAATATTTCAGACCAACCGAGGTGGATTTGTTGATCGGTGATGCTTCAAAAGCAAGAAAAGTATTGGGTTGGGAACCAAAGCATACCTTACAGCAATTGGTAAGTGAAATGGTGTCTTGTGACGTAAAACTATTCGAAAGAGATCGATATTTATTGGATGGTGGACACGATGTAATGAATTTCCACGAATAGTACCTCACCCCTTTGTCCCCTCTCCAAGAGGAGAAGGGAGTGAAAATGGATGGAGTATAATTTTTTCTTAAGAATAAAATCAGATCGAGATTAATGAATGTAAAAGATAAAATATACGTTGCAGGGCATAAAGGAATGGTTGGTTCTGCAATCATCAGACGATTAAAGAAAGATGGTTTTACAAATATTGTAACGCGTGTTTCCAGCGAATTAGATTTAAGAAATCAGCAAGCGGTTGCTGATTTTTTTGCAAATGAAAAACCCGATTACGTTTTTTTAGCTGCCGCTAAAGTTGGTGGAATTGTTGCAAACAATACCTATCGTGCAGATTTCATTTATGAAAACATGATGATTCAAAGCAATGTGATTCATCATGCCTATCTGAATAACGTTAAAAAATTAATGTTCTTAGGCTCTTCTTGTATCTACCCCAAAATGGCTCCTCAGCCTTTGAAGGAAGATTATTTACTTACCGGATTGTTGGAAGAAACAAACGAACCCTATGCGATTGCAAAAATTGCAGGGATAAAAATGTGTGATGCCTACCGTTCACAATACGGCTGCAATTTTATTTCGGTGATGCCAACAAACCTTTACGGACCAAACGATAACTACGATTTAAAAAATTCACATGTACTACCTGCTTTGATTCGTAAGTTTCATACAGCTAAAAAAGAGAATGCTGCAAGTGTGGAGATTTGGGGAACCGGTTCACCAATGCGCGAGTTCTTACATGCCGATGATCTGGCAGATGCTTGTTTTTATCTAATGCAAAACTACAATGAAGCGGGATTGGTAAACATTGGAGTGGGTGAAGATATTACCATCAAAGACTTAGCATTACTCGTTAAAAAAATTGTTGACTTCGGAGGTGAATTAAAATTCGATACTTCTAAACCCGATGGAACTCCGCGTAAATTAATGGATGTAAGTAAACTACATTCGTTTGGTTGGAAGCATAAAATCAATTTAGAAGAAGGAATTGCTGGGGTTTATTCAGAGGTAAAAGATAAATTATAGATTTCTACCACTAAGTCACTAAGAACACTTAGCAATCACTCAGAAAATTTGAAGATAGCACTAAGAATATTGTTAGTACTCATCTCTCTCCTTTGGATAGGGGCTGGGGGTGATGTTTGTGCACAGCAGAAGAACGTATTTTTGAACCGAACCACAAGTAATGATGTTGACCTTTTTATAAAGGATGAAATAGAATTGGGAGATTCAACATATAAAGATGTTCAAACTGGGTTTAAGCCTTTGATTGAATCCCTTTCGACTAGAAATAAATACGGAGAACTTCATCAGGAAATATTAATGACTCGTAAAGGTAGGCCAGACGGGTTTGAAAAGGTGTTGCCAAACACTTTTTGGAATAAAGTATGGAGAAAAATAAATACGGAAAATTTAATTATTATTCGAGATTCCTCCGACAAATTCCACCTCACCATCGATCCGCTTTTTAATTTTGAATTTGGAAAAGATTTAGCCGACACCAGTGGAGAAAAGCTGTACAAGAATACACGTGGTTTTTTAGTACGCGGAAGTATCGGGAAAAAATTTGCATTTGAATCTTCGTTTTACGAAAATCAAGCGACCTATGCGAAATACATCGACAACTATATTGCTACCACCAATGATTTGTTTCCACAAGCAGCCAACTACCAATATGATGTTGTACCCGGACAAGGTCGGGCAAAAAAGTTTAAGAAAAATGGATATGACTATGCGATGGCTTCAGGTTATGTTTCCTATTCACCGATAAAAATGTTCAATTTTCAAATCGGGCATGGAAAACACTTTGTGGGCGATGGATACCGCTCGCTATTGTTGTCGGATAATGCATTTAATTATCCATATGCGCGTATCACCACAACGTATAAAAATATTCAATACACCAATTTGTATACTTCGTTTATGAATTTAACAAATGGTGGTGTAACTACACCTCCAAACGTTGAGCGTTTGTTTCAGAAAAAAATCGGAAGTTTTCAATTCTTAAGTGCAAATTTCTTTCACCGTTTGCAATTGGGCTTGTTTCAAGGTATGATTTGGGAGGCCGCAGATTCAAGCAATCGCCAACATACCAACTTTCATACGTATAATCCAATTATTGGAGTGAGTGCAGGAGCATTCGGTTTGCATCATACAAACAATGTGTTGCTGGGTGCCACACTGAAATTGAAAATCACAAAATCGATTTCACTTTATGGACAGTTTATGTTGGATGATATAACCAATGCAAAGGATCAAATTGGCAATAAATACGGATATCAGGCGGGGTTTAAATATTTTGATGTGTTCACAATAAAGAATTTACATATTCAAGCGGAATACAATACCGTGCGTCCGTACGCGTATGCAACCAAAAATCCATATCAAAGTTATACGCATTATAATCAGGCATTGGCGCACCCTTTGGGCGCCAATTTTAACGAAGCAATTGGATTTATAAATTATCGATTAAAGGACTTTTTTATTCAGCTAAAAGCAAATTACGCTGTGAAAGGCAACGATAGCTTGAGTAAAAATTTTGGTGGGAATATTTTTAAAGCGGATAATCAATTTCCAATCACTCAAACGTTGGAAAACATTCAAACCACGCAAGGCTTGAAAACGACCATCCTTTATCAAGATATTCACATCGGTTATTTGGTAAATCCTGCAACAAATTTTAATATTGTAGTGGGTTTCACAAATCGAACAGAAAAGACAAATAGTACGACAATTGCTACGCAATTCGTATATTTCGGAATCAGAACATCGCTTGCTAATTTTTATTACGACTTTTAACCTATGGCATTTTTAATATTGGTTTTTATTACTTCATTTTTTGTGGTGCTCCTTTCAACTCCATCGTTGATTAAAGTGGCAATCCTAAAACGTTTGTTTGATGCTCCCGGTGATACACGAAAGCTTCATACACGGATGATTCCAACCATTGGAGGGATTATTATTTTTGCAGGAACATTGTTTGCTTATTCACTTTGGTTTCCTGAGCAAGTGGATAATTATCCGCAGCTGGCTAGAAGTATTAACGATTATAAGTTTATTGTTGCCACTTTATTGGTGATGTTTTTTGTAGGGGTGAAAGATGATATTATTGGAACGGCTCCTGTAAAAAAATTAGTAGCCCATGTTTTAGTTGGGATGGTATTGGTGTTAATGGCAGATATTCGAATAGTAAGTATGCACGGGTTGTTCGGGATAGATGTATTGCCATTGTGGACCAGTGTGTTTTTGTCGTTGTTCACCTACATTGTTGTTGTGAATGCATTCAACTTAATTGACGGAGTAGACGGATTAGCAGGTGGCGTTGGGTTTATTGCTTCCTCTGCATTCGGAGCATGGTTTGCATTGGCAGGCGATCCTGCAATGGCTTGTTTGGCCTTTGCTTTGTCCGGTTCATTGCTTGCGTTTTTGTTTTTCAATTTTTCCCCAGCTAAAATATTTATGGGTGATTCCGGTTCATTAACCATCGGATTAATCATTTGTATTCTTGCGATTAAAGTAATCGGATACGATGTGAGTGCCATCGAAAATAAAGCTATTCTGAATGTTTCTAAACCTATTTTTGCGATGGCCGTGTTGGTATATCCGTTAGTAGATACATTGCGTATTTTTATTTATCGGGCCGTTAGAGGAGTGTCGCCTTTCTCTGCCGACAGAAACCATTTACACCATCGTTTGTTAGATATCGGCTTAAGCCATAAAGGAACAGTTATCACCATCTATTTTTTTAACATTGCAGTAATTGGTTTAACCGTTGCACTTGCACTTTCCAGCATCAATGCGAATTACTCACTTATTATTGTCGCTGCGGTTTCTCTTACTCTTGCACAGATTCCTTTCTTCATTAAGAAAAAGAAAAACAGAACAGCAAAGGAGAATGATTAATAAAAACCATATTGTTTTCTGCATCGGCTTTTTGTTGCTGCTACCTATTTCTTTGTTTTCGCAGCAATGGAACTATTCACTTAGCCGGGATTTCTTATGGGGGATTGATAATTATTACAACAATAAAGAAGAAAATACGTCTACGTTTGTTAAGCCTTACCGCTTGCAAGAGATTAAAAAAATAAAAGATTCTTCAGCAGTATTCCCTCGTTTATTGGCAGGCACAAAAGCAGAAGAAAAAGATAAAAAAGCGAATGCACAAATTGAAGTTTACCCATTACTTTCTGCAAAAGGAGGCTACGACCTTTCTCCCAATTCACATGCAACCAGCGATTTTGGAATCGGAGCCACGTTATTAGCATTTTATAAGGATAAAGTAGCGTTGTGTTTCCAAGGCTATGGTTCCAGGGGAGTGTATACTTCTTTTATGGATTCGATTACTCGCGAAAGCAGAGTCATTCCTGGAATGGGCTATGCCTATGTTTCAAAAAATGATTCATTACATCCGCAATATGCAATGCAGTATTTTGCAGGATACATTTCTTATTCACCCAACAAAATTTTTAATTTTCAAGCAGGGCGTGATAAACATTTCTGGGGCGATGGTTATCGTTCCTTGTTTTTATCTGATGTAGCGGCTCCTTATCCGTATTTAAAAATTACGACCAATGTATGGAAGTTGAGTTATGTGAATTTGTTTACCATCATGAAAGATGCAACAAACCCATCCGGATTTAAAAAAGATTGGCTAACGAAATATGCAACGTTTCATCATTTGAGTTGGAATGCAACCAAGCGAATCAATATTGGATTGTTCGAATCAATTGTTTGGCAAGGATCTGACAGTACTCGTCATCGCGGGTACGATGTAAATTATTTAAATCCGATTATGTTTTTCCGTCCAACGGAATATTCTTTAGGCTCCAGCGACAATGCATTTGTAGGATTGGATTTTAAAATCAAAGCATTTAAAAAGCAGCAATTCTATGGTCAGCTTTTATTGGATGAATTTTTATTAAAGGAAGTAGTGGCGGATTTAAAGCACGCGATTAGGAAGGACACCACAGCTAAATGGGGTTGGTGGGCAAACAAACAAGCTTTTCAGATCGGGTTTAAGAGCTTTGATTTGTTTCGAATAAAAAATTTGAATTTTCAAACCGAGTTTAACTATGTTCGTCCGTTTACCTATTCCCACGGGAGTGTACAGCAAAATTATGGTCATATGAATCAGCCATTAGCACATCCGTTGGGAGCTAATTTTATGGAGTCGGTAACATTTTTGAATTATCGTTTCAAACGATTATTCATAGAAGCAAAGCTAATGTATGCAGTATATGGAGATGACAGTCCTGGTAGCGATTTCGGCAAAAATATTTTTATTTCCTATGTGAACAGAGCAGGCGATTACAATCATTACACGACACAAGGATTTCGAACAAATTTGATGACAACCTCCTTACGTGGGGCATATATATTGGATACACGAATGAATTTGAAGATAGAACTGGGCGTTGCGAATAGAATTATTCAAACAGCATCGGTAAGTAAACAAAACCCATATGTATTTATTGGTATCAAAACCGATTTAGGAAATATGTATGACGATTATTGATATTTTTTTATTTTAGTGAATACTAATTTTAGCTCCATAAAACATGAAAAAAATTTTTACTCCACTCTTCTTCTTGTTAACGATAGGATTTACGCAAGCACAAAATATTTTGTTTGTTAACGACAATGATGCGATCACTGCAAATACAACAACAATGCTTACTTCCTTAAATAGTTCTTCCTACGCGACCTATACTTATTGGAGCATCCCGGATTCTACTACCACACTCACATCCGCTTACATGGATAATTTTGATTTGGTAATTTGGTATTGCTCAACAGATGGAGTTGGTTTGGAGATTTGGGGTGGATCAGCAACTGGAAATGCAGAAGTGGTAAATTATATCAATTCGGGCAAGGCGTTCTGGTTAATCGGGTTGGACATTATGTATCAGCAATACGCAGGTGGTCCATCTACATTTGTGTCAGGAGATTTCGCCTACGACCAGTTGGGATTACAATCGTATGACTCGCAATCCTATTTAAATGATGGTAGTTTAGGGGTAGATAATGTAGTGAAGATGGCGGGTGTTCCTGCTAGTTTTCCTGCAACAATTCAATGGGTGTTTTCTTCATTATGGTATGTTGACGGCTGCACCGCTTTAGCCGGTACAATGTCGATGTACGAAATGGGAGGTGTTGGAACGTATCCGCTTTTGGGAAGTGATTGTATGTTTCATAAAAATGATTTAGGCGGTAATGTAATGAGTACATTTTTTGATCCTGCATTAATTGATACGGAGCCGAACAGAATTGATTTTTTAGACGAGAGCATTACCTATCTTTTGAACGGAGTGGGTATTCAGGAGAACAGTTTTGTTTCGGGATTAACCGTGGCACCAAATCCTGTAAAAAATGCAACAACGATTCGTTTTAATTTGTTGCAGGAATCAAGCGTTTCATACTCATTATACGCTATTAACGGAAGTCTTGTAAAATCACAAAGCCTAGGGAAATTGAATGGTGAAAATACCATTCAAATTGATTTGGAATCCGTTGAATCAGGGATGTATTTTTTGACATTAACTACGGATCAATCACAACAATTTATAAAATTAATAAAGGATTAGTTTTTGATTTGGTCCGTTTTATTTTATGTATTGGCAAGTTTGTTTCTGAAGGGGATGAAATTTCATCCCCTTCAATTAAGAAATAGTCTAAATTCTCACTTTTCCCTTTCAGATTCCCCTAATAATTGGTAAAATTGCAGTGCTTTTTAAAAAGCGAGCACCTTGCAGACCGAAAACGTAAATATCATCGAAAAATCAGAGCTTCAGACCAGTAAACTGCGTGACTACGCAATGTTTATGAAGTTTCGTTTGGCGTCACTTGTTGTAATCTCTGCGGGCATTGCTTTTGCTGCAGCTTCAAAAGAGTTGGATTGGGCAAAAATGGGGTGGTTGGTGTTAGGAGGATTTTTGGTGACCGGTTCTTCCAATGGTTTTAATCAAATCCTTGAACGCGATTTAGATAAATTAATGACGCGTACCCAAAACCGTCCGCTTCCTCAAGAGCGAATGAGTGTCACTGAAGCATTGATTTTGGCTTCGATTACCGGAATTATTGGGATTACTATTTTATGGGTTTTTATGAATCCGTTGAGTGGAATTTTAGGTTTGCTGGCTTTAATCCTTTACACGGTTGTGTACACTCCACTAAAAAGAATTACTCCCTTTGCAGTATTTGTAGGCGCTTTTCCAGGTGCAATCCCACCTTTGTTGGGCTGTGTGGCGGCAACAGAAGGCTTTGGTTCCGTTCCATTAATCGGTTGGATTTTGTTTGCTGGCCAATTTATTTGGCAGTTTCCACACTTTTGGGCGATTGCTTGGGTGTTAGATGACGACTATAAAAAAGCGGGGTTCAAAATGTTGCCATCACCCGGAGGACGCGATAAAAGCAGTGCTTACCAAGTGTTGGTGTATACCTTATTTTTATATCCGATTAGTTTAATGCCGGTAATGTTCCACTATTCCGGACTGATTTCATCCTTGATTATCTCTTTTTGCAGTATTTATTTTTTATATCAAGCTTATATTTTGTACAGAGATTGTACAGTAGAAGCCGCACGGAAGTTGATGTTCGGCTCTTTCTTTTATTTACCGGCAATTCAATTAGCAGTATTATATGGATAATCCTATTCAAATGGAAACGACCTTAACACCGGGCGAAGAACACCGCCAATTCAAACAAAAAGTAGCGATACCCATGTTGTGGATCGCAATGATTTCGATGGTCATGCTTTTCGGAGCCTGCACCAGTGCCTATATTGTAAGTAGAGGAGCAGGAGCTTGGGTTCATTTTGAACTTCCACAAATGTTTTATGTGAGCACCGCTATTATCATAATTAGCAGTGTTACAATGAATTGGACGTTGGCGTCTGCAAGAAAGAACGATTATAAGGGAATGAAAATGGGTTCTTTTATTACACTTTTGTTAGGATTGGCCTTTGTTTTTTTCCAATTTAAAGCGTGGGGAGTTTTGGTGGATCAAAAGGTGTTTTTTGCAGGCAGAGACAGCAATGCAGCGGGTTCGTTCATGTATGTACTAACAGGATTGCATTTGGCCCATTTAATTTTCGGGATTGGGGCAGTAGCAGTAGTTTGGATTAAATCTAGATTACAGCGTTATAACTCCGAAAACCTACTGGGAGTAAGGCTTTGTGCTATTTTTTGGCACTTTCTGGACGTATTGTGGGTATTTTTGTTTTTATTTTTGTTATTCCTGCGTTGAAAATTAAAGGAATATTTTGCATATTAGCACCCGAAATAAATTTTAAACCATTCTTGCATCAGCAAGATTATAACTAGTAAAAAGTATGTCAAGTCACGCAGTATCAGAAACAGATTCAACCTCAGATTGGAATGGAGGGAAATCCCCGTTTGGTGTTAGTTACGGAAAAATGTTTATGTGGTTTTTCCTTGTATCCGATGCTTTAACATTCTCAGGTTTATTATGTGCTTATGGCTTTATGCGCCATAAACATCCGGAAGTATGGCCTAATCCGGGTGATGTGTTTACACATTTCCCATTTTATGAAGGACATATTCCTTTGGCATACGTAGGTTTAATGACCTTGATTTTGATTATGTCCTCTGTAACCATGGTATTAGCGGTGGAAGCAGGTCATCGAAACGATCGTAAAAAAGTAACATTCTGGATGTTGCTTACCATCATTGGTGGTGCCATGTTCGTTGGTTCTCAAGCTTGGGAGTGGTATCACTTCATCGTTGGAACTGAACACGGAGCAATGCGTAACTTCGTAAACAGCGATGGTGTTTGGGTCACGGAAACGTTCCATGGTGCCAATATGAAGGTGAATGAATACGGATTACCGGTATTTGCGAACTTCTTCTTCTTTATTACCGGATTCCACGGATTCCACGTATTCAGTGGTGTAATTATCAATATTGTTATTTTCATCAATGTACTTGCAGGCACTTACGAAAAACGCGGTCACTACGAAATGATTGAAAAAGTAGGATTGTACTGGCACTTTGTGGATTTAGTTTGGGTATTCGTATTTACCTTCTTCTATCTATTGTAACAGCCCTTCGACTACGCTCAGGGTGACAACTCAGAGTGACGAAGTTTAAAAATTAAAAATTTAAGATTTAAAAATTATATAGTATGTCAGAATTTCACGATGATTACCCACAATATGAGTTAATGGCTCATCACAGCGAAGAAGAAGGAAAGAAAAAGCGCAGAAAGCTTTGGAATGTTTTCTGGATTATGCTTGGTGTTACAATCGTTGAACTTATCATCGGTTTTCAAGCTTCCAGCTGGGGTTTGTTAAATGAAGATAGAACGTCAAATGGTATTTTGAAAGTGATTTTCATTGGATTAACAATTGGTAAAGCATTTTTCATTGTATTTAGTTTCATGCACTTAGGTGATGAGAAAAAAGTAATGAAATGGTCAGTATTGGCTCTTACACTGTATTCATCCTTTATTTGGTTTGGATTTGTGTGGAAGAAGCAAACTACGCGAAAGTGAATAAGCACCCAATGGATGCGATTGTAATTCAACAAAAAATTGAATTGAACGAAGCAGCAAAAAGCGGTCATGGACACGAGGCTGGTGCAACACATGAAGAGCATGGTGCAACAGATGCGGCTCACGAAGCGCATGGCGAAGCAGCAAAACCTGCAGAAGGCGAACACCACTAATTTTAACAGTTTATCCTATAATATAATGGTCTCACAAAGCTTTGTGAGACCATTTTTGTTTGTACTTTTGTGTGCATGAATACAGCACCCAAAACACCATTCTATAAAGACAAAAAGAAACTTGTTATTTTACTCTTTTTGCTTTCATTCCCTTCAGCATTGTATGTTTTTTTATCGGTAGGAAAAACCAACTTTATTCATTTGCAATATTTTGGTGAAAAGGAAATCGCTCCGAACGGAAAGGATACCATCTACCACACCGTTGCTCCATTCAGCTTTATCAATCAAGATGGTAAAACAGTTACCGATAAAGATTATAACGGTAAAATTTATGTAGTCGATTATTTTTTTACCACCTGCAAAACCATTTGTCCGAAAATGACTTCCGAGTTATTGCGTGTGCAAAACAAATTTGCATATACCAAAGGCTTGGTTCAAATCCTTTCGCATACAGTAGATCCTGAAAACGATTCGGTACCTGTGTTGAAAGCATATTCTGAAATGGTGCATGCCGATACGAAAATGTGGACCTTTGTTACCGGTGATAAAAAAGAATTGTACGACATGGCACGCACCAGCTATTTGTTGAATGCAACTGAAGGGGATGGCGGACCGGATGATTTTGTACACAGTGAACTATTTATTTTAATTGATAAAGAAAAACACATCCGAGGAATTTATGATGGCACCGATATTAAAGCAGTAAGTAATTTAATGGACGACATTAAAGTGCTGATGGCAGAATACATGATTCATCAAAAACCGGATAAGGTTGTAATTGGTAAACCAGAAAAAAATAAAACAAATGAGTGATAAAGCAGTTTTTAGAGTAGTAATGGGCATTTCCATTTTTGTTTTTGTTGCAGTAGTGATCCTCAACAAAAAAATATTGCCTGTTCCGGAAGTGATTCCTGATTTTGTTTACAAACTACCTAAACTCAATGCGATGATAAATGGTACCTGTACCTTGTTGTTGCTTTTATCATTATACATGATTAAACAAAAAAACATTGTTGTCCATAAGAAGTTAAACATCTTTGCTTTTGTATTATCGTCACTTTTCTTGGTTTCCTATATTACCTATCATTGGATGGCACAAGAAACAGCTTACCCTGCTGAGGCGCCCGCAAGATCAGTTTATTTGATGATATTAATCAGTCATATTATTTTGGCTGCATTGGTTTTACCCCTAATTTTGTTATCGTTTTATTATGGTTTAAAAGCACAGAGTGAAGGAGGAGTGGAGTACATTAAAAAGCATAGAAAATTAACCCGCTGGAGTTACCCCATTTGGTTGTATGTAACAATAACAGGTGTTGTTGTTTATGTGATGATTTCTCCTTTTTATACGCATTAATTTTATACATATAAAAGAATGAAATTGAAAAAAATCATTTCGAAAATTGTTTTTGTACTGCTTTTACTTTTTGTGAATGCCAATACATTTGCACAATGTGCCATGTGTAAAAGCTCTGTTGAAAGTAATCTGGAAGAAGGCGGTTCTATCGGTCGTGAGTTAAATACTGGAATTTTGTATTTGATGGCCATCCCTTACATTATTTTAATGTTGGGTGGTTATTTCTTTTTCAAAAAACAAATTGATGCAAAAGTTATTGCTTGGAAAAACAAACATTTTCCGCGTAAGCAAGCTAACTAATGCTTCACTGAATGATTATTCTTTTCTTATAAGTATTTTTTTTATTGCTCAATTCTACAATATATACTCCTCTAGGCAGTTCTGAAATATTTACTTCCTTAACATAAATTTGATTAAAAACTGTTTCTCCAAGAATAGTATAGATTTTAATTGCCTTAATTTTGTCTTTTAAGTATGAATCGTCAATTGTGAATTTTCCGTTTGATGGATTGGGATAAACTGAAAAATATTGATGTTCATTGTTCTCAATTATATTATTTATAACTGGACATAAACTATTTACTTGAATAGGAATGGTTCTGGTAGTTGTTGATCCATCACCAAGTTGGCCAGCTGCATTATATCCAAAGGCCCAAAGTGTTCCATCGTTTTTTAATGCTAAGGAGTGTGCATTTCCAGCGATTGAAGTAATACTAGAGAGAGAACTTACTTGCAGAGGAATATTGCTAGATGTAAAACTGCCATTTCCAAGTTGACCATTTCCATTTCCACCCCAGGTCCAAATTGTTCCATCACTTTTTATTGCAAGCGAATGAATAAATCCTCCGGCAATTGCCTTAACTGGAAAAAGAGATGAAACTTGATTAGGAATACTGCTATTTATATTTGTGCCGTCACCGAGTTGTCCATTTAAATTATAACCCCAGGACCAAATAGTACTATCGCTTTTTAATGCGAGAGAATGATAGTATCCGCAAGCAATTTTTGAGATTCCAGACAGAGCTGTTATTTGAATTGGAAAATTGCTATCAACGGTTGTTCCATCGCCTAGCTGACCAAAAGAGTTGCTTCCACAAGCCCATACTGTGCTATCATTTTTTAGTGCTAGAAAGTGGTCTGCTAGAGAAGAAATGGAAATAATATCTGTTAGAAAATAAGCCTGTACAGGAAGATTACTATTTGTATTTGTAGAGTCTCCTAATTGCCCATTATCATTATCTCCCCACGTCCAAACAGTCCCATCATTTTTAAGCGCTAAAGAAAAATGATGTCCCGAAGCTATTGCTATAATATTTGAAAGAGATGTTACTTGAATAGGAATGCTACTATTTATATTATTACCATTTCCTAATTGACCTTCTGTATTTCTCCCCCAAGTCCACACCGTGCCGTTACTTTTTAGAGCAATAGAATGGTCATAACCTCCTGCAATAGCTGTCACATCTGAAAGAAAACTAACTTGTAAAGGAAGATTACTTCCTATTGTTGTTCCATTTCCAAGTTCACCATAACTATTCTGCCCCCATGCCCATGCAATACTATCGTTGCATATAGCAAGAGATTGGAGCCCACCAGCAGCAATTGTTTGTGCAGAACTCGATAGGTAATTAAATAGAAAAGAGAGTAGTATGGGTACCGATTTTGAAGTAAATTTTATCATGTCTATATTTTTGTACAAACTTTGATTTTCAAAACGAGATTTGTAAATTAAACTTGATGAACATATCGACAAATTGTCTCAGGTACTTTTCAATTATTTATTTTTATCGATTCTGCATCTTATGTTATTGCGTTCTTAGATTTTTAATCCGATAATCACAACATCATCCACCTGCTCCAAAGGCCCTTTCCAATCATCAAAGGTGGTTTCAATAATATGCTGCTGACGCTCAATCTTGTCGTTAGAAATTTCAGTTAATAATTCTTTCAATTTTTTGTATTTGAATTTTTTGCCTTTGGGGCCACCAAACTGATCGGCATACCCATCGCTATACAAATACACACAATCTCCTTTTTTCAATTGAATGGTGTGGTTTTGATAATTGTCAACCCTTCCATCCAGGTTTACACCAATCGGAAATTTATCTGCTTTTATTTCGTTCAATGCACCATTGGTGATATAGTATAACGAATTAAATGCTCCGGCATATTGCAGCTCCAGTGTTTTTAGATTCAATGTACACAAGGATAAATCCATTCCATCTTTTACACCTTTGCCCGTTTCGGATTGACGTAATGTTTTTGTAACACCGGCATCCAGGTGTTTTAAAATTTCGGAAGGCTTTAACAATCCCACTTCGTTTACTGCTTGTGTCAACAAGTTAAATCCTACTACACTCATTAAAGCGCCCGGCACTCCGTGTCCGGTGCAATCCACAGCTGCAAAACAAATGGTATCACCTTTTTGCTCAATCCAATAAAAATCACCACTCACAATGTCTTTCGGGCGATAAAAAATAAAACTTTCGGGTAATATTTTTTTCCAATGATCTACCGGAGGCAGAATAGATTCTTGAATACGCTTCGCATAGTTAATGCTATCCGTAATTTCTTTTTTCTGTAAGGTGATTTCGGAATTGCGGTGTTCTAATAAATCGTTTGCTTTTTGTTTTAACTGATAGCGGTTGTATAAAAAGCCGGTAAGCAATAAAATCAACAATACTGCGATGATTAATACCACCATCCAGAGTTTGTTTTTATTTAATTCCAGTTCCTTTATTTCATCATTTTTGGTAAGCAGTTCAATTTCTTTTTGCTTTTTTTCACTCTCGTATTTTGTTTGAAGCTCATTCATTTGTCGGCTCGACTCGGCATTAAAAATGGAATCCTTCATGTTCATCAACAAACCTTGGTACTCGTATGCTTTTTGATAATTGTGCTGCGACTGATATGCAAAGGCCATCATTTCGTAGCCTCTACTCATCAAATCTTTAGAGCCAATCTCCTTTGATATTTGCAAGGCTTGGTTATAGTATTCAAATCCTTTTGCAAACAAGTTGCGGGAGCAATGGTTGGAGCCCATGCTGTAAAGTGAAACAGCTAACCCATAACGATCTTTTAATTTTTTACGAATCTCCAGCGATTCTTCAAAACAAGTATATGCCTTGTCGTACAGCTTTTGATCCTCATACACACTGCCAATATTATTTAAGGTAAGAGCTGTTCCATTGTCGTCATTGTTTTCTCTTCTCACTTTCAGCGCCATGGAATAGTATTCCAAACTTTTTTCAACTCCCTTTCAGTTTGTATACCAAGCCAATGTTGTGCAAGGAGCTGCCAATGCCTTTTTGATTATTTATTTCTTTTTTAATTGCCAATGAGCGGTTGTGAAATTCCAACGCCTCATCGTATTTTTTTTGTATTTGATAAATCAATGCAATGTTGTTCAGCGTGCTACCCATCTGCCATTTGCCTTTTTCAGTGTCTTCCACCAAGGCCAGCGATTCCATATAATATTTTAAAGCTTTGTTATAATCTGCTTTATCATCGTAGATTAATCCAATATTATTAAGGGCAACAGCTAATCTCGATTTATCACCCAGCTCCTCGGCCATTTTTTTTGCCATTTGGTGGTATTCCAATGCCTGGTCGTAGTTGCTACTATAGTAGAGGATAAGTCCGAGCACACTATAGGAATTCATCTCCCCTTTTTTATATTTTATTTTTTTAGCAAGGGCAAGTGCTTCGGCAGCATTTTGGTGCGCTAAGGTTGAATCGTTAGAAACATATTCGTGAGCAATTTCATTTAACAAATTAATTTTAGTGGTGTCGGCAGTCGCTTTTGCTATTTCCGTTTTCAAGCTATCAATTAGTTTGTCGGTTTTTTGAGCAAAAGAAATTTGGCTCAAGCATAACATCGAGAAGAGTAGTAGAAAAGTAGTTTTTATTTTATTCATGTGTACCGATACTGAAAGATATAAAATATATTTAAGTCTTTTTATCCTTTAACAACCGTTTCAGATTTTTGTGTATGTAGTTCTCATTCGGCAACAATGATTGCTGAATACGTTTGGCATATTGGATGCTATCCAATATTTCTTTTTGCTTTTCATCCACAATGTTCTTTTGTTCTTCAATAATGGTTTTCTGTTTTCTGGTAATACGCAAACGATTGATTACAAATAGCGAAAAGAGGATCACCAGAATCAATCCACCAGCAGTGCTGTAGAGAATAATGTTTTGTTTTTGTTTTTGTTCTGCAGCAATGGCAATTTCTTTCTCGCGTTCTTTTTCGTCCAATGCTTTTTGCTTTTCGTAAGCCGACTGCATTTCCTGCTGCATTACTTCTCTTTGGCTGTTCTCACTTTGCATGCTATCATTCATTTGCGTATACAGCTCATGCATGGCAAGTGATTCTTTATAGCGCCCCGTTTGTTTGTAGCATTTAAATAAAGCAAAACTGAGGTGGCTCATATGAAGTACAGCTTCTGATTCTTTGGCAATTTTTAAACCTTTCTCATATAATTCAATGGCTGTTTTGTAGTCTGCTTCATCATGGTAGGTTTTTCCTAGATTGTAAAACGACATGGCTTGCCCTCGTATATCTCCAACTTGTTCCCTTATTTTTAATCCTCTGTTATAATAGTCGCGGGCCTTCTTAATGTCTTTCAAATCGTAATAAATGCTGCCAATATTATTATAGGCCGTAGCAATACCAACATTGTCTCCCAGCTCTTCGCGTATTTTTAAGCTGCGTGTATAATATTCTATGGCGAGGGTGTTTTCACCATTCGAGGAATAGATGGATCCAAGGTTATTATACGAAGCCGCCATGCCATTCTTATCGCCTACTTCCTCTCTTATTTTTAAACTCCTTTTATAGTATTCAAGTGCTTTATCTAAATTCTTCAGATCCGTATAAATAGCACCCATATTGTTGATACAGGATGCCTCCCCTTTTTTATCTCCAATCTCTTCTCTAATTTTTAAGCTTCTTGTAAAATAGTCGATTGCATTTGCATAATCGCCTTTAAAATAAAAGGTGGTGCCTTGTGTATTTAAAGCCTGACCTTGATATTTTTTATTGCCCACTTTTTTTGCATAATCAAACAGTTGTTGTGCATAATAAAATGAACTATCGGTGTTGGAATAAATGTAAGCTTCAAAGCTAAGAGTAGAAAGCGCCTCCATTCGTGAAGTATCCGGTTTACTCGGATTCTTCCAGATCTTAATTAGGCTGTCGACATTCACTTGAGCGCTCCCAAGTAAACTTATAGAAAGGAATAGTATGGATAAAAAATGTTTCATGTAATTTATAGTCAAATATACTAATACTGCCATTTAAATCAACAATTCCGGACAATCATAATACATTTTAAAAAAAATACTTTATATTTGATAGCGTTATTCTAAAAATCGTTTAAAACTCTTTCCTATGGCTATAAATTCAGGTTTTAAAAACAGTGTAAAAGCAAGTATTCTAATGTCGGCCTTGGTATTGGTTGGTTGTGGTTCCGAAGGTGGCGAGGGTTCAACCGGTGCCAACGATTCCATTCCTGTATTGGATTCCATGCCGCATCATACTTCCGAAAATGCATTTTATTCTATTCCTTCGCCTATCCAGCTCGGACAAATGTTGCAACGTGCAGGAGCAACCTATGATAAAAAGGTGTTAAACCCGACCGACAATGCGGCAAAATATTCGAAATTAGATAGCAAAGCACTCAATTTGGGTGTATATGGTGCCGACTTAAGCTACTCAGCCGTGTTTAATCAACCGCAAGAAGTGATGTCGTATTTAACCAGCTCTAAAAAATTAGCCGAAGACTTAGGCATCACCACCAGCTTTTCGGCATCGGTGATGGAGCGCATGGAAAAAAATACCGGTAACCGCGATTCATTATTATACATCATCTCCGAATTGTTCCTTAACTCCAACGAAGCATTAAAAGAAAATGATCAATCCAATATTTCGGTATTGGTATTGGCAGGTGGATTTATTGAAGGTATGTATGTGGGAACACAAGTTGCTAAAACGGTAAAAGACAACAAAGCCATTCATGCCCGCATTGGCGAATTCAGAGGCTCACTCAGCAATTTAATTATGTTGGTAAGCACCGTAAACGGTTCATCCGGATACGATGTGTTGGCCGATTTAAAAAGCATCAAAGCCATTTATGACGAAAGTGCTGTAACCGAAGAAAAACCAACCACAACCGTGGATACTACTAAAAAGGTAATGACCATTGGTGGAAAATCCAATTATACATTATCAAAAGAGCAGATTGAAAAAATTACAGAATTGGTAGCAACCATCAGAGCAAAAATTATTAAACCATAATTGGTAACACCCCACAACATAAACTAACTATTTAACACCAACAATATGGCAACGATTTTAAGAATACTGTTTATAGTATTAATAGTAAATACAGCAAGTTTTGCGCAATGCAATGGTTTTGCAAAAAAGAGTATATCCAAATTAAAACCCTATTTAAACACCCAACAAGTGTTTAGCACGGTTTTGTTAAACGGAGATAAAACACAACTCTCGTCTACCTTTTATTATGGTGACGAATATCGTTTGTTAATCACGGCAGACGATAAGCTTGGAAAAATTCAGTTGAATGTAAAAGATGCACAAGGTGTAATTGTATATTCAACCAAAGCATACGGAACCATTATGTGGGATTTTAATGTGGAGTCGTCACAAGATTTAACATTGGAAGTAGTAACTCCCGAAGCAACAGCAGGATCAACTGAAGATAAAAGCGGTTGTGTTGCAATTGTGATTGGGTTTAAGTAGACCTCACCCCAGCCCTCTCCGAAGGAGAGGGAGTTTGAATTGTAATTTTTTAAACCCTTCTCTTTAAAATGGAGAAGGGTTTTTTATTTTTGGCAGCTCCGTAGGAGCGTTCTATAGTTAAAACAGGATTCGAGTTAAAAACAGAGCTCCATAGGAGCGACCCGTGTTATATTTTTTCAAAGGTGAACGATAACATGATTTCGTTTCTGAATTGGAATTTATATGGAGGATAAGGCATATACCGGATTCTATTGTCAAAAATGAGATCTAAGTATTTAAAGATTTTAACGATTATTCTGTTTCTAAAATCAATGTCGAATTTAGAACGGTTGATTGCATTGGCAAAACAGCGAGAATAATTTTCCCAGCGCACTTTTGATCCGAAACTTTTTCGAATATAAGTTTGTAATCCAATCCCATATTCGGAGGTGATGAGTGTTTTGTTATAGATAATATCATTTTGTTGTTTGTTCGGTTCGAAATCGAGAATAGGGCTGGTTGAAGTCCTTAGGGTAACAAATGTTAAATTTATTCTACTGGTTTTCCAGAATCGAAATGTTGTTCCGTAGCCTAAATCAATATTCATTGGATTTCCGAAGCCCGAAACCCAACGGTTGTAATAATATCCGCTATCGTGATATTGGTTTTCATAGGTTGATAAAAATTGCGAATTGAAATAGAAAGTAAAAATATTTTCAAACTGTTTATTTGTTTTTTTTATAATCTCTGTACTAAAGTCGATGCAATCTGAATTCTTATACCAAACACTATCTACAAACTTCATATAACCCAATTCACCATTGAAACGGATATGGGTTTCTAAAAAATTTCCGATACTATCATAATTAATTGCAGAACGCACTAAAAAAGAATAATTATTGTTCCCATTGTATTTCCAGTTTTTGTAATGTACATAGGATGCTGAGAAATTATTCGAATAGGTTATTGTGTTGGGAAAATTTAGGGACTTCCTTGAAGAGTCCTTAGCATTAAATCCGAAGGTTTTAATCGTAAATAAAATCAGAATGTAGCAAATTTCAATTTTATAATTTCGAAATTTATTCTGCATTCGAATTATTTATTTTTGTTTTTTACTTTTGTTTTTCTTGAATAAACCTTCGCCATGTCTTTTTTATCCAGTTCCCAAAAGTTCATGTAGTCGGTTGTCACTTTTATTGTTTTAATTTTCAAATCATTTTTTTCTTCTAGACTACTCTCCCAACTTTTCATTTTATTGCTATTCACTTTTCCAGTCCATTTAGCCCAATACATTATCAGATAATAATCATAAGAGTTAAATTCATCTTGTTTTAGATCTTGGCCGTCTAGAGTTTTTAATTCCTTCAAGTGTATTTTAAGATTATTTGAAGAGTCAATTTTAATTACATTAGAGGGATTCAAAAAGCTTATTAAGCTATCGTTTTGAGCATTACATTTTTTGTTATCCCGATATAACATTAAGTACCCGTTTTTGTCGTAAAATCGAATTTCAGGAATCCCGATATTGCCATTATTAAATTTATTTAACATTGATGTGTCCTTTAGGGCGTAGCAATTCGTGTCAATTAATTGGTTAGATTTTAGATAGTGTTCTATTTGTTTTTTGTTTTCAACTTTTGGATTTCTAACTCCAAATTGGTATAACATTATTTTTGTGCATCCTGATAGTAAAATAAAGGATGTGAAAACTAAGAAAAGTTGTGGTTTCATAATTTTTGTTTTTATTAAAGAGATACTACAATCATATTGTAGTATCTCTTTTTGTTTTAGATTATTTTTGAAAAACAATTTTATATTGATTACGTGTCTCTACTATTTTATATTTGCCCGATTTTATTGTAAACTGGTTAATGCCAAGTTTACTGCAAACCTCAGCGCTTAATGAATAAGCTGCTGGTACTTCAAATACACCATTAACAAATTGTGCTTCAGACGCACTTATTGTATTTTGACCTTTTACAATTACGAGCTCGAGATTGCCAGTATTGTCATCTATATTTGCAGAAAAACTTTTCATAGTTCCTCCTACAGTGATTTTACAAATGCCTCTGCCAGAACAATCCGTGCCATGCCCAAACTCTATTGACAGTGTAATAATCGGCCCAGCATACGTAACTGTGCTTACTAATAAAATAAATGCTACAATAATTAATTTTTTCATACTTTTTTTAAGGATTTAATTGTTTTTAATAAATATTGATTAATTTCATCCTTGCATTGAAGCTGCAAAGTTTTCTCTGCTAACGGCTCTTCAGAAGAGTGGTCGGCAACTAATGTTTAATTACTTTTTTTGTTTACCTCCTTTCATTATCAGTTAGTGTCAAGCCAACTTGTTAAAAATGAAGAGCCGTTATTTTAGCTCAATTATTCTCTTAATCTATATTTTGATTCGACTAAGCGGGTGCAAATTTAGACGATACAAAATTTTTCCGAATCACGATTTCTCGAAAAATAAGGTTTCGAACCAGGTATAATCTTTTCTAATTATCTGAACATAAGACAGAAGAAACAATTGTAGTTTTTGTCCCGAATAAAATGGTTATAGTTTTGAACACTAAAATGGTGTTAACTAAGTACTTAATCGCGAAAACTAAGTACTTAATATTTGCTTTTTAAAATGTTTTTCTTTATGCAACGGATTGTATCGAGCTCCCCAACCCCTCATCCATCCCCCGTTTCACCTATCTCTTTTTTTCTTATCTTTGTATCAGTTCTTTATAACTTATCAAGAAAGGCGGAGGGACAGACCCTTTGATGCCTTAGCAACCTTCAGTAATGAAACGGTGCTAATTCCTGTCTTGCTTTATTGCAAGAACAGATAAGTCAGAGTATATTTTTGAAATAAATAAAACAAAACAATATAACTCCTCTGACTGAAAAGTGAGAGGAGTTTTTTTATTTAATAAGACTGAGTTTAAACAATGAGGCTAAGATATTTAAATGAACTAGAATCAAGCTCCCCTCTCCTTATACAAGGAGAGGGGCTGGGGGTGAGGTCATGAATACACTAAGTCGTTTTTCAAACCGAGTAGACAACTACATTAAATACCGCCCGGATTATCCGGCTGAGGTAGTTTCTTTTTTAAAACACAAAGGTTTTTTAAAAGAAGGAAGTGTAATTGCCGACATCGGCTCCGGTACCGGTATATCGGCTGAATTGTTTTTGAAACAAGGCTTTTCCGTGATTGGTGTAGAACCCAACAAAGAAATGCGCGAAGCGGGTGAACGATTATTGGAAGGCTACAAAAATTTTAGCAGCGTGAATGGTACCGCTGAAAATACCGGTTTGGAAACTGGAAGCCTGGATTTGATTATAGCCGGACAGGCATTTCACTGGTTTGATAAAGAGAAATGCAAGGAAGAATTTAAAAGAATATTAAAAAAAGAAGGTGTTGTGGTATTGATGTGGAACGATAGAAGAACAGACACCACACAGTTTTTAGAAGCGTATGAAGATTTTATTAAAATGTTTGCAACCGATTATTTACAAGTAAACCATAAGAACATCGATGAAAAAATATTTAACAACTTTTTTGCTCAAGCCGGCTTGCCGAACATGCAGAGTGCTTACCAAATGGAATCATTTTTAAATTATCAATACTTTGATCTGGAAGGATTAAAAGGAAGAATTCTTTCTTCCTCTTATATGCCCGAACCCGGACATACAGATTTTAATTTTATGATGAGCGTTTTGAAAAAAATATTTACGCGCTTTGCCGAAGACGGAAAAGTAACAATTGAATACGATACAAAAATTTATTACGGAAAATTAAATTAACCTTAAAAGAATGTTCTAAACCTCATTGCGAGCGATAGCGAAGCAATCTCATACATTAAATTAACTGAGATTGTTTTACAAGCGGAAACGATTTTACAATGACGAAACGATACAAGACTACTGCTTCAATTATGACTGACATAAAAAAAGAATTAGAAAAAAGAATCCTGGTAATTGATGGTGCAATGGGCACCATGATTCAACAATACAAACTGGAAGAAAAAGATTTCAGAAGCAAACGCTTTGCCGATTGGCCAAAAGATTTGAAAGGGAATAACGATTTACTATCGATTACTCAGCCGCAAATCATTAAAGCCATTCACAAAGAATATTTAAAAGCGGGTGCCGATATTATTGAAACAAACACCTTTAGCGCAACCACCATTGCAATGGCCGATTACGACATGCAAGAACTTGCCTACGAGTTAAATTACGAGTCGGCTAAAATTGCAAAGGAAGCCGTTGCCGAATTTCTCGCTGAAAATGTCACCCTGAGCGGAGTCGAAGGGCAAACTCCGCGTTTTGTGGCTGGTGCATTTGGTCCGACTAACAGAACGTTATCTTTATCTCCCAATGTAAACGATCCCGGATTTCGTGCAACTACATTCGATGAATTGGTCATTGCTTATTCCGAACAAGCACGTGGATTAATTGAAGGGGGTGCTGATTTATTATTGGTAGAAACTATTTTTGATACCCTCAATGCAAAAGCTGCTTTGTTTGCCATTCAAAATGTGTGCAAAGAAAAAAATATCAAGATGCCCGTGATGGTATCGGGCACCATTACCGATGCAAGTGGAAGAACCCTTTCCGGACAAACCACCGAAGCATTTTTAAATTCCATTTCGCATGTTGATTTATTAAGTGTTGGTTTAAATTGTGCCTTGGGTGCAAAAGACATGCGTCCGTATTTGGAAGAACTTTCTGATAAAGCGCCCTTCTTTGTGAGTGCTTATCCGAATGCCGGTTTACCAAATCAGTTTGGTGAATACGATCAGGATGCGCATGAAATGGGACACCAAATCGAGGATTTTTTACGTGCCGGATTTTTAAATATTGTGGGTGGCTGCTGCGGAACAACGCCAGCTCATATCAAACGCATTGCTGAATTAGCAAAGGAATCGAAGCCGCGTAAAAAACCGGTTGCCGATAGCTTAATGCATTTAAGTGGATTGGAACCTTTAACACTCCGACCGGAAAGTAATTTCTTAAATGTGGGTGAACGTACCAATGTTACCGGCTCTAAAAAATTCTTGCGTTTAATCAACGAAGGAAATTACGAAGAGGCGTTGTCCATTGCCAAAGACCAAGTAGATGGCGGTGCACAAGTGATTGACGTAAACATGGATGAAGGGATGTTGGACAGTGAAGCAGCCATGACCAAATTTTTAAATCTCATTGCATCGGAACCGGATATCTCCAAAGTGCCCATCATGATCGACTCTTCGAAATGGAGTGTGATTGAAGCGGGATTAAAATGTGTGCAAGGAAAAGCAATTGTAAATTCCATTTCCTTAAAAGAAGGAGAAGAGAAATTTATTGAACATGCCAACAAAATAAAACAATACGGTGCTGCTGTTATTGTTATGGCGTTTGATGAAGTAGGACAAGCGGATACCTTACAACGCAGGATAGACATTTGTAAACGCGCTTATGATGTGCTTGTAAATAAAGTGCATTTTCCTCCTCAGGATATTATTTTCGATCCGAATATTTTTCCGGTTGCAACAGGAATGGAAGAGCATCGCTTGAATGCACTCGACTTTTTTAACGCAACAAAATGGATCAAAGAAAATTTACCGCATGCAAAAGTAAGTGGTGGAGTAAGTAATGTTTCGTTTTCGTTCCGCGGAAACGACCATGTGCGTGAAGCCATTCACTCTGCCTTTTTGTACCATGCCGTAAAAAACGGAATGGACATGGGAATTGTAAACCCAGCACAGTTAGTGGTGTATGATGATATTGATAAAACATTATTGGAATTAGTAGAAGATGTTTTATTAAACAGACGGGATGATGCAACCGAGCGATTGGTAGAACATGCCGAATCGTTAAAAGGGGTTACACGAGAAAAAACAGAAAAGGATGAAGCCTGGAGAAAAGGAACAGTAGAAGAACGTTTGAGCTACGCCTTGGTAAAAGGATTGGTGGAATACATTGATGTGGATACCGAAGAAGCGCGTTTGAAACTTGGTCGACCATTGCATGTAATTGAAGGTCCGCTTATGGATGGAATGAATGTAGTGGGTGATTTATTTGGTAGCGGAAAAATGTTTTTACCGCAAGTAGTAAAGAGTGCACGCGTAATGAAAAAGGCGGTGGCCTACTTAGAACCATATTTGCAAGCTGAAAAAGATGCAAATAAATTAGCAGGAATTGTGGGCGATGGAAGAACGAATGCCGGAAAAATATTGATGGCAACGGTGAAAGGTGATGTTCACGACATCGGAAAAAATATTGTGGGTGTAGTATTGGCCTGCAACAACTATGAGATTATCGATTTGGGAGTAATGGTTTCTGCAGATAAAATTCTGGAAGAAGCAAAAAAGAATGAAGTGGATATTATCGGCTTAAGCGGATTGATTACTCCATCTTTAGATGAAATGGTGCACGTAGCAAAAGAGATGGAACGTTTAGGTTTTACGATGCCCTTAATGATTGGTGGTGCAACAACTTCTAAAGTACATACTGCAGTAAAAATTGCGCAGAATTATTCCGGTCCGGTTATTCATGTGAATGATGCAAGTAAATCTGTTCCAGTTGCCAGCAGTTTAATTTCGGATGAATTGCGCGATGCGTTTATGGTGGAAGTTACCAAAGATTATGATCGTGTGCGTGAACAGAATAAAAATGCTCAGTCCCAAAATAAATTTATTTCCATTGCAGAAGCACGTGAAAATAAATTTCCAATCGACTGGACCAAACAAGAAATTGCAAAGCCGACTTTTATAGGAAATAAAGTTTTTACAGATTATTCTATTGCCGAAATAGCGGAATACATCGATTGGACACCCTTCTTCATCTCTTGGGAAATGAAAGGATCGTATCCGAAAATTTTAAAAGATCCAACACGCGGTGAAGAAGCACGTAAATTATTTGACGATGCTCAAACCATGTTGAAAAAAATCATTGACGAAAAATGGTTGCGTGCAAATGCGGTAGTAGGAATTTATCCTGCGAATAGTAAAGGGGATGACATTTACCTCTCCCCATCCCTCTCCACAGGAGAGGGGGGTGTGGTGTTTCATACATTACGCCAACAAACGAAGAAGCCAGCTGGACAATATAATGTCGCTTTGTCCGACTTTATAAAACCGTTTCCTAATTCTTCCCACAGTGGTGATTTTAAAAGTTCTGATTTAAATACGACAAATAAACTAGATTGGCATTTAAATATTGAAAATGCAAAAGAGCATCGTTCTAATCAAACGGAGGCTGAAAAAATTGTGTGGGAACATTTAAGAGCAAAACAGACGAATTATAAATTCAGAAGACAGCATCTGATTGATAAGTATATTGTTGATTTTGTTTGCCTTGATAAAATGTTGGTTGTTGAAATTGATGGGAAATATCATGAACAAATTAAAGAACAAGATGATTTAAGAACTTCAGTTCTCGAATCTTTAGGTTTTAGAGTTATTCGTTTTACCAATGAAGAGGTTATTTCGGATATCGATTCTGTAATTAGAAAAATTAAAGAATCATGTGAAGTAGTATCTGCCCTCTCCCCTGAGGGGAGAGTTGGAGAGGGGTCTGACTACATAGGAGCCTTCGCCCTAACCACAGGCCTTGGCATTGACGAACACGTAGCACGTTTCGAAAAAGACCACGATGATTATTCTGCCATCATGCTAAAAGCCTTGGCGGATCGTTTGGCGGAAGCCTTTGCTGAGTTGATGCATAAGAAAGTGCGTAAAGAATTATGGGGATATGCAAAAAATGAAAACTTGCAAAACGAAGATCTCATCAAAGAAGAATATGCAGGTATTCGTCCGGCTCCCGGGTATCCCGCACAACCCGACCATACCGAAAAACCAACCATTTGGAAGTTGTTGGATGTTGAAAAAAATACCGGAATGATTTTAACGGAAAGCATGGCTATGGTTCCAACCGCTGCGGTGAGTGGATTGTATTTCGCCAATCCGAATTCACATTATTTCGGAATCGGAAAAATTTCAAAAGACCAAGTGGAAGAGTATGCCACCCGCAAAGGAATGAGTTTGGATAAAGCAGAACGTTGGTTAGGCCCGAATTTGGCGTATTAACAAAAATAAAAAATCCCCGCCATGCTACGAAACGGGGATTTTTAATTTCAGATGCTTTTTTTGCACGAGAGCATTCTAAAATTTCTAGTTCGTCAAATTTATTTACATGCTGTTATTTTATTTTCAGCAGTTGCCAGATACATTTGAATTTGTGTGATGCTGTTTAATACGGAATAGTTACTATATCGTTCGATTTTGTCAAATTCAATATCAAAAATAGAATGAGCTAGTGGAATTTTATTTTTTTCATTTATCATTTCTAATGAGTTGTATTTTTCTATTGCTGTTTTCAGGTCTTTCAGAATCAGAATTCCATTCTCAGATATTCCATTTCCATTGTCGTGAAATCCAACTCCTAAGCTACCTTCCAGCATTTCTATATTTCTACTTTCAAAATCTTTAGGAATTGTTTTTTCACCAATAGAATTTTCCAGAATCATACTTTTTATCAGCTCTGATTTAGAATTTATTTCGTTTGCCAATTTATTTGAGCTAGTGTCTAAATTTTTTGAATTGTGTTGAATTTTTTTTAGCAATTCTTCACTTTGAATGTAGTTATACATCTTTATCTGTGTTAGCTTTAAGGCCGGTTTCAAGTTAATCATCGTAAATTGCAATCCGGTAGCACCAATTAGGATAACTGTAGTAACAATGGTGTTAAGCTTTGTGTCTGGATTTCTTATGCCCGTTATAAAATAAACAGGAATAAAAATGAAAGCTGAGATGCATGTTGCTGCAAGCCAAAAGAAGCCATTTGTTGGAGTGGGCCAGTGCATGACAGTAAAGAGAGTAGCCAAGCACAAACAAATTCCGATTAGTGAGCCGAGTCCCAGAATTAATTTATCGCGCTTGCTGCTTTCATCTTTTGTTTTTAAAATGAACATTAATGGAATGAAAATTAATGCAAGGCTCCCAATCCCAAGAACGAGCATCGCGCCTGCACCAGGCCAGTGCATTAATTTAAAAAGAGAACCCAATATTATTGTTGTAACGGAAAAGAATCCCGTTCTTATCATTGCTTTTTTCATGGCGTAATAGTTTTTAAAGGTTAGTAATAGAATGGTTTCTTCTTCAATCTCTTTCAATTCTTTTTTAAAAAATTTAGGAATTGTTTTTTGATAAAAACTGTCGAAATCACCATCGTGATCAAGTTCACATTCAATTACACAACAAATATGATCCAGGAGGTTTAGCTGCAGGTCCTCCATCTCAACACCGCGAATTTTGATATCGTTGAGAATAAAATCAATTTGTTTTTCACTCAATGCGTACATTATCTTACTTGTGGTTTTATGTCAAGTAAAAATCTCATGGTATTCATGTAATCTGCAAATTCATTTACTTTTTCGGTAGCATTTAATTTACCTTTTGGAGTTAGTGTATAATATTTTCTTATACGTTTTCCTATGTTCACTACCTCGGTAGTTACTACTCCGTCTTTTTCCAAAGAATGAAGTGTAGGATAAAGCGCTCCTTCAGTAATCTGAATTTTGTCGCCTGTTAATTCTTTCACCTTTTGAGTGATTTCATATCCGTACATTTTTTCTGTTTCGGATAATAACTTTAAAACTATCGTTTTTAAAGTCCCTTTTATTAGTTCTGATGAATACATAACACAAAGATACATAAGAATATTATGTATCTACAAGCTATGCATTAAAAATAATTGTATATTATTGATAATCAGTTATTTTAATTTTATTTAAAATTCAATATTAGAATAGAATAATAGCTTTCGGGAAAATTTAAGCGTTTAGTTTAGTAAATTTTTTCTTATAAGTACTGCTATTTTAGAATCCTATCGACAATACTTTTTTTATGTTTTATCTGAAAATATTGGAATGATTTTGATAGTGTATTGATCCAAATTTAGCCAATTAATGCCTCTGGTTTTTTCGTAAATTTGTATCATGAGATCTAAAACGAAATACATTTTCTTTTTATTTATTCTTTTGTTTTCTGCGACAACTGTTTTCGCACAAAAAGGAAAATCGAAACCCAAACCTAAATCCGGATACGATTATCAAGGTCCGTATTACGAAGGCCTGGCCAGAGTGAAAACAAAACTAAAATGGGGATTTGTGGATACTACCGGAAACGTTGTAGTGCCTTTGAAATACAATGAAGTAACTAATTTTGATGGTGGAGTTGCTAAAGTAAGAGTGGGAACAAAATGGGGATTAATCGATAACAAAGGAACTGTTCTGCGTAAACCTACCTTCGATGCAATTGGAGAATTTGTGAATGGAGTGGCAAAAGTATTGTTGGAAGGCGAAGAATATTATATGAATAAAGAAGGAATGCGTTGTGATAAAAACGGCAAGCACGTGGTGCAAGGAGATTATTAATTGATGGAGCCGAATTTTGATAGATTACACCAATTACGGAAACTCCTGAAGATTGAGCACGATGAAGATTTTGCGCAATACAAACAACACTTTTCTCGTAACCACATCAATCACCGGAAACAAAACGGTGTGTATGGTATCCCATCGTCATTACCAATACCGAAATAGGACTGGGCGAATACATTGCCATTGATATTGAACGGACCACCAATCACAACGAACCACATCAATTTTCCGGAGGAAAAGTAGCTTCTCTTTTTTCGAACAATACCGATGAATCGGGAACATTAAACGGAACCATTAAAGTATTAGGCCCGAACAAACTTCGCCTTTCCCTCAATGTTGACGAACTTCCCGATTGGTGCGATGATGGAAAGCTCGGCATCAATTTATTGTTTGATGAAACCAGCTATAAAGAAATGGACATTGCTTTGGAAAAAGTAATTTCTGCTTCGCGCAACCGGTTAGCACATTTGCGTGATGTGATGTATGAAATCAAACCACCCGTATTTGATAAGGTGGATGAATCGCTTCACATCACCGGTTTAAATCAATCACAAAATTCAGCTGTGCAAAAAATTCTGGCTGCAAAAGATATTGCCATTATTCATGGTCCTCCCGGAACAGGAAAAACAACAACCTTGGTTCAAGCCATCCGGCAAACATTGTTTACTGAAAAGCAAGTATTGGTCTGCAGTCCGAGTAACACCGCTGTAGATTTACTTACCGAAAAATTACACCGCGAAGGCATTACTGTTTTGCGGTTGGGAAATCCTGCCCGTATTTCGGAAGAGGTATTGATGAATACCTTGGATGCAAAAGTGGCGGCACATGAATCGTATAAAGATTTAAAAAGTTACCGAAAAACAGCCGATGAATATTTTCGGATGGCAGGAAAATACAAACGCACCTTTGGAAAAGAAGAGCGGGAGCAGCGACAATTATTTTACCAGGAAGCACGAAAAATATTACACGATGCTCGTCAGCTAGAAGATTATATCATCAGCGAACAATTTGATAAATCGCAGGTGATTGCGTGCACACCGGTGGTGTCGTCAAGCCGAATGATGCGCGACAAACAATTTACAACAGTCTTTATTGATGAAGCCGCACAAGCCTTAGAGCCCATGTGTTGGATTCCGATTTCCAGAAGCAATCGTGTGATTTTTGCAGGAGATCATTTTCAATTACCTCCAACAGTTAAATCAAAAGCAGCGGAAGCGCAAGGGTTGAAAGAAACGTTGTTTGAGCGGTGTGTAAAAATTGAAAACGTTTCGGTGATGCTGAACACACAATACCGGATGCATGAAAACATCATGAATTTTTCGAACCGAAAATTTTATGAAGGAAATTTAAAAGCGGATATTTCGGTGAAAGAAACCGTTCTAGATACGCAGGATTATTTGTTAAGTACAGCAGTCGATTTTATCGATACCGCAGGTTGCGGGTATACCGAAATCATAAATCCCGAAAGCTTAAGTATTGCCAATCCGGAAGAAGCGCAGTTGCTGATTAAACATTTAAAAATGGTGCTTACGCAACATGCCCTATCTGCCAGAGCGGATTTAAACGAGGTGCTTCCATCAAAAGGGTCGTTGAAACGATTGAGTATCGGAATCATTTCTCCTTACAAAGAGCAGGTGCAATACATCACCGCGCAAATTGGTGCCGATGAGGAGCTGGAACAATATAAATCGGCCATTGCCGTAAAAACGGTCGATGGCTTTCAGGGGCAGGAGCGGGACATTATCTACATCAGTATGGTGCGGAGCAACGACCAGCGGGAGATTGGATTTTTGAGCGATACCCGCAGGATGAATGTGGCGCTGACCCGCGCAAAGAAAAAGTTGGTGGTGATTGGCGATAGTGCCACCATCGGAAATCATCCTTTTTATAAAGATTTTCTGGATTATACCGAATCCATCGGAGCCTATAAATCGGCTTGGGAGTTCATTTCATAAGGGGTTTTGGCCCATTTTTGCCATTCTATCTTATTTCCCGATTTATCCCCCAAATATCAAATTCTATTTTTAAATTTGTACCTCATTCACCGGCTATGACAATGAAGGGAAAATCACTTTTTTTAAGTTTTATTTGTACGCTGTTTGTTGCATCGTTTTCAAATGCACAAACACCTGCTGCAACAAATCAAACCATGACCCTGGAACAATGCATCGAGTATGCATTAAAAAACAATATCCAGATTAAACAAACCGAACTCAATACCGAGTTGTCGCAAATCACCCTTACACAAAGTAAAGCCAATTTATTGCCCTCGCTAAATGCGAATGCATCCCACTCATATAATATTGGTAGAACCATCGATCGTTTTACGAATCAGTTTGCGGATGCACAAGTGCTTTCTCAAAACTTTGGGATCAGCAGCGATATAAATTTGTTTAGCGGTTTTCAAAGCATCAATACCATTCAACAAAATAAATTTGCTTACCTGGCAGGGAAATACGACATCGAGAAAATGAAAAACGATGTGTCGTTAAACATCGCTACTGCTTACTTACAAGTATTGTACAGCATGGAAGCGGTTGACAATGCAAAAAATCAAATGGGCATAACGGCAGCACAAGTGGAACGCACCAAAATATTGGTGGATGCCGGTTCTGCTGCGAAAGGAACATTGTTGGACATTCAATCACAATTAGCATCCGAAGAACTGAACTATACCAATGCACAAAATCAATTGGACATTTCGTATTTGAATTTAGCGCAGCTGTTGAACATGGCTTCTGCTGAAGGATTGGCGATTGTGAAACCTGAATTAAATGTGGGTGGTGATGCCTTGCTAACGGCTACTCCTTCTCAAATTTATAATTCTGCTGTGAGCAATTTACCCGAAATTAAAAGTGCAGAATACAACGTAAAAAGTGCTGAGAAATCAGTAGATGTTGCTTGGGGTGGTTTGAGTCCGCGTTTATCGTTCAGCGCTTCCTACGGTACTGGTTACTCCGGATTGAGTCAGCGTTTTTCTACCTTACCAACGTTTCAAGGATATAGCCCAAATGGAGATATTACTTCTTCCGGTGATACAGTTTATTCACCCTCCTTTTCTACCGGAACGTTTGAGAAAACACCTTTTGCAGATCAGTACAAAGACAACGTAAACAAATCGTTTGGATTCTTTTTAACCGTTCCCATCTTTAACCGTTGGCAAACAAAAACGGCCATCGACAGAGCACGTATCCAAAAAATGAATGCCGATTTAACGGTAGAATCAACAAAGTTGACCATTCAAAAAAATGTGCAGCAAGCCTATGCTGATGCCAATGCAGGATTAAAAAAATACAATGCTTCTTTAAAAGCGATTGAAGCGATGCAAGAATCATTTAAATATACCGAGCAGAAATTTAATGTTGGAATGTTAAATACCAACGATTACAACGATGCAAAAAATAAATTGATAAAAGCACAAAGTGATTTGTTGCAAGCAAAATACGAATACGTTTTTAAAACAAAAGTGCTTGATTTCTATCAAGGCAAACCATTGAAATTTTAATTTAATCTCACCCTCCTTTTCCAAGATGAGGGCAGGGATGAAGTAATAAAACACATATGAAAAAGATAATTTGGATCATCGTTGCAGGATTAGTTTTCTTAATATCCATTATGATGTTAAAAAACTGTTCGAGTAATAAGTCAACCAAAATAGCGGTTGAAAAAGCGACCAAGCGAAATGTTGTGGAAACCGTTTCTGCAAATGGTAAAATTCAGCCCGAGGTTGAAGTGAAAATTAGTTCGGATGTTTCCGGAGAAATTGTGGAGCTGTTTGTAAAAGAAGGCGACCAGGTAAAAAAAGGTGATTTGCTTTGCCGCATCAATCCGTTGATTTATGAATCCAACTCCAGCCGAATGGTAGCAACACTCAATGGAGCAAAAGCGAACTTGTCGAATTCAAAAGCCCGCTTAGAACAAATCAAAGCAGCATTTGTAAATGCCGAAGCATCGTTTAACCGTAACAAAAAATTATTCGACCAAGGTGCCATTTCTCAATCTGATTTTGATGCTGCAAAAGCAGCGTATGAAGGTGCAAAAGCGGATGTTAAAGGAGCAGAAGACAATGTAGACGCATCTGCGTTTAATGTAAAAAGTACTGAAGCATCTTTGAAAGAAGCGAATGATAACCTAGCAAAAACAAATATCTTTTCTCCTGTAAACGGAACCGTTTCAAAACTGAACAAAGAAAAAGGTGAACGTGTTGTTGGAACAGCGCAAATGGAAGGTACAGAGATTATGCGTTTGGCAAACCTAAACGAGATGGAAGTGAGTGTAGAGGTAAATGAGAATGATATTGTGCGTGTTCACAATGGTGATACTTCTTCCATTGAAGTGGATGCTTACTTAGGAAGAAAATTCAAAGGGGTGGTGACTGAAATTGCAAACTCTGCGAATACAACCGGTGTTACTGCAGAACAGGTAACGAACTTCGTTGTTAAAATCAGAATCTTACAGGAGTCGTATATGGATTTGTTAACTGCTAACAACAACATTGCTCCTTTCCGTCCGGGAATGAGTGCAACGGTAGATGTGCAAACCAAGAAAGTGAACAACGTGATTGCAGTGCCTATTCAATCGGTGACAACACGAAACGATAGCACGGAATACAACTTGCAAAACAAAGGAAAAGAAAAAGAAAAAGAGGGTGATGTGGTGGTGACCAGCGACAGCGAGAAAAAACAAAACAACGATGATTTGATTAAAATTCAGGAATGTGTTTTTGTTTACAATGCTGCAGAAGGGAAAGTGAAAATGGTGCCCGTAAAAACAGGTATTCAGGATAATAATTACATCGAAATATTGAGTGGAATAAAAGAAGGAGATGAGATTGTTTCAGCTCCATACAGTGCTATTGCCAAAGAGTTAAAAGATGGTGATGTGGTGAATAAGGTAGATAAGGCGGAATTGTTTTCGGTGACCAAAAAATAAAAATGGCACTCATCCTTCATATAGAAACAGCCACTACTGTTTGCAGTGTTGCGCTGTCGAAAGATGGAGTGCTGCTTTCCTTAAAAGAACAAAACGGAGATTATTCACATGCTGAAAATCTTACGGTGTTTATCGAGGATGTTCTTCAACAAGCAAAAACAACTATTTCTGAAATTGATGCAATTGCTGTTAGCAAAGGTCCGGGTTCCTACACCGGATTACGCATTGGTGTGAGCACTGCAAAGGGTTTGTGTTATTCCTTGGACAAACCATTGATTGCAGTGGATACATTACAGTATATGGCGATGGCTGTAATCAATCGGTTTAATATCGAAACACCGGAAGCATTTTATGTTCCCATGCTTGATGCGCGCAGAATGGAAGTTTATTCTGCAATATTCAGTGCCGGAGGCAAACGGATTAGAGAAACGCAGGCGGAGATTATTGATGAGAATTCATTTCATTCTCTGTTGAAGGAACATCCGGTTGTCTTTTTTGGTGATGGTGCTTTAAAATGTAAATCTGTTTTATCGTATACTTCCAATGCAATGTTTCTTGCAGACATCGTTCCTTCCGCAAAAGACATGATTGCCCTTTCTGAAAAAGCTTTTTCCGAAAAACAATTCGAAGATGTTGCCTATTTTGAACCCTACTACTTGAAAGACTTTGTGGCAGGGAAGAAGAAAGGGGAGTAAGTATTAACTGTCAAAAAATTTAACACAGATTCCGCAGATTTTCACCGAAAATTGGGAATAAGCTATATAACAATATTGTCAGAGTTTTTTCGTTTACTGCTGGGCTAAACTCTTAAAATGAAACAATTACTTCTTTTTTCGCTTCTTTGCTTTTTATTTCATTCCTCATATTCACAAACTTGGCAATGGGCTGATCAACAAGGAGGTTTTAATCCGGATAATGGTAATGCCATTTGTGTGGATAACATAGGAAATTGTTATGCAGTTGGAGGTGTTACAAACTATGCAAAAATTTTCAAATATAATTCTTCAGGAAGTCTTGTTTGGGATTTTGAAGCGTGGGTATTGGGGGGGGGTGCCAAAAGTATTACTTCTGATAATAATGGACATCTATATGTTTCTGGAGATTCTAGTAATCAAGTTAAAATTGTAAAGGTAGATACAAGTGGAAATTTAATATGGAAGGTAAGTGATACTTTGGGCTCCAATACAGGAATTGTATTTGATAATGCTGGATTTATTTATTTATCAGGTTCTGATGATCTAATAACAAAGTATGACACCTCTGGAAATTTAATCTGGGGACGTTATGTAAATGCAGTTGCAAATTCAATTGCTTTAGATCCTTTTGGAAATTTATGTATTACAGGAAATTTTTCTGGGACAGCTATTTTTGGAACAGACACACTTATTGCATCTGGAACGGAAGATATATTTTTGGCAAAGTATGATTCCTCTGGAACATGCTTGTGGGCAAAACGTGCAGGGGGAAATCACGTGTTTGCAGGGCATTCGAAGGATTGTGGATATGGAATCGTAGTTGACCCAATTGGTAATATTTATTTTACAGGGGCATTAATTGGTACAGCAGATTTTGATTCCATTATTATTTCTGGCGTAGGTGGTGGCAACGATATTTTTTTAGCGAAATATAATTCAGGAGGGAATGCCCTTTGGGTTAAACATGCATATGGTGGAGCAGATGAAGAAGGACGCTGTATTGCTATTGATAATCTTGGAAATATTTTAATTGGTGGTTCTTATGTTCCAACTGCAAATTTCGATGGTTTTCTTTTGTCTGGTTGGGGAAATTACGATGCATTCGTAGCTAAATATGATAATGCAGGAACTTTTATTTCTGCATTAGATGCAGGTGAAGCAGCATGGAATGAATTTGTTTATGGAATAGCAGCTGATGATTTAGGAAATGTTTTTGTAACAGGTACTTTTTATGGCACTTCAAATTTTGGTTCAAATGTTCTTTTTAGCGATGGTTTATTCGATATGTTTACAGCAAAAATAGATTATTCCACAGGATTTGAAAGTCACACAGTGCATCAATTTGATATTGTAGTTTACCCTAATCCCGCTTCAGCTAATATTACTATCCAGTTCGAAACGGAAAGCAATGATGATATAGAGTTAAAAATAAAAAATGTTTTAGGTCAATCGATAATTCAGAAAGTACTTTCATCTGGAAAACAAAAACAAGATATAGACATTACTAGTCTTCCCAATGGATTTTATCTTCTGCAATTGAAAAACGGAGAAGCTTTCAGCTCGGTTAAGTTTATAAAGCAGTAGGAAGAGTTGAGTAAAAAACTCAGCGGCTCTCCGCGAAAAATTCTCCGTGTTCTCTGCGGTTTAATAGTACGTCCTTAATAAAAACTATACCCGAACTTCACAATTCCAATCGAGCTATTTTTGTGGTCGCGGTTAATTTTTGATTTTAATAAGTTGTTGGTCTCATCATAGAGATAACTTATTTCGAAGAGCAATGCATCATTCTTAAATTTCTTTTCTTCCAGTAACACGCCATTGCCATCGTATTTATAAACGGTGTATTCTTTTACATCTCCACTTTCATTGCTGGTATACGTTTTTTCAACCAGGTGTCCGTTTGCATCGTATTGATAGCTGTTTTCTTGTTTCATCCAACTTACAATAAACTCATAATTTTCAGAAAGCTTGTTTCCCTTTTCATCGTAATTGATGATTGCCTTTTTAAACTCCCGCCCCTCATCATTCAAACAACGCTTTTTTACTTGTGTCGGAGTCATTTGCACATATTCAAATGTTTCGCTGGATAAAACATTTTGAACGCCCATCTTAAATTCATTTTTATCTTCACTCACATTCGTTTCTCTAAAGTGCATTTCTTTTATAATCTGCCCTTTCTCATTGTATTCATAATAATAGGCATTGTAATACGCACCCATCTGAACTCTTTTGGTAATGATTCTGTTTTGTGTGTCGTAATAGATGTTCGCAAAAATGGTATCGTTGTGGTACTTCGTGATTCTGCGTACTGTAGCGGCTTGAATAATTTTTCCTTTTCTTCTGATTTCAGGCACATCTACCACTTCATTTTCTGCAAAATTTAAAATGGTATAATAATAACGGGTAATTCTTCCGAGGCTGTCAAATTCGTAACCTTGGCTTGCACCTTTATCCACAATCACTTCTCCATCGGGTTTGTCGACCAATACCACATCAATTTTTTTGATTTTATTTTTCTTGATGATTTTAGGATTAAAATTCGCTGGACCAATTCCAATCTCAACAGGAGCAGTGCTGATCAGCTGAGCCATGCCGCTCAGATGAAATATAAGGAGGAGTAGAGTTAGTAATATTCTCATTCAATCTGTTTTATAGCTTCTTCTATTGTCGTTACCGGAGCAGAACAGGTATGGTTTTTACACACATAGATGAGGGTTTCCTCTTTTTTATACCTGTTTAACAATAATGGTAAGGAGCTTTCAGAAGCACTTCCTGCAAATATCCTATTTGGATAGTAATGTTTATTCAGGGTTTTCTTTTTTTCATCAACAGATTTACCAACAATTGCCAATTCGTGAAAAGGGGTTGTGAAATACAGCAGCAACATGGCCCAATTGCTGTACCCTGCTCCGTAATTTTCTATTTCGTCCAATACATTGTTGAGCATTTTGCGACTCTGGTCAATGTATGCGTTATCCCCGAAATGATGCCCCAAAACAAACAAGGACTTGGCAATGCTCGAGTTGGATGCCGGAATCACATTGTCCGACAGTTCCATTTTTCTGCTGATTAATGCTTTGTCGGTATCGGAAGTAAAATAAAACATCCCGGATTTGCTATCCTGAAAATGTTCAATCACATATCCCATTAACTCTTTTGCTTTGTAGAGGTAGTTTTCTTGGTATGAAATTTCATAACAGGAAATGAGCGCTTCGATGGTGAAGGCATAATCTTCCAAAAATCCATTTATTGAATTGTTGGGCAAATGAGACAACCGGCTTCCATCGTATAAACATTTCTCCAGTAGAAACTCCAAGTTTTTCAGAGCAACATCTTTAAAATGATTTTCATCAAAGACGATTGCTGCATCCGCATACGCCTTTATCATCAAGGCATTCCAAGAGGTGATAATTTTGTTGTCTAATCCCGGGTGAATACGCTTTTCTCTTACAGCAAGCAATTGTTCTTTGCAGGTTTGGATGGTTTCTTGTAAGTCGGCTACTGAAACCTTATTGTGCGCTGCAATAGTTGCTTCCTCCTCATTTCTGAGCAAAATATAATTGGAGTGTTCCCAAAAACCTTTTTCATTTACATTGTAATAGTCTGCAAACACAGTCCATTTTTCTTTTAAAATCTCTTGTAATTCGTTTTTTGTCCACACATAATACTTTCCTTCTTCTCCTTCCGAATCCGCATCCAATGCAGCATAAAATCCACCATTTGGAGATGTGAGCTCGCGTTCAATAAACGTTAAGGTTTCATATACAACATCTTTATACAAGGAATTTTTTGTTTTCTGATAGGCTTCGCAATACAAAGTAACTAGTTGCGCATTGTCGTACAGCATCTTTTCAAAATGTGGTACTTTCCAATAATGATCCACCGAGTAGCGCGAAAATCCTCCACCGATTTGATCATAGATGCCACCATACGCCATCTTTTTCAAGGTGAGCTCAATGTGATTTAAAATTTCAGAGTTATTCGTATGGTGCGCATAACGTAGTAAAAACTGGTAATTATTCGGTAAGGGAAATTTGGGCGCTTTGTTAGGACCGCCTTCTATTGTGTCGAAACGAGGAATCCAATTATTGATACTTTTATGTAACGTATCAATGGTAAATGCTGTTTCTTCGGGATTGATTTTTACAAGTTCGGCAAGTTTTACACCTTCTGTTAATTGGATGGCGTATTCAATTGCTTTCTCCGGTTCATGTTTGTAAACATCAGCAAGGTTCAATAAAATGTTCATCCAACTTTGTTTCGGAAAATAGGTGCCGCCATAAATGGGTCTTCCATCGGGTAATGTAAAACAGTTGAGTGGCCAACCTCCTTGCCCGGTCATCAATTGCACCGCCATCATGTAAATTTGATCAATGTCCGGTCGTTCTTCACGGTCTACTTTTATACAAATAAAATAATCGTTCATGAGTTGGGCCACCTGCTCATCTTCAAAGCTTTCGTGTTCCATCACATGGCACCAGTGGCAAGCCGAGTATCCGACACTGATTAAGATCAATTTGTTTTCGGCTTTGGCTTTTTCTAATGTTGCATCATTCCAGGGATACCAGTTTACCGGATTGTGCGCGTGTTGCAGTAAATACGGGCTTGTTTCATGAATCAATGCATTGGTATGTTTGTGTTCGGATGCTTTCATTTTATAAAAATACAAAGTATAATCACGATAATTTTTATTTATCAAGTTTAATTTTTAATTTCATATGTGCCTTACGCTATTTTAAAACAAAAGAATACCTATTTCAGAAATCTTTCGCCCGATGCGCAGGAAATTTTTGTCAACCGACTGTTTAAGTTCATGGAGGACAAAAAATTTATTGGCAGAGAAGGATTGGTAGTTACAGACGAAATTAAAGTATTGATATCCGCTGCTGCCATTCAATTGACCTTTGGATTGAAAGATTTTATGATTTCACATTTGTATGCTATCAATGTTTTCCCACGTGTGTTTTTTTCCAAATATTTAAATGTTAATCTCAAAGGACTAAATACACAAAGTGGTGTGCTGTCTCTGTCGTGGAACGACTTTAAAGAAGGGTATGCCGTGGAAGATGATAAAGTGAATTTAGGATTGCACGAATTGGCGCATGCTTTATACATCGACTTGGATGAGGAAGGAAACTATGACGAACATTTTTCTGCCTATTTCGAACGATGGGAAGATATTGCCATGAAAGATTACTTGGAGCTGAAAGAAAAAAAGGTGGACTTTCTACGCGAATATGGTGGAACAAATATGCACGAGTTTTTTGCCGTATGTGTTGAACATTTTTTTGAAGCACCCAAAGAATTTAAAAAACAGCTTCCACACTTGTATAATTATTTAATGTTGATGTTGAATCAGGATCCGGATAACGTGAAAGGTGATTATCAAGTGAGAGTATATGCCGAGCGTGCTGTGATGCACATGGAAACAGTTAAAGAAGCCGATCATGAAGAATTAAACCAACAAATATTAAATAATTCGAACATTGAAGAACGGTATACATTATTTCAAACCACTATTCAACGGAATGGAATATACATTGCCATGATTTCTACTTTTATTGGTTTGTTCGTTGGTATCCCTTTGCTCATTTGGTTTTGGTCTACTACCGTTATCAGCATTGGCGCAGTTTTTATTTTATTGTTTTTCTGTGGTGCTTTGGGTTTGATTCAATGGAAATATGTAAAACCATATTTGGATATGGAATACCATCAGTTTTCGATGTATGCTTTTTCAGGGTTCGGAATGTGTTTGATTAATTTTTTATTTTGTTTGAATACGTTTATTCCTGTAAAACATACAACAGTTACCTATGAGGTGGTTGCGTTTCAAAATGGTAGTCATGGATTGGAAGTTACTTTATCTGGTGAAGGAAACAGCACTGCTTTGGAGCGAAATGTAATAAACTACATGATTGAACATTTTGATAGATATGAAGATGCAAGACGCGTGGTGGTAAACAAAACGACCGGCTTATTAGGAATGGATAGAGTAGAATCCTGTCAGATTATTAATTAAATCCGCTTAGATTTAGGGGGATGTTTTTTGTCATGTCTACCGGATATTCTTTCTTTACCAACATTTTTCCCACTTTCAAATTTCCTTTTAATCCTACTTTAATACTTCTGCTCATCGCAATAGACAAAAGGTTTGGAAGTTCTCCTGCGCTTAGTTTTGAAAAGTTGGATTTCACATTAAAAGTATATCCTTGTTCGGAGTTGGCTTTTATTTTTACATTTTTCGTGATGCTGGCTTTTCCAACATTCATTCCACTAAAAGTGGCATCCAAATCCGATTTGTAAATTATAAAAGCAACATTGTTCGGATTTTTAATTTTTGCTGTTACATCAATGTCTAATCCTTGTTGCGAAAGTTTATTCACTTTCACACTATCAATCCCCAAAAATGTAACGTCTTGAAAATCGCCACAGGAAGTAAGTGTAAGGAAACATAAAATATATAAAACGTATTTTTTCATTGTATTGATAATGTATTTAAACAAATTTCTCCCCGAAACGTCATTGCGAGTTCTGCTAAAGCGCAGGACCCGCAATGACGTTCTATTGATAAAACGAATTTAAGAACAGTTTATTTTGTAATTACTTCTTACTTAAATCAGCAAAGTTTTTAAAGAAATATGGAATGGTTTCAATCCCTTTGAAATAATTGAATACACCATAATGTTCATTTGGTGAGTGAATCGCATCAGAATCCAAACCAAATCCCATTAATACTGAATCCAATCCCAATTCGGATTTGAACATGGCAACAATAGGAATACTTCCACCACTGCGAACCGGTACCGGTTTTTTTCCGAATGTTGTTTCCATGGCCATACTCGCTGCTTTATAGGCAACAGATGTGCTTGGCGTTACAACAGGTTCTCCGCCATGGTGTGGAGTCACTTTTACTTTTACTGATTTTGGTGCGATGCTTTCAAAATAGTTTTTGAAAAGGGTCATAATCTTATCGCTGTTTTGGTGAGGCACCAAACGCATCGAAATTTTTGCATAGGCTTTAGAAGCAATAACTGTTTTTGCTCCTTCACCTTGATAACCACCCCAGATACCATTTACGTCTAAAGTCGGACGAATAGAATTGCGTTCGTTGGTGCTGAATCCATCTTCTCCATGAATATCAGAAAGGTCTAATGCTTTTTTGTAAGCATCTAAACTGAAAGGTGCTTTAGCCATTTCAGCGCGCTCTTCAGCAGTTAATATTTCAACATCATCATAAAATCCGGGAATGGTAATGTGATTTTTATCATCCTTCATTTTTGCAATCATCTCACATAAAATGTTGATTGGATTTGCAACCGCTCCACCGTATAGTCCGGAATGTAAATCTCTGTTCGGACCTGTTACTTCCACTTCCACATAACTCAAACCACGCAATCCAACAGTGATAGAAGGGATGTCGTTCGCAATAATTCCGGTATCGGAAATTACAATCACATCTGCTTTTAATTTTTCTTTGTTTTGTTTTACAAATGTTGCCAAATTGCTGGAACCCACTTCTTCTTCTCCTTCAATCATAAATTTGATATTACAAGGAAGAGAATTGGTTTGCATCATCAATTCGAATGCTTTTACATGCATGTACATTTGTCCTTTATCATCACATGCACCGCGGGCGTAAATTTTTCCATCTTTAATCACCGGCTCAAATGGTCCGGATGTCCACAATTCAATAGGGTCTGCGGGTTGAACATCGTAATGACCATATACTAAAATGGTCGGTAAATTTTTATCAATAATTTTTTCTCCGTATACAATTGGATACCCTGCAGTTTCACAAATTTCAACTTTTTCTGCACCGGCAGCTACTAATTTTTCTTTAATCACAGCCGCAGTTTTTACTACATCGTCTTTATATTTTGGGTCGGCACTAACAGAAGGAATGCGCAATAATTCAAAAAGTTCATTTAAAAAACGGTCTTTGTTTTTTTCGATATACGAGTTAATGTTTGGATTTACCATGATTGTATAATTGTTTTTTTATTTTAGATTTTACTTCCGTCAGGTGTCTTCCAACAACCAACATTTCAGAAGCACAAATTTGGCAATTTATTATCGATTCGACCCTTTTTTATTGAAAAAATTATTCTGCTTTTTGTCAGCTTGAAAACTAAGTTGATTTCCGAATTGTTGGTTCTTGAAATCGTTGTATTGTATGCATTCTCTGGCTTTTCGGTGAAGTATTTCTCCCCATTCCAGAGGATTAAAATCGTTCAAAATGTAAGAATTAGTGAAAACAGGTTTTTTTTAGACTGTAAAAAGTGCGTAATTGAGGTGGAAATTTAATTTTGCCTTGCAACTTCTGAACTAAAATCCGCGTCTGATAATGAGTTGCAAGGAAGTAGATTGAGTTTTTTACTCCCAATTTTTCTTCGATGAACTCATAAAAAATGCAGTTAAATCGATAAAAAGTAACGACTTTTTTGGTATATTTGCTTGATATTCAGATGACAATAAGAACAACAATGAATTTTTCATTTTTACGTAAATCCTTTTTTCTTGTAAGCGTTGTTATTGCTTTTGTAAATAGCTTCTGTTATGGGCAATTAACCGTTAACAGTGGTGTAACGCCTACGTTTATGGTTCAAAACGTATTGATGAGTGGTGGTGGATTAACTGCCACCGGTATCACCTATACGGGAAGCCCAAATGCCAGAGGAACCTTTAATGGTAGCGCTTCTAACATTGGCTTTAATTCCGGAATTCTTTTAACCAGTGGGAACCTTACCAATGCAATTGGTCCGAACAATATGTCTGGCGCCTCTTTAGGAAATTTACTTCCCGGTGACCCTGATTTGAATATTATCATGTCGCCAACCTTGAGTTACGATGCCACCATTTTGGAATTTGATTTTGTTGCCACTTCCGATACCATCAAATTTAATTACGTGTTTGGCTCCGAAGAATACATGGAATTTGTGAGCACCACTCCCGGTGGTATCAATGATGGATTCGGGTTTTTTATCAGTGGTCCCGGAATTTCAGGTCCTTTCAGTGGTGGAGCACAAAACATTGCCATCATTCCCGGAACCTCTCTGCCAGTAACCATGTTTAATTTGAACTTGTATACAAATGCAGCTTATTATTTTGATAATGGTGATGGCTTTGGAACCGGCACTGCTCCGGATGGACTAACTATTCAATACGATGGGTTTACCGTTCCGTTAGAAGCTGTTGCTGCGGTGCAATGCGGACAAACGTATCACATCAAAATGGCGATTGCCGATGGGGGAGATGATATTTTAGATTCAGGCGTTTTTATTGAAGAGGGAAGCTTTGTAAGTACCGGAAATGTATTCATGTCGTCTTCCACCAGCTTTGGTGGTTTAGTAAGTGGTAACGATACCACTATTTACGAAGGTTGTGGATTTGCATCCGTTTTGTTCGACAGAGGAACAAACAACTTAGCCGTTGCCGATACATTTTATTTCACTTTGTCAGGTACCGCTACCAATGGTTTAGATTATACAAGTGTTAGCGATAGCATTTATTTTGCAGTCGGACAAGATTCTGCGTATGTCACCATCAACTCATTGCCCGATGGATTGATTGAAGGAACAGAAACCGTTATCCTTACTGTTTATGCAAGTACACCTTGTGGTAACGATACAGCAACTTTAACCTTGTTAATTATTGATTCTCCCCCGATAAGTGTCAGTTTGAATAACGATACCACTTTGTCTTGTCCGTTCTCTAATCTGCCACTCACGGCTGTCGCCAGCGGAGGAGTAGCAGTTGGAAGTTATACATATAGCTGGACAAATACCACGAGTACAACTTCTGCTGCGGTCGTCAATCCAACAATAACAACAACCTATGTTGTGACTGTAACGGACAGTTGTGGAAATGCAGCCAGTGATAGTGTCACAGTTACTATTATTCCTTACACACCTTTGCAATTAACCGTAAGTAATGATACCACCATTTGTGGCGGCAATAGTGTGTTGTTGGATGCAAATCCTTCTTTCGGATTACCTGATTATATTTATTCTTGGTCGCCTAGTGTTACCATCATCGATTCTGTAACTGTTACCCCTGCTGCCAGTACAACCTATACAGTAACTGTTACAGATGATTGCGGATTAACAATAACAGATACCATTGCAGTTACCGTATTTCCAATTCATGCAGATTTTGATTTCACTTTGGTTACCAATCAAAGTTTACAATTTAACAATCAATCCAGTGGAGCGATTTCCTATTTTTGGAATTTTGGTGATGGCTCCGAAGATTCTGTTTCTACTGATGTAAATCCTTCACACGATTATATCAACGATGGAACCTATACGGTGATGCTGATTGCAACGAATGTAGAAGGTTGCGCGGATACAGTATATCAAACCATTGTAGTGCTTCCGGATTTTTATTTTTATTTCCCGAATGCCTTTACTCCCAATGCAAATGGTAACAACGATTTGTTTATGGGCTATGGCGCAGGAATAAAAAAATACAACATGAAAATTTATGATCGTTGGGGTGAATTACTTTTTGAAACCAATGATTTGAATACCGGTTGGGATGGAACATACAAAGGGCAAAAGGCACCATCCGCTGTGTATGCAGTAATATTTGATTTAGAAGGATACCGTTACCAGATTGTAAGAAGAATAGGTAGTGTAACACTCGTCCGTTAATTATATAAAATAGAAAAGATGAAATCAATGATTAAGAAAATTGCAACCGCAGTAGCAAGTGTATTTATTTTAAACACTTCTGTTGCACAGTTAACTGTTAACGGAGGATTTACTCCTGCACAATTGGTAGATACATTGTTAGGAACGGGTGTTACTGCCAGTGGTATTACATATACCGGTGCAACCATCAGTAGAGGAACATTTAACGGAGCATTGTCTAACATTGGTTTTTCATCAGGCGTTTTATTGACCTGCGGTAATTTAACAAATGCAATTGGTCCAAATAATATGTCGGGCGCTTCTGTTGGAAATGGACTTCCCGGTGACCCTGATTTAAATATTATCATGGCTCCTACATTGAGTTTTGATGCAACGATTTTAGAGTTTGATTTCATTCCGACTTCAGATACAGTAAAATTTAATTATGTTTTTGCTTCCGAAGAATACATGGAGTATGTAAGTACAATCCCAGGTGGAATCAACGATGGTTTTGGATTTTTTATCAGTGGTCCGGGTATCTCTGGTCCGTTTAGTGGTGGAGCCCAAAACATTGCGCTTATTCCAGGCACAGCTTTGCCAGTTACAATGTTTAACTTAAACTTGACATCTTATGGAATGTATTATGTTGACAATGGTGATGGTTTTGGAACGGGAACAGCACCGGATGGTGCAACCGTGCAGTACGATGGATTCACTGTTCCACTTACCGCTATTTCTCCAGTGCAATGTGGAGAAACATATCATATTAAATTGGCGATTGGTGACGGTGGTGATGATATTTTGGATTCAGGTGTATTCTTAGAAGCGGGTAGTTTCAGCAGTCAAGGTGTTACCATCATTCCTGAAATCAGTTATGGCGGAACAAATGATTCTACCTTATATGAAGGTTGTGGTTTGGCTTGCATCTATTTTGTTAGAACTTCAAATCTTGCAAATGCAGATACTGTAAACTTAACGATAGGTGGTTCTGCAATCAATGGTGTGGATTACAATACCGGTGTTGTTGGTGTGCCATTGCCGAATCAATTGATTTTTGCAGCCGGACAAGATTCTATTTCTTATTGTATCAACGCAGTTTCAGATGCTGTATTAGAAGGATTGGATACCATTCAATTGTCGATTATTTTATCCGGTGCTTGCGGTGGAACAACCACTTATGCTACAGTTTATCTAAATGAATACACGCCTTTAAGTTTAACGGGATTGTCAGATACAACCTTCTGTAATTTGGGAGGAACGCTTACACTCAATGCAAATGTTACTGGTGGTGTTGAACCTTATACCTATTCGTGGAGCGGTGGATTAGCATCTACTCCAAGCAACACGGTTACGGTTACAACTACAACAACGTATACTGTTAGTGTAAATGATGCCTGCAATGGTGTGCCCGATCCAACTCCTTCTGTTTTGGATTCAGCCGTAGTTACCGTTGCAACATTTGCACCAATGGTGGTAAGTGCCGGTCCGGATATGTTGGTTTGTCCCGGTGATTTAATCGCAATCAATGCAACCATTACCGGAGGAGGTTCTCCATATACGTATAGCTGGACAACCATCACAGGTACTGATACGGTTACTTCTACAAATACTCCACTTACAAATATTATTGCAAACGGAAATGGAATTTATCAAATTACAATTACCGATATCTGCGGCAATGTTCAAACCGATCAAGTTGCAGTTGGTGTAGAAAGTTCTTGTGTATTAAATATTCCAAACGTGATTACTCCTGATGGAACGGGTCCTGCACTGAATGAATTGTTCTTTGTAGAAAATCTTGAAAAATTTCCGGGAAGCTCCTTGGCAATTTATAACCGCTGGGGAAATAAAGTTTTTGAAAGTGCTGATTATAAAAATGATTGGAACGGATCAAAATCAGTGGATGGTGTTTATTATTATGTGTTAACAGTGCCTGCAGCTGGAACAATATTGGCGAATGCAAATCCAAGCTCTTCATTTAAAACAACCAGCTCTGACGAAAGTAAAGTATTTGCAGGGTATTTTCACATTACACGCATGAAATAAATACACTCTTTTTTGTGAATTGTAATCATGAGATTGAAACGTTTTTTGATACTCTTTTTTTTCATGATGTTATCATTGAAAAATTTTTCTACCCACATTGTGGGTGGCGAAATTTACTATGATTACCTCGGAGGAGACAATTATCGGATTACGCTAAAAGTATATCGCGACTGTTACAATGGTGTTCCGCTTTTAGATGATCCTGCATGTATTTTTATTTTTAACAGTGCCGGTGTATTTATTGATAGCATTGAAATTCCTCGACCTCCAACCGTAATATTACCTACTACCATCAATAATCCTTGTTTTACACCACCTACCAATATTTGTGTGGAGGAAGGCATTTATCAAGGAGTGGTTAATCTCCCCAATATTCCCGGTGGCTATAACTTATCTTATCAGCGCTGTTGCAGAAACGGGACCATTTTAAATTTGGTATTGCCCGGTGATGTTGGTTCTACGTATATGGCGCACATTCCGGATAATAGTATTGCTCCAACAAACAGTAGTCCGCGGTATACCAATTTTCCTCCCATCTTTTTATGTGCAGGCGTGCCTTTGTTTTTTGATCACTCCGCAACCGATCCTGATGGCGATTCGTTGTATTACGAATTGTGTGACCCGTATACTGGTTTAGATCCAGTTTGTCCTTCGTTGGGTGCTGTCGGTGTTGCAGCGGGTTGTCCGGGAATTGCATCGCCTCCACCTTATGCGTTTGTTCCTTGGCAAGCACCCTACAATGCAACGTATCCGATGAGTGCTTCGCCTGCTTTGGCCATTGATCCGAATACTGGATTAATGACAGGAACTCCGAATATGGTTGGACAATGGGTGGTAGGAGTTTGTGTGAGTGAATACCGAAATGGAATTTTGGTTGATGTCAACAAACGCGATTTTCAATTCAATGTGGTTGTTTGTCCGGGTTTACCGGTTGCATCCATTCCTTTGCAAACCACATTTTGTTTTGGATACAATGTGAATTTTACTCAAGCAAGTTTAAATGCATTCACCTATCATTGGGATTTTGGTGATCCTACCACAACATTGGATACTTCTAATCTTTTAAATCCTACTTGGACTTACGCTGATTCAGGAACGTATCAAGTGATGTTGATTATTAATCCGGGAACAATGTGTGCCGATACGCAATCCACTACGTTTTATATTTATCCGTTGTTGGATCCTGTTTTTTCGCCACCGGCTGGTGAATGTATTTACGAAAACAGTTTTGATTTTACTGCCGGAGGAGCATACATGGGGAACGGAACCTTTACATGGAATTTTGGTGCAAATGCAAGTCCCACAACAAGCAATGCTCTAAACCCTACAAATATTATATACAATTCTGTTGGTACTTTTCCCGTCACTTTTACTGTCACAGAAAATGGTTGTACCGAAACATATACAAACAATGTGAATGTCTATCCAAAGCCAGTCGCTGATTATTCATTAGTAACAGCTCTCGCTTGTGAATTGCAACCTGTTCTGTTTATGGATGCTTCTGTTGGTGATACTCCTTTAAGTTATTATTGGGAGTTTGGTGATGGTGGAACAAGTAGCGTACAAAATCCATATCATATCTATCCTGCTGTTGGAGTGTATCCCACCAGTTTAATTGTTTCTACTTCTCATGGTTGTAAAGATACCTTTGCATTGCCTTCACCGGTTTCTGTATTCCCTTCACCGCAGGCTGGAGTTGATGCAACACCAACGGATACATCCATTTTTTATCCGGATGTGCAGGTGTTTGATTTAAGCAGCGGTGCAAGCGATTGCGATATTTATTGGGGGGATGGAACATTTAGTACCAACTGCGATACGATGCATACATATACTAAACCGGGAACATATACGATTATGCAAGTCGTTGTAAATGCATCCGGCTGTAAGGATACCGCATACATTGAAGTGATTATTCGTCCTGAATTTTTATTTTATATTCCAAATGCCTTTACGCCAAATGGAAATGGATTGAACGATGTGTTCAAACCCAAATTGCTGGGAGTACACAATTATTCATTTTTAATTTTCGATCGTTGGGGAGAAAAAATATTTGAAACAAGCAATGAGGAAGAAGGCTGGAATGGTTATTTTAAAGGCAGATTATGCACCAACGATGTATTTGTTTATAAAATTAACTTCCAAGATGATGTAGAAAACCTAGATCATCAGTATATTGGCAGAGTAACTTTGGTGAGGTAATCACGTACAAAAAGATAGTTCACATCCCCGTAACTTATTTATGTTGTAATATTGTATTTATAATACAGCATCGTTTATTGTATTGGGTATGAGATTTAAATTTATTCTAATCGTTTTCTTTTTTGTTTGTTGTTCCAATGTGAGTGTTGCCGATCACATTGTAGGAGGCGAAATATATTACGATAACCTGGGTGCCAACAACTACCGAATTACTTTAAAATTATACCGCGATTGTTTTTCTGCCGGAGCGCCTTATGATAGTGCTGCTACCATTTTTGTTTTTAACAGTGCAGGCACATTTATAGATAGCATCAATATTGTTTTTCCAGGCTCGATACAACTTCCTCCGATTATTAATAGTCCATGTTTTAGTCCTCCAACCAATGTATGTGTGGAAGAAGCCGTGTATCAAGGCATTGTTAATCTTCCCAGTATTCCGGGTGGCTATGATTTAGTATATCAACGTTGTTGCAGGAATGCAACTATATTAAATGTAATCTCTCCAAATTCTGTCGGGTCATCCTACGTGGTGCATATTCCCGACAATACCACCGCTCCGGGTAATAGCAGTCCGCGTTACAATTATTTTCCTCCGCTTTTTGTTTGTACCGACATCCCATTGTTTTTTGATCATTCAGCTGTTGATCCTGATGGTGATTCTTTGTATTATGAATTGTGTGATCCGTTTTCAGGTTTAGATGTGCTTTGTCCTAGCATCGGAGTGATTGCTCCTCCGGGATGTCCGGGGATTTCTTCTCCACCACCGTATGCATTTATTCCTTGGCAATCACCTTACAGTGGAACGTATCCAATGAGTGCGTCCACACCAATCTGGATTGATCCAACAACCGGTTTGTTAACCGGAACACCGGATATGATTGGTCAATGGGTAGTTGGTGTTTGTGTGAGTGAATTTCGCTAGGTGTTTTAATTGCAACGAATAAAAGAGATTTTCAATTTAACGTGGTCGATTGTTCTACCTTGGCAGTTGCTTCCATTCCTAATCAAACCACTTTTTGTTTTGGAACAACAGTAACGTTTACACAAACAAGTGTGAATGCAGTAAACTATCAATGGGATTTTGGTGATCAGTCTACCTTATCCGATACTTCAAGTTTGGTTGCTCCTACTTGGACCTACGCTGATACGGGAACTTATGTTGTTACATTAATAGTGAGTTCATCCTCCGGTTGTGCAGATACCGCAACTTCTGTTTTTCAAATTTATCCAGTAATTGATGCTACGTTTTCTCCTCCTCCAGGTGAATGTTTTAGTGTAAACAGTTTTGATTTTAGTGGAAGTGGAACATATTCTAGTAGTGCAACATTTTTATGGAACTTCGGACCGTATGGAACACCAACGAGCAGTGCAAGTTTGAATCCAACCAACATTGTTTTTAGTGCGACAGGTTTGGTGCCCATTTCATTTACAGTGAGTGAAAATGGATGTACGGTAACCGATACAAATTATGTTTCCATCTTTCAGGAGCCCAATGCCGGCTATTATTTGGAGTCGACAATTGCTTGCGATTTGCAGCCAGTACATTTTTTAAATACCTCTACTGTTTCTCCATTAACCTATCAATGGGATTTTGGTGATGGACAAACATCTACCTCAGAAAACCCGTATCATTTGTATCCATCGGTGGGTGTTTACTTAACAAATTTGATTGTTACCAATGCATTTGGTTGCAGTGATACGTTTTACTTGTCGGATATCGTTCAGGTTTTTCCTTCTCCTGTTGCAGGGTTTACGGTTTCTCCGCACGATACGTCCATCACACATCCGTTTGTAACAACAGTGGATACAAGTTTTGGTGCTACCAGTTGTACCATGTATTGGGGGGATGGAACGTCCTCAACGCCTTGTGATACGATGCATACGTATCCTGCTGTAAATTTATACAGTTTAATGCAAGTGGTACAGAATGATTATGGATGCACCGACACAGCCTATTCAGAAGTATTTATTTATCCTGGTTTTTTATTCTGGCTTCCAAATGCATTTACTCCGAATGGCGATGGAATGAACGATGTGTTTATGCCAAAATTATTTGGAGTATACGATTATGAGTTTTTAATCTTTGATCGATGGGGAGAAAAAATATTTGAAACAGACGACTTACAAGTGGGTTGGAATGGTTTTTATAAATCCAAATTGTGTGAACAAGATGTCTATGTTTACAAAATACGTTTCTTCGATGAGGTGGAACACCTCGAACATCAATACATTGGTAAGGTAACGTTAGTAAGATAGAGTTTCGAAAATCAAATTGACTTATTTCCAATTTTTCAAATCAACACATCTCCATCCATCTCTTTCGGAATGCCTACTCCTAATATTTTTAAGATAGTAGGAGCAATGTCTGCCAACTTTCCTTCCTGGATGTTTTTGTAATCGTTATCAATTAAAATGCAAGGAACAGGATTGGTTGTATGAGCCGTGTTAGGTGAACCATCCGGATTAATCATGTAATCAGAGTTGCCGTGGTCGGCAATGATGATGAACGAATATCCGGATTCAATTCCTGCTTCTACAATTCGTTTTGTGCAAGCATCTACCGTTTCAACAGCTTTTACTACTGCTTTGTAATCTCCTGTGTGACCAACCATATCTGCATTGGCGTAGTTTAAACAAATAAAATCGGTTTCGCCTTTTTTAATTTCTGGTAAGATGGCATTGGTTAGTTCAACAGCACTCATCTCCGGTTGTAAGTCATAGGTAGCTACTTTTGGTGAAGGCGCCATAATTCTTTTTTCACCAATAAATTCTTTTTCTCTCCCACCTGAAAAGAAAAATGTAACATGCGGGTATTTTTCTGTTTCTGCAATGCGTATTTGTTTCTTTCCTGCGCTTTCCAATACTTCACCCAAGGTGTTTACCAAATTGTCTTTATCATATAGGATGTGTACATTTTTAAATGTCGCATCGTAATTGGTCATTGTAACATAATAGAGTGGGAGGGTTTTCATTCCTTGCTCCGGCATGTCTTGTTGTGTAAGCACATGTGTAATTTCTCTGCAACGGTCGGTTCGGAAATTAAAACAAATTACTACGTCATTTTCTTTGATGTTCCCAATTGGATTTCCGGAAGCATCGGTACAAACAATAGGTTTAATAAATTCATCGGTTACATTTTCTGCATACGATGCTTCGATTGCTTGAATTGCATTTTGTGTTTTAGTTCCTTCGCCTTTTACTAATAAATCATAAGCCAGTTTTACACGCTCCCATCTTTTATCTCTATCCATAGCATAATATCTTCCTACAATACTTGCAATTTTGCCTGCGGAAGATTTTAAATGATTTTCCAGATTAGTCAAATAACCTAACCCACTTTTCGGATCTGTATCTCTTCCGTCTGTAAATGCATGAATGAATACGTTGCTTAATCCTTTGGCTTTTGCTAAGTCGCATAAATGATGTAAATGTCCTTGAGAGGAATGTACACCACCTTCTGAAACTAAACCGATAAAATGAATGGCTTTGTTTTCTTTTTTAGCATAGTCAAATGCTTTTACCAACTCTACATTTGTATCGATTGTTTTTTCGCGAACGGCTTTGTTGATGAGGGCGAAGTCTTGGTATACAATTCTCCCGGCACCTATGTTTAAATGTCCTACTTCAGAATTCCCCATTTGTCCATCGGGCAAACCAACGTTTTCACCGGACGTACGCAAGGTACTGTGCGGATATTTTTTGTAAAGACTGTCTACAAAAGGGGTGTTTGCATTTGCAATGGCATCAGATTTTGATCCATCACCAATTCCCCAACCATCTAAAATTATAAGTGCTACTTTTTTCATTTACTCCAACGAATTACTAACTTTTTACGAAATATACGAATTACGAATCTGTATGTTTGTTATTATACTTATTTGCTAGTTAGAACGTCATTGCGAGGTACGAAGCAATCTCTGTTTGATATTGACTGGTCAGCCCTTCGTGAGAGATTGCTTCGTGCCTCGCAATGACGCTCCTTAAGAAAGCTTATCGTCCTGCACCTAACCAAATGTCACCTCAAATACACTTCCTTTCGGAGCATTGTCTTTTACTGCAATAACTCCATTATGTTCCTCTACCAAATACTTTACGATAAATAATCCCAATCCTGTTCCTTTTGTTTTTCTTACTTCTTCATTTCCGACACGATAAAATTTTTGGAAAATACGTTCTTTCTCGGCATTGGAAATTCCTTCCCCTTCATCTGCTACACTCAAAATGATTTTTCCATTGGAAGATTTTAAACCTATTGTAATCGTTGAATTTGCTGGAGAATATTTCACCGCATTTTCAAACAAATTTAAAATGATTGAAGGAAAACTCGTTCGGTCAATCTTCATTTTAATATTCGGCTCAATGTTTAAGACTACTTTTTGTGAGTAGTTAAAGAGATTAATCGTTTGATTCATCCCTTCTGTAATGTATTCCGAAATATTGTATTCTTCTTTGTTGATAGCAAAAACACTGTTCTCAATTTTGGCAGCAACTAAAATATTTTCTACCAAGTTGTTTAATCGTTCGGTATCACTGATGGCATTCGCAAGAATTTCTTTTTGTTTGGTTCTATCCAATTCGTGTTTTTGAAGCGTTTGCAATTGCAGTTTGGTAGAGGCAATGGGCGATTTTAATTCGTGAGTAACGGATAATAAAAAATTCTTTTGCTGTTGTGCTAATGCCGTTTCTTTCTTTAATGTTTTTCTAATTTGATATCCACCGAGTAATAATAGAAAAACAAAAACCGCCCCTTCGCTAGAAATCATCAACCAGCGTTTATGTAATTTTTCGTTGAGCTCATTTCCCTTTTGAATGACTTCTTCCAGTGTTTCACCTTTCAGGAGGTTTACTTCTGTTTTTAAACGAATGTTTTCGGTGTTGAGTTGAAACATGGAATAGGTCCACCACGAAAATTGCAGAAATACATAAACTAACAAGATGTAAAACCAAAACAAGGGTTTTGATTTTTTAGGTGACGAATTCATACTGCAAAGGTAAGAAAAAAGTGCTAAAAGTCGATACCATTCCACTGCACATTGGTACGTCATTGCGAGGAACGAAGCAATCTCTGCTCAATGATGCTCAGAAAGCATAATCTATAACGGTAGAACTCTACTTAGGTTCACTCAATTCGCTTCAAGTTAATTTCCTTAGATGGAGTAATGATCAAAGGAACGGTTTCAACTGTTACGGAGCTGGTATCCAATCCGAATGCTCTGCCTTCTGATAAACTCAATCGTTTTAAAACGGAGTGGATATCGAGAATGATTTTTTCATGAATTGGTAATTCGTTTTCGTAAGAAATAAATTTTTCAATAACAATAAATCTAAAGTCGCCAATGATGTTGTTTTTGTTTAAGGATTTGTAACGGCTCGTAATATCAACTTCATTGTTTTTCACCATATCTTCTACCACTTTTCTGAACATTAAATTGATGCGTGGTGCAACTCTGAATCCTAATCGGAAATCAATACGAATCACATCATCGTGAATAAATTCACACACTTTGTATTCCATGCAATACGGTTCATCTACCACATCTACATGTACAAACCAATAGATATCCGCACGCTTTGGTTGCTTCTGCATAATGGAATACATAATTTTGGATTCAATTTCTTCTCTGCTGTTGGCGCTGGTTAAATACACCAGATGTGTTGCATATTTCGGAACACTTAAGTCTCTGCTTAAATCTTCCAACACTGGAAGATATTCTGAAAGTTTCACAAATTCTGTATAGCGGTTTCTGATTTTGCGAGCATAAAACCAGGCCATCATCACTAGAATTAATCCACCGGCAATTAACAAGGTGATCCATCCACCATGTGTAAACTTGTTTAAGTTTGCAATTAAGAAAGCACTTTCAATGGTTAAGTAAACCGCTAATAAAACCCCAATGAAAATTTTATTGTAACGTTTGATGATTAAGTAGTAAGTCAACAACGTGGTGGTCATAATCATTGTTAATACAATAGCTAAACCATACGCAGCTTCCATTCCGGATGATTCTTTGAAGTATAAAACAATGCCGATACAACCTGCTAACAATAACCAGTTGAGCGATGGAATGTAAAGTTGTCCTTTTAAATCAGTCGGATATTTGATCCGAACTTTCGGCCAAAAATTTAAACGAATGGCTTCATTGATTAAGGTGAATGAGCCACTGATTAATGCCTGACTTGCTACAATCGTTGCCACGGTTGAAATTGCAATTCCTACTGGAACAAACCATTCCGGCATGATGCTATAAAATGGATTGCTTTCCAATTTATGACCTTCTTGTGAAATTAACCATGCACCTTGTCCGAAATAATTTAACAGCAAGGCGATTTTTACAAAGATCCATGCTGCACGAATGTTCTTTTTACCGCAATGTCCCAAATCGGAATAAAGTGCTTCGGCACCTGTTGTACATAGGAAAACAGCGCCTAACACTAAGAATCCTTCTGGGTGTTGAAATAATAATTTATAGGCGTAGTAGGGATTTACTGCGCTTAATACGCTCATGTTCGTTGTAACCTGTGCAATTCCTAATACGGTTAACATCGAAAACCAAATGAGCATTGCAGGTCCGAAAAATCGACCGATAAATTTTGTTCCGAATTGTTGAATTGAAAACAAGATGATAAGGATGATGAGGATGATTGGAATCGTATTAATCTCCGGATCCAATGTTCGCAAACCTTCGATGGCAGATGCAACAGAAATTGGTGGGGTAATAATTCCATCCGCAAGCAAGGTGCTTCCACCGATGATTGCAGGAAACATCAACCATTTTATTTTCGCTTTTTTAACGAGTGCATACAATGCAAAAATTCCACCTTCACCATTGTTGTCGGCACGCAACGTTAAAATCACATATTTTACAGTTGTTTGTAATGTAAGCGTCCAGAAAATGCAGGACAATCCACCCAGAATGGTGTCAGCATGAATAACGTTGCCTTCACCAACAATTGCTTTTAAAACGTAAAGTGGAGAAGTCCCGATATCACCGAAAATAATTCCAAGGGTGATTAATGCGCCTGCAGCAGAAAGTTTTTTTAAATTGAGAGTTGACATAATCTATAGTGGTATTTCGTTTAAAAAGTTTCTATTCAAAGTAAAGGTGAAGGTGCTACCTTTTCCAACGGTACTCTCCGCCCAAATTTTTCCACCTTGCGCTTCAATAAACTGTTTGCTGATGGCGAGCCCGAGTCCGGTCCCCGGCTTGCTTCCCGGAACTTGAAAGTAGCGGTCAAAAATTTTATTTAGGTATTGATGTTCAATTCCATTTCCGAAATCCTGAACTGAAAATTCAACGGTATGTTCATGTGTTGCAATCCGAATACTGATTTTATTTTTTTCGGGCGAATAACGGATAGCATTTGAAAGTAAATTTACCATCACCCAAGTTGTTTTTTCAAGGTCGGCATCCACCAATGGCAATTGTTCATCACAGTTGAGTTCGAGTGCAATCTCTTTGTGTTCGGCTTGTACATGTGTTGCTTCAATAGCATAATCAACAATTTGTCGAGGCTCCGAAGGATGTACATTCAATTGAATTTTCCCGGATTCCATTTGTGCCATGTTCAAAACTTCGGTTGTGATTTTTATCACACGCAATGTGTCTTCTTTGATGTTTTGTACAAGTTGTTTTTGCTCCTCGTTCAAACTTCCAATTCGGGAATCTTCCAGTAGTTTGGTACTTAATTTAATGGAAGCGATGGGTGTTTTTATCTCATGCGAAACGGTTGCAATAAAATTTGTTTTATCTCTATCGCGTTTTAAAATGGGCAAAGCAATGTAGGATGGGAACTTTGCAATAAATAAAAGTGCTAAAATTAAAAACAAAGCACCGCTGATGAGGAGATATACAAATGCATTGTGAGCGGTTTCCTGCGCCAATGCATTTCGTTTTTCAACAGCATCCATATTCAAATCCATAATTTGATGCAACAGGTGGTTAGTAGAAACAATACTTTCCTGAATGTCTTGTTTGTTTTTAATTTTAGTAATAAAAAAAGAAAGAGAGTCGGTGAGTGTTTTTTCTCCTTGTTCTGTTATGTTGGTGTGTTGACGATTTAGGATTGTTTCAAATTCGGCAGTACTTATTTTTCCAGTATCGGTGCTAATGGTCGAAAGTTCCTTCAGCATGTCTTTTGCGTATACAATACTGTTGTAGTTATTGGTCAAAATCGCATTGGAGTCGTCTGCCAATTTTTTTGTGCTATAAGCCGATATTCCTGTAATCACTATGGATAAGGTGAATAGGAAAAGTAATCCGGCTTCTATTTTACGTTTTACATTCATGAGTACTGTTTTTAGATTCTAAATAGAACTGCAAAAATAATTCTGTTTTCTGTTTTTACTAAATCGGGAATCCAACTTGGTGTTAAAGGAGTGGTGGTATATCCGCTGGGCGAAGTTACTCCACCTTGTCCTGCAAAATACGGAACACTTGATTCTCTATGAACATATTCAAATCGGAAAGCGATGCTTTGGTTGGGCATCCATTCGATATTGGTTGAGCAGTCCCATCCATTAAACTGATCACCGGGAGCAGCACTGTAGGGATGTGTTCCGGCTGTGACAGTCGGGTTGGTAGTACTGGGCAGCGGACTTGCATCACCGGTGGGATACAATACAAGATATCTTCCTGGATTGGTCATGATTCCACCTCCGAAGGTCCACGCAAATTTATTTTTATAAAACCAAATACGGTTGTAAAACATTCCACTGGCAAAAAATTGTGCAGGTCCTTGTAGCGAATCGCCATCTTTAAATCCGTTTACTCCAGCACCTTTTTCAAAACCAACATCCCCCGTTAATGAAAATGCCATTCGACTGATTCCTTTGGAAGTTTTTCTGTTGAAGTAGCGAACCAATAGACTGTTGTCGGAATGAAAACGTTTTCTACCCGGTAGTCCAGCTGCATCACTTCCATAGTAATCATTGGTTAAAAGTTTTATGTTTTCGTTGGGGCACCAGGTGATATTTCCTCCCAGGCCGGGCATCTCATTAAACATTCCATAGCTCTGCCAGCCGTTGATGGCCCATAATTCCATCTTTAATGTTTTAGATGGAAAGAGTTGCACACGCATACCATTAAAAAACCAAGGAGTATTGTCGGAGGTGAAGGACGCTTGGTATTCCCAGTTCTCTACCTGATAATAGGAGTTGAGTCCGATGTACGACATAAACATTCCGAAATCGACATTGATGCCATGCATTTTATTAAAGTGATAACCGGCATAGGCTTCACTTAAATAGCGATACACGTTTGCCAATTCGTATTGTCCACGGAAAGCGCTGTAATCGTTGCGAGGGATAACGGTGGAGCGTGTTCCGAACTGTGTCATGATTCTTCCGCGGGCACCATTATAATAAAAGTCTCCACCGATATTTAAACTCGATACTTGCATTTCGTTGTTTCTAGCCAAGGCGGTAGAACCAACAACGGTATGGTCAATTGGGTTCGCAAATGAGTAAGTGTAGTTGGCATCCAGCAATACACTCCCTGTAAAATACTTGGTTTGCAAAACAGCCGAATCTCTTCTGTCGCTTCCATTTTGCCATGTTTGATCTTGTCCTTCAAAAGGAATTTGCGATTTGATGGAATCTTTTTGAGCAACAGTTATGGTTGTTAAAAAGAGGAGTGAAGTAATTATAAAATGGTGTTTCATTGTTTTTAAATTTTGTTTATCACCTTCATTGCTTCAAGTTTCTTCAAAAGTGCAGAAGTCACAATGACGTTCTGAACAATGCATCGTCTTAGAGTACATGCCAAAACTTAATCCAAATATGGAATCGCTTGATTATAAACACAATGATAAGTATCACAGGAATTAGAACCCTTTCAAAATGGAAGGGTTTTTTCAAAATGGAAGGGTTTTCTATTTTTCGATGTGGTATTCGTCCATCTTTCTGTAAAGCGTGGTGAGTCCAATCCCTAAAAGTTCTGCTGCCTTGGTTTTATTTCCTTTGCACTGTTGCAGTATTTTATGGATATGAATTTTTTCCAAACTTTCAAGAGAAGTATCCGAAAGGCAAAGGTCGCTCGACATGATTTCGGAGGAAGTAAATCGGCAGTAAGCGTTTCTGTTTCGCTGAGGATGATGGCGCGTTCAATCATGTTTTTTAATTCACGGATATTTCCGCGCCATTCGTAATTTTTTAAATGTTGTAAAAACGCTTTGTCCATGGAGGTGATGCGTTTTTTTATTTTTCCGGAATACACCGTTAAAAAATAGTTGGCCAGTTCTTCAATATCTTCTTTGCGTGAACGCAAGGAGGGGATATTGATTTTGAAGGTAGATAAGCGGTAATATAAATCGGAGCGGAAATGTTCTTGCTCACTTTCTTTTTTTAAATCTCTGTTAGTGGCAGCTATAATGCGCACATTTACTTTGGTTGGTTTGGAGTCGCCAACTTTAATAAATGATTGTGTTTCCAAAACCCGCAATAATTTTGCTTGTAAGTCGAGGTTCATTTCACCCATCTCATCTAAAAACAGCGTTCCTTCGTGTGCTTCTTCAAACAATCCTTTTTTATCGTTTGTTGCACCGGTGAAAGCCCCTTTTTTATGACCGAACAATTCACTTTCTAATAAATCTTTCGGAAAGGCACTGCAATTAACGGCAACAAATGCTTTTGATTTTCTGTTGCTGGCATTGTGAATGGCTTGCGCAAACAATTCTTTCCCAACTCCGGTTTCACCTTCCAGCAAAACGGTTGAATCGGTAGGAGCTACCTTTTGCGCCATCTTAATGGTGTCGGCAATACTTTTGGAGGATCCTAAAATAATATCGAAACTGAATTTTGTTTCTAATTTATTTTCGAGTTCAAAAATGCGCTTTTGTAATTTTACTTTTTCAATAGCGCGATTGATGGCCGGAATAATTTGTTCGTTATCGTCTCCCTTCGTGAAATAATCAAAGGCCCCCAGTTTCATTGCTTTTACACCATCGTGAATCGTTCCGAAAGCGGTCATCACAATCACTTCACAAAAAGGGTATTTGTTTTTTATTTTGGAGAGTAAATCAATGCCATTATCATCGGGTAATTTTACATCGGTGATGATGAGGTCAATGTTTTTTTCATGTTCCAACAATTCCAATCCATGTTTTGCAGTAGAGGATTGGTATACTTTATAGTCTTCCAGTTCGATGATACGGGAAAGTAAGGCACGAAGTTTTTCTTCGTCATCAATAATGAGTATATGCCCTTTGGTTGTCATGTATTACACAAAGGTATAGAAAAAGCTGCAATGCAAGTGAGGCATTTTGATGGATGTATAGTCGTATTTCTTAGTGAAATTGCAGTTTTTTTCGTACCTTTACCAGAATGAGAAGTATTAGGACTATAGCTGTTATCGTTTGTGCCTTGTTGGTGTTTTTTACATCAACCGGAACGAAGATTACACCCCAGTCTTTCGCTGTTGCAGAAGTAAATCAGCCAATGGCATCCTTGGATGTGGATCCTGCTTCAGAACAGGAACAGTCGCTTACAGCCATTAAGGAGTTAAGCGGATGTATCATTAAAGGCAATGAAGGCCGTAACTTTGGTTTTCAGAATCAGCATTCGTTCAAAAAGCATTTAACCACCAATTTAGCACGTGTTTCTTCTCAAAGTTTAAGTGTATTTTACCCCGTTTATTGTCAAAGCTTAACCAACAGCTTTAACAGTTCTCCTTTTTACATTGCCTACCATCGTTTAATAATATGATTTTTTCGTTCTCGGAATTTACACACGACTTCATCGAAGTGGTGTGATTGTTTTATTATGGCCATTCCGGTCGAGTATCAATTATTAAAAAATGTATATATGGAAAATCAAGAAAACGAATCCAGCGGAAAGTCGCGATTCATGCAAGGAGGAGGATTTATCCTTCTGATTATTGTTGTAACCATTGTGTTATTAGTAGGAATTAAAGCCTTATTTGGTTTATAAAAAGGAAAGATATGAATCCACTTCTTCAACAAATCATAATCAATCGGGCGAAACAATCGAACAAAGCTGGTCAACGGAAGGAAGTTAGTACTTACGATATCGCAAAGGAGTTTTACAAACTCAAAGTAACCGCAATCCATTTTATAAAGGATGCATTTTTAATTTTGGTCGGAATTTTGGCTGCAGGGTTTGGCTTGGAAGGGTTTTTATTGCCCAACTCCTTTATTGATGGCGGTGTAACAGGTATTTCCTTGTTAACTGCCGAAGTCACAAAGTATCCCTTACCGATTTTGATTATTGTCATTAATATTCCCTTTATTATTTTGGGTTATCACCAAATCGGGAAGCAATTTGCCATTAAAAGTGTGATTGCGATTATCGGTTTAGCGTTGGCAATTACGTTTATTCGCTACCCGGTAATCACATCAGATAAATTATTAATTTCGGTATTCGGAGGATTTTTTCTGGGTGCAGGAATTGGTTTTGCTATCAGAGGTGGTGGGGTTTTGGATGGTACGGAAATATTGGCGATTTACTTGAGTAAGCGCACAGGGCTTACATTGGGCGATGTTATTTTAGTGTTTAACATCTTCATTTTTTCTGTTGCTGCTTATGTCTTGTCGATTGAAACGGCTTTATACTCCATTTTGGCGTATCTGGCAGCATCCAAAACGGTTGATTTTGTAATTGAAGGAGTGGAGGAATATACGGGAGTCACCATTGTTTCAGCACATTGTGAAGAAGTAAGGTTGATGATTACCGAAAAGATGGGGCGTGGTGTCACCATCTATACCGGTAAGCGGGGTTTTGGAAAACGGGGTGAAAACCGGGGCGACATGGATATTGTGTATACCGTGATTACCCGCTTGGAAATTGGGAAACTGCAAACGGAAGTTGAAAAATTGACCCGAATGCATTTATTGTAATGAATACTGTAAAAGATACGAAGGGCGGAATGATAAAAAAGCGACCTTTGCACTAATAACGTTAATACTATGTGGAGATTTTTAGCAAATAAGATTTTAAGAAATAAAATTGCATTTATTGCTGTGATCATGGCCATCACCGCATTTATGGGTTATGAGGCAACAAAAATTGAATTGACCTATACCTATCCGCAGATTTTGCCTGCAGATGATCCAACCTATATCGAGTATGAAAACTTCAGAAAGCTGTTTGGTGAAGATGGCAGTGTAATGGTAATCGGTATTGAGGATAAAAATTTATTTGAACTGAAGAAGTTTAACGACTGGTATGAACTCAGTACAGAAATAAAAAACATTGCAGGGATTAAGGAATTGTTGTCGGTAGCAAAGCTCTATAACATCAAACGCAACGACAGTTTAAGCAAGTTTGATTTCCTTCCGATTATTAACTCTGCTCCGAAATCACAAACCGAGTTGGATAGCTTGAAAGATGTGATTGAATCACTTCCATTTTATGATGGCTTGGTATACAACAAAGAAACCGGTGCCAATTTAATGGCGATTACCTTCACCAAAAAAGATTTGAATTCGAAAAGCCGAATTGAAATTGTACATCAGATAAAAACACTTGGTGATGCGTTCGCCAAAAACACAATTTGCAAATTCACTATTCCGGTTTACCGTATGTTCGTACTGCGCTGATGGAAAAGGTATCCGCAGAGATGGGTTTGTTTATGGGCTTGGCAGCGTTGGTGATGGTGATTATTTTATGGTTGTTCTTCCGTTCGTTTTCTTCGGTTTTCTTTTCAGTATTTGTAGTTGCCATTGGTGTAACCTGGGCGCTTGGAACTATTTCCTTGCTCGATTATAAAATTACCATGCTCTCCGGATTGATTGCACCGCTCATCATGGTGATCGGTATTCCCAATTGTGTGTTCCTCATCAATAAATACCAAAGTGAATACATCAAACATGGCAACAAAGTAAAGGCCTTGTCGGTGATGATTGAAACCATTGGTGTATTGTTGTTTTTAGCAAACGTAACCACAGCCATTGGTTTTGGTGTATTGTATTTTACAAACAGTTCCATGTTGGTGGAGTTTGGGGTAGTGGCAGCTATCAATGTGATGGTGACGTATTTTATCACATTGTTCCTCATTCCAATTATATTAACGTATCTGCCGGCACCTACAAAAAAACAAACCAAACATTTGGAAGGTGTAAAAATTAATAAGTTGTTGGCTTGGGTAGATTTTATTGTACACAACAAACGCAAACAATTGTATTGGATCATTACCATTGTTACGTTGGTGTCTGCTTATGGAGCGAGCAAAATTAATGTGAACGGATTTGTGGTGGATGATCTTCCTAAAAACGATCCTGTGAATACCGATTTACAATTTTTCCAAACAAATTTTCATGGGGTATTGCCTTTTGAAATTTCCATTGACACAAAAAAAGAAAATGGTGTGTTTGCCGACAATGGCGCAACGCTTTATAAAATTAAAAAATTACAAAAAGTGTTTGCGGAGTACGATGAGTTCTCGCGACCACTATCTGTGGTAGAAGGCGTAAAGTTTTCGTATCAGGCATATAAGGATGGAGAAAAGAAATATTATATCCTTCCGGGGATTATGGACTTAAAAGAGTTGACACAATATACGTCAACGGTAAAAGGACAAGAAAATAAATTAGCAACGTTTATCGATTCGAGCAAACAAATTACGCGTGTGAGTTTTCAGATGGCCGATATCGGTTCAGAGAAAATGAAAAAACTGATTGCAGAATTGGAACCTCGTGTGGATTCTATTTTTGATTCGAACGAATACAATGTAACGTTAACCGGGCAAAGTTTGATGTTCTTAAAAGGCAATGCTTATTTGTTGTACAACCTGTTTGAAAGTTTGTTGATTGAGATTTTGTTGATTGCCATTGTTGGTATTGCCTTGTTCCGCTCTGTAAGAATCATTGTGCTTTCAAAAATCCCATGTTTGATACCGTTGATTATTACTGCGGGAATCATGGGGTATTTAGGAATTCGTTTCAAACCATCTACTATTTTAATCTTTAGTATCGCGTTTGGAATTTCCTCCGATGGAACCATTTATTTTTTAACGAAGTACCGACAAGAATTAAAAAAGATGAATGCCACGGTAGCAGGATCTATTTCTATCGCGATTAAAGAAACGGGATTGAGTATGGTGTATACTGCGGTGATATTGTTTTGTGGTTTCGCCATCTTTGCTGCTTCCGGTTTTGGTGGAACAGTAGCGATGGGAGTTCTTATTTCCATTACGTTATTAGTAGCCATGGTAACCAATCTGGTTTTACTTCCGGCAATTCTTTTGTCGATCGACAAACGTCAAAGTAAAAAAGAAGCAAAAGCGAAATCGTTGATTGAACTGGGAGAGGAAGTGTAATTACTATTTAAAAATGTATCTCATGAAAAAAGTATTCTTACTCCTGCTTTTTTCTTTCTTGTTTACACTAAGCAATCAGGTGTATGCGATTCCGCATCCTTCTGATTCGCTGATTCGTGTTTTGAATACCGCCACCTCCGATTCCATCAAATACGATACCTACATCAAACTGTTTTTCAAAATGAATTTGCGGATTCTTCAATGGTGGTGAAATACTTGAAAGCGTATAAATCCTTTGCAGAAAAAAAGAACAACAAAAAAGAACTTGCAAATGTATTTCGCTTGTATGGTTTTTATTATGACGATAATGGTCTATATCCACAAGCGATTAAAAGTTATGAAACATCCATCAACTATTCGAAGGAGGCAGGAGATAAAAAAGGTGTTGCAACATCAACCGGAAACCTTGGTTTGATATATGGTGCTCAGGGTGACTACGATGCAGCATTGTTGCAACATGTGGCGGCATTAAAGATGGATGAAGAAATAAAGAATGAAATGGGCCAAGCCAAACATTTGGGTAATATCGGAATGTCCTATTATTATAAAGGTGAATTTCCGAAAGCCATTCAATATTATTTAAGGGCATTGCAAAAAGACGAAGCATTAGGAGATAAAACAGGCGTTGCTCGACACACAGCAAACATTGGTGGTGTTTATTTTGAATTGAGAGAATATGAAAAGGCAAAAGAGTTTTATTTAAAAGCCCTCAAGATTGAAGAAGAGTTAGGAAATAAAAGAGAAATTTCCCGACATCTTGGAAACATCGGGATGGTTTACAACATGCTGCAGGATGTCGACAAATCATTGGAATATAGTTTCAAATCCTATGATATGATTAAAGAGTCGGGGGATAAATATTTTATTGCCTATGCACTCAATAACATTGCTACCAGTTATAGATTGGCGGAAGACATTCAAAAATCCTTGTTGTATGATCAACAAGCCCTGAAAATACGTGAAGAGATTGGAGATCAAAAAGGAATTGCGGAAAGCAATGCCAATGTTGGTACCGACTATACTGATTTGAAGATGTACAAGGAAGCTGAAAAATATTTACTCCTTGCAGCGGATGTCTCCTTGTCCAACGGCTATCTTGATATGAATTCGGAGGTGGAGCAGGCATTAAGTGTGTTGTATCAAAAGATGAAGGATGTGCCGAACGAATTGCTGCATTATAAAAAGTTCATTCAAATTCGTGATAGTATCTACAATGTGGAGAGTGCAAAAAAAACGTTGCAGCTCCAGATGCAATATGAGTTTGATAAAAAAACTACTGCCGATAGTTTGCAAGTAGCTGTGGATAAGCAATTGGCTGCAGCAGAATTAAAACAAGAAAAGATTCAACGCTATGCTTTGTTTGCCGGATTGATATTGGTTTTATTTTTCACATTTATACTCTTCAATCGTTTTAGAATTATTCGAAAACAAAAAACGATTATCGAACAGCAAAAAGAAATTGTAGAGAAACAAAAAGAATTGGTTGAAGAAAAGCAACGAGAAATTATTGATTCCATTCACTATGCCAAAAGAATCCAGCGTAGTTTACTGCCAACAGAAAAGTACATTGATCGGGTGATGAGTAAGTTGAAGAAGAAAGGGTAGTTTTTCAAATGTCTTGTTGTTATTCCTGACAAAAATCATGTTTTCCTTATCGACTTGGCTAGAGCTTGTATTGCTTTGCCCTTAAAAATTTCGTATCTTTGTGCCAGTGAAAAAGTATATTCCCATATTTTTGTTGTCCATTTACTTGCTTTCGCTTACGGAATTAAGTCAACTGATAAAGTTGCCCATGTTGGTGGAACACTATCTTGAACATAAAGAAGAAAACAAAAATCTTTCTGTGTTGGGATTCTTATATCTACATTATGCACAAAAGAATGTGAAAGATGCCGATTACGATAAGGATATGAAATTGCCTTTCAAAACTCCAAATACCTTATTAAGTAGTCTTGAAATTGCTCCAGTACTCTTCGGCTCCAATAGTTTACTTTTAAAACCGATTCCTTCTGATAGAAAGCAGTATACTCTTTTTTCAGACAATCATTTATCTTCCGCTTATTTAGCTTCTATTTGGCAACCGCCAAAATCTTGTTAATTCCCTTTTTGATTTTTTAGAACATTGCAATTACCCAAGGTGATTGTGTGGTCTGTATGTATGTGTATCAAAAATAATTTAAACAAGAAATTATGTTAACTAAAATTATAGAGTTTTCCATTCGGAACAAACTCATCATCGGGCTTTTTGTAATTGCCCTTATCGGTTATGGTTCGTATCAAACTACGAAACTACCTATTGATGCTGTTCCCGATATTACCAATAATCAGGTCCAGGTGATTACTGTTGCTCCTTCGTTTGGTGCAACGGATATCGAACGATTGATCACTTTCCCCATCGAGCAAGCCAACAATAATATTTCAGGCTTAAAGGAAATCAGAAGTTTTTCTCGCTTCGGATTATCCCTCGTAACCATTGTGTTTGAAGATAATGTAGATGTGTATTGGGCACGTCAGCAAGTAGCCGAACGTTTGCAACAAGTGCAAGCTGAATTGCCAGAAGGTGTCGGAAATGTTTCCATGGGTCCGGTTACTACCGGCTTGGGTGAAATTTATCAATACTCCGTTCGCGCCAAAGAAGGCTTTGAAAATAAATACGATGCAACTGCTTTGCGCACCATTCAGGATTGGGTGGTACGCAGACAATTGCTCGGAGTGAAAGGTGTAGCCGATGTAAGTAGTTTCGGTGGTAAACTCAAGCAATATGAAATTGCTGTGAATTCCAACAAATTACAATCGTTTAACATAACCATGTCGGATGTGTTTGCCGCACTTGAAAGCAACAATCAAAATACGGGTGGTGCCTACATCGAAAAAGGCCCTACTGTTTTATACATCCGCAGCGAAGGATTGGTAGGAAGCATCGAAGACATTCAATCCATCTTTATTAAAAACACTACCAACGGAACGCCTTTGTTAATTAAAGATGTAGCTGATGTGCGCTATGGCAATGCTACCCGTTACGGAGCCATGTGTTACAACGACAAAGGTGAAGTGGCCGGTGCTGTGGTGATGATGTTGAAAGGAGAGAACAGCAGCGATGTCATTAAAAATATCAAAGAACGTATTTTGCAAATTCAAAAAACACTGCCCGAAGGTGTGATACTCGAACCGTTTTTGGATCGTACTAAAATGGTGAACAATGCCATTGGTACCGTTGAAACCAACTTGATTGAAGGGGCATTGATTGTATTGTTTGTATTGATTTTGTTTTTGGGAAATATGCGTGCCGGCTTTTTAGTCGCTTCCGTTATTCCCTTAGCCATGCTGTTTGCGGTTATCCTCATGAATGCATTTGGTGTGATTGGTAACTTAATGAGTTTGGGTGCACTCGATTTCGGATTGATTGTGGATGGCGCTGTGTTTATTGTTGAAGCGGTATTGCATCAACTTTCGCATAGCAAACATTTTGCAAATGTGAATCAGCTAACACAACAACAAATGGATGACGAAGTTTCCGGTGCTTCTCGTAAAATGGCGCGGAGTGTGGTGTTCGGACAAATAATTATTTTGATTGTGTACTTGCCGACTTTCGCCTTGCAAGGCATCGAAGGGAAAATGTTTATCCCAATGGCACAAACGGTTGCGTTTGCATTGTTGGGTGCATTCATTCTTTCTATTACTTATGTTCCTATGATGAGTGCATTGATCATGAGTAAGAAACTTTCGCATAAAAAAACATTTTCGGATAAGATGATGGCATTTTTTGAACGCCATTATCAAAACGCTTTGAACAAAGTGTTGAATTTTCCGAAAACAACCATCGCCACTGCACTCACCTTGTTTGTCCTTTCTATTTTTGTTTTGTCGGGTATGGGTGGTGAATTTATTCCTGCCTTGGAAGAGGGCGACTTCGCTGTTGAAACACGTGTGCTCATCGGAAGTAATTTAACAACCACCATTGAGAGTACTCAAAAAGCAGCTGGTATTTTAAAAGCGCAGTTCCCTGAAGTGCAACAAGTGGTGACAAAAATTGGTAGTGGTGAAATTCCTACCGACCCAATGCCAATGGAGGCGGCCGACATGATGGTGATCTTGAAAGATAAAAGTGAATGGACTTCTGCAGAAACATTTCCTGAACTTTCTGAAAAAATGAGTAAAGCCGTTGCACAAGTGCCGGGTATCACCGTGAGTTTTCAGTTTCCCGTTCAAATGCGTTTCAACGAATTGATGACCGGTGCAAAACAAGATGTCGTCTGTAAAATTTTTGGAGAAAACATGGATACGCTTGCACGCTATGCCGAAAAGTTAGGAAAGCTTTCTTCAACCGTTGATGGAACACAAAATTTATATGTTGAACCGGTTACGGGCATGCCGCAAATTATTATTGAATACAATCGCGCTACCATTGCCCAGTATGGATTAAACATTTCTACCATCAATCGGGTGGTGAATACCGGATTGGCCGGACAATCTGCAGGGTTAGTATTTGAAGGGGAGAAACGGTTTGATATGGTGGTGCGGCTTGATGGTGAACAGCGAAAAAACATTGAAGATGTTCGCAACCTATTAATTCCTACTCCATCAGGTTCACAAATTCCGTTGCAACAATTAGCGAAGGTCGAATTGAAAGATGGTCCGAATCAGATTCAACGCGAAGATACAAAGCGCAGAATTGTTGTTGGATTCAATGTGCGTGGCCGTGATGTGCAATCCATCGTTCAGGAGTTGCAAAAGAAGGTAGATAAAGAAATTAAATTTCCTGCCGGATACTATGTCACCTATGGTGGTGCGTTCGAAAACTTAAATGCTGCCAAAGCACGATTAGGAATTGCTGTTCCGATTTCTCTATTACTTATTTTCTTGTTGTTGTATTTTTCGTTCAACTCCATCAAACAAGGATTATTGATTTATTCAGCTATCCCACTTTCTGCTGTCGGTGGAATTTTTGCGCTGGCCTGGAGAGACATGCCATTCAGTATTTCAGCCGGTGTCGGATTTATTGCCTTGTTTGGCGTTGCGGTACTCAATGGGATTGTGCTCATTGCAGAATTTAATCGACTGAAAGAAGAAGGGTGGAACGATACACGTAGAATTGTGTTGATGGGGACAAAAATTAAATTACGACCGGTATTGATGACAGCATTCGTTGCTTCATTGGGTTTCTTGCCCATGGCGATTAGCAGTGGTGCAGGAGCTGAAGTGCAACGACCACTTGCTACCGTTGTTATTGGCGGATTAATGATTGCTACATTCCTCACACTTTTTGTATTACCTATTTTATATATCATTTTTGAAAAAGGAGGGAAAATGAAAGTGAAACCTGTAATTGCTCCGGCTATACTTTTGTTGATTGCTTTTTCTGCTCAGAATGGTTTCGCGCAAACACCTATTGCGTTGCAAGCCGCAATCGACTCTGCATTAAAAAATAATCTCAACATTAAAAACGAACAGCTGGTTTCCGACTATCAAAAGAAATTGATTCAGTCAGGGGTGAATTTGCCACAAACTTCGGTGAACGGAGAATTTGGGCAAATCAACAGTGCCTATCCCGACAATGGGTTTGGTGTTTCGCAATCGTTTAGCTTCCCTACTTTATATGTTCAACAAAAGAGCTACCTACGAGAAGAATGGAAAACGGCTGTGTTGAATGTGGCGTTAAAAGAAGCGGATACTAAAAAAATGGTGCGTCAACTTTTCTATTCTTTTCTTGTGTTAAAAGAAAAAGAAAGCTTGCTCCAAAAGAACGATAGTATGTATGCTGTGTTTTTAGAAAAAGCGAATTTGCGTTTTTCAAAAGGGGAGAGCAATGTGCTTGAAAAAACAACGGCTGAAACCCAACGCGGAAGCTTGCGCATTCAACTCAAACAAATCCAACAAGAATTGGAAGTGGTGCTGTTACAATTTCGATTGGTATTAAATGCGAATACCGCTTTTGTTCCTGCTGCTACACCGTTGAAACAAAGTCTTGATTTTAGTTTGGATACCGGCTTGGTGACACAGCATCCTTTGTTAAAGGTGTTGGAGCAACAACAAAAAGTAACTGCCATTCAGCAAAAGGTAGAACGCGCAAAACTTTTTCCGGAGTTGAATGTGGGTTATTATAGTGTAACCATGAAAGGCATGGGTGCAGACGATGTATTGTATGGTGCCGGTTCGCGCTTTCAATCGGTGCAGGTGGGTGTGGGTATTCCTTTGTTTTTTGGAGCACAAAAATCCAAAATCAATGCTGCAAAAATGAATCGTAGCATTACCGAAAATCGTTACCGCTCCGAAAAAAGCAGTCTGCAAATGGAATACAAATCCATGTTGGCGTATTTTAAAAATCAAGAAGCGACAGTGAACTACTTTGAGACGGTTGCTTTAAAAAATGCTGATTTAATTTTTGATACCTCCAACAAACAATTTGCGAATGGAGCGATTAATTATCTGGAATGGGTGATGCTCACCAATCAAGCCATTTCTATTCAAGCGGAGTATTTGGATGCCGTAAAAAATCTGAACGAAACAATTATTCAACTGAACTACTTACTTTCTAAATAACCATAACAATGAAAAATACAATCCTTCTCTTCATCGGAATTAGTTTATTGTCGGCTTGTGGCGGACAAAAAAATCAGGATGAAACAACAGCAGTTGCCGTTGCCGAAAATTTTGTTTCACTCACCGATGTACAACTTAAAAGTGCCGGTGTGGAAACCGGAAAGCTCGAAAAGCGGAGCATTTCCTCTTCATTAAAACTTAACGGAAAAATTGATGTGCCACCGCAAAACATGGTTTCGGTGAGTATGCCTTTGGGTGGATTTTTAAAATCAACCAAACTCTTGCCCGGTATGTATGTTAAAAAAGGCGAAGTGATTGCAACAATGGAAGATCAACAATATATCCAGTTGCAACAAGAATACCTCACCGCAAAATCGAAATTGACTTTTTCTGAAAATGAATACAACCGTCAGAAAGAATTAAATCAAAGTAAAGCGAGTAGCGATAAAGTATTTCAACAAACCGAAATGGAGTATAGAACGCAGAAAATTACTATGAGCGCATTGGCGGAAAAATTACGATTGATAAATGTAAACCCTGAAACGCTTTCGGAAGCAAATCTTTCCCGAAGCATCAATTTATATTCGTCCATCGAAGGTTATGTGTCGAAAGTAAATGTGAACATCGGCAAATATGTTAATCCTTCGGATGTTTTGTTTGAGTTGATTAATCCGGTTGACATTCACCTGAACCTGGAAGTGTTTGAAAAGGATATGGGTAAACTATACATCGGACAAAAAATGATGGCGTACAATAATAATGAGCCGGATAAAAAGTATGCCTGCGAAATTATATTAATCTCTCAAGATTTATCGAGTGATAGAAGCGCGGAAGTGCATTGCCACTTTGAAACGTATGATAAAAAACTAATGCCCGGGATGTACATGAATGCCGATGTGGAAATACAAAATAACAATGTTATTTCGATACATCAGGATGCAATTGTTACCTTTGAGGGAAAGGACTACGTTTTTCTTGCAAAAGGTAAGAACGAGTTTGAGATGATAGAAGTTAAAAAAGGAAGTGGTAACACTACTTTTGCTGAAATTACGTTTGAAGGGGGAAAGGAATATGGTGCGCAACCGTTTGTTACAAAGGGAGCGTATGCATTGTTGATGCAACTTAAAAATACAAATGCTGAATAAGATGAAAAAATTAGTTTTGATACTGGCTGTAGGTGGTGTATGTTCACTCACCACCTGCACCTCCGATGTGTATTCACCGGATGCGTGTTTCACAGAAGACGTGTTGCCGATTTTTGTTTCCAATTGTGCCTTTAGTGGTTGCCACGATGCAGCGAGTCATGAAGAAGATTACGATCTTACTACGTATGAAGGGATTATGAAAGGAATCACTCCAAAGCATCCGCAGCAAAGTGAAATTTACAGAGAGATCAGTGGCGCCAATCCTTCGATGCCTGAAAGTCCGTATCCTAAATTAAGTAAGAAAGATTTGAATACCATAAAAATTTGGATCAAGATGGGAGCGCCCAACAGTTCGAATTGTCGTTTATGTGATACGGTTGATTTTACCTACAACACACGTGTTAAAAAAACAATGGATACGTGGTGTGTGGGTTGTCATACAGGAGCCAGTGCCGGAGGGGGATTGGATTTAACAACGTATACCGGAGTGGCAGCAGCCGTAACAGGAAATCGTTTGGTTGGGAGTTTAAATCATACAGCCGGTTTTTCACCAATGCCGAAGAATGCCGGAAAAATTTCGCAATGTGATATTGATGCCATTGAAAGATGGGTGAATGCGGGGTATCCGAATAATTAAGAGAGGTTATACCTATAAAAACATAGGGTTTTTAGTTAACTTCTTTCTTTTCTGCTTGATCAGAAAAGAAACAAAAGAATCAAGACCGGGCGATTGCTTGCGCTCCTCTCCATATTTTTCTAAAAATCTAAAGCAAAAGAACTAAAGCTTTTGCTAAGATTTTTTAGAAAAATATCGTTCACCCCTTGTCGGCATCGCGCCCGGCCAATCCTCGCCCGCGGCTTCGAAAGGTTGTTTATAGGTTCGTCAGGCAATTATTAACTATTCCTTTATAAAAACAGCTTTGTCTTTTAAGAACATCCCTATCCATAGTAATGTTAAAAAGATTGCCGCAGCCGGTGGTTGTGCACTTGCTAATTCAATAGACAAGGCTCCTCCTAAATAACAGCACAATAATAAAAATCCGATTTTATACGTTTTCGGAATCCATAACAATACCACTGCAATCAATTCAACAATTCCGAATAGTTGAATAAAATTTCCTAGTCCTCCTTTGGTTAATCCAGCTACGATCTCCGGGGCAGCCATAAGCTTCATCGCAGCACTCATTACTAACATCAATGATGGAAGTGCCATCAATACAATTGAAATAATTTTTTTTGTTTTTGTCGACATGATTTTTTGTTTTTTGATTTATGCGACAAACGTAGGGAGATTAAGTATCTAAATGGTACTGCTTTCCCAAAGGAAAGCGGTATACTTTAGGAAAGCAGTATATAAAAGAAAGCGTCCAGTGCTTATCTTTGTTATCTAATTCAAAAAGATGGAAACTCTCGAACACGATAAACGAAAATGTCCTTCACATTTAAATACCACCGAATGCACCAAAATGCTCTTGCCTGTAAAGGATGCATTGGATATTTTAAGCGGTAAGTGGAAGTTGCAAATTATTTTATCACTCACTTTCGGTAAAAAACGATTCAAACAAATTCAACGGGAGATACCCGGACTAACACCTAAAATGTTGTCGAAGGAATTAAAAGAATTGGAGGTAAATGGTTTGGCGGATAGACATGTGTATGATACCTCTCCTGTTACTGTCGAGTATGAACTAACGGCCTATGGCAAAACACTTAAACCACTGATTGGTGAGTTGCATAAATGGGGAACGAAACACCGAAAACGAATTATTGGCGGTAAATAATTTACTTCTCCTGATCATATAACTTTAATCCTTTCACCAATCGGTTAATCGTTTTGGCTAACCGATCTACTTTTGTTTCTTCCTTTTTAGCGGAGTATACCCATTGAACATAATACTTTTTTTCGCTTTCAGTTAAGGAATTAAAAAACTGCAACGCTTCCGGTTCATCTTCCAAACACAGCAACATCTCTTCGGGTACTTCCAGTGGATCGTTATCAGGGAAAAGAATAACATGCACAAAATCTCCGACTGTCTTTTTTATTTTTTTTCTGATTTCTGCTTTTACCGGAAGGAATAAATTTCCGTTGCCCATAGGCATCAAATGATATTTTGAAATTTCAACACCATCAATTGTTCCTTTTACTTTTCGCCAACCGAATGGTGTTTTTTTATTTTGTTTTATTTCGGGAATGCGTGCAAAGGTCCAGCCGCCCTTGCCGGGGAACTTTTCGAGAATATATTGTTTGTCGACAATGGGTTTCATTGAAGCAATAAATATAAAGTATTTTTTGGAAAAAGGGAATAGATGGTATGGGAGAAACCTCACTTTCGAAATGAGTAGACATAGAAAGCAGGAGGAAGTTGAAAAAATGCTCTCTCTAAAAAACCCGTTTCAATCTTCCTCCCGTTCTTTCCCCTACATGCGGAGTAGCTGTGTTTATGTTCTAATAAAACTTACCGACACAAAGGTGAAAAAGATGGGATTTGTTTCCTATGATGTTGGTCAGGTTGAGGGGTGTTTTTTGTGAAGACACTTTGAATGCTTTAATACTGCCCAAAATTAATCTTCGTCTTCTTCAGCTTCATTCCCATGAATTGCATTTCCTCCAGCACCAATTTCTGTATGTCGGATTTGTCCACCTAAGTATCCTGTGCGGGCAACTAAACCAAAACTAACCAGTGCTAAACAAAAAATAACAATGGCTGCTGTGCGTGTGATGGCCGATTTCTTTAAAGTTAAAAAGAGTCCGCCTAGTGCAGCAACTCCCAAAGCAATTAACGACACCAATGCAACCAAAGCTGATTCTTCGTGTTCTTCAATCATGTTGGTTGCAACACCTTGAATGTTTTCAATTGTTTCTTCTGCCGCCTCTCCGGTCATGTAAGCAATTACAGCACCAATTGCTGAAAGAATCAACAGATTATATGCTGCAATTTTTGTTTGACTACTTCTTGTCCACAATCCATGTGCTAAGACGAGTCCACCCAAAACTGAACCGAATATCGGCAGATGAGTGATTAATAAATGAAGATGTGTTTGGCTCATGATTTTTTTATCAAAGTTGATAAGAATTAAAGCGGATTGCTATGAGGAATTTCATAGCGTTTGGGTTAAATTGTTTGATTTTGCTTAGGATGGGGAGATTGCCGCGTAACTTTGGATTGTTGCTACTTAAAAAGATTATTTACCCACTACTACATTTTAGGATTTCGTTTTAGCTTTTTCTTTTTTCCTTGATGAAAAAAGAAAGAAAAAAATCAAGACCGGGCGATTGCTTGCGCTCCTCTCCATATTTTTCTAAAAATCTAAAGCAAAAGGACTAAAGCTTTTGCTAAGATTTTTTGGAAAAATATGGTTCACCCCTTGTCGGCATCGCGCCCGGCCAATCCTTGCGCGCGGCTTCGAAAGGATTGTTAGTTATTGATAATTTCATTTCGGAGTAGCGCGGGGACGTCCACGAAATGCCTTTGGCATTCATGAATACCTTAGAGAAATATTATGCTATGAACTAAAGGTGTGAACCACAAGTTTTGTGGAATCCAAGCGTGGATTCTTGCGGGTAAAACAAAAGCTTGGGGTTGGTTTTCGTGGTCGCTTTTTCTTTGGTTCTTTCTTTTGGAGAATCAAAAGAAAGAACGAAGAATTATACAGAGCTATTACCGCCTTGGTTAACGAAAATGTTTGTAAGAAAAAATTTCTCTGTGAAGCACATCTCTACTTCACCAGCAACTTCCCATTCGCAACATCTTTCCCTTCATAACGTACTTTGTAAAAATACATTCCTGCAGCTTGTTTTGAAATATCAATCACATTTGTTCCGTTTGATAATTTCTGACTGGAAATTAATTTCCCTAATACATTGTAAATTTCTAAATCACTTCCGCCTTTTCCATTTTGCATCGACAAGGTAAATATTCCATTGTTTGGATTTGGATAAACTTCAATTTTTGAAATCACGTTTGTTTCAAAACCTAATGGCGTGTTGGTAATGTTTATGTTGTCTAAATATAAACTGTTTCCTCTTCCATTAACATTTTGAAATTTAATCAATACTTTATCATTGCCATTAAATGCATTTAGATCAATGGTTTCGGATGCCCACTGAGAAGTGGATGTTGGTACAAACAGAACCGTTTGATTAAAGCTTGGCACTGTTGTAACTAAAGGCAAATCAAATTTCTTATATACCACCGTCCAGCTGTTTCCGCAATCCGTAGAAACTTCAACTTCTAATGTGTCGGAATAATAAGCAATTGGAATAGGGTCGTCTCGAAGTTGGTAAGCATATTCAAAATTTAAATAGGTCCAGCCGGGAGGAAAATCAAAATAAGGTAAAACTACTTCATCAATCATTCCATCATTAAAGTAATTCATATTGTCCATAAATGCGGAAGCGCTTCCTGCGTAGGAAGCTGCAGTAGTTCGCTGCCAGGTAATCCAACTGTCAGCATTATTGATTGTAACGCCCGGTGGAGGAAAGGTGGTGCTTTCAAAACCTTCACTATAAGGAAGCGTTAAGCCAACAGGAAAATAAAATGAGCTCGTAGCGGAATCGTTAGGTGCATTTGTATCTGTTACTCCATTGGGGAGAATAGTATACGTTTTTAAAACATGATTCCCTGCTGAAACCAAAAGAGATGGAAGTGTAACATTGGTGGAGGAGAAAGAGGACAATGACCCTGTCCACAAAAATGTATTTACAGCTCCTGCATCTACTTGATATTTGATTGTTGCTGAAGTTAATGTGGCTGAACCGAAATTTTTTAATTTAACTACCGGAGCAAACGTATTCGTGCAAATTGTTCCAGCTGGACTGACTACTGTGAGCGTGCCGGCATCATTCGTGTTGATAACAGGCACATTTAAATCCGATTCCCATATTCCTCTTCCATAAGTTGCAGCTCTTATTTTTCCAACCGATTGTTGAATGTCTAAGTCAGTCACACGCACATTGGGAATTCCATTTGTGTAAGGAACCCAGCTCGACATGGTATTATCCAGATAATACACTCCTAAATCTGTTCCAACATAAAGTGCGTCTGCCGGACCATCGTGATGAAGAATACAATTGTTTGAACCAAATGGTAATCCTGTATAGGTAATGTTGGTCCAAGTTAATCCACCATCTGTTGTTTTGAAAACGCGTTGATTGCTAGTTGTATAAAAATGGGATAAGTAACTGGTGTAGGTGATCCAAACCTTGTTTGCATCTGTTGGATCTACAGCCATTCCTGTAATATAGGCATCAGGCAATACGCCTGCCGATGTGAGTGTTGTCCAAGAAATTCCGCCATTGGTGGTTTTATATAATTCTGTAAAGCGAGCAACGTAAATTGTATTTGTATCCGAAGGTGCTGCAATAACCGGAATTAAAAATCCGCCTCCGGTTGAAGTGGGATATAAGCCGGATGTAATTGCAGTCCATGTTGCTCCGCGATTATAAGAACGGTATATATTATTAAATGCAGCATATAATGTTTTAGGTTTCAATGGATTCATTGAATAATTGTTTTGAAAATTATAGGAGGTAGATGGGCTAATGTATACGTTTGTTGCGCCACCATCTATAGATCGGAAGATGGCTCCATTTTGATACGAGGAGTATATCGTATTTGAATCGGTATAGTCAATAATACAATCTAAGCCATCACCATAATTTATTCTTGAAAATCCTGTTGAACTTTTTTTGTTTGTTCCATTGTCTTGTGCACCTACAACAATCACATTTGGATTTGTTGCAGAACTACTTAAATTATAAATCTCCATAATTGCGAGCCCATTGCTTAGGTCGGTCCACGTGTTTCCTGCGTTGGCAGAAACATTTACCCCTCCATCATTTGCGGAGTACAAAATCGTTCCACTCCCCGGTTGAAATTTTAAGTCTTGCTGATCGGCATGCACATACGTTGTTCCCGTTCCTCCCCAATCTGATTTGTTGGTCCAAGATACTCCACCATTTGTTGATTTCCATAAATTAATTCCTCCAACATAAACTTCATTTGCATTTAGAGGAGAAACGGCAAGCGACATGCAATAGGCTCCTTGTCCACCGGTAGCAGCTCCAGTGATGTCGTATCCTAAAATATTAGGGGAAGACGACATGTTGGTCCACGTCAATCCTGCATCGGTTGAACGATATAAACCGTAAAATCCGGAACTCACAGGAGGTGAGTAACTCGTTAGTAATGCGTAGACATGATTTGGACTCGCAGGAGAAACAGCCAATTTTATTCCATAAGGCGTAGGAGTAGTTGGTAATCCTGCTGTGATGGTTGTCCATGTTAATCCATTATCCGCAGATCGTTTGATTGCAGAAAATTCACAAGCATAAACGATGTTAGAATTTCCGGGATTAAATTCAATATCATCCACATTATTAATTGCATTAGTAATTGTTGTTACTTGCGTCCACGTTACACCTGCATCCGTTGTTCGATAGAGTCCGTCCACACAAGAGCTGATGATGGTATTGGGGTTGGCGGGATCAATTTCAATACGATAACATGTTTTGTTTAATCCGGTATCAAACCAGGTTACTCCCGCATCGGTTGATTTAAAAACACCTTGTCGTAAACTAACGTATAGGATATTTGGACTTGTTGGATGGATGGCGATATCACTAATTACCAATGAAGGAAGTTGTTGATCAGTAGTACAGCTCCAAGTTGCTCCACCATTTGTTGAGTTCCATACTCCGCCACCACTGGTTCCTATCCAAATGTTTTGTGTATTAATAGGATCGATGGCAACACAATTTACTTTTCCTGCACCACCTCCATTGGAAGGAATAACGGAAGGTCCAATCAAACTCCAGTTTGCTACAAGCTTATTGGTAGGTGCTAATGCTTTTTGTTTGAGCCATTCAGAATAAATCATTTTTGGATCTGGGCGAATTCCTGTTGGATATACTCTTGGTTCCATGTAACGTTCCCAGCTTTTAAAGCGTGAGTAGGGACCATCCATGCGCGGCTCGGTTTCTTCTAATTTTGTTTTTCCAACATAATAAGCGTAGAATTCTTTTTGTACATCGTAAAAATTTACGTTGGGGTCTTCCATCATCTCTACCCATTTTTGAGCAGAGGCTGTTGACGTAACGAATAATAAAAAAACAAACGGGAGGAGTAGTTTTTTATTCATTGTAAAAGTAGTATAAGTGTTTCGTGTTTGAGTGTATTAAATGTAGTGAAAAATTTTTAAAGGCAAAGAGGGGTATATCTGAGAGAGTTTTCTTTAGCACGTCTCCCGATGGCTATCGGGAGCGAGGAAGAATGACGAAGCAATCTAGTTTAGGACGAAGCGAGATTGCTTCGTACCTCGCAATGACGCTCCGTTTTTGATAGCTACTCAACAAATAAAAATCTGCGAACATCCCTTTTTTCCGCGTCATCTGCGTTCCATTTCTACCTCACCATCAACTTCCCATTCGCAACATCTTTGCCTTCATAACGTACTTTGTAAAAATACATCCCTGCAGCTTGTTCTGAAATAGTAATGTCGTTGGTTCCATTTACTAATTTCTGACTGTAAATTAATTTCCCTAATACATTGTAAATTTCTAAATCACTTCCAAGTTTTCCATTTGCCATCGATACAGTGAATGTACCGCTGTTTGGATTTGGAAAAATTTCAATTGTTGGTTTGGTGTTTTCCAATGTGCTCAGTGGAATATCTACTATATTAATATCATCGATGTATAAATTATTTCCTCTTCCGTTTACATTTATAATTTTAATCAATACACCATTACTGAAATTGAAAGGACTCAAATCAATTGATTCTAATCTCCAATCTGCTGTAGTGGACGTTGCTGGAACATAGGTTACAGACGTGTTGTAAATAGGTGTAGTGGTTACCAGGGGAATATCAAATTTTTTGAAAACTTGTGTCCATGTAACTCCGCAGTCGGTTGATACTTGCACTTTTAACGTATCGGAATAGGAATTGGATGGCAATGGATTTGCTCTTAATTGATACGCCATTTCAAAAGTTAAAGCAGGTGAAGCGGTGCTTGTTAGATCAATATTCGGTAATATCAATTCATCAATCATCGCATCGTTAGCATAATTCATGTCATCCATAAACGCAGATGCTGTTCCAGTTTTTGCTGCAAGTGTTGTTCGTTGCCATGTGATTCCTCCATCAAAATTGTTTCTTGTAAAACCTGTTGGTGGAAAGGTGGTGCTTTCAAATCCTTCGCTGAAAGGAAGTGGTAAGCCTGTTAGATAATTAAAAGCAAAGTTGGTAGAATCGTTGGTGTTGTTTATATCTGCAACTGTGTTTGGTAAAATGGTATTCGAATGAAAAATATGTGCGCCTGGTGTTACAGTTATTGCCGGCAATGTAACGTTCAACGAGCCGAAAGAGGCAATCGAACCTGTCCAAGCAAACGTATTTACCGTTCCGCCATCTACTTGATATTCGATGGTGGCTGATGTTAATGTTGCGGAGCCGAAATTATTTAATTTCACAACAGGTGTAATTATGTTTGTACAAATGGTTGCCGTTGGAGAAATAACGGTTGAAATTCCTGCATCATTCACATTCACCACCGCTACATTTAAATCTGTTTCCCATAATCCGCGACCATACGTTGCTGCACGTAATTTTCCTGCCCCATATTGAATTTCAATTTCTGTAATTCTTGCGTTTGGTAAACCGGTGTTGTAAGGAATCCAATTCGCCATCGTATTGTCAATGTAATAAACGCCTATATCGGTTGCTGCATACAATGCATCCGGTGAACCATTTTGGTAAACCACACAATTTACTGCCACTAATGGCAAGCCTGTTCCTGTAATGTTTGTCCATGTTAAACCACCATCGGTTGTTTTAAAAACTTTGTCGTTGCTGGTTGTTGAATAACTTCCATATCCCGAAAATGTTAACCATAAAGTATTTGCATCGGTTGGATGCACCGTCATGCTTGTAACATAAGCTGCCGGTGGCAATCCTGTTGAAAGACTTGTCCAGCTTACTCCACCATTTGTAGTTTTATAAACTTCTGTCATGCGCGCTACATAAATCGTATTTGTGTCGGATGGAGCTACAGCTACTGGTGTATGGAAGGCACCGCTTACTGCAGGAAACACACCTGATGTGATAGCCGTCCAAGTTGTTCCTTTATTATGGGAGCGATACAATTCTGCAAATGGAGCATACAGTGTTTTACTATTTAATGGATTCATTGAATAGTAGGTGTAAAAATTTGAACTGCTTGCTGGAGTGATGGAAACATTTGTTGTTCCACCATCAAGTGAACGAAAAATGGCTCCGTTTTGATAAGAGGTATAGATTGTATTTGAATCGGTATAATCAATGATGCACTCAAACCCATCACCGCCACCAATGTTTGTTACAACTCCCGAACTGCTTTTGTTGCTGCCGTTATCTTGTGTTCCTACTGCAATAATATTTGGATTGGTTGCAGAATTTCCGAGTTTATGTATTTGTAAAATTTCTAATCCATTACTCAAGTTCGTCCAGGTATCTCCTGCATCGGTGGAAACATTTAATCCACCATCGTTGCAAGAATAGATAATGTTGCCACTGCCGGGCTGAAATTGTAATCCTTGTTGATCCACATGGACCGCTGTTCCCGGGCCACCCCAATTTGTTTTGATGGTCCACGTTGAACCACCATTAACGGATTTCCAAACATGAATTCCGCCTGCATATACTTCATCTGCATTTAAAGGGGATACAGCCAAAGCCATACAATAAGAACCTTGACCGCCACTGGCTACACCTGAAATATCATAACCCATAATGTTGGGTGTGGTCGACATCGCTGTCCACGTTAATCCTGCATCTGTTGAACGGTACAAACCATAAAATCCATTGCTTGCCGGAAATACATAGCTGCACATTAATGCATACACGTAGTTTGGATTTGCAGGACTCACTGCTAATTTTATTCCGAATGGACTAGGCGGTAACCCTGCTGTTAACACCGTCCACGTTATTCCATTGTCAGCCGAACGATACATTACTGAATAGCCTGCTGCATAAACAATATTGGGTGTAGCGGGATTAAATTCTACTTCGGTAATGACATTTGTAAAACCCGAAGTTGGAATTACTAATGACCACGTTGCACCAGCGTCAGCACTTCTGTAAACGCCATTGGTACATCCTGCTAACAACACATTTGAGTTGGAAGGGTCCATCGCTACCCGATAGCAATATTGATTTAATCCTGTATTGCTCCAGGTGTTTCCTCCATCGGTAGATTTAAAAACGCCATGCATTAATATACCAATATACATGTTGTTCGTATTCGTTGGATCGATTGTTACATCCATTACGCCCAGTGCCGGAAGTTGAAAATCTGTATTGGTGCTCCACGTGTTTCCACCATCTGTTGATTTCCACAAACCACCCCCTGTTGCTAGCCACAAGTTTTGTGAGTTGGTTGGATCAATAGCTATGTCAAACGATATTCCAGCACCACCACCATTTATTGGAAGTTGTGATGGACCAATAAATGTCCAATTGGCTGTTGCCTTATTTGTTGGTATAAGTGCTTTTTGTTTTAACCACTCTGCATATAAATGTTTTGGGTCCGGACGAATTCCTGTTGGATAAACGCGCGGTTCCATATAATGTTCCCAACGTTTGAAACGACTGTAAGGACCATCCATGTTCGGTTCCGACTCATGTACTTTTGTTTGTCCTACGTAATAAGAGTAAAATTCTTTTTGTACGTCATAAAAATTTACGGTTGGATCTTCCATCATTTGTACCCATTTTTGAGCAGATGCTGTTGAGAACGCCAACAATAAAAAAACAATCGGGAGGAGTAGTTTTTTATTCATTGTAAAAAGTAGTATAAGTGTTTCGTGTTTGAGTGTATTAAATGTAGTGAATTTTTTTTAAAGGACCTCACCCCCTGCCCCCTCTCCTTGATAAAGGAGAGGGGGAGCTCCGGTTTTATCAAACAATTAATACTTTATTACTTTCCCATTCTCCAGCATTGCAATAGCGGTTTTCCAGTCGGGGAGGGAAGTAGTATCATAGGTGAGGGTGCGGATTTCTTTGGCGATGTTTTTGCTGATCTTCATGGCTTCCAGATGTGCGCCACTTCTTGCGAAATCTAGTAACTCTTGTTCGCTGTTCCAAAGCGTCATGGTATAGTGGGTAGTCCATAATCCACGTTTTTTAAATTCCAAACACTTGGTGGTTTTGAGTTGTTTGATGATTTTTAATGCCGAGGCCGATAAGGCGAAAAATTTAAGCGGTCCTTTTAATTCGATGGAGGTGATGGTTGCTTTCATGATTTTTATTTTTTCAAAAATATGTTAGTCTCTTTTTTTTCCTTGATAAGAAAGCCTAGCGCCTCTCTTCTTGGTTTCGATTCCTTTACCTTTAGTATCGTCTGAGTGCAGTACTGTTAACGAATGACATTGCGTTACTTCTGAATAATACCTGCATCGTATCCGAATGCATCTTTGAACTTTTTACTGGCATTTAAATCAGCAATCAGTTGTTTTAATTTTTGTGGGCTATACCATTTTTTTACTTCCTGCTTGGCAAGCATATAATGCAATGCAACTTCCTCTTCTGTTCCGGAATAGAATGCAAGGTCATAGATGAAATCTTTTATTTCGGGAATGTCTTGCATGTCCTTTGTGACCACTTTCAATTGCTCCTCGGAATAGCCTTCCCGATAATCATTTTGCATGGCCAAACCATGTTTGAACCAGGATGGAATGTCGTAGGTCCATCTGGAGAAACCAATGCGCTCAAAAAATTCGGCATGCGAAATTTCATGTGTTATAATGTCGATGTTCACAGCATCGCTGCTTAATACAATGTATGAACCCAATTTAAGGTAAGTTGCTGCTGGCGCACCGGAAGGACAATAACCGGCATAATCTGTTTTGTCTTTCAAATAAATATATTTTGGGTTGCAAGTTTTTTCACCCCAGAACTTTGCCACACGCAATGCAGCGGAGTCGATCAATACTTGTAAGGAATCTATTTCTTTTTCGGAACTGATTTCTGAATAATAGATTCGATCCTTGTTCTCCAAGTTTGTCCAGTCTACCAAAATGCATTTGGTTTCTTCGGGAAATATTGCGTAATGGATGCCGATTACAAAGGGTGTAAGTAGAATACAAAAAAGAAAAAGACGAAGGACTATTTTTTCTTGAAGGGTCATTTGTGTGGCCTAATTTGTATAAAACTACTACCTTTTTATGAATTTCACAATGCGGTTTTGTGAGGATTGTTTACTTCTTCTTCTTTTGGATCGGGTGCGTGGTACGAAGCAATCTAGTTTAGAACGAAAAGAGGTTGCTTCTCCCGAATACTCGGGATTGCAATGACGGTGCTAACTCAGAGAACGTTCTAACAAGTATTGACGTAGCTAATTAAAAAAAATCTACTTCAATCACTACTTCACAATCAACTTTCCATCTGAAATGGTTTTTCCATCCAGCAGTATTTTGTAAAAATACATGCCTGCTGCTTCATTGGAAATGTCAATTACATTTTTTTCGTTTACTAGTTTGTTGCGGTAAATAAGTTTTCCCAACAGGTTGTAAATCTCCACATCGCTTCCTGCTTTTTTGTTCAGCAGTTCCAGGGTAAATAAACCAGAGTTTGGATTGGGATAAATTGCAACATCATTGTCAATTTCTTTTTCATCGTTAACACCCAGTATTAAAGCAGCGGTGGTCCAGCAACCATTTCCGGTTGTTCCAATAAAACCATCGTTCAATTTAAAATCAAGTGTTTGAATATTCATGCCTATATATAAACCATCTGCAGTGGGTGTTCTATCGGTGGAGAGTAACATGGAGCCCGTGGCCCAATTTATTCCATCATCTGTGCTTGAGAAAACACCGAAGTTGGAACCAATCGTCCAAGTGGTATCATGGTAAGCGATGGATTGAATGTCGATGCCTGCCGGCAATCCTATTCCTGCTAACTGACTCCATCCTGTTGCCTGACTATACGCATACAACGTATCGTGCATGGTGGTAAAATAATCTGTTGAATCGTGTGTTGAAATAACCGTCATCCATTTTGAAGCAGTATTCCCATACTGTAAAATTGGAATTTGTCCTACACCTACGAGGTTTGCAAAGTCGAGTGTTTGATACGGATGCGGAAAGGTAGTTCCCGAAATATCTGTCCAGGTATCACCATTGTTAACGGATGTGTAAACATAAAACTGTTCCAAGCCCGTAATAAATTCTCTGTGAACAAGCGTCATCGTATCACTTTTACCGACAATGGTTAAAGGAGCAACAGTACTCGTATTAAAATTTAATGCCGCTATGGATGGAACATGTTGCCAGGTATTTCCATTGTCGTTCGTTCTGTAATATCTGATAATGGTGGTAGGTACCACACCAGTGTCTTGCATCATACCAATAAAAAATGAATCTTCGTCACCACCAAATGCACCAATGAAATAACCAACGCCCGAAGGGATACTAATCGAATCCCAGGTGGTAGCTTCATCAAATGAGCGATACAAGGTTTGTTGATTTCCAGAAAATGCAATATTGCCTTGCTTGAATAAATAATCATAGTAGCGAACAGTAACTGTTGAATCATAACTATTACCGGTCACGCTTGGTAAGCCGGAAGAAGAAATATCCCAATGCGCACCATTATCAATCGATTTTAAAATACCATCGGCAACACCATTGTTTTTAATTACGCGTAACAATAAACTATTGTCCATCACCAGCATGTTGGAAAAATAATAATCAAAAAAACCGGTGTTTTTTTGATTCCATGTTAAGCCTGCATCCGTTGAAAGAAGAATGTTTCCACCGGCATCATTCACCAGCAAGGTATCGGTATCCATTTCATTAAAATAAGAAATGGTGTTGAGGTAAATTCCACTTGATACCAATTCTGTCCAGCTGCCACCCAAGTTGGTGGAGCGATACAGTTTGGTAGAAAATTTTCCGGTTGCAGATGTTTTTATGAGTGTTAACAAGAGTGCATTTGTTGCAGGAAAAATATTGATAGTAGAAGCACCCGTTTCCGGTAAAGTAATTTCTACCCAATATGGCGAAGCCAAAGCCATATCCATTTTGAATAATCGGTTATCACCGGTTGTCATAAAAACGGTATTGCCATCTTTATCACCGCGGGTGGTGCTGGCCAGGCCTAAGCTATCAATTGCAGGGTTGTTAAAGATGGTTCTGTCGGAGCGCATGAAATAGCGGGTACCGGTTACCACTCCCCACGAAAGTTTGTTGGAAAGGTATTCCGAATGTGTTAAGGTAGGTACCAAGTTCCAATTCATTCCGTTGTTGCTATAGTAGGAAGCAACGCCACCACCATTATAAAATCCGTTGATAAACAAAATGCTATCTAAATGATAAATGCTGGTTGCATTATAATTTGCCGGAATGCCGGTAGTTGTAATTTCGAAAAAACTTCGGCCATTGTCGGCTGAACTTAAAATACGGTTGGGGTATTGTGTTAAAAAAGGAATGTTGTTAAAGTTGGTAATGGCATTTACGCCAAGTGTTTTGGTGGAGAGGCCATCGTTTGAAAAGTTCCAGGTGTTTCCTAAATCAAAACTATTATACGTTCCATTTGGAGTTCCAATAATGGTAACCGAATCGTTGTGAAATACATTTTGATTGGTTGCAAACGCTCCTCCTATTAGTAAAGAGTCGTTCATTTGTGTCCATTGACCAAACGAGGTGAATGTACTAATGATAAAGATAGAGGTGAGGAGGTTTTTCATGTGTTTTGTATCTGCGATAAAGGTAATCCAAAATAGGCGAACATTCTTCCAAACAACCGGAATTGTTTGTTGGAGGGATTTATAGCTTCAATTGGAGGATTTCTACTTCCAATTTTCGTCAAAACAGCTTGTTGGTAGAAGATAGATGTAGGTTGTACCGAAGAAGATGCTTCTTGTACCAACAGCGATTCATCTTGTACCGAGAAAGATGTTGTTTGTGCCGTGTACGATTCATTTTGTACCGAGTTGAATTCTTCTTGTACCGAGAAAGATTCATTTTGTACCGAAATGAATTCTTCTTGTACCAACGAAGATGAATTTTGTACCGAGATGAATTCATTTTGTACCAACAAAGATGTTTCTTGTACCGAAAACAATTCATCTTGTACCGAGAAAGATTCTTCTTGTACCAACAAAGATGTATTTTGTACCAACGAAGATTCATCTTGTACCGAAAACGATTCATCTTGTACCAATAAAGATGTTTCTTGTACCAAGTTCAATTCATCTTGTACCGAGAAAGACGCTTCTTGTACCGAGAAAGATGTTTCTTGTACCGTTAAGGCTTTTTTCCTTTGTTTTAAGGGTTTTGGATGAAAATTCGGTTACCTTTTCTTTACCGTTTTAGACAAATGCTGTTGATTTCTAGCTTTTGGGAGGACCGTTTTCTTTGTAGTTTGTTTGGTTAACTGTTCATCTGCTTTTTCCAGAAAATGATTTAAAAAATAGATATCACTACTTATTTCCTTAAAGTTGGGAGGAAGCACTTCTGTATTCATCACATAGGCAAAAAACACTTGGTTAAGGCTTTTGCGCAAGGTAGCGGGGGGAGCTACCGCAAAAACATCTGCTAAGTCGTTTGCTATTTTTTTGTTCATGGATGAGGGTTTTGGGATAAAACTAAAATTTGAACAAAAATAAAACAAATTTCAGTATGTTATCCAATTAGATAGCACTTTTTTTCTACAAAATCACGCTCTTTGAGTAAATATTTTAGTGACCATGGACGAACGCGAACGGAAAGAACGCTTAAAACTTCAGAAACGATTTGGAGAGCATCTCATAAAAATGAGAGAAGCGGCAGGAATTACTGCAGCCGAACTTTCCAGAAGATGTGATATGGAGCGCTCCAACATTGCCCGCCTTGAAGCTGGTCGCTCAAACCCTTCCTTATACATTATTAAAAAGATATGCTCCGGACTTGAAATGGAGTTGGATGAGTTTTTAAAGGGGCTGAAGTAGTAGTTTTGAATAGATATTAGACTGTATTATTTGTTGTTATTTAAAATTCTTAGTTATTAAGCTTGTTGTAGCTTTCGAAGAAGTCGGACATGAATGGAGAATTATTTCTTAAAGATAGCGATTGTAAGAAGATAGGTAAATGTTAAAGTAAAAAAATATAGGATTTTCTTGAGAATAATTTTTTGCGATTTTATGAGCACTAACGGCTTGCGGCTAAAAAAGTGTGGAATTAAAAGCACATCACTGTCTTACCGTACTAAAGATATAAAGTGTCCCGATGTGAATGGCAAGTGCCAACACTTTTTACAGCTAAAAATGCGCTTGCAACTTGCACTAACTCGGCATTTTTTTTAGATGTTGTTAGGCGTTGTGCAATTATGCTGCGATTCGTATTTCTATACGCTTGTAAATATCAGAAAATTCTCTAAGTATGTCGTTATAAACATCTGTTTTATTATTTTCATCAATAATTTCTATTACAACCGCGAAGTCTTGTAAATAAGTTGGTATTGTTTTACCTCTAGTATAAAGTCTTAGTCTTAATTCCCATTGACCATGCAAATAGGATCTCAGAAAACTTTTCTCAAACTGAAGAATTGGATTCCATGGAACAAGGTATTTATCGTCTGACGAAATATTTATCGTAGACATTCTGTCATGAGTTGGTTTGTATAGTGCAGCTGTAATTCTAGATTCAGAATACTCTAAGTCATTATCTGGATTAACTGGTGGGTCGTAAGTGATTGTTATCTTTATTTTCAATTTTGTGTCTGGATTATCACTGGCCAAAGAGGAAGGAATATGAAAACTAATATATTGATAGTTTTCTTGGTCTAATTGTCCTTCATGTATGAAAGCAGCATTATTGGTATGCGAAGCTAAGGCATAATTAATTATAGGCTCACCAAATCCAATATAATTTTCAGGGGCGTCACTTATTTCATCGTGTATAAATCTCTCATCACTGAAATGACAGAGCAGTGCTTTTACTAAATTGGGATTAGCATTAGGATAAGTATCAAACAATCTTTGAGCATATTGAGAAACTAACGGTGCTGAATGACTTGTACCGACATCACAACATAGACTTTTTCCATCTTTGCTAATTCCATATGTTGCTATTCTAGTCGAGAAGTTATAAGGTGATAAAATATTTCCTCCATGTGTGACAACTTCAGGCTTAATACCTAAATCAACTCCTGGTCCTTTTCTGGAAAAAGCTGAAACATAATTTACCTGAGATAAAGAATTAGCGTTTGCATGTTTAGAAATAGATCCGACTGTTAATCCAAGTAATGATTCAGCTGGTGAGCAAATTCTAGATTGCGGACAAGCGAAATGGTCCGCAGGGAAACTCCCAAGCAATGAATTAATATTGCCAGCTGAGATTACGAACAACACTTTGTATTTTTTTGAAAGAAAATCAAGCAGCTTTGAAATGTCGGATACAACAAAATCTTTGATTGGAATTGCTGCTCCAAGAGATAAATTATATACTTTTATTGAAGTGTGATTTGCAGATACAACATCTTCAATTGCAGCTTTCAGATCAAACTCGCTTGGGCCAATAAATTTGCCAGCAGCATCCCTACCAAAAACTGCTAAATCAGCTATTGAACAATATGGAGTAAGTTCTTTTGCTATTATACCTTGGTCAATCTCATCACCAAATACACAACGACTTGCAACGAATGTTCCATGTTCCTCGCAACTTGAAATAGCATTAATCGGCAAATGCTTATACACAGCACTAACAACAGCATTCATTATTCCATTTGTATTATTAACTCCTGAATCGATCACGCATATTACTGATTTAGAAACTGGAGGGTTGATTTTGATATCGCTAGGTAATGCTTGCACTGGCGTTGACTGTGGTACAAAAAAGAATTGCGAAAGTTTAATTTCTTTGATTGTTGAAAACTCAGAAACAATTAATGGAATTAATTTTGAACGAATTTTGCAATGAATTGTATTTACTCCATTTTGAAAATATTTTTGTCGTATAAAGTTGCTATGTTTTTTTAATTCATCAATTATTACTCCACTAACCGCAAGTGTTTCTTTAGGTGAAAGAGCATTGAATAAATTAATAAGTATATCCACTTCTTCATCGTTTTCGAAATTTATATTTTCATCTACTTTGCTTTCTGGTGATATGCTAGAAAGACTTTCAATTGGAGCAAAATACGTTTTGCCAGTTGCATCTGCTGAATTAATGTAAACATCCAATTTACTTTCAAGTTCTATATACTTACTCTTTTCAATTTTTGCTGTTGCAAGTGATATATTGTTTGGAGAATATGAAATAAAATCAAAACCTAGTTGTTCGATTTTGAGTTTTTGGCTTTTAATTGATATTTTTTCAGGTGTTTCTATTTGAAGAAAAAAATCCTCTGTAAATTTTGAGTCTCTTTTTTTGAATTCAATTTCTTTCAATTTCAAAACTTCCAATTTAAGTTTTTCACCATGTTCTTTATGGCTTATTCTTGGGACGGTTTGTGAGAATCCAGACTTGTCGTATTTCTCAATACGAACATTTTTTGAGGGTATTTTGAAGTGAAATTTATTGTCGTCCATAATTATATTTTTGTATTACAAATAACGATTTGTGGCTAAAAGAAGTGCGGAATTTACTTGCACAAAATTGTCTTAACCGAAAAACTTTATTTAAAGAACTGAACTTAAAGGCAAATGCTAAAATATTTCGCGGAGCGCACCTTTGAAAATGTGCTTGCAACTAACAGGAACTCCGCATTTTAAAAGATTCTGTTACGTGGTCGTTTTGCATTAGCTTTTTTCTACTCATTTTGTGTTCCTAAACATAACAGGTAATTCAAATTTCATATCTTCAATGTTGCTAGTTGCATTTGTCAATCTTAAAAAACCAATGTGTAACAAATATCCACAGAAATAATTTAATTCTTCGTCTTCTTTAATCTCTAATAATCCTTTCAGTTCTCTCGCTCTAAAAGTGAATCGATTGCCAATTTTCTCTCTTAACAACATTATTTTAGATTCAAATTCGGGATTTAATTTAGCAAAGTTTAAATAAATTTCTTTTTTAAATTCCTCATATGCTTTTTCAAAAAAACCTTTTTTAATTAATTCATAGCATTTATGTTTATTTTGCATAATAGGAAGTTGATCCGGATTGTCATTGTAATAATTCACAGATATTGTCAAACATTTTTCCAGAAAAATTAAAATGAGTCGAGGAATTGAATTTCCCGTACCTAAATTAAAATTATTTGAAAAGTAGTCGAATATGTCCATTTCAATAATTTTTCCATCTTCGTTTTTGAAATCAACATACCTTGGAAAAATACTCAAAATGATTTGTTTATTTAAATCATCACTAAGATTTACTTTCCTTGGAAATTTCTGAGCATAATGTTCCGGATTTAATTTTTTGACTATCCATCTGTAAGACCGTGTCAAAAAGTTTGGTCTGATATAATTGTCTGTATCTATTGATGTGTCAATTTCCAAAGTTTCTTTATCTATATTAGCTATTATAGAAGTGATATTCATAACCCTTTTATAGTTTGAATAAATCCTTTTGGCAATAAATTCACGAATTTTTTCAGGGGTCCAAATTAGTTCAACCTTTTTTGAGATGACTTTGTCATAACCAATACCCTCGAATGAAAGCTGTTTAAATAGGTCATCGCGTAAAAATATTTTCAGTTCAATATTGCTGTATCTGCTAAATTCTCTTTCCACAACTACGAGCGCTTCAAGTGTTTCTAACTGAACATCAGCGGCAGATTTGCTTACAAATTCGTCTAAGCGATCTATTATAATTATAAGATTTAATTCATTTTCAATTAAAAACTTATTTATTTTGTTTTTATAAAAGTCTAAATCGAGTTCTAAATTTTCTAATGACTTTTCTTTTATAGTTACGTCAGTTGCAGGTAATGGTTCTGCTGTAAAATACAGGTCCGGTGAAATACTTTCTGGTGTACTATGTAATTTTACACCAAATGTTCGTTTTGTTTTAATAAAATCGTCTAAGCCGTTATTACTAAATATCTTATTGGCGAGATCTATTCCTTTGTTAATTGTTGAAGGCAAATCGTATTCAGATTTTTGCAGTCTCTGAGTTATTTTATGAAATAAGAATAGTTCCCAAATGACCTGGTATTTAAAGTTAGGATCGTCATTGCTTGTTTTTATTAGATTTAATAATTTTCCTTTTATATTTTTATATTGAAAATTATCTTCAATTGGAATTATAATATTTTTAAATCCATTCTTTGGATTAAATTTTAACTTATCTTCCTTTATTAATCGGAATAAGGCTGTCTTTCCTGTTCCTTTTTCGCCCAACACAATATTTTTCGTTCCATTTATAAATTGCATGATTGATGAAGTTCTACATATGCTGTCAAATAATAAATCGTCTTCATTTGCTTCAATATTTCCGAAATTGAATTTTTGAAGTCTATTCAAAGAAATTTCTTTTGGTAGATTGTCTATCATATTTATTATTGTTTACATTTAAATGCCACATAACGTTCCCTGGCCTGGCTATCGTTTGGGTTTCTTACTATATTTTTAATTGCGAAGCCTGATTTCAAAGTCAATTAAATTTGTCTTGCGGAGCGAGATACCCAAATACCGCCAGACCTTTGTTAGCTGAGGTTTTTAATTCTCTGATAAAGCTGAATCCATTCTTGAGCAGTCCTTAAGTTGCCGTTTATTTTAGTTTCACCAAAATCGAAATATTCCTGCATTTTTTCAGGGTTTTCTGTTTTCGAGATTAAATAGTGTTGATAATAAAATAAGGGGACACTTGAAGGTAATAAATCAGATGATAAACTTTTTGTGAAATCCTTTACAAATTTCAAATACTCTATTTTGTTATTTAGAACGGAGTCATCAAGCTCTTTAATTGTATTAATATTGAATAGTTGAAATCTTGGTATGATGCTATTATAATTGTTTTCTGGGAAAAATTGAGCGTTCATGTTTTTCGCAATGATTTCTTTTGCTTCAGCAAAAACACTATTTGTCTCGGTAAAAGAAAATAGTGAAGTTTGATCAATGCTTACTTGCTCAGGTTGCTCCTTAATCAATTTTGGCATTTCTTTTTCATATTCCGAAATCTCTCTTTTTAATCGATCAAATTCTATATCTGCAGTTTCTAGAAGAGCAGCAAGTCTGTTGAAACTTCTTATATAATCTATCGGTATTGATGACTCGCCTTTGTAGCCCAGATCATGTTCTATTTCAGCCCATGCGTGCTGTAAAATAGACCTAATCTGTATTTCACATTTAATTTCTTTGTAAGATATGTATTCAGACAAAGCCGCTCTTTTGTCACTAAGTGAGACAACATAATGTAAAGATTTATACCCAAATTGATCCGCTTTAAGAATTCTTTTGTCGGATGAATTTTTAAGGTCAACATTAAATTCTTTTTCAAGTATCTCTGCTATTAAATCTACGTCACTTTCTAAATATGTTATAATTCTAATTCCAACAAGGTCTGTGATTTCGTGAAGGTCGTTATACTTACCATTTTTCCTGTCAATTTTTTTTGAAAGACTTTCAAAGTCTTTCGTCCTACCCGTTATTTGGTGGTAATTTAATTTTTTTTCTTTCAATAGGTCAACAATAAGATTAATAACACGATTCTTGAAAGCATCAAGAGTGTCCTTTTTTGTCTTAAAGTCATTTAGAATTTTGTCTTTCATATAAAATCTCAGCTAACTTATTGTTACGCGCTACTACAATATTTTAATTATCCCAACTCCATCTTTACCTGTCTTCAAATTACCCAAGTATACTCGTTTATTACTCGTGTATACACGGATAATTTTTATTCAAAAACACCACAAAAGGAAAATCGCAAACTCCCAATGAAAACTTCTCTACCGGAAAGGTAGAAGCTGATGTTTTTCATGCATAAAAATTCTATTAAAATAAAATTTGATTGAGGGAGTAGCTCAGAATCAAAGCTAAATTAAAACTATAATTTGTAATAGCAAATTTATTGGAAGGAATGTTTGGTTGTTGGATGGTTTTAAAAGTTAATTCCAAATTTGGCTGCAATGGCTGCATTAAAAAAATGGTTGTTGGGGTCGCTATAGGTATAGTATAGTCGTGGGGTATATCCAACGCTCATAAAAAATCCTTCCATTTTTTGAGGACGAAGTCGTATACCAGCCCAGCTGTTTAAATTTACAAAGGTGGTGGATTTGTAAAAATAGGTAGTGGGGTAAATGCCCAGCTCTACTGAAATAAGCTTTGGTCCTGCCAAACAAATAATGCCGGAATGAATTCCGTAAATGGGTCGGTCGGTTGGGTCGGAGTCATCGGCATTTTCATTTAGTCCGAGCCCAATATTGGTATTCAAAATAAAGTATGTTCTTGCAACAAGGGAATATTCGTAATGCATCGAAACCATGGTTTGTCCGCCAAACTGCATGGCTCCATAATGTTTATGTGCTGCCGTATCTTTTTGAGCAACGCTGTTGAAAGAGATAAAAAGGAGGAGTATGGAGATGAGTTTTTTCAAAATGGGTGGTGCGGTTGTTTCGTTTACATAATTACGAATGCTGATGGAATACCCTTCAATAAATAAGTTCTTTGGTAGGCTCCCATTTTATTTTTTATTGTTTTGTTTCAATTTCTATAATTCGTTTCCCATAATTGCCCAAGTAATGCATCAATAGTTTTTCGTATACTTTATATCCTTCGTCTACATTGGTAAAAATAAGTATGCCTTGTTTTGTTTTCGGAAAAATAAATACAATGGTATGGCATCCCAGGTCGGAACCACCATGCGACAAAGCATAATCTCCGTTTCCAAAATCGTAAATTTCAAAACCCAATCCGAAGGATTTATCTTTTTTTGTTGCCACTTGTGGCTTAACCATTTCGTCAAAAACATTTTTTGTCAATCCTTCACCGGTTAGCACGCTGGTTAAAAACAAACCATAATCCTCCACGGTTGTGAGCAGATTATCGGCTGCATTGGCGGTGGTGTTCTTTACGGTTGCATAAGGTATTCCTTCGGTGTTGTAGCCCTTAGCATATCGGGTGCTGTCGGTTTTTTCGTCCCAAATGTATTTTGTATCCACCATTTTTAGTGGCTCAAAAATTAATTCGTTGGCTAATTGATTGAGTGTTTTTTTGAATTTGTTTTCTAATGCTTTTCGTAAATATTCGAACCCTTCGCCTGAGTATTGATATTTTGTGCCGGGTGTAAATTCGAAATGTAATTTTCCATCAACGTTGTTGCCACGCCAATTGGTAAATCCTGTTTGATGGGATAAAATGTGACGTGTGGTGAGTAGTTTTAAATTTGGATCTTTTGCAACATCGGGGTCCACCCAAAATTGATAGATGGGTGCATCCAAGTCCCACTTGCCTGCACTTACCAATTTTAATGTTACTATGGCGGTGATGGGTTTGGTAAGCGATGCTACATTAAAGAGTGTATTGTACGGTGCTGCAATGCCTTGTTGCAGTTCGCCAAAAACCTTTACTTGATTTAAGTTACCATCCTTAATAATTCCAATTCCCAAGGTAGGAATGTGGTTTTCTTTCATCCATTTTTCAATTTCTTTGTCGTTATCGAAGAAGGTAGATTGATAATTGGCTTTATCGGTATCTTGATGATCAAAGCTTAATCCTTTTGTTAATTTCCAAGTTTGATTTTCGAAACTCCATACATGCGTGAATTTTGCGGTGCTGGCATAGGTTTCTTTTTTCCCGGAACTGGTTTCATAAAACCGATGGTTTCCGGTTTGAATGGCTCCATACAGTAAATTGTTTTTATAGAGTGGAAAAATTTCTGTGCTTTCTTTTATCAACTCTCTTCTGGATTGATAGGTTGTTGGTGAATTGCATAAACCGTTTTTTAATGCGGTTATAAATTGTTGTTTGTTTAAGATTCCATCTTTATCGTGTACAAATTCAAAGCTTGGACTTAATAAATTTTCGAACTGTGAAATTTGACAGGTGTTGAATCCTATATTAAAAAGTAAACTATCGTTGGTTAGAATGGTTTTGTAGAGGGTTGTATTTTTGTCAACTGAGCAGGTGCAGAAATGAATGTAAAAAAAGACAGGTAAGGATTAAATAGTTTCTCATTCGGGGTTTGTTAATTTATTTTCTTTTGCACTGTTATCGTTACAAATTTAGCGGATTTATTTAGGCTCGCAAGAATAACGGTTCTAATGCACGTCTCCCGACCTCGATAGTCCCGATCCCGATAGCTATCGGGACTATCGGGATCGGGAGATGTTCCGGGTGGATGATGTTAGAGATATAATGTTCATTTGAACCGTCTCCCGATGTCTATCGGGAGCGAGGCACGAAGCAATCTAGTTGCAAACGAAGAGAGATTGCTTCATCCGCTGTCGCTACTTCGCAATGACGCTCCGGGTGAATGATGTTAGTGATAGAATGTTCATTAGAACTGTCTGATGGTTTAAAACGTATTGACAAAAAAAATATTTACTACCCGCGTAAAATTTTTTCCATCTTTCTCCCTTTGGCAAGTTCGTCTACCAACTTATCCAAATAACGTACTTGTTGTGTTAAGGGGTTTTCAATTTCTTCGATACGGTAGCCACAAATTAATCCGGTAATGAGGGAGGCATTGGGGTGGAGTTTCGCACGTTTAAAAAATTCCTGAAAGGTTACTTTTTTGTTGATGAGTTCCTGAATTTTTTTGTTGTCGAAACCGGTAAGCCAGGTAATGACTTGGTGTAGCTCTTCCTTGGTGCGTCCTTTTCTTTCAACTTTCGTTAGATACAAAGGATAAACGGATGCAAAGGTCATGCTGGCCATGCGTTGGTTATGTGTGTCGGTGGTGTTCATGCGGTGATGGTTTTGTTGTACGAAGATAATTACTTTTAATGAAGTGAGATTGCTTCGTACCTCGCAATGACGGTTCTAATTGTCACAGTAACTTAGCACGTCATTGCGAGGAAGAATGACGAAGCAATCTAGTTAAGAACAGAGAGAGATTGCTTCATCCGCTGTCGCTACTTCGCAATGACGATTCTAATAGTCTCTTTAGTGAAAATGAAATTCCAACTACTTTTTATTTTTTACTTTTTGAAAAACAGGTATGCTCAATGGGTCGGCAATGATGCCGAGGGTGATGGTGCGAAGCATGTTTTCGTAATAGAGGTTGTAATAGTCGGGGCCGATATAACCACGCATAAAAATTGAAAAGTTGGATAATTTTTTTGAGGGTTTAAAAGCCAGAAACAAATCCACCGAATTGCGCGGACGAAATTTTGCTGTTCCCCACATCACCGAATATTTAATATAGGCTTTTACTTTTTCGGAATAAATAAACCTGCTTTCCAATGAAATTTTATCATAATAATAGGTATGTCGTAGTTCTGTTTCGCGCTCAATGTCCAACTGTCGCTCATACGCAATACGACCATTGGCAAACGATTTCCCTACTCGTCCCGAATCTACCGCACTCCAGCTGAATGCAATTTCAACAGCATTGGTGGAAAAATTTCCGTTACGATAGTTCACACTGTCGGTGCCGGTTAAATAATAATTGCCTTCTTGTCCGTTTGAATGATGAATGGCTCTATACGTCATAAATGCCATTTGTTCATCGGAGCTAAAAAAACGAAACAGCTGCTTGGTAAACGGGATGTTGAGTTGGTGATAGAATAAAATGCTGGGCATATAGCTGGGTGTTTTCACCGGCATGCTGGGCTGGTTAAACATTCGGATAATGATTTTTGGAAACACGGCCAATCCAACGGTTCGTTTTTTTGAAAGACGTAAAAAGAAATCGGGAGAAATTTGTCCTTCAAAAATAAGTGGATTCAAGGGTTTTATGCCATACGGTGTTTTGTAGTTGCCAATGCCTTGTCCAAAGGTGAGGTAAGTTCTGTCGGAAGTCGACAAGATGGCCTCGTCCATGTGGGCAACCTGAAGTTGTGCTGTTGAAGTAAAAAAAGAAACAATAAAAAAGAAAAAGCAAAGGTGTTTTTGAAACATGGGGCAAAGGTAGTTAATAAAACTCCTTTTGGTGCATGTGTTCAGAGCATTCAATACAACTTAGCCGCAACAACGGTTGCTGGTTTTGCAAATCCATGTTTGGGTAGTTTGCAGGAGTAGTTCCATGTCGTAAGGTTTAATAAGATAATCATCTGCACCCAATGCGAGTGCTCTTTGTCGGTCGATTTGTTCGGATTTGGCAGTGCTGAAAATGAATGGAATTTTATTGGTGGATGCATTGGCTTGAATGTGTTGCAAAACTTCATAACCATCCATATCCGACATACAAATGTCACAAATAATTAAATCGGGTAAATTTTTCTGCGCCAATTCCACTCCGCATTTGCCGTTGGAGGCAGGAAGTACACGGTACTGAAACGATTGAAAATATTCGGAAAGGTTTTCCAGAATATCTGCATTGTCTTCGATAATGAGTATTGTTTTCATCATTTCTTTCGCGTAAAGGATTTAAAAAATCGGTAATGGGTCAGAAAAAATGTAAACAGTGTGCGGTGTTACAAGTGCATCGTGTTAAATACCAAACACAATTGTGTTTGACGACAGGAGTAGGACGAGTTTGATTGTACCAAGATACCATTAAATTTTTGAAAAGCCCTGAATAGTTTTTGGGAAGGAGAAACGCGCTATACTAAAACACCATTATCATCGTTATTCGTTCGGGCAATCAGATATAGAAAAGGGTCAGCTCAAAAATGTTTTTATATTTGCAGCCTTGGTTATTGAAATGTATTGTATGCAAAAAAGAATAAGTTCACTGCTTATACTTACCATTTTTTCGTTTTGCTTTACAATAGTTTATGCTCAGGATCTGAACTTTTATCACTACTCCGTAAGCGAAGGTCTGCCTAGTTCGCAGGTGCATGATATTGTACAGGGTAATGATGGTAATTTATGGTTTTCCACCGATCACGGCTTATCGCGCTTTGACGGCTATTCCTTTAAAAACTTTACCACCGATGATGGCCTCACCGACAATGTTGTTTTTAAACTCTACAAACAACCCAACGGTGATATTTATGCCAGTACCTTTAATAAAACCGTGTTTTCGATCACCGGAAAAAACACTCCCGTTTTTAAAGCCTATCCCTACAACCAGCTGTTAACTGCCATCCCCGACTATTTTGTGGTGAACGGTATGCATGTGGCAGCCGACAAATCACTTTTTGTTAGCATCATCAACGGTACAGGCTATTTGCACATTGATGCAAACGGAAAAGTAATTGCAAATAACATCACCATTCCTGATCTAGCGCCTGCGAATATTGTTTTATTGACTAAAAAGTATAGTTCCGATTTTTTTTACATTCAATCGAAAACATCAACCGCCATTACCGGAAAGTGGGACAAACAAGTTACCTATTCACAAAAAGAACAAGATTGTGGAAGTAATTATACCCAAGCTTGTTATTTTCAAAAACAAAACATCGCTGTTTTTTCTACCCGCAATAAACTCATTCTTTTATCTCCTTCAGCAGATTCAATAGAAGTTCCTGTTTTGTACGAACCTATCTCCATGGGCATTTTAAACGAGGATCAATTTTGGGTGGGATTTCGCTACGGAGGCATCAACGTGTATACTATAAAAGGGGAACAACAACAATCGTTTTTGGTTGGCAAGTCGGTAACCAAAATGTTTGTGGATCACGAAGGTGGTTATTGGTTTGGAACTTTAAGTGATGGTGTGTTTCATTCCAAAAGTTCGGTCATCAAAAACTTTAATCCGGCTGTTTCTGCCGACAACTGGATTCGGGAAATGACAAAGGATGAAAACGGAACCATTTGGATTGCCTATTACAATGGAAATATTTCACACCTCTCCAACAATCAACTTTCGTTGGTTTATGAATCTTCGATAAAAAAGCCGGCATTGGTGAGTTACGATAAACATACAAAACGGACGTATTATTTTTCTGATCATAAATTGTTTACTACCAACAACAAAAATCCGGTTTACGATTTACAAGGAAATCATATTAATATGTATACGCATTTCAACGATTCGGTTTTGTTTTCGACCTACCGTGGTGTAATGGTGTATTATAACGGACAACGAACTCCGATTGAAACGCAATCCCGAATAAATGACTTATGTTTTTATAAAGGCAAGTTCATGTTTGTGAGCAACACCGGTTTGTATACGTATGCCAACAAGCAACTAAAAAAGTATACCTGCAAAAACGATTCGCTCTTACAACGATTGATGGATATCGAATGTTGGACGGATAAGTTAGTGATGGCTACCAAGGGTTCGGGTGTATTGATATTGCAAGATGATGTGGTGTATAAAATTGACGAGAAGCAAGGACTCCGTGGTAAAATCGTGAACAAAGTGCACATCGAAAACGATTCGGTGGTATGGGCATGCACCAACAGTGGCTTGAACCGCATTGTATTTAAAAACAAAAAAGTAAAAAAGGTGGATGTGATTTCCAACCACAACGGATTAATCAGCAATGAAATTACGGATATTGAAATTGTAAACGATACAGTTTGGGTGGGTACACGCGAAGGCTTGTGTTATTTTCCAAAATCGATGTTGGATAAAACCATCACTACTACCACCAATTATTTTTTAAAAATAGATCAGTTTAAAGTAAATGATCAGGAGCGGGAAAAAACTTCTGAATTAAATTACAACGAAAATAGAGTTGAGTTTGGTTTTAAAGCCATTTCGTTTTTTGAATTCTCGCCCATGCAATACCGATTTAAATTACAAGGTTTGGAAACGGAATGGAATTATACCACCGCACTCAGTATTCGCTACACCTCATTGCCACCTGGCAACTATACCTTTATGGTACAAGCCAAAGGGAAGAATGCAAGTTGGGCGCAAGGGCAACAACAGTTTTCGTTTACCATTTTACCTCCTTTTTGGCAAACGTTGTGGTTTCGGTTGAGCGTTATTATTCTTATAGTATTACTTATTTATTTGTTTTTCCGATTCCGCATCCTGACTTATAACCGAGATATTACCCGTGAGTTAATGCGTCAGGTATTAAAACGGTTGACCAAGAAAACCAACTATGTGGTTTTCAGGGAACAAGGAAAGGACATTCGTATTGCAACAAATACGATTTGTTTTGTAAAATCCGATGGTAACTATATTGAAATCCATACAGATACAGGTCGACATGTGATCCGATACAAGATTGGGGAGTTTTTGGATTTGGTTCCCGATCCGCTGGAATACCTTCGAATAAATCGTTCCTATATTATACGTATTGATAAGGTACAGTCGAAAAGCAAAAAAGATGTGACCGTTTGTGGCGAAAAATTGGCTGTAGGCGAAACGTATTTGGAGCAACTTTCAAAAATCAAATTTTAATTCCTTCTTCCCGTCACAATTTTCTATTTGTTCATCCAAAACGCCATTTTCCTTTCATGGGTTCGTCACTATTTTAAGGTGGGTTCGTCACAATCCCTCTATTTGATGGGGTTTTATTTTATTTTGGGGTATAGTTTTGCGAGAAACTGTAAAATCCTAGTCACATGAAAAAACGAATAATAACATCATTGTTTCTGATGGGAGCCATCGGAATGAATGCACAACAAGGGGCAACAGGTCCAGCTATCTCAGCAACAGCCTCAACAGCTCAACAAGCAGATCACGCTTGGTACAGAGGAGGAAATAACCCTGGTGGTCCAGCTGGCACTAAAAATATTTTTGGGACAAAATGGAACTCCCCTATTTTTACTCAAACTGCAGGTGCTAGCCGTATGCGTTTAAATGGAAATACTACTTATTCTGTTAATGGTTATACACAGCCACGGAATGGTTATTTATTGTTGGGAGAAGATGGAACTGCAACTTTTGGAAATTTATATGGCGGTGCCGACCGCGGTGCATTTAGTTTATTGCATTTGAATGGTCCAGGAGGATTTGTTCAGGAGCTTGGTTATAGAAACTGGATGCAAACTGGAATAACGTTTACTAGCAATAACGATTTGATGTATGTTGGTCATCGTAAAGTAGGTGCTGGGCCAGATTTAACAGAAGCTGTAATCCAATGGAGTGATAATGGTCTGCCCGGAGCTCTTGGTCCCGATGTAATGAGTTTCAGATTTACTGGAGGTAATGGAACAGCATCTGGTGGAGTTGCAGATTTAGGTGGGCAGGATAATGACGGAAGAGAAATTGTTCGCGTTATGGGTAGCGGAAATGTTGGTATTGGTCCACGTTTCGTCAGCGCTGGAACATTATCTATTTCTCCAACAAGTCGTTTACACCAGCACAACGAAGATGGGACAAGTAGTTGGTATCAAATCACCAATCAATATTTAGCAGGAGGAGCGTTTACCAATCCGGGTCCAACAACAGTAACAGCTGCAGATGGTTTGCGTTTAGGAATTTTTGGAAATGCAAATCCAAATGCAAATGGTATTGCTATGTTGTACAATCAGGAATTGCGTCCATTGTTGTTTTCAACCAATGCCAATACAACTACAGCTACGGCTACATTAACTCAAGAGCGTGTACGTATTATGAGTTATAGCACACCAACAGCATTACTTAGTTCTGGTTATGGTGTAAACAATCCTTCACCAGGAACAAACCCTGATGCAACACGTGTAAGTATTTCGCACAATCCGGGCGCACCATTAACACGCCCATTATCCTTATTACATCTTGGTTATAACAACGATGCACTTGGAAGCCAATTCGGACACCGCCCTTGGATGGATGTTGGAACCTTTACTTCGCAAAATTCAAACAACATGTATGTTGGATTAAAAGCAGGAGCAGCAGGACCAGAAGCAGCAATTAATTTCGGAGGGAATACAATACAGGTAATGCGTTTTACGCATACAAAACCAACAAGCCCATCTACTACAACAGCTTCATTAGTCAGCGGATTAGAAATTGCTGAAATGTGGAGCAATGGAAATGAAGGAAGAACAGGATTTGGTGATATTGCACCACTGAATACGGTTCATATCAAAGATTTTGGAACGCCTACAACAACACCAGGTGGTGGAAGTGGTTTACGTTTTGAGCATTTAAATACTACTACACCAACTATTCCAAATCCTGGTTTAGGTCTTTTAGCGGTAGACGCAAACGGTGATGTTATTTATGTTGATGGTGCTTTAACTCCAGGCTCAGGATTGGGTAATGCTTGTGCATCAGGCACACCTTCGCCATTGGCTTCTAGTTGGGAAATTCCAATGAACAATTTTAATTTCCGTTTTGCTGATGCAGCAGGAACAGTGAATGATGGAGTAAACTTTGTGGGGATTGGTACATCATGTACACCAGCAGCTAAATTGGAAGTGATTCGTGGAGTTACTACTAATTCACTATCAACAGTAATTGCTAACCGAGTTGAAAATGCAGATATAGCAACTAATACTCCTTACATTGGATTCGGATATGCAACTTACGGTATTGCAAAAGGTACCAATCGTGAAAATGCAGGTGTGTATGGTACTTCAGAAAATGCAATGACCAATGCCGGGGTAAGAGGAAATGTATCACAAACGTATGCCGGTGCATCCGCAGCGATGTTCAATACAGGAGTTAGTGGAGTAGCAAATAATGGAAGAACGAATGTGGGAGTTTCAGGAAGTGTGAGCTCAACAAATCCAATGACAGTATCAACTACTGCCGGTGGATTTACAGCTAGCGGTTCTAAATTAAATTATGGAGTACAAACCAATGCTTCAAGTAATTTAGCGGGAGCTGTAGATAACATGGGTACAAGTTCAACAGCAAATACCGCAACAGGTGGCACAAGCACTAATAACATGGCCACAAAATCAACTGCGAAAACCGAAACAGGTGCAGCAACCTTCAATAACATTGGCACCTTTTCAACTGCTCAGGCCGATGCTGGAAGTACGACAGTAAATAACGTTGGAGTTGTGGGGATTGCTACTCTTGGAGCAGGAGCAACTGCAACAAACAGTATTGGTATTTATGGTGATGGAGCAGTTGCTGGCTATTTTACAGGAGTAGTTTTAACTTCTCAGCTACCAATTTCTTTTTCGGATCAAAAAATTAAGACAAATGTAAATACTATTGAAAGCGGACTGACCTTATTGAACAAATTAAATCCGGTGACGTATGATTACAAAATTGGTGAATATCCTGAATTAAATTTGAGCGACCGTTTACAATATGGTTTTATTGCTCAGGAGGTGGAGCAAGTAATTCCAGAATTGGTTACCAAATCAACTAAGCCTGAATTTAAAGATGCAGAAGGAAATGTAATTAGCAAAGGTGGCGAATACAAAGGAATTAGTTATAGTGGTTTAATTCCTGTATTAACAAAATCAATTCAAGAGCAACAAGTAATTATTGAAAAATTAATAAAAGAGGTTGCTGAGTTGAAAGAAATAGCCAAAGTAAATCCGGCAAACACTTCTACTACAGCAATTGCATCAGTAGAATTAAGTGATGTTAAATCAATTGTGTTGGATCAAAATACTCCAAATCCATTTGCTGAACAAACATCTATTACTTATAATTTAACAGATGGTGTTCAAAAAGCACAAATGTTGTTCTACAATGTGGATGGAAAATTAATCAACAGCGTAGAACTTGACACAAAACAAGGAAGAGGACAGTTAAATGTTTTCGCAAGTGATTTAAGCAACGGTATGTATACGTATACTTTAGTAGTTGATGGTATAATCATTGACTCAAAACGTATGGTGAAAAGCAACTAAACTTTAAATTAGAATTGCAAAGCAATAAAGCCCCGAAATTATTCGGGGCTTTATTTTTAACCATGGCAACAATCAATTTATAAGCTCACAATCATAGGCATTCGCTTCAAGCACCGCAATGATGCTTTTGGGAACAATGGATTCTCCTTCTATGCGCAACACCTTATCACAATCACATAAATCAAAATTGATTTTGTACTGCGGAAATGTTTTCGAAAGAATTTTCTGCACCAGCATGGCTTGTGTTTTTTCTACCACATTTGTTTTGAAAATTTCTACCATTACTTAATCATTAAAAACATGTATTGACCTCAATTAGCACTTTTTCGTTCGTTGTTATTTAAATACAGCAAACAAGAAATCCGTTTTTATCCGTTATATCTGCGTCATCAGTAGCCTGCCCCGAGCAATTCAGTGTTCCATCACTACATACCCATTTCATCTGCACTTGGACCATAACTTCCCGGAATCGGAATGTTTAATAAACGTAAATACACACCCAACTGTGCACGGTGGTGTACAATTTGGCAATAGGTATGACGAATGGTTTCGGCCTTCGTAGCTTGCATCAAAATATCGTCTCCGCTGCGCAATGTCCAAATTTCGTTTAGCTTTTCTTCATCCGCTTTTTCAAGCGTTGCTTTTGCATCCGCCAAACATTTTTCAAAATACGCAAGTAGCTCCTTTGTGTTTTTTAAGTCCTCCTGCTTGTAAGGCGTGGCACCAAAATTTAATTCACTGGTATGAATCACCATCGATACCCAAGTGGTTAGCTCGGCAATATGTATTGCTAAACTTTTCATGTTCATACTTTTTGGATGTGGTTTCCAATCGTATTTATCGTCCGGAACAATGGTTAACATTTTACGTGTGGTGGCTGCTTCGTGCTCCATCTCTTTTACTAACATGGGAATTAATTTCATCTTTTTAGGTTTTAGTTTATTAATGGTACAAACTAACAACCGGCAAGTGACAACCCTATGTCAACAGTAAAAAAATTATTTTTTGGCAATGGAGCGGGCAATTTCTTTTACCCGTTTGGTAAGGGAAACCGGCTGAAGAATGTCGGCCATATCGCCATACATAATGAACCAACGGGCGAAGCCTTCGAGTGAAGCCGTTAAAAAAGTCATTTCAACCTTTCCGTTCACTTCTTTTCTGAGACATAACCGTTGTAATATTTCTGTTCGCCAAAAAATTTGAGAATGTTTTTATCGAAACGAATCACTACGGTCTGCAATTCTTTTTCTTTCGAAATTTCTTTAAGGTAGGTTCTTAAAGTGGGATGCTCTTTGATAAACGACTCGTTGGTAAATTCAATTTTTGAAATGCGGTCGGTTCTGAAATTGCGATAATCTTTACGCAGGCGGCAATACGCAATGAGGTGCCAATGGTTGCTTTGGAAAAATACACCAACCGGTTCGATGGCTCTGTTTGTTTTTTCTTGCGAATGATTTGCAAAATAATGGATGTGCACTACATTTTTAGTAGCAATACTTTTTAAAATGGTTTGCAAAGGATTGGCGGTATTATTGTCCTTGGGCAGATAGCGGTTAGGAACCACTTCAATGTGTTTTTCAAGAATTTCGAGATGATCTTTTTCACCGGCACGCAACACCGATTTTATTTTATACATCGCAGACTGATAACTTTCGCGGGTAGAAGCATCCGTTAATTTTTCCACTAATTTTTCAGCTGTTAAAAAAGCCGTGGCTTCTTCCTGTGTGAGCATGATAGGCGGTAGGCGATAGCCTTCCATGATGGAGTAACCCACACCGGCTTCACCCACAAGTGGAATTCCGGCTTCTTCAAGGGTGCGGATATCGCGGTAAACGGTACGTAAGCTAATTTGAAATCGTTCGGCCAGGTCGCTTGCCTTTACCACTCTGCGCGATTGCAAATGAATTAAGATGGCGGTTACTCTGTCGATGCGGTTCATGGGGAACAAATGTAAAATAAAATAAGTTCTGCCAAAGGTGTCAATCGGTTAAAATAATAAACAAGTGTTTTTTAACGGACAAAATAGATTACTGAATAGTTTGAACTTCAACTATTCAAGAATAACGATACATTTGTAATCACTTTGTCGAACTTACAAAATACATTAACCCCGGAAAATTGGACAGCAGCCTACGCGGATGAGCTGTATGGCTATGCTATGCACAAAACAGGGAAACAGGAATTGTCGGAGGATTTGGTGCAGGAAACTTTTTTATCTGCATTGAATGCAATGAGTCGATTTAAAGGAGAAAGCAGTGAACGCACTTGGTTATTTGCCATCTTGAAATTTAAAATTGCAGATCATTATCGGAAAGCATCCACAAAGTATGAAGTCAGTTCCTCCACTTTTGGTGATGCTACGGATGCTTTTTCAACGGCTTATTTTAATGAAGATGGTGATTGGATTGAAAGCGCAGCTCCTAAGGAATGGACTGCCGAGCATTTAAAAGCCATTGAAAACAAAGAATTGGCAAATGCATTAAATGCCTGTATTGATAAATTGCCGGATAGTCAAAAGCGATTAATCCTGTTAAAATTGGTGGAGGAAGAAGAAACGGAAGTTGTTTGTAAGGAATTAAAGATCACTCCTACTAACTATTGGGTAATCATCCACCGGGCGAAGTTGCAATTAAGGGCATGCCTTGAAAAAAATTGGTTGAAAGCATAAAAAAATAGTGGAAAGGTTGTGAGAATAAACACAAAATAACAGATGAAAAAATTAATGAACTTAATTGTATTGTCGTGCCAAAGAGCAACACTCTTGGTGGAGAAGAGCCATGCGCATCCGTTGTCGTTTATGGATAAATTACAATTACGTATTCACTTAAAAATTTGTGATAAATGTGCTGATTACGAAAAGCAAAGTCTACTCATTGAAAATACACTCAAAGCAAATCACCATAACTTCTCAAATCCTTCCGCCTTAAAATTGGCAAATACTTCTAAGGTGCGCATACAGCAGTCGATTGACGAACATCTGAAAAAATAATTCATTTTTTGTGTAAGGTTTTTGAAAGGTTCACTACTAATACAGTATAAACCATTAAACCCTCAAAAAATGAAAAATTTAAAAACATTCATCACCCTCGTTGCCTTATTCTTTGGAATAGGCGCATTTGCACAAGACAATTCAAAAGTGATTGCACTGGTTACAAAAGCCAACTGGTGCCCTGCTTGCAAGGCCAATGGCGAGCGAATGGGTAAGGAAGTTTTTTCATCGTATACCAATGGCGATGTAAAAGTGATTGCAAACGACCTTACGGATGATGCTTCGAAAAGTACCTGCAAAAAAGAAATTGAAGCGGCAGGGATTGCGGATGTTGCAAAAAATAGTAATTCAACCGGCATTATTACTTTAATTGATGCAAAAACAAAAAAAGTAATTACCACAATCAGTGTTACCAAATCCACTGAAAAAATCAAAGCAGCCATTGATGAATCTTTAAAAAACTTATAATTGAATATATATTCAAAAACATCGGGAGGACAAGTTAGTAAAACGAGTTCTCCCGATTGTATAACTAACTTTTTTGAATACAATGAAATTTAAAAATAGTGTTCTCTTACTTTTGTTGTTTGTAGGTGCTACTTCGTTTACTCCCATCTCATCCGATGGGAGAACGATGTACCCTAAGCCTCAAGGTATTGAAAATATGCTGTTTTATATCCAACGAACAATTAATTCGAATACAATTGTTTATGCACTTAATCAAAATAATGATGGGAGCTTAAATGAAACGGAACCTATTAAAGTGTATTGGATAAAATATGAACAAGGCGGAAAGATTGATCCTTTAACCTATATCCAAAAGAATTATGCCTATGGCATAAAGTCGACACTCCTTGATAAAGAAAAAAAGTCGTACCTCATTGAATTTGTATCTTACCATAAAAGACAATTTTATTTGTTAAAATCGAAGGCGGATAACAAATATCATGTTTGGGGATATTTTAACAACAAACTGACCATATTAAACAATATCTTAGTGAAAATTGAAGGCGGTACATTTTGGGTTCCGAATATTAAATATGTTGAGGTAAAAACAATGGATCCAACAGTATCGGAAGAAATTACCGAAATCATTAAACCTTAAAAAGTTAAACTAAAATAAATCGTATGACCGGACACATTATTCATAACCTGATAGAAATTAAGGATCTTCTAAATGGATTATCGCAGGAGCAATACAATCGTAAACTGGAAATTTTATCAGATGCGTCCATCGGGCAACATGTGAGGCATATACTCGAGTTTTACAAATGTTTGTTTGCTGGGGAACAAAGCAAGGAAGTGAATTATGATGTGCGTCAGAGAGATTTGAAATTGGAAACAGACCTTCCTTTCGCTTCTCAAACAATTGATAAAATTGTGAATGCTTTACTCGATATAAAAAGTGATTTTCCGGTAACATTTATTGCTGATTATTCTACCAAAGATGGTCAACAACCGGAATATATCCCTTCTTCGTTTTACCGCGAATTGGCGTATAATCTGGAGCATAGTATCCATCATCAAGCGCTTATAAAAGTGGCCATTACAGAAATGCAATTAACTACCTTGGTGAAAGATACATTTGGCTATGCACCTTCAACTATCCGACATATTAAAATATGTGCACAGTAACATTCATCCCCAACGCGCACGGCTTTTATTTTACATCCAGCAGAGATGAAAAAATGAGCCGTAACACGATTCCTCCTGTTGAATATACGAACAATGGGATTGGCCTTGTGTATCCGAAAGATGAAAAAGCTGGCGGAACATGGATTGCCTCCAGCAAAATCGGAAAAACAGCGTGCTTGTTAAATGGTGCCTTTGTAAATCATACGAAACAAAACAGCTATGCTAAAAGTCGTGGTTTAATTTTATTGGATAGCTTTAATTTTCGCAACGCGTTTGACTTTTATGAGCAATCCGATTTTATAAATATTGAACCATTTACATTATTAACATTGGATTACAGCATGGGAACCTTAACTGATTTTTTTGAGTTGAGATGGGATGGTGAGAAAAAACATTTAAAACAATTGACAACTGAGGCTCCTCAAATATGGTCGTCTGCTACTTTGTATCGCCCTTTCATCCAATTGGAACGTCAAAAATTATTTAATCACTGGGTGGAAAAACATAAAGATTTTGAAGACCGAATGATTTTAGATTTTCATAATAGGAAACATGGATTGAATGTATCAGAGGATATTCTAATGAAAGGGGATGGCGACTTGATGACGTTGAGTATCTCTCAAATTCATGTTGGGCAGCGAGCTACACATTTTAATTATTTAGATGTGGTTCATGAAAAAAAATATTGTGTTGAACTTACAAATACAGAACCTGTAAATGCATAATGGAATTGCAATCGTATTGGCTTGGCCTGAAACCTTGTGTAAACAGGCAGGAGCTTGGTATGACACACCCTTAAAATGGTTGGGAATAAACAAATCAAATTATTATAAAGTAGGACATGCTGCAATTGTATTAGTGGATAACCAAAATGGAGCATGTCATTATTTTGATTTTGGGAGGTATCATTCTCCCTATCAACATGGAAGAGTTCGAAGTGCGTATACCGATCATGATTTGAAAATGAAAACGAAAGCATTTGTTTCTGCAGAAGGGACATTGGAAAATTACAACGAAATTTTATTGGAACTTTTTAATAATGAATCCTGCCACGGTTCCGGCAAACTGCATGCTTCTTATTGTTTGGTAAACTTTGACTTGGCTTATGCTAAAGCAAATGCGCTTCAATTGATTTCGCCAATTCCTTATGGCCCATTTTTGGCAAAAGGAACGAACTGTTCACGATTTGTAAATTCAGTAGTGTTAGCCGGGAAACCAAATTGGTATTATCGTTTTGTTTTGTCAAATCCCAAAACCTTAAGTCCGACCCCAATCGGAAATGTTAAATGTTTGTCAAATTACACAACGATACATCATTCATCACCAGAATTTAATCTGATACCATTTTCAAATGAACCCCACAACAGTGTCTCCTAAAATTTTGCCCAGTCCTTTAAAACCGACTCAGTTGCCCCAAAATATCCATTGGTTAAGCGGAGAGGGATGCGGCTCGTGGTTTCATATTGAACAAAACGATATCGGGTTTGTTATTTCAAGGTATAGTCCTGAAGGGAAATTAGAATGTGATGGTGTTTTTAATCAAGTTTCAGGTCTTTCTTTTCAAATAAATGAACGATTTGATTTTACCTATTTAAGTCACTGTGCAGAAGTGAATATCATTCAGAACAATCAAATCCTAAAATTTAAACGAATCTAAACACGATGAAACCAATAACAACCACCGTAACATTTTTTATAATCCTTTTTTTTGTGTTTGGATTTACTGTAAATAGAACAGAAATTAAAAAGGAAGATGGCATCCAATTTTTTTCAGGAACCTGGCAGCAAGTGCTTGATAAAGCAAAGAAAGAAAACAAATGCATTTTTTTAGATGCCTATGCAAGTTGGTGTGGTCCCTGTAAAATGATGAAGAACAAAACATTTAAAGACAAGTCGGTTGGCGCATTTTATAACAACAATTTTATAAATGTGGCTGTGGATATGGAAAAAGGGGAAGGACCTTTTTTAGCAAATAAATATCGTGTAGAAGCTTATCCAACGTTAATTTATTTGTATCCCGATGGAACTTTAATGGGGAAGGCAATGGGGTTTCGTAAGTCAAAAGAATTTATAGAAATAGGGGAACATGCAATAAAATCAAAATAAAATGGAACTAAACAAAATCGTTAAATCCGCTTTAACATATAACGAGTACAGAGAATTAGTTAATAGTTTGGTTGCTACCGGTAAAACAACAGGCAATAATCAAAGTGAAAAATTGGTGGAGTTTACCAAACTAAATGTTCAATGTATGAATTGGTTGGATAAAACAATTCAACTATTGGAGCAATTCATTGATGCCATCAAGAAAAGTAAAAAATTCGTTTAGTGGTTGCTTATTGGAGATGCGTGGTGTGGTGATTGTGCTCAGATTATTCCGGTAATAAATAAAGTTGCAGAGGCGAGCGAAAATTTTATTGAATTTAAAATTGTTTCGAGAGATACTTATCCGGGATTGATTGAAGCGAATCTTACCAATGGTACACAGGCAATTCCTAAACTTCTTGTAATTGGTTCCGGAACGAATGAGGTGATTGGTTCTTGGGGGCCGAGACCACATTCGGCACAAGCAATTATGCTGCATTGGAAAGCAAATAAAGATACTATTTCTTGGGAAGATTTTGAAAAGGAATTGCATCTTTGGTATACAAAAGATAAGGGACAGGAGATTATTAGCGAACTCATCAATTTGATTGACGTATGCGAAAAGAAAATTATTTTACAGCCATAAAAATTGCTCTTGTTGTAGGTACTGTTTTAAATGGTATTAATAATTATGATGCTATATTTTCTAATGAATGGGATTTGAAATTGATTCTTAAAATTTTACTAACTTATTCTGTACCTTTTTTTGTATCAATGTATTCATCATGGAAAGCGGTTCAATAAAATACAATATTAAAAAATTGCTAAACAGAACATTTTTAACGTTGTGTTTAATCGGTTTATTAAGTTCATCATCAGCACAAGATGTAATACTTGCTGATTTTTATTTATTGCAAAGAAATACGGAAGTTTTGTTGCATTGGACAATTGATAGAGGACCTACCTGTACCGGAATAACAATTTTGCGATCATCAGACAGTTTAGTGTACATGGAAGTTGGTAATATTGGTGGAATATGTGGAAGCAGCAGTTCTGCAATACAATATAGTTTTACGGATTCTAATCCACTACATAATCAAACCAATTATTATAAACTACAGTTAGGCTTTACTCAGTTTTCTGACCCACAAGCTATTTATTTTGGCTATACGGAGCCTGGTAAATTGATTGTGAAGCCCAACCCAACTTCAAGAAACGTTAGTATTGAATTTAATAATGATACGAATGACACCTTTGAATTGGTTATTCTGAATAGCCGTGGAGAAACCGTATTGTTGAAAAAAGACGTGTCGGGGAATGAAATACTGCTCGATACCACCAATTGGAGCGTTGGAGTTTATATAGTAACGCTCGTGGGGTCAGATGGAGTATCTCTCAAACAAAAATTTTTAATTGCTGGCGAATAGAGGACTTTACTTGCTTTCGTTTTGACGAATGTGAATGAATTGCATTCAGGCGGGCTTCATCCGCTGTCGCTACTTCGAAATGACGATTCTATTGGTCATTGTTATTTAGCACGTCATTGCGAGGCACGAAGCAATCTAATTAAAAACGGAGAGATTGCTTTGTCACGCTGCGCGTTCCTCGCAATGACGTTTTTTTTAACAATTAATATTAAAAAGAAGAATCAACATTAGCATCGTCATTGCGAGGAAGAATGACGAAGCAATCTGGTTTATAACGAAGAGAGATTGCTTCGTACCTCGCAATGACGCTCCGAATTCATGCTTGTTACTTATCACGAAACCTTTAGCATCGTCATTGCGAGGAAGAATGACGAAGCAATCTGGTTTAGAACGGAGAGAGATTGCTTCGTACCTCGCAATGACGGTTTTAATAGACGAACGTGTAGTAAAAACAAAAAACCCCTTCAAACGGAGTAGTTTGAAGGGGTTTTTATCATGTTGTTTGTGGTACCCACTGGGATCGAACCAGTGACACAAGGATTTTCAGTCCTTTGCTCTACCAACTGAGCTAGGGTACCAACTCATCCAACTACTATTGCAATTGGGAGGGCAAATGTAAACATTATTTCTATTTCTCAAAAAAATATTTCCGCTTTCCTTTGAGATATTTGTAGTTTTGTGATATGCAACTAGTTATTGATATCGGCAATACCCGTGTAAAGGCAGCAATCTTCGCTCAAAAGGAAGTGAAACATTTTTTTGTCTACAAATCTACCGATGATTTGCTTGCATCAGGTCTTTTGGACCAATATCCGCTCAAAGCTTGTATTCTGGCTTCGGTTGTGAATGGCATCGAGCCTTTTATCGACCAAGTGAAAGAAAAAGTAAACGTACTTGTTTTTAAAGCCGATACCCCTACACCCATCATTAATTGCTATCAATCGGCTCATACCTTGGGTAGCGACCGCCTGGCAGGTGCTGTTGGAGGATATTCTGTTTTCCAAATACCAATTTTTTGGTGGTGGATTGCGGTACCTGCATCAAATATAACTTTGTTACTCAAAAGAATGAATACATTGGTGGTGGCATTGCACCCGGACTCCAGATGAGATTTAAGGCCGTACATACTTTTACGTCACGTTTGCCGTTATTGGATGTTGATGATACGTTTAATACCCTCATCGGAACCAACTCGAACGATAGCATAATTTCGGGTGTTCAAATGGGCGTAATTGCTGAAGTGGATGGGATAATCACACAGTACAAACAACAATATCCCGATATAAAAGTGCTTTTAACCGGTGGAGATGTTAATTTTTTTGCGAAACGGTTAAAAAACAGCATCTTTGCAGACCAAAATTTAATCCTGAAAGGGTTAAATGAAATTTTAGACTACAATTTAAAATCGAATTAAGTGATCGGAATGTATAGCAGTAAGTGGAGCCCTCTTAAATTAATTACCCTCGTATTTATTAGTACTTTGTTTTTCGCATCCGGTGCAGTTGCTCAAACAACCAGCTCACCTTATTCCCGTTATGGTATTGGTGATTTGGGCGTGAAAGGCTATGGTCAAGGGTTTTCCTTAGGTGGTACACATATCGCAATGCAAAACGATACGATTCCTATGTTCTTTATTAATAATGGAAATCCGGCTTCGTATTCCAATATGCGGTTGGTAACGGCTGAAGTAGGTGCTAACTACTCCCGCACAACACTCCAAAGTTCAACGGCAAAAAAAACAATTAATAACGCTTCGTTAGGATATATTTCGTTGGCATTCCCGTTTAAAAAATGGTGGGGCGCTAGTGCCGGACTTATCCCATTCAGCTCGGTAGGATATAAGATATCTGACGAACAGGACATTACAAATGTTGGCAACGTAAAATTTTTGTACGAAGGTACCGGTGGAATCAATCAAGTGTATTTCGGAAACGGAATAAAACCACTTTATGGTTTGCCACGCATGTATCAAACATCAGCAAAATACAGAGCATTAAAATCGTTGAAGCGTTCGGATAATACCTTAAAAACATGTCAGGAAGTTTATGCAGACATGCAAAAAAATCCGTCATGCCATGAACCGCAAAAAGTTTTTGCAAAGTTTATCGTTAGGTGTCAACGCTTCTTACCTTTTTGGAAATATTGAAAATACCAGACGCTCCATTTTCCCTGGAAGTTATTATGGCTTTAATACCCGCACCGGAACAGATACCCGTGTAGATGGGTTGTATTTCGACTATGGTATGCAAATGGCGTATGGTGTGGATTCCGTTCGTTATAAAGATGATAAAGACACCTGTCGTCCGGTGAAATTCAGAAAGCTGGATGAGAAAGTTAGAATTATGTTCGGAGCAACATTCTCTGCACAATCAAATTTGCAAGCAACCATTGATAGTTTATCATATAGTTACTTCACCAACTCGTTGGGATATGAAATTGTAAAAGATACCATTGAAAATACAAAAGGAACCAAAGGAAAAATTACCATTCCATTATCGTTTGGTTTTGGTGTAGCCTTTAAAAAAGGTGAACGCATAACCATTGCAGCCGATGTAGCCATTCAAAATTGGAGCGCCTACACCGCCTTTGGTGAAAGTGATGGATTGCGCAACAGCATGCGTACTTCGTTAGGGTTTCAGTTTATCCCGAGCTCAAAAACCAATGCAACCTATTTTAAGCGTGTGCATTATCGCGTTGGAGTAAGGTATTTGCAAACTGCATTGGAATTAAAAGCAACTCCATTAAACGAATATGCCGGAAGCATTGGCTTTGGTTTTCCTGTAGGAAGAAGTTTTATTTTGCAAAACTTTTCTATGGTGAACATTGGTGCTGAATTCGGACAACGTGGTACATTAACCAATGGATTGGTAAAAGAAAACTTCATTAAAGCTACAATCGGATTTACCTTAAACGACCGATGGTTCCAAAAACCAAAGTTTGATTAGACAGTGACTAAGTAACTAGGTGATTGAGTGATTAAGGATGATGTCCGTCATTTCGAGCGAAGTGAAGCAATCTCTCTCGTACCAGGTGATTCGGGCTTCCATCTTCCTACTAAGAAAAAAATCCTTAAATTTGCCTCAGCATTACTTTAATGAAAAAAACATTTTTATATACAATTTCCCTGTTCACTTTTTCTTTTTTCACAGCTTGTGAAAACAATATTGATGAGGTGAATTCCATTACCGCTGCAGCTGAAAAATTACTTCCATTGGAAACCAGTAAAAATGTGGAATTTGTTTACAGCGATTCAGCCATTGTACGTGCCCGTTTAAAAGCACCTCAAATTGATCGGTATGGTGGAGAAAAGCCTTATTTGGTAATGCCGTTGGGAATGAATGTGGTGTTTTTTCAAGAAGATAAAAAAGAACAAACCAACCTTACTGCCAACTATGGTATCGGGTACGACAATGGAAATGGGGTTTGGGAAAAAATGGAAGCCAAAGGCAATGTGATTGTGATCAATGAAAAAGGTGAAAAGTTAAATACCGAACATTTGATTTGGAATACCTTCACCAAAAAAATATATACCGATGCCTTTGTGAAAATTACTACCAAAGATCAAGTAATTGTTGGAGATGGGATGGAAGCCGATCAGGATTTTTCGAGCTATGAAATTAAAAATGTAAAAGGTACCTTTGATATTAAAGATGCCGATTTAGCTCCGGATGGTAAAAAGGAGTAATTAAAAAGAATAATAATTTATACAATGAATAAAACATTTAGAATATTAGAAATCGTTTGGCTATTTATGGGCTGCGTTGGAATCATCATGACCGCCTTCTCAATTGTTAGTCATGATAACCGAGGTGCAATTTACTTTTTGGTATTTACATTTGCAAGTGGATTAATGTATGCTGTGAGAAGAAAACAACGCATCAAGTTTGAAGCTTCTCAAAAACCTAAAGAGGAGAAAAAATAAATTGGAAAGTACCATCATCATCCTGATTACCATTCTGACTTCGGCTTTTTTTTCCGGACTCGAAATTGCATTCATCACTTCCAACAAGTTGCGCATTGAGCTCGAAAACAAGCAAGGAAATTTCTCTGCTAAAATATTAGCACACTTTAATAAATATCCTTCCCGCTATCTTGGAACCATGTTGCTGGGCAATAATATTTCCCTGGTAATTTTCGGGATTTATATGGACGAAGAACTCGAGCATTTTTTAGGTCGATTCATCTCCCCGCATTACGACATTATTATTTTATTGGTGTCTACGTTCCTATCCACCATGTTGATTTTAATTACAGCTGAATTTTTACCCAAGAATTTATTTCGTATCAACCCGAATAAAACACTCACCTTATTCTCATTCCCTTTAACCATCGTTTACGGATTGCTTTATCCAATCGTGATGATTACCATTGGCTTCTCGGAGTTTATTCTTAAACGGATATTTCGTTTAAAAATCGAAAATGAAAATGCTGCATTTACCATGATCGATCTGGACAATTATGTACGTGAAGGAACAGCCGTATCTGTTGAGAAGAAAGCAGATATGGATCATGAGATTCAGATTTTTCAAAACGCGTTGGACTTCTCCAGCGTAAAGGCACGCGAATGTATGATTCCACGTACCGAAATTATTGCGCTGGATGTAAATGAAAGCATTGAGGTGCTGAAACAAAAATTTATTCAAACGCGTTTGTCGAAAATTTTGATTTTCTCGGAAAGCATTGATAACATAATTGGTTACATCTATTCAAAAGAATTATTCAAAAATCCACAAAGCATTAAAAGTATTTTGTTGCCGGTGAGCATCGTTCCCGAATCAATGGCTGCGAGTGAAGTATTAACCGTGTTTATTCAACAACATAAAAGTATCGCAGTGGTAGTGGATGAGTTTGGCGGTACGTCCGGAATGTTGACTATGGAAGATGTGATGGAAGAGATTTTTGGTGAAATTGAGGACGAACACGATAAGGAAGAAATGGTGGAACGCCAAATCAGTGAAACCGAATTTGTATTCTCTGCCCGATTGGAAACCGACTATATCAACAATAAATTTGGTTTGCAATTACCCATTCTGGATAATGTAGAAACCCTTGGCGGTTTAGTGATGCATTACCATGAAAGTATCCCCCGGGTGAACGAAGAAATTCGTATTGAGAACTTTCTATTTACGATAAATGCGGTTACAAGAACACGCATTGAACAAGTGAATTTGAAGATTCAAAACTCAAATAGCTGAAAATCAGTAAATTAATGCCAAAAACCTTTTCCCGAAAAACTTTTAAGATTTCGCTAAGAATCTTATATTTGCAACCCTGTTAATGAATTGTAACAGGCTTTGTTAAAGTATAGATTGATAACAATTATTAAAAATTAAATATATGAGTGTTTTAGAAAGTTTGCGTAAGCGTTCGGGTTTGTTGGTTGGAATTGTTGGTTTAGCAATTTTGGCTTTTATTCTAACCGATTTCTTCGGTGGGAAAGGTTCCATTTTTGGAAACAGTGATTTGGTAGTCGGAGAAATTGCCGGTAACTCTATCGATATTAATGTTTTCAAAACAAAAGTGGACGAAGCGGAGTCAGCACAATTGCGTAACACTCAAAAAACAACCTTAACTCCTGAAGAGAAAGATCAAATTGTTCAACAAGTTTGGAATCAAATGATCAACGAACAAGTGATGGTGAAAGAGTATGAGAAATTAGGAATCGCTATTTCTGATGAAGAGTTGTACGACTTAATGGTAACTCACCCACACTCTGCTTTGGTTCGTAACTTAAGCGATCCTCAAACAGGTGCTGTTTCTCCAATGTTTGCAAATGCACAAACCGGACAAATTGATCCTGCTAAAATTCGTGAGTTTACACAATCTATGACCGATGAGCAAGAACAACAATGGATGCAATTGGAAGAATATGTACGTCAAGTGCGTATCATCGAAAAATACAACAACTTAATTAAAAAAGGATTGTACGTAACTACTGCTGCTGCAAAGCGTGAGTACACGGCACAAAATACAAACGCAACCATTCGTTATGTTGTTAAAAATTACAAATTGATTGCGGATAGCACTATCAAACCAACCAACGATGAGTTGAATGCGTATTATGCTGCTCACCAAAATGAGTACAAGCAAGAAGCATCTCGCACAATGGAATACATCTCTTACGATATCGTTCCTTCTGCTGAAGATATTGAAGAAGCTAAAAAGATGATGCAAAAAATTGCAGATGAATTTAAAACAACAAAATCATTTACCGATGATTCAACGTTCATTGTTGCTGAATCAGAATCTCGTAGCTTCGATCAACGTTTTGTTACTGCAGGTTCACTTTCTCCAATCATTGATACAATGATGTTTAAAGCAGAAACAGGAACAGTTTATGGTCCATACGAAGAAAATGGTTCTTTGAAAGTTTCAAAATTATTGGCTTCTAAGATGTCTGCCGATTCTGCAAAAGTTCGTCACATCTTAATTGCTTACGCAAACTCGGGTGCTGATCCAAACATCAAACGTTCAAAAGCAGAAGCAAAAACAAAAGCAGATAGTATTTTAGGCGCTCTTAAAAAAGGTGGTAAGTTCGCTGATTTTGTAGAAAAATTCTCTGATGATGGTGGTAAAAAAATGCCTCCAAACAAAAAAGAAGGTGAAGACTATATGGGTAAAGGTGGCGATTACGGATGGATCAACGCAAAAAGTGGTTTCGTAGAACCATTTAAAAATGCAGGATTGGATGGTAAAAAAGGTGATTTGGTAATTGCTGAATCAAGCTTCGGATACCATGTGATGGAAGTAATGGATTCGAAAGGTTCACAAAAGAAAGTGCAGGTAGGTACAATTGAAGTGAAATCAGAAGCAAGTAGCAAAACCAAACAAGCTATTTATTCATTGGCAAACGATTTTTCTGGTAAATACAACACCAACGAATTGTTTCAAAAAGCGGTTTCTGAACAAAAATTAGATAAGCGCGTTACTGAAAAATTAAAAGAAAGTGATAAAAATATCTCTGGTATTGAATCACCTAAACCTTTAATTCGTTGGGCATACGACAATAAACTAGGAACAGTTTCTGAACCTCAGGAATATGGTAACAAATACATTGTTGCTGTTATTACTGATGTAAGAGAAAAAGGAATTGCTCCTTTAGAACAAGTGAAAGAACAAGTAACAGCAAAAGTAATTCAAGAGAAAAAAGCTGAAATCTTTACAAAAGAATTCACAACAGCAATGGCAGGAAATGCAAACATTGATGCAATTGCTTCAGCAATGAAATTGCCTGTTGAAACAGCAAATAATGTGAACTTTATGACCAACCAAATCCCAGGATCAAACAGCGAGCCTGCTGTGATTGGAACAGTTACAGCCATGAAAGCCAAAGGCATGAGCAAACCGGTTGCTGGTAAAGAAGGTGTATTTGTTGTATTTGTTGAATCAGTAGTGGATGCTCCGGCATTAAAAGAGTACACTGGTCCGCAAAAATCACAAATGCAAAATATTCAGCCACGTGTTGATTATGAAGTATACAATGCTTTAAAAGAAAATGCAAACATTGTTGAGCACTTAACAAAGTTTGGTTACTAAGAATAAACCCATTTAAATAAAAAAGGCTCCACAATGTGGAGCCTTTTTTATTTAAAATTTTTCTTGCTTATTGATTTATCAATAACACTTTTCCTTTTTTTATGGATTGATTGTTTGATTGGATTGAATAAACATAAATCCCATTCGATAACCCTGCCAATGAAATCGTTTGCTCTGTTGCCGTTTGCAACGCTTGTTGAAACAGCAATCGCCCGGTTAAATCATAAATCAGTAAAATTTCGTTTTTAAAAACAAGTTCAGTTTGAATAAAAATGTTGGAAGCATTTGAATAAACAATTGTGTTGGAAACATCTGCTTCGTTTGAACTGATGCCCGTAGAAATTGTATTTGAACTTGCCGAAATCGCTTCCGATTGTACCACTGATTTAGAAATTGTTTCTTGCAAAATGGCCAACGTAAATATTCTGGAAACATTCCAAGCCGCATTTGTTGTGGATACCATCGTATAAACAACAGAATCACCTACAGTTGATGGCAATAGAATCGGAACACCGGAAGTGCCGGTAAGTGATTTTCGAAATACATCATAATGTACCGATTCACCATTTGATCCAGTATAATTAATCGTGTCTTCTGCCAAAGCAACAAATAAACTCAACGCTCCAAGACTATGAACGGCTTCTGTTTTAATTACAATTGTGGAGCGGATCGAGTCGGTTCCATATTTTGATTGTGTTATTTTTATACTCGCTGGTGAAGTTTGTGATAAGTATGGAGTAAACATAGAAGCTAGACTATAATCAGCCGACCCTGAAATGACTTCTCCTTGAATAACCAATCGGGGGGTCCCACCATATACGCCATAATAATTGGTGCGACCATCATTTTCCAATGCATTGTGTAAACTAAATAAACAAGCAGAGTATGGGGAGCTGGGGTGTATTGCCAAATGAATCACATCCGTTTGGTTGTATAAATTGCTATAGAATCCTGGATTTCTTAAAGCACAAACACTGCATTTCGTATTTGTAAAATGTTCAACAACTACTTTTTTAGGTACTTGCGCTGTGGCGTATTGATGCGCAAAGAGATAGGTTAAGAGAAAGAATGTCTTTTTCATGACGAGGTATTTAATGAAAATTGTAAATTAGAATATGTTATATTTTATTCCAATCTGTGCGATAAATTTTCTTGTTAATCCATCTGGACGAACCTTTCTGACAACAACCGGGCTAGCATAGATAAAAATGAAATCAAGCTTTTTGGATATTGGAGCAACAGCAGCAAAATTTAGATTCAAAGTCAATCCTTCTGAATCTTTTATGGTTGCGCGTTGATTCAACTTGTTTACATACGTGTCGTTTTGCAAATGGTAAATAAACAGCAACCCAGCATTAAAATTTATTTTCTTAACGATAAATGTTCTGTTTACTCTGAAGATTGCATCATCAGCGCGTTGTAGTTTATTCGATTCAAAATAACTGTTGTATGTGTTGCTGTCAGCTGTTGAACGGTGCAAATAGCCATTGTTATTAGAGTTGAATGCATGTTGGTAACCTACAGTAAAGTCCAATTTTTTATAAGTGTATTTTGCACCAACCAAAATATCAGTCGATCCTAAACTAGTTTGATAAACCATTGGAAGTGATAATGTGTCTTTTGCAAGATTAGCACCATTTGTTGGGATTTTAACACCGGCAGAAAAACTTAAATTACTTTTCGTTTTTGCAAAAGCAATAAATGTTGCACCAATAGTAATGTCTCCGATTCCGCTTGTGCTTCCAAGATTGCCTGAAATGTAGGTGTAAGGCAATTTAATTTGTGCGAAAAGCTTTTTGTTTATAAGTCGCATATTCGCTTCCAATTGTGTTGTAGAAATAAGTACACCACGATCTCCTTTTCCTATTGATGTAGAAAGTTGGAAGAAATATCTAGGATACTGAAAAGCATATTTTTGAACGACTATATTTTTTGCTTTTGAAGTGTCCTTTAAAACAACACTTGGTTCAACATATTTAAAAGTACGAAGCGTGGAATCTGCAACCTTTCCTGTTTTTGACGTGTCAATACCAGGGTCTTCATTCTGCAGTAACGGTAATTTATTATCATCAAAAGGTAATAGCTCCAGTTTGAATTGTACTAAGCTCAGAGATCCAATTGTACAAACACCAGCATCACTGCAGCCTTGAGCATTGATGGAAATTATTCCAAAATGGAAAAAGAGTAGAAAAAAAAGTAAGAATACTTTTCTCATCAATAATATTTTGGTTATCTGTATCATCTAGTATACTTCGACAATACAAGTTAAACAAATTTATTGAAAGATTGTTTAAAAGGCTAATAACTCCACTTTACATACATCCCACCCCAGGTAAATCCGGCTCCAAATGTAGTCAGAATCAAATTGTCGCCTTTTTTCAATAGATGTTCCCATTCTGCTAGGCACAATGGAATGGTTGCGGAGGTGGTGTTTCCGTACTTGTGAATATTCATCATTACTTTATCCATTGAAACCCCCATACGGTTTGCAGTTGCTTCGATGATGCGTTTGTTGGCTTGATGAGGTGTTAGAAAAGCAATGTCATCCGCCACTAAATTGTTTCGCGTCATCATCTCTTCTGCCACATCAGCCATCTTTACTACTGCAAATTTAAAAACCGACTGTCCATCCATGTGAATGTAATGCTGTTTGTTAACCACTGTATCCAAAGTGGCAGGATTTAAACTTCCACCTCCCGGTTGATACAGCTGTTTGATTCCACTTCCATCGGCATATAATTTTGCATCTATAATTCCGGTTTCATCGGTAGAAGGTTCTAATAAAATTGCTCCAGCTGCATCACCAAACAAGATGGATGTTTTTCTACAACTATAATCCACCACACTGCTCATTTTGTCGGAGCCAATGACCAATACTTTTTTATGGGTTCCGCTCTCAATAAATTTTGATGCAGTGTGCACTGCTGAAAGAAAACTCGAACAGGCTGCTTGTAAATCAAATCCCCAAGCATTGGTTGCTCCAATCATATCGGCAACACTATTCGCTGTTGCCGGATATTGATAGTCAGGTGTTACCGTAGCAACAATGATTAACTCAATGTCTAAGGGTGATATATTTTTTTTTGCCAATAATTTTTTTGCTGCTTCGGCAGCCATAAATGCGCTGGCTTTGTCTTTGTCCTTTAATATTCTTCGCTCACTCACTCCGCACCGTGTCACAATCCATTCGTTGGTTGTATCTACTGATTGCTCCAATTCTTCATTTGTAAGAACATAATCCGGAACGTAAGCGGCTACTCCTGTAATTGCGGCTGATATTTTCATTCGGCAAATGTATTTTTAATGCACTCATTTTAGTTTTTAAAATTAAATTAGTCTACGATGTACAAATAGTATAATTATGTACTATATTCGCTATAACTTTCTGAAATAAAGGATTATTATATTTTATAAATACGATGTCTAACGTTAAATCTGATCAGCTATTCAATCTCATTCATTCCCTTTCAAAGGGTGAAAAGCGTTTCTTTAAATTGTATGCCTCACGATTAACTACAGCCGGAGATAAAAAATTTGTGATGTTATTTGATGCCATCGAAAAACAAAAGGTGTATAACGAAGACAAGATTTTAGAAAAAAATAAACAGTTAAATCCGACACAATTTTCTAATCTTAAAGCACACCTGTATTACCAATTACTCAAAAGCACCAAGTTGTGCAATAGCTCGAATCTGGAAAATATAAAAATTACTGAGCTCTTGGATTACGCTCGAATTCTCTATAATAAATGCTTATACAAAGAATGTGTGAAGATGATTGACAAAGCGAAAGCAATGGCCTCAGAAAACGATCGCTCTGTATTGTTGCTGGAGATTTTAGAACTTGAAAAATTGGTGATACCTAAAACATTGGAGTCGGGAAATGAACAGCGTGTTAATTTAGTTATTAATACAACCAACTATATGGCGGAAAGTATTAAAAATATTAATACTTTTTCGAATCTATCACTTCGATTGAATTCCTATTATGTGCAAACGGGTTTTAGTAAGAGTAAGGAAGATTTACAAAAGGTGACCAATTATTTTCATTCTAGCTTACCGGATTACAAAGAAGTGAATTTATCGTTTCAGGAAAAAATGTACCTCTATTCATCTTTTGTAGGATACTATTTTTATATCCAAGACTTTTCAAATGGATATAAATATGCCGCTAAGTGGGTAGCTTTGTTTGAGCAACAGCCGGAAATGAAGCGACATAAGCTTGAGCTTTATATCAAAGCACTCAACAGTTTGTTGGCGGTTCAAAATAAGTTGTACAAGTACAAAGAATTTTCGGAAACACAAAAACAATTGATTGCGATTAAACGGGATAAAAATTTGGTACTAACAGAGAACATTAACCTGAATTTGTTTAAAGCAATTTATGTTCATGAAATCAACCGGCATTTTATGCTGGGGGAGTTTAAGTCGGGGACAAGAATTGTTGCTGCACTCGAAAATGAGCTCGATAAATTTGTTCCGAAATTGGATAAACATTCGGTTTTACTTTTGTATTATAAGATTGCATGTTTGTATGTGGGTAGTGGGAACTACCGCACCGCTATCAAATGGCTGAATAAAATTTACAATGAAAAGGAAATTGACTTACGGGCAGATATTTATTCGTTTACACGCATTCTCTTGCTGGTATGCCATTTTGAATTGGGCAATGATTATCTCGTTGAATCCAATATCCGTTCAACATACCGTTATTTTAGAAAGAAAGGGGAGTTAAGTCAGTATCAGAAATACATTTTGAAATTTCTAAGAGATTTGTTCTCCGATTTTTCTGACCGGAACTTGAAGAAGCAATTTGTAGAGTTAAAAAAACAAATGGTGCGCTTGGAGTCGAATAAATATGAAAGACGGGCCTTTCTCTATTTCGATATTATTTCTTGGTTAGAAAGTAAAATTGAAAACAAATCGGTGCAGGAGATTATCAAAGAGAAAGCTAGAAAAAAGATTATGTGATGACGTTCAACTCTTCTGTTGGAATACGATTCTATCTCAAAATCTGTAATCGCTTGGAATCTAATTTTATAAAAATAAAGAGAAGTATAGTAAACGACCACAACGAAGAACCACCGTAACTAAAGAACGGCAATGGAATTCCAATCACCGGTGCTAAGCCAATCGTCATCCCGATGTTTACCGTTAAATGGAAAAACAATACGGAGGCTACACCATATCCGTAGATTCTGCTGAATGGTGAACGTTGCCGTTCGGCCATAAAAATCAGTCGAATGATGAGAAAGAGCTGAAGAAGGATTACTACAGTACTTCCAATAAATCCCCACTCTTCACCAACGGTGCAAAAAATAAAATCGGTGTCTTGTTCAGGAACAAAATCATATTTGGTTTGTGTGCCTTGCAAATAGCCTTTGCCGGCAAATCCACCTGACCCAATTGCTATTTTCGCTTGATTCACATTGTAGCCTTCTTTTTTTAAATCAACAGTGCCTCTTCCAAGTAAAACATCGATACGTGTTTTTTGATGCGCTTCCATGTGTTCATACACATAGCTCGTTCCTTTCACCATCACACAGGCGACCAGAGCAATAGCGGCTCCGATGATTAAATTTTTAGCACTACGTTTGTAAAACAACATTGCGATTACCGAAAGCAATACAATTATGATGTAGAGGTATAAATTGTTGACTAGTAAAGCTAGAATGAATAGGATTGCGGCCAGTACACCAATGATGAGGTAGTTCACGGATAATCCTTCTCTATAAAGCATCAGAATGAACGCAGCAAAAACAATGGCCAATCCTGTTTCGTTTTGCAGCTTCATAATAATGATGGCGGGTATACCAATAATCAAAAGTGAAACGATGGTGTTTTTATAGTCTGCAATTTTGATATTTTGATTACTTAAAAATTTTGCGAGCGCCAAATTCGCTGCAAACTTCATGAACTCTGCCGGCTGAATTCCAAAGTCGCCAAACCGAAACCACGAGCTGCTCCCTTTTACTTCTCTCCCCAGGAAAGGTACGGCAATGTTGGCGAGTAGGAGGGCGCCAAAAATAAAATAGGCGAAGGCCGTAAAGAAATTTTCATCAATAATTAAAATTACCAAGGCAATCACCAACGAAGTTCCAATCCAGATTAATTGTTTTCCGTATTTCTGAGTGATGTCAGTAATGATATAATGTTCTTCATTATACACAGCTGCATAAATATTCAACCACCCCATTAGGATTAATACCAAATAGGTGAGGACTGTTATCCAGTCGACATTATAAAAAATGCTAGTGTTGTTTTGGGACCGCTGCATTTTGTGGTTTGTGAATTAAATCTGCTTCAAACATTCTCTTTTCTAAATCAGGACGAGTGATTTTTCCTTTTAAGTATTTTTCCATCATCAATCGCGCAATCGGTCCGGCATATGTAGCTCCAAACCCTGCATTTTCAATTAAAATTCCAATGGCTATTTTGGGATTATCTCTAGGAGCAAAACAAACAAACACGGAGTGATCTTTTCCTGCATTTTGTGCTGTTCCTGTTTTTGCGCAATACGGAATTCCTTCAATTTTAAGTGATGCCGCTGTTCCTGCATCTACAGCTTTTGCCATCCCTGCAATTACAATGTTATAAATAGCGGTATCCTTAATTTTTGTATAATTTTTTACTTTAAAACGATCCAACAAGGTATCATTTGGATTTCCATCAATGGCTTTTACAATGTGGGGAGTATAATACCAGCCTTTGTTTGCAATGATTGCTACTAAGTTGGCATTCTGCAAAGGCGTAATCCCTAATTCATTTTGTCCAATTCCCAATGAAATAACCGTACTCGCTTTCCAACTTCCTTTTCCGAAAATCTTATCATAATAAGCAATACTTGGCACGTTACCTCTTAATTCGTTTGCCAAATCGGAATTGGTTTTTGTTCCCAAACAAAAACTGGTTGCGATGTCGCGCCAGTTGGCATAAGCTTTATACGTATTGTGGTATTTTTTGTCTTCAATCACACTTTTGAAAACGTATGAGAAATAAGAGTTACAAGATGTTCCAATCGCACCTTCTAAATCCATGGGCGAACCATGCGGATGGCATTTCGGTCGGCCACCCAGTGGCGGATAACCTCTTGCGCAAGGATAGCGTGTGCTGGCAGTTAATACACCTTCATTCAATCCAATTAATGCCATCACCAATTTAAAAGTAGATCCCGGAGGATACGATGCCATTGTTGAACGATTGAATAACGGTTTGCCGATAGAATCTTTTGATAACTCCACAAAGTTTTTATTCCTTGCTCTTCCAACAAATAAGTTTGGATCATAAGTCGGGCTGGTAACAATCGCTAAAATTTCTCCGGTAGAGGGGTCAATAGCAACAACGCTTCCCAGTTTATTTTGCATAAGTTCCTCTGCATATTCTTGCAGGTCGGCATCCAATGTTGTGGTCAGTGGTTTTCCTGAAATAGCAGCCGTGTCGTACAAGCCATTCATATAACTTCCCATATCACGGTTGTTCACATCTTTCATAATGATGTGCATTCCTTTTTTTCCACGCAATACTTTTTCGTAGCTTTTTTCTATTCCACTTATTCCTAAATAATCTCCTTCTTTATAATACGGATCTTTTTCGGTGGTGCGTTTGTCGGCTTCACCAATATACCCCAACATGTGGGCAGCAATTTTTTTAGGATATTTTCGGAGGGTACGTGATTGAACAAAAAATCCTGGAAAACGATAAAGCACTTCTTGAAGGGAGGCATAATCTTTCGGAGATAGTTGTTTTTCAAAAATGGATTCTTTGCGTGGTGAATTAGGCGCTTGTGTTGCCTTTTTCATTTTTTTTAGGAACTGCTCTTTTGTTATTCCCAAGAGCCCGCAAAAATCCATTGTATCAATGTTCTTTACGTTTTTGGGAAGCACCATTAAATCATATGCTGCTTCATTGTAAACCAAAAGCTTGTTGTTTCTGTCGTAGATGTATCCTCTGATTGGAAACTCTGTTGTGTAGCGGAATGCCTGGTTACGTGCATCTAATTTATAGGTATCATCAATTACCTGAATATAAAATAAACGGGAAATGTATATCAGTCCAACCAATATAAATACTCCGATAATGATAAATTTTCTGTCGGATAATTGGTTCATTCTTGCTCTTTTTACGTTGAAATAAATACTGACTAATAATAACTAATACCAGGGTGAAGATGGAGCTGACAATGACTCTAAAGAAAGTAGAGAAAAATTCGCTGAGACGAAAAAATTTCGATGTAGAATAAAATAAGGTGATGCGCTACAATCAATATTCCTGCATAGGAAAGGAACCAGGGAATTCCCAAGTATTGAATGCTGGGTTGTGTCCCAAATTCATAACCATCACGGGGAGAAAATAATTTTAAAACACCCGGACGGATATAGGCCATGAAAACACAAGCGGCAGCATGCATTCCGGAAGTATCATAAAACATATCAATGGTGATTCCTAATATAAACGCTAAGAGTAGGAGCAACCATTTTGGTGTTTCAAAAGGTAAAACAATAATAAAGAGGACATACACAAATGGGTTGATAAATCGACCAAGCTCAATGTTTTTCACGATGAGTACTTGCACCAGTACCAGTACAAAAAAACGAAGAATATTTCTGATAATGCTATTGGTCATCGTTATTCTTTATCGTTGGCTTTTGTTTTTTCTTCGAGCGTCTCTTGTTCTACACGTAATTTATTGTCTACAATATAAACATGACTCAGTTTTTTAAAGTCGGTCGACAGTTTTACTTTTACGGTATAAAATGGTTTGGTCGATTCTCTATAGTAACTATCAACTGTTCCAATCATGATGTTCTCGGGAAACATCAATGTGTATTGACTGGTTACAACGGTATCACCTTTGAATAAACGAACATGTGTAGGAATGTCATTGAGGGTTGCAAATTCAAAACTTTCACCATCCCAGTTTAACGGACCGAAAGAACCATCTTTTTTTAATTTCGAATTGATGATGGTATTGCTATGCAATAATGATTTAACGGTACAAAAATTTTCGGAAACATTTTCTACAATTCCAACAACGCCTGAACTGGATGTTACACCCATCTTATTGGTGACACCTTGTTTGGAGCCCTTGTCAAGCGTCAGATAATTGTTTCTTCTGTTGGTGGAATTGTTTACCACCTTTGCATGTGTGAATGTATATTTTTGTCTTTTTACAGTATCATTTACGGTGTATTCACCATTTACCAAAACAGAAAAGGAGAGTAAGTCGTGAGATAATAGTTCTGCATTTTCTTTTGCCAATCGCTCGTTTTCACTTTTTAAATAGAAATATTGTTGAATGTTTTCGGAAGTGCTTAAAACAGAAGCAGAAATTTGATTGGAAGAATTAACAAAACTTGCACGTTGAAATTTATTGTTTTGAGCGAGAATGGAAATGCAAAATGTTTCCAGGAGTAGAAACATAAAGAAAAAATAATTTTTAGTAATAAAAACGAGCAGGTTGCGCATTTATCAATTTTTGAGTTGTAGAGTTGTAGATTTTTAGAATTGAAGAACTCTAAAAATCTACAATTCAAAAATTATTTCATTAGGAAAGGGAACTTGGTTACGTTTTTCAACGCAATACCTGTTCCGCGTGCAACCGCTCTTAGTGGATCTTCCGCAATGTGAACCGGTAATTTTGTTTTTAACGAAATACGTTTATCCAAGCCACGTAACATCGAACCACCACCTGCTAAATAAATTCCTGTTCTGAAAATATCGGCAGAAAGTTCGGGAGGTGTCATCTCCAATGCATTCAAAATCGCTTCTTCCACTTTCGAAATAGATTTATCCAATGCATGTGCAATCTCTACGTACGATACATAAATTTCTTTTGGAATACCGGTCATCAAATCTCTTCCGTGCACAGCATAATCCGGTGGAGGATTATCAATTTCTGTCATGGCAGCACCTACTTCAATTTTTACACGTTCGGCAGAACGTTCACCAATTAAAATATTGTGTTGTCTACGCATGTATTCTTCAATGTTGGACGTGAATTCATCACCGGCAATACGGATAGATTTATCACAAACAATTCCACCCAATGCGATAACGGCAATTTCGCTGGTACCACCACCGATATCAATGATCATGTTTCCCATCGGTTCTTCCACATCAATACCGATACCAATTGCTGCTGCCATTGGTTCGTGAATTAAGTATACTTCTTTGCCACCTGCATGTTCAGCACTATCACGTACCGCACGTTTCTCCACCTCGGTGATTCCGGAAGGAATACAAATAACCATCTTTAAAGATGGCTGAAATAAGCGTCTTCCCGGATTAATCATTTTAATCATTCCGCGAATCATGTGCTCTGCTGCGTGGAAATCCGCAATTACTCCGTCTTTCAAAGGACGAATGGTTTTGATGTTCTCATGTGTTTTTCCGTGCATTTGCATGGCTTGCTTCCCAACAGCAATTACTTTTCCACTCATTCGATCAACAGCAACGATACTTGGTTCGTCTACAACTACTTTATCATTGTGAATAATAAGCGTGTTGGCTGTTCCTAAGTCAATCGCAATTTCTTGTGTTAAAAAATTAAATAAACCCATAGTTGATTTTTAGATTTAGGATTTTGAAATTTAGGATTGGGATTTCAAAATCTGTGTAATATTTTATTTTTGAACTAAGGTTTAAATCCTAAATAATTAAATCCTTAATGCTAATTCGTTAATGTTTAAAATGTCTCGTTCCTGTCATCACCATCGCAACCCCGTTTGCATCGCAATACGCAACAGAATCTTTGTCTTTGATCGATCCACCCGGTTGAACAACAGCAGTGATTCCTGCTTTGTGAGCAATCTCTACACAATCCGGAAATGGAAAGAATGCATCGGATGCCATTACAGAACCTTTCAAGTCAAATCCAAAATGGTTTGCTTTCACGATTGCTTGTTGCAAAGCAGCTACACGTGAAGTTTGTCCGACACCACTTGCTAATAAAGATTTGTTTTTAGCAAGAACAATGGTGTTTGATTTTGTATGCTTCACAATTTTATTCGCAAATTCCAAATCACTCAACTCATCTGCAGTCGGTGATGTTATGGTTACTGTCTGCATTTCAACTGTTGTTTCTGTTTTCAAATCTTTGTCTTGCTCAATCACACCATTCAACAATGTGCGGAATGATTTTTTTGCGAGAGGAACATTTTTTTGAATCAGAATAATTCTGTTTGGTTTTGATTTTAATAAGTCTATTGCTTTTGGATCATAAGCCGGAGCAATAATTACTTCACAAAATAGTTTGTTGATTTCTTCAGCCGTAGCCAAATCAATTTCTTTGTTGGTGATGAGTACGCCACCGAATGCACTTGTTGGGTCGCCAGCCAATGCTGCTTTGTAAGCATCCACTAAATTTTTTCGAGAAGCGATGCCACAAGCGTTGTTATGTTTTAAAATGGCGAAAGTTGTATCCGTAAATTCAGCAATCAAACTAACGGCTGCATCTACATCCAATAAGTTGTTATAGGATAATTCTTTTCCGTTCAACTTTGTAAACATGGCATCCAAGTTTCCGTAGAACACCCCTTTTTGATGCGGGTTTTCTCCGTATCGCAATACTTGTGCATCTTGAATACTTTGTTTGAATGCGACTGTGTTTTCTCCGTTGAAATAATTAAAAATGGCGGTATCGTAATGTGAAGAAACATTGAATGCACAGGTTGCTAGGTATCTTCGATTCTCTAAAGTTGATTCTCCTTTTTGAGCAACAAGGATAGTATCATGCACATACGTGTATTCGTTTTTTGAAGAAACAATTACCACATCTTTGAAATTTTTTGCAGCAGCACGAATCAAGGAAATTCCGCCAATGTCAATTTTTTCGATGATGGCTTGTTCTGCAGCACCTGATTTTACAGTCTCTTCAAATGGATATAAATCTACAATAACTAAATCGATTTCAGGAATTTCATATTCTTCCAATTGATCAATATCACTTTGTAACTCTCTTCTGCTAAGGATTCCACCAAAAATTTTCGGGTGCAATGTTTTTACACGTCCACCTAAAATGGACGGATAAGAAGTTAATGATTCAACCGGAGTAACAGCAACACCAAGCTTTTCAATAAACTCTTGTGTGCCACCGGTGCTGAATATTTTTACGCCCAATGCATTCAGTTGATGAATCACAGGCTCTAAATTATCTTTATAATACACCGAAATAAGTGCATTCTTTATCTTTTTTGTTCCACTCATAATCGATGTTAATTTTGTATTGCAAAAGTATTAATTTTTATCCGCGTTCCGCCTGTTATACGCACTTTGTTGATAAATGTTGTTTTTGTTAATAAAGCAGGTTTCAAGGCTTTTTTGCCCCGCAAAAATTTACAAGTTTTATCGCTCTTTTTTTTGGTACATTTGTACGTTTTAAAACCGATTTTCGGATGATAGTTTTTGGCTTATTAAAGGAAAGTGTTTCATTTGCGATTGCATCTTTGGCAACAAATAAGTTGCGCACGATTCTTTCGCTATTGGGCATTACCATTGGTATTTTCGCCATTATCATTGTGTTTACCATTGTCGATTCTTTAGAGCAAAACCTCCGTAAAAGCGTTCAAAGCTTGGGTGATGATGTGGTGTTTGTTCAAAAATGGCCATGGACCTTTGGTCCGGATTACCCATGGTGGAAGTACATGAATCGTCCTGTGCCGGATTATCCCGAACTCAATAAAATCCTCGAAAAGTGTGATGGTGCTCAATCGGCAGCCTTTTTGGCTAGTTCACGTATTACCATCAAACACAAAAGCAATAGTATTGAACGTGTGAACATCAACATGGCTTCACATCAATACGACCGTGTAAAGAATTTTGAAATTGCTGAAGGGCGCTATTTTACAGATATTGAATCCGCTTCCGGCCGGCCGGTCGCTATTATCGGTGATGTGCTTGCAAAAGCCTTATTCCCCAACCAAAACCCGATTGGCGAAATGGTGAAAATTAATGGCGCTAAAGTAATGGTGATTGGCGTTTTCAAAAAGGAAGGAGAAAGCATTTTGGGTGGAAGTGTGGATACGGAAGTGTTGGTGCCCATCAATTATGCTCGCAGCTTGGTGGATATTCGAAGCGAGGATCTCGACCCTCAAATCTTAGTGCGGGCAAAACCTGGCATCAGCAATGATGACTTGATTGATGAATTAACCGGATTGATGCGTTCTATCCGAAAGCTGAAACCGCGTTCGGATGATAACTTTGCGCTCAACCAAACCAGTTTAATTTCTACTCAGTTTGATAGTTTGTTTGGGGTAGTCGGACTTGTCGGTTGGGTGATTGGTGGTTTTTCTATCTTGGTGGGTGGTTTTGGAATTGCCAATATCATGTTTGTATCTGTAAAGGAACGCACAAATATTATAGGGATTCAAAAATCCCTTGGAGCAAAAAATTATTTCATCCTTTCTCAATTCTTATTTGAGGCCATCTTTTTATCGTTGCTAGGAGGAACGATAGGGTTAATGATTGTATTCCTCTTGACATTGGTGGCAGGCGATTCCATCGGGATGGAGATTGTATTGAGTAAATCCAATGTCATTTTAGGGTTTACTATCTCTATATTAATAGGTGTGGTTTCTGGATTTGTTCCAGCATATGGGGCATCACAATTGGATCCGGTGGAGGCGATTCGGAGTAACTAGCTTATAGTGTTGTTGTTTTGTAGAATTGTTGCGTTTTTGCACATCCCGCAAATCAAAAATTAAAAGGTTCAAAATTTATAGCATGCAATCATCCATTAAACGTCCGGTACTTATTCGAATCATTTGCATTCTGGGTTTTATCTGGATTGTATTTAGCTTCCCGTCCGTGTTTTCTCCTTCTGTAAAGAAATTGGGCGACTGGTACCCTGCGTTATTTGGCTTGATTGTCGCCAGCAGCTTTATCTCTTATATAGGTGTATGGCATATGAAACGCTGGGGAGTGCAACTTTTTGCAATTACCTTCTTTGTAAAGGAGGCATTACTCTTTTTGGTGAACGATATAAGTTATCCCGGAATAGTAATTTCGACCTTCTTTTTGGTGTCTATGTTGCTCTTTTACAAGCGAATGGATCTCAATCTATAAGCCAAAACTGACATTAGTCAAAAATGTACCAACCTGAGATTTTTTTGAGTAACTTTGCGTCCAAATTACGAATATAATGAAACAGAAAATTAAGTTCATCAATAAGGACAAAACGCAATTTTACAATACCTTAAAAACACGCGTTGATCAGTACTTTATCGATAATAAAATATCTCCGCATGCCAATGCCAATATGGTTTTTAAAACAATTGTCATGCTTTCTCTCTATTTTGTTCCGTATGCATTAATCCTTACTCAAGGGTTCGGGCCATTAGGCGTTTACCTTTGTTATGGCGCGATGGGATTAGGATTAGCTGGAATCGGAATGAGTGTGATGCACGATGCAAACCATGATGCATATTCAGCCAATCCACTTGTGAATAAGATTGTGGCTCAGGCACTTACGATTGTTGGTGGAGATAATAGAAACTGGAGAACGCAACACAATGTATTGCACCATACCTATACCAATATCTATGAACACGATAGAGACATTGATAATAAGGTAATTATGCGCTTTTCTCCAGCTGGGGAATACAAAAAAGTTCAACGCTTTCAGGTGTTTTATGTATTTGTGTTTTATGCGATCATGTCGTTATACTGGACAACCGCGAAAGATTTTGTTCAATACATTCAATTTAATAAAGAAGGTCAGCACCGCGACAGTGGGATGCAAAAGTTTGTGACCTTGATGACCTTGATTTTCTGGAAAGCGGTATACTTTACCTATATGTTTGTGATTCCGATGGTGTTCTTTAACTTCAGTTTCCTACAATTGTTTTTAGGATTCTTGCTGATGCATACCATTGCGGGTTTGATTTTAAGTATTGTCTTCCAGTTAGCACATGTTGTGGAAGATGCAAAATTCCCTGTTCCGGATGAAAAAGGAAACATTCAAAATGAATGGGCAATTCACCAAATGGAAACCACTGCTGATTTTTCAAGAGGTAGTTGGTTAATCACGTATTATGTAGGTGGCTTAAATTATCAAACTGAACACCATTTATTCCCACGTATTTGCCATATTCATTATCCTGAAATTGCTCCAATTGTGCAGGCTACAGCAAAAGAATTTGGCGTTCCGTATATCTATAATGAAACATTCGTAAAAGCACTTAAATCACACATGACCATTATTTCCAAATTGGGTAAGGACGATGTAACATTTAGTGCTATTGCAAATAGCATGGGTTAATTTTCAATAAGAAATTAAAAAAAGGTCAAACATGTATGTTTGACCTTTTTTATTTTATAAATTATTTTTAGCAAAGAGGATGTCTCCTTCCGTCCATTTGGTTGCCCAAAAGGGTTATCGTTTTAATGAAAGACATCAAATAACCCCCAGTAAAAAAATAGTACAATTAATATGATATAAGTGAAATTGTTTAATGTAAAAAGCAATTTTGAAATCGTCTTCCAGAGATTATTCTTAATGACGTTAATATTAATAATCACTAATGGAATGATTAATAATAAAACCAAGAATGGAAGATAGGCCGTAAATTCTATTAAGCCAAACTGAGAACTTTTGTAAGGTGCAGGAAAATAGAAAATACCTTGCTCTCTAGCTAAAATGATCATGTAATACGCCATAAATGTACTTAGCATTGCCAACAAAAGTTTAAGATATGCATATTTTACTTTTCTATTTCTAAAATAGTCAATACCAAAATAGACAAATGAAAACAGGAATAAAAAGAAGCAAACAAGTATAAATTTATCGATAGAATTGCTATTCGCGGGAGTCTTAAAATCAAGTAGGTTTTGATATTCAGAATTTGTTGGAAATATGGAGGTTATTTCCAGCAAATGATCGCCTTTTGCTAATTCATTCTTTAGGTCAAGCGTTACTTTATGGCTGTAATCATGATAGAAAAAAAGATGAACGACACCGTTGCTCGGGTTCCAAATTGTAGTGAGCAATGTCCCGTCTCCCATTTTTTCTCTGCAAACGTGCATTGTGTCTGAAAGAGCAGTGCAAAAAGCAAGGGACGTATCAATTTTGTTTTTTAGAAAGGCTGCACCATTAATATACCGTTGCTGTTGAATAGTACTGAAGTCGTTGATTGTTGAGGGGCAGAAGTTGGCAAGAACATATTTATTATCATTGCCGAGAGTAATTGTGTATGGTTCAACAATAAGATATTTCCCTGATTTATCAGTGTAAATGAACACATCGTTCTGCAATGAACTATGATCGTATTGTTCAATGTAAGCTTTTACTTCCTCAACGGTTCTACAAGAATGTAATATGTCTTTAAGATAATTTATTCGACTCGTAATTTGTTTTTTGTTGAGCATCTCCTTTCGGTTCGGAGGGGTTTGTGCTGCAAGTGTTCCGAATGCAAGGCCATATTCATTCATTCCTGATTGTGGTCTCAAGCCATCTTCATCGTAATTCGCGCCAGTAAATACTGAGCCATAGCCCTTGGTTTCGAACCAAATCTTTGGATGCGTTGTCCATGTGTCGAAATTTACTCCAAGCATCGTATGGTCAGCTACAGTAACTTTATAAGCACTGCAAGCGCGTGTACTCTTTGAAGATAAAATCAACAGGAATGTTATGATAAATAGCCGAAACAAATTCATGAATTTCATAGTTAAGATCTTCTAAAGCTTGCAGCGAACTACTGATTACTTTCTACTACTGTTGCTACCTCTTGTCCCGGATTTTGTTTCAAGAACGGTTTATTCAACGCTACCAAAATTAAAGAAGCTACAACACTTCCAAGAATTACTGCAAAAAATGCTTTTCTTAAATAGTTTGTTTTTGCTTCCAACTCTATTGATTTGTCTAACATATACATTAAAAAATATCCGAAAAACAAAAGGAATACACTTAACCCTAACATTACATCCGCACCTGGCCAGTATTGTATTTTAAATAAAATGCCCAAAGCAAATAATGTCAATCCACTTGCTCCTAAAGTATTCATGGTTGTTTTTCTTTCAGATGCTTCTCCTTTTAATTTTTTTCTCAAAAGCATTGGAATAAAAACCAGCGCAAAAAATGTAAGTCCTAATACAATCATCACTCCTGCTCCAGGCCAATGCATAAATTTGAAAGTGATTCCTAAATTTAGAATAGAAGCTGAAATCGCACCCACCACTCCCGCTGTATTTTTTTCAGAATTTGATGCTTCTCCTGGTTTGTAAAGTAAAAAGAAAGGCAAATAAATACTTACAGCCACTCCTGATAATACCATTACTATTCCAGCTCCTGGAAGATGATTGCTTTTCATTACAACGGTTGAGAACACTAGCAATGCTGCTATGAATCCCACTACATTTAGACTCTTTTTCATACTATTTAGTTTTAGAGGTGAATACTTTTTGAGGTCATAATGCAAGAGGAAGAAAAAGATACAGAAATGGATTTTATTATTAAAATCCTATGCTATTGTGGCTGGTTTACTCACATTACTGTAGGTGTAGGAATAGAAAATATGTCTTCTTGCAAATCTTGATAATGTAAGAGAATTTGAAAGTTTGGTATAAACGTTTTTTGGAATCCCGAAGTATTCATAAACACTTCCATCTTGAAAAGTAATTTTTAGATTTTGTCCTTTATACGAAAAGTCATCGATTGCAGAATTGGTAGTTGTAAGAGCGTATGCTTCTTTGTTTAATTCATGTGTTTCGGGTGAAATACTCACTAAAAAATGGTATGCTTCAATTATTCGTTTGCTTTTTAATTCTGCCTCCTGTTTTCGTTCATCGTCTTCAGTAAATTTATCAGGATGCCACTCCTTCATTAAATTTCTGTAACTAATTTTCAACTTCACAAGATCTGTTTCCTGATTGATGTCAAATAATTTTCTGTAATTGATAATTCTATTCATCGTTTTTTGAAATTTTATTTCTTATTTAAAATGTTAATTAATTACCGGCTTCAATACCTTCATCGCATCGTCAATGGATTTGATGTTTTCAAATGTAAGACTCAATTTTCCATTGTTCTCTTTCATTTTACAAACACGCGCATTGTGTTGTACAAATTTCAATACTTTGGTAAATGTTTCACTTTGATAATACGGAGATTGTTGGTTTTGAAGGAAGTAACCCACCATGCGATTGTTTTTTAAAATCAATTTTTCAAAACCAATTTCCATCGCCAGCCAACGCAAACGAATCGTGTGAATCAATTCCAAGGCTTGTTCAGGAACAGGTCCAAAACGATCTTTCAACTGTGCTTCAAATTTGGTTAATGCTTCTTCGTTGTTGGAATCATCCAACTCGCGGTATAAATTCAATCGCTCTGTAATATTATTGACGTATTCATCCGGAATCAAAATTTCCATATCGGTGTCAATCACACAATCAGAAATGTATTGACTGTGCTGCTTTTGTGTGTATTTTTGAGAGCCTCCCACATTCGTGTCGCGCAATTCTTCGTGCTCCATGCGCAATTCCATGATGGCTTCATCCAAAATTTTCTGATACATCTCAAAGCCAATTTCATTGATGAAACCGCTTTGTTCGCCTCCCAATAAATTTCCTGCTCCACGTATATCCAAATCGCGCATCGCAATGTTGAAGCCACTTCCTAGATCCGAAAACTCTTCGATGGCTTTTAATCGTTTGCGCGCTTCCGGTGTTAGTAATGAAACCGGAGTAGTCAATAAGTAACAAAATGCTTTTTTGTTCGATCGTCCAACACGACCACGCATCTGATGCAAATCGCTTAACCCAAACATATGTGCTTGGTTGATGATGATGGTGTTGGCATTCGAAATATCTAAACCTGCTTCAATGATGGTGGTGGCAACCAATACATCGTATTCTCCTTCCACAAAATCCATCATCACTTGTTCAAGCTTGTCGCCTTCTAATTGCCCGTGACCGATGGCTACTTTTGCATCCGGGCATAAGCGTTGAATCATCCCGGCAATTTCAAGAATGTTCTGTACACGGTTGTGCACAAAAAATACTTGTCCACCTCTCGATATTTCAAATGAAACCGCATCTCGAATAATTTCTTCATTAAATGTATGCAACTCTGTTTGCACCGGATAGCGATTAGGCGGAGGTGTGCTGATAACCGATAAGTCGCGCGCACCCATCATTGAAAATTGTAATGTACGCGGAATCGGAGTTGCGGTCAATGTAAGCGTATCGACATTTGTTTTAATCGTTTTCAATTTGTCTTTTACACCCACTCCGAATTTTTGTTCTTCATCAATGATAATTAATCCAAGATCTTTGAATTTCACTCCTTTGCCTACGATACCATGTGTGCCAATTAAAATATCCACTTTCCCTTCTGCCACTTTTTCCAATGTTTCTTTTTGTTGTTTGGATGAGCGGTAGCGATTAATATAATCGACCGTGCAAGGCAAATCTTTTAATCGTTCCTTAAATGTTTTATAATGTTGCAAAGCAAGAATGGTAGTAGGAACCAAAATCGCAACTTGTTTACTGTCGCATACAGCTTTGAATGCTGCACGAACAGCAACTTCCGTTTTCCCAAAACCCACATCTCCGCAAACAAGCCTGTCCATGGGCCATTCGCTTTCCATGTCTTTTTTTACATCCGCTGTGGATTTAATTTGGTCAGGCGTGTCTTCGTAAATGAAGGATGCTTCTAACTCATTTTGCAAATAGGTATCCGGACTAAATTGAAAACCTTTTAACGCTTTTCGTTTGGCATAGAGTTGAATTAAATCGTACGCAATCTCTTTTACCTTTTTCTTGGTTTTTTGTTTTAAGGTTGCCCACGTATTTGTTCCGAGTTTATTTATTTTCGGTTCTGCACCTTCTTTACCCGAATATTTTGCAATGCGGTGTAACGAATGAATACTGATGTTTACAATATCATAATCTTTATAAATCAATCGAATAGTTTCCTGCGTTTTACCATTTACTTCAATGGTTTCCAATCCGCCATAACGCCCCACACCATAATCGATGTGCGTGATGTAATCTCCCGGATTTAATCCTTTCAGTTCTTTTAATGTAAGGGCCTCGTTCTTTTTTGAGAAACTGCTTTTTAAGCGGAAGCGATGATACCGGTCGAATATTTGGTGGTCGGTATAACACGCGAGTTTTAATTCATTGTCAATAAATCCTTCGTGAATCGAAAGAAGAATAGGAGTAAACACTTCCGGTTCTTCGGATTTTTTTGGAGCGATGTCTTCAAAAATTTTATACAACCGTTCAATTTGTTTTGCCGCATCTGCAAAAATAATGTTGGTTAAGCCATTGCGGAGATTGCTTTTGAAGTTATCGTTTAAGAAACTAAAATTTTTGTTGAAACTTGGTTGAGGCGAAAAATTATAGGTGATTGTTTTTGTTGGCGCTAACGAAAAGTGATTGCCAAATTCAACCACAGGAAATCCTAAGGCTTGTTTACTAAAAACATCTTTGTGAATGTAAAGTTCTTCCGGGGGCAATTGCGCAATTACATTATCCAATTTGCTGTAGGAAAGTTCTGCCAGTGCAAATGCTTTTTCGATACGATCAAGTGTGAGTTGAAAATGTTTGAACCATAAAACGGTGCTCTCGGGAAAAAATTCAAACAATGTTTGTCGGCTTTCCTGTAAGAGCTTTGTTTGCACATTCGGAATGATGCTGCAATAGGTGAGTTTATGAATGGATAATTGTGAAATGGGATCAAAGCTGCGGATGGAATCCACCTCATTTCCTAAAAATTCAACCCGGTAGGGATGTTCGTTGGAGAAAGAAAAGATATCTACAATTCCTCCACGCACGGAATATTGTCCTGGTTCCACGACATAATCAGCACGTTCAAAACCATATTCATTTAATACATCAGTGATAAAGTCGATGGAAATTTTTTCACCTTGTTTTAATTCCAAGGTGTTTTTGGTGAGGTGAGCTTTGGTGACCACCTTTTCGGTCAATGCTTCCGGATAAGTAACAACGGCAATGTGTTTTTTACCTGTATTGATTTTATTTAATACTTCGGCACGTAATAAAATATTGGCATTATCAATTTCTTCGTGTTCGTAGGGCATGCGATACGAAGCCGGGAAGAATAAAACATTTTGTTCACCAATTAAGTTTTCGAGGTCGTTGAGAAAGTAGGCGGCTTCTTCTTTATCGGCCAGTATGAATAAATTTGTTTTGTGGATGTGCTGAAAAGCGCTGGCAGCAATAAAAGAGATGCCTGATCCAATAACGCCTTTGAGCTGAGTGCGCGTAGTATTCCCAGCCAATTCTTGTGTTAGTAAAGAATTGTTAGTGGATTCACCGTACTTGCGTAATATATCTTCTTTCGCTGTCAAAGACAGTTTTTATTATTTGAGCATGAACAATTTTGTTCACTTCTCTTTTTCCCACTTTGCAAGCTTTCCTGTTTGAAAGAAATTTTCAAAATGGGAATGTAAAAGTACAAAAAATAAACCCTCGTTTTCTTAGAAAAAACGAGGGTTTATTTAGATCTCTCCGCTTCGGTCGAGATGACAAAAAATAGTGTCGAGATGACATTTATGTCAGTTCGAGCTATCACCCTGAGTGGAGTCGAAGGGCGAGAAATCTTATTCGAATTAACTATACCTTTTCAGCAACCGAATACTTTTTCATGTATTCACCGGCCAAATCAACCATATCCGCGGAACCTAAAAATAGGGGTGTGCGTTGGTGAAGTTCTTTGATGTCTAATTCCATAATGCGCTTAAATCCATCAGTGGCTTTACCACCGGCTTGTTCAAGGATAAATGCCAAGGGGTTACATTCGTATAATAAACGTAATTTCCCTTTCGGAGATTTTGCTGTGGTGGGATAAATGTAAACGCCACCGGTAATTAAATTACGGTGAATGTCAGCAACACCAGATCCTATGTATCTAGATGAATAAGGGCGATTCATTGATACATCTTCTTCCTGACAATATTTAATGTATTTTTTTACTCCTTCCGGAAAGTGTACATAGTTTCCTTCGTTGATTGAGTAGGTTTTAGCTTGTTTCGGGGTTTGTAAGTTGGGATGCGACAAACAAAATTCACCGATAGAAGGGTCTAAGGTAAATCCGTTTACGCCTTTTCCTGTGGTATAAACCATCATGCAAGAAGAGCCGTAAATCACGTATCCGGCAGCCACTTGTTCTGTTCCGCGTTGCATAAAATCCTCGTAGGTGCCTGGTCCGGAAAGCGAAGTTCTGCGATAGATAGAGAAAATGGTTCCGATGGAAACATTTACATCAATATTGGAAGAACCATCCAACGGGTCCATTGCCACTACATATTTCGCATTTTTGGAAACTTCGTTATCAATAATAATGATGTCTTCGTTTTCTTCTGAAGCAATCGCGCAACATTCTCCGCCTACACTTAATGCGGCTATAAATTGTTCATTTGCGTATACATCCAGCTTTTTAACATTTTCCCCTTGCACGTTAATTTCTCCTGCATCACCAAGTATATCGGCTAATCCGGCTTTTGTTACCTCACGGTTTACAATTTTGGATGCAATGGCAATGTCACGTAATAATCGCGATAATTCGCCCTTTGCATAAGGGAAATCAGCCTGTTTTTCAATAATAAATTGTCCTAACGTTTTAACTCTGCTCATTGTTTGTTTATTTTGAATTCCTACAAATATCGCAATATTTTTGGATGATAAAAACCAAAGAATTAAATAACTTTGTGGCTATGAATATGATCATTCGAAAAGGACTAAAACCTGACTTGCCCGAGGTATTGAAATTGGTTCAGGAACTAGCAACGTATGAGAAAGCGCCCGATGAAGTGGCTGTTACCCTTGCTGAAATGGAGCGCGATGGATTTGGAAAAGATCCCATCTTTAAATTTTTTGTGGCGGAAGTAGAAGGGAAGATTGTTGGAATATCCTTGTATTATATCAAATATTCGACTTGGAAAGGCAAATGTGTGTTTTTGGAAGACATCATTGTGACGGAGGAGTTTAGAAAGCATGGCATCGGTAAAAAATTATTCGACCCTGTTGTTCAGGTAGCGAAAGAAATGAATGCTCGTAGAATGGAATGGCAAGTGTTGGAGTGGAATGAACCTGCGATTAAATTTTATGAGAAATTAGATTCGCATTTTGATGGCGAATGGATTAATTGCAAATTGACTGATTCAGAAATACAGAATTATAAATTTTAGTACATGAAAGTATTCAAATTCGGTGGCGCATCCGTGAAAGATGCAAAAGCGGTAAAAAATGTAGCAGAAATTCTTAAGTTTTTTCCAAAAGAAAATATTTTGGTGGTGGTGTCTGCGATGGGAAAAGTAACCAATGCTTTGGAGCGTTTGACAGATGCAATTTTTTATCCGGCAAAAATTTCAGATGAACAAAAGGAAAGTGCATCAACGATTTTGGCGGAAATTAAAAAGTATCATTTTGATATTATTGAAGAGCTATTTCCTTCGAAAACGCATCCTATTTATAATGAAATCAACAATACATTCGTGGAGCTGGATTGGGCTGTGGAAGATACACCAACAGAAAATTACAATTATGAGTATGATAAGATTGTAAGCATGGGTGAAATTATTTCTACAAAAATTGTTCAAGCGTATTTAAAAGAAGTTGGATTGAATAGTCAATGGAAAGACGTTCGCGACTTTATCCAAACAGACAATACCTACAGAGAAGGAAAAGTAGATTGGGAGTTGACTCAAACTTTAGTCGATGAACATTTAATGACCGCTATCAAGTCCCCCTTAGAAGGGGGCAAGGGGGATGACGCAAAAATCATCGTTACACAAGGATTTATTGGTGGGACTTCCGAAAACTTTACCACAACCTTAGGTCGTGAAGGATCCGATTATACAGCTGCAATCCTAGCATATACAACCAATGCCGAAAGTGTAACCATTTGGAAAGATGTTCCGGGTGTATTGAATGCCGATCCGAAATGGTTTGATGAAACCAAAAAGCTCGAACAGATTTCGTATCAAGATGCAATTGAGTTGGCGTATTACGGAGCGACTGTCATTCACCCGAAAACAATTAAACCTTTACAGAATAAAAAGATTCCTCTGTTGGTAAAATCATTTTTGAATCCTTCTGAAAAAGGGACAATCATCAATGAAGTGCAATCGCCTTTGCCAATTCCTTGTTTTATTTTTAAAGTAAATCAGGTGTTGATTTCTATTTCTCCAAAAGACTTCTCCTTTATTGCAGAAGAAAATTTCAGTAATATATTTAATCTATTTGCCGAAAAGCAGGTGAAAGTAAATGTGATGCAAAATTCAGCAATCAGCTTTTCAGTGAGTGTGGATGCGGATGAACGTAAACTTCCTGATTTAATTAAAACACTTCAGAAACAGTATCGCGTTTTATATAACGACAATTTAGAATTAATTACCATTCGTTATTATGATCAAGCGACCATTGATAGAGTAACAATAGATAAAAAAGTGTTATTGGAAGTGAAGAGTAGATATACGGTGCAGTTGGTGGTGAAGCCGTTATAGGCTTAATATTTTCTCAGCCAAAACTCTCGCAATTTTCTCATTGCTCTCCTGTGTCCAGCCAGCAATGTGAGGAGATAAAACTACATTATCCGATTGAATCAAGTATTGAAATGCTTCAGGAAGTTGTTTGGTGTCTAACGCCTCAAACGAAAGCATTTCATATTCCATTACATCCAAGCAAGTACCAAGTACTTTCCCAGATTTTAAATTTTTAACTAAGTCGGAAGTGTTTAAACATTTTCCTCTTGCAGTATTGATGATGTAAATGTTTTTCGAAAACTTATTTATAAATGAATCGTTGATTAAATAATTTGTTTCATCGGTAAGTGGAGTGTGTAAACTTAATACATCAGCATTTTTAAAAATTTCGTCAAGCGTAGATTCTTTTACGACATCAGTTCCGTAATTCTTTTTGTATTTATCGTATACCAATACATTCACACCAAAACCTTTTAAACGTTCTGCGAAAGCGCTACCCATATTTCCGTAACCGATAATTCCAATGGTCTTTCCCATTAATTCCACTCCACGATTTCCTTCACGAATCCATTTGCCTTCACGTACTTCTTTGTTGGCTCTGAATAAATTATTAAATAAACCTAATAACATTCCTATTGCTTGTTCTGCAACTGCATCTTTGTTTCCTTCGGGTGCATGCAAACATTTTATGCCTTTACTTTCAGCATATGCCACATCAATGTTTTCCATTCCCGCTCCGGCTCGAGCAATAAACTTCAACTTTGTTGCTTTGTCGATTAGTTCTTTTGTGATTTTTATTTTACTGCGAATAACAATACCATCATACAAGTGAATGTTGTTTTCAATTTCCTCTTTTGTCCATTGATAATTCAAGTCGCAGGTATGTCCCGCTTTGATAAGCGTTTCGTGTAATAATGAATGATTGGAATCGATAAAGAGAATGTTCATTTTTTAAGGCAATTAAAATTACGCAGGTTGAAAACCTGCGATACGGTATTTTAAACAATTACACTTCCCAAAAGCAAGGATGCAACAGAAAAATAAATAATCAATCCGGTGATGTCTACTAAGGTAGCCACGAATGGCGCTGAAGAAACAGCAGGATCAAATCCAAAACGTTTTAAAATTAGCGGGAACAAGGAGCCAATGATGTTTCCCCAAAGTACAACACCAACCAGTGAGGTGCCGACAGTAAAAGCAATTTCTCTCCAGTGTGGACCATAAATTGGGGTGAACTGTGACCAAACAGCAACTCTTAAAAATCCAATAACACCGAGTATCAAGCCCAAGATAAATCCTACTTTTATTTCACGTTGGATGATGGTCCACCAATTGCGAATAGTGATTTCACCCAATGCTAATGCACGGATAACAAGTGTAGAGGCTTGTGATCCGGTATTTCCTCCGCTGGAGATAATTAAAGGGACAAACAAAGAGAGGATGACCACTTTTGCTATTTCATTTTCGAAAAAGCCCATAACCGTTACTGTTAATGTTTCTCCTAAAAATAAGATGACCAGCCAACCGGCACGCTTTTTCAGAATTCCCCAGATAGAAACATTCATGTACGGTTCGTCAAGGGCTTCCATACCGGCCATTTTCTGAAGGTCTTCCGTTTCTTCTTCTCTTCGAACATCAACGATGTCATCAATCGTGATTCGTCCAACCAATCGTCCTAAGGCGTCTACAACCGGCAAAACTACCAAGTTGTATTTATCCATTAGATTGGCAACTTCTTCGGCATCGGTATTGGTTTTTACTGAAATGACTTTTGGATCGTATATTTCAGAAACACGTGAGCGAGTAGAGGAGACGATTAATTTTTTCAGGTGAAGTAACCCAACTAATTTTTCATCATCATCTACTACATAAATAGCATAAATGTTTTCTACGTTGTCGGCTTGCTCACGGATTTCACGCACACATTCAATGGCGTTACTGTTTACATGCACACGAACCAACTCGGTAGCCATTAAACCACCGGCAGTATTTTCATCGTAATTTAAAAGTTCAACAATGTCGCTGGCTTGTTCACTATCTTCCATGTGCGACAAAACCTCATCTTGCACTGCATCCGGAAGTTCTGCGATAACGTCAGCCGCATCATCGGAATCCATGTTGTCGATGTGCTCAGCAATTTCTTTTGAGGTAAAGGGAAGCAAGGAAGTCTTCACGAACATCGTCATCCAGTTCAACCAACACATCGGCCGCAATTTGTTCATCCAATAAAGAATAAACATACTTGGCTTCTTCAATTTCGAGTTCATTAAATACAACAGCAATATCCGGTGGATACAGCTCTTTAAATTGATTAACGACAAATGCTCCGTTACGAGCACGAATGGCTTCACGGAGTTGAATTAAAAAGTCGTCTGTTAATTCAAATTGCACTTTATCTTGTATTTAGATAGATACGGGTGCAAAGGTAAGATTTATACCTATTGGAGCGAACGTTTAACGGAAATTTAAACTTCAACCATATTTGTCAGGTTTACAAAGTCGGCAACCGATAATTCTTCAGCCCGTTGCGTAAGATATTTATGGTCTAGAAACTCAGGTTTTAGCTTAAATGCTTTAATGGAATTCCGCAATGTTTTCCTACGTTGGTTGAATCCCGCCTTTACAACTTGCTTGAATAGTTTCTCGTTACAATCAAGTTGTTGTAGATTGTTTCTTGTGAGGCGAATAACCGCGGATTGTACTTTTGGTGGCGGATTAAATACACTGGCATCTACCGTAAATAAATATTCTATATCGTAAAAGGCTTGCAATAAAACACTGGTAATTCCATAAGTTTTATTTCGGGGTTTAGAAGCGATGCGCTCGGCTACTTCCTTTTGGAACATTCCAACTACTTCAGGAACTTGGTTTTTATGATCCAGAACTTTGAATAAAATTTCGGTTGAAATATTATACGGGAAGTTCCCAATAACAGCAAATGGCTCGTTATTAAATAAATTATCGAAATCCAATTTTAAAAAATCACCTTCAATAATTTTATTTTCAAGTATAGGAAAATTTTGTTTTAAGTATGCGATGGATTCTCTGTCAATATCGATAATAAATGTTTCGTATTGTTTTTCCTCAATCAAATACTTTGTAAGGACGCCCATTCCGGGGCCAACTTCAATTATTTTTTTATAGAGGGAGGAATGCTTGAGACTTTTAACAATGTTCAGCGCGATGGTTTCATCCTTTAAAAAATGCTGTCCTAAATGTTTTTTTGCACGAACTTGTTCTGTCATATCTATTTAATTACTTCTAATAAAGTTCTAAATGCAACAAACTTGTTTGCATATCTATCGGCAACTTCTTTTTGCAAGCGGGGTGCATGCAATCGTTGGTATTCTTTCAAGTCTTCCATGTTTTTGCTGGTGTACTGAAAAGAGTAGGTGATGCCTTGTTCTTCATCTACTAATACTTTGCACAATTTGTTTTCAAGAAAAAATCCTGTAGCCATTACATCCGGAATGTGTTTGGTTTTCATCCATTCCAGCCATTCATCATGCACATCTTTTTCGATGTTAATGGTAACGTTGTATATTATCATTTTAATTATTCTGTTAGTTTAAAGTACGTTACTAATAATTTCTTATCTATATCAATTGAGCTTTTCAGTTGTGGGGCTTCTTCTCCATTGAATAAATAAATGCCCCATGCTGGGTCTTCTGCTTTAAGTTTTGACAAGTCTATAAGAATGTGTTCGTTTTTAATGGTTTTAAAATCGAGTAGTTTTTTAGTTGTAGGAAACGATTTAATCATTAATGAATCGGCAAGCACTTCTGCTTGAGATAAATAATAGGAATAGTCATCCATGGCTGCATAAAAGCTGGTTGAATCATCGTTTTTCATTTGCCACAATTCAAGGCTATCGGGAATGATAAATACCAAACAAGGTTGGTCAATATAAAACGTCAAGGAGTCCGTGTTTTCAGCTTTTATTGTTTCGGTTTCAACGGTGTTGGTTTTGCTTTCAGAGTTAGAACAAGAAGCAAAAAAAATGGTGATTCCCCCAAGTAAAAGTAAAATTGTTGTTTTCAAAGGCATCTAAAAATTAGTTAATACTATCTCCTCTTAATTTCCGGAAGCGTTTTCGTGCTTCCACCACATACAAGCTATCCGGATATTTTTCTAATAGCTGTTGATAAAGTTCTTTTGCTTTATCTGTGTTTTTAAATTGATTTTCATAAAGGTCGGCTAGTTTAAACAATGCATCATCAGCAAGAATGTCCTCGCCATAATTTTTTAGAATTTCTTCAAAGTATTCAGCTGCTTTTTCGAACTGCATTTTTTTGAGTGCAATTTGCGCTTTTTTATAAACGATATCATCTGCGAGTGCATGGTTAGGATAGGTCTTATTTAAAGAATCAAAAAGTAGAAATGCCTCTGCATCCAAATTGCGGAAAGCGAATAAATCGGCCATAGCAAAGAGTTCTAGCGGTGCTTCATTCGTATCGATTGCCAATGCATCACTGATGGTTAATGAGAGTTGCAATGCGTCATTGGCGATTAACTTTGATGTTGCACCTTTCAAAACATCCAGTTGTGTTTGGGCCCAGCCGAAATCTCCTGTGTAATAAGAAATTCTTGCAACTCTAAATTTTGCTTCTTGTCCGATAACATCGTACTTAAATGCTTTTTCTACTTGTGAATAACGTAAGGATGCTTCCCAGATATCACCTGTCATTAATAGTACATCAGCCAACTCTAATTTGCATTCAGCCTGCGTTATCGGTGCTAATTTAGGCATGTTTATCGCTTCTTCCAGAATGGTTTTTGCCTCATCGGTTTTGTTTAAATAGAAAGCTTGAAGGTGCGCCAGATTTTTTAATAAAGGAACAGTGCTCGGTGATTTACCTAACTCTTCGATGGTCGTTAAATAATTTTTTTCTAATTCAGTTAAATCGAGTGGTGTATAGTTTCCTTTGGAAACAACTTTTTGATAGTAGACATTCAAAAGTTCGATGCGTGCATTGGTGTAATAATAAATATCTGGACCTTTTGCAATCACATAGTTGTAAGCTTTAATGGAAACATCGTAGGCTTCGTTTTGTGCAAAAAGTTGTGCGAGTCCCATCACACGATTGCCTTCTTCCTTTTTTCTTTTGTCCAATGCTTTTGCCTGTACAAAAGCACCTTCCCAGTCTTTCTGCTGAATTTGCATCCAAATTAGTAATTCCGATAAAATTGTTTTATCCGGATTTTTTGAAATGCGTTTAAGGAGTTCTGTTTTTAATTGTTCGTTTTGTTTTTGATCGGCTTCGTTCCCGAAGCTGGTTTGCAATGCATTTTGAACGCTTTGAATGTAGGATTCTTGTTTTTCCAAAACATCCAGATACTCGTTAATCATGGCGATATTATCGCCTTTCATTTTATAAACATCAGCCAGCTCAAAGCTAAACGGATAATTATTTTCAGAAATTTTTCTTCCTTTCAAATAAGTCGCTAAGGCAAAATCGTATTGACGAATTTTAAGAAAAGCGTTGGCCACAGAAAATACCTGTTCGTCATATTTAATTGCTTTGATGGCCGATTCCCAGGTAGATTTTGCTTTTTCAGGATCTTCAGAAAGTGTATACACCGTTCCTAAATCAACGATGAAGTTGGGTGCATCTGGGTTTTGTTTAATTTGTTTTCTTGCAATCTTTTCTGCTTTCTTAAAATCTTTTGTTTCGAGCAAACAATTTAAATATGGCAGATAAAATTCTTGCGGAGATTTTTTATTGTAGAGCTTTTCGTAATAATCCAATGCTTTATCAAATTCTTTGTTTTGATAAAATTGCAAAGCCAATTGCTCATCTGTTCCGGGTTGAGCAAATGTGTGCAATTGAATAATTACAAATAGAAAAAATAATATGTGTTTAATAGCCTTCAATACTTAATAAACGTTTTTTAGTCTTGATTCTTATGTCTTAAATCCTTATTCTTTATTTATATCCAATTATTTCCAATACCACTGCTTTGGCTTCAATATCCAATCCGTTTCGTAAAGTTAGTAAACTTCCTTGTTTTAAATGCTCACCAAATCCGACCGGGGCATAGAGCACTGCATTTAAAACGGCTGTTTGCCCTTGTTCTATTGGCTTTTGTAGAGTTCAATCTGGCATTCGGTGGAGTAACTTTTGGCTCCTTTTACATAGGCTTGCGGGCGATAAATGCCCATTAACTCATATTTGCTCAGATTTTCAACGAGCAGTTTAACGATGAGGTATTTTTTGGAGTAAATCATTTTCAGGTCAAGATGTAAGATTCAAGAGACAAGATTTTCTAGCGTGAATATTTTACCTTAACTCTTGATTCTAGTATCTTGATTCTATCTTCTAAAGACTATTCAAAATTGCTTTCTCCACTTCTTCGCTGTTCCATTTCGTTTCGATATCAGGGAACATAGCCATCACTTTTTTCATAATTTCATCTTGCTGGTTTCCTACTCTGAATGCCTCAGAGTAGCGAATGTGGCTGAAGGTAACTTGACTGTAAACCGGCATCCATTTGTCGGGATGTTTTTCTGAAAAATGTGCTTCGATTTTCTTCTGCAATAAAAATTTTGGGTCAGCAACATAGTCGCGCATCACATGATAATTTTGTAAGGATAAGTCTTGAACGCCATCCCCATCCGGCTTACGCAATATTTGATATTCTTCAAATACTTTTGTCCAATCTTCCTTGTGCTTTTGCATCAATTGCCACATAACGGTACAATCTTCAAAACCGCAGTTCATCCCTTGTCCGAAAAATGGAACCGTAGCATGTGCTGCATCGCCCATTAATGCTGTTTTCCCATGTGTCCATGGATAACAACGTATAATTGCCAAAGCAGATAATGGATGGTTTTCCCACGCATCCGCAATGTTGGGCATCATGGTGTAAAAATCAGGGAACGTAGTTTTGAAAAATTCATTTACATTTTCTTTTGTTTTTAACGATTCAAAAGATTTTTCTCCTTGCATTGGCATAAAGAGTGTGCAAGTAAAAGAACCGTCCTCATTCGGTAAAGCAATCAACATAAATCTTCCACGGGGCCAAATGTGTAAAGCGTGTTTTTCGATTGGGTAAGAGCCATCCGGATTTGCCGGCAATAGAATTTCGCGATAACCATCTTCAATAAAACGCTGACTGTAATCAAATCGATCCAGTTTTTGCATGGCGTTGTAACGGACAGCAGAAAAGGCGCCATCGGCAGCGAAAACAACATCGGAGTGATAGGTTTTCTTTTCTTTTGTTTCACCATGTTCGGTGGAAACAATTCCTTTTACTAAATCAACATCGGTGCAACGTTCGTTATAAAATATTTCAGCATTCCCAACTTCTTCCGCGATTGTCATCATGCGAGCATTCAACCCACCTCTCGAAACCGAATAGATGGCTTGTCCTTCTTTTCCGTAAGGTTGGTAGGATAAATTTCCTTTTAAGTCGTGCATGATTCTGCCCGGCATGGCAATGGCAATTTTTCTGATTTCGTCACCAATTCCAACCGTGTCTAATGCTTTCCAACCTCTGTCTGATAATGCCAAGTTGATTGATTTTCCGGCTGATATTTCAGCTTTACGAATATCTGGTCTGCGCTCTACAATGGTTACTTTATATCCGGCTTTTGATAAATAAACTGCCCAGAGTGAACCGACTAATCCTGCACCTACGATTGTTGCTGTTTTTTGACTCATAATTTTTTTATTTCAAATAAATAGTTTTGTTTCTAAAGTAAGAATGATAATTGTCAGTTTGTAAACAAGTAGTTTATTCAATTCTTTCGATTTCAGCTCCTGTTTATAACCGGCATTGACGAAGCATTAGCGCTATTTTTTAGCAATTCTAGCCCTTTTCTCAGCCCTCTCTTCGGCTAATTTCCCTTTCTCAACGTATTCTTTTTCAAGTCGCAATACACTTGCTATTGCTCTCCTTTCTCTTGTTGCTTTGTTTTTGGATCCAGCAACATATTTTGTATAATTTCTTTTGTAAGAAGGTGGAAAAGCATTAAACATTTTTTCTGCTTCCGGACTTGCTTCAAATGCTTCTATTAATTCTTCAGGTATTTTTAATTCAGCAAAATCTTCTTCTAATAATTTCAATCGTATCATTCGGTCCTTTTCGTATCGCTTTTCTGATTTCTTGCCGAATCGCCATACAATATTCACCTGTTCGCATCGGCATCAAAGAAGTGTCGTCAAACGGATAACCATCAATCGTTCCTTTTACTCTGACATGCCCTTTTCTTCCAAATACTTTTTTTACATCGATAGGAGTAATCACGACTACCCATGCTCCCATTTTTTGCATTTGTACTTTGAATTTCTGTTTTGACATTTTCTTTTACCACTGAGGACGCTGATTAATCGCAGCGAGCCACTGACTTGTATTTTTTAATATTTTTTCTCCGCGTTTCTCTTGATTTTCTCCTTTTACTCTGTGGTAATTTTTTTATAATGCAGCTTTTAAAATCTCTCCGAATCTAAAAACATCTTCAAACGAATTATACAAGGGAACAGGTGCGCAGCGAATTACATTCGGCTCACGCCAATCGGAAATAATTCCTGCTTCAGTTAGTTTGTTGAATAATTCTTTTCCTCTTCCATGAGCAACAATGGATAGTTGACAGCCACGTTGTTTCTTATCTCTTGGAGTAATGATTTCTAATTTTGTATCCAATGATTTATTGATGTCATCAATGATAAATTCTAAAAATCCGGTTAGTTGTTCTGCTTTGGAAACCAATGCATCCATTCCAACTTCATTAAAAATATCAACGGACGCTTTGTGCGCTGCCATAGATAAAACAGGCGCATTGCTCATCTGCCAAGCTTCTGCTGTTGGCATAGGAACAAAGCCTTTGTTCATTTTAAAACGTGTGTTTTTATCATGTCCCCACCATCCTGCAAACCGAATAATTTCAGGTTTGTTTAAATGGCGTTGGTGAATGAATGCACCTGCAACACCACCTGGACCGGAGTTCAAATATTTATAACTGCACCAACAAGCAAAATCAACATTCCAGTTGTGTAATTCCAATTTTAAATTTCCGGCAGCATGTGCTAAATCGAACCCAACCGTTGCACCGATTTTTTGTCCGGCTTCGGTAATGCCTTTCATGTCGAACACTTGACCGTTATAATAATTTACCCCACCAATCAGAATGGTTGCAATTGAATCTTTGTTTTTTTCGATTGCGGCTAAAATATCTTCATGTCGGATACAAACTTCACCTTCGCGGGGTGCTACTTCAATGATTGCATCGTCAGGATTTAATCCATGAAACTTCACTTGCGATTCCAATGCATATTGGTCGGATGGAAAAGCTTTTGCTTCACATAAAATTTTATAACGAGTTTTGGTAGGGCGATAAAAACTAACCAATAGCAAGTGTAAATTGACAGTGAGTTGGTTCATAACCACTACTTCTTCGGGTTTTGCACCAACAATTTTTGCAATCGGTTCAGCAAATTGTTCGTGATAAGGCATCCATGGTTTACGAGCATGAAAGTGGCCTTCAACACCAAATGTTGCCCAATCTTCTAATTCATTTAGAATATAATCTTGTGTTGCTTTCGGTTGCAATCCAAGTGAGTTTCCTGTGAAGTAAACGGTTTCACGGCCGTGCATGATCGGGAAATAAAATTTTTCACGGTAGCTTTTTAAGGGATCGGCAGCGTCTTGTTGTTTTGCAAACGCTAGTGTGTTCTGATAGGTCATAATTTATCTGTGGTTCTCATTTTTTTCTCTGCAATTCTCAGCGGTTAAATTTTACCGCAGAGCGCGGAGTTTTTTCGCAGAGGACACAGAGGTTATTGAATCCAAAGATATATATTTGCAGCCTAATATTTTCAATTATGAAGAGAGAAAAATCAGAAGCTTTGTTTGAGAAAGCTAAAAAATATTTTCCGGGAGGTGTAAACAGTCCAGTCCGCGCATTTCGCTCGGTTGGAGGAACACCTTTGTTTATTCAAAAAGGTAAAGGTTCCCATATTTGGGATGCCGATGGAAATGAGTTTATTGATTATTGTGGTTCTTGGGGTCCTTTGATTTTAGGTCATGCGAACGATAAAGTGGTAGATGCGATTAAAAGAACAGTAGAGAATGGAAGTTCATTCGGAGCCCCAACGGCTTTGGAGAATGAATTAGCAGAATTGATTTTAAGTAATAACAAATACATTCAAAAAATTCGTTTTGTTAGTTCAGGTACAGAAGCGGTGATGAGTGCAATTCGTTTAGCGAGAGGATATACCAAAAGAAACAAGATTTTGAAATTCGAAGGGTGTTATCATGGGCACAGTGATTCATTATTGGTAAAAGCCGGTTCGGGGTTGGTGACTTTTGGAAATACTTCATCAGCGGGGGTTCCGGAAAGTTTTGTGAATGAAACAATTGTTGTTTCATTGAACAATGAAGCCGCAGTGAAGCAAGCATTCGCTGAGTTTAAAGATCAGATCGCATGTGTGATTATTGAGCCGATTCCGGCTAACAATGGTTTGTTGTTGCAACGAAAAGAATATTTACAATTTTTACGTGACATCTGTACCGAAAATAAAACACTTTTGATTTTTGATGAAGTGATTAACGGATTCAGAGTTGGTTTTGAAGGTGCTGCAGGTTATTATAAAATTCAACCCGATATTATTACTTACGGAAAAATTATTGGTGGAGGCTTGCCTGTGGGGATGTATGGTGCTTCCGCAGAAATCATGAGCAATATTTCTCCGGAAGGAAATGTATATCAAGCAGGAACATTGAGTGGAAATCCTGTAGCGATGGCTGCCGGGATAGCGCAGTTGACGGAGTGTTTGAAGCCGAATTTTTATGAAGACTTAGAAAAAAAGACACAATTTTTAATTGAAAATATTCACTCACATTTTACTTCTTCCATTGTCCCTTTTAGCATCTATTCAGTCGGTTCCATATTCTGGATTGCTTTCACAGATAAAGAAGTTGTTCGCTCCGCAGAAGAGATTGATGCCGATTCGATGAGGTATTTTAGAATTTTGCACAAAGAATTATTGGAGCGAGGAATTTATTTGGGCCCATCCGGTTACGAAGTAGGTTTTGTATGTGAAGCACATACGGAAGAAGATTTGATAAAAACTGCAAAAGCGTTTGGTGAAGCGTTGGAAATAGCGATGAAATAAACTAAAGGTAGTTGACTGCAATCATTACAATCCCCTGCAAAATCATTGTTCCATCTAATAGTGCGGTATAAAAATATTCGCTCCGTTTCGATGAACTCATAAATACGATAATTGCATTTACTATTGCAGTTAGTAGTAATGCGATAAAAATCTTCATCGAAAATAGGTCAAGGAAAAACTCCGCGGCAATCAGAAGAATATAGATGAGCATACATCCGAAGCCAATCCATCGCGTCTTGTTTTCGCCTAATTTCTGACTCAGTGTAAAAATATTTTCTGCTTTGTCGATTTCCATATCGCGAATGTCGAATGGAATGCAAATGGCAATCATAAAAGTCAGTCGTACAAAAAAATGAAGAATTCCGCTTGGGGAAAAGAGTGGTGTGTTGGTTAAAAGTACTGGCACAACAGCAGTTACCATTGTCCATACAAAAGCCAAAGTCACGAGTTTAAAGAGTGTATTTTGTCGGAGTTTGATAGCCGGCAAAAAGTAGGCAATGGATAAAAGTAATAGTGGTGAGAGGTAGAATGCAATGCGATAATCGTTAAAGAAAAAAGTGATTGCAACACCCACGCATCCAATGATGGTAAGCATTTTTATGGTGAATTGATTTTCAAAAATCCATTTTCTGCGAATGGAGAAAAGACTATTATCTTTTTGTGGAGCATAAAAAATCCGTTGCAAGTTGTAGATAAATAAGGTTGCAAAAAAAGTAAGAAGAGAATAATAAATCAGAGTGTTGTTTGCTCCTAGCTGAATGAGACTGCTCTGTATGAGACAAACAGAACCGATTGCAACATAAATATTGCCGAAAAGAAGAAAGTTAATAAAGCGTTTGAGGAAATTCAATGCTTACAAAGTTGAACGACTAATCAAATCGAATTTCGTTGTTGGTCTTGTTTAAGATAATGCTTGTTCCGATTCCAACACCCAATCCGATTCCACCACCGATCAAGGAACTAATTTTTCTTTTCTTGCGAGCAACTCGTTCGTAGCCCATGATATAGGTGTCGTGTTTGATGCAGTCAACATTGGAGACAGAGCTGCTTTTTACTTTTACACGCGGCAATCCGGATAAAGCGGTAAACCCAAAAGGAGGAATCAAACATAAAAAACTTCCGGTTACTCCACCTGCTGCACCCAATACCATATTGCCCCAGAAGGCACCTTTTGCTTTAAAACCTCTTTCCGCGTCTTGCTCTCCAAGTATAAAGTAGCGCATTTCATCCACTGTAAATTCATTTCCAAGGATGGTGTCGTATACATACATGATGCTTTCTCCATTGGCGTTCGTGATAGAAAAAATTCGATCATTTTCGATAATATCGTTTTTGGTGCTGTCTTTTTTGCTTTTGATGGTTGTAACCCCATTTAAGGTATCTACAACTGTTCCGATAACGATTCCCCCGTTTAACAACAAAATAGTGTCTTTGCCTTTTTGAGCAATTGCGTTGGAAGAAAATACAACGAAAAGCCAAACAATTGTTATAGATAGGTGTTTAAACATAATTAGCGTTATAATTTGTTCAAAGATAACCATTCTGAATTATACCATCATTTTTATTATTTATTGTTGATAATTATCATATGATAAAATCTGTTTTCTAATTATATTTGCGTTCCTCAAAAAAAACGAAACGAATGATCACAACCGACAAATTTGTAAACCGCCACAATGGCCCACGCGAAAATGACGTAAAAGCCATGCTTGCTAAAATTGGAGCAAAAAGTGTAGATGAATTAATTGACCAAACTATTCCTGCCGCAATTCGATTGAAGAAGCCTTTGAATCTATCAGCGGGAATGACAGAATATAACTACCATAAGCATTTGCGTGCAATTGCTTCAAAAAATAAAATTTTCAAAACCTATATTGGTTTAGGGTATAGTAATACCATTATTCCTCCAGTAGTTCAACGCAATGTGTTGGAAAATCCGGGTTGGTATACGGCATATACTCCTTATCAGGCAGAAATTTCACAAGGTCGTTTAGAAGCCTTGTTGAATTTTCAAACGATGATTATGGATTTAACCGGGATGGAAATTGCAAATGCTTCTTTGTTGGATGAGGCAACCGCAGCAGCAGAAGCGATGGCTATGTTGTTTAGTAATCGTAACCGTGACCAAGTAAAAAACGGTGCGAATAAGTTTTTTGTTTCAAACGAATGTTATCCTCAAACGATTGATTTGTTAAAAACACGTTCTACTCCTTTAGGAATTGAGTTGGTGATTGGTGATTGGAAAGTTGCAAAGTTGGATGCCACGGTGTATGGTGCTATTTTACAATATCCTACAATTGATGGGAAAGTAAATGATTATGCTGATTTTGTAAAAAATGCAAAAGCAAATGGAATTGCCATTGCCGTTGCTGCAGATATTTTGAGTTTAGTATTGTTAACACCTCCGGGTGAATGGGGAGCAGATGTTGTGGTTGGTAATTCACAACGTTTTGGAGTTCCAATGGGTTATGGCGGTCCTCATGCTGCATTTTTTGCTTGCCGAGAAGAATATAAACGCATTATCCCAGGTCGTATCATTGGGGTTTCTGTGGATGCGCAAGGTAATCCGGCTTTGCGTATGGCATTGCAAACACGTGAGCAACATATTCGCAGAGATAAAGCGACATCCAACATTTGTACTGCTCAGGCTTTATTAGCAATTATGGCGAGTATGTATGCGGTTTATCATGGCCCTGATGGTATTAAAGGCATTGCGCAACAAGTGCATTTGTCGGCTGTAGCATTGGCTGCTGAGTTGAAAAAATTAGGCTATGGCATTGAGAACGATTCCTTTTTTGATACGATAAAAATTACCGGAACTGATAATGCAAAGGTTAAGCAATTAGCTGAAGCAGCTTCCATTAATTTCCGTTATACAGATACAGGAATCTCAATTGCAGTGGATCAAACAACAGATGCGGATGATTTAAATGCAATCATCGATATCTTTGCAAAAGCAGTAAACAAAGCTGGTTCAAAACTGACACAAGAACTTGTTTTTTCTCAAAAGGCAAACATCGCTGTTCGTAAATCAGCTATTTTAACACATGCTATTTTTAATACCTATCATTCCGAATCGGAAATGATGCGCTACATCAAACGTTTGGAGAATAAAGATTTATCCTTAACCCATTCGATGATTTCATTGGGTTCATGTACGATGAAATTAAATGCAGCTTCCGAATTAATGCCAATCACATGGCCGGAGTTTGCAAACATTCATCCGTTTGTTCCTATGGATCAGGCTGCAGGATATATCGAAATGATTGATGAGTTAGATCGTTCGTTGAGTGAAATTACAGGATTTGCAAAAATGAGTTTTCAGCCAAATTCAGGTGCTCAGGGTGAATATGCCGGCTTGTTGGTAATTCAAGCATACCATCAATCACGTGGTGATTCACACCGCAATATTGCATTGATTCCAACTTCAGCACATGGAACAAATCCTGCAAGTGCTGCAATGTGTGGGATGAAAATTGTGTTGGTGAAATGTGACGAAAAAGGAAATATTGACGTGAACGACATGCGCGAAAAAGCGGTGTTGCATAAAGATAACTTAGCATGTTTAATGGTGACCTATCCTAGTACTCATGGAGTATATGAGGAAAGCATAATTGAAATTACGAATATCATTCATGAAAATGGCGGACAAGTATATATGGATGGTGCGAACATGAATGCACAAGTTGGATTAACATCTCCGGGAAATATTGGTGCAGATGTATGTCACTTAAATTTACATAAAACATTCGCTATCCCTCATGGTGGCGGTGGACCGGGCATGGGACCAATCGGTGTTGCAAAACAATTGGTGCCATTTTTACCTTCGCATGTCTTGGTAAAAACAGGTGGCGAAAAAGGCATTTCAGCTGTATCTGCGGCCCCTTTCGGTAGTTCATTGATTTTATTGATTTCTTACGGATACATTAAAATGTTGGGAGGAGAAGGAGTTACTGAGGCTACTAAAATCGCTATTTTGAATGCAAATTATATCAAGGAAACATTAAAAGGCCATTATCCGACCTTGTACAGTGGTAAAAATGGTAGATGTGCCCATGAAATGATTTTGGATTGTGTTGAGTTTAAGCGCCTTGGTGGAGTTGAAGTAGGGGATATAGCAAAGCGTTTGATGGATTATGGCTATCATGCTCCAACGGTTTCTTTCCCTGTTCATGATACATTAATGGTAGAGCCGACAGAAAGCGAGTCGAAAGAAGAATTGGATCGTTTTTGTTCCGCTATGATATCCATTAAGAAAGAAATTGATGAAATCATCTCTGGAAAAGCAGATAAAGAAGACAATGTGATAAAAAATGCACCTCATACGGCAAAATCGGTGATTTCGGATGATTGGAAGCATGGTTATTCTCGCGAAAAGGCAGTTTATCCGTTAAAATGGGTGAAAGAATCTAAATTTTGGCCAAGTGTGGCAAGGATAGATAACGCTCACGGAGACAGGAACTTAATCTGTGCTTGTCCGCCAATTGAGGCCTATGCTGAACCCGAATTGGCATAGATTTAATTGGTAGTATTTGGTGAAATGGATGCTGTTTGTTAAATTTGTAATCTATCCTTTGCCGATAGGTTAAAAAAATGAAAATTAATTAATAACTAAAAAACAATAAAATGAAAAAAATTTACACGCTTATTGCTACTGTAGCGGTAGTTTTTTCTGCAACTGCGCAGAGAACAAACACAAATCTTCCAAGTATTGCTAGAACTCCTGTAATCAATACAGATGCTTCTAGAGCAACTGGAGATACTGTATTTTATTTTGACGGAAATGCTTTCTATGGTTTAGGTATCAGTGCTACAAGTACTCCTCCATTTGCATTTGCTAATGATGACGTTGATGGTGCAGCACCAAATGCAGCAATGACTCCATGGAATCCGGTTACTGATTGGAAATTTTTCTATGAAGAATTAGCGTTACCAGGAGATACAAACTTCTTTATGGGTGCTACTTCTTGGTTAAGCCCACTTGGAATGTCTGATGATTGGTTCGCTGTTGGACCTATAACAATTCCTGCTGCTGGTGCAGTTGCTTCTTGGAAACACAACATGCCTGATGGTGCTTACCGTGATGGATACAAAGTGTTTGTTTCAACAACAGGTTTAACTAACTACACAGATTTCACGAACCCTGCAATCTTCACAGTTACAGATATGGATGCTTCTACAGCTGGTGATACAGTAAATACTCCATACAATGTATTTGCTACAAGAACTGCTAGTTTAGCTGCTTTCGCTGGTCAAGATATCTACATTGGTATCCAACACCAAGCAAATGACATGTTCATTTTGTACATGGATGATCTTTTGGTAGTTGAAATGCCTGCAGGAGTGAATGAATTTGTGAACGGTGCTAAATTGTTCCAAAACATGCCAAACCCTGCTAGCTCTTTCTCTACAATCAACTACGAATTAGAGAACAATGCTCAAGTTTCATTAAATGTATATGATGTTACAGGAAAAGTTGTTTCTACTTTAAGCTTAGGTGAGCAAAATGCTGGAACTCATAACATGAACTACAGTGTAGAAAACCTTTCTGCTGGTGTTTATTACTATTCTTTAACAGTTAATAATGCTACTACAGCAGCTATGAAAATGGTTGTTATCAAGTAATCATTTAACTCATAATTATTAAGAAAGCCATCCCATTTGGGGTGGCTTTCTTATTTATATTAATAGATGAGCTATTGTTTTTTTAATCACATTTTTATATCTTTATGCCTCAATTTAAGAAAAACTCAAATTTAAAACCTGAAAAAATGAAAAAACTTTACACATTACTTGCTTTTACTGCGCTTGCGGTTACAGCAAATGCACAAAGTTCAGATGCGGGAAAAGCTACCCCTATCTCTACAATGCCTTTTGTTCACACTGCTTCTGCAGACAGAATTTTGAATCCGGATACAACCGGATTGGTAAACTTTGTTGATTTCTTGCCAGAATTTGCTCCATCTGGAAACGCTGTTATCTATGGTTATTTAGGTGGTGGATTTATTTATGGTAACAATGTCAGCGCAAACGTGTTGAGAATTTGTGGTCAAGGTTATGATAACTTAGGTCCTATTCCTGTTAAAGTTATCGGAGCTTTATTGTGGTTTGGTGGTCAAGAAAGCGACATGGGAAGTTCTGTAACTTCTAAAGTTGTAATCAGTGGTTTTGACGTAACTGCTAACAGATCAAGAAACACAAACGGAAGTGGTACATTTAACTCTACTGTTAACAACTGGCCTGGACCAGCTGCAACTGCGAAATGTTCAGCAGATTTGCTTTTCTCTGACATTGATACTTTAGGTTTTAACTACGTACCTTTCACTACTCCTGCTACTTTTGTTGATGATTTCGCATTAGTAATGGATGTTACAAACTTAGCTACTGGTGATACAGTTGGTTTAGTAAGTGATGATAAAAATGATGCATTAAACATCGATTTAACTTGGCATAAAATCGGAACAAACTGGTATGTAACAGATCAGTTGTTCTCACCTGCTGGTAGTCCGGATTTCGGTTCTGGTGGATTGGATAACAATATCGCAATGTGGGCTGTTGTTGCTGATGCAACTGGTGTTAATGAATTCTTTAACGGAATGAAATTGACAACTTACCCTAACCCTGCAGTTAACAATGTATCTGTTGAATATACATTAGAAAACGCTTCTACTGGTGTTAGCTTAGTTGTTTTTGCACCAAATGGTACAAAAGTAATTGAAAATGTTTACGGTAACCAAAATGCTGGAACATATAAAGTAAACGTTGATGCTTCTAACTTAGCTGCTGGTACTTATTTCTACCAGTTAAATGCAGGTGGAAGACACTTCACAAAACAATTAGTAATTACTAAATAAGAATTAATTTTTCTTTGAAAAGCCCTGAGATATTCATCTCAGGGCTTTTTTTTATTCCTTCCACTATCAATTGCTTTGTATTGTTTTTATCACTACTTTTATTAGTAATTCATTAGAAACCAACTTAATCCTTATAGCAATGAAAAAAATATACCTTTTATCTTTTTCAATGCTTTTTTCTGCCGGAATATGGGCGCAAAAAAGTGTTTCGAAAATGGCAGCAAGTTCAGTGATGACAACTGCGGATGCTGACGAAATGACGATTACACCTTATCCGGGAGATAACCGTGCACCATTCGATATTCTTTGGTCGCAAGACTTTGGATCCACTCCAATGGGAGGAATTCCTACCGGGTGGACACAAGCTGGTGCCAACCAAATTTGGAAAAAATCAATGATTGGTTCAACCGGCTGTTTCGGAACATCCACTTCAACACTTGCCTCACCTACGGCTTCCAATGGTGTGTTAATGTACGATGCGGATTCTTTGAATGAAGCGAATACAGGTGATTGTACAGGCGGGACCTATACTCCGTTGTCAGGTGAAATCATTAGTGAAACGATTGATCTTACTGGTGAACCCAATGTTCGATTGGAATTTAGACAATATTTTAGATTGTGCTGTTCACCAACAACAACCTTTTTAATAGCTTCAGTTAGTGCTGATGGTGGAGGGACTTGGACGGATTATAATGTGAAAGGAACAACCGGAATCAATAGTTATAATCCAAACAACGAACTCGTTTCAATCAATGTTAGCGCTGCCATTGGCGGGTCTAACAATGTAAAAGTGAAATTTAGATTTGATAGCGGATTAGGCGTTTACTTTTGGCAAATTGATGACATTCAAATTATTGAAGGGCCACTCAATGACGTGAAATTGGAGCGTGTGTACAACGATTTTAGTTACGAAGATGGTGGTTATTATACCCAAACTCCTGCTGGACAAGTTGCTCCTATCACCTTCAGAGGTGCAATTTTAAATGATGGATTTCAAGCGCAAACAACTGTGAATATGAACGTAACCATTACCGGTGCCGGAACCTACAGTCAAAATAGTAATACCATCACCAGCTTCCCACTTTATGGAAGAGATACGTTGTTAATTACTACTCCAACATTTAATCCTACAGCGGTTGGGTTGTACACCATGGCGCATACCGTTTCACAGACTGAAACGGATGAGTTACTTTCAAACAACACCATCACTCGCGCAATCAGAGTTTCTGATACTGTTTATGCAAGAGATAATGGTGTGATTGGAGCAGGTATTACCAACTCTTTAAGTCCATCCGATTACGTTGGAGGAGATGTGGATGCGTCTGTTATTGCAACCTTATATGAGTTTCCTGCGAACGGTGTAATTACTACTGCATCGGCTTACGTTGCTACATCTACTCAAAATGGAGCATCTTTTGATTTTGTTTTGTATAATATCGATGGGACAGGAACATTTGTTGAAGTAGCATCTTCTGACATTTACAATGTTGCAACAGCTGCAGACAAAAACAAATGGGTAACCATGCCATTCATTACTCCTGGTGGTCCATATCCTGTTCTTGCTGGTGAGTCCTATGTGATTGGTGTACGTGTTTACGGTGCGCCTGCATTTGATTTGGATATCCTTAACGACTTGACCTTAGAAGGAACTCAACCGGCTCAAACAACGTTTGTGGATGCTGGTGGAACAGGGACTTGGGGATGGATTCAGAAAGCTCCATTTTTGCATTTAAACGTAGAGGCAATCAATGCAGGTGTTAACGAAAATGATGCTGCAAATGCAGTATTGCACCAAAATATTCCTAATCCGGTTGTATCTTCTACAGCAGTGAACTTTGAAATTGTAAATGCGAATACGGTTTCTTTGTCGCTTTATGATGTAACAGGAAAATTGATTAAATCAATTGATCAAGGAAAATTAGCTGCAGGAATGCATACCATTGTTTTAGAAACTTCTGATATTGATGCAGGAGTTTATTTCTATACACTTACTGTTGGCGAACAACAATTGACGAAGAAATTAACTGTAATGAAAAATTAATAAGATTTTATACTAAAAAAGACGAGCCAAGGGTTTTTCTCTTGGCTCGTCTTTTTTTTAGAATGTATAATTAAAATTTTGTTTTTAAATCTTTCATGAATTTTGTAGCATAAACAAAATCACACACCTCTTTATTATCTGTTTTTAATATTTCTTCTTTACTACCTGTCCACCAATTATCCCCTTTGTAAATAAACATTATATTATCACCGATTTCAATTACAGAATTCATGTCGTGCGTAATTACTACTGTAGTAATCCCATATTCATCCGTAATTTCTTTGATTAAATTGTCAATAACAATAGAGGTTTTAGGGTCTAATCCCGAGTTGGGTTCATCACAAAATAAATATTTCGGTTGAACAGCAATCGCTCTGGCAATGGCAACACGTTTTTTCATCCCTCCGCTTAATTCAGCAGGATACAATCCGTTTGCGTTTTGTAAATTTACACGTTGCAAACAAAAGTTTGCTCTGTCGCGTTTCTCGCTCTCTGATAAATCCGTAAACATCGATAATGGAAACACCACATTTTCCTCAACCGTTTTTGAATCGAACAAGGCGCCACCTTGGAACAACATTCCGATTTCTTTTCGAATTTCTTTTTTGCCGGTAAAATCTAGATCATAAAAATTTCTTCCGTCAAACAATACCTCTCCGGAGTTAATATCATTTAAACCCACCATGCATTTAAGTAAGGTTGTTTTCCCGGAACCACTCTCGCCAATAATCATGTTGGTTTTTCCTGTTTGAAACGTGAATGATATATCATTCAATACCTTTCTGCCTGAAAAGGATTTTGATATGTTGTTAATTTGTATCAAACTAATAAAACCTGGGTTAAAATTAAATCGAATGCCAAAATGAGTACACTGGTATAAACTACGCCTTTTGTACTGGAACGACCTACTTCAAGTGCTCCGCCTTTTGTATAGTATCCATGATATGCCGGAACAGAGGCAATTAAAAATGCAAAAACAGCTGCCTTGATTAAGGCGTAAACAACATTGTATGGTCGGAATTCGTAAGTGATACCAAGTATGTACTCAAAATCGGTAACTACACCAGCCATTAAACCGAAAATGTAACCACCTAAAATTCCTAAAAACATTGAAAAAACGATCAATACAGGATTGAATAAAACGGAAGCGATTATTTTTGGGAATATTAAATATCCTGCCGAATTAATACCCATTATTTCCAAGGCATCAATTTGTTCCGTTACGCGCATCGTGCCAATTTCCGAAGCGATGCTTGAACCTACTTTTCCGGCTAATATTAAACTAACAATGGCCGGGGAAAACTCTAAAATCATTGAATCACGAACAGCAACTCCAACAGCATAAGCAGGGATAAGCGGACTTTCAAAATTGAAAGCAGATTGAATAGTAATAACCGCTCCCATAAAAACTGAAATGATAGCTACAATTCCCAAGGAGCCTATACCTAAAGAATACATCTCTTCAAAAATCCGTTGTCGGTAAATGGAACGCTTTTCGGGTTTGCCGAATGCGCGTTTAATAAGCATGAAATATTGACCGAAGTGAAAAAAGATGTTCATTTTTACGAAACGAGTTCTTGTTTAAGTAATCGAATACAGCGTAAAAATAAGAATAATTGACCACAATTGATTGTTTTGTTTTTGCTATATTTGTATATCAACCTTTTTAAAGATGGCACATTCTACCCGAAAAGCACTAAAACTTGTTACTGCGTTTATTTTTATTTCAATGCTTTCGAGCTGTTTTGCTACTCGGAAAAAAAACAGATGTGGTGATTGCCCGAAATGGAAAATCGAGTTTGTTGATTTTTTCTTCAAGTAAATCAATGATTTAGTCTGTTTTTAATCGTAAAATACCACCTTTTAGGTATTGTCCCTCCTCGTTCTGTCGCTTAAAAAAGCGTACTTTTGTAAGGAAATATGATAAAGCCCTTGAAAAATTTAGCTGAATTAAAAATAGGTCAAAGTGCCATCATCGATTCGTTTACCGATAAAGAAATGGCTTTGAAATTATTGGAGATGGGTTGTACTCCGGGTGAGATTGTTAAACTCGACCGTATTGCCCCACTCGGGGATCCAATTGCCATATCTGTGTCCGGCTACTTATTAAGCTTGCGTAAAGCGGAAGCTTCCACCGTTCTTGTCTCACCTATTATTACTGAATAATTAATTTGATTGCTGGTGGAGACGAACAAATCTTTTGTCAATTTTTCGGATAAAAAAAACATTAAGGTTGCCCTTGTTGGAAATCCTAATAGTGGTAAGTCTACGCTCTTTAACGCCCTTACTGGTTTACATCAAAAAACGGGAAACTTCCCCGGTGTTACAGTAGATAAAAAGTCGGGTTTCGCAAAACTCAATGAAATTGTTACTGCTGAATTCGTTGATTTGCCGGGAACGTATAGTTTGTATCCTAAATCGCTTGATGAACGCGTTGCGTTTGAAGTGCTTTGTAACAAAGAAAATCCGGACCATCCGGATGTTACGATTATTGTTGCAGATGCCAGTAATCTAAAACGCAATTTGTTTTTGGTTTCCCAAATCATTGATTTAAAAATTCCTGTAATTCTTGCACTCAACATGATGGACATGGTGGAGAAGGAAGGAGATATTATCGATGCCATTCGTTTGTCAGAAAAGCTCGGTGTGAAAGTTTTGGGATTAAGTGCCAGAAACAAGGATGGTGTGGAGGTGTTGAAGCAAGCTCTGTTACAACCCCTGTCGGTTCCGCAATACGATTTTATCGACATCAAAAAAATTGCGCCTGAAGCAATTGAAAAAGTGAAAACGGTGGTAAAAGTGAAAAGCGATTTCGAGGCTTTTCAAATCGTCAATAATCTTTCGGATATCAGTTATTTGCACAATGTTGAATTGCAAATCAAAATTACCGATGCACTAAATACACTTATTGTTGATACCAATAAACTTCAGTCGCTTGAAAGTGTGGAGCGTTATAAAGTCATCAATCGGATTGTTGAAGAATGTATCACACATAAATCAGCAATAAAAACCGAATCGTTTACTCATAAATTGGATAGTGTATTAACGCATCGTATCTGGGGATATGCTATTTTCTTAGTGGTATTGTTTTTTATTTTTCAAACCATTTTCTTTCTTGCTTCTTTTCCTATGGAGTGGATTGAAAGTTTGTTTGTGATGATTTCTGAATTAGCTTCGGATGTACTTCCCAAAGGTGAACTTAGTAATTTAATTGTGAACGGAATTATTGCCGGGTTAAGTGGAGTAGTGGTGTTTGTGCCGCAAATAGCATTGTTGTTTGCATTTATCGCTATTTTAGAAGATACAGGATACATGGCACGTGTCAGCTTTATTATGGATAAGTTGATGCGGAGGTTTGGGTTAAACGGACGGTCGGTAATTCCATTGATAAGTGGAGTTGCTTGTGCCGTGCCGGCTATCATGAGCGCTCGTACCATCAGCAGTTGGAAAGAGCGCATTATTACCATTTTTGTAACACCTTTAATGAGCTGTTCTGCGCGACTACCAGTGTATACATTATTAATTTCTTTGGTTGTTCCTCAGGATAAGAACCTTGGCTTTTTTAATTATCAAGGCTTGATTTTAATGGCTTTGTACTTGATTGGATTTGTTGCAGCGATAGGGGCTGCATGGGTCTTGAAATGGATTTTAAAAGCGAAAGAAAAAAGTTATTTTATTATGGAATTGCCCGTGTATCGTACTCCTCAGTGGCGAACAGTTGGACTCACCATTTACGATAAAGTAAAATTATTTTTGTTTGATGCCGGGAAAATTATTGTTGCTATTTCCATTATACTTTGGTTTTTATCAGCTCATGCTCCCGGAAATAAGTTCGAAGAAATCGACAAAAAATATCAAGAGCATAGCTTCAGAGGTGATTTGAATCAAAATGAGATGGATGCAAAAATTGCTTCTGAAAAACTGGAAGTCTCCTATGCTGGAATGCTCGGAAAATCAATAGAACCGGCTATTAAACCACTTGGGTTTGATTGGAAAATTGGCATTTCGTTGATTACATCATTTGCAGCGAGAGAGGTATTTGTTGGAACCATGGCGACCATTTACAGTGCCGGAAATACCGATAATACACAAACCATTCGCGAGAAAATGCAAGCCGAAAAAAATCCAGATACAGGGTTGCCAAAATATTCCATCGCAGTTGGTTTTTCCTTAATGATTTTTTATGCATTTGCGATGCAATGTATGAGCACACTTGCGGTCGTTTATCGTGAAACAAAAAGTTGGAAATGGCCAACTGTTCAATTCTTTTTCATGGGCCTACTTGCTTATGTTTCTAGCTTTATTGTTTATCAATTGCTGAAGTAAGTGACTAGGTGACTAAGTAACTAGGTGACTAGGGGAGTTCAATCGTTAATCAAGTTCTTGTATGTAGTTATTTTATTATCACCCTATCACTTATGCTTAGTCACCTAGTCACTTAGTCACTTAGTTACTTAGTCACCTAGTTACTTAGTCACCTAGTCACCTAACAATGGTTAATAAAAAGTTCAATCTTCAACAAATTAGATTCGTAAATTTGTTTCGTGAGTCAACTCGAACGCAATCAATCCATCTTACATAAATACATTCCTGAAAAGGCCGTTCCGGTTATTTCCGAATGGATTTATAAATTTGATTTCAAGCTGAAAATAAAAAAAAGTCGATCTTCTAAATACGGAGATTATCGTCCTCCTTTTAAAGGAGAAAATCATTTGATAACGATCAATTACGACATGAATAAGTATGCGTTTTTAATCACACTTGTACATGAAATCGCGCATTTATCTACTTACAATAAGCACAAGAATAATGTAAAGCCGCATGGAGAAGAGTGGAAATTGCATTATAAACTATTAATGCAACAATTTTTAATTCCTGATATTTTCCCTGTGGACATAATCACAGCGTTGCGTAAATACATGAACAATCCTGCTGCATCCAGCTGTTCGGATACAAATTTGTTGCGTATTCTTAAAAACTATGATAATCGCGAACACACCGTCCTTTTGGAAGATGTTCCGGAAGGTGCCATGTTCACGTATAATGATAATCGTCACTTCATTAAAGGTCCTCAAGCCCGTAAAAGAATAAAATGTAAAGAGGTAAAAACGAATACAACCTACCTATTTAACCCTGTTACTGAAGTGTTGGTAATCCAAACACCTTTATTTGCCGAAAATCAGGCAAAAATCACCAAGAATTAATTAACAAATAAGCACAAGGTATTGGGTTTTTGTTAAATTTGTTTCAGCAAGTAATTGCATTTATTTTTAATGCAATTCTACTTGATGAAATGCCTATACAATATATAAATGGACGAATGCAATTGAGCCATATTTTTTGATTTCGGTATTATTCTCAACAATTACCTATTAATAACGCTTAAAAACTTTACAAAATGAGTGCAAATACAATGGAAAAAAACATCGATTTGAAAGTATCAAAACTGGCTCAGAATATTATTGGGTCAGAGATTATAAAACTTGCTGCTGAGGTAAATGAAAAAATTAAACAAGGTGAAAAGGTTTATAATTTTACAATTGGTGATTTTAATCCGAAAATTTTTCCAATTCCCACTGAATTAAAATCAGCAATTATTGCTGCGTATGAAGATGATCAAACCAATTACCCTGCAGCAGATGGAATGTTAGAGTTGCGTCAATCTGTTGTAAAACTATTGAAAGAACGGGGCGAGTTGGATTATAAAACGGATGAGATTGTTATCGCTGGTGGGGCCCGTCCTGTTATCTATGCAATTTTCAAAGCTTTAGTGGATGAAGGCGACACCGTTGTTTTTCCTGTACCATCCTGGAACAACAATCATTACACGTATTTGAATAATGCAAAACCAGTATTGATTGAAACAACTCCTGAAAATAAGTTTATGCCTACTGCTGCGGATTTGAAACCGCATATCGGCACAGCAAATTTAATTGCATTGTGTTCTCCACTAAACCCTACCGGAACAACCTTCCGTAAAAAAGATTTGGAAGAAATTTGCGATATGATTTTGGTTGAAAACGACAAACGTTTAGCTGAAAATAAAAAGCCATTGTATTTAATGTACGATCAAATTTATTGGGCATTAACGTTTGGTGATACCAAACATTATAATCCTGTGACCCTTCGCCCTGCTATGAAAAACTATACTGTTTTTGTGGATGGTATTTCAAAATCCTTGGCTGCAACAGGTGTGCGCGTTGGATGGAGCATGGGTCCGAAAAAAATTATTGAAAAAATGAAATCCATTTTAACGCATGTTGGAGCATGGGCTCCAAAAGCGGAACAAATGGCAACTGCCACTTATCTGAATGACTTATCCGCATACGATGCATTTTTGGGTGATATTAAAACTAAGATTAATGATCGCTTGGTGAATATTTACAAAGGCTTTCAAAGTTTAAAAGCAGAAGGATTTAAAGTGGATGCAATCGCTCCTGAAGCAGCAATTTATTTAACGGTTCAGTTTTCGTTACACGGACAAACTAAAGCAGATGGCACTGTTTTAAAAACAACCCAAGATGTGACGAAATATATTTTGGACGAAGCAAAAGTTGCTCTTGTTCCTTTTTATGCATTTGGTGCTTCTGCCGATTCGAGCTGGTATCGCTTGTCGGTTGGAACTTGCAAAATTGAAGAAATTGAAGTGGTGATTGAGAATTTAAGAAGTGCTTTAAAGAAATTAAAATAGTAAATTGAGTTTGCGCGCTTCTCGACTCCGCTCGAAGTGACGCGCTAAAAGTCATTTCGAGCGGAGTCGAGAAAGACTTGATTGAAATTCGTATTAATTCGTAATTAGCAAATTTGTGAAGAATAATTATTGTGTGATAATGGCAGGCGGCATCGGTAGCCGCTTTTGGCCGATGAGCAGAACATCTCATCCAAAGCAATTCATGGATATTTTAGGTACCGGCAAAACTTTGTTGCAACAAACCTATGCACGCTTTTTACGTCTTTGTCCGAAAGAAAATATTTACATTGTTACCAACGATTCATATGTTGATTTGGTAAAAGAACAAATCAAAGGAATTGCATCGGATAATATTTTGAGTGAACCTGCTCGTAAAAACACAGCTCCATGTGTTGCTTATGCTTGTTATAAGATTGCTCAAATGAATCCGGATGCGCTTACTGTAATCGCTCCGTCAGATCACCTGATTGTGAAAGAAGATACATTTGTTAAAGCAATCAAAGCCTGTTATTTAAAAGCGGCTTCAGAAGATTGTTTGGTGACATTGGGCATTCGTCCAAGCCGACCGGATACCGGTTATGGCTATATTCAGTTTGTCGAGTCGGATGCAAAGGAAAAAGATAAACGAATTAAAAAAGTAAAAACTTTTACCGAAAAGCCCGAGTTGGAAATTGGCTAAATTCTTTTTGCAAAGTGGTGACTTTTTATGGAACTCTGGAATTTTTATTTGGAGTGTGAAAAGTGTCATTAATGCCTTTGAAAAATACTCTCCCGATATGGATGCTATTTTTAAAGAGGGAAATGGTGTTTATAATACTCCAAAGGAAGCTGAGTTTATTGCAAAAGCATACACCAACTGTAAAAATATTTCCATCGATTATGCGATTATGGAAAAAGCAGAAAATGTATATGTCCGTTCTTCTATTATTGGTTGGAGCGATTTAGGAACTTGGGGGTCACTCTATGATCATATCAAACAAGATGATCATAATAATGCAGTAGTTGGAAAAAATGTGATGTTGTATGATTCAAAAAATTGTATCGTAAACGTTTCGAAAGATAAATTGGTTGTGATGCAAGGTTTAGAAGATTATATTGTTGTGGAATCAGATGGAATCTTGTTGATCTGCAAAAAGCAAGACGAGCAAGAAATCAAAACATTCGTGAACGATGTGAAAATTCAAAAAGGGGATAAGTTTATTTAGGAGCGACTAAGTGCTGGGTTGATGCTGTGTTAACCTAGAGGAGGAAAATTCTGATTACATATTCAAAAATCGCAAAGCTGCACATCAATCTATTGTCTTGCCATCACTGTATTTTTTTCCTCTATAGGCTCCTGAGAAATAAACAATAAACCGCGCTCCGAAAATAGCTTGCTCTTGATTGAGGTCAACGAATAATGCTAACCCTGCTCCAACATCATATGTGATTTTTTTAACACCTTCAATCTGCGCATAAATACCTGGGTGACTGAAAGGCCTTGTGTATACGGTGTCACCTACTTTTGCATAGCCGGTAGAGTATGAGATGCCTGCAAATCCTGCAAAGTGAATGTCTTTGTCCTCATACCGTTTGCCATATCCTAAATGGAATTCATAATTATCGTAGAAGCCGAATTGCTCACCGGTAATCATTGTCCCCAATTGAAAATAGTGTTGCTTGATATGGAAATTAAAATCCAAACCACCGGCAAACCCAATTTTACGTTTGTACGTTAAGTTCTGATTAAATCCACCACCCACCGTAAACCAATTGTTGTAATACCTTAATTTTTTGTTGTTCAATACAAAGGTGCTATCCATCGGAGGGATATGCCTTTTCTTCTTTCCTGCTGTTTCTGTTTGAGGTGTTTCTTCAACAATTTTATAATGTTTGCCATTAATCACAGTATCTGTTTGTGAAAAAACAGAACTCGCAATAAAATTGACTGCAACGAAAAGTAGTATGGATAGATATTTTTTCAAAATCGTAATCGTAAAGGTAATGGGGATGATATTTATAAACGAAGATTGTTCACCTTTTAGTGTATAATCTCTAATTCATGTTAGAGGTTGCTTCACTATGCTCGCAATGAGGTCCAACAGTGTGTTAGACTTTTAAAGAACGTCATTGCGAGCGCAGTGAAGCAATCTTGCCCATTAGAAAGAAAATGCTACTTCATACTCCCACACATATCTTCCGGTTTTACCCATTGATCAAATTGTTCGTTGGTTACATATCCCAATTCAATGGCTGCTTCACGCAAGGTTTTATTTCCTTTGTGTGCAGTTTTAGCAATTTTAGCTGCTTTTTCATAACCAATATGCGTGTTTAATGCAGTTACCAACATTAATGAGTTTTCTAAATGTTGTTTTAAAATTGGTAAGTTAGGCTCAATTCCTACAGCACAATTATCGTTGAAAGAAACACATGCGTCACCAATTAAACGTGCAGATTGCAGTACGTTTGCGGCAATCACCGGCTTGAAAACGTTCAATTCAAAATGGCCGTTGGATCCACCAATGGAAACAGCAACATCATTTCCCATTACTTGTGCGCACACCATGGTTAATGCTTCCGGTTGTGTTGGATTTACTTTCCCTGGCATGATGGATGAGCCCGGTTCGTTATCAGGAATGATGATTTCACCAATTCCGCAACGTGGTCCTGATGATAACATGCGGACATCGTTTGCAATTTTCATCAATGCAACAGCAGCACGTTTTAAAGCTCCAGATAATTCTACCATTGCATCGTGTGCTGCTAATGCTTCAAATTTATTTGGTGCTGTTACAAATGGTAATCCTGTTAATTCTGCAATTTTTTTCGCAACCAACACATCATATCCTTTTGGTGTGTTGAGTCCGGTTCCCACTGCTGTTCCTCCCAAAGCCAATTCGCGAACCATTTCCAATGCATTTTTAATTGCTCGGATACTATTCGTTAATTGTTGTGCATACCCTCCAAACTCTTGTCCGAGTGTTAAAGGTGTTGCATCCATAAAGTGCGTACGACCTGTTTTTACTATACTTTTAAAATCGTTGGATTTTTTTAACAAGGTATCTCTCAACTTTTCCATTCCCGGAAGTGTGATGTCTACTACTTGTTTATATGATGCAATATGCATCGCGGTAGGATAGGTGTCGTTGGAAGATTGTGATTTATTCACATCATCATTCGGATGCAATACTTTTTTCTCATCTGCTAATTTTCCGCCACTCATCACGTGCGCACGATAAGCAATTACTTCATTCGCATTCATGTTGGATTGAGTACCGGAACCGGTTTGCCAAATCACCAATGGAAATTGATCATCTAATTTTCCTGCAATAATTTCATCACAAGCTTTCGCAATCAGATCTTTTTTCTCAGCAGGTAAAACACCCAATTCACAGTTTGCCATGGCAGCTGCTTTTTTCAAATAGCCGAACGCATAGATAATTTCCTTTGGCATACTTGCTTCTGGTCCTATTTTAAAATTGTTGCGAGAGCGCTCTGTTTGTGCTCCCCAGTATTTATCAGCAGGTACTTTTACCTCGCCCATTGTGTCTGTTTCAATTCTGAATTCCATAGTGCTATTTAGGATTTTAAGATTTTTTTGATTTTGGATTTTCGTAGGGTAAATTTAAGATTTATTTGAATATAATATAGGCAATAATTTTACTTTTTGGAATAACTTTTTAGTTTGTCAATTCTTCCTGTATACCTTTCCCACTTAATCATTCCAATATCGGCAGCAAGCCAAGCACTAGCCGTTTTGCTGAAAGCGGGATAGTTTACGCCTTCGTATAATATAAAATCATTCCCACGCATGTTTAGTGGAACTAAGTCATATCTCGTATAATCGATTTTAATACAATTAAATTTTCCCATTGGAGTTTTTACCTTTTCATACTTAGAGATTCTATATGTATAAATAATTTCTTGCGAAAACTTTATGGTTATCTCATCCTTTATATTCACAAAGGGCTTAAAAAATGGTTGAAATTGATTGTAAATACTTGCAGTGTCTGGCTCAAGTAAAGTAAAACGCGGACTAATCTTAACAGTATCTCCGGAAAAACAGAAGATCCCTTCCAGAAAATGATACGAAGCTAATGTTGGATTTGTGCTGCTAATTTCATCCGGTGCAACATAACAATACACATCAGGATTGTCCTTTATTTTTACTTTTATCAACAGAGATTCGGTTGAGCCGAAATTTTTGTTGTTGTTTGTGTAGTTGTAAACATATTTTCTCCCTTCTTCAGATGGGAAGTAATTACGTAAAGGGATGTCATGCGTTTTTTTTGCACATGAAAAGAGGATAGGCAGTATGATTAAGTAGAAATATTTCAATGTAAATCAATTAATTATTTCAAAAACTCCAGCACTTTTTCTGGAGGCCTGCCAATGATGGCTTTCTTACCCTTTACGATGATCGGGCGCTCAATCAAAATAGGGTTTTGGGCCATCGCTTTTATCCATTGGGCTTCGGTTAATTTCTTCCCTTCATATTTTTCCAAAAATATAGGTTCTTTTTTTCTGACCAAATCCAGGGCTTTCATCCCAAGCATTTTTAACAGCTCTTTTATTTCAGCTGGAGTAGGTGGTGTTTTTAAATATTCAACAACTTCTGTTTTCACTTTCTTTTTTTCTAAGATAGTACAAACGTCTCTGCTTTTTGAACAACGGGTATTGTGGTAGATCTTTAACATAGGTGACTAAGTAACTAGGTGACTAAATGACTAAGTGTGTTCAAAGTGGTTTTGTTGTTCTATATTTTTAGACTAAATGGATTTCCGGTAGGTGTTAGTTAATTGCTGACCGTTATCTCCTCAGTCACCTAGTCACCTAGTCACCTAGTTACCTAGTTACCTAGTCACTTAACTATTCCCATACTCCATGAGGTATGCCTTAATAAAATCCTTCAAGTCGCCATCCATAACAGCTTGAATGTTGGATGTTTCATAGCCTGTTCTTACATCTTTGATAAGTTTGTAGGGATGAAAAACATAGTTTCGAATTTGTGAACCCCATTCGATTTTCTTTTTATTCCCTTCAATTACATTAATTGCTTCACGTTGTTTTCGCAATTCAATTTCAAACAATTGTGATTTTAATAATTTAATCGCATTTTCTTTATTCTGCAGTTGCGAGCGTGATTCCTGATTTTTGATAATGATTCCTGATGGCTTATGGTATAAGCGCACTGCCGTTTCTACTTTATTTACATTTTGTCCACCAGCGCCTCCGGCTCTGAATGTTTCAAATTCCAGGTCGCCTGGATTGACATCAATTTCAATCGTATCGTCAATTAAAGGATAAGCATAAACAGAAGCAAAAGAAGTATGGCGTTTTGCATTGGAGTCGAAGGGAGAAATACGCACCAAACGATGCACTCCATTTTCACCTTTCAAATATCCAAATGCATAATCGCCTTCAAATTCTAAAGTGACAGATTTTATACCCGCTGTGTCTCCATCGGTGCGGTCGGTCTCTTTTATTTTATAGCCATTTTTACTTCCCCACATCATGTACATACGCATGAGCATTTCTGCCCAGTCGCAGCTTTCTGTTCCACCGGCTCCTGCATTTATTTGTACCACGCAGCTTAAGATATCCTCCTTGCCACTGAGCATATTTTTAAACTCGATTTCTTCTAGATGCTGAACAGTAATTTTATATTGTTCTTCCACATCTTGCTCTGTTGCTTCACCTTGTTTGAAGTAATCATAGAGCAAAGAAAGATCATCCACATTGCTTTGTGCTTTTGCAAATGAGGTAGTCCAGTTCTTTTTAAGTTTAGTTTGTTTGAGCAGTTCTTCTGCTTTTTTTGGGTCATCCCAAAAATTCGGGGCGAGTGCTTTCTCTTCTTCTTCAGCTATTTCGCGGAGCTTACGATCGATGTCAAAGATGCCCCCTTAACGCATCCGTGCGCTCCCGAAGGTCTTTTAGTTGGTCTGTAGTAATCATGGTGTAAAGTTAATAAATATTGGGAAATTGAGTGTGAAATAAGAGTATTTTTGCAGGGATGATGCCAACAAAATATTTTCGTACAACAACAAAAGAATATTGTCATATCAATGACGATACAGTTTTTATATTTAATACGAAGGAACCTACTCGTATTCCTTTGGAGCATGAATTAGGAAACGCATGGGCTGTAAAAAGTATATTGAATTATATATTTTTTGTAATGCTATTACTTTATACCATGTTTTCTGTTTCTTATTATGGGTTTGGTTTTTTTAAGCAACCGGTTAATTACGGAGCCTTATTATTGTTGTTTGTTTCATTTGTGAGAATAAAAGAAGCTTTTGTAAGTAGCAATACACCAACGATTCCAAGAAGCAAAATTAAATCGGTGATTTTTAAAACACCAATGTTCTCCTATCCTAGAGTTGTTATTTATTTTGATGGACCGGAAGGGAATGTTTTACGTAGAAGCATTTCAGTAAAATATAAGGAAGAAGCACTTCAAGTACTTAAGGAAGTTGGTCTTGTGAAGGAGGGGTAAATTTCTTAGTCACCTAGTCACTTAGTTACCTTGTAGCCTCTTTAATTGTTTCCCAGACCAAATCGCCTTCAAATCCTCTTGAAATAGCATATTGTGCCGCTTTATAATTCCGGACTTGCTCTTTGCCTTTTGGATTTTCTTTTAACTTTTTTAGTAGAATCTCTTGGAGTGTTTTTAGATAATCGTCTTCATCAATTTCCTGCATTCCCTTTTTAATGCAGTAGTCGGAAATTTTGCGTTTTTTTAATTCAATCTTTATTTTTATTCTGCCCCATTTTTTAATTCGAAATTTGCCACCTACAAATGCTTTAGCAAAACGCTCTTCATTTAAAAAATTATCGGAAATTAAATTAGCAATGATGTTTTCTACATCGTTGCTATGTAATCCCCATTCATAAAGTTTGTCACGCATCTCTTGCTGGCATCGCTCCTGATAGGCACAGGAGTTTTGCGCTTTTATGGTCGCTTGGTTGGGAGTAAGTTTCTTTTTTGGTTTTTTGTCGTCTTCAAACATTTTTGCTTCATCACTTTTTATTGTTGATACTTCTCTTCAATCAATTGTCCTCTAGTCCCCTAGTCCCTTAGTCCCCTAGTCACTTAGTCACCTAGTTACCTAGTCACTTATATCAGTCCTCTTGCTTTTAATTCCAAGTATTTATTAATCGTATTTACAGATAAATTTTGTGGCGCGGTTAAAATGCTATGAATACCATATTTTTCCAGCTCTTTTACAATTAACTTTTTTTCGTATGCGAATTTTTCGGCAATTGCTTTGTTGTAAACGTCTTCTGTCGATACAGCCGGTTTATTTAAGAAAGCGTTCAGCTCTGTATTTTCAAAAAACACAACAACCAATAAATGGTCTTTGGCTATTCGTCTTAAATATTTTAATTGCCGATTTAGCCCGGATAGACTTTCAAAATTGGTGTATAACAAAAATAAACTTCGCTGATTAATTTTTGTTTTAACATTGATGTATAAATTTTCAAAGTCACTTTCCAGATATCCCGTTTTTTGATTATACAACAACTCCATTATTTTTTGTAATTGTGCATTTCGCCTGTCTGCTGGTAATACCGATTGTACTTTGTTTGAAAATGTAACAATTCCTGCTTTGTCCTGTTTTAACATCGCGATATTGGAAATGACCAAACTGGAATTGATAGCATAATCCAGTAAACTTAAACCTTCAAAGGGCATGCGCATGATTCTTCCCATATCAATCACCGAATACACCTGTTGTGATTTTTCATCTTGATATTGATTAATCATCAATTTGTTTCTTCGGGCAGTCGCTTTCCAGTTAACAGTTCGATAATCGTCTCCAGAAACATATTCTTTTATCTGTTCAAATTCTGCATTGTTACCTCTTCTGCGAATTTTTTTGATTCCGGCATCAGTCAAGCGGTTCGAGATCGCTAGAAGCTCATATTTTCGCATTTGCATAAAGGAAGGATATACCGGCACAAGCATGTCTTGTGAAAAACGATATCGTTTTTGAATAAAACCAATCGGACTTTTGACAAATATATTTACAGCTCCGAAATTGTATTCACCGCGTTTTACCGGATGTACATCATATTCAATAATTTTATTGCTTCCCGATTCAAGTGATAGTTTAAATTCTTTATCTCGTGCCTGAAATTGAAAGGGTAACTCATCAATTACTCCAATGCGAATTGAAAACAAATAGCGATTTTCAATGATAATTTGCACTGGGTTGTCGTCTCCATTTGATAATTTATCAAGTGTATCTCTTCTGGCAAAAACTCCATTTTGATTGATAAAAAGAATTAAAATATCCGCAAATAGCAAAGCAACAATTGCAATTAACGTATAATGTGCAATTGCATAAAGCGTTGGGAAAAAAAATCCAAATACAAGAAATACAACTTCGGCTGCTATAACAAAATAGAGCAAGTTGGAAATGTATATGGATTTAAAAAATGTTTTCATTCTATTCTTAACTATAATTTTTTTACCCGTCAGTTCGAGCGGAGTCGAAAGTAATGGCTGTGATACGTATTGTTTGTGTTTTCTCAACTTCATTCAGAATAACACCAAGCAAACGCCTCTTTGACGAACTATCTAGGAACTTCAATTTTTTCTACAATTCCTTTAATTACGTCTTTTGTTGTAATTCCTTCCATTTCTTTTTCTGGAGTTAAGATGACACGATGTTTTAAAACATGTGCAGTAACAAATTTAATATCATCCGGTGTAACGAAATCGCGGCCTCGCATCGCAGCAATTGCTTTGGAGCTTGTTAAAATTGCTAATGACGCTCGTGGCGAAGCACCCAAATACAAGGATGAATTGTTTCTGGTTTGATTCACAATTTTTGCGATATAGGAAATTAAGTTAGCATCAATGTGAACACTTCCAACTTTTTCACGATACTCTTTCACTTCAGATGCATTCATAACTCCTGCTACAGCAGTAATATCTATCTTGTTTTTACTCGCATGGTAATCCGCAATTATTTTTGTTTCATCTTCCAGTTTTGGATAATCAACCTCTATTTTAAATAGGAAACGATCTAACTGAGCTTCGGGTAAACGATACGTTCCTTCTTGTTCTACCGGATTTTGTGTTGCTAATACAATGAAAGGTGGACTGAGTAGATAGGTTTTCCCGTCAACTGTTATTTGACGCTCTTCCATTGCCTCAAATAATGCTGATTGTGTTTTTGCCGGAGCGCGGTTTATTTCATCGATCAATACGATGTTGGAAAAAAGTGGTCCTTGTTTGAATTCAAATTCAGATGTTTTTAGATTATAAATACTTGTTCCAATTATATCGGACGGCATTAAGTCAGGAGTAAACTGAATTCTTGAAAATTCAACTTTCATGGTTCTTGCCAATAGCTTGGCAGATAGCGTTTTGGCTACCCCCGGGACGCCTTCAATTAAAACATGACCATCAGCCAATATTGCTGCAATCAATAACTCTATCATATCGTCTTGCCCCACAATGATTTTATTGATTTCTCTTTTAATGTTGATTACTGCTATTTGCAGTCCACTGAGGTCAACTCTGTTTTGAAATACTTGTTCTTCCATTTCGTTAATTTATTTTTTACGATTTACAAATAACTTTTCTATTAACTATTATCTTTTATTTTCTGCATGAAACGCTTCAATCATCCTATTTAATTTCAATAATTCATTTTGACTGATACTGGATTTCACATTTAAATCAGCGAAGTAATAAAATAACTGATGTACTTTTTCTTTTTCAACTCCTGATAGATTGGTGATGCGTTCAATGAACACTTCGTCATACAGATTCGTTTTTACTTGAAATGTTGACCGGATGTATTCCAAAAAGTATGTTATTTTTTTGTCAGCAATATTCTTGTGATTCCCCGTTTGATAGTAGAGCGTTCCTACGATATCCACGAAATCTAAGGTAGTATTTCTTAATGGTTCAACGATTGGAATGATGCGTTGTTTGCGCTTTATACCGATTATAATAAAAAGTATTAAAGAAAGTAGTAATACAAAATAAGCGCTTCTTAATGCAGGGTTATTGAAGACAACTCTTAGCGGGCTATCCTTAATTATATTGCCTGCTTTATAATATTCATCCCAAATGACTGTTTGATTTGGAAGATACGATAATGCTCTGTATGCATAATCGTGATTTTTTTCATTGATAAAAAGGTAGTTGGTGTAAACTTCTGGTAGTGTGCTTAAAAATAGCTGACCTTTGCCCCAATTGATTTTTATGTAATTAACATTATTAATACTATTGGTTCCCAATACTGTAACCTTGTTGGTGTCGAAAGAAGTGAAATACGTGTTTTCAATTCCTTTTGAATAGACGTAGTTTGTTTTTCTTTTTAATTGTGGATTTACAAAATTGACTACAGCCGTATCGTAAGGTTTATAAAAATTTCGAAGCTTGATGGAATCTTCCTTTAAAATGTTCTGAACACCTTGGTAATTATCGGTTTTAAGTTTTAACGTATCGGCAAATTTTCCACCATAATAGTTAGCAGCAATAAAAACAGTGTTCCCATTTTTTGCAAATTCTAATAATTCACGAGTGTCTAAATTGTCGGGTTCAAAAGCATTGTTTACAATAATATAGTTACTATGTTTAATTTCTTTTTTGTTTAATACATTATAGATGGGAGCCGCTTCAGTATTTATTTCTTGATCAGGAAAAATTCCCGGTAATGCCTCATACAATGCTGACATACCAAATGGAATTTTGTCCTTTTTCATAAATGTAGGATTCCAATTGATTGGTTTTGGAGCATATACTTGCATAAGGATTAATCCTGTGAAACACAGAACCAACATGAATATATATTTTTTGTTCCCTTTAAACATTCTTCACTATTGCACTTTGAAATTTTTAAATTTCTCAATGGTATTTTTAAAATTTGTTTCGTTTAGTGTGAAATCACCGTACCAAATGTATTCATACAATAGAGCTAATTCTTTGAATTGATTACTGAATTTGCTATTGGAAAGCTCCATTGAATAATCATTGTTCGTTTTATCAATTTGCCAACTGATTAAATTTTTATCTGTCAACTCTTTCAATAATTTTAAAAAATGTAATCGAATGGCTTTGCGATAATCGTTTTTTGTGATTGCATCTCCAATCAATTCGTCAAAATTTATTTTATGAATATCCTCGTCAAACTCTTTAAAGTCAATCGGAATGGATGCACTCTTACCATAAAATACTGCCCGTATGTCATTTTTTAGAAGGAGTAGAATAATAATAACAACAACAGCAGCGATGAGAACGTATTGAAAAATAGTTAAGCCGACTTCTCCTCCTTCGGTATTGAAGATTTTAGAAATACTTCTCCAGAACCATTTTTTGAAACGTTCCCACCAGGATTTTGGAGCAGGTCCAATCCGGTCGTATTGATAATCGCTGTCTTTTAATAATTCTTCTTGTGCCTTAGGATGGGGCTCACGTACTTGAATTTTGGCAGTGTCGTATACTAAACTATACCTCGTTTGAGTAGAATCGTTAATGGAAAATAGGCTACCACTCGCTGTTAGACAACCGATCAGTATACATATAAAAAAGAATTTTCTAATAGTGCTGATTAACATTTGTAGTTGGAGTAGTACCAATTTCGTTTATTCTTTCCATTAATCCTTTTCCGTCATTTTTTTCAGCAAGGCTATAATAATGCACTCCATTGATAACATACATGAAACTGTAGAGCATTGTTGTGCAGAATGTACAGAGGGTTGCAACAATTACAAATCCGATTGACGTTTCATTTTCTCCTCCTTTTAAGCTACTGAAAGTTAAAACCAGCTGATAGGCTACTTGTGGAAGTGAAAAAATAATTCCTATAATACCAATTCCAAAGCTGGAGCAAACTACAATTAACCAGGTCCACCAGAAATTACCTCGCATCACCTCTTTTGTTTTTCCATAAGATCCCAATACACCTGTGCCTTCTTCCATGCGCACCAAATAAACCACTGATAATTGCCATATCAATGGAGGAAATAAGATCAGCATACCAAAAAATGCCGCCACTAAGAATAATATTCCGAGAGCCGGAACGGCAAACCCAATAGCAACACCTAGCGCAACTACACCTCCTACAATGAGAATGATTAATAACGTCAATCCGAAGAATATTCCTAAGATTCCACCGGCATTTTTAAGTAACGTGGAGGAAATATCATTAACAGTAAATTGGCCGGGTCCTTTTTCGATATAATTTAAGATGAATGCGTAAACGGTACCTACCAATGCTAAATTAGCAAGAATACTTGCGATGATGAATATGAAATAAGTCCAACCAAATTGATCCAATATGATATCCATAGGATCTGTCGCGTATGCGGATGCAATACCGGATTGTAATTTACTTTGCATGGTAATCGCATTCGCCTGATAGAAAGCTCCTGCAATGGAACTGATCAGAAGAAATGGTCCTGCAATAAATAACAAGGACTGAAAAAAAAGTTTGAAATTCTGACGAACAAACTTTACGGATGTGTTGAAGGTTTCTCCAAAGTCGCGTACCTGACGCAGATTTATTTTTTCTTGATTCATGTTGTTTGATTAGTATGAATATTTTTTAATGCGCTCTTGTTTAATCGTATCGGATAAATGATAAAATACCAAACGATAAATGTGAGAGAGGCTCCGATGATTGATAAGCTTAACCATATTGGCATTTGTGTATAACGTGTTACAAATGATTCTAGAAATCCCGCTACAATAAATATAGGAACAAGACCAATAGCAATTTTTACACCTTGCTTTGCACCTTTTACAAAAGAGGCTCCACGGGAGTAGGTGCCCGGAAATAAAATACTGTTTCCCATTGTAAGCCCTGCACAACCGGCAATAATGATTGCCGAAATTTCTAACGTGCCATGTATCCATATAACAAGTGCCGATTGCAATAACACACCTTTCGTGTAAAAGAAAAATTGAAATGCACCTACCATCACTCCGTTTGTAAATAACATATAACCTGTTCCAAATGAAAATAGAATTCCCATCGCAAAACAAATAAAAGAAACATAAATATTATTTATTGTAATGATTGAAAACATGTTTCCCTGACTCATTCCTTTGTAAATGTCCATAGGATCGTTTTTGTCGATATTTTCTAAGGTTTCATTAATATATTGGTCGCCTAAGATTAATCGAACAAAGCTGTCATCATACAACGTGGAAACCACTCCTATTAAAAAGGCAACACCAAAAATGAGAAATGCATAAAGCAATTGTTTATGTGAATTTTTAAACAGGAACGGTAATTCATATTTCCAAAAATTAAAAATGCGTGATTTTTTTTCTTTTTTGTTTTTATAGATTTCTTGATGCACACGAGCAGCAATTGAATTTAAATACTGCGTTGTTTTGGTTTTTGGATAATGTGTTTTTGAATAGGATAAATCATCTGTCAGTTGAATAAACAAATCTGCCATTAAATCGGGATTAGAACCACCTTTGGTGGAGATGAGCTTTTCAAACTCTTGCCATTTGTCGGCATTTTGTTTTAAAAATGTAATTTCTTTCACGATCTGTTTATCGATTCTGGTAGTAGTGTTTATCCCGAACACATCTCGTAAATTTATGAAAAATAATCGTTATTTAATAGGTTTTTATAGTCCATTTAATTGCTTATTTTTATAAAAATTCCTGATTTCGATGGATAATATTAAAATACAAACAACACAAAATGTTGATATCGAATACGAGTTAGCGAGTATTGGCGACCGTATTCTTGCCACTCTTCTTGATTATTTGTTTTTTTTCGGGTATTCTCTTCTAATTCTCTTATTGATGAATGTAATTGGAGAAGTAATTGAAAATAATATTTGGCTGGTGATTGTTCTTTTTTTACCAATTCTGCTTTATGATTTGTTATGCGAACTTTTTTTTCAAGGCAAGTCTTTTGGAAAAATGATTATGAAAATAAAAGTAGTGAAGTTGGATGGTACTCAAGCAGGTTTCGGAGCATATCTATTGCGCTGGTTGTTGCGAATAATCGACATGCGTTTATTCTCGGGAGCGATTGCATTGATTGCAATACTTGTGAATGGAAAAGGACAACGTATTGGTGATATGGCCGCAGGAACCACTGTTATAAAAATGAAACAGAAAGTAACCATCCACGATACAATCCTCAATAAAGTAAAGCCAGTTTATACCATCGTCTACCCGGAAGTATCTCGGCTATCCGATTCGGATATTGCTATTATTAAAGAGGTGATGCAAATGGCAATACGAACAGGAAATCAAGAAGCCATCGAGCGCCTAGCGATTAAAACAAAAGATGCAATGGGAATACAAACAAAATTGCCTGATACGCAATTTTTAGCAACTGTTGTGCAAGATTATAGCCAGTATAATTTTGATAAGTAGAACGCAACCTGATAACTATCGGGAGACGCGGAAAATAAATTTTCGCTGATTTATTATTTCAACAAAATTGAAATTAACCCAACCAACGGCAAAAATCCTTGAACCATAAATATTTTTTTATCGGCCGTTAGTGCACCATAAATTCCGGCAACCAAAACACATCCTAAAAAGAAAATAGAAACATTTTCTGACCACTGTACATCCTTAATAAACATTGACCAAATCAATCCTGGCGCCAAAAATCCATTATAGAGTCCCTGGTTTGCTGCCAAGGCCTTGGTTGGTTCAAATAAATGTTCCGGAAAATTTTTAAACGTTTTTTTACCTCTGGTTGTCCATGCAAACATTTCCAGCCACAAAATATAAATGTGAGTTACTGCTACTAAGCCAATAATTATTTTTATTGCAATCTCCATGATTTATTTTTTTAATATCGGTAATAGAATGCTGGATGCATTTGTTGCATCATGATAAATTTTAATGTTAGACTTGATAAAATCTTTTTCATCACAATGGTAAATGTCTAAAAATTGTTGTGGATTTCTATCTACCAAAGGAAACCAAGTGCTTTGTATCTGAATCATTAATTTATGCCCTTTTTGAAAGGTGTGTGCAACATCCGGTAATTCAAAACTCACAGGAGTAATTTGGTTCGGAACAAACGGTTCAGGAAGCTTTCCGATTGAATCGCCAGGAGTAAAACTATTTCTGAATTTTCCTCTCAATACTTCTCCGCGAACCAACATTTGATAACCTCCCATCGGGTATTTATCGGTTTCGGTATATTTAAAATCATTCGGGAATACATCAATGAGTTTTACAATAAAATCGGCATCGGTGGTGGAAATGCTCGCTAACAAATTGGCAATTACCGGACCTGCTAGTGTTATGTCCTCTGCTAAAATTTCAGTCGTAAACACAAGAACATCCGGTCTACGTGCAGCAAAGCGTTGGTCGTCAATCATGTATTCACGTGTACGTTGTAAGTGCACATCTTCCGTATATGGAACTGGTTTAGCCGGATCGCTCACATAATCCGTAAAACTGTTTACGGATGTTGGTTTTGTGAACGAGAGTCCACCATTCTCTTTTAAATAAATGAGTTTTGATTCAACATTTTTAGGTGGCCATTCTGTAAAGGTTGTCCATTTGTTGGCGCCTGTTAAAAAAATAGTTGCTTCTGCAATTTTGTTCGCATCGCCTTCTCCTTTCAAATAATAATTGAAAAAAGGCATTTCAATATTTTTATAATAAAAGTCAGAATTTCCTTCTCCAAATTTTACATTTCCTAAGGAACTGCCGTCTGTTTTTGCCCATCCACCGTGAATCCAAGGGCCCATCACAATTCTGTTGTTTGTTTTCGGACTGTTTTTTTCAATTGTTTTATAAGTGTTCCAAGCTCCCCAAACATCTTCTGCATCAAATAAACCTCCGGTGATCAAAACAGCGGGTTTAACATTTTTTAAATGATAGGTTACGGCTCTTGCTTTCCAAAATTCATCATAGTTTCCATGATTCATTTCTTCATTCCAAAATTTCATGGAATCACCCATGTATAATTTGGTGAGATTTTTTAATGTTCCAACTTTTAAGAAGAAATCGTAATTGTCGGGAGTGGGATATTTAAAGTCGGGTCCACTCTCTGTTGTTGGTTTCGGACGAGGAACTCCAAAGGAATAATCGAAATCAAAATCATCCATCATAAAGAATGCACCTTTGTGATGAACGTCATCACCAATAAACCAATCAGTAACAGGGGCTTGTGGACCAACAGCTTTTAATGCCGGATGCCCACATAAGGCTGCCATAGTTGAATAAAAACCGGGATACGAAATTCCACTTACACCAACATTGCCATTATTTGTAGGAATGTTTTTATCATCCAATCAATCGCATCATAAGTATCACTTGCTTCGTCCACATCTTTTTTTGTTTTTTTATTTGGGTTATAGGGTCGAACATCTTCATATACTCCTTCGCTCATGTAGGCACCGCGCACATCCTGATAAACGATGATGTAATTTTGTTTGAAATACTCACGCGTGTTTCTGGTCCAGAAATTTCTGAATTTATCTTCACCATAGGGAGCGCAAGAGTATGGGGTGCGCGTAAGCATGATGGGATATTTTTTTGAAGCATCTTTCGGAATATAAATGGATGTAAATAGTTTTACACCATCACGCATTGGGATGCTACGTTCGATTTTATAATAGTTGGTAACAAAATAAACAGAATCTTGATTGATGATTTGTGCTTGAAGTGTTATATAAAAGAAGAATGCGAAAAGTGTTGGGATAATTTTTTTCATTGGTTTTACTTTATTTATCAAATATATTTTAATAACAAAAACGCCTCAATCTCTCAAGGCGTTTTGTCTATTATTTTACATCTACTATTTTAAATCTTAATCTCATCTTCATTCTTATTCATAAAATGGTATTCCATAAATGTATAAGAAGAAACTGCGCGTACTTTAAATTTTCGTCCGTACTTTTTAGCCCATTTGTGTTTTAATGAATTAAAGAAGAAACCTTTTGTGATGTAGGCTTCAAGGTAAGGATGCACACAAAGTGTAATGTCTTTTTCGTTTTGTTCTTTTAGAATATAACGTAAGTTATTTTCTATTTGATCAATTAAAATAATACTCGCTTGAATTTCACCACTACCATTACATGTAGGGCATTTTTCTACGGTTACAATATTCATCTCCGGGCGAACGCGTTGACGTGTAATCTGGATTAATCCAAATTTACTTGGAGGAAGAATGTTGTGCTTCGCACGATCTTTCGACATTTCGTCACGAATCTTTTCGTAAAGCAATTTGCGATTTTCGGCAGAATGTAAATCAATAAAATCGACAACGATGATTCCGCCCATATCGCGTAAACGCAATTGACGAGCCACTTCAACAGCTGCCTCTAAGTTTACTTCTAGCGCATTGTTTTCTTGTGAGTTGTCCGATTTCGCGCGATTACCACTGTTTACATCGATAACGTGTAACGCTTCGGTATGCTCAACAATTAAATAACCACCACTTTTCATGGTTACTGTTTTTCCAAACAATCCTTTGATTTGTCTATCAACTCCAAAGTTGTCGAAGATAGGAGTGGTGCCTTTGTAAAGTTTTAAAATGTTTTCTTTATCGGGAGCAATGGCATGTAAATACGTTTTTGTTTCGTCATACAATGCTTGGTCATTTACATGAATACTGTTGAAACTTGCATTAAGCAAATCTCGCAATATTGCAGAGGTACGATCCAATTCACCTAATACTTTTGCGGTGGTTGTGCTGTTTTTAATGCTTCAAAACAGATGTCCCACTTTTTTACCAAATCGTTTAAATCTGCATCCAAATCTGCAACACTCTTTCCTTCAGCTACGGTACGGATAATAACACCAAAGTTTTTAGGTTTGATGCTGGCAATCAGTTTTTTTAAACGCGTTTTCTCATCATTGGTTTTAATTTTTTGAGAAACGGATATTTTATCTGAAAAAGGAATTAGGACTAAATATCGTCCTGCTAAAGAAATTTCGGTAGTAATTCGAGGGCCTTTTGTAGAAATCGGCTCCTTGGCAATTTGAATTAGAATTTGTTGGTTGGCATTGATGATATTGCCTATTTTACCATCCTTTGGGATATCGTTTTCGAACTTAAAATACATTAAGTTGGAAGTCGTTTGTTTCCCCGTTTGTACCAATTTGGTATATTTTCCGAATGATGCGGCCTGAGGCCCCAAATCCAGATAATGCAAAAATGCATCTTTTTCGTATCCAACATCCACAAAGGCTGCATTTAATCCGGGCATCACTTTTTTAACGCGTCCCAAATAAATGTCGCCTACTGAAAAGTTATTGTTGCTTTTTCTCGATTAAGTTCTACTAATCGTTTGTCATTCAATAATGCAATAACAACTTCCGAGGGCTTGGAATCAATGATTAATTCGCTGTTCACTCTAAAGTTTTTTAAATAATACAATATCCACAGCCCTCCGCTAATTGGGAGTCTGTGGACTTTTTTTAATATTGATTGTGCTTAATTTCTCCCGGCATTATGGGACGAAAAGAAAACAAACAGACGTGTGCTAATAAACAGAATAGAAATTGGAATTTCTATTCTGTAAAATAAAGCTACTAATCACATATTTAAAATAATCCTAATCCCGATAATTAATCAGGAAGGAATTATTTTTCTTATGTCTGTTTTTCTCAAACGTTTTTACGTTTGTGAGTAGCCATTTTATGTCTTTTTCTTTTTTTACCGCTTGGCATGACTTAAAAATTTAATGTTTATAAAATCTATTTACTGTGTGTGACCATGAGTTTCCTCAGTGGTTAATTTATTTATATAATCCTGTACTTCTGTTTTAATAGTTACATCGTCTACCAATGCAACATATTTTTTTAAACTCTCAATCGCTTTTGTTTTATCACCCATCTGAATATATGCATCTGCTAAATGCAAATAAGCCTCAATGTAATCCGGTTGAAATTTCAAAACTTTTTCAAATCGAGCAATTGCCTTTTCCCATTGTCCTGAACGTTCTGAGAAAAATGCAAAATTTAATTGCAAGTTTACATTCGTTGAATCTGTTTTCTCAATCTCACGTAACATTCCGATTCCTTTCATCGGATCCGGACTGCCTTCCACATAACATGCTGCTAAACTGATTTTTGCATCCACGTTTTTGGGATTCATTTCAAGCACATGGTTGTAACATTCAATTGCCTTGTTATACAATAAAGGGCGATTGGTTTCTTCCACAAACCGGGTAGCAGCGTAATAACGACTTGCTGCTTCAAACCAATTCACTTCCGTTGGTGAGGCTTGTGATGCTAGCTCCATATAATAAGCAGCAACCGAAGGATTTCGCAAGCTGTCCCACATGTTAATCATGTTTTCAAAAGCAAGCTTTTTATCAGGCGAAGTTTTAATGGCTTCATCCAATGATTGAACTGCTTTTTTTTCGCTTGCACCCAACGCATCAATAGCACTTTGCACCATTTTGGTGAAATCAGCTGTTTCTGAATGCTCGTGTTCTGCAACTGGGGCTTCTTCTTTTGGAAGAAGTTTTGTGTTTGCTAATAATAAAAGAACGATAAGTAATAATGCTCCTGAAACGACTGCTATTTGAGTTTTATTCAGTTTCATTTTTATATGTTTGATTTAGGAATACAATAAAGGATTTTAAAATTTCACGATCCTAAATTCAGCAATCCTAAATTAGTTATGCTGGTATTTCTTTTTTAACGTTTTTCTTCACTTTCTCAGCAAATGTTTTAGCCGGTTTGAAAGCCGGAATATAATGAGCTGGGATAATGATGGTTGTGTTTTTGGAAATATTTCTTCCGGTTTTTTCAGCACGTTTTTTTACAATGAAACTTCCAAATCCTCTTAAATAAACATTCTCTCCGCTCACCATTGAGTTTCTAACTGATTTCATGAATGCTTCTACGCTTGCTTGAACTGCTACTTTTTCAATTCCTGTTTTTTCTGCAATGTCGTTAATGATGTCTGCCTTTGTCATACTTCTATAAACTATTTATAATCAAACAATTAATACAATAATAATTTTTCGGGAGGCAAAAGATAGTATTTTAATTTTCAAACAAAAATTTAAATCGTAATTTCGACCTGATTTTGATTAAAATCCTGCATTAAAGCCTCAAAATGAAGCATTTTTCTCCTAAAATAATTGCCTGGTACCACCAAAATAAACGTGATTTGCCTTGGCGGAATACAAAAGATGCTTATTTAATATGGCTTTCAGAGATTATCTTGCAACAAACCCGTGTAGAGCAGGGGATGGCCTATTATTTAAAATTTGCCCAAAATTTCCCTACTGTAAAACATCTTGCACAAGCTGATAATGATAAAGTAATGAAACTCTGGCAAGGATTGGGCTATTATTCCCGTGCCCGTAACTTACATACTACCGCAAAAACGGTTCATACAATATATAAAGGTAAGTTTCCATCTAGCTATGAAGATATTCTCTCTTTAAAAGGGGTGGGCGATTATACAGCTGCTGCAATTGCTTCTTTTGCATTTAATAAACCGCATGCGGTTGTGGATGGCAATGTTTATCGCGTACTTTCTCGTGTTTTTGGTATTGAAACGCCTATTGATAGCTCATTGGGTAAAAAGAGTTTTACAAATTAGCCAACGAACTAATTGATAAGAAAAATCCAGGTCTGCACAATCAAGCCTTCATGGAATTTGGCGCTATTCAGTGCAAGCCGGTAAATCCTGATTGTAATGGTTGTCCTTTAAATATGCATTGTTATGCATTTTCTAAAAAGATGGTAGCCGATTTGCCAATCAAGGAAAAGAAAACAAAAGTACGAAATCGCTACTTCAATTATATTGTATTCCGGTATAAAGGAACAATTGCAATTCATAAACGTACTGCAAATGATATTTGGATAAATCTTCATGATTTTCCGTTGATTGAAACGGACAAAGAGTTATCTGAAGAGCAATTGTTAAAATCACCCGAGTGGAAACAACTATTGGGTAAGACAAAATATTCTATAAAGTCGATTTCGAAACCTTATAAGCACATCCTGAGTCACCAAAAAATTTATGCCCGTTTTGTAGAAATTGAATCAAAACAAACTTTAAAAACATTTTTACCAAAGGATGTTCTTGTTATCAGAGAAAACGATATTCATAAATTCGCAGTTCCGAGGTTGGTGGACCTTTATCTGGAGAAGAAAAATTGATTCTGTTTAACTGGCAACCAAGGAGCATTTCATCTTTGGATGTAAGGCCATTTTTCCTTATATTTGTTACTGAAATAAATTTTTAGTTATGGCAGGCGTTAATAAAGTAATATTGGTTGGTAATTTAGGGAAAGATCCAGAAGTGCGACACCTAGAAGGTGGTGCGGCAGTTGCGAATTTTCCAATCGCTACAACAGAAATATATAAAGACAAAACAGGAGCTCGTCAAGAACAAACCGAATGGCATAATATTGTTGTTTGGAGAGGCTTGGCAGAAGTAGCAGAAAAATATTTGAAAAAGGGAATGACCATCTATATCGAGGGCAAATTAAGAACACGTTCTTGGGATGATAAGGAAGGACACAAGCGCTATACAACTGAAGTGGTTGGCGATACATTCACCATTTTAAGTAAAAAAGAAAATCAATCCGGTGGTAGCAACGATGATCATAGTAGCTTGTCGGGACCCAAAACAGGAGATGATTTACCTTTTTAATCCGATTAATTGCAAACTGCTATCTTTGCAGGAATATACGTTTAACTAATACCAAAAAATTTTGGCCGTCACGAGTACCCTTCTTGTTCATTCTTCGCTTTTAAGCATTGTCGTAAATCCATTATCGTTTAGTATTGTAATTGCAATGATAACCATGTTTGTGTTGTTATTGGTGGTCGCTTTAGTTTCTGCTGCTGAATCAGCATTCTTCTCACTCACCCCGAATGATATGGAAGAATTGAAATCTTCCGATGCAAAATCAGATGAGAAAATCCTTCAATTGATAGAATCACCGAAACGCTTGTTGGCCACGGTTTTAATAAGTATCAACTTTATTAATATCGCAATTGTAATTGTCAACTCCTCCTTTATTTTCGGTGCGGAAGGATGGTTTGATTTTCCAGGTAGTCCAACCTTAGGATTCGTAATTCAGGTGGTTGCTGTTACCTTTTTAATCTTGTTGATTGGTGAAGTAACCCCTAAAATTTATGCGACCCAAAATCCGTTGAAAGCCTCACGCAGACTGATTTATTTTGTGCTCGTTCTCCAACGTTTGTTCTCACCTGTCAGCTCATTTTTGATTTTTATTACTTCTTTATTGGATAAAGTCATAAAGCCAAAATCACATAGTATTTCCGTTGATGAATTGTCTCAAGCCCTGGATTTGACTTCAGACGAGGATATTCCTGAAGAAGATCATAAAATTTTAAAAGGCATTGTGAAATTTGGAAATACCGATGTAAAACAGATTATGCAATCACGTACCCATGTGACTGCATTCGAATATAAAATCGGATACACAAAATTACTCGCGGATATTACCGCTTTTGGCTTTTCGCGCGTTCCAATTTATAAAGAAACATTAGACAATATTGTAGGTGTATTGTATACCAAAGATTTGTTGCAATACATTAATGAAACGGATGATTTTAATTGGCAAGGCATTGTTCGTCCTCCGTTTTTTGTTCCTGAGAATAAAAAAATTGACGATTTGTTGCGTGAGTTTCAATACAAAAAAATTCACTTAGCTGTTGTGGTTGATGAATATGGCGGAACTTCAGGGATTGTTACCTTGGAAGATGTGATTGAAGAAATTGTTGGAGAAATTAACGATGAGTTTGATGATGATGATATCGTTTATTCGAAGTTAGATGATTCTAATTTTGTATTTGAAGGGAAAGCCGCATTAAACGATGTGGCGAGAATTCTGGAAATTGATAGAGCTGATTTTGAAGATGCAAAAGGCGAAGCTGATAGTCTTGCTGGATTGATTATTGAAATTGAAGGTCGTATTCCAACGAAAAACGAAAAAATTGCATTCAAAAATTTAATTTTCACAATTGAATCTGCCGATAATAGAAAAATTAAACGTGTTAAAATTACAATTGAAAGGTCGAATGATGAAGAGTAAATTAAGAGGTGTTACATATCAGGTGTCGGGAATTTTAGGAGGCATCTTGATTCTTTTTTCTTGCGTCTTGTTTCCAGCTTGTGGTGGTGATGACGAAGATGAAGCCATTGCTCCGAAGCCACGTGCATACTATCGTTTGGTTTTCCCTGAAAAAAAATATGTACGCTACGATTCAGTTTGTCCTTTTTCTTTTGAAATCCCTACCTACACTAAAATGGAAAAGGATAAGAATTATCGTGCTGAACCTTGTTGGCTGAATTTGGAATTTCCAAGCATGAATGGAACACTTCATTTAACCTATCATGAAGTGAAGAACGACATCAATGCTTATTTAGATGAAACAAACGAACTGGCATCGAAGCATCAAATCAAAGCCTCAGGCATTGAAGAGAAATTAGTTGCGCGTGATTCCAGTAAAGTATATGGATTAATTTATGAGATTGGCGGAAATGCTGCTTCATCTATTCAGTTTTTTTTAACAGACAGCACACATCATTTTATTCGCGGTGCCCTGTATTTTAACGTTGCACCAAATACAGATTCAATTGCTCCTGTTGTTGATTTTGTTAGGAAAGATATCTATCGAATGATAGAAACATTTGAATGGAAAAGTGGAGGAACGATTACTTCTTCAAAACCTTCAAAATAATCAAGAACTGCAGCGCATAAGCAATACAAGCTAACAGTAAATGAATAGGTTGGAGTGGAGCCGGAAGTGCAAATCTACTTAAGATAATACCAGCGAGAAGTTCTCCAATTAAAACAATTCCTAATATCTTCCCGTATTTTTTTAATGAATCAGTCGCGTCACTTTTTATGATTTTATAAATCATAAAAAAGTTAACCAGCATAATTGCAATTGAAAAGCTACGGTGAACTTTAAAGGATATGCCTAAGTTTTCAATGATATCTCCTCTGAAGGATGCATCGAAATTTTTTAATAATACATCTACTTCTTCGCGTACCTGTGTTCCAAGCATAATTTGAATAATCGTAAAAAAGAAAACAATCGCACCCAGTTGAATAATTCGAGGGTTTACAATTGTTTCGGAAGTAATTGAAATTAATTTTTTAGCACGATAAATAATTGCAACAGCAACAGCTAATATCACCAGCGCCATCACCATGTGAATCGTAATTTTCATTGGTGCTAAATTACTGCTCACCACTTTTGCTCCCAGCCACCCTTGAAATCCAATCATAAAAAATGAAAGCAACGACATCACAAAAATACGTTTGTCTTGCTTTCTGATTTTGATAGAAAGAAGTAATTGAATAAATACCAATATCCCTAAAATAGCTCCCGCCAAACGATTAATATACTCTGTCCATGTGTTTAGTGCATTAAATTCTGCAACCGCATGATGTTCTCCTGCATACAGGTCTTTATAGTTTGGAGGTAATTGTGAAACATCCGTTGGCGGAATCCAATTGCCGAAACATTTTGGCCAGTCCGGACAGCCCATTCCGGAGCCGGTCGCACGAACGACAGAGCCGGCAATGATGACAATAATAATAAATACCAAGGTGATTTGGGCAATCAGAATAAAACGATGGATGCTCTTTGTATTCATAAAATGAATTTCGCATCAAAATTACTAAATGTTTCGCCTCGCAATATGATAATTGTCAGATTGTAAAAACAAAAAATATCAGGTTCTACCGAATCTTATAGTCTATTTACCTCAAATCAAGCACCTACTGCAATATCAGTAAGCAGTGGGTTGTTTTACACATATAACTAAAACAAACATCCCTATGAACAAGATCATTCTATTTGCTTTGCTTCTTCCAGTGATGGGCATGGCACAAGAACCGCTCGACAAAGAAAGCGGTTATTTTCAATTAGGTGTTAGAAATGCAGTGAGTGTATTCAGCGATGATGGTGCTGCAGGTTTTGGATACGGTGGTCAATTTCGAATTCGGGTTTTAAGTCGTATTAATACTGATTGGTATGCCGATTATATTACAACGGATATTGGCGGATTGGCTCGAAGAGAGGATTTGCACATCGGTTGGTCCGTTCTGGCTTACCCATTCAACTACCACACTAATAAAGGTAAAATTACGCCTTACATTTTGGCAGGACATTGCTTTGACTATTCGAAAATTACTAAAAATGCGAATGGATTTGCAAAAGACAAGCTGAGCAGTGCTGTTCAAGCAGGTTTGGGGATGCATTATAACATCACCGATAAAGCGGATATTTCATTAACTGCACAATATATGATGCATCTCGGTAAAGACATTAATGCGGAAGTTTTTGAGATAGATGGAAGGAAAGACGTTTTGATAGAAAAGAATCAAGTGAGGGGAATTGAAGGGCATATGCTCATTAATATAAGTTTAAATGTACGCTTATTTGATATGTGGGATCAACATCATAAAAGAAAGAAAACGGCCTAACTGTTTTGTGTTTCAGAATACGAACGATTTTTAAATTTTACACTTATGGATTCTAAAAAATTAAGCGCAATATTTCTGTTTTTTTCAAGTGTTGTTTTTGCACAACAAGACAAAATACAATATATACACAAACATTTGGTTCGTGCAGATGCTTCTATTGTAGGCGGGTATTTGTTTAATGAAGGACTAAGCAATGTGCATATAAACGGAAGCGCAGAATATTATATGGATAATAAAATATCAATTCGAGGTTCAGCCAGTTATCTCTTGGGAAGTAGCGGTATCACAAATGATTCGATGGGTTTAAAAGATTTTCATTCAATCTATTTAGGAGCGGCCTATCACTTTACTACCAATGGTCACTTTGATCCATATGTGATTGTGCAACCGGGGGTGGCGTATACATCTTCTTTTCAAGTTCACAATTGGGTTCCGGTTCAATTGCAAGATGAGCAAATAAGTCATACATATTATCCAGGTGTAGTTAGTCCTTTAGCAACTGTTGGTGTTGGTTTTAACTATTATTTCCAGCGCTTTGCTCATTTATTTGTTGAAACAAGATACGTTTACGGAAGACACTTGTCTCAGGCTCCTAGTCCAATTTCTCTTGAAGAGTTGAGAATTACATTTGGGTTAGGTTTTAATTTATTTGTTGTAAAAGAAAAAAAGAAAAATACTTCATCTTAAAATAAAAACTCCGCTCTGATTGTCAGAGCGGAGTTTTTATTTTATTGAGTAATTTCCATTGGTTCACTTACTTTTTTAGCCGCAGCATCTCGTTCTTTTCTGTCGTCTATTTTATTCTGTTTACGATTCATTTCCCATTTGTATTCTTTGGTGGTAATGATTACTAATCCACCGGTGCAATCACCATACATGGCCGGTACACCACCTGTAATGATTTCCATTCCGCTAATTCCCATGCCCGGTACATCTGGTACTTCCATTGTTTTATTACCATCCACATAATAGCCTGTGCTTCCTCTGCGTGAACCTCTTACATAAATGTCTTTTCCGTCAGGCGTTTCCAATACTCCTGGCGTTACCATTACTATTAAGCCTATAATATCAGTTTTTCCAACAGCACTGTTTTCAATTTGATTGATGGAAAGTGGAGTTACGGTTACAAATTTAGAGTCAAAAGCAGGTTCTACGAAATTTGCTGTGATTACAACATATGGTAAATCTTTCGATGATAAACTCATGTTGATAGTCACATATCTGATTTGATTCGGATTGACACTTACTTTTTCCAGAAGAAAAGTATTGTAACTGCTTGCAAATGCTTTGATGCTATACTTCCCCGGAGTTAATTCTTTTACGGTAAATTCCCCATTGATGTCGGTTTGAGTCGAAGCAACAACGGTTGAATCTTGTAGGATAGCGACTTGAGTAAATGGTAAGGGCGCTTTCTTTTCATCTTCTATTGTTCCTTTAATAGTACCATTTGTTTGAGCAATGGCATTGATTGAACCCAACATTACAAACAGTATTGCAATTGTTTTTAATGTACTACTCATTACTTTATTTTTAAAGTGATTGAGTTCCTGATTTTTCGTTTTCATAAGTATGGAGTTTAAAAGGTTTATGTTGATTCGAGATTGCGCTTTTACTCGGTTTGCAAATAAGACGTTTACAAAAACACTTTTCCATAAATAAAAAATTAATCACATAAACATAGAATGAAAAAGGAGGATAGGAAAATGATTTTACTATAGTTCTGTAATGTTCAGTATCTCCAATTCGATATTTCTATCGATTCAGATTTGTACCCTTCTGCCATTTAATCAGAAAATCTGCCGTTTGCTCATTGCCACAAACTATTCCTAAAAAATGCAGTTTAATCTTATGGAATCGGATACTTCAATACGTCTAATTTTCAACCGGTCATTTATCGGTGCGATTCCGGAACTTTTAAAAACATCGGATTATGAGTTACGCTACTTCACATCAAAGCCATTTAACCGATAATGAATTGGTAAAACACTACAAAATGAGTAGTGATAAAATTTATGTTGGAGAATTATACAAACGCTATACACATTTGGTACTGGGAATGTGCATCAACTATTTTAAAGATAAAGATGTTGCAAAAGATGTGGTATTGCAGATTTTCGAAAAACTGTTTGAAGAATTAAAAAAGCGTGAAGTAGAAAATTTCAAAGCATGGCTAACATTCGTTGTTCGTAATCATTGTATTTCCGAATTGCGAAAAATGCAAACACAACTAAATCGAGATGTTGAATATCAATATCAGGTTAAAGTAAATGCAATTGAAGAAGATGAAGAGTTGGAAGCGGAGGAGGAACAAAAGCTGGAAGCATTGGAAAAAGCTTTGGAAAGTTTAAACCCTTTTCAAAAGAAATGCATTGAATTGTTTTATTTGAAAAATATGACGTATACACAAATTGTTGAAATGACTGGTTATTCAGTGAATGAAGTGAAAAGTTATATTCAAAACGGTAAGCGAAATTTAAAAATGATTATTACAAATACAAAATAACCATCCCCATGAACACAACTACTATGCACAACCATTGTTTATCATACGAGCAGCTTCAGTCGTATTCACTTAACACAAGTGAAAAAGCGGAACGCGCCCAATTGTATCAGCACATTTCAACATGCGAATTGTGCGCTTGTGCGGTTAACGGATTTACTGCTATTCCTTTTAGTTCAGATGAGGTTGACGCCATCCACCACCAGCTTGATCTAAAAGTAAATGCTACGCACGCAAATCCGTTAACCTTTGTGCAAGCTTTTGTTGCTTGTATTTCGGTGTTATCTATTTTTGGGTTTTATCATTTTGTAAATTCGTTTGAACCTGAAAAACAAAAAGCAATTTTGCCAGAAAATAATCAGCAATTTGTTCAGCCGGTGATTGAGAAAACGTTTTCAGTTGAGAAATTTGAATCAACACCTCAACTAAAACTAAGCGCTCAGGCTGTTGTTGAAAAAATCAATATAGTTGAAAAGGTGAGTATTCCTGTAGAACCGATAAAAAGCATTACCCCGGATTTAACTCCCGTTTCAATTAATATTCCTGAAGTGCTTGTTGAGCCAACTTATAATTCGGATATTATTTATATCTACGATTTGAAAGTGACAAGTTACAATGCGTTATATTTTAATCATCAAACGAATCCTTTTGAAATAAAAGGGCATACACCACCGTATAAAGAAAATAAAGAGAGCGAAAATAATTTCGCGCAAAAAGAAACTGAAGAAATTATTGCAGCAGATAAGATTTTAAAATCTGGCTTGTGGTATTTTAATAAAGGGAAATATACGAATGCTGCAGCTGAATTTCAGTTGTTATTAGAAGCAAATCCGAAAGATGTAAATTCACTTTTTTACAGCGCTGTTTGCTATTATAATATTGGAAAATATGATCGTACGATAAAAAATTTGGAAGCCGTTTTGAGTCTAGAAAACAATACATTTCATCCGGAAGCAAAATGGAATCTTGCATTGGCCAATTTAAAAGTTGGTGAAAAAGTTAATGCAAAACGATTACTAACCGAAATTGCAAATGAAAAAGGGTTCTATTCGAAACGAGCAGGAGAGAAGCTGAAGGGATTATAGTCTCCGCAAATAACAACACTTCGACTCCGCTCAGTGTGACAACTCAAATGTCAGGCTGTGCGGAGTCGAAGACTTTTTTAATATTGGACTCATGCCATCTTGATTCTAATCCTATCTTTGTCGCCACTAAAATCGTGGTCGTGAACACAAAAGTTATCAATTGGATTATTTTAATTGTATTGGCGCTTACATGGGGAAGCTCTTTCATTCTTATGAAGCGTGGGATGGATGTATACTCCAGTGAGGAAGTTGCGGCATTGCGAATATTCATTGCGTTTGTTTTTTTAACCCCATTAATTTATCGACATGTTAAAAAGCCTTTGCTAAAACATTGGAAAGGTTTTTTAGGAATGGGTGTGCTTGGAAATTTTATTCCAGCGTTTTTATTTACAAAAGCAGAAACTGGAATTTCTAGTTCGTTAACCGGGATGCTTAATTCATTGACTCCTCTATTCACATTGTTGCTGGGCGTTATGTTATTTAAATCAAAAACAAAATGGATCAATGTTGTTGGTATATTAATAGGTTTTGTAGGAGCAATTGGATTGTTGCTGGTAGGAAAATCTGAAGACATGAATAACAATATGTTGTTTGGTTTTTATGTTGTCTTGGCGACCATTTGTTATGCACTAAGTGTAAATATTATTAAAAAAGATTTGAATGAAGTGAATTCGGTGACGGCAACCGTATGGGCGATAATGTTTATTGGTCCATTAGCAGGAATCTACCTCTTTGGTTTTACGGATTTTACCACTAAACTTGCCTCTAACCCGTTGGCATATAATAGTTTAGGTTATGTAGTGATTTTAGCCGTATTTGGAACAGCCTTGTCTGTTATGGTATTCAATGTTCTGATTCGGAATACCAATGCACTGTTTGCCTCCTCCGTTACCTATTTAATCCCGATTGTGGCATTGATGTGGGGTATTTTGGACGGAGAAGATGTTCAAGTTCTTCATTTTGTGTGGATTGTGATTATTTTGCTGGGTGTTTATTTGGTGAACAAAAAGCCTAGAATTGAAGCTTAACAGCAGAAAAATTGCTTATTGAAGATGGAATTGCCTGTTTTTAAGCACTTTTTTTCCAAAAATCTTTGCCACATTCAAATAAATTCTTAATTTCGTGCCCCCAAGAAAAAAATGTCTTGGAATTATAAACAAATAAAACCCTAAAAAATGTACGCAATTGTAGAAATAGCCGGGCAACAATTTAAAGTGGAACGTGGAAACAAAGTATACGTTCACCGCCTAGATGCTAACGAAGGGGCTAAAGTTGAATTCGACAAAGTATTGTTGGTTGACAATGGCGGAAAAGTTCAAATCGGAACTCCTTCAATTGATGGTGCAAAAGTAGCTGCAACAGTACTTTCCCATCTGAAAGGTGACAAAGTCATCGTATTTAAAAAGAAACGCAGAAAAGGTTACCAAAAATCAAATGGTCACCGTCAGCAATTAACTCAAATCCTTGTTCAAGGAATTTTAGGTAAAGGCGAAACGTTGAAAGATGAGATTAAGGTTGAGAAAAAAGCACCTAAAGCAGAAGCTCCTGTAGCAGAAGTGAAAGCTAAAAAGGCAGCTCCTAAAAAAGCGGCAGCAAAAAAAGAAGCAGCTCCAGCAAAAAAAGCAGCTCCTAAAAAAGCAGCAAAAAAGGCAGCAAAATAATAGACAATTAGAAAAAGTTAGCTGGCCTCAAAACCTTTTAACTTTTAAGTTTTAACTTATAATTTTATAATAAAATGGCACATAAAAAAGGTGCGGGTAGTTCTAAGAACGGTCGTGAGTCACACAGCAAACGCCTTGGCGTTAAGATTTTTGGTGGTCAATTAGCTATCGCTGGTAACATTATTGTTCGCCAAAGAGGTACTAAGCATAACCCGGGTGAAAACGTGGGTATTGGTAAAGACCATACTTTATTTGCATTGGTTGATGGAACAGTACAATTTAAAAAGAAACGCGATGAAAGATCGTTTGTTTCGGTTGTTCCATTCTCTACTGAAGCATAAGAAGGAAATATATTTCATAAAAATCTCCTGGGCTTCATTCGAAGTTTAGGAGATTTTTTTATGTAATGATACCAATAACCAACAACTATTAACCAACAACGAATTTATGTTACAACTTAATTATATCCGCGAAAATAAAGACGAAGCAATTGCTCGTTTAGCAATCAAAAATTTTGATGCAAAAGCCATTCTGGAAAATGTTTTGGAAATGGATGTGAAACGCAAAAAAATTCAAAATGAATTGGATGCTATTTTAAATGAAGCAAACGTACTTGCTAAACAAGTTGGTGATTTATACAAACAAGGAAAAAAAGCGGAAGGCGATGATTTAAAAAGTAAGAGTGCTCAGCTAAAAGAAAATTCTAAAAAATTAGAAGAACAATTAGCACTCATCGAAAAAGAACAACACGATTTATTGGTGCAAGTTCCAAATGCACCTAGTACAAAAGTTCCAAAAGGAAAAACACCTGAGGATAACGAAAACGTATATCAGGAAGGGGAAATTCCGAAATTGTATGATGGCGCAAAACCACACTGGGAACTGACTACAAAATATGATTTGATTGATTTTGAATTGGGTGTTAAATTAACGGGTGCCGGATTCCCTGTTTATAAAGGGAAAGGAGCGCGTTTACAACGTGCACTAATCAATTTCTTTCTTGATCGAGCAACTGCTGCTGGATATTTAGAGGTGCAACCGCCTATTTTAGTGAACGCTGCTTCGGGGTATGCAACCGGACAACTTCCGGATAAAGAAGGACAAATGTATCATGCTGGAATTGATGATTTATATTTAATTCCAACCGCTGAAGTACCTATCACAAATATTTACCGTGATGTGATTTTAAAAGCGGAACAATTGCCAATTAAAAATTGTGGTTATACTCCTTGTTTCCGAAGAGAAGCTGGTAGTTATGGAGCACACGTGCGCGGATTAAATCGTTTGCACCAATTTGATAAAGTAGAAATTGTACAAATTGCACATCCCGATAAGTCCTATGAAACATTAGAAGATATGCGAAATTATGTTGCCGGATTATTGCGTGAATTAGAATTGCCGTTCAGAATATTAAAATTGTGTGGAGGTGATATGAGTTTTGCTTCTGCATTAACCTACGATTTCGAAACATACTCTACAGCGCAGCAAAAATGGCTGGAGGTAAGTTCTGTTTCCAATTTCGAAACCTTCCAAAGTAACCGCTTGAAATTACGTTTCAAAGATGGAGATGCAAAACCTGTATTGGCTCATACATTAAATGGAAGTGCATTGGCATTACCAAGAATTGTTGCAACCATGTTAGAAAATAATCAAACGGCTGAAGGAATTAGAATTCCGAAAGTGTTAGTTCCATATTGCGGTTTTGATATGATCAAATAGAGGAATATGATGATAGATTTTAAAAGCTCTGATAGAAATATCAGAGCTTTTTTTATGAAAAAATGAATAACCTAAAATAGAATCATTTTAATTTAAATAGTTGATTATGAGTGTTTTGTGTTGAGTTGCTCGTTTGCTGGAGATAACTTGTTAACAAAAGTTAAAATCTATGCAACCTTCTTTGTTAAAATAGTGTCGTATTATATCAAATATCAGATATATTTGATATAACTAGATTCGAAAAAGGAAACTTTTTACTTACCCCAGCTCTCAAATGATTAAAAAATTACTCCTTCGTTCTGCCTTTTTTGTGGCACTTTTATTACAAACACTTTTATTGAATGCCCAGTCCGTAATGGTCGGTCCTGATTCCTACATCAAAGGAACGAGTGTTGAACTCGGAATTTCGGGCATCGGTGGATTCGAAGGGGCTCCAACTACTACATCGCCTCCTCCTTTGGGTTATCACTTTCGTTCAGGGGGAAATCCTTATTTTGGATTCGTATCTAATCCGCAAGTAAATGCTTGGGCTACTTTTGATGGTGACTTTTTTACACCAGGGAGTCCTGAAAATGGATGGGGGATTGAGCTTCCTTCAGGGATTAATTATGGAAACAATTGTTCTTTTTTGCAACAAATCAATGGATCGATAACAAGTTCTACAAATACTTTTACATGTTACTCTTCTACTTGGGATGGAGATTTGACGTCTGGAACAAACTTGCATTTTAAAATCAATTATCTTTTAAAGCAAAATGATCTTTTTTATACCACAACAGTATCCATTACCAATAATACAGGAGCGACAATCCCTACTTTGTATTATTACAGAAACTTTGACCCTGATAACAATGAGCCTATTAGTTTTGACTTTACTACAACAAATACCATTGTTGCTCAGCCATTCAGTGGTTTATGTAACACTGCTCACGTAAAAGCTACTTCTGTTGTTCCTGCAGCTCAACCGATGTCATATGTAGGTTTGGCTGCAACAGGGGCTAATTGGAGAGCATCGTATGGTGGTTTTTCCAATAGAGATGCTTCTGATTTGTGGAATGGTGTGGGTTTTACGCAAACCGTTGGTTCTAGTATGTTTGCAGATATTGCAATTGCTTTAGCTTACCGAATTACAAACTTAGCTCCGGGAGCAACCGAAACATTTAAATTTGTTGTTATTCTTGATGACTTAGCAGCAACAAATGCGGTTGCCAATACTACTTATTTGACCTATCCGGGTTCTGCAACTGCTCCGCCTGCTGCTTGTACTCCTTATACTGATACTGCTAGAATTTGTCAAGGTGTACCTGCTACTATTGGTGTTGCAGGTCCAAACATTGCAAGTTACAACTGGTCTTGGGCTCCAACAGCTGGTTTGACACCTACAACCGGTGCAACCGTTTCTGCTAGTCCGGCTACTACAACTACTTATACCGTTACCGGAACACCGGTTAATGCATGTTTTGCGCCTTTGTCTTTTCCACTTGTCGTGCTTGTACAACCGAGTCCGGTTGTTAATCCCGAACCTAACCTAACTTATTGTTCTGGAACAGCCGTCCCCGCGAATACTTTTGCGAGTACTCCTGTAGGAGCAACGTATACTTGGACGAACTCCAATACGGCTATTGGTCTTGTCGCCAGTGGTACCGGTGGTTTGCCAACGTTTACTGCAACCAATGCAACCAGTTCGCCCATCACATCTACAATAACAGTAACACCTACTATAGCCGGGAATCCTTGTCCGGGAACCCCATTGACATTCACCATTACCGTGAATCCAAACCCTATTGTTAACCCAATTACAAATATTACTGTTTGTTCCGGAGCAACAATTCCAGCATCAGCTTTTGCTACTACTCCGGCTGGGGGAACATTCTCTTGGACGAACTCCAATACAGCAATTGGTCTTGCTGCCGGTGGAACAGGAAACGTTCCGGCATTTGTTGGTACAAATATTACAGCAACTCCAATTACCGGAACCATTACTGTGACTCCAACAATTGGAGTATGTACTGGCCCTCCGTTAACATATACAATTACAATTAATCCGAACCCAACTTCAACGTATACACAATCCGCTAATCAATGTTTAACCGGAAACACGTTTAACTTTACAAGCACCGGATCGAGTGGAGCAGGGTATAGTCAAACCTGGAATTTTGGTGGGGCAGTTGTAAATACTTCCACATTGGTGAGTCCTACAGGCATCACGTATACGCTACCGGGAACCTATACAATTACACATGTTGTAACTGCAACAGGTGGTTGTACTTCTACTACTACCTCAACCGTAACAGTGTATTCAAATCCAACAGCATTAGGTGTTACAGCGGTTAATGCTACCTGTGGATTGAGTAATGGTGTTATTAATATTGGTTTAGCAACTGGCGGAACTGGTCCTTATACATATTCCGTAAATGGTAGTCCGTTTACCACAACAATTGCTTATCCGGGATTTGCAGCAGGAACATATCCTGTAGTTGTTCGAGATGTGAATGGTTGTACATTTACGACAACGATTACAATTGGAAATTCTCCTGGCCCAACTGCTTTGGGCGTTACAACACTTAACTCCACTTGTGGTTTAAGCAATGGTATTATTAATATTGGTACAACTACCGGGGGAACCGCTCCTTATACATACTCTGTAAACGGAAGTGCTTTTACTGGCGCAACAAGTTATGCAAGTTTTGCAGCAGGAACGTATACCGTAATTGTTCGAGACGTAAATGGTTGTACCTATAGTACTACAGCTACCATTGTTAATACTCCAGGTCCTACAGCATTAGCTGTTTCTACTGTTAACGCAACTTGTGGAAATACGAATGGAACAATTAATATTGGTATCGTAACCGGTGGATCGATTCCATATACTTATTCTGTAAATGGCAGTGCGTTTACAACAACAACAAGTTATACAGGATTTGGAGTGGGAACATATACTGTTATTGTAAGAGATGCGAATGGTTGTACGTTTACAACATCTGCAACAATTGCAAACACAGCCGGACCAACAGCATTTGCAACAACAGTAGTAAATGCTAGTTGTGGTGCAAGCAATGGTTCAATCATTATGGGTGCTGTAACTGGCGGTACACCAGTATATACGTATTCAGTAAATGGTGGTCCTTTTTCAGGTACTACAACCGTAACTGGTTTTGCAGCGGGAACATACACTGTTGTTGTTAGAGATGTAAATGGTTGTACGTTTACAACTTCTGCAACGATTACCAATTTAGCAGGACCAACAGCATTGGTTGTTTCTTCAACCAATGCAAGTTGTGGATTGTCAACTGGTACAGCAACATTAGGTGCTGTTACTGGTGGAGCGGCTCCTTATACGTATTCATTTAATGGAAGTGCATTTACTTCAACTACATCTTATACAGCTTTGGCTTCGGGTGTTTATTCGGTGGTGGTTAGAGATATTAATGGATGTACATTTACTACATCCGTAACGGTTGGTAACAACGCAGGACCAAGTGCTGTAGCGGTAACCACTGTAAACTCTACTTGTGGTGCCTCAAACGGAACGCTCACAATTGGTGCTGTGACCGGTGGAACAGCTGCATATACCTATTCGGTGAATGCGAGTGCGTTTACTCCAACAACTTCTTACACAGGTTTAATTGCAGGTACTTATACTGTTGTGGTTCGAGATGCAAATGGATGTACATTCAGTACAACCGCAAACGTAATCAACTCACCTGGACCTACAGCTGTTGCTCTTACTACCGTTAACTCTACTTGTGGTAATAACAATGGTGTTATCAATATTGGTGCAGTAACGGGTGGTACTCCTGTATTTACTTATTCTGTTAACGGAAATCCTTTTGCCGCAACAACAAGTCATACCGGTTATGGTGCAGGAACATATACCGTTATTGTAAGAGATGCAAACGGTTGTACTTTCTCTACAACAGTTACAGTTGTTAATTCTCCTGGACCAACAGCGTTGGCTGTAACAACTACTAACTCAACATGTGCAGGTAGTAACGGTATTGTAAACATTGGTGCTGTTACCGGTGGAACAGCTACGTATGTTTATTCTTTCAATGGTAGTGCTTTCACTCCAACAACAAACTATACAGGAGTAGCTCCAGGTACTTATACAGTAGTTGTGAGAGATGCAAATGGATGTACATTCTCTACTCTTGCATCTGTAGGACTTACAACTGGACCCGTTGGACTAGTTGCAACAACAATTAATTCAACTTGTGGGAATGCAAATGGTACTGTAAATATTGGTGCAGTTACTGGTGGCGTTGCTCCATATACATACGCATTCAACGGTGGGGGATTCTCACCTACTACAAGTTATCCAGGAGTAGCTGCTGGAACTTACAATGTCGTTGTTCAAGATGCCAACGGTTGTTCATTCACAATTACAGCAACAGTTAGTAACACGCCTGGACCAGTAGCTCTTGGAGTAACGAGCACAAATACTGCTTGTGGTGCAAGCACAGGGACAATTACGGTGGGTGCTACTACAGGTGGTACAGCTCCATATACATACTCTGTGAATGGTAGTCCATTTACAGCAACAACTACTTATACTGGTTTTGCTGCAAATACATATACGGTAATCGTTCGTGATGCTAACGGATGTCAGTTCACAACAACTGTTGTTGTTGCAAACTCTTCTGGACCAACAGCTCTTGTTGTAACTACAACAAACGCTACGTGTGCATCAAGTAACGGTACGCTTACTATCGGTGCTACAACCGGTGGTTTAGCTCCATATTCTTATTCTGTGAATGCAAGTGCTTTCACAAGTACAACCAGCTACACTGGATTGGCTGCAGGAACATACACTGTAATTGTAAGAGATGCTAATGGATGTCAGTTTACAACAACAGCTACTGTAAGTAACGTTGCTGGTCCAACTGCAATGGTTGTGACAAGTGCAAATGCAACTTGTGGAAATAGCAATGGTACGATTACATTGGGTGCTGTATCTGGCGGAACAACTCCTTATACCTACTCTGTAAATGGAAGTCCATTCACAGCAACAACTGCATATACAGGATTTGGTCCCGGAACTTACACTTGTGTTGTTAGAGATGCAAACGGTTGTACTTATTCTACAAGTGTTATCATTACTAATATTGCTGGACCAACAGCAATTGCTACAACAATTACAAATACAACATGTTCAGCAAGTAATGGCTCTGTTGTGTTGGGTGCTGTAACAGGTGGTACTTCTGCATACACCTATTCATTTAACGGAAGTGCGTTTACTGCAACGACCAGCTATACCGGTTTAGCTGCAGGTACTTATGCATTAGTAGTTAGAGATGCAAATGGATGTACATTTAGTACAACAGTTACATTGACCAATTCTCCTGGCCCAACTGCCTTGGCGGTGACTTCAACAAATCCTACTTGCGGAACCAGCAATGGTACTGTTACTTTAGGTGCTACTACAGGTGGTACTCCAGTTACTTATACTCTTTTGGAGGAGGTGGATTCTCATCTACTTCTTCATTTACAAGTTTGACTCCAGGTACTTATGCCGTAGTAGTTCAGGATGCAAATGGTTGTACTTTCAGCACGAATGCTGTTCTTACAAACGTTGCTGGTCCTACAGCATTGGCAACTACAACTACGAATGCTTCTTGTGGATCAAGCACTGGATCTGTTACAATCGGTGCGACAACCGGAGGTACAGCTCCTTATACTTATTCATTTAATGGAAGTGCATTCACAACAACTACATCTTATACAGGATTACCTGCTAACTTATATACAGTAGTAGTTCAGGATGCTAATGGATGTTCGTTCACTACATCTGCAACAATCAGTAATGCAAGCGGACCAACTGCTTTGGCAGCTACCTTTACGGATGCAACTTGCGGTAATAATAATGGTACTGTAACCATAGGTGCTACAACCGGTGGGGTATTGCCGTTGTCTTATTCATTTAACGGAAGTGCATTCACAACAACAACTAATTATACAGGTCTTGCTCCTGGAACCTACACGCTTATTGTGAGAGATGCTGGTGGTTGTACGTTCACAACAACCGTTACGATTTCTAATATTGGCGGTCCAACTTCAGTTCTTGTTTCTTCTACGAATACTACTTGTGGTGGAGCTAACGGAACAATCACCGTTGGTGCAGTTACTGGTGGAACTCTACCGTATACGTATTCTGTGAATGCAAGTGCATTTTCTGGGACTACCAACTACACATCTTTAGTTGCTGGAACCTATACAGTAATTGTTAGAGATGCGAATGGTTGTACATTCTCTACAACTGCTACCTTAACAAATACAGGTGGTCCTACCGCAATTGCTACAACTGCAACAAATGCTACCTGTGGCGTGAATAATGGTTCAGTTGCATTGGGCGCTGTAACTGGTGGTATTCCAGCATACACGTATTCATTTGGTGGAAGTGCTTTTACTGCTACAACTAGTTATACAAGTCTTGCATCTGGTTCATACACAATTGTTGTAAGCGATGCTAACGGTTGTACCTTTTCAACTGTTGCAAGCATTACAAACATAACTGGTCCAACAGCACAAGCAACATCTACAAATCCTTCTTCTTGCGGATTAAGTAATGGTGCGGTGAATATTGGTGTAACAACTGGTGGAACGCCTCCATATACTTATTCATTTAATGGTGGTGGTTTTACAGCTACAACAAGTTATACAGGATTAGCAGCAGGATCATATCCTGTGATTGTTCAGGATGCCAATGGTTGCCAGTTTACTGTTAACCCTGCTGTTCTGAATGTTGCTGGTCCAACTGCATTGGCAACAACACAAGTGAATACAACTTGCGGAGGTGCGAATGGTACTATTACAATTGGTACTGTAACAGGTGGTACTGGACCATACACTTACTCAGTGAATGGAAGTTCATTAGCGGCAACAACATCTTATACAGGTTTGGTTGCAAATACTTATAACGTAACTGTTCAAGATGCAAATGGTTGTCAGTTTACGACTACTGTTACCATTACAGACTTAAGTGGATTAGTAGCTTCTATTACAGCTCAAACAAATGTTAGCTGTAATGGTGGAACAAACGGAAGTGTTGCAGTTACTGCTTCTGGTTCATTAGCACCATATAGTTATTCATTCAATGGTGGACCATTTGGTGCAACAGGAACGTTCACAGGCTTATCTCAAGGTACCTATGCTATTATTGCTAGAGATGCAAATGGTTGTACCATTACTGTTCCTGTAACGATCACCCAACCAGCTGTTTTATCAGGGGTGTTGGTGAGTCAAACAAATGTGCTTTGTTTTGCAGGTGCTACAGGTGGTGCAACAGTTGCTGCTGCTGGTGGAACAGCTCCTTATACCTATTCTCTTGATTTAGGTCCTTTTGTTGGTAGTCCAATATTTACTGGATTGACTGCGGGTACACATACTGTTACTGTTCGAGATGCAAACAATTGTACAAGCACAGTTTCGATAATTATTACACAACCTGCTGCTCTTGCTTTAACTCCGGCTTCCGTTGCCGCGACATGTACAGCGTCTAATGGTTCTGCTTCGGTTGCTGTAGCTGGTGGTACTCCTGCATATTCTTATTCATGGTCACCAGGTGCTGGTTCTGCAACGTCCACTTATAGTGGTGTATCAGCAGGAAATTATACTGTACTGGTAACAGATTTAAATGGTTGTACACAAAGTGTTGTTGTAAACGTTGGTTCTAATCCAGGTGGAGTTGCTACTATTTCATCCAGTACAAATGTAACTTGTGCTGCTGCAAATGATGGAACAGCAACTGTTTCAATGGGTGCTGGTGCAACACCTCCATATACCTATTCTTGGTCACCAGGATCTCAAACAACAGTAACTGCTGTTTCTTTATCACCGGGCAGTTATACGGTTACAGTGTCAGATGGTAACGGATGTATTTCAACAGCCGCTGTTGTAATTACTGAACCAACTGTTTTATCTCAAACATTTACAACTACGAATGTTTCTTGTTTCGGTGGTTCTGATGGAATTGCAACAATTAATCCTGCAGGTGGAACACCGGGGTATACCTATCTATGGACTCCCGGAAGTTACACCACACAAACAATCACTGGTGTACCGGCAGGAACTTATACTTGTCTTTTCACAGATGCAAATGGATGTGCGAAATCTGCTTCTGTTACAATTACAGAACCAACCGGTATGACATTAACTTCTACACAAGTAGATGCAACATGTAATTTAGCGAATGGTAGCGCAACTGTATCGGTAACTGGTGGATCCGGTCCGTACACTTATTTATGGAGTGATCCTGCTGCACAAACAACAACAACCGCTACCAATTTATCTTCTAATACCTATGTGGTAACAGTAACGGATGCAAATGGATGTGCTCAGAATCTTTCTGTAACAATTGGTAATTTACTTGGACCTGTTGCTACTGTATTTGCATCAAACAACGTTTCCTGTTTTGGAAACAATGATGGTAGTGCAACTGTAACAGTGAGTGGAGGTGTTATTCCATTTACATTCTTATGGAGTAACGGACAAACATTACCAACAGCTACCAATTTAGTTGCCGGTACCTATACATTAACAGCTACAGATGTGAACGGATGTATAGCGTCTACTTCTGTAACGATTACTGAACCTACCTTCATGAGCACAAATATGACAGGAACAAATCCTTCATGTTTTGGTGCTTGTAATGGTACAATGACAGGAACACCTACCGGTGGAACTGCTCCATATACATATTCATGGAGTCCGGGTGGAATAACAACTCCTTTCGTTTTAGGAGCTTGTGCCGGAACATATACTTTACAAGTAACAGATGCAAACGGATGTATGGTGTTTACACCTTATACTTTAATTGATCCGGTTGCATTTAGTGTGACTGCCAGCTCAACAAATGTGAGCTGTAGCGGATTGTGTAACGGAACGGCAACAGCAACTGCTGTTACAGGAACAGGTCCGTTTACCTACGCTTGGAGTGATATTAGTGCACAAACAACACAAACAGCAACAGGATTGTGTGCTGGAACATATACCGTTACTGTAACAGATGCAGGCGGTTGTACGACTACTGCTACGACTACTGTTACAAGTCCGGCTTCTATGACAATGACAGTAACATCAGTTGGAAACAACTCTTGCTTCAATGCTTGTGATGGATTTGCTTCTGTTGCGATTGTGGGAGGTTCTACACCATACGCATACAACTGGATGCCGGGTGGAATAGCAGGTGCTTCTGTAAATAACCTTTGTGCAGGAACCTATACGGTTACTGCTACAGATGCAAATGGTTGTACTGTTGGAACATCGGTAACGATTACAGAACCAAATGCATTGGTAGCATCAATAACCAGCACCAATGTTACTTGCTTCGGAGCTTGTGATGGTTCGGCAACAGCTGTTTATACAGGTGGAACAGGTCCTTATGCATTCCAATGGAATCCTTCGTTTGCGACAACACCTTCTATTATTAACGTTTGTGCAGGTGTTCAAAATTTAACGGTAACAGATGCAAATGGTTGTACCGCATATGCAATAGCAACCATTACAGAACCAACATTACTTGCTGTTTCAACAACAGCTACAAATTCAAATTGTGGTGTTGCAAATGGTTCTGCATGTGCTACTATTACAGGTGGTGTTCCTCCTTTCAATTATTTGTGGAACGACCCTGCTGCTCAAACAACAAGTTGTGCAAGTAGCATCAGTGCCGGAGTTTATTCTATTTCAATTACAGATGCTCAAGGTTGTATGGTAACCGGTGTTGCAAACGTAAATGATAATGCAGCTCCTGTTGTTACAATACCAACAAGCTCCAATGTTTTATGTAACGGAGCGGCAAACGGAAGTGCTCAGGCAGTGGTTACCGGTGGTATCATCCCTTATGATATCTTATGGCTTCCAACAGGTCAAACAACAGCTTTCATCAACAGTTTATCTGGTGGTATTTATTCCGTTACCGTTACAGATTCTGTTGGTTGTATCGGAACAGCTTCTGTAACAATTAATGAACCTGGAACATTGGTTTCCGGAATCCTTACTTCTTCGAATGTGAGCTGTTACTTAACTTGTAACGGAACATCAACTGTTGGAACAGGTGGTGGAACAGCTCCTTATACGTATTTATGGAATGACTTTGCAACGCAAACAACAGCTACTGCAACAGGATTGTGTGCACAAGGATACACAGTTACGGTTACGGATGCAAATGGTTGTACGAGTACAAGCAGCACTATGATTACTGGTCCAACTGCTCTTACAAATACATTGGTTAGTTCAACAAATGTAAGCTGTAATGGTGGTAATAATGGAGCAATCACAATTGCTGCAGGCGGAGGAACTCCGGGATATACGTATTCTTGGACTCCAAACGTTGGTTCAGGCCCATCTGTAACAGGATTAGTAGCTGGTGGATATACAGTTACAGTTACCGATCAAAATGGATGCTCAACTCCATTATCGATTACTATTTCTGAGCCGGGTGCAATCACACTTTCTACAATTACCAATTCAAGTACTTGTGGAAATGCGAACGGATTTGTATCGGTTTCTCCTTCTGGTGGAACTCCGGGATTCACTTACTTGTGGGATGATCCATTGAATCAAACAACAGCAATTGCTACAGCTTTGCCGGCTGGTATTTATAATGTTGTTGTAACGGATTTAAATGGTTGTACTGCAACAACAGCGGTTGTATTGTCTGATATTTTCGGACCAACAATTGGTAGTATTTCTTATTCTGAACCTTCTTGTAATGGAGCTTCTAATGGAACCGCAACGGTTGTTCCTGCAGGTGGAACACCTTTATATTCTTATCTGTGGACAGGTATTGGTGCTCAAACAACACCAACAGCAAGTGCTTTAACAGCAGGTTTCTATTCGGTAACCGTAACAGATAATAATGGTTGTACCGTTACAGGTTCTATTATTGTTCCTGAGCCTACTCCTTTAAACATTATTGTGAGTCCAACGGATACAATTTGTATTGGAGAAAGTGCAATGATTTACGGTGCTGGTTATGGTGGAACTCCAACATATACTTACACTTGGTTACCTTCAACCGTTTCTGGTGCAGGACCAAATACCGTGAGTCCTACTGTAACATCTTATTATGATGTTTTTGCAACAGACTTTAACGGATGTATTTCTCCTGTTCAAACCATCACCTTGTTTGTAAATCCACCAATTGTAGTTACTGCAACAGATGTATCTGTTTGTGCTGGAAGCTCGGTAGGTATTTCTGCAACAGCTGTTGGTGGTAATGGCGGACCATACTCTTTCGCTTGGATTCCTCCAACTGGATTGAGTGATGACTCAATTGCGAATCCTATTGCAACGCCACTTGTAACAACGAACTACATTGTTTATGTGGATGACGGATGTACACTTCCTTCATACAGTGCTTTTGATACAGCAACCGTTACTGTGAATCCATTGGCGAACATATCCATGTTTGTTACAGATACAGCAGGTTGTGCAGAATTCACAACTACATTTAATGGTATGAGTGATATCGGAACGAACTACTCTTGGAATTTTGGAGATGGTAGTCCGGATCAATCGGGCGAGCCTGTAACGCATACATATCCTACTGCCGGTACTTTTGATGTTACTTTAACGGTTACTACGGCATTGGGTTGTACGTCAAGTATTACTAGTACTAGTTATATCGATGTGTATCCTGCTCCAACAGCAGCGTTCTCAACATCTCCTGCTGAAATCACGCAAACAACTCCTGAAGTAACGGTAACAGATTTGTCTACCGGAGCTGTAGCATGGGCTTGGGATTTTGATAGTCCGAATGGAATTTACACGGATACACTTCAAAACACTGCTTATTCCTACAGTGATACCGGAAGCTACATTATTGAGTTAGTAGTAACCAATAGCTATGGTTGTACCGATACCGCTTACAATACGATTTATGTAATTCCGGAATATGCGATTTATGTACCGAATGCATTTACTCCAAACAACAACGATGGATTGAATCAAACATTTATTCCAAAAGGTGTCGGACTTGATCCTGACAACTTTGAAATGCAAATTTTCGATCGTTGGGGAAATATGATTTTCAAAACAACCGATATCAATAAAGGTTGGGATGGAAAAGCAAACGGTGGAGAAAAAATTGCTCAAATGGATACCTATGTATGGAAAATAAATACGAAAGATGGTAAAGGTAACGACCGTCAATATATCGGACATGTGACCATTGTGAAATAATTAAATAAGAAAAACTACTATGAAAATGCCCGAGTACAACACTCGGGCATTTTTTATTTAATGTTATTTATCATGCTTAATTCTACTTTTGTTTAAACAAAACCGAGCTGTTTTTTCTATTTTCATACGCTTAGACATGTATATAATTGGGCAATTATGATTTGACATGGAAATGCTTAATGTCTAACTTTATAGGGTATTAGTAATTATACTCCATCAATGAAAAAAATAATATTATTTGTGAATTATGTTGTGTGCTTAAATTTTACATATGCACAAGAACCAAATTTTGAATGGGCGAAAGGTGTGGGAGGGGCAGATTTTGATTCAGGAAGATCTATAATAACAGATTCAGTTGGAAATGTATATACAACAGGCAACTTTCAAGGAACAATTGATTTTGATCCAGGTGTAGGTGTATTTACTTTAACATCCACGTCCACCTCCAGCTTTTCTTCTACAGGAGATGTATTTATTTTGAAATTAAACGCTTTTGGAGATTTTCTTTGGGCAAAACAATTGGTAGGAACAGGTAATATCAATGCACAATCCATTACTATTGATATAAATGGTAATATATTTATTACAGGTAATTTTAATGGAACAGTCGATTTTGATCCTGGAATAGGTATATATAATTTATGGGCAGACTCTACAAGTGCAAACGATGTGTTCATTTTAAAATTGGATGTTTTTGGTAATTTTATTTGGGGAAAACAAATGGTTGCGACTTATGGGTCAAGCGGGATAGGCACCTCTATTAGAACCGATTTTTCAGGAAATGTTTATACGATCGGTGATTTTTCTGGAACAGTCGATTTTGACCCTGGTGCAGGAGTGTTTGATTTAACCACTGTGAGTTTTTATAATAATATATTTATTTCGAAAGTAGATAGTTTTGGAAATTTTCTTTGGGCAAAACAACTGACTGGGACTGTTGGGACTTTTGAAAATGGAACTTGCATTACTATAGATTCTATAGGAAATCTTTACGCAGTAGGTTGCTTTTCTGGAACAGTTGATTTTGATACAGATGCAGGCTCATTTGATTTAAGTTCTGTTGGATCTCAAAACAACATGTTCATTTTAAAACTAAATACTTCGGGCAATTTTATTTGGGTAAAAACAATGCAAGGGTCTGGATCTCCATATTCTGTTGGGTGGTCAATTGCATCTGATGCAATGGGAAATATATATTCTACTGGGCAATTTGGAGGAACAATAGATTTTGATCCTGGGGCAGGAGTTGTAAATTTAACATCTGTGAGTAGTGGAGACGCGTTCATATTAAAATTAGATTCTACGGGAAATTTTGTATGGGTAAAAAACATTGGCGGAGCGGGATTTGCATATTATGTTTATGGATATTCAATTGCTTTAGATTTAATGAGTAATGTATACACAACAGGTTATTTTCATGGAACTGTAGATTTTAATCCAGGTTCAGGAACCGATAGTTTAACTGCAGAAAGTGACGATCTGTTCATATCAAAATTAGATGCTTCTGGAAATTTTGTATGGGCAGTAAATATGGGTGGCGCTTCTGGATTTACTCGTGGGTACTCTATTGCTATAGACTTATCAGACAATGTATTTACAACAGGATATTTTTATGGGATGGCAGACTTTGATTCAGGTACAGGAATAGTTTATTTAACCTCAGCTGGAAACACTGATTTTTTTGTTCAAAAATTAAGTCAACCCCCAACAGGAATAAACGAAGCAACAAATTCAAACGATATCTCAATCTACCCAAATCCAAACAATGGAACATTTAATATTTCTTTTGCATCACAAATAAAGAATGCAAGTATAGAAGTGTATAATAGTTTGGGTTCTTTGGTTTACAAAGAGGAAATTGCAAATCAAGAAAATTCAATTGAATTATCAAACCAAGCCAATGGTTTATATTTTGTGAAAGTGATGAGTGAGAATGAAATTGTTGGGATTAGAAAAGTTGTGAAGGAATAGGTGAGATTGCTTCGCTTCTCTCGCAATGACGCTCAGAAATAGATTAGTCTTCGCCCAAAAATTCAAACCTGGGCATTTTTTTTCCTTCTATTTCCACTTCTTCAATAAACATTTTCAAAGGTCGCACCCATAAATTTTCTCCTTCTTTCTGATACAACGCTTTGTAAACGACTAATTCTTCTAGCGTTTCGCTATGACGGGCAAGTCCAATCACTTCGTATTCCTTGCCTTTGTAATGTTTGTATTTTCCGAGTTTGAGTTTCATTTGAGTTTTTCGATTGACATTTTTACACACCCCTAACCCCTCTTTAGAGGGGAATAAATCCTGCATAAATCATACATACAGAAAAAATAAAATAATCCGTTTTAATCTCCTATATCAGCGTCATCTGCGTTCCATTTTACGTAAGAAATGGATTATGCTTTTTCTCAAAACCAATTGTTGTAACTGGTCCATGACCACTATACACTTTAAAATCATCGCCCAAAGGAAATAATTTTGTTTTAATATTTGTAATCAATGTTTCATGACTTCCTCCCGGAAGGTCTGTTCTTCCAATGCTTCCATAAAATAATACATCACCTGCAATCATAAATTTTTCATCACGATTGTAAAAGGTGATGCTACCGGGTGAATGTCCGGGTGTAAATAAAATCTCTAATTGGGACTTACCGAATTTGATAATATCTCCTTCTTCCAAAAATACCGAAGGCTGAGGTGAAGGGTCACAATTCATTCCATACAGATCACACGTCATCTGAAAAGCATCCAAAATTCGTTGGTCATTTTTGTTCATTTCCAGCTTTAAATTGTAGGTTTCGGCTACAAATCGGTTTCCGAAAATATGGTCTAAATGACAATGTGTATTGAGCAATTTTACCGGATTTAACTGATTATCAGCTATAAATTTAGCCAAAAGGGCTCTTTCTGAATCGTCATAACAACCCGGGTCAATGATAATACAGTCCTTGGTTTCGTCCCAAAGAAGGTACATGTTTTCCTGAATTGGATTAAATGTAAATGAATGTATGGAAATCATAATATTAGGGTTAAAAATACGTTGTACAATGGGCATTATGCCACAACAAATTAACTAATAATATTGTTGTTTTGGCATAATAAAATTAGCAAAATTAGGCCTTATCCCTTGTTATTGCTTTCATTATTTAGTATTTTAGCATTCTAATCAGATTTTACGTGAGCAAGATTTTTACCCCTTCATATAAAAAAGGTTGTGCCTACCTACTTTTGCTATTCGCTATTTTTTCGAATACAAATGCCCTTGCACAATTTTATAGTGGTTCTCAAACCGATTTTGGAAAAAATCGTGTGAAATACGATAGTTATTTCTGGACCTATTATTCCTATCCCAAATACGATGTTTATTTTTATGAGCAAGGTCGTGAATTAGCAAATTATGTTTCTGTTTCTGCTAAAACACAATTGGAAAAAGTAGAAAAGTTATTCGATTATTCGTTTGAAGATAAGGTGCAGTTTATTGTTTATAACAAACAATCAGACTATAAACAAAGCAATATTGGGCTTTCAACAGAAGAGGATTACAATACCGGTGGTGTAACGCGTGTAGTTGGCTCTAAAGTGATTTTATACTATGAAGGTGACCATGCAAAATTAGATGCGCAAATTCGTACAGGTTTAGCAGAGGTATTAATCAACGAAATGATGTATGGCGGAAATGTGCGTGAGATGGTGAAGAACAGTACGCTCTTAAATCTTCCTGAATGGTATATAAAAGGATTGGTAGATTATGTTGCTTGTGATTGGAATTCAGACATTGATAGTCGCGTGAAAGATGGAATTACTAGCGGTAAATACAAAAACATCAATCGCTTGGAAGGGAATGATGCTCGATATGCCGGTCATGCACTTTGGAAACACATTGCGGATAATTATGGCGAAGCGGTGATCTCTAATATTTTGTACATGACAAAAGTGAGTAGGAATATCGATAACTCTTCTCTTTTTGTATTGGGGATTTCTGTTAAGAACCTTTGGAGTGAATGTTTTGATTCCTATAAAGGAAAATACATCGAGCGCGATTCTACAGCAACGATGCCGAAACAGATGCCGTTGACGGTTAAAAAACCAAAAGCAGATCGTGTATATGGTCAACTGAAGGTGAGTCCGGATGGAAATTATGTTTTATATACCACAAATGAAATGGGGCAATATAAAATCTGGTTGTATGATGTTCAAAAAAATAAAGCAAAACGGATTTTAAAATCCGGACAAAAAATTGACCGTCCGAGTGATTGTTCCTTCCCTTTGGTTGCATGGCACCCGAGTAGTAAAATATTTTCTTACATCATCGAACGGAAAAGTTACTTGGTGCTCACCACCTACGAATTGGAAACAAAAGATAGGAACGAGCGCAACATTACCGGATTCGAAAAAATATTAGATTATTCCTACAACACTGAAGGAAAGCGATTTGTGATGTCAGCCGTGCAAAAAGGGCAAACGGATATTTTTATTTTTACTGCAGCTTCCAGTGCTTACGATCAAATTACGAATGATATCTACGATGATTTGACACCTCGTTTTGTTCATAATTCAAAAGAGATTGTGTTCTCTTCTAATCGTCCGTTAGATACTTTGTTTCATGACCCAAAGCGCAAAGCAGAACCGGCCATGCCTTTTAAGGATTTGTTTGTTTTTGATAATGTTACAAAATCAAGAGTTCTAAAACGTGTAACCAATACGCCACATATCGATGAATCATATCCTACAGATTACGATAGTACACATATTTCTTACCTAAGTGATTTGAATGGAGTGCGCAATCGTTACATTGCACATTTTGATAGTGTAATTGCGTATGTGGATACTTCTGCGCATTATCGAACAGTAGTTTCTTCTTATCCGATTTCAAATTATAAACGGAATATCATAGAACAGGATATAAATGTAAAAGCAAATAAATTTGCTGAAATCATTTACGAAAATGGTAAATACAGATTGTTTGTTGCTCCGTTGATTCCATCTGGCGAAATACCAAAATTGAAATTAAAAAACACCTCTTATCGCGATTATAAAGACCGAATTGAGCGCAAAGAAGAAGTTGAAGCGCAAGCAAAAGATAAAAACATCAAAGAGACACCTACTGCCGAAAATGTAAAAATTGTAATCAGTATCAGCGAGCCTGTGAAAAAGGATTCGAGTGAAGTCGACATCAATAATTACACCTTTGAAAATGAGCAACCTAAAGTTGGAAGACCAGGTGAAACAACATCAACAGCGAATGTAGACACTTCTACAAAAGCAATCGCAAACCCAAATGCGGATTTTGTTTTGTCGAAGCAGCGAAATTATAACATCAATTATTCTGTTGATTATGTTGTTTCACAAATTGACAATTCATTTTTAAATGCTTCTTACCAAAAGTTTTCAGGTGGTGGCAGTCCGATATACTTGAACCCCGGATTAAATGCGTTTTTTAAAGTAGGAGTAAGTGATTTGTTTGAAGATTATAGAATTGTTGGTGGCGTTCGTTTTTCAGGCGATTTAAATAGCAATGAATTTTTCTTGAGTCGTGAAAATCGAATTAAAAATATTGATAAACAAGTTGTGTTGCACCGTCAATCTATTTTAGATATTGTTGACAATGCTTCAATAGTAAAAGTGTATACGCATGAAATAAAATATATCTTAAAATATCCTTTCAACGAAGTAACAAGTTTGAGAGGAACTCTAAATTATCGTAACGATAGGATTGTCTATACATCCACAGATATGGCAAACCTGAAACGTGACAATGCATATGAAAACTGGGGGATGGCAAAATTGGAATGGGTGTTTGATAATTCCATCAAAAAAGGCTTGAATTTATACAATGGTGTGCGTGCAAAAATATTCGGTGAATATTACCGCCAGGTTGATAAGGCAAAAACCGATTTCTTTGTAGTTGGTTTTGATGGACGTTGGTATAAAAAAATTCATCGCGATTTGATTTGGGCAAATCGTTTGGCTGCCAGCACTTCGTTTGGAAATAAAAAGTTGATTTATTATATGGGTGGAGTTGATAATTGGTTCAGTCCAAAGTTTGATAACACCACCAATATTGCAAGGGATCAAAATTATACTTACCAAACGCTTGCTACTAATATGCGTGGATTCTACCAGAATGTGCGTAATGGAAATAGTTTTGCGGTTATCAACAGCGAATTACGTTTTCCAATTTTCAAATATTTTTTCAAGCGCCCAATTCGTTCCGACTTTATTCAGAACTTCCAAATTATTGGATTTGGCGATTTGGGTACTGCCTGGACAGGTGATTCGCCTTATTCCGAAAATAATTCTTTAAATACTACAGTTGTCGGTAGTTCAATCACTCCGTTGATTATTACCCTAAAAACACAACACAATCCGTTGGTTGGAGGTTATGGTTGGGGTGTAAGAAGCAGAGTGTTTGGTTATTTCATTCGCATCGACAGAGCTTGGGGTGTGCAAGATGGAATCATTCTTAAACCACTTTGGTATTTGTCTCTCAGTTTAGATTTCTAATTTTCAAAATCTTGAAAAACGCTCAATTAAATATGACTACAATAGTTATTTTGCTCTGCCTTGGCTTAGTTGCGGGTATGCTGAGCGGTATGGTGGGTATCGGAGGAGGAATAGTAATTGTTCCTGCATTGGTATATTTTCTTGGATATTCACAACATCAGGCACAAGGAACGGTCTTGTTTATGTTTTTGTTGCCCATTGGAATTTTAGGTGTGTTTAATTATTATCAAGCCGGACACATCGAATGGAAAACAGCTTTCGTGATGGCAAGCACATTTGTAATTGGTAGTTATTTCGGTTCTAAAATTTCTATTGCAATTGATCAAACAACATTGAAAAAAGTATTTGGAGTAATCATCTTGTTACTTTCTTTAAAAATGATTTTTGGTAAATAGCGTTATTGTTGTGAAAGAAAAGATAAAATCCCTTGCCAAATCATCCTTATCAGAGGTAATTTCTATACGAAGACATTTACATGCTCATCCTGAATTGTCGTTTGAGGAATACAATACATCCAATTATATTGCCTCCAAACTAAAAGAATACAACATTCCCTATAAACAAGGAATCGTAAAAACGGGTATTGTTGCTTTGATAGAAGGAAAGAATCCCACAAAAAAGATTGTTGCTTTGCGTGGTGATATGGATGCACTTCCAATAGTTGAAAAAAACACCTGCGAGTATACATCTAAAAATGAAGGCGTGATGCATGCTTGTGGACATGATGTGCACAGTGCTTCGTTGTTAGGTGTTGCAAAAATATTGAATGAGTTAAAAGGTGAATTTGAAGGGACGGTTAAATTGATTTTTCAGCCCGGAGAAGAAAAATTACCCGGTGGTGCTTCACTAATGATTAAAGAAGGTGTTTTGGACAATCCAAAGCCTCACAATATGTTTGCCCAGCACGTTTTTCCGAGCATGGAAGTTGGAAAAGTGGGATTCCGCTCTGGAATGTACATGGCGAGTACAGATGAATTGTATCTCACTGTAAAAGGCAAAGGTGGACATGCTGCAATGTCAAACGAATACAATAATCCCTTGTTGATTGCTTCGGCAATCTTGCTTGAGCTTAATAAAGCATTTATGGTTGTTCCTCCTGCGTATTCTTTATTAGAAGGAGATAATGTTCATCCACCGACTGTTTTGGCATTTGGTAAAATAATTGGGAATGGTGCCACCAATGTGATTCCGGATGAAGTGAAAATTGAAGGAACATTCAGAACCATGGATGAAAAGTGGAGAAAGTTAGCGCATATCAAAATGAAAACGATTGCCGAAGAGGTTGCAAAAAGCATGAACGGTATCTGTGAGTTTACCGTTGAGCACGGATATCCTTTTTTAGTAAATGATGCTGTAACGACAAAAAAAGCAATAGCAGCAGCGGAAGATTATTTAGGGCCCTCCTGTTTTTATCGCTTAGGTACAGGAAATAAAGCAAAAGGAATCACCAGTGGTGTTCATACTGCTACCTTTGATATTGATGAGCAAGCGTTGGAGGTAGGTGTGGGATTGATGGCGTGGTTGACTTTAAATGAGTTGAAAAATTGATGAAAAAAATCAACTCACTTGTTTTGTTTATATTCTTGATTGCTATTCTGGTTTCTTCCTGCAATACTTCTCTTAATATTATAAAAAGAAAATACCGTCCTGGTTATTCAGTTAATATCTCAATTGATAAGCACCAAAAACAAGCGATTAATAACGAGGAAAGATTCGTAGAACCACAATTGGATTCTTTGGTTGAGAATAATAATTACGATGGACTAGTTGTGAGCACATCAAACACAGAAAGTATAATTTGTGATTACAAATCTCCTAGCTTTATAATTGTTTGCGATACTCCTCCTAAGAATAAAATGGATGATCCTAATTGGTCTTTATATAAAGAAAAAAAACCAAACCCTAACCCCAACGGAAGTTCAAAGTGGAAACAAATAGAACCATTTAATCTTGCAGCATTTTTAACATTATTAGTAGGGGTTATTGTATCCGCATTAATTCCAACAATAGCAGGCGGTCTCTTTTTTTTGATTCTTTTAATCGTGATAATATTGAGCATTATTTCACTGGCTAGAATTAAGAAAAACCCTAATAAGTATTCAAAATTCAGTAAGGTGTTTGATTGGGTTTTTGTTTCGATTGGACTCCTTTTGGCCACTTTTCTATTGTTAGCATTGTTGATAATAGGTGCCTCTGCTGGTGGCTTGATATAATTTTTTATTATGCTTCGGTTTTAAAGCAACCTCAGAAAACCAGTTTCATTTAGTCTATTTTCTTATTTTTAATAAAAAATTGTACCCATGAAAAAGAATATTGTTTCAATTCTTCTTGCCTCTAATTTAATTGTTTTTGGAGCATTTTTATGTTCTTATAAATTTGAATCAAAGGTCGCAGAGCCACCAACAATTTATATTGTTGAGTATTCGAAAGGAAGTTCGTGGGACACTAAAAAGGAGTTTGACGATCAAAAATATAGCAAGCACCATTCTGATTATTTACAGAGTTTAAGAAAGCAGGGCATTATTCAATTTGGGGCTCGGTATGCTGATAAAGGAATTGTTTTTATTGCTGCGATGGGTTTGGAAAACGCGAAACACATTGTGAATTCGGATAGTGCTATCATCAATAAGATGTTTACAGTAAAAATTAACGAATTAAATGTGTTTTATGAATATAATTCAGAGAAGACATCCTCTTTAAAGGAAAAATCCGGAAAAGTAACAGGTATCGGTGGCGTATTTTTTAAAAGTAAAGATGCGAAGTCGTTAAATACTTGGTATTACGATAATTTAGGACTTGCCCCTAATGATTATGGCTCGATGTTCGAGTGGCGTGATAGTGATGATAAAACAATTGCCTATACACAATGGAGTCCGTTTGCAAATAAAACGAAGTATTTTTTGCCATCAAAGAAAGACTTTATGATTAATTATCGTGTTGATGATTTGGAGCAGCTGCAAAAAAAATTAAAAGCAAATAATGTGGTTATTTTAGATACGATTGAGGCTTATGATTATGGAAAATTCCTCCATATTCTCGATTGTGACAGTAATAAAGTAGAATTGTGGGAGCCTATTGATGGGTCTTTTACGAAGTTATATGAAGGAAAAACCACAAAATAATAAAAAGCCTCTCAAAACTGAGAGGCTTTTTCATTGCAATTAAAATTATTTATTTCGCAATAACAATATTTCTGTGAGTTGTTTTATTTTCGGATATAAATCTTACAATATAACTTCCATTAGCAATTTCGTTTAAGGAAATCACATCTTGGTTTACATTTTTAAATGATTTTGAAAGAATGAGTCTGCCTGTAATGTCAATAATGTCAATTTGTATATCAGCAGAGATGTTTCCTAAAGTAAAATTCAAAATATCATTAGCGGGGTTTGGCCCAATAGCTAATTGATTGAATTCATATTCATTGATTCCTGTAAAAGTAACTGGGCTGACGTTTGAATAGCTATACATATTCATTGTTCGTGATGGTTGGCATGGACTTGCTGGAATAACTGAGACAGAATAGTAGTTCATTCCAGAAATTGCAGCTATATCAGTATATGAATTAAAGGATGCAGAAATAGAGTCGTATAATGTCATAGTGCTTGGTGATGTCCCTCTAAATATATAATACGTTCCAAAACTAAATCCTGAATATGCACTCCAGCTTAATTGTGGATAACCAGTACTTGAACTGGTGGAAGTTAATAGGTGAATTGTTTTGTGAACATTTCCATAAGCGTAAGTTCCTAAACCACAACTGTCAGTTGTAGCAATTCTATATTTAAATGCTTGAATCATTGGATTTGAAATGCTATCAACATATGCAGATGTGTCATTATTCATTACTGTTGCAATTGTGCTATATACACCCATCGTAGTGGTCTCTTTTTGTATTAAATACGGAGCTGTATAAGTTGTATCCTTCTCCCAAATAATAATGTTTTGATTTAATAATAGGTCAGTTGTGACTTGACATATATTTTGAGTTGCTATAGGTTCAGGACAGGCATATATTGTGTTTATGCAAGCATTGCCAGTTCCTCCAATTTGTGCCATATTAAAATACGCTGAGGAAGGGCCTCCAAAACTAAATCTACCAACCATAATTTTGTAATATTCACCAGGAAGTGCAGAAGAAATATTTATTATTTCTGTAAGCGATCCAGAAATACTACAATCAATTATTTGTGAGGAATCTAATCCACAATCAGTAGCTGCAGTAAGAGGCCCCCATGCTACAAAATCTAAATCGAGACCAGCTGTGATAGGACTTATTTCTAAGTCTATACTTCCAGGAGAGCAAACACCAATATAAATCCAAGAAACATCATATCCACTATTTGAAAAGCACCCATAATCATTAGATAGGTCAGTATTTATTCCAGTCGCTGGAAGAGTATATGTGCTTGTTGTTCCCGATATAAAAGGGTATGGGGTTGAGCAAGTGTTTTGTGATGAGATATTGATAACAAGAGTTAGGAATAAAAAAATAAGTATGTATTGCTTTTTCATGTGAGTAGGTTTTATCTCCAATAAATTTAAGCAAAACAGTTATTAAAAGCAAGGAGTTATGCATCAAATTTTAATTTGTTTCCATTTTCCTTTTTTGAAATAATACCAAGCCATTATAGCAATCAAAACCTGTGCGGCAGGAATTGCAATAAAGGCACCGGTAGATTTCATGTCCAATCCTTTTGCTAAAAAATAAGCCAATGGAATTTGAAACACCCAAAAACATAAAATGTTGATGATGGTTGGTGTTTTTGTATCACCTGCTCCGTTTAATGATTGTGTCAAAACCATGGAAAGTCCATAAAAAATATACCCAGAGCCTAAGATTTGCAGCGATAAAACTCCGTAAGCAATAACCGATTCGTCTTTTGAAAAAATTCGAATAATTGGTTCAGAAAAGAAAAAGAATAACAGGGTAACAAATGCCATCAAATAGAAATTATATTTCATCGTAAGTTTTACACTTTGTTCAGCTCGATCAAATTTTTTCGCACCTAAGTTTTGCCCAACCAGTGTGGCTGCGGCATTGCTAAAACCCCAAGCAGGTAAAATGAAGAAGATGATATTTCTGAACGTAATCTGATATCCTGCCGAAGCACTTGTGCCTCCTGTTTCAGCAACCAAGCGTGTAAGAACAATCCAGCTGCCACTGGCAATAATAAATTGAAATGTAGCTGACCAAGCGATGCTCAGAATCGATTTTACAATTTCACCATCGAAATTGAAATGTCTTTTATAAAATTGAATGGCTCCGCTTCCTTTAAATAGATGGTAACATTGATAAATAACCCCCATGCTTCTGCCAATTGTGGTTGCAATAGCGGCTCCTTTCAAGCCAAATAGCTGAATGAAAATAGGGCAGAGGATGATATTGATGATACTGGCAATCCATAAACTCCTCATTGCCATTGCTGCATTTCCGGCTCCTCTGAAAATACCATTTAAAAGGAATAGTAAAAAGATAGCAGCACTTCCGCCCAACATAATTTGCGCAAATGTTGTTCCTTCGGCAATTACTTCAGCGCTCGCCCCCATTAGTTTTAAAATATTGCCGGCAAAAACAACTCCTGTGATGCTTGTAATGGTAATTAAGATGGCAGCAATGATTAATGATTGTGCACTTGCACGAGCAGCTGCTTCTGCGTCTTTAGCTCCAATTCTTCTGGCAACAATTGCAGCTGTACCGGTGCTTAATCCAATGGCAATGGAATAAATAATGGTGAGTACCGATTCGGTTAAGCCTACAGTTGCAATCGCGTTTTCGCCTAGTCGGCCTACAAAAAACATATCTACAACAGCAAACACACTTTCCAAACTTAGTTCTAGAATCATAGGAATCGCCAATAAAAAAACGGCTCTGCGAATACTTCCTTCCGTATAATCGCGAGGTGTTTCTTTTAAGGACTCCTTAAAAACAGAAATTATTTTTTGAAATAAATTCGTTTCGTTTAATGATGTCATAGATGCTAATTGATTAAACATAAAAAAACCGCCCTTATTCCTAAGAGCGGTTTTTTACAAAAATGAAAAATTTAATTTCCGAATTCGCTCATGAATTTAATTCGCATCAACCGAATTTCTTCTTCTGAATACTCATCTTCACCCAATTCTTTTAATGCATCAGCGATAGAGTCGGAATTAGACTCTTTAAAGTATTCCATTGCTTCTTCTTGTTTGTCCTCATCCAAAATATCGTTAATATAATAGCTGATATTAACTTTAGTTCCTGAGTGAACAATACTTTCAATTTCAATAATCAAATCCGATAAACTCAATCCTTTGGCTTTGGCAACATCCTCTAAAGGTAGCTTTCTGTCAATGTTTTGTATGATGTATACTTTTAATCCAGATTTGTTAACGATGGATTTTACAACCATATCTAATGGACGTTCAATCTCATTTTCCTCCACATATTTGGAGATCAAATCAAGGAAAGGTTTGCCGAATTTTTGAGCTTTCCCTTGTCCTACTCCTGTAATATTTACCAATTCATCCATTTTTATTGGATACTGAATGGCCATTTCTTCCAAAGAAACTTCTTGGAAAATAACGTACGGTGGTAATTTTAATTTATTCGCTGTTTGTTTTAAAAGATCTTTTAATGCAGAGAATAAAATTTCATCAGCACCTGATCCGCCTTTTCCTCCACCACCGGATGGTCCGTCTTCGTCATCACTTTCAGTTCCTTCATAATCGTGATCTTTGGTCACCATCATGCTATAAGGTTTGTCTAGAAACTTTTCTCCTTCTTTGGTTACTTTTAAAAGACCATAGTTTTCTACATCTTTAGAAAGTAATCCGGAAACCAACGCCTTGGCGGAATATGGCATTCCAGTATTTTTCATTTTTGTCGTCTTCCGTTCCTTTTCCGAAACACTCTAATTCATTGTGTTTGTAGGATTTTACGGTAGAAGTAATGTTTCCTAATAAAACATTGATGACATCTTTGGTTTTAAATTTTTCTTTTACATCGGTAACGGCTTCTATTGCTAAAGCAATGTCATCCATTCCATCAAACTTTTGTTTTGGGTTGCGACAATTATCGCACATGCCACCGCATCCTGCTTCGTCAAATTCTTCACCGAAATAATGCAATAAGAATTTTCTTCTGCAGCTGGATGTTTCAGCGTATGAAACGGTTTCTGCCAATAATTGTTTCCCAATTTCTTGTTCAGCAACCGGCTTGCCTTTCATGAATTTTTCCAACTTCACAATATCATCGTGACTGTAAAAAGTAATGCAATTTCCTTCACCACCATCACGTCCACCGCGACCAGTTTCTTGATAATACCCTTCTAATGATTTTGGAATATCATGGTGAATAACAAAACGAACATCCGGTTTGTCAATTCCCATTCCGAATGCAATGGTAGCAACAATCACATCAATGTCTTCCATTAAGAAAGCATCTTGCGTTTTAGCACGTTCTTTTGCTTCTAATCCTGCATGGTAGGGCAATGCTTTGATTCCGTTTACTTGTAAGGTTTGAGCAAGCTCTTCTACTTTCTTACGACTTAAACAATATACAATTCCGGATTTACCTTGTTGACTTTTTACATACTTGATTACCTCTTTAATCACATTCACTTTCGGACGCACTTCATAATATAAGTTCGAGCGGTTGAAAGATGATTTAAAAAGATTGGCACTGCTCATGCCTAAATTTTTCTGAATGTCTTGCTGAACTTTTGGCGTTGCAGTTGCTGTTAAGGCAATGATTGGTACTTTGCCAATTTGTTCAATAATTGGGCGCAGTCTTCTGTATTCAGGTCTGAAATCATGTCCCCATTCTGAAATACAATGAGCTTCATCAATGGCGAAAAAAGAGATTTTTATTTCATTGAAAAATGCAATGTTGTCTTCTTTTGTTAAGCTTTCCGGTGCAACGTATAATAATTTTGTTTTGCCATCAGTGATATCCTTTTTCACTTTAGTAATTTCCGCTTTTGTAAGCGAAGAATTTAAAAAGTGAGCAATCCCTTCTTCGTTCCCAAAGTTACGAAGTGCATCTACTTGATTCTTCATTAATGCAATAAGTGGGGAGATAATTATTGCTGTGCCTTCACTAACCAGTGCAGGTAATTGATAGCATAATGACTTGCCACCACCTGTTGGCATAATAACAAATGTGTCTTTCCCTTCTAATAAACTTCCAATTATCGCTTCTTGTTGTCCTTTGAATTTTTTAAATCCAAAATATTTTTGCAAACATTCCGAAAGCGATGTTTCTACATCGAGCATTTTCAATTCTTTGTTTTTTAATTAATGTTTATGTTAAGATTATCTTTAAAATGTACTATTTTTATACCTTTAATTATCGAACGAATAAATATTCGATTCCATGATTTCTAATGTAAATATATAATAAAAAATTGTTACACAGACAAACATTTCTCTACTTTATTTTAAATGTCCTACGAAGTGAATAAATCCATCGATAAAATAAAAGAACTAGCTATAAGTACCTTAAATATTGAGGCCGACTCGGTTCGAAACTTGCAGAATTTCATCAATAACGACTTTGTAGCCACGGTAAAGCTTATTTATGAATCGAAGGGACGTGTTGTGGTGACCGGCATCGGAAAGAGTGCGATAATTGCTCAAAAAATGGTAGCAACCATGAACTCAACGGGTACTCCGTCCATTTTTATGCATGCAGCAGATGCCATTCATGGAGATTTAGGAACAATTCAAAAAGAAGATGTTGTGATTTGTATTTCTAAGAGTGGAAATACACCTGAAATAAAAGTGTTGGTGCCCTTATTAAAAACGGGTGGAAATAAATTAATCGGCTTGGTTGGGAATGTAGATTCTTATTTAGCAAAACAATCGGATTACGTTTTGAACTCAACGGTTGAAAAAGAAGCCTGCCCAAATAATCTGGCTCCAACGTCCAGTACAACAGCTCAACTAGCAATGGGTGATGCTTTGGCTGTTTGCCTGTTGGATTGCCGAGATTTTACCAGCAGCGATTTTGCAAAATATCATCCCGGTGGTGCTCTTGGAAAAAAATTGTATTTAAAGGTAGGTGATATTGCGACTCAAAATCAAAAACCAATTGTGAAACCGGACGATTCCATAAAATCTGTTATCATGGAGATTTCTTCCAAACGTTTGGGAGCTACTGCAGTAGTAGAAAATGGAAATTTAGTAGGCGTGATTACTGACGGAGATTTAAGGCGAATGCTCGAAAAAACGGATGCAATTAATTCATTAAGAGCAGCTGATATCATGAATAAAACTCCGAAACAAATAGAAGCAGAAGAGTTGGCGGTGAATGCAATGCAGTTATTAGAGAAATTTAATATCACACAATTGATTGTGACAGATAACGGCAAATATCATGGTTTTGTGCATTTACATGATTTGTTGAAAGAAGGCATTATTTAAACGTAGTTCAAATCTTAAACTACTAATGAAGATAGCAGCAATCGTTCCGGCTTATAATGAAGAAATGGCAATTACATCTGTTGTAAATGATATTCTTCAAACTGCTCAATCCCAAAATATATCCATTGCCGTTATTGTTGTCAACGATTGTTCAAAAGATACGACCTCTGAAATTATTTCAAAATTAAATTGTATTGCTCTAAACTTGCCTGTTAATTTGGGCATTGGAGGTGCTGTACAGACAGGATTCAAATATGCCTTTGAAAACGGATTTGATTATGCTATTCAGATTGATGGAGATGGCCAGCATCCGGCTTCTGAGATTCCGAAATTGATTTCTGTTATTCTTGAAAAGAATGTGGATGTTGTGATTGGTTCACGTTTTATTTCTAAAGAAGGCTTTCAATCTTCAATGGCCAGAAGGATGGGAATTAATTATTTTAAGTGGTTGAATCATTTTTTGGTAGGTGTTACCATAAATGACAGTACTTCTGGTTTTAGACTCATCAATAGTAAAACGCTTGAAATTGTAAGTAACTATTACCCGGATGAATATCCGGAACCGGAAGCGATTATTTTATATTCATTAAATAAATTGAAAATTGGAGAAGTCGCTGTGCAGATGAAGGAACGGCAAGGCGGTGTTTCTTCCATTGGTTTTGCTGCCTCAGTTTATTATATGTTTAAAGTTACTTTGGCAATTATTTATACATTTATAAGGATAAAATTTAAAAAATAGAACATGGAAAAAATTCAAATCATCGCGATTGCAATCAGTATCTTGTTTTTATTATACATTGTTCGTCTTATCATCAAAGGAAAATTACGCGAAGAATATTCTATCGTTTGGATTGTTTGTACGATTGTGCTCGTGTTGTTTTCTTTTTGGAGAAAAGGTTTGGATGTGGTTTCTGCCTTAATAGGCATTTATTCACCACCGAACCTAGTTTTTACCGCAGCCATTTTCGTTATTTTCATTTATTTACTTCATCTAAGTGTTGTTGTTTCTAAGCTTCAAGCGCAAAATAAACAACTAGCGCAGGATATTGCGTTGTTGAAGGGAAAAATGGAGCAAAAGTAGTTCTAAACCAATCCTCCATTCAAGTCTAAACAAGCTCCGTTCAAATAAGGAGTGTTTCGAATGTACTGAATTGTAGAAAATATATTCTCCGGATCACCGAATTCATTGGATGCAATTTTTGATTTAATTTTTTCCTGAATTTCAAGAGGAACAGTATTAATCATTCCTACTTTAAAATAACCCAAATTAATGTTGTTGATGGTAATTCCTTTTTGTGCATTTTCCAAAGCAATGCTTTTTATCATGCCGTTAATTCCGGCTTTAGATGCTGCGTAGGCGCTTGTTCCCATGACTCCTGTTTGTGAAACAATGGATGATAAATTAATAATGCGACCAAAATTCTGTTCTCGCATCAAAGGCAATGTTGCTCGAATTAGTTGAAAAGTACCAATCAGATTGACATTAATAACGTTGTTCCATTCTGCCATACTTGATTTATGAGCAAACGCATTTGCACTCACCCCCGCACAATTGATAAGTGTGATGTTTTTTGCATTGATGGATGAAATAAATTTTTCTACTTGATTAAAATCTGTAATGTCCAATTGAATGGAATTTTTAAAAACTTCACCCTCCGGTTTGTTCAAATGATAGGTGCCGATAATTTCTTCCCCCGATTTCGAAAATTGATGGAACAAAAAATTTCCGATTCCTCCTGTAATTCCTGTAATGATTATCATTTATAATTGTTTTAGAATGCTAAAATTTCCGTAATTTGTCGTTAATTTTAAGCAAAATAACAAAAATTAAGCGATAGTAGAATGGCGAACACCGCTAAAAATATTTTTTTGTTTAGTGTCGATTTGGAAGACGTTCGTTTGCGAATGGAAGATGGATTAAACTATAAGCCTAGAGTTGATCTCATGGTTGAACACTATCTGCGCTTTTTAAATAAATACCAATCAAAAGCTACCTTTTTTACGGTTGGTGATATTCCTGAACATTACCCGGGTTTGATAAAAACAATTCTTTCTGAAGGACATGAGATTGCTTGCCATTCGAATACGCACATTCCTGTTACGCAGCAAACTAAAGAAGCTTTTAAGATGGATTTGTTGAAAAATCTAGAAAATCTAAACAACGCTGGTGCTGAAAAGATTGTTGGTTATCGTGCTCCTATTTACTCGCTTACTAAAGACACTGAATGGGCTTTTGAAGTATTGGCCGAGTTGGGTTTTACCTACTCCAGTTCAGTACTCCCGGCAAAGAATCCTTTGTTCGGATGGGAAGGATTCGGAGAAGTACCACGAATGATGACTGAAAAACTATTGGAGATTCCTGTAAGTGTTAGAGGCGCTCGTTTTTTGAATGTTCCATTTGCCGGTGGAGTTTATTTTAGAGTATTACCCATGCCAATGATTAAAAAAAGGATTTGAAAATCATTTTTCTAAAGGATTAGCTGTCACCAGTTATTTTCATCCTTATGACAGCGATACAGAACAGGAGTCGTTCATGCATCCTGGGATTCAGGATAGTTGGTTTTATAATAAACTCATGTATTATAATCGTAAAAACATGTTTGATCGTTTAGAAAAAATCATGGAAACATTCGATTGTAAAATTATTACGTATAAAGAATATGCTCAAAACATAAATGGAAGATAAGCAGACTTATATTTTTGAAGCGGAGCGAATAGGTTATTATTTGTTGGGCATTCATGTTCAGCATTCTGAAAAGAATACCTATGCCGATGCAATGCAAAAATTAAATATCACGTTGTCTAACTATGAACAATCGCTTTGGAAATCCATGCTAAAAAGCAAAAGTCGTATGGCATGCATTGATGCAGCTTTGGCTTTGAAAGAACCCAATAATAATGTCCGAAGAAAATTATTTACGATGCTGGCAATTCTGGAAGCATCACCCAATTATACAACCTATTTTTTATCTCGTAATTTTTCACCTTTCTATATTATTAAGATTGGATTGGTAGGAATACGCGCTGTTTTTCGAGCAACAATCGGAATGTTTATCGTCAACTCTATTAAACGAAAATGGAATTAAGCTACGACTATATCGTTGTTGGTTCAGGAGCAACAGGTGCCATTGCTGCCAATTCGTTGGTGGAAGCGGGTGTGAATGTTGCAGTGCTCGATGTTGGTATAGAAGATGAAAACTACAAAGAATTAATTCCGAATAAAGATTTTATTTCCATTCGTAAAGATGATAAAAATCAACACAATTATTTTTTAGGAAAACAATTTGAGGGTATTCCTTGGGAAGCAACGAAAGTAGGGTCGCAATTAACTCCACCGAGAAGTTTTTTAACACAACTCACAGAAAAATTTATTCCATTTGAATCGGATACATTTAAGCCAATGGAAAGTATGGCCAAAGGTGGATTAGGTGGCGGCTGGGGATTAGGCTGTTATGCTTTTTCAAAACCCGAACTGAATGCCATTGGATTAAATGATTCTCACATGGATGTTGCTTACCAAGCAGTGGGCAATCTGATTGGAATTTCAGGAGAGAATGATGATGGTGCACCATATAGTTTAAAAAACCTTCAGAATATTCAACCAGCTTCAGACTTAGAGGCAAATCTAAAAGGCCTTTTTTCTTCTTATAACAAACAAAAAGACAGTCTGAATAGAGAGGGTGTATTCCTCGGTCGATCAGCATTGGCTTTGCTTACCAAGGCAAAAGAAAATCGTTCCGCAGTTCAGTATAAGGATATGGATTTTTGGAGCGACAAAGATAAATCGGCTTACCGTTCTTGGATAACAATTGATCAGTTGAAAGATAAATCCAATTTTACATACCATAAAAATTGTTTAGTGTTAAAGTTTAAGGAACATGCTGCGGGAGTGGATGTAATTGTTAGAAGAACGGATACAAATGAAGAACAAGTTTTCACCTGCAAGAAATTAATTTTAGCTCCGGGAGTTTTAGGGACTGCAAGAATCCTTATCCGTTCATTTGATTATAAGAAGGAGCAGTTGCCCGTGATCTGTAATCCTTATTGCTATATTCCTTGTTTACAATGGAGAATGTTAGGGAAAGAAATCGAACAAAAGAAAACCAGCTTAGGGCAGTTAGTAATGTATTTGGATGAGAAAAACGATAATTTTGATGTGGGGATGGCCGCATTGTTTAGTTATCGTTCATTGTTGTTGTTTAAGCTGATAAAGGAAACGCCTTTAAATTATGCGGATGCACGCATCATTATGCATTATTTGCAATCTTCTTTTACAATTGCAGGAATTCATCATCCAGAAAAAGGTTCTGCAACAAAGTTCATTCGGATGCAACAAAATACGAATACCCTAACCGGTGATATCTTAACAGGACAATATGTTTTATCCGAACAAGAAATTCATATAAATGAAAAACGGGAACAAAAAATAAAATCTGCACTAAAAACTTTGGGTTGTCAACCGTTGAAAACTGTTTATACACCACATGGAGGGAGTATTCATTATGCTGGAACTTTGCCGTTCGATGAAAGCGGTGATTTGTTTACCATTCATTCAAATGGAAAATTAGCAGGAACAAAAAATGTTTTTGTTGCTGACGGATCAGGATTTAAATATTTGCCCGCAAAAGGATTGACATTAACGCTGATGGCAAATGCATATACTGTTGCTAAAAATGTTTTAAAAAATGATTAAGCCTAGTATCATCATCACCGGAGCGAGTGGATTTATCGGAGAACATCTGGTGCATTATTTTTTTGAAAATGGCTGGAGAGTGAAAGCATTTGTGCGAACGCTTCCGAAAGAAGTGGTTAGGGATGTAGAATATGTTGTGTATGATTTGGAATTGATGCCGGATGAATCTGTTTTTGATTCAGTTGATTATTTAGTTCATTGCGCCTATCTCCGCTTTGATCAAAATAAAAATTCGGATGAAATAAATGTCTCCGGAACAAAAAAGATTGTAGAAGTTTGTCGCAGAAAAAATATTAAACCGTTATTTCTTTCATCCTTTTCGGCTCACAAGGATGCGGAATCACATTATGGTAAAACCAAATTGACGTGTGAGAAATTATTTGACTTATCAAAGGATGTGATTTTAAAACCGGGATTGGTTATTGGTAAAAAAGGATTGGCTGCCGAATTAATTAATACAATTAATCGATCCTCTATTCTCCCGCTGATTGGGGGAGGAGTGCAACCTGTTCAAACAATTCATGTGGATGATTTATGTTTGATTGTAGAGTATGCATTTGAAAGAGAAAAAGTAGGATTGTATCATGTTGCAGAGCCGGATGCTATTACGATGAAAGTCTTTTACCAGGAAATTGCGAAGCAACTGGATCAAAAAATTCGGTTTATTCCTTTTCCACTTCCGCTGTTCTATTTTATCTGTAAAATGGCTGAAATAATTGGGTTGAAACTTCCTGTTTCTTCAGAAAGTGTATTGGGCTTAAAACATTTGATTAAATTTGAGACAAAGCGTGATTTGGAAAAATTGGAAATCACTTTGAAAAACTATTCTGAAAGCATAAAAGCTGTATTGATAGAATGAGCTACGAATTTTCACCTGTAAAGACGGATGATAAAGCAATCAAAGAAATTGCCGGATTGTTGCGTTTTGTTTTTCCGGAAGCAAAAAAATATTCAGAGGCATTTTTAAAATGGCAATACAAAGATAATCCGGATGGAACCGTTGTAGGCTATAATGCTTATCAAAATGGAGTTTTGGTTGCACATTATGCGACTATTCCTATGAAAGCAATATTGTTTGGCAAGGAAGAGAGAGGCGTACTTTCTCTAAATACTGCGACACATCCGGACCATCAAGGAAAGAAGTTGTTCACTTCTTTGGCAGGCCTTACTTATACCCTTGCGGCAGAGAAAGGATTTGGTTTTGTTGCTGGTGTTGCCAACGCTAACAGTACGCCTGGTTTTATAAATAAATTGGGCTTTCAGTTAGTAGGTGCTTTGGAAGCTAAACTTGGTTTTGGAAAAATTTCTGTTTCAGAAAGTGATAGAGAAGTGCAATTTTTGAAACAATGGAACAAAGAAATGCTCGATTGGAAGTTGAAAAATCCGGCAATCAAGTATAAAATAAAAGATGGTTTGATTTATGCACCAACGGATAAGACTGGAATAGAAGCAATGTTGCTGGAGACAAAAGCTTTTTCTGTAAAAGACAATGCTATTAATCTTGGTTTTCGTCCCATCACACTTTGGATTGGAATCAACGCAGCGATCAACTGGAGTAAAGCCATGTATTTTAATGTTCCTAAACGTATGCGGCCGTCTCCATTAAATTTTATCTTTAAAGATTTAACAAAACTGAATAGGAAATTGGAATACAAAAAAGTTATTTTTAACGCGTTTGACTTTGATGCTTACTAATGAGTTTATTTAAAAAAATACGAACCTGGTTGCAAGAGCCTCGCTTGATTGGCGTTGATCCTGATAGTGAAGAAATGTTGCAGATTCATAGCAAGGTCTTGTACGAAAAGCCAATGATGCGTGAAGTTTTTGCTGAGTTTTATGATACATGTATCGACTTGGATAATAAATACTTTATGCAAACTCATTCTAAACGTGTTGAGATTGGTGCTGGTGTGAGTTTCTTTAAAAAATTGTATCCAGAGATTATTTCAACAGACATCAAGAAAGCTGATAATTTGGATATGGTGGTGGATGCTCAGAACATGCCTTTTGAAAATAACAGTGTACGAGCTATCTACGGCATCAATTGTTTTCATCATTTTCCAAATCCGAATTTATTTTTTAAGGAATTGGAAAGGGTGTTAGACAGAGGTTGTGGTTGTGTTTTGATTGATCCATATTATGGAACCGTTGCCAAACGTTTTTACAAAAAAATATTTGATACCGAGACGTTTGACATGAATCAAAAAGAGTGGGTAAACGAATCGCTTGGTTTTATGAATGGCGCAAATCAGGCACTTTCATACATCGTTTTTAAACGCGACAAAGCAAAGTTTGAAGCTATGTATCCACGGTTGGAAATTGTTATCCAGAAGCCGTTGAATAATTATATGCGTTATGTGTTGTCAGGCGGATTAAATTTCAGACAAATTCTTCCTTCTTTCTTCTCGCCAGTAATAAAGCTTTTTGAATTTATGTTTATTCCTTTTAATTCAATTTTTGCTTTACATCATATAATCGTCATTCGAAAAAAGCATTAAAAAGTACTTTTTGGTGAACCAACTATTAGAAAAGATTGTAAGACCTAATTTCAAACTACTAATTATTTTTGGGTTGTTACTTTCACCATTCTTAATTGTTTTGGTGCATGGTATTTCTTTCTCTTGGATGATGGGAGATATATTGACCAAAGGTTTCTATTCGATGCTTACCTTAGGGTTTATTATTGCTTTCTTAATTGATTTGTTTCGAAAAACAAGATTAAAATTATATGCGCTAACGTCTATTCTTTTGTTTGCATCATTTCACTTATTGTCTTATTCTAGTGAAGATTATCTTAGAAAGAAAGCTGACGAACAAGCAATCGTTTTAGGAGAAGATGTTGAAAGGTATCTATTGGAGAACGGAAATTTTCCTGAAAATTTAGAGGGCGATTTTTTTAATGATTCTCCTAGATTCGCTGCTGTAGGCTCTATATTTTATTTAGGGCCACAATTGAGGAGTGATTCAACTTGCTATATTAAGTTTAACACTTTTCGCGGTTTTACTCGATGTTATAATGTAAAAACAAAGCAGTTTCATTCGTATGATTAATTCCCGGCTTTTCCTTTTTTAGAAACTTCTAAATTGTTTTTGAGTAGTTGGTTGTTTGGATTAATCTTTAATCCCTTTTCTCCGGCTTCAATCGCTTTATCCCAAAGTTCCAACATGTTATAAGCGGAGCATATGTTGTTGTATCCACTGTCAGAGTTTGGATTTATTTTTATTGCCAATTCTGCTGCATCTGCACATTTTTGAAAACGCCCTAAATTATAATACACCAAACTCAAGTTCATGTAGTTGGCCTCCGATGGTTCTTTTTTTACAAGCTCCAGTGCCATATTCTCTTTTTCTTTTCTGGCCAACCCATCTGCCAAATTATTCTTTGCCAATTGATAGTTGGGGTCAATCTTTAATGCTTGTTCACCTGCTTTTATCGCTTCATCATAATTTCCTAAAATATTTTGTGCAGAACAAATGTTATTGTATGCTTCAATACAATCAGCTTTTAGTTTAATCGCTTCCTTTGCTACTTCGATGCATTTTTCATAGTTGTGTTTTTGGTAATAGACCAAACTCAACGCTATGTAATTGTCTACACTTGGTTTTTCTTTTGCTGTTTGTTCTGCTATTTGCAATTGGTTGTCCTCGTTTGCTGCCATTGCCATCAATTCGTTGCAGAGTAATTGGTTTCCTGCATGCCCCGGACTTACTTTTAACCCTTGTGTTGCTTGTTCAAGCGCTTCTTTAAATCGCCCTTGTGATCGTAACCAATTAGAATAAAAATAATAACATTCGGGATTGCCCGGATTTAAATATTGTGCTTGTTTGAAATTGGCTTCTGCTTCAACAGGCTTACCCATAGCGCTTTTTAAAACGCCCATGTTAACATATAAATACGAGTAGTTTGGTAAAATTTTTAATGCACGTTCAAAACAATCCAACGCTCCTGCGTGATCATTTTTGCCCATCAATGCCAATCCATAGTTCATAAGTGCTCGTCCATTATTTGGACTTTTCTTTACTGCATCAGCCCACAATGTTTCACCGGAGCTCCAAACGATATTTCGTTGTCGCGTTCCATACGCATGTGCCGAAACCAATACTATCGGTAACGCAAAAAAGATAAATTTAATCGTTCCTTTGGTTTCAATACTTTCTTGAAAACGAATAGCGATTAGGCCCAACGTCCAAGCAACTGCAATTACCAATCCAATGTAAGGAAAAAATGTACGATGGTCGTTCAATACTTCTGATAACGGAATTAGGGATGTTGGAAGAAGTGCCAATAGAAACCATGAAATCCCGAAAGCAATGGGATAGAGAATCCGTTTGGTAGAGGAGTAGATTGCAACTGAAATCATTCCTAAAATAAAAATACTTCCGATGATCACTCTATCATCTGCCATATTGGAAATGGGCAACCAATCGGTGTCTGCAGATAAATTAAGTGGTAACAAAAAGTTGTTGAAGTAATGCACAATCACAAAAGGTTGTGATAAAATATATTCCAAGCGTGAACCTCCTCCAGGAACAAACGTGTCGGAAGCCATTGCTTTAGAAACGATAAAAAGAATCACTGCCAATACAAATAATGGTAATAAGATGTACAAGGTGCCAATTCCTTCTTTTATTCCTTTAAGGGTAAACCATTGGGGGATTGGTAAATCTTTGACAAATAGAATTACATAAATAAATAGGAGCGGTGCAATCATGATGGTTGGCTCTTTTACAAAAAAACCAATCAATACAGGAATCAAATAAATCAGTTTGTTTTTCCATTGTGGTTTGTAAAGATAAATCAACAATGAAAGAATAATCATTAAGGTTGAAAATAAATCGGAACGGGCAATTATATAATTGACTGTTTCGGCATTGGCTGCATGTAAACTATAAAAAGTAGCACCGAACAACGCAAAATAATTGTTCCATTTATGTTCAAAGCTATTGTTGAATAACTTTAGAAATAAAAAATAGAGAAAAATACCTAGAAGTATATAGGTAATAAAGATAGAAACATGAAAGTTGAATGGCTCTGGATTTTCATGTCCACCAATCCAGTAATCGATAGCATTAAGGGTAGTTAACCCTGGACGGTAAATTTGATTGGCAGGCAAGGAGCTGGTGGTTCGGGCATCGGTAAAAAAAGAAGGAATGTTTTTGAGGCTTCGGATGGCGTTATTGTTTACAATTGTATGTGCATCATCAAATTGGAACTGGTTATGAAAATGGTTCCAGTAAGCCCCAAACAACAGAAGAAAGGAGAATACTGCCAAAATGTAAAACGTACGTTGCTGCTTCATAATCAAAAAGTATCGAATTTGCCGTTTAGGTACTCAAAAATACATATTTTTCTTTCTATTTATAAGAATCACACAAGCTAAATAATATTAACTTTGGGCTTTTAAATGGCACTATTCGGACTTTTTAATAAATCAGGTAAAAACAATGGCGAAATGTCTTTCTGGGGGCATATTGATGCCTTGCGTGGACATTTGTTCCGTTCTGCCATCGTTGTAGTTGTAATAGCGGTAGTGCTTTTTTGCTTTCCAGAGTTCCTATTTGACACAATACTTTTTGGTCCTATGGAAGAGAATTTTCCTACGTACCGTGCATTTTGCAAGTTAGGTCATTTTCTGAATTTGGGAGAGGATTTGTGTTTTGGAAAAGCAACCTTTCATCTTCAAAGTATTGGCTTGTCCGATCAATTCACCTCTCAGATGTGGATTGCTTTTATTGGAGGATTGATCCTTGGTTCTCCATATGTTCTTTGGGAAGTTTGGCGTTTCATTAAGCCCGCTTTAAAAGAGAAAGAACGAAAAGCATCAACATTTTTTATAAGTTCGGCATCTTTCCTTTTTATTATCGGCACATGTTTCAGCTATTTTGTTATAGCACCATTAATGATAAATTTTTTGGGAAATTATAAGGTAAGTGACAAAATCGAGAATAATTTTACCATGGATTCCTATATTTCTACGGTTACCACACTTACTCTCTGCACCGGTTTAATTTTCGAATTGCCAATTCTTGTTTATTTTTTAACGAGGTTTGGAATCCTTAACCCGGAATTCATGCGAAAATACCGCAAACATGCTGTTGTGGTGATCTTAATCGTTGCCGGAATAATCACCCCTTCCCCAGACGTAACCTCACAATTGCTGGTTGCATTTCCCTTGTATTTCTTGTACGAAGCGAGTATCTTTGTTTCTTACTTTGTAGTGAAAAGGAAAGAGAAAATAGTTGATTAGGTTGATTAAGTAATTTGGTGAAATTAGGCCAGCCCTAATTTACCCCCAAAGCCATTTAACCTAAATCTACCCAATTAACCCATTTAACCCAATTAACTTATGTCCTCAGTAAAAGAATTTAACGACTATCGCGCTAAAATGAATGATAAAATCATGGCAGCTGATAATATTGTTTTGAAACGATTGTTTAATCTGGATACGAACACCTATGCTGAAGGTGCATTGCCTGTAAAAACAAAAGAGATGCTCGGTTTGGTAGCTTCAATGGTTTTACGGTGCGATGATTGTATTAAGTACCATCTGGAAAAATGCAAAGAGAATAATGTTAGTAGCGAAGAAGTGTTTGAAGTATTTGCTGTTGCAAACATTGTTGGAGGAACAATTGTTATTCCTCATACGCGAAGAGCAGTCGAGTTTTGGGAAGAATTACATAAAGTATAGCTGATTGAAACCTATTTTAAAAAATACCTTCTTAATTTCTACACTACTTTTTCTAGTGTTGTTTTCTTCTTCTTTGGTTGCTCAAACAACCAAAGTTAGCGGGAAAATTGTGGATGCAATTACTCGTGAACCCTTACCATTTGTAAACATCATATTTACCGGAACAACGATTGGAGCAGCTAGTGATATCGAAGGAAATTATACCTTATCAACTTCTACAAAAAGTTGATTCTATTACTATTTCCTATGTTGGATACAACAAAATTACCCGTGTCATTAAGCGCGGGCAAGAACAAATTTTAAACATTGGATTAACGCAAGGTGTCGATTTAATAACCGTTGAAGTTCGCCCAGGAGAAAATCCTGCTCATCGTATTTTGAGAAAAATCATTGCAAATAAAGATAAAAACGACAGAGAGAAATTGGACGCCTATGAGTATGAGGTTTACAATAAAGTGGAATTTGATTTAAACAACTTAAGCGAAGATTTTAAAAATAAAAAGTTGCTGGAACCCTTCTCCTTTATTTTTGATAACATCGATAGTAGCAACGCAAAAGAGAAACCGTATTTGCCGGTATTCATGACAGAAGCATTGTCGGATTATTATTACCGCAGAAGCCCCAAAGCACGCAACGAAGTCATTAAAGCGAGTAAAGTTACCGGTCTTGAAAATTCGAGTGTATCACAGTTCATGGGTGATATGTATCAAAATGTAAACATCTACGATAATACCATTTTAGTGTTTGGGAAAAATTTCAACAGTCCCATTTCTGATAATGCATTGTTGTTTTATAAATTTTATTTAATAGATAGTATGGTGATTGATGGTCATAAATGTTATCAACTTCAATTTAAGCCAAAGCGAAAGCAGGAATTAGCCTTCGTAGGAAATCTTTGGGCAGCTGATACCTCTTTTGCAATCAAGCAAATTGAAATGAGCATTGCGGAAGATGCGAATATTAATTTTATCAATTCTACCGCTGTTGTTCAAACGTATACATTGATTGATAGTGCCTGGATGATGCAAAAAGAACGTTTGGTCATCGATTTTAATCCTTTTCCTGTTGAGCGAAAGGAAAAGAACATGATGGGCGTGTACGGCAGAAAAACAGCAGATTATAGTAATTTTAAAATCAATCAACCTCGTGAAGACAAATTTTATTCTGCAACAGAAAATTTGAAAGTAAACGAAGATGCTTTCAAAAAATCAGAGGAATTTTGGAATGAACACCGCCATGATACGCTTTCTAAAAATGAAAAGCAGATTTATAAAATGGTGGACACACTTCAGTCGTTACCCGTTTATAAAACTTGGATTGATGTCATACAGATTTTTGTTACAGGCTATAAAGTAAAAGGCAATTTTGAATATGGTCCCTATTACAATATGTTTAGTACCAACGAAATTGAAGGAAATCGCTTCCGTTTTGGTGGACGAACCAGCAATCAATTCAGCAAATGGTACGAGTTGAGTGGCTATGTCGCCTATGGTACTCGAGATGAAAAATTCAAATACAGTTTAGGTATTCGATCGTTCATTAGCAAGAAGCCGCGTGCAATGGTTGGTATGTATTACAAAAACGACAATGAGATTTTGGGACAAAGTCAAAATGGATTTACGACCGACAATATTCTTGCTTCCGTCTTTCGAATTACTCCTTTAAGAAATCTGACGAACGTAAAACAAGTGTACGCTTATGTAGAACGTGAATGGTTTACAGGTTTTAATACCAAGCTAAGTTTCTATAACAGAACGATGATGCCGCTTGCAAATTTTCATTATGAGTATCAAAAAAATGCAACGGAAACAGCATTTAAAGAGAGCATTACCACTTCCGAAATTCGTTTGCTGGCGCGTTTGGCCTACAATGAAAAGTACGTAGAAGGGGAATTTACACGTGTAAGTTTAGGAACACATTACCCAATTGTACAAGCCCAATATACAATGGGAATTAAAAATTTATTTCATAGCGACTACAACTACCATAAATTTACAATCAATGTGGATGATCGTATCCGCATAAATCCAATCGGCTACTTCGATTATATTTTATCTTACGGTAAAACCTGGAATCCAATTCCGTATCCTTTGCTCGAATTGCATGGAGGGAATGAAACCTATATTTTTGATTTGTATGCGTTCAACTCTATGAATTATTACGAATTTGTGAGTGATGAATATGCATCAGCAACTATTTCGCATCACTTTGACGGGTTCTTTTTAAATCGTATTCCTTTAATGCGTAAATTAAAATGGAGAGAAGTAGTAGGCGCAAAAGCCCTGATAGGAAGAGTGAATGATCAAAATAAAAATTTGTTAATTTTCCCTGAACATTTATATGCATTGAACCGTGGCCCGTATTTTGAAGCAACCACGGGAATAGAAAACATTTTTAAAATTTTCAGAGTGGATGCCGTTTGGCGATTATCTTATTTAGATAATCCTAAAGCAATTCCATTCAGTATCAAAGCATCATTGCAGTTTACATTCTAATATAGTATATCAACATGATTTTACGTACTGATAATCTGGTTAAGAAATACAAAAGCAGAACCGTTGCTAAAAACGTTACGGTGAATGTAAAACAAGGAGAAATTGTAGGTTTACTCGGACCGAATGGTGCCGGTAAAACAACTTCTTTCTATATGATTGTGGGGATGATAAAACCCAACGAGGGAAAAATATTTTTAGATGATAAAGATATTACGGATGAACCAATGTACAAGCGCGCACAATTGGGAATTGGCTACTTGGCGCAAGAAGCATCGGTTTTCAGAAAGTTAAGTGTAGAAGATAATATTCGTTCCATTTTGGAAATGACAAAGTTGAGCAAAGAAGCACAAAATCTGAAATTGGAAGAATTGTTAAACGAGTTTCATTTGCAACATATTCGTAAAAATTTGGGCGACCGCTTATCCGGTGGGGAAAGAAGAAGAACAGAAATTGCTCGTTGTTTGGCTGCAGATCCTAAATTTATTTTGTTGGATGAGCCATTTGCAGGAGTTGACCCGATTGCCGTTGAAGACATTCAAAGTATTGTAGCAAAACTGAAGAAAAAAAATATTGGTATTTTAATTACAGATCACAATGTGCAAGAAACGTTACAAATTACCGATCGAGCATATTTGCTTTTTGAAGGAAGTATCTTAAAGGCCGGAACGGCTGAAGAACTGGCGAGTGATGAGCAAGTAAGAAGAGTATATTTAGGAAAGAACTTTGAGCTAAGAGGAAAGAAAGCGGAGAATGACAATTCTTTGTTAGATGAGGTTCAAGATATTATAGATTAGTTTTTTTCTTTTAAGCCAACAACGTAAGCTTCATTTTTATAACAAAAAACCCGTCTAGAATTATCTGGACGGGTTTTATAATTATAGAATGAATATATTAATTCTCAAACAATTCAAATTCATAAAACTCCATGATTTGATTAGCTAATAATTTTTTACAAGCTTCGTCAACTTTTGTTGTAGCTGCTTCTTTTGATGCTGCTTCGATTTCTAAAGTGATGTGTTTCCCGATTCTTACATTTTCAATTTCAGGAAGACCTAAGTTTTTCATACTTCCTGTTACTGCTTTTCCTTGTGGATCTAATAATGCTTTTAATGGCATCACATCAATTTCTGCTCTAAATTTCATATTGTTTTAATTTTTAATGTTCTATGGTTTTGGTTTTATTCGTCAAATTGCTGATGATGGATAAAACGATGTACAAAAATATAATAAAAGGGATTGCAATGAACTGAAATAGTATTAACAAAATCACAGAAATTATCAAAAATGAGTACCGAATCTTATTGTCTGCCCATCCGAAGTTTTTGAACTTTAAAGCAAATAAAGGCAGTTCAGCGACAAGGAGGTAGGACATGAGCAGTGTCAATCCGACAAGGAAATAAGGGTTCATAATAATCGACTGCCACATAAGAAATGACTCTATTTCGGGACTTAAAACATCTGGACCTAAAGCTGATAATGGAGGGTATAGTGTAAAGGGTTCTTTGGGGGATATCTGATTAAGGATTAATGGAAGGGAGCATATAAGAATTGTATTGGCTGGAGTTGGGACACCAATAAAAGAATCCGTTTGACGTGTATCAATATTGAATTTTGCTAAACGAAGGCAAGAGAATATGGTAATTACAAATCCAATTATCCCATAAATTTCATATTGTGAATACTCTGAATTATAGCTTGAAGGAATAAAGCTATAAGCCATTGAAAGGGTACTTTGATAATGAAATGATTCTTTGATAAGATGATACATCACCATTCCGGGAACTACACCAAACGTTACCATATCGGCCAATGAATCCAATTGTTTCCCTAATTCTCCGCCTACTTTTAATAAACGAGCAACAAAACCATCGAAAAAGTCTAATACGGCTGCAATTCCAACTAAATAAGCTGACATAACCAAGTTTCCTTTGAAGGCAGCAACAATTGCTAAGCAGCCACAAAATAAGTTGCCACAAGTAATCGCATTTGGGATATGTTTTTTGATGTTCATTACTGCGAAAATACTAAAAATAATTCAATGAGTGCCATCACCCAATCCTCCTATCGCCTTATAACTCTATCACTTTATCACCTAGTCACCTAGTCACTTAGTCACCTAGTTACCTAGTCACCTCCATAGTAGTCCTTCGGACTAGTTACTTTTTCCTTACCTTTAGCACATGCAATTCCTATTACCGCTTACGTATACTGCCATCTTCATTTTTTTAATCGCTAAAATGAAGCTATTTGCTTCAGATGCCCTTTTGAAAGTGCAGTGGATAGGATTGTTTCTCTTGAAAGCATTTGTAGGCATTGCAGGATATTACATCTATACCTATTATTATCCGCAATCCGATTTTTATCTTTACCTCGAAGGTAGTAAAAATGTGTTTGATCAGTTTGCCGGAAACACATCTGCTGCTCCAATTACCGGATGGAACTCCAATTTTGATGATAGCTTTTACAATAATTCCAGAATTATAATTGTCATCAATTTTTTTATTCGCTTTCTTTCGTTCAATAACCCTCATGTTCACATTCTTTTCTTCTGCTTCTTTTCTTTTATCGGTTTAGCTGCGATCTTTCGGGCATTTCATTACCACTTTCCGGATCGAAAAAGAATATTGATTTTTAGCATTTTTCTCGTTCCATCGGTCTTATTCTGGACATCCGGAATTTATAAAGAAGCGGTTGCAATCCTTTGTGTCGGATTACTGGTTTTTATAAGTGATTTCGGATTAAAAAAATCATATACGCTTAAAGCAGCTGGAATCCTTTTGTTGCTTTTTCTGTCTCTGTTTTTCTTGAAAATATACATTCTCGCTTGTTTGTTTCCTTTGCTGCTTATTCATTTTTTAATCACTCGAACGGGAAGTAAGCGCTACATCATTAAATATATTTTATGTTTTGCAATACTTGGCGTTGGCTTTCATTTGTTCTCTAAAATCAGTCATCGAACCAATTATTATCAATTAATTGCTGATAAACAATCGAAGGCCATCAGCGAAGCAAGCGGAGGGATTTTTTTAGTGAACGATAAAAATTTTGTTCGACTAGCCTACAACGATTTAGGAATTTTAATAGCACAATCCGATTCAACCTATACCATCAGCGATGGAAATTCCTATATGTCGTGGAAGCTGGATAATATGAAAGACACCACGTTTGTATCCAATTCAAAGGATACCGCTATTTATAAAATGATGTATAGAATTGTTCCCGCAAAAACAGTGCTTCCGATAACTAAAATGGAACCAACATTTTGGGGTGCAATTAAGCAAATCCCTTTCGCAATCCTAAATGTGTTTTTGCAACCGAGTTTGTTCAACATAAAAAATATGCTTCAATTGTTTTCTTGGATAGAAAACATGTGGCTGTTACTATTAATTACACTATCTGTTTTATTCTTCGATAAAAAAGTGCTGCTACAAAAAGAAGTGTTCTTGTTTTGCCTTTTGTTTGCTTTGTTACAATATGCTATGATTGGATTAACAAGCCCGGTGGTTGGTGCAATGGTCCGTTATAAAGTAACGGCTTTGCCATTTTTATTTACCATCTGTTTGCTTTCAATTAATCAAGTAAAACTGCTGGGTAAACTAAAACGAGCTAAAAATTCGGATTCTTATACAGAATAAGTTCAATCATTCCACTCTTATATTCTTTCGCTACAACCCAATTTTTTTTCACGTTTTCAAGGTCATCTATTCTTCCTGAATTGATGATATTGCTGTATAAAAAATAGTGAAAGCTGTTGATGGGGTTTGTTTCAATATCCAAATAAGGAACATCCGGAGTATCCGCGAGCGTAGAGCTATGAAAGTTATTTGTTAACGGAAACTGGGTGCCAATGGTTTCTGGAGCTATCTGTTTTATCTTAATGTATGTTCTCATTTTATGCTCTAATGGAAAATAAGAGATTACCTTTAAAGAAGAATCCCAAGCATTTCCATACCGCTGCGGGTAAATGATAAAATTTCCAGCAAGTAGACAAACTGAAAGGAGTGTATATAAAATGATTCTTGATTTTTTTGCAATAATCTGTTGAATTAAATAAACAACTGCAATGTTCAACAGAATAAAAACTACAAGAAAATATTTATGCCCGATTGGATTGAAGAGGAAAATCATAAAAAGGCTTAGCATTAGTAATGGCAGAAATAAATTGATCATCAGTTCGCGGTAAGCTTCCGTTTTTCCTTTCTTTAAATAGACGAATCCAAAGAACATTAAAACCAACCAAAGAGCAATTCTTCCATTGTCTAGAATCTTCCAGAGAATGTAGATGAATTGTCGAACCATCATAAAACCTGTTGCCAGTTCTTCTGCATTGTCTTCGCGGTATGGAGAAAAAATCAACCATCCGGTTTGCTGATTATGGTAGTATGCCCAGAATGAGAGAAAAAGAAATGTTGGGATGTATTTTCGGATGAGAACAAAATCAATTTTTTTATGTTGAATGCTATCAATCATAAAAAGGGCTGAAGCCAGCATGATCCCGCGAATACTTATTAAACAAAGCAAGAGCAGGGCAATTGAAAACAAGATACTTCTTTTGCTATATAATGCATTTAGTGAAAGTAAAAAGAAGTATGCTATAATAATATCATATCCCATCAACATCGATTGTGTTAGAAAAACGGGTTCGATACAAAAAAGAATTAGCGCCCATACAATAGCCTTATCCTCCAGATAACGTTTGCATAATTTAAAAAATTCATATAAGAGCCCAAGCATAAAGGGCAACATTGCACAATGAGAGACGATGAGTGTTTTTCCAAAACACTTCCACATCCATGTTAAATAGGTTGAGTATAATGGAAATCCTCCTGTGTCGAGCGCTTCAGGAGCAATAAAGCCGTCAAAGCCATTGTTATAAAAATGTACGGAAAGAGAAGAGAAAAAAGTGCTATCCCAAAAAAAAGGAATATTAAAACTAAAAATAGTCAGGAGTGTGAGGAGAATAAAAAAAGGAAGAAGAATTTTAGTGTTCGTCATCGCTTTTTACAATTTCAGAAATACTGTATTGTGGTTTGTTATTTAAAGTAAGGTACATTCGACCAATGTACTCGCCAATGATTCCAAGTGTTATTAAAATCAATCCTCCAAAAAGGATAATGAGCACAACGACAGTGGTCCAGCCTTCAATAAAATTTTTGGCAATAAAATAATCATAGAGGTATTTAATTAAAAGAATAAATCCAACTAATGTTGCAATACATCCCGTTATGGTGGCAAGTCGGAGTGGAAGAACAGAAAATCCAGTAAACAATTTCATAAAAACAGAAACTGATTTTGAAAGCGTGTAATTGCTCTTGCCACTGAATCGGGTTTGGTGTTCAACTGCAACCTGACTTAAATTTTGAGTGATGGTTAAAATGATTCCATCGATATACGGATATGGACCTGCAAATTTTGCAATTTCGGCAACAGTAGACTTGTTGATTATTTTAAACGGAGATAGATATATTCCTTTGGGTTTTGAAACCAGAAGTTCAGCCATCCAACCGTTAGTGGAACTGCCGATATTTTTAACAGCTGTTTGTTTTAAAGAATTGAAGTTGGCGTAACACACATCAAATCCTTTTTTACATTCGTTATATAAAGAAATAATGTCTTTTGGATTGTGTTGTAAATCATCATCCATAATTACACAGTAGTTCCCTTTTGCCATTCTTAGTCCGGCTAGTAACGCATTGTCTTGTCCGCTATTTTTTCGAAGGTGTATTCCTGTGATGTTTGGAAATTGTTTGCTTAGTGCAACAATTTTTTTCCAGCTGTCATCTTTGCTGCAGTCGTTCACAAAAATAATTTCGAAAGAAACATCCATCGCCTGTGCAATTTGTTTTTGCAACTCTTCAATAATTGAAGAGCTGTTGTAAACAGGAATAACGATGCTGATTTCTAATTCTTTCATTTTTTAATGACAATGATGATGTCTTTGTTTAGTTGGCTGACAATCGAAAATTCAAACTTCAATTTAGTACTTAATTCTGTTAATGCGAGCAGTAACGATTCTTGTGTAAAGCGAAAATCGTGTTTTTTGCCATTCACATTTGCCGAAGCTTTTGCCAATTTACCAATTATTCCTTTATTGGTAGACAGATTATTAATGGGTTCGGAAATAATTATTATAGGTGCACAAGCCAACATCTTTACAAATAAACTCTCTAGTTGATTGTTAAAATGATATAACGAACCACAAATGATACACGTGTCAGCTATAGGAAGCTCATTTAGGTCAAGAATATCACGTTTTTGAGCATTTAGCCCTTGTTTTTGAGCATTTTTTACAAATGCGTTATTGATATCGATGCCCGTCCACTCAATGGATTTGCTTTTGCAGTATTCTGCAATAACAACATCCCCAAAGCAAATTTCTGTTACTCTTTTCCCGGAAATTTGATCCGCAACCGGCTTGAAACGCTTGTAATAATTGCCTTTGTAAAGCAACGACATCACAAACCGGTAATAATGGATATTTTGGTATATAAAACTGGTTTTTGCCACAAATGGAATTTATACAAATATACTGAACTAATATGCTTGAATATGCAATATCCTGCCCTTAAATTCGTTAGTAAAAGGTTTGGTATTTTATGTAAATTAGACTAATTTTATAACAATTATGAATAAGAAATTTTTCGCTACTTCAATTGCTTTATTAAGCTTTATTTCAAGTATATTTTCTCAAGCTCCAAAATACAGCAATGAGTTTTTGAATATTGGTGTAGGTGCACGTGCCTTAGGAATGTCAAATTCCTATGTAACCTCTGTTGATGATGTTACAGCAGGCTATTGGAATCCTGCAGGATTACTTGGTATTAAAAACCAGCACCAAGTAGCATTGATGCACAGTGAATATTTTGCTGGAATAGCAAAGTATGATTATGGTGCATTTGCTACCCGATTGGATTCTGCCAGTGTTTTAGGGGTAAGTTTGGTTCGTTTTGGGGTAGATGATATTCCCAATACAACTGAGTTGATTGATGCGAATGGAAATGTGGATTACAACCGTATTACAACCTTCTCTGCGGTGGATTACGCTTTCTTGGTTTCGTATGCTAAACAATTGAAAATTCCAGGTTTGCGATTAGGTGCAAATGTGAAAATTATTCGCAGAAAGGTAGGCGACTTTGCTGGTGCATGGGGCTTTGGATTAGATGCAGGTGCTCAATACGATTATAAAAAATGGAAGTTCGCTGCAATGGCGCGTGATGTAACTTCCACTTTCAATGCTTGGAGCACCAATCTTTCTGAAGAAACAAAAGCGGTTTTTATTGCTACAGGAAATGAAATTCCCGGAAACTCTGTGGAAATTACATTGCCGAAATTATTGTTGGGCGCTGCTCGTAAATTCGATTTTACAGAAAAAATTTCTCTACTTGCCGAAGTAAATATGGATGCAACTTTTGATGGGAAAAGAAATGTATTGATTAAAAGCAAAGCCGTTAGTTTGGATCCCCACATGGGATTAGAAGCTTCATACATGAACTTAATTTTTTTACGTGCGGGCATTGGAAACTACCAAACATATACGGATGCTACAGGTAAAAAAGTAAATACAATGCAACCCAACATTGGGGTTGGTGTAAAAATTAAATCCGTTTATATCGATTATGCATTGACAGATATTGGTGACAAGTCTGTTGCATTATATTCCAATGTGTTTTCCATTAAGGTGGATATCAACAAAAAAGTAAAATGATTAAACGTTTACTTGTCGTATGTTTAATTGTGTTTATCACTTTACAAGTGAACTCGCAAACATATGGCAACGAATGGATTAATTACTCCCAGTTTTATTATAAAATAAAAATTGCTCAAGATGGCGTTTGTCGAATAGATTCAGTAACGCTTGCAGCTGCCGGAATCCCGATCGGATCCATCAATCCAAAGAATTTTCAAATTTTTAATAAAGGTGTACAGCAATACATTTATGTGGAAGGCGAGAGTGATAATGTTTTTAATAGCGGTGATTTTATAGAGTTTTATGCTCAGAAAAATGATGGTGCAATCGATTCGCTTTTATATATTAATACCAGCTTTGTTCCTAATCCTTACTATAGTCTCATTAACGACACTGCAGTTTATTTTTTAACGTGGAATACATCTACGTCCAACAATCGAATGTCGTTGGATACAGCCACGGATTATTCTTCTTATACATCCGATAGTTACTTTTTTAAAGATGCTGTTTCCGAATTTCATAACGAATATTATGAAGGCGCAACCGATGTTGTTGGTGGTACAGATTCCCGTTACACAAAAGCAGAAGGATGGTTTGGTAGTGTTATTAATTTGGGGGCAACCGGAACGTATGCAATAAATACCCCCAATATCTATTTGCCCGGACCAAATGCTAAAATACGTTCAGTAGTAGTTGGTGCATCTCAAAAGCCCTTAACATCCCCCGATCATCAATTACAAATTGTTTGTAATAGTACACTTTTGGTAGATACTACATTCACAGGTTACGAAGCGATTCGATTTACGTATAGTGTTCCATTAACTGCACTTGTCAGTGGCTCAACACCTTTTCAATTTACAAGTGTTACCTCTGCATTTACATCCAATCGTACTGCTGTTTCCTACATCAATGTAAAATACCCTCATACGTTGAACTTAGAAGGTGGGACAAATTTTACCATGTATGTTCCCGAAAATTTTAGTCAAGCAAAAACATTTTATTCGCTTACTAATTTTAATTCATCGGGAACGATTCATCTCTATGATTTAACAAATGCAAAGAGAATACACGTAACAAGTGATGGAACCATTGATAGTGTTATGATTCCTAATAGTGGTGGAGAAAAGAAATGCTACATCACATCTGATGGATTCATCTCTTCTATTGCCATGCTGCAACCTGTTACTCCAACCGCTCTTTTCACAAACTACTCATCTGTTCCATTGGATTCAGCGTTTGTAATCATAACACATAAATCATTAATCACATCGGCCCTGAATTATCAGAGCTACAGGAGTTCTGCTGCCGGAGGATTTCATAATGTTTTAATAGCAGACATTGATCAACTGTACGATCAGTTTGGATATGGTATCGTAAAAAATCCGCTATCAATAAAGGGGTTCAGTAATTATTTATTAAATACATTTCCTACGCCTCCTCAAAATTTATTTTTGATCGGAAAATCTCATCACATGTCTGTAGTGAGAAGTGATCCAACCTATTACCCGCTCGACCTTGTACCTTCTTATGGTAACCCTTCCAGCGATAATTTATTAACTGCCGGAATAAGCGGTGGAGTGGTAGTGCCTGGCATTCCAACCGGACGACTAGCTGCTAAAACAACAGCAGATATCGACATCTATTTAAATAAAGTAATTCAATATGAAGATAAAGTTTTAAATCCTCCCGCAGAATGGATGAAACAGGTTTTGCATTTTGGTGGAGGGACAAGCGCTTTCGAACAAAATACGTTTAAGGCATTCCTGAATTCATACAAAGCAACCGTTGAGGATACATTGTACGGTGGAAATGTGAGCAGTTTTTTTAAAACCAGTTCTGCCCCAATTGATATAAATACATCTGACACTTTGCAGGAGTTTATGGATAATGGTGTTTCATTAATGACGTTCTTTGGGCATGCTTCCGGAAGTGGTTTTGATTTAAGTATTGACGACATTGAGTCTTATAATCCTTTGCCTGGGCATTATCCCTTTATGATTGCAAATGGCTGTTATTCCGGAGATATTCACTCAACAGATTTAACGACCTCCGAAAATTATGTGATAAATAATAATAAAGGGATGATTGGTTACCTTGCTTCTGTTGGACTTGGAGTTCCTTATGCGTTGAATATTTATTCGGGAGAATTGTACCGACAACTATCAACCACAAACTACGGAAAGTCAATTGGAAGTTCTATTAAGAATACAATTTCATTAACAGAATCAACAGCTTTAATTGACCCGATTGTGATGTCTACCTCCAACGAAATGACCTTGCATGGTGACCCAGCCATTGTTATCAATTCCCATCAAAAACCGGATTATAAGATAGCAAATAGCGATGTGTTTTTTGATTTGACACAGGTCAATGATTCAATTATTACGTATGTAGTTAGAACAAATCTTGGAAGGGCTTCTAACGATACAATCTTTACACAAGCGTATCGAACATTTCCTGATGGCGGAACTCAAACGTACTACTCGTATACAATCGCTCCTCGTTTCAAAGATACCATCGCAATCAAAATTCCATGGGACTTCTCACGTGATATCGGGTTGAATAAAATAAGAATTACGTTGGATTATTTTAATCGTGTGGATGAATTAAATGAGTCGAATAATGCAACAACGGATATTAATTTTATTATTAATGGTGGTGATGTTATTCCTGTTTATCCTTATGAATTTGCAATTTTACCCATTGATACAATAACCCTCAAAGCATCTACAGCAGATTTATTTGCTCCACTTCGTAATTATGTTTTTCAAATTGATACAACAGATACGTTTAATAGTCCGTTTTTGCAAACGTCTACTCTTATTAGTTCTACTGGGGGGGTAATCAAATGGAAACCGTCTTTTAGTTTTAGTCCTTTAACTGTTTACTATTGGCGAGTGAGCCCTGACTCTACTTCTATTGCAAGTGGATATAAATGGAGAGAGAGTTCTTTTCAATACATTCCCGGAAAACGCGGTTGGGAGCAAGCTCATTTTTTTCAATTTAAAAACAATGATTATCAATATGTAAAGTTTAATCGCCCTTTCCGCAGATTTGATTTTGTAAATGATATTAAGAGTTTGCAATGTAATAATGGTTTATCTGGTTATGTTGGTTGGTTTAATGTGAATTATAAATTGAATGGAGCCTTGGAATACGTTTCCAGTTGGGCAATTCCGGGTTTTACAATTGCAGCATTCGATCCTGTTAGCAACACAAGCATGAAGTCTATTTCCTTAGGAACCGGTTTTTCTCAGTTTGGAAGTGTTACTTTTTCTACGGCAGGGTTAGAAGAAAATGCTTGTGATTATTTTGATACTGATTCAGTCAACAGAGCAAAAATTACCAATTTTATAATGAATGATATTCCTGTCGGATACAATGTGTTGGCGTATTCACAAGACAATCATTCCATTCCTGCTTACGAAGAAAGTTTATACTTGGCTTTCGAATCACTTGGCAGTGCCCAAATTCGATCCGTGCCTTCGCAACGTCCTTTTATCATGTTTGGAACAAAAGGTGATCCCATTGGATCTGCTACCGAGGTTATTGGTGATTCGATTAATTCAATGATACAGTTGGATACTGCCTTATTTAGTAACTGGAATCAGGGTTTTATTGCTTCTCCGGTTATTGGCCCGGCTTTAAGTTGGGATTCTTTATCATGGAAACAACATCACATCGATGGTGCAATCACTGCTGATAGTATTTTTGTTCAGGTCATTGGAATAATGGCCGATGGTTCGGAAGATACCTTGGCAAATTTTAATTCCTCTCAGTTGGATATTGGAAATTTAAATTCGTATGCAAATGCAGCCATCTATCCCAATATTCGTTTGATTGCATACATGAAAGACGATACATTAAACACCCCTCCTCAACTGGAACGTTGGCAAGTTATTTATACGCCCGTTCCCGAATCGGCCATCAATCCGGTGTTGGGTTATTATGCAAAGGATTCAGTTCAAGAGGGCGACAATATGGTTGTTCATTTGCCTATTCAAAATATTAGTGAATATACCTTTGTCGATAGTTTATTAGTGACTTACTGGATAGAAGATGCAAACAATATTAGTCACGCTTTGCCTTCGAAATTAAAAAAGAACTTGTTCACTCCGAATGAAGTTATAATTGATACTATTTTAGTCAACACAGAAGGTTATCCGGGTGCCAATGCACTCTGGGTTGAAGTTAACCCAATTAAACCAATGGATACATTGGATTTGCCCAAAACACAACTGGAACAATATCATTTTAATAACATTGTACGTATTCCTTTCAATACATCTTCTGATCATATCAACCCTCTGCTGGATGTTACGTTTGATGGTGTTCATATTTTGAATAGTGATATTGTTTCTGCGAAACCGAATGTTTTAATTCAGTTGAAAGACGAAAATCAGTTTTTAGCACTGAACGATACTGCAGATTTTAAATTGTTTCTGCAATATCCTTCGGCCACCATTCCTCAACGAATTTATTTTGGTTCCACCCTTTCGTTTACTCCCGCTTTATTGCCAAACAATAGCTGTAAATTGAATTTCACCCCATCGCTTTATCAGGATGGAAAATATCAATTGATTGTGCAAGCAAAAGATAAGTCCGACAATCAATCGGGTGGAATTGATTATAAAATTAATTTTGAAATCGTAAATAAAGCAACGATTACCGAAGTGATGAATTATCCGAATCCTTTTTCTACAGCTACTCATTTTGTATTTACATTAACCGGTTCGGAAGTGCCAACCTACTTTAAAATCCAAATTTTAACAATTACCGGCAAAGTAATTCGGGAAATTACAAATGATGAATTGGGATTGTTGCATGTAGGCAGAAACATCACAGATTATGCGTGGGATGGTAAAGATGAATTTGGTGATCAACTTGCAAATGGTGTTTACCTGTATCGTGTGGTAACAAATTTACGAGGGGAGGAAATCGAAAAACGGGAAAGTGGTGCAGATCAATATTTTAATAAAGGATTTGGTAAAATGTATTTAATACGATGAAACATTTTCTTTTAGTTTTTCTATTCATTCAATTCTTTTCTGTCACTCTTTTTTCACAATCTTCTTTCAGAAAACTTTCTCGCCCTGAAAAATGGTGGGTGGTTACTCATCCAATTAAAGCTAAAAAGGCACAAGTCGTTACCCAAAAAGTACAGATGGTTGTAGATTCTGTTCGCAAAAATGGCAGTATCGGAAATGAAGAAAATGGAGGGAAATTGGATGCCTTTAAACACGCTTATTGGATGGCATCTTTAGCTTGTAAAATCGGAAGGAGACAAGCGCTCAAATTAGGTAAGGCTCATGAAAAAGGCAATTACTTACAATATAAAAAACAATTGCTTGAGGATAAAAGTATGCCAGATTCTGTCAGCTCTGTTATGGATATGAGAAACAATGCATTCGGTGCCAGTGTTGCTCAAAATAATAAGAATCGTTCAGCAATCATGCTTCAAAAATTGATAATGGATGGTTTCGCAACGGGACAATTGGTTGTTCTCAAAAAGGATGAGGAAGGAAATTATTTGACCTGCGATGGGCGCGTGATTCATTTAGATGAGTGGAAAGGGAAATGGAATGTTCCAAAGTGTGTTGTTCCTTCAATGAATCATTGATTTTAGTAGTATCTTTGAAAAAATAATTTTTTTGAAAAAATATCAATTATATATTTTATCTGTTTTAGCTGGTTTATTGTTAGCATTTGCTTGGTTTCCTCATGGTTGGATTCCACTCTTATTTGTAGCATTTGTTCCATTGCTCTGGATTGAACATCTTGTTTATCAGAATCCGGAACGGTTTAAATCACGTATTGTTTTTTTTACTTCTTTTTTGTCTTTTTTTATTTGGAATCTGTTAACGACCTGGTGGCTTAAAAATGCCTCTGTGGGTGGAGCAGTTATGGCAATCGGCCTGAATTCTATTTTTATGTCTCTGGTATTTTTATTTTTTCATAAGATAAAAAAACGCATTGGCGAAAAATGGGGATATCTCATTTTTATTTCTATTTGGATAACGTTTGAGTTTTTATATCATGGTGATCAACTCACATGGCCATGGTTAACGCTCGGAAATGCTTTCGCTGATAGCGTGAGCCTCATTCAATGGTATGAATACACTGGAATATTTGGTGGTAGCTTATGGGTGTTGATTATTAATTATTGTTTTTTTAATATCCTTACTGAAGGTATTACTAAGGGAAAAGGAATCGTTTTGGCGCTAATGCTTCTTCTCCCTATCGGAGTGTCTTTTCTTTTAACTCCAATTCTTACTTTAAATAAAGTCGCTCCGAATCAACATCAAATTGTGATTGTTCAACCGAATATTGATCCGTATAACGAAAAGTTTTCAGGCTCTTACGAACAGCAATTACAAAAAATGTTAGAGCTTGCTTCTCAAAAAACGGATTCCACTACCGAGTATATTGTTTTGCCTGAAACAGCATTAATTGAAGATATTTGGGAGGATGAATTGCAGCAAGCTTCTTCTGTTCTTGCGATCCAAGAGTTTGTAAAAAGATATCCGAAGGTGAAGATGATAATTGGTGCTTCAACTGCGAAAGCATATAAACCAGGTGAACCATTGTCGCCAACTGCCAGAAAATTTTATAATGCAGATGCTTATTATGATGCATATAATACTGCTTTTCAGTTTGATAATTCTGGACATATTCAACAATACCACAAGTCAAAATTAGTTCCAGGCGTAGAACAAATGCCTTTGCAATTTATTTTTAAATACCTTGATAAACTTGCATTGGAAATGGGAGGAACGAGTGGAAGTTTAGGAACTCAAGTTGAACGAAGTGTTTTTTATTCGAAAGATGAAACAAAAACAATTGCACCAGTTATTTGTTATGAAAGTGTGTATGGTGAATATGTTACTGAATATGTTAGAAAAGGTGCAACACTCATAACAATTATTACGAATGACGGTTGGTGGGGGAATACACCCGGACATATTCAACATCTGAAACTAGGAAGATTGCGTGCAATTGAAAACCGCAGATGGATAGCGCGTTCAGCAAACACGGGAATATCTTGTTTTATTGATCCTTATGGGAAAATATCACAGGCAACGGATTATTGGGTGCCTGCAGTGATTTCAGGGGCTGTAGAATATAAAAACCAGCTGACTTTTTATACTCGTTTTGGCGATTATATTGGGCGAATGGCAATGTTTATATCATTTTTATTGATTATTTATTCTTGGTTAATCCGTTTCAGAATTATTAAAAAATCGTAATTTCGTGCGGTTTTTGGAGCAAATATCCAAAACGAATTTTCAAAATACTTTTTTATGGAAAAATTTGATGTTACGATTATAGGCTCAGGTCCCGGTGGATATGTAGCGGCTATTCGCTGTGCGCAGTTAGGAATGAAAACTGCACTTATTGAACGTTATTCCACTCTTGGTGGAACATGCTTAAATGTTGGATGCATTCCATCAAAAGCATTACTGGACTCATCTGAACATTTTCACAATGCGACCCATACCTTTACCGAACATGGCATTGATGTTAAAGATGTAAAAGTGAATCTTGCTCAAATGATCAAGCGCAAAGGTGAAGTTGTAAAACAAACGTGTGATGGGATTAATTTTTTGATGAAAAAAAATAAAATCACAGTGTTGAATGGACATGGTTCTTTTGTAAATAAAAACACCATTGAAATTACTGGAGCTGATGGTAAAAAAAATCAAATAGAAACCGCAAAAACAATTATTGCTACAGGTTCAAAACCGACATCTTTGAAAGGAATTGAAATTGATAAAAAACGTGTGATTACTTCTACTGAAGCGTTACAAATGACAGAGGTTCCCAAACACATGGTGATAATCGGTGGTGGAGTAATTGGATTGGAGTTGGGTTCTGTGTATGCACGTTTAGGTGCAAAAATTTCGGTGGTGGAATTTACAGGAGGCATTATTAGTACTATGGATGCAGCCTTAGGGAAAGAACTTCAAAAGAGTTTGAAAAAACTTGGTTTTGAATTTTATTTCAATCACAAAGTAACTGGTGTGGTTACAAAAGGAAAAGAAGTAATCGTTTCTGCAGATAATGCAAAAGGTGAAAAAGTGGAAGTGAAAGGAGATTATTGTTTGGTTTCTGTAGGACGCAGACCTTACACGGATAATCTTGGTTTGGAGAAAGCTGGTGTGAAAATGGACGATAGAGGAAGGATTGAAACGGATGTGCATTTGCAAACAAATGTTGCTGGGATATACGCAATCGGTGATGTGGTTAAAGGTGCAATGCTTGCTCACAAAGCTGAAGAAGAAGGAACCTTTGTTGCGGAAACAATTGCAGGACAAAAACCACACATCAATTATAATTTAATTCCCGGTGTTGTTTATACTTGGCCTGAAGTTGCTGCAGTTGGATTCACAGAAGAGCAATTGAAGGAGCAAGGTAAGAAGTATAAGGTTGGAAGTTTTCCTTTTAAAGCAAGTGGTAGAGCACGTGCTTCAATGGATACGGACGGTTTTGTAAAAGTATTAGCGGATGAAACAACCGATGAAATTTTAGGTGTACACATGATTGGTCCCCGTGCTGCCGATATGATTGCTGAAGCAGTTGTAGCCATGGAGTATCGTGCAAGTGCTGAAGATATTTCTCGCATGAGTCATGCACATCCTACTTATACCGAAGCGATGAAAGAAGCTTGTTTGGACGCTACAGCAAAAAGAGCATTACATATTTAGTTGTAACGATGAAGACAGGAGTTCTCTTAATTAATCTTGGTACACCCGATAGCCCTTCTACCGCGGATGTTCGAAAATATTTAACTCAATTTTTGAATGATCCTCGTGTTATTGACATCAATCCGATTGGTCGCTTTTTATTGGTGAACGGAATCATTGTGCCTTTTCGTTCTTCCAAATCTGCAAAGTTATATCAACACATTTGGACAAATGAAGGTTCTCCACTTTTAACCAATAGCAATAAAATGAAAGTGTTATTGCAAAAGGAATTAGGAGATCAGTATGTTGTTGAACTGGGGATGCGTTATCAAAATCCCAGTTTGGAATTTGCATTGAATAAGTTGAAAGAGGCGCAGGTGGATAAAATTATTATGATTCCATTGTATCCGCAATACGCTTCTTCCAGTACTGGATCTTCTGTTGAAGAAGCAATACGCTTGTTGAAAAAATGGGAAGTAACACCGTCATTTGAAGTGATTTCAAAATTTTACGATAACCCGGATTTTATTCAAGCATGTGTGGAGGTCGCAAAAAAATACGATATCAAAGACTACGATCATGTTGTATTTTCTTATCACGGTTTGCCCGAACGACACATAAAAAAGGGATCAGACCATTATGGTAAAGGCACTTGTCAGTTGGGAAGTTGTTGCGATAAGATTACAAAAAACAATCAATACTGCTATCGTGCAAATTGTTTCGAAACAACCCGCCAATTAGTAAAACACCTAAATATTCCTGAAGGGAAATACGAAACGACATTTCAAAGTCGTTTGGATGATAAGTGGATAAAGCCATACAGTGATAAGGTAGTGGAGCAAAAAGCAAAAGAGGGAAAGAAAAAATTATTGATTTTTTCACCTGCTTTTGTGGCCGATTGTTTGGAAACCATTTATGAAATAGGAGTGGAGTACGATGAAATTTTTAAAGAACATGGTGGTGAAAAAGTAACATTAGTGGAAAGTTTAAATGACTCACCTAAATGGATTGATGCATTGAAAAAAATGGTCCTCAATGCGAATCATAAAAATTAAACCTTTTAAAAATATAAAACAAAACCCCTGAAGTTTTTTAACTTCAGGGGTTTTGTTTTATAATGAAAAAATATTATTTAATAACGAGTTTCTGGCTGTGGTAGGCATTTGTGTTAGAGGCGGTGACCAAATAAATACCTTTTGCTAAAAGAACATCAGAGTCAATTGTCACTAGCTGAGAATCAGAAGAAACATTCACCATTTTGGAAAACACTTCTTTACCCATTGCATCTCTCACAACCACTAATACCTCACCTGTGAACATACTCAATCGAACTTGACTCGCGTTTCCTGCCGACAAAGGGTTTGGAAAAATCGAAATATTTGCCTCATCGACCCTATTAAATTCTACAGGAATAATATTAGAATAAGTGAATTGTCCGTTAAAATCGGTTTGCTTAAGCCTGTAATAAGAAATTCCTGTATATGGTGAATAATCAACTCCAGAGTAGTTAATTATGGTTGTGCTGTTTCCTGCACCATCTTCTTTTCCTACTACAACAAAGTTTTGTCCGTCTTTGCTTTTTTCAATTGTGAAAAAGTCATTGTTTGTTTCACTAGCCGTTGACCATTTTAGATCAACATGATTGTTGTTTGTTTGTGCTTCGAAACTTAGCAGTTCAATTGGTAAGGGATTTATTAAAATACTGACAGAAACGGAAGAAAACGTAAAGGGACTAAAAGCAGTAACAGCTGCAGATGTCTGGATTGTACCCAAAGCAGCACTGCCTGTCATTGTTCCACTTCCGTGGTCTTGCCATGTAGCACCATCATAGCGCGCAACATGCAAATCTGTAGTGAAAGTATTGATTCCGCTTCTTGTTCCATTTTCCCAATAGAGTGTTACAAACACATTGGATGTACCCGCAGTTCTATTGACGATCCAATGTTCAACAGAACTAACGTATGCGATTGTTGCTGCAACAGGAGTTAGTGTTGAATAAGCGGCATCAAAATATTGAGCAGTATATGCATCTGTGGCAACAGAAGGAGCCGTAATCGCTGTTCGTGCCCATATTAAATTATCACCTACAGGAAAAACAAAGGCATCATTTCCTATTTTTCGCATTGGGCCATCCACAAAACTTGCAGAAGATCCGGCAGTTGACGTAGCGTTATCTATTAGTGTTAATAGATTTGTTGCATCCGTGTAAACATTCCCATCGGTCAATGTTAAAGCACTGTTTACGGATAATGGAGTTGTTAAAGTTACTCCGGTAGCAGAGGTGTTATTTACAACAAAATTATAAAATGCTGTTGTTAATGTGGTTCCAGCTATCGTTTGGGCGGCAGTTCCTGTAAACTGCATTGTATTTATTCCAACAGGAGTGCCTGAAGTAAAGGTAGAATTGTTTGTGAAATTTCCACGTATCGTATGAGTTATACTTGCAACATTATTATCGCGAGTGGCATTAAATACACCACTTGATTGCAACAATGTATTTCCTTGTACTACTATTCCACCGGCAGACCAAGGGCCATAAATCGCAGAGTTTTGTACAGTGAAGTTGCCTTGCATAGTTTGTGCACCATTTGAATATTTCCAGCTAATAGCACTGACACCATCTGCAATCACATGTCCATAGGTTATTGGCAACATGTCTTGCCAACCAGTTGAATTGTACCATACTGTACTTGTTGCATCCATTGTGTAGGTTGCAAAACCGTTTAATGGTGCGCGATTTGGACAGCCTGTTCGCACAGTAGAGCCCGCACCCATCGTTAGTGAACCTGCACCGGTATTGTATCTGCCTAAAACTGTCATCCTGCCTGTCACAGTCGTGTCCGGAATAATAACAGTGGTATTTGCAGCAACAATCATATTCCCGTCATATGTATCAAAATTTGCTGCACTTGGTCCTCTAATCGTAACAGTAGGAGTATTGGTTGTTCCAAAGGTTAGATTTTGTGCTTTGAATAAGTATCCACCACCGGCATTTGCCAAGACCATTGTTTGTGCACCAGTACCATTAAATACGATGTGTGGCTCATAGGCGCCAACAGTTCTACCCCAAACCCCAATGTAAACATTGTTATTAAATGTAAGTGTTCCTGGAGTAGCACCACCACCAGCTAAATTTTCTGTAATAACATAAGTATCTCCATTTCCTGTGGTGTGTATGCGCGTTACGCCATTGAAAATAATGTTCCCACTATTATTAATGTTTAATCTTAAAACATCATAAGAGACACCATTACTATATCTTACTGCATTAAATGTTCCAGTTCCATTCACTGTGAGTGTAAATGCACCCACATTTAATGTTGTTGTTCTGAGGCCTGAACCGCTGTTTTCAGTTACAGTAAGATTGTTCACAGTAATGTTTGCAGACAGTGAAATGGTTTGGCTCGTGTTAGTCGTAAACGTCATTGTGAAATCATCGCCGGTTGCCAATGCGCCTCCACCGGACCAATTCGCTACATTGTTAAAGTCAGTGCCTGCACCACCTGCACCTGCACCAGTCCAGGTTCTGGCAATTGCAAACGTTTTACTTGTAATCAGCACCATCGTGATGAATACAAAAACGTATGCGAGATATCTATGTGAAATATTTTTCATCTTAAAATAGATTTAATATTTATTTAGGTGTTGATGCATCTACTACAGGTGTAACAACATCTTTTCTCGGTTGGCTTGGTGCGTCCACTGGTCCACTGGTATATGGCAATCCTGATTTTTGATCGGCCGAACCATACGTTGACTTTTTAAGTTTTTCTTTTTTAATCTCCTCATCTGTTAACGTTTTGTTTTCCTTTTTAGCAGGTGGAGCAACCGTAGTTTTTTTTGCAGGATCCTGTTTTGCAAAAACAATTGAAATCATAAAAAGAAAAGAAAATACTAATAGTAGTTTGCGCTTTTTCATCTTGAATTATATTTTAAAAAAATGGGATGATTTAGTAGTCTGAATTAATACACAAGTTACCCATTTTAGACGAATTATCTTCAAAAAAGGTTGCTTTTTTTTAAAAAATCAGATAACGTGTTATATTTCTCAGAAATAGGCCGTTGTTATAGCTAAATTAGCCTTAAATTCATCCCAGTTTTTGATTTAACCAAATGCGTCTGATGCTTTTCAGTTTCAATAAGAAAGTTGTTATTATAGTTTTATTCAGCTTTGTTTTTTTTGGTTTTTCTCCAAAAAAGGAAGTGTCGAATTGGGAATTAAAAAAATCTGAAAATGGCATCTCTGTCTATACCCGATTAACGAAAGATTCAGAATACAAAGAGTTAAAAGCAACCTTTCAAATTAAAACCTCATTATCCAGTATTATTGCTTTGTTGAATGATGTGGAGTCGTATCCTCAATGGGTGTACCGCTGCCAAACGTCTAAGGTGCTGAAAAAAGATTCTGACCAACATTTAATCCGCTACCAAACCATTGTTGCTCCATGGCCGGTAGATAACCGTGATGTTGTTGTAGAAGTTAATACACGGCAAGATGAAAAAACGAATGTGGTTTATCAAAAAGTAAGTGCATTGCCCAGTTATTCTCCCAAATTAAAAGGACATGTTCGAATAACACAATTTCGAGCATTGTGGACACTTACACCATTGAAAAATGGATTTGTTTTGGTGGAGTATGAATTACTTGTGAATCCTGCCGGTTCTATTCCTGCTTGGTTAGTGAATTTAGCAATGGTGGAAGGGCCATTTGATACATCCGTGAAAATGAGAGATCGATTAATGATGGAAAAGTATCAAAAAGCATCGTTCGAATTTATTACAAACCCAAAGTAAATTTTGGAATAGATGAATATTCCTTATTTTTACCTTTGAATACTATTTTTACATAATCTCTATGACCGAATTATCGTCAACGATACCTTCCGAAAAATTTATTGATGTCAAAAAAGCAATTGGAGCAAAGAACCCAAAACTATTGAAGTTTTTACCAAACTTTATTCTCAGATACATTATTAAAACCGTTCACCAAGAAGAATTAAATATTGCCGTTGATAGAAATAAACACCGTTTTGGGCATGATTTTGTGGATGCGGCAATGGAAGAATTTGGTTCAAAACCCATTGTTATTGGTGCCGAAAATATTCCGAAAACAGGTGGTATTATCATGACAGCCAATCATCCGTTGGGAGGGTTGGATGGTATTGCATTCATGGATGTGGTAGGAGAGCATCGGAAGGATATTAAATTTTTTGTTAATGATTTATTAATGGCATTTAAAAATTTAGCACCTATCCTTGTCCCTGTAAATAAACACGGAAAAAATTCTTCGGAGTACACAAAAAAATTTGAAGAAACATATGCTTCTGATGAATGTTTATTGTTATTCCCGGCAGGACTCGTTTCCCGCAAACAATCGGATGGGAGAATTGAGGATTTGGTTTGGAAAAAAAGTTTTGTAACCAAGGCCATTCAATATCAAAAAACATTGTCCCGGTTTACATTGATGGCAATAACTCTTCCTTTTTTTACAATTTGGCCTATTGGAGAAAAAAAATCGGAATAAAAGCCAATATTGAAATGTTTTATTTGGTGGACGAAATGTACAAACAGAGAGGTAAAACCCTTACCTTTACATTTGGTGAAGAAATTTCTTGGGAAACATTCACAAAAGATAAACCGGCTGAATTTTGGTCGGAGAGAGTAAAGCAACATGTTTACGCCTTAAAATCAGGAGATAAATCAAAGATGCTGCCCACAATTAAAAAGTAACTGCTTCATTAGTATAGCTTAGAGAAAAGATATGAAACCAATTATAGAACCGGTTGCAAAAAATATTTTAGAGTCAGAACTTTCAAAGGATAAGTTTATTCGTGAAACCAATAATGGTGATAATTTGATTTACATTATCACACATCATGATTCACCGAACGTAATGAAAGAGATTGCGCGTTTGCGCGAACATACGTTCCGCACAGCTGGTGGTGGAACAGGTGAAGAAATTGATATAGATGAATTTGATACTGCTGATGCTCCATACAAACAATTAATTGTTTGGAATCCCATTGAAAAGGAAATTGTTGGCGGATATCGTTATATTAAATTAAAAGATGCTCCGGTTGTGAATGGTGTTGTTCACGTTGCCACAACCGAACTTTTTAATTTCTCTGATGCATTCGTTAAAAAATATGTTCCTGAAACAATTGAGTTAGGACGTTCTTTTGTTCAGCCCAAATATCAACCTTCTGTTGATAATCGTAAAGGACTTTTCTCATTGGATAATCTTTGGGACGGATTGGGTGCAATTGTAGTTGACAATCCTGATGTGAAGCATTTTTACGGGAAAGTAACGATGTACACCGATTTTAATGTAGAAGCACGTGATTACATTCTTTCCTTTATGAATTACTTCTTTCCTGATAACGAAAAGCTGGTATTCCCAATTGAACCTCTTGGGTTAAAATCGGATACCTCTGCTTTCTTAAAAGCAATCAACGGCTTGTCTTATAAAGAAGCACATCGTATTCTGGGACAATTTGTGCGAGAAAAAGGAGAACACATTCCCCCCTTGGTAAATGCGTATATGAATTTGTCTGCAACCATGAAGATGTTTGGAACTGCCATGAACTCTCACTTTGGAGAAGTGGAAGAAACTGGAATTCTTGTGACCATTGCTGATATTTATGACACAAAGAAGGAGCGTCATATCAATACCTACAAAAAATAATTTCCTCCGTTTTTTAATTCTTAAAATACAAAAATGATGGAAATAAAATCCGCAAAATTTTTAATTAGTAGTACGGATGTTGCAAAATGTCCGGCTCCACTAAAACCTGAATATGCTTTTATTGGAAGATCCAATGTTGGCAAATCTTCTTTGATTAATATGTTGGTTGATCGGAAGGATTTAGCTAAAACATCCGGAAAGCCAGGTAAAACACAGCTGATAAATCACTTTGGAATAAATGATAGTTGGTACCTGGTGGATTTACCAGGATATGGCTATGCAAAAGTTTCTAAAGAAAAGCGGGACATTTTTCAAGCCTATATTTCGGAATACATTTTAGAAAGAAAAAATTTAATGTGCCTTTTTGTTTTAATCGATTCCCGATTAGAACCGCAAAAAATTGATTTGGAGTTTATGGATTGGTGTGGCGAGAAACAAGTTCCATTTGTAATGGTTTTTACAAAAACCGATAAATTGTCGAAAAAGAAAACAGCCGACAATATTGCTTTTTATAAAGAAGAAATGGGAAAACATTGGGATGCCTTGCCTGAATGTTTCTATACCTCCGCAGAAAAAAAGCAAGGTCGAGACGAACTTCTAACATTCATAGAGAAAACAAATAAGTTATTTAAATAAAAAAATCCCTCCGAACAATTCGGAGGGATTTTTTTATGAGATCGAATTTCTTTTAGTTACGAACCAAATTGATAAATCCTTTTGTACTATAATCTTTATTTGTTTGAGAAGTCGCTTTCAAAATAAAGAAGTACGTTCCATCTGTACATTCAAGTCCGGCTGTTGTTCTGCCATCCCATTTAATCGTAGCTGCATCAGCTTCCCAAATTTTTAATCCCCAACGGTCGTAGATTTCTACTTGGAATTCTTTTAATCCGGAGCTGTTGATGTACCATGCATCATTATTGTTATCGCCATTTGGTGAAAATACATTCGGAATATTGATAAATTCAAATACATCCACATCAACTGTGAAACAAACGGAATCCACACATCCATTTGCATTTCCAGCGGTTAAACATACTGTTTGTGGGCCATTTGCTGAATAGGTGTATGAAGGATTTTGTTGTGTAGAGGTTGCTCCATCACCGAAATCCCAAAACCAATTGGTTGCACCACCTGTACTCATATCCGTGAAGTTAAAAGTAAATCCGGATGAAGTAGTATCAAATGCTGCAACAGGAGGTGTTGATACATTCACAAAGCAGGAAACTGGATCTGAAAAACAGCCAACAGAGTTGGTGTCAATTACAACAACCGGTCCGCCTGCAGCGCCCCAATCAACTGAAATTGTATTCGTTCCATTGCCTGAGGTGATTGTTGTACCTGCAGGTGTTGTCCATACATATGAATCTCCAGGTGCTCCACCTGAAGCAGTAAAGATATTTCCTGTTGAATTTACACATACGTCAGCACAAGCAAATACAGGATCTGCTAATTTTGCGCGGGATAAAATGAATGGGTTCGTTGTGAAATTGGACCAAGATGTTTTTTTGTTATCGTTGTAGGTTCCAGCAGTTACTGTTACTGCTCCCATGTTGTTCCACTCTGCTAGTGTAGGTGTTCCCCATTGTGCTAAACCATCCCAAGGACCATCAGCAGCTAAATCGTAAAATACGTCAATGTCTGCATTGTCAACACCAGCAGTTCTTGTAATTTGATGATAGAACCTGTTGGTTACTTTACACATTGTGGTGTCAATTTGTGCAACAGGAAATCCATCTAATGTTGCGTTGTTATTTCCTAAGCGGCCAGTAAATACGTTTGCTGCAGCGGTTGAAGGGGTTAGTCTTAATTCGCGGTAACGCAATGTTCCTACACTTGATCCAGTAGGGAACGAATAAACACCTGTTGAATTGGTTGCTCTTGACAATGTTCCTCCAAAAGCACTGCTCACAAAACCTTCAGCACCAAATGTTACTGCATTGTTTGTTACAGCAGTCACAGCCGGATTGTCAACAAACATGGTATTTGTTTGTGTTTCCAATTCACGATCGTTGATTGTTAATATTCCCGTTGTTCCAACTCTTGCATTTACCAATTGTAATGTTTTTTTACGGTTGGCAATACCAACACCCGCACCGCTAAGTGTCAAGTTGTTGAAAGTGGTTACAGTTCCTATTGTACTGGTAATAAATTGTTGTAAGTCGCCATTGAAATTAACGGTACTGTTATATGCAATAAATGTTGCATCGTTGGTCCAATCCTGCTCCACAAATATGGTTCCGTCCCCTTGCAACGTTGATCCATTTGTTAAGAAAACGCTTCCCGGTGTTCCGCTGTTCGCAATCGTCATGGTTCCGTTGTTTTCAAATACAGGTGTGGTTCCGGATGTTCCATCATTCTGAAAACCTCCATTAATTTGAACAATTGCTGAGGATGCTGTAAACACCATTGCGCCATTGTTAAAGAAAATAGTTTGTGCAAAGGATGTTGCAGAAATTCCTGTCATCAATGCCAATAACGACAATGATTTGCACGCAAGTAGTTTAGTAGTTATTTTCATGTCTCAAATGTATAAGGAGTACTTAAGCAAAAATAACTGATTTTATGGTTAAAAACCAAATTATTAGCCTAAATATTAGACGCATTTTGGTCGCCTAGGGTTGCTTTTTGGCAATTAACTCCATTTTTTCGCCAAAATGGTTGGCAAATCCCCGCATTTCTTTTGCAGCTTCCGTTTCCCCGGTCGCTCTGTCAAATGTATCCGCCATGGAAAGTAAACATTGGTGGTAAAATTGTTTCATTTCGTCCACCATCATATCTTTTGTCCACAAATCGATGCGCAATGTATTGTTCTCTTTTGCATCCCAAAGGGCAATCATTACTGCTTTACTACTGCTTTTTTCGGTGCCTTCTGTTGCACTCCAGTCGATTTTTCTGGTAAATTGTTCTCGTCTAATGTGATTTTAAAATTGATTTCTGATTCTCTCATGGTATTAGTTCATTGATTAATTAGTTCACAGGTATATTGATGGATGTTTTGTTGATGGGCTATTATATATAGATTAATTTGGTTCTCCTTTTGAATTATTTACTTCCCTGGTTTATATTTCGATTTTGACAATATTAATTGCGCATCTTTCTCATTTATAAGGTCTTGCAAACTTGTGGTGGGGTTGTTATTCATGTATTGTCGAACCAATTGCCATCCCATCCAATGTCCGATACGTGAAGGTGCTTCCTTGCTGAGTGCGCTGGTAAATGGTCCATCACTTGTAAATTTAGCAATTTCTGCCTGGTCGGTGGTGTAAAGCATTTTTTTTGCAGCAAAATAACTCCATACATTAAATTCGTTTTGTTTGCAATACTCCATTTGCGGGATAGAGTATTGTATCTTCAAAGAATCTGGAACATTTGGCAAAAGAGCATCTGTTAAATACATGATTTTACCCATATATACAATTTCACTCAAAAAATCGGTTTTGTTCATGTTGTTTGGAAACTCGATTAGCATCCATTGACGTATTGCATCGGGAATAATATTCTCCTCATTCATAAACATCGATTTATATCTTGGCACTCCCAAGCCTTTGTAAAATTCATTATTGCTCCCTAAGTAAGTTTCCAAGCCAATAGCCATTGTACTATCTGCAACCACCACTGAGTAATTAAAGCCGGAAATCATGGTAATGGGTTGAGGAATACTTCTGTTGGGGAAATGGTAATTGAAATATTTGTAGGCTTCTGACAATTGTTGTCGAATAACATCGGTGCTCGGGTATTTTTTCTGCGTTTCGTCAAATGCTTTTTTCATATAAAAGTCGCTAATAAAACTCTTCATGCGAAAGGCATAGGAAGAGTCCCTTAATCCACCATTGTTTAGTATGACAGAAATGAACGTAGTATAAAACCTCCCGTATTTAGCTTGCAGTTGTTTGGTTGCCTTTGCCACGTCCGTGGTATCCATGCGGAAAATATCTTGTTCTAATCGGTTCATTGAAATTTCAGGAACGGTAGTTTCTGAAAGGTCAACATCCAACCGTTCATTTCCACAACCTGCAATTGTTAAAAACAAAACAATAGATAAGTAGGTACCTAGATTTCTCATATAAAAAAATATACTTAATATTGTATTAGATTTAATTGCTAAGACAATTAGTTTTAAAAAAACAAAAATATGAAAAATATGAAGAAGATTCTTACAATAACTGCATTGGCACTAATTGCGAATGTTACATTGGCTCAAGAAAATGAAATGAAAAATTTTCGTTTTGGTTTAAAAGTAACCCCATCTGTAAATTGGTATAAGCCTGATGGCAAGTTAATATCAGGGAATGGTGCCGGAATGAAGTTTGGCGGAGGATTAATCTTGGAGTTTCGCTTGGCAAAAGTGGCTTCTTTTCAAACAGGGCTGCAAATTGATATGGATGGTGGCAAGGTGAAATATAATAATGGCGGAACTGCTGCCAATGCAAGTACAATGAGTTATTATTATAACATTGCAGATGATGAAATTCAAGAATATAACTCTGCTCCATCTGACTCAGCTTCAGTTTATACTTACAATTTGTCCAACACGCACTATCAATTAAATGAGCGTCAATACAAAGCAACATACATTACCATTCCGTTGATGTTAAAGTTGAAAACCAAAGAAATTGGAACGATGACCTATTTCGGACAATTTGGATTTAATACTTCTTTCCGTTGGAAAGCAAATGTTACCGATAAAGTAACGGTTCTCCCTCCTTCGAATGGTGTTGGTGGTACAGAGACAAAAACAAAAGTAGACATGACGAAAGACATGAGTTTCTTTAAAGCATCTTTAGCGTTTGGTTTTGGTGCTGAAATGAATCTTTCCGGAACAACTTCTTTGGTGTTCGGCTTAAACTATGATTTAGGTTTTACAAATGCTGTAAAAGGTAGCTCTGATTATATCGAGAAAAAAACATACGGAGCAAATACAACAATCGCTCCTTCTTATGAAAAAATGCCGCAAGTATTAAAATCAAATGCAGTAGTTTTAACAGTAGGTGTTTTGTTCTAACATGAGATAGTTAGTAAGATTTATCCCGACCTTGTTTTTATAGGGTCGGGATTTTTTATTTTTGAATAATGCAAAACAAAGAAGTAATCAACCATATTGTTAATTGGCTTTCCCATTATGCAGATCAAAGCAAAACTTCCGGATTTGTGATTGGCATTTCCGGTGGAATAGATTCTGCTGTTACTTCTACACTTTGTGCAAAAACAGGCAAGCCGGTCATTTGCTTGAATATGCCTATTCATCAGCATAAAGCAGAATACGATCGAGGACATGAACACATTCACTGGCTGAAACAAAATTTTAAAAATGTTTCCTCTCATGAAGTGGAACTCACCGAAACTTTTAAAACAATCAGTTCCGCATTGCCAACAGATATACAAGATTGGCTAACCATGGCCAATACTCGTTCTCGTTTGCGAATGACGACACTTTATGCATTTGCGTGCCATCATAAAATGTTGGTAGCCGGAACAGGAAATAAAGTGGAAGATTTTGGCATCGGATTTTTTACAAAGTATGGCGATGGTGGTGTAGATTTGAGTCCGATTGCTGATTTAATGAAATCAGAAGTATATGCTTTGGCAAAAGAATTAGGTGTGGCATCTTCTATTCAAGTGGCACCGCCAACCGATGGATTGTTTGCCGATAGCAGAAGTGACGAAGATCAGATTGGTGCAACCTATGATGAATTGGAATGGGCGATGAAATTTATTGCCAATCCTAACGATTTTTCAACATTTAATGATCGTCAAAAAACAGTTTTGGATATTTATACCAGAATGAATAAAGCAAACCAACACAAAATGAATCCAATTCCGGTTTGTGTTATTCCAGACAATTTAAAATAGTATGATAGAAAAGCTCTACTCCATTTTTCTAAAACATCCACTCGTGTGCACCGATACACGAGACATTAAACCAGGCTCCATTTTTTTTGCACTCAAAGGTGGTAATTTTAATGGCAATCAATTTGCTAAAAAAGCACTAGAAATGGGCTGCGTGTATGCTGTGATTGATGAAAAAGAATTCCAGAAGAATGAAAATTATTTTTTAGTGGATGATGTTCTTTCTACACTTCAACAACTCGCGAATCACCACCGCAAACAATTAAACATTCCCGTAATCGGAATCACTGGCTCCAATGGGAAAACAACCTCCAAAGAGTTAGTCAATGCTGTTCTTTCAAAAAAATTCAACGTGTTGGCAACCGTTGGAAATTTAAACAATCATATTGGTGTTCCACTTACATTACTTTCTATCACAAAGGAACACGAAATGGCAATTGTTGAGATGGGCGCCAACCATCAAGGTGAAATTGCAGAACTCTGTTCAATTGCCGAGCCGGATTTTGGTGTCATCACCAACATCGGAAAAGCACATTTGGAAGGATTCGGTGGAATAGAAGGCGTTAAGAAAGGTAAGAGTGAATTGTATAAATACATTCAAAGTAAAGGCGGTAAATTATTTGTTCATGGTGATGATGAAGTGTTGTTAGAGCTTGCCGGTAGTACTGAAAAAGTAACATACGGTACAAAAAAACTTTACGATATTGTTGGTTCCATTCATGAAAATGCAACTGAATTCATTTCATTCCAATGGGCAACCCGCTACAATGCTGTCAATATTAAAAAATCAGAATTGATACCTACCCAATTGGTCGGAATTTATAATTACTACAATTTATTATGTGCTGCCTGCGTTGGACACTATTTTAAAGTAGAAGATGAATTGATTAACCAAGCATTAAAGGAATACACCCCTTCCAACAATCGCTCGCAATTGCACAAAACAAAGAGCAATACACTCATCCTGGATTATTATAATGCAAATCCTTCCAGCATGAGCTTAGCCATTGAAAATTTTGCCAATTTAAATCAATCCAATAAAATGGTGATTTTGGGCGATATGCTCGAATTAGGCTCCGAAAGCGAAAAAGAACATGATGCGATTGTTGCACTCTTGCAACAAAAAAATATTTCGAATGCTATTTTAGTCGGACCACATTTTATTGCTGCAGGTAAAAAAGTTTCAGCAAAAACGTTTTCGAACAGCGATGAGGTAGTAGACTTTTTAAAACAAAATAAAGTTATTGATTCAACCATCCTTATAAAAGGTTCACGCGGAATTAAGTTGGAAAAGGTTGTTGAGGTGTTGTAGTCAAATGCCCATTGTTTGTCATTTCGCCCCGATGGCTATCGGGAGAGTTGGAGAAATCTTTTTCATCCTTACTAAAATTCACCATTAATGCTCAAACTCACCAAAACAAAACTCATCCTTTCAGGCTTAGGAATAATGCTCTTGGTTTATTCCATAGATCGTTTTCGTCACATCATGGGTTCAGAAGTCATTACAGGGAAATTTGTTTTTTACATCGATGAGGTGGTGAAAGAAGAGCAAGTTGTTTTTCCGATTATTGAATATTCTGTGAAAGATAGCACGTATCAATTTCGTGCGAAAGAAAACACCAAGTATGAAGAGGGTGAAACCGTTCCGGTATTATTAAGAAATCATAGTCCGGATGCCCCTTTGCTTTACGATTTAAGTTCTTTTTGGTTGTACCCACTGTTTTATTTTTTACTGCCACTCTTAATCTGGATTTCATTTACCTTGAGTTATATCGGAAAAAATGAAGTGATTTCAATTGGGTGGAGAGCTCCGTATTTTAAGAAAACAAAAAAGTCTTAAGATTTCTCCCAAGACTTTTTTGAAAATTATTTTTCGAAACCAACTCCCTCTCCTTTGGAGAGGGTTGGGGTGAGGTCTAAGCCAATAAAGCTCTCGATATTACAATCTTTTGAACCTCCGTTGTCCCTTCGTAAATTTGAGTAATTTTTGCATCACGCATCAATCGTTCTACATGGTATTCTTTTACGAATCCATAACCTCCGTGAATCTGAACTGCTTCAACAGTAACGGCCATCGCAACTTTTGATGCAAACACTTTTGCCATTGCACTAGCTTTGTCAAAATTCATATGCTGATCTTTCATCCAAGCTGCTTTGATACAAAGCAAACGAGCCGCTTCAATTTCTGTTGCCATATCCGCTAACTTAAATTGAATGATTTGATGTTGATTGATCGTTTTTCCAAAAGCTTTACGCTCTTTTGAATACGCCAAGGCCAATTCATAAGCTCCGGATGCAATACCTAATGCTTGAGATGCAATTCCAATTCGGCCTCCTGACAATACTTGCATCGCAAATTTAAATCCGAATCCATCTTCACCAATACGATTCTCTTTCGGAACTTTCACATCAGTAAACATCAAGGAATGGGTGTCTGAACCACGGATTCCTAATTTATTTTCTTTCGGCCCCACAACAAAACCCGGTGTTCCTTTTTCAATGATTAATGCATTGATCCCTTTATGTCCTTTGCTAACATCAGTTTGGGCAATCACCAAAAACACAGAAGCAGAGTTCCCGTTGGTAATCCAGTTCTTTGTTCCGTTTACTAAATAGTGGTCGCCTTTATCAATTGCTGTCGTTTTTTGTGAAGTAGCATCCGAACCGGCTTCCGGCTCCGATAAACAAAATCCACCGATGATCTCTCCTTTTGCCAAAGGAACAAGGTATTTTTGTTTTTGTGCTTCTGTTCCAAATTTTTCCAATCCCCAACATACTAAGGAGTTGTTTACACTCATTACTACAGAGCAAGATGCATCAATTTTTGAAATTTCTTCCATTGCCAAAACATAGGATACGCAATCCATTCCACCACCGCCATATTTTGGATCTACCATCATGCCCATGAAACCCAATTCGCCCATTTGCTTAATTTCTTCTGCAGGAAATTTTTGATGCTCATCGCGCTCAATAACTCCCGGTTTTAATACATCATTTGCAAAATCACGAGCCGCTTTCTGAATCATTAAGTGCTCTTCTGTTAAGTTAAATAGCATTCGTAATAAATTTTATGTTAAAAATTGCTTTATTTTTGAGTCCAACCGGATTGAAATACTTCTTTCAGGTGGGTAGCAAATGTATATTTAATATTCAAATTTTGCTAATAGTTTTTCGACAAATATGACGCAAATAAAGTATAACGTAATTGGCTTAATGTCAGGCACCTCTCTTGATGGGCTAGATATTGCATTTTGTCGATTTATTTTAGAGAATAATACCTGGACGTATGAAATTGAGGTTGCTCAAACCATTGCTTACCCTGAAGCTTGGAAACAAACAATTTTGAGCCTTGAAACCGCTGACGCGCTACGTTTTCAGCAGGTAAATGTTGATTATGGTCATTATTTGGGTGGTTTGGTTTCCGATTTTATTATACGACACTCCATTAAAGTCGATTTTGTGGCTTCTCATGGTCATACCATCTTTCATCAACCGGATAAAAAATTAACAGTTCAAATTGGTGCCGGTAGCGCCATTGCCTCCAAATGTAATTTACCCGTTGTATGTGACTTTCGTACGTTGGATGTGGCGTTGGGCGGACAAGGTGCACCATTGGTGCCGATTGGGGATAAATTTCTCTTTTCGGACTATGAATTTTGCCTCAATTTGGGCGGTTTTGCCAATGTATCCTATAATCTTCCTTCTCCTTCCGGAATAGGGCTAGGGGTTAGAATCGCCTATGATATCTGTCCGGTAAATATTGTGATGAATGCGATTGCTGAAAAAAAGGGCAAGCCCTATGATGAAGGTGGGCAGATGGCAAAAGAAGGAATGATGAGCGGCTATTTGTTGAATGAATTTAATCAATTGGGGTTTTACAAGATGATTCCTGATAGTCCAAAATCCTTAGGAAAGGAATGGGTCATCAAGAACATTGATCCACTCATCGAACAATATGAAATTTCGGATGAAGATTTGCTTCGCACTTTTTGTGAGCACATTGCTTTTCAAATCGGGAAATCTTTAAAAAATAAACCGAAGGGAAAATTGTTGATTACCGGTGGTGGGGCCTATAATCATTTTTTGATGGAATGTATTCAACAGCATACGGAGCATCAGATCGTAGTGCCTGATAAAAAAACGATCGAATACAAAGAAGCGTTAATCTTCGCATTTTTAGGTGTGCTCAAAATGAGAAACGAAGTGAATTGTTTAAAAAGTGTAACAGGGGCTTCTCGTGATAACTGCGGAGGGGCAGTCTATAATTAAAACAGCCTCCCGGATTGGGAGGCTGCTACTTATGGTTAATTAGATTTTAATAATCATCATCATAGAAATCATCATCATCATCATCGTCATCAAAATTGCTATCTAGTTTCACATCGTCATCCATTGTGAAATCATCATCATCCTCATCCAGATTGCTTTTCCAGCTTTTTTTATCTTTCTCTTTTAACGGAGTAAGTTTGGTTGGCTTTCTTAATTCCCCTGAATCCTTCGCTTTGTCACCGACTTTTTTAGCCGGACTCTTTTTTGAATTGCTTGGCTTTTTCATTTGTAATGAAATTTGTTTTGCAAATTGTTTTTAAAAAGTTCTATTCTGTTTATTAGTACTTATACAAATTTCTGAAAAATTTATTTTCAAACAAAAAATAATCGAAAAAAAATAAACTATTTTTTTATGAGCGTTTTCAGGACGTTGCATTCATATTATAAAAATAAAACATAATTTGTAAAAACCATAATTTTTTTGAAGGATTTGCAAAAACTGATTTTTGACACCTTTTTGCTTTTTCAGTAATTTTTTTTCAAGGACACAATAATCCATATCCGTCTTCGTTAATGTTATAGAATTACGCATTACATCCCCCTAACTATTTCTTAGCTTTTAAGTATTTCCTGTGTTTCGGGAATTCCCCTGCTTAATTGATGTTTTCCATAAATATGATTTTTTAGTATGGAATAATTTATTCAGTTGCATCTTAATATCAAAAACACAATCGTCTAACTTAAACTTAAAGGCCATGAACACACACTTCAACTCCGCAGACAATTTCAATGAATTGCTTTTTGAAAATAAAAACAAAGCCTATGGCGCTTATGCAATTCGTAAATCGGAAAGTGATAACATCACAATTTCCATGTTAGTGACTTCTGCCTTTTTCGGACTATTAGTCGTTGTTGCGATTGCTTTAACCAATACCAAAATTGAAATTCCTGATATCGGTATTAATGAAACGCCACCGATTTATTTGGGTCCGGAAATCGTAATTCCGAAACCAATCGAACAGCCAAAAGCAAAAGTAGAAACGGCTGCACCTAAATCCGTGAGTGGGGCATATGTTGCTTCTAACGAACCGCAAAAAACGGATCTTAAACCAAACGACCAGCAACTCATAAGTGCAAATCCAAACCCGAATGGGAGTGATAGTGCAAAACCAAAAGTTCCGGATGTGGTTGTCACAACTTTTATTCCTGAAAAATTACCTGACGTTGTAAAGTATGTTGACATTATGCCAAAGTTGGAGAATATGGCTCAGTTTATTGCAGATAACTTAAAGTACCCAAGACAAGCTGTAGATAATGGAACCGAAGGAACCGTATTTGTAACCTTTGTTGTGGAACGAGATGGTAGTATCAGTGATATAAAATTATTGAAGGGTATTGGTGATGGTTGTGAGGAAGAAGCTATGCGCGTAGTTGCAAAAATGCCGAAATGGGAGCCCGGAACACAAAAGAATGTTCCGCAACGTGTACAATGCAATTTGCCGATTAAGTTCCGCATTAAATAAACAATTCGCTGTTTATAAGTTAAGCAAAGTAAAAAAAAAGCGCCACTTCATATAATTAATTTAGCAATCGTGAGTTAATACCTCATGATTGCTTTTTTATATTAAATAAAATCTAAACTTAAAAACATGTTAAATTCAGTTTTATTACAAATTGTAAGTGGTGCAACCGAAGCGGCAAACCAAGTTGTGGATTCAGCTAAGAATGTTGCTGTGCAAGCCAGTCAGCTTCCTGCAGCATCAACGATTGTTACACCAAAACAAGATACACTCTCGTTACTCGATTTAGTAATGAAAGGCGGACTCATCATGATACCAATGGGTTTACTGTCGTTATTAACACTATATTTCTTTTTTGAACGCTTGATGACCATTAGTAAAGCATCAAAATTGGATAAAAATTTCATGAATAGCATCAAAGATTTTATTCATAATGGAAATATTGATGCTGCAAAATCGCTTTGCAGAAATACCGTAAGCCCTGCTGCCCGGATGATTGAAAAAGGAGTGAGCCGCATCGGAAAACCAATCAAAGAAATTGAAGAAGCAATGGAAAGTGTTGGGAAATTGGAAATTAATCGCTTGGAAAAAAATCTGAGTGTGTTGAGTTTAGTTGGACGAATAGCACCTATCCTTGGATTTGTTGGAACAATTGCCGGTGTTATCAAAATTTTTTACGACATCTCTCTTACCGACAATATCAGCATCGGTGTTATTTCGGGTGGTTTGTACCAAAAGATGATAACGAGTGCTTCTGGTTTGGTAATCGGGCTTATCGCATTTATCGGATATTATATCTTGAATGCCATGTTGGATAAAACCATTAATAGAATGGAAACTGCTTCTGTAGAGTTTATTGATTTATTACAAGAACCAACCAAGTAAGATGAAACTAAAACGCAGACATAAAGAAGGTGCCGAGGTAAGTACAGAGTCATTGAATGACATCATGTTCTTCCTTTTACTTTTCTTTTTAATCATTTCAACATTGGCAAACCCAAGTGTTTTGAAATTGACATTGCCAAGTTCAAGTTCAGGAGAAACCATTAAAAAGCAACAAATTACTATTGAATCTGATGCGAATCATCAATTCATAATTAATAAATTGCCCATTTCGTTTACCCAGTTGGAAGATGCATTGAAAGTTGAGATTGCAAGAATAAAAGCATCTAATATGGAGCCAACCGTTGTTTTGAAACTGGATAATACATTATCTATTCAAGATTTGGCAGATGTGATGCAAATTGGTTATTCATTAGGTGTGAAAATGGTTTTGGCGACTAAGGCTACTGATAAATAAAATGGAAGCAACAGGAAATAAAAATAAATATTTAGCATTGCTATTTACAATCGGCTTTCATGCTTTGTTGTTTTTGCTGTTTATTTTAATCGTGTTTATTACACCGATTCCTGCTTTTGAAATAAAACCCGTTCCGGAAATTGAAATTGGCCTAGGGATGGAAGGCCTTGGAAATACAGCCAGCGGAGGCTCCGGTGAAAACGACCCCAATATTGAAACCAGTATGGAAGCTTCTGTTAGCGCTACAGAAAGTGCTCCAAATGTGATTACCGATGCTACTGAAACGGAAGTAAGTGTAAAAACAAATCCGAATTCAACAACTACAACAGAAGTAGAAACATTATCACCAGAAGAGAAAAAAGAAAGAGAAGAATTGGAGAAAGCATTAGCGAAGATTAAAGCAATGAAAGATAAAAAGGGGAAAGGTGATGGAGGAAAAAATACAGGAGGTACCGGGAATGGAACAAATAGTGGTGTGGGTGATGGTCCGGGAACTGGTATCGGTGATGGCACACCGGGCGGACCGGGTGGAACAGGTTGGGATTTGAAAGGTCGTTCGCTTTTGAAAAAGCCGGATCGTATGACTGATTCGGAAGAAGAAGGAATTGTAGTGGTTGAAATTATAGTTGACGAAACAGGTAAAGTTATTAAAGCCACCCCAGGAGCACGCGGTTCTACAACAACAAGCTCCAAGTTGTATGCGAAAGCACGCGGTGCAGCAAAAGAAGCGAAATTCAGTCCGAGCCCATCTGGCGCAAAAGAACAACGTGGAACGTATACATTCGTTTTCACTTTAGAATAAAATTCAGTTACTTTTGTAGGGAACTTTTTTCGACTATGCTCAGACTTACGTTTTACTGAGCTTAGTCGAAGTGTAGGTTATGTAATATGAATTACCAACAAACCATTGATTATTTATTCAGCCAGCTTCCCATGTTTCAGCGTGTTGGAAGTGCTGCTTATAAAGCGGATTTATACAACACGCTTGCAATTTGTAAGCTGCTTGGGAATCCGGAAAATAAATTTAAATCCATACATGTTGCAGGTACCAATGGAAAAGGTTCTACTTCTCACATGCTGGCTTCGGTTTTACAATCAGCAGGTTTAAAAGTTGGATTGTATACCTCACCACATCTCAAAGATTTTAGAGAACGAATTAAAATCAATGGAAAGATGATTCCAGAAAATGTGGTCGTGGATTTTGTTAAAACCTATAAAACAGATTTCGAAAAAATTCAACCTTCTTTTTTTGAAATGACGGTTGGTTTAGCGTTTGATTATTTCGCAAAAGAAAAAGTTGATATTGCTGTTATTGAAGTAGGGTTAGGAGGAAGACTGGATTCAACCAATGTCATCACACCGGAAGTATCTGTGATTACCAACATTAGTTATGATCACGTGAATTTACTGGGTAATACGTTAGAAAAAATTGCAATAGAAAAAGCAGGAATTATAAAGCCGAAAATTCCGGTTGTGATTGGTGAGCGACAAAAAGGGATTGATTCTGTTTTTATTGAAATAGCAACAAAGAATTCCTCGGAAGTGAGTTTTGCAAATGAAGTGTTTGATTTACAACCAGAGTCTCCTCAAAACGATTTGACTCAGATTTATAGTGTAAGAGACAAGAGTGGAATTGTATTTGAACGATTAGAATGTGAGCTTTTAGGAAGTTATCAGAAGAAAAATATTGCCACTGTATTATGCGCGCTGCATGAAATGAATCGAGTAGGTTTTTTTATAACCAAAGAAAATGTTCAAGAGGGAATTCGGAAGGTCGTTACGCAAACAGGTTTGTTGGGGCGTTGGCAAATCCTTTCGGAAAAACCACTTGCGATTGCAGATACCGGTCATAACGAAGCGGGAATTGAAGAGGTTTTAAAACAAATACGCAACACACCGCATCATCAATTGCATTTTGTTTTGGGAATGGTGAATGATAAAGATATTTCGAAAATTCTCAGCATGCTACCTAAAGATGCAGTTTATTATTTCTGCAAAGCGAATATTCCACGGGCATTGTCCGCTTCAGATCTAGCAAAACAAGCAAGAATTCTTGGATTAAACGGAGATGTATATGCCTGTGTGCAGGATGCGTTTATGGCTGCAAAAACGAATGCATCCGAGAAGGATTTGGTTTTTGTTGGAGGTAGCACCTTTACAGTTGCGGAGGTGGTTTAATATTAAAGTACTATAAAACAAAAACGCCCTTGCTGCATGCAAGGGCGTTTTTTATATCTAGTAATTGGTATTATTTGCCTAATCCAACCGGACTACCAACACGAGTCATTGCGCAACGGAAACCAATCCATGCTGTTGCTTGACGTTGGTCAAGGAAACGTCTTGTTCCCGGTACCATCCAATATGCACGATCTTTCCAAGAACCACCTTTATAAACACGAGCTTTATCGTTGATCATAGAAGTGTTAGCATACTCATACATGCCAGCAGATTCAGGTTTTCCTGAAGATGGGTCATATGGTTCACTCCAGCTACCACCAACTAATGTTGCGGCTTGCGATTTAACGTCACCATCTAAGTAGTTGATGTTATCAGCATATGTATAGTTTCTTCTTTCATCCAAGTTATCATCAGGAAATGCAGGACTTACATCTCTCCAACGAACCATTCCCGGAACAGAAATGATATTACTATCAGCGTCATATTTGATTGTATCGTTAATTAAGATACCGTCAACATCTCTTTCTTGTGTTTTGAAAACGTTACCACGGAAAGGACGGAAATCAGCTTTGTCTTCAGGAGAAAGAGCACGATATACATCCATTACCCACTCAGAAACGTTACCAGCCATGTTATACAAACCGTAATCGTTTGGCCAATAAGAGAAAACTGGTGTAGTGATATCTCCAGCATCGTTCAAACGACCAGCATTACCCATCATATCACCATTACTTCTTTGGTAGTTTGCTAACATTTGACCTAAGTATTTAGAGTCAGGGTTACGAGTACCGTGACCATTCCAAGGATATAATCTTCTATCGGTAATACGTTCACCGATTGTGTTACCAATTAAGCCATAAGCAGCATATTCCCACTCAGCTTCTGTCGGTAGTCGGTAACGTGGTAAAAAGATACCATCTTCCATTCTAACCAAACGCTCACCTCCGTTAGGATCCATACTAGGGATTGGGTTTTTGATTGGACCAGTCCATTTACCTGCAAGGTATTGGTCAGTATTAAAATAGTCATTTTCAGTAGGTGTAGGAGCATAGTCCAAAATACCTTCACGAACAAGGATGAACTCGTTTACACGATCCGTTCTCCAAGCACAGAAATCGGAAGCTTGTAACCAGTTTACACCAACCACCGGATAATCTCTATAAGATGGGTGACGTAAATAATATTCAACATACGGTTCGTTGTATGCTAAACGGTCGCGCCAGCATAATGTATCCGGCATTGCTTTTTTAAGGATATCAGGGAAATTGGCAGCAAATACTCTGCCTGTCCAATGCAAATATTCAAGGTAATCAAGGTTACGCACCTCTGTTTGATCGATATAGAATGAAGAAACCGTTACTCTTCGTGGAATAGCATTCCAGTCGTAAGTAACATCCTGTTCAGCTCTACCCATGGTGAACGTACCACCTTCAACCAAGATTAATCCTGGTCCGGTTTCTTGTTCTTCATAAGGTCCAACTTCAAATCCTCCGTTTCTAGGTTCATTGTATTCCCATGCTGTAACAGGAGATCTCTCTTTGCTACAAGATGCAAGGGCAACAACAGCTGCTAGTGCGATAAATTTGCTTGATACTTTTTTCATTTTGTTTGTTTTAGTTTGTAATAAAAGCGTATTCGTAATAAAACTATGTTTTAGATATAAATATTGTATAAATGATTGTTTTTAGAATGAAGGACAGCTAACTGTTCTGAATTTTTTCTTTTTAGGCTTACATTCGAATTGTAATGAAAAAGAAATTTCATGTGAACCGGCAGTCGCATTTGTCAATTTAGATACCGTTACATCATAACTATATCCAACTTTGAAAAAATGTTGTTGGAAACCGATAAGCGCAATAAATGAATCTTGATTACGATACCAAAGTCCGCCTACAATTGAACCTCTTACAACATAAACACCTAAGTTTAATTGTTGGAAATCCTGTTGTTTTTGGTACAATACATTTGGAGAAATGTATGTTTCGTTTCCTTTATCACCAACCGGTAGCACTGCTCCAGCATGTCCTGTGATTTTTAAAGGCAGTTTACTTGGTCCGATTAAACCTTCATCCGGTTGTGTTAAGTGATGAGCAGCAAATCCAAAGAAATAGCGTTTGCTGTATCCCAATAATCCTACAGATAAATCCACATTTGATTTTTTTGAAACTCCCGGAACTTCGTTTGTATTGTATACAAATCCTCTGCGTTCGTCAATCATATCACCAAAAGTTAACTTGCTCCAATCAATACTTTTTTGGAAGTAAGTTCCTTGGAAACCAAATTTCATTGAAAACTCACGATTGATGTTCAATTGGTAAGAATACATCGCAGAAACATTCGTTGTTGTTAATGTTCCTTGTCCTGCCTTATCATTTGTAACTAATAACCCTAATCCACCTGCAATTTTATCAATGTGCTGATCATACGAAGCAGAATAAGTAACATAAGTTCCCGAAATGTTCGGCCATTGGTTACGATAATTTAAATTGATTCGAGGACATCTCGCAGTACCTGCGAAAGCAGGATTCAAATAAAGAGGGTTTGCGTAGAATTGAGTAAATTCAGGATCTTGAGCGAATAGTTTCTCCGTGGATCCGAATGAAAATACGACTAATAAAATTAAAACGATACGTTTTAACATAACATTTCTGTTTTTAATGGGACACAATTATACACAAATATTCTCAAAATGTTACATTTGGGAAGCATTATTTTAAAGAATTATGCAATAATTGACTTTAAAAAACGTTTTCCAAACAATATAACTTGAGCTTTGTTATACAAATTTACACAAAAAAATGGATACAAACAACAATAAATGCTCATTTTTAACTAAATTTGAAATCTAATCATTCTGGATATGCGCGTCTCTCTTGCCTTGTTTTTATTGTTAATTATTGAATTTTCGGCTGTTGGCCAATCTAAATACTCCTCCAAAGAAGTGCCGGCAAAGTATCGCATCTCATGGCAAACTCCTGGTACGGTTAAACCTTCTGATACTGAGACCCAAAAGTTTTTGACCTTTTCGGAGGCGCATTTTGAGCCGGAGGATGCATTTTTACCCCGATACATACAAAAAATTGCCCTTTCAAATGCCGATTATTCTTTTAATACAACCATAATCAACGCTGTTTTTGAGCCCTTAACCGAAACCGAAGTTGCAATTATTAAAAACCCAGGACTGATTACTTCCGAAATAGTTGTAAAATCGGTAGTATCTATTGCTAAAAAACAAAAATACGGTATCGTTTCTTTTATTCCGATTCGAAAAAATGCGACCTCTGGAAAGTATGAAAAGTTGGTCGCTTTTGATTTGGATGTTGTTCCTTCTTCAGCGAATGCTAAATCTCAGAATCGTGCTGTGCATACGTATGCCTCTAATTCGGTGTTGCAAAGTGGTAATTGGTATAAAATCGGATTAATAAAGGATGGAATCTATAAGTTATCCTATTCCTTTTTTCAAGATTTAGGAATTGATTTGACAACGCTCAATCCACAAGACATTCGAATTTATGGAAATGGTGGTGGAATGCTTTCTGAATTAAATTCTGTTGCCCGCAAAGATGATTTGGTTGAAAATGCCATTTTTGTTCAAGGGGAAGGTGATGGTGTTTTTGATCCTTCCGACTATGTGTTGTTTTATGGGAAAGGACCTAATACTTGGAATTATAATGCAGCTGGCTGCCCTAAATTTTCTCATACCCTCAATTTATATTCAGATTCTGCCTATTATTTTGTAACCGTTGATTTGGGCGCTGGAAAGAGAATTCAAGCACAAGCTTCCTCTGGAGCAACACCAACAAACCTAGTAACATCTTTTGATGATTATGATTTTCATGAAAGTGATAATATTAATTTTATTAAATCCGGCAGAAATTGGTACGGTGAATTTTTTGACAACATTGCCACCTATAATTTTTCATTCAATTTCCCAAATATAGATATGGGATCTCCAACCACGGTGTCAACGCGCATAGCGTCACGTTCTTTAACAACTACTGCTAGTTATTCTGTTGTTAGTCAAACCGGAAGTGTTAACATTCCGATAGGCTCTACTCCCGGAGACTCCTACAGCGATTATGCAATTGTTGGTTCTGGATGTTTTTCTTTCAACCCCAACAATGCTTCTGTTCTCGTTTCTGTAACGAAACTAACTTCGAGTGCTGTTGCCTGGTTGGATTGTATTGATGTGAATGCTCGCAGACAATTAACAATGTCCGGTGATCAGATGGCCTTTAGAGATGGACAATCGGTAGGATCAGGTAATATTTCCCAATATACTATTACCAGCTCTTTGCCAGTTCAAATTTGGGATGTAACGGAACCGACTAATGCTTTTCTGCAAAATACAAGTTCTGTTGGTTCAACCTATCAATTTGTTCTTCCTTCGGATTCTTTAAAGCAATTTGTTGCTCACAATGGATTAAGTTATTTGACACCTAAAATTTCTGGAACGGTTGCAAACCAAGACCTACATGCTTTGTCAAACAAAGATTATATTATTATTGCACACCCAGATTTTTATTCAGATGCAACTCAATTGGCTGCATTTCACGAAACGTTTGATACACTTTCTACTGTAGTTGTTACACCTCAGCAGATCTATAATGAATTTTCCTCCGGTGCTCAAGATATTTGCGCTCTCCGAGATTTTGTAAAAATGTTTTACGACAGAGCGACTGTTGCGAATGAGTTGCCGCAATATTTGTTGATGTATGGTGATGGTTCTTACGATAATAAAAAGCGATTCAGTAACAACACCAATTTTATTCCTACATATCAATCCAATAACTCAACGATTTTAACTCAATCGTATGTGTCGGATGATTTTTATGGATTGCTGGATGATGCTGAAGGATTATGGTCCTCTACAGATGCTGTAGACATTGGGATTGGTCGGTTCCCTGTAAAGAATATTGCTGAGTCGAATGTTGTTTTAAAGAAAGTAATTGATTACAATAAAACCGGATTTTCTCCTTCAGTTGTAAACAATGGATGTGCTAATTTATCGAACGATTCTCCTTTTGGCGATTGGAGAAACATTGTGTGTTTTGTTGGGGATGATGAAGATGGGGGGTTGCACCAAATTGATGCGAATCGATTGGCAATAATGGTAGATACTGCAGCGAATGATTACAATGTCGATAAAATATTTTTAGATGCTTATCCTCAGGAATCAACACCGGGTGGATCACGTTATCCAACTGTTGCAGAAGCTATAAACAAGCGTATTGAAAAAGGATGTTTAATCTGGAACTATACCGGACATGGAGGAGAAGTAGGTTTGTCACATGAGCGTGTTGTTGAAGTTGCTCAAATCAATGGCTGGAATAATTACAACAAACTTCCTTTATTTGTTACAGCCACATGTGAGTTTAGTCGCTTTGATGATCCGGACAGAACATCTGCCGGTGAGTATGTTTTGTTAAATTCGGAAGGCGGAGGAATTGCTTTGTTTACAACAGTAAGATTGGTATTTGCGTCCGGTAATTTTATAGTAAATCGTGATTTGTATGAGCAAGCGTTTACTCCCATGGCAAGCGGAAAAATGCCACGTTTAGGTGATTTGTATTATCATGTAAAAACGGAGCCGGGTGGAAATTCTGTGAACAGCAGAAACTTTACGCTATTGGGCGATCCGGCATTGACCTTGGCCTATCCGAAATATGATGTTTCTACGGATACCGTAAATTCAATCCCTGTTTCTGTTAGTAGCTCGGCTACCTTGAAAGCACTTTCTTTGGTAACGATTAGCGGTTTTGTGCGGTCGAGTAGCGGATCTGTTTTAAATTCCTACAATGGTGTTATCTATCCAACGGTGTATGACAAATCTCAAAACATTACAACTTTGTCGAATGATGCGGGTAGTCCGCCTTACACATTTGGTGTTCAAAAAAATATTCTTTACAAAGGAAAGGCGAGCGTTACAAATGGAGCATTTAAATTTTCTTTTGTTGTTCCGAAAGACATTGCCTATGCCTATGGAATTGGTAGAGTCAGTTATTATGCAGAAAATGGGACAGAAGATGCAAACGGCTTTTATGAAAAGGTAATTATCGGTGGGTCAAATGATTCCGCCTTAACCGATAATGCAGGTCCGAATGTGGATTTGTTTATGAACGATGCAAAATTTGTATTTGGTGGCTTAACCGATGAAACACCTGATTTGTTTGCCATTTTAAAAGATGAGAATGGTGTGAATACAGTAGGAAATGGTATTGGTCATGATATTACTGCAGTTTTAGATGCTAATACGGAGAACACTGTTGTTTTGAATGATTATTACCAAGCAGATTTAAACAGTTATAAAAGTGGAACCATTCGTTACCCTTTTTCTGAATTAAGTGAAGGGAAGCATACATTGAGCTTGAAAGTATGGGATGTATATAATAATTCGAGTCAATCGTATACTGAATTTATTGTTGCACGCTCAGCAGAATTGGCATTAAGCCATGTGCTAAATTATCCGAATCCTTTTACTACAAAAACACAATTTTATTTTGAACAAAATCAATGTTGCCAGGTTTTAGATGTATCGGTTCAGATTTTTACCGTTTCCGGTAAGTTGGTGAAGAGCATTGATCAGTTTGTTCAAACAGAAGGTTTCCGATCTGATCCAATTGAATGGGATGGACGTGATGATTTTGGAGATCGAATCGGTAAAGGTGTTTATATTTATAGAATAAAAGTAAAAACAAGTGAGGGGGCAGTAGCCGAAAAATTCGAAAAGCTTGTTATTTTAAATTAATTTGTACATTAGCAATCCTAAATAAAAATTGAATGATAGATATTAGAGCATACAGCAAACACCTATTTTTATTTGCTACCGCTATTATAGTTGGAACGAATGCAGAAGGACAAACCACGAATTCGCAGAGAGCTGAAGAACTTCAGTTAAATACCATTACAACTGCAGTTCCGTTTTTGTTAATTACTCCAGACTCCAGAGCTGGTGGAATGGGCGATGCCGGTGTTGCATCTTTAAACGATGTAAATGCGGTTCATTGGAATGCTTCGAAGTTAGGGTTCACTAAGAAAAAAATGGGGTTTGGTGTCTCCTACACGCCTTGGTTAAGAGCCTTAGTGCCTGATATTAATTTAGCATATATCACTGGTTTTTATCAGATGAAGAAAAAAGGAACCATTGCGGGTTCTTTGCGTTATTTTTCATTAGGTGACATTACGTTTACAGATGCAAATGGTCAAGTTATTGGTCAATTTCGTCCGAACGAATTTGCATTAGATGTTGCATATGGAGTAAAGTTAGCAGATAATTTTTCGGTGGGTGGCGCTGTACGTTACATCAATTCAAATTTAACTGGTAATGCATTGGTAGAAAGTTCTCAAACGCATGCCGGACGAACAGTAGCTGTTGATATTTCTGCTTTGTACAAAAAGGAAAAAGTAAAATTGGCGGATAAAAAAGCAATTGTTGGTATTGGATTAAACATTTCAAATATTGGTGGAAAGATGTCTTATTCTGACAGAGGTCAAGCCAATAGCACAGATTTTATTCCTATTAATTTACGTTTAGGCGGTTCGTTAAATGTTGAGTTGGATGATTATAATTCAATTTCAGTATTGGCAGATATTAATAAATTAATGGTGCCAACTCCGCCAATTTATAAATATGAAGTTGATCCTATTACTGGTCAAACAACCGGAGAGATTGCAACTGATGCCGATGGAAATCCGATTATTGAATCAGGAAAAGACCCGAATCGCGGTGTTGCTGAAGGTATGTTTGGCTCATTTTCCGATGCACCGGGCGGTGGAAAAGAAGAATTGCGTGAGTTAAATTATTCAGCAGGTTTAGAATATTGGTACAATCATTTGTTTGCTGTTCGTGCAGGATATTTTTATGAGCATCCAACAAAAGGGAATCGTCAATTTTTTACGATTGGTGCTGGTGTAAAATACAATGTATTCGGTTTGGATTTTGCATATTTGATTCCGACTCAACAACGCAATCCTTTAGAAAACACATTACGCTTTACACTTACATTTGACTTTGATGCTTTCAAAGACCAAAACAAAGAAGAGGCGAAAACAGAATAATGTAATCAACATAAACTTAAACTCACCCATATTCAACCATTTGAATGTGGGTGTTTTTTTAAATGAAAAAATATGAAAGTACGTGTAGGATTCGGATTTGATGTTCACCAATTAAAAGAAGGGAAAGAGTTGTGGCTAGGTGGTATAAAATTATCGCATACGAAAGGTGCTGTTGGCCATTCGGATGCGGATGTACTTATTCATGCAATTTGCGATGCCTTGTTAGGGGCGGCAGGAATGCGTGATATTGGGTTTCATTTTCCAGATACGGCTGCAGAATTTAAAGGAATTGACAGTAAAATTCTGCTGGATCGTGTGAATCAGTTGCTTAAAAAGAAGGATATTCGATTGGAAATATTGATTGTACATTGGTGATGGAGCAACCGAAAATTAATCCGCATATAGACGAAATGAAAAAAACTTTGTCTGCCATCCTAGAAGTGGAGGTGAATGATATTGGTATTAAAGCCACCACCAATGAAAAAATGGGATATGTTGGAAGGGAAGAAGGTGTTTGTGCCTATGCTGTTGCCTTAATCCAGAAATAAACTTCGTTCGATTACAACGTAAGTGAATACTCTAGCCCAATAATGTATAAGTTCTGCGGTGCCGATACATTCCACTCTCGCTGAATTAAATAGTAGACTCCAAAGGTATTTCTGTCACTCTTCTTATAATCTATTCCGGCAATATATCTTCCTCGATGCCATAGTTTATTGCTGTCAACGGCTCTAGGATTATTAATTTGATAACGAAACTCTGTTGCAACATAAGGAGTAACGGGTTTGTCTAAATCGTATTTGATTGTTAGTTTACTGCGTGTATACCATTCCGGAATAGCGCCTAATTCACTGGAGTATACATTTCTGTATTCGGTTTGCAATCTTTGGCGAAAGGCAAAAGAAAGCTGGTTTAATTTTTTCTTCAAAACAACATCCACTGTAAACCGGTGGCGCAGACTAATTGTATTATCGTTAGTGAATTTTTCGATGTTTCGATACGACAACGAAACCTTCATGAAATCTAAAGGTTTATAGGAGAATCCTAGGTCGGTATAAAAAAGATTGTTTCTGCTAAAATTTTCTCGAACTCGGTATTCTTCAGTAAGAAATAGTGAAAGTTTTTGGTTGATGTTTTTCTCAAGATTAAACGTGCACCACAACCCAGCATCATTACTTGCTTGTGAGAAGCCTTGTGAAACGAATCCTAAGGAAAGTGCTGCTAAGAATATAATTTTTTTCATTGTAAAAATTTAATCGTCTAACTATTTTTTATTGTACATTGTAATATACACGGATGATAGCTGTGTCTTTTAAAAAATCAATTTTACCGATAGAGATGCGATTGATTTTAATTCCCATACGGCTTTCTAAATCTGCAATCAACTGAACACGCAACTCGGGCTTAATCATTTCAATGTTTTCATATTGAATGTTTTGTGAAACTTCTTTTTTCATAAAAATTGTCGTTTCCAAAGCAAATGTGAAGATGATGATGATTAAATTGATGAAAGAAATTTCAATCCAATTTCCTTTGCTTAAGGCGGTGATTAATCCCATGGCAATTACTAAAAATAAGTATGTCATATCTTTTGTAGAGATGCCTTCTGTGCGATAACGTAACATGGAAAATACTGCAAATAAACCGAATGCGGCTCCCATACTCATGTCTGATTTGTTTAAAATAAATGTAATTAAGAAGATGATGAGATTGAAAATGAATAATGTAAAAAAGTTTTCTCTGTTTTTATAGACAGGGAAATAGATGAATCGGATCAATATAAATACCGAAACTAAATTGATGCTTAGGCGAATAAAAAATTTAGGTCCAAGCTTTTCAAACAGCGTAAATCCTGTATTAATAGCGTCTTCAGTTAACTCTTGCAGTAGTACCATGTAATGCTTTTTTTATTAAAATTAATTTTGGTTTAAAATTGTTGTGTTTTATTTTTCCAAATAAGTTGATAATTCCAAAACAATATTTGCTGATAGCACCTTCACGAATGTGATATTTTTTCATGAGTTTCATAAATGCTGAAGTAATAGCTTTATCTTGTTTTACTTCTGCAATGACGATGTTTTCTATTGTTTTGTTTTGTTCGTTGTTTTTAAAAGTTAAATTCAAATCAATGGTTACTCGTTCGGGCGAATGTTTGTTTACAAAAGTAATTCGGGAATAATTCACCCAGATCTTAGCTTCCAAATTAGCTGGTTTTAAAGGCGTTTTGTCGGTGAGCAGGGCTTCCGCTTTTTCTTTAATAAATCCATCAATTTCTTTTTGTTTAACTCTGTCTTTTATTGTTCTTCCTTTATTGTTTTTAAATTTCACTTCAAAAAAATTCAATTCAGATTCAACATATTTTCTGAACCGTATTTTAAATCTGCTAGGCTTGCCGCGGTGGTGTGAATGATATAAGTCAAAATCTTTGGTGTCGAAATAAAGTGATTCATATCTGCTTATTTTATTCCCATTTACATCCAATACTTTGTAATCATTCTTTAGCTGATTTAAAAATTCAGGAAGCTGATCAAATTTGAATACAAATTTTGTATCTGTTCGGTCCATCAACTTCACGCTGTCCATCTCCTTTAGGGTGATGGGTTCAAACTCATTCAGTATTTTATTTAATTCGTTCAAAATTTTAGTACTCGTAAGTGTATTTCTTTATTGAAATCACTGTGCCATTTCCATCGGTTGTTTTCTTCTCGGTTTTTAATCCGTTTTTATCGTAGGCATAAATTGATTTTTTTATCATTTTGCCGGAGGCATCCATCGTGATTTCATAGGAGCGATCCCCTTTGGCATTGTACCCATGTTGTGTTTTTTCAATTAGCTTCCCGTGAGCATCATAGGTTGTTTCAACTGTTTTATCTTTATTTGAATTGTATTCGGTGGTAATTTTCTTTTTAGCATTGCCTTTTTCATCAAACACAATTTCTTCCACTACATCATTGTTTTTGTTGTAGGTATGTGCTTCTTTCTTTTTAATCGATCCGTCTTTGTTGTATTCCACCAGTTCAATTACATTGCCGGCATTGTCAAATTTTTGATAGGAGTCGGTTCTTGATTTTTCATTGCCGTCAACGGTTTCTGTAACAACGGTTGTGCTAGCTTTGATTTTTAATTTTTTTACATCTTTTTTACTTTGAGCGATAGCTGCGAAGTTAAAAAGTGCAAATAGTAAAGTAGTTGAAATTATTTTATTTGTCATGGTATTCTGTTATTGTGTTATTTCAATTGTGCCGGCATCAACGGTTTGTTTTTTCTTTGTGATATCCACTTCAACTTGCACGGCTACTCGTGATACAGATAATGAAGGGCCGGTTGAATAAGCATAAATTGTGTATTTGCCGGGACGTAAATACTTAAATTCATAAACACCATCCGGGTTGGTTTCTACCCTGTCGCCATACGTTTCGTCATCGCCATAAACGATATAAACGTCTTCGTAAGCACCGGCAAATTCCCCAATAACAAGTGTTCCGAACGTGTTGTAACGTTTAATCCAAATTTTTCCTGTAATAGATGCTTGTCCGCCTTCTCCTTCCTCTTTTTTGCAAGAAGAGATGCTGAATAAGCTGAAGATAAATAATGAAAGAAATGATAGTTTTAAAATTTTCATTTTGAAAAAGATTAATTAGTTTAAGATTGTTAACGTTCCTGCATCCACTGTTTCTTTTTTGTTTCCGATTGTTACAGAAACATCTACTGTTTTAATTCCTGATCCGTAAAAGAAGGATGCTCTTGTAGTGTCTTTCGATTGAACGTAAATTTTATAATCGCCTTTACGCAAATATTTAAATTCAAAAACGCCATCCGGGCTCGATTTTACTTTGTTTCCGTAACTCACATCGTCACCATAGATGATGTATACATCTTTGTCGGCACCGGCAAATTCTCCTTTAAACGTATACGTGTCGGCCATGTTGTTGAGCGTGCTGTAGTTTTCTACCCAAATTTTCCCTTTGATAGTAGCTTGTCCGCCTTCGCCTTCCGGTTTATTACAAGAAGAAATTGCGAATGCTGCAAGTGCAGCAAATGTAAAGAGTGCTGTTTTTTTATACATGTTGGTATTGGTTAAAATAGACTTCATTTTTAGTTGTTAAGAAAATGTTATTGCAATGTAAAAATAATTTATGTTTTGTAATTTAATTCATGGTATTAATATGAACAAATTGATTTTTAGTTCGATTTTCCTCTCACCAATTTGACAGTTTTAGTAAAATCCTTTGTTTTTAATTCAATAAAATACATTCCTTGTGCTAATGCTAAACCATTGGTGTCATAATTAAATGTATAGCTTCCTTCTGGGTGGAAGGTGTCAGGAGAAATGATGGTTGCAATTTCCTGGCCAATTATTGAATAAAGTTTAACACTCACTTGCATGCTTTTTGGCAGTTGGAAGTTGATGGTAATGTTGTTACTAAATGGATTTGGATATACATTTAAACCAAGTTCTAAAATGTCAAAGTGCGCTTTGAAAACATCGTTTGAGTCAATGTTGAGTGTTATACTCGCTGTAGAGTCGTTCGTTAGAAGATTGCTATTTGCTTCCCAATACTTGAATTCATAACCTGGGTTTGCAATGGCGGTGATGGTTACAGGAACACCATCAAAGTAGACTCCTGTCCACGGAAGGGATTCCGGAGTAATCGTGCTGATCTTTATTTTACCTGCACCGGCAGGTACTGCGTCCAATGTAACATCTACTTGTTTGGTAAGAGCAAATTGACTTTGTATTTGATCTCTGGCAAATCCGATTCGGTTGGTAGCAAAAAGCATTAACGAGTCAATTTCATACTCCCATTCTGTTACATTGGCTGCTGGTCCAATTAATCCGCCCCAAAAGCTCCCACCCCAGCGGTTAAAATGTCGAGGCATTTCAGGTAACATTTCATCATGCATTGCATCAACATTTTCTTGCATGGTGCTTGGCAAAAAGATGGTATTCATTAAATCAGCATAGCGGTCGACAAAATAATTTTTGAATTCGGTGTTTTCAAGCAACCCTGATAACATCGTTGAATGCGGATTTGGAGTTACAGGATTGATGGCTACATCTAAAAAGTCGGTGCTCACTGCTCCGCCCCAAGCCGCAGCAAAACCCAACGATAGATCGGTATCCCATAAAACATAACGCCATTTCCCTACGGGATTATTAGGGCGCCAGAATTTGATGTTATTCGTATAGCTACCCAGCCAGTCTATATTTAGAATATACGTTTCGGTAATGAAGTAATCACAAAAATTTTCGATATCCAACATGCTTTTTGCGGTGTTATAATTTGCAGGAATCGACATATCATTTGCGCCAATCCAGCTGGACATATTTAGAAATGCAGTATTGCTGCCTTCGATAATACTCCCGTCAAATTGAAGAAAGTCGATGTGTTCAGCAGGAATACCGCTATTGTTTTCAATATAGTCTTTGTCTTGTTTTTCACGAAGCTCATAAACACCCCAATAGTCGCCATTAATGAAAAGTACACACGGTCTTCCATCCATAATATCGAGGTTCGTACTTTTTTGCGCATTTTTTTGGTTGAATCGATCTCGCATATGACATTTATTCCAATCGGAGCCGGCATTACGAATGTTGAACGATTTGTATTGGGTGATGTATGGTTTGTCGGGGAATAAAGGGTAATCAATGGTTTCACCTTTGTAGTTTTCTCGGGTGCGCACAGCAAATCCACGTTGAGGCCAGGCTTTTGAATAATTACCTTGAATAGCGATAGAGGAAGGTGTTTCAAAACCTAGTATTCCATTAGGGTCAAAATATTCAATGTTGGCAGGTCGTTCCCATCCTTGCCAAAAGTTCGCCCCTTGAAATGGAACGTTTACGGTATCAGCATTGGGTCCCATTACATAAATTCCATAGTAATAATCGAAGAGATTGTAAGGGTCGCTGGTTAGGGAAACAACAGGTAATTCAATGTTTTCATTAATGAAATAAGTATTCGTGATAATTTCACTTGGTAATTGGAGTGGGTCGCTAGAGTAGGTGCGTGCTCTTACCACTCTGGTAGAGTCAATGATAATTGGTCCGGTGAACAAGGCGCTTGTTTGGTCGGGATCTTTTCCGTCCAAGGTATATCTCACCAATCCTGTAGGCGATGAGATGCTTAGTGTTTGAGGTGCGCTATAAAATCCAGCTCCCAATGAAAACGAAGGTTTGGACAAATAATTTGTGTAAAAAGCTGACGTGTTATTTGTTGTATCAGGAGTAGGTGAATCAAAGTAATACCAATTATTTGCCCCATTTGGACGTCTTCCAAAGGTATTGTTCAACTGCATATCGCCAATGATATGTTGGTCCGCAATTGCTCCGGTTGCATATTTTAAAATAAGTTCTTGTCCTGTACTATTTAAATTAAAGCTTGTATGTAGGTTTACGGTTGCTGCAAAAGGGAAATAGGTAATATTTGTATCGTTTACCCCAATTAAAAAATAGGGAATCATGGAAAGGTCATCCGTACCGCTGGAAAAATTATGCACTTGTACGCTAAAAACATTTAATCCGGGTTTGATGGCTGAATCAACCAATTCCGGAGAAACGAAATAGGCAGCAGAAAAATTACCGGTGGAATAAACGGTTGCTTCATGTTCATCATACGCCCAAGTGTTATAGTTTGGACGATCTCCATAAACGCCAACATTTGCTCGAGCAATTTCAACGCCATTTAAATAAGCAACAAAACCATCATCAAAATCCAAAAAGAGTAAAGCAGTTGGAATGATGCTTGTGTCGGCAATCGTAAAGCTTGTTCGCATAAAGACAGAACTGATTGGAGGTGTTACGGTGCTGTCGTCACCATCACCATATCCAATGCCACCCATTCCGCTTAGCCAAGAAGCATCATTAAAGGTGATGTCTGTCCAGGTAGGAGGCGGGTTAGAAACACCCAAATAGTATTTCCATGTTAGTTGCGGATATACCGGCACTTCCCAATGATCGAAATAAGCGTTTCTGTTTTTCTTGGAGCAAAATACAGTGAGATAGTCGTTTCCTTTGATGGTGATATTGGGAAATGTCCAAGATTTTGTTTTGCCGTTTTCAATGGGATTGATAGTATACCCTTGCATATTGATGGGCGTAGAAGAGGTATTGTAAAATTCAATCCAGTCTTCTTGGTCACCATCTTCATCCAAGTATGTGGATACACTGGCGCTGGAAACTTCATTAATGACTACCTGCGCATTTATTGAAGTTGTAAAAAAGACTAAAAATAAAAAGCTAAAACGGAGTAGATTGCCGAACATAGACATTGTTAATTTAAAGTAAATTTAACACAAAAGGAGAGCGAATACAAGTGTTTTGAAATTTCTTTTCCTGTTTCATGATATTTGTCATTCGAATGTTCCTTCTTTGACGAATTGCCTGAGGATTCGTTTAGTTACAATCGTTTTTATTTTTTAAAAATGGCATTAAAATCGGCTTCGTAACTGCTTCCAATCGGAATTTCTTTTCCTGCAATCGAAATGATTTTTTTTCGAACGTTTTCTATCTTACTGAAAGGAATGATAAAAGAACGGTGCACGCGAATGAATTCTTTTGATGAAAGTTTTTCCATAATTCCTTTCATCGTCATTCGGGTGACAATGGGTTTTGGATTGCTTTGTAAATGGATTTTTAAATAATCGTCTAATCCTTCAATCAAAACAATATCATTGATGGCAATTTTTATTAAGCTGTAGTCTGCTCGTACAAATAAGTATTGGTCGAGGTTCTTTTCTCCTATTCCGGTGCCTGCATTGTAAAGGTCGTTTGCTTTGTTTACGGCTTGTAAAAAACGTTCGTAGGTATAGGGTTTTAATAGGTAATCAACGGCATTTAAATTAAATCCTTCTACTGCAAATTCACTGTATGCGGTAGTGAAAATAACCATTGTATTTTGTTCAATTGACTTGTACAACTCAATCCCGGAAATCGAGGGCATGTTGATGTCTAAAAATAATAAATCGGTAGGGAATTTACTTAGGTGTTTCAACGCTTCATTCGGCATCGAAAATGTTTTTTGTAATTCAATCAAACCGGTTTTTTCACAAAATTTCTCAATGATTTTAAGAGCCGGAACTTCATCGTCTATTGCAATTGCTTTTATCATTTCAGGTCAATGGTTAGTGAAACAGTATATTCTTTATCTGAGTTGTCTATTATTAGTTTGTGTTTGCCGGGGTAAATCATCTGCAGTCGATTTTTTGTATTTTCCACACCCACTCCGCTTTCTGATTCTTCACTACGCTGTACAAAAACTTTGTTGTTTTTTACGAATAGAAGTAATTGGTTTTCTGTAGTTTCAATATTGATTTTGATGATGGAGTTGTCTTCAGCATTTACACCATGTTTATACGCATTTTCAATAAATGGAATTAGAATCAATGGGGCAATCACTTTGTTTTTGTGATCCCCTGTGATGGTGCATTCAAATTGAATAAAATTGCCAAAGCGAATTTGTTGGAGTTCAATAAAATTTTCGATGTATTCGATTTCTTTTTCCAGACGAACGTAGTCGTTCGAGCTTTCGCTTAAAACATAGCGCATCATATTAGACAGCTTCACAATGGAGGATGCAACATTGTCGGACTGAACAATTGCTAACGAATAGATGCTGTTTAATGTGTTGAACAAAAAGTGAGGATTGATCTGAGCTTTTAGGTAGGCCAACTCGGCATCTAGTTTTTCTTTTTCAGATAATTTTAATCGGATATTGATTTTTAGCATTAATGAAAAAACAAAAACAATTAAAAACTGAAACAATCGAATTTTTAATTCTCGAATGAAAAATGTATCAAAGGAGTTGCTGTTAAAGTTTGTTGAAGGGATTGCTGCAATGGGTAAGGCAAAAATTAAAACAAAGGAAATAAAGTTGATGACTGAAAATGGAAAATATTTTTTTTCGAAATAGAGTTTCGGAATTAATACAAGATAACTAAAATAGAAATAAGGTATAAGAATGATTGAGAAGAGTAAATCGCGCTGAAATCCTTTTGCATGAATAAAATCAAAATCCAATGAAAGGTCAGGAGAAAAAATAATTGGAAGTGCTAAAAAAATAGCACATCCTAATAAGTGGACAACAACCTGATTGGTTTTTTTATTCATTTCAACAAATGTAAATTAATTTAGAAATGAATTCAATGCTTTTTTACTTTATTTTTTGAATCTTGTGATAACTGTCCTCGTTTATTTTTATCAAGTACATTCCTTCAGCAAAATGCGAAATGTCAATTTTTTCGGAAAGAGAAGTTGTGTTTTGGTGGAGTAATTCTTGTCCAATTGCATTGTAAATTCGGATGGTGTTGTTGTTTGAACTTGGATTAAAATCAATTGTTATGAAGTCGATTGTTGGATTTGGGAATACGCTTATTACGGCTTCGTTTACACTGTTTTCGTTTAGTCCAACATAACAGCCATTTGTAAAGAGTTCACTCATTAATGCGTTTCTTCTTTCTGTAATAAAGGATTTAATTCCCATAATCATACCTACATCGGAGGTGAGATTTGTTTCAAAGTCAACATTCGAAAAGAACTTTATTGCATCGGCATAAACATCGGTTCGAATCGCATTGGCTAACGAGTCGATTTTTGAATCCAATGCTGCATTGCTGAAGTCATATTGCAACCATTGACAGAAAACATCCACCAAAGTGTTTTTATACGTTGGTACTGTTAACATTTTTTGAACCAATGGTCGGTTGCTGGAAGGCATTGAAACATGGAACATGCTGAGGTTTTTAAGTTGGGTGTTTGTTAATCCCATATTAAAATTGCCAAACGATTCGTTGGCATCCCAACTTACCCATTCAAATTTATCTGAAAGGGTATCATGATAGATAAAGTAGTTGTGTCCGCTACCAATATAAGAGTCGAGATTAACAAACATATTCATTGCAGCCCAATGTCTAATAAAACTACTTGTATTTAAAACCGTTTCGAGTGAATCCTGAAAATTTGCTCCGCTGTTGTTAATTTTATCAATGAAGTGCACCAAGTCGGTCCAATCGTTAGCAGTTTCATTTGTATGTAATTCGTATTTGGAATAATAAGAGGTAGGAGAACTTCCATACCATCTTAAATCTCCAGTTGGATCGCCTTTAAACATATTGCCTTGCTTGTTTCCAAATCGATCGTCATCATCTAAAAATGTTTTATCTGCTTCTTCTACAAACATATATAATCCCCAGTAGATGCCATTTAAATAGACGCGCGTGTAAGCACATCTAGGAGCGGCTAAACCATGTTCGTTATAAAAATCTAGAGCCAGTTTTTCTCGCATGAACGAAGGATCTTTGAAACCGTTGTTTAAGTTGAATTTTTTTAATCCGTCAACATTCTGCCCGACAACATATTCATTCATATCTATTTTGAATGGTTTTTTTGTACTTGGATTTGAATACGAAGAATTGCCTTTGAATTTAATTCCCACATTCGAATAAAGAACACCATCAATGGTTACATCTCCTTTTAGGTAGAGGTCGAGTGGTTTGTATGCAACTAACGAATCCCAATAATTGGTTTGTGGAAAGGTCATGTATACATCATGTACAATTGCTTGTCCGAAAAACAGGTCGCCTTCTGTTTGGCCTTTAGATTTCTGCGCGAATAGGGTGCAAGCAATTATAAAAACCGGGAGTAGCTTTTTTAATTTCATGGTGTTGGATATTAATTTTCGGTAATCAGACCCGAAAAACAATAATTGGTTTAATGGGTTATTTTAGTTTTATCTAACCAAAAATAAAACATTCGTTTTTGATTGTCAAGACCATAATTGATTGAAATCCATTATCTTTGAATCAAATAGATGGATGATGATAAAAAAGGAATTGAAAATTGCGTTTACAGAATACGATTCGGAGCTGGAGTTAACGGCTGTCGAGCAAGAATTGCTTAGAAAGGCACGTGAAGCTAGTGATTTAGCCTATGCTCCGTATTCAAATTTTTATGTAGGTGCCGCGCTTTTGCTCGAAAATGGCGTGATTGTAAGTGGAAATAATCAGGAAAATGTAGCCTATCCAAGTGGATTATGTGCAGAGCGAGTGGCGATTTATGCAGCGGGAGCTCATTATCCGAATGTGGCCATCAAAACCATCGCGATTACATGCAAATCAAAGCAATTTCATGTGTCTGAACCCCTTTCTCCATGCGGTGCTTGCCGCCAAGCCATATCGGAATATGAAATGCGTCACAGTCAAAATATTCGAATCATTTTGGCTGGAGAAACCGGGAAAATAAGGGTAATGGATAGCATTGCCGACTTATTACCTTTTATGTTTAAGGCCGAAGCGCTAAAAAAAGGCTGATTTTGGGGTATTAGAGTTTCTGCAATAGAGTTTTAGTTTTGAATTATAATTGTTAAATTTGTAGTTCTACATAAATCGAACAAATGGAAAAAGTAGTGAGTAAAACGAAAAAAGCAGCGCCTGTGGCAGCAACTAAATCAACAACGAAATTCAGCAAAGAAACCTACATCAAGTGGTATGAGTCGATGTTGCTGATGCGTAAATTCGAAGAGAAAACCGGACATTTATATATCCAACAAAAAATTCGTGGATTCTGTCACTTATACATCGGGCAAGAGGCTTTGGTAGCAGGTTCTGAATCTGTTTTACGCAGAGAAGATCGTGTGATAACTGCATACCGTGATCATGCTCATCCGATTGGAAGAGGATTACATCCGAAATACATTATGGCAGAAATGATGGCGAAGGTAACCGGCTGCTCAAAAGGCAAAGGTGGTTCGATGCACATCTTTTCTAAAGAATTTAATTTCTTTGGTGGTCATGGTATTGTAGGCGGACAAATTCCGTTGGGTGCAGGTATTGCATTTGCAGATAAATACAATGGAAACGACAATGTAACTTTGTGTTACATGGGCGATGGAGCCGTACGTCAGGGTGCTTTGCACGAAGCGTTTAATATGGCTATGCTTTGGAAATTGCCAGTGATTTTTATCATCGAAAATAATAATTATGCAATGGGTACTTCAGTTGAACGTACATCCAATGTGCATGATTTATGGAAATTGGGTTTGTCATACGATATGCCTTCTTATGCTGTAGATGGTATGACATGTGAAGCTGTTCATGAAGCAGTGGAAGAGGCGGTTAACCGTGCACGAAAAGGTGATGGTCCAACATTGTTGGAAATGAAAACCTATCGTTACAAAGGTCACTCGATGAGTGATGCACAAAGTTACCGTACAAAAGATGAAGTGAAAGAATATCAAGCACAAGATCCGATTGAAAAAGTATTGGCGACCATCAAAAAAAATAATTGGATGAGTGAAAAAGAGATTGAAGCCGCAGAACAAAAAGTGGATGATATCGTTGCAGAATCAGTGAAGTTTGGAGAAGACTCTCCATATCCAACTCCGGATGAATTATTTAAAGATGTGTATACGCAAGATGATTATCCGTATATCGTTGAATAAAATTTAATGCCATTGTGGAGTTGAAACAAACTGATTTATAGAATTTAAAACAAGTAGTATAAAATAATTTCAGATTTTTAAGACGAACAACAACTCTTAAGATCGACAAATAAAAATTAGATTTATGGCTGAAGTAGTACGAATGCCCAAATTAAGTGATACCATGACAGATGGCGTGGTTGCGAAATGGCATAAAAAAGTAGGTGATAAAGTGAAGTCGGGTGAATTGTTGGCTGATATCGAAACAGACAAAGCAACCATGGAATTTGAATCCTTTCAAAATGGTATTCTACTTCATGTGGGGGTGCAAGAAGGGAAAGGGGCACCGGTTGATTCAATCCTTGCTATTTTGGGAAAAGAAGGAGAAGACATAACCGCTTTATTAGCTGCTGATGCAGGAAATGGAGTGGAGAGTAAAGCGGCAGTTCAAAGTTCAAAGTTGGAAAGTTCAAAAGTTGAGTCGTCAGTTGCTGAGAAAAAAATTGAAGTAAAAATTCCGGATACCGTTCAAATTGTACGCATGCCGAAATTGAGTGATACCATGACTGAAGGCGTTGTTGCGAAATGGCATAAAAAGGTAGGAGATAAAGTGAAGTCTGGTGAATTGCTTGCAGATATTCAAACAGATAAAGCTACGATGGAATTTGAATCGTTTCAGGATGGTGTGATTTTGCATATTGGTGTGCAAGAAGGAAAAGGTGCCCCGGTAGATTCGATTTTAGCAATTTTAGGAAAGGGTGGAGAAGATGTTGCAGCAATTATTGCTGCTGAGGCCAATAAGTCTGCTGCGCCAGCTGTTAAAGAAGAAGTAAAAGTTACAGAAAATAAATCTGCTACTCCTGCTGTTACAAAAGTAGCAGCAACGACCGTTTCAAAAACAACTGCAAATGGTGATCGAATGAAGATTTCTCCATTGGCAAAAAAATTAGCAGAAGATAAAGGGATTAGTGTTTCTGCCTTGAAAGGCAGTGGTGATAATGGACGAATCATCAAACGCGATATTGATAATTTCCAATCAAATGGTGCACAATCAACATTTGTTGGTGTGGAAGGCTTTACCGAAGAGCCAGTTTCACAAATGCGTAAAGTGATTGCAAAACGTTTGGGTGAAAGTAAATTTACAGCTCCTCATTTCTATTTAACAATGGAGATTGATATGGATGAAGCAATCAAAGCACGTGAAGCCATCAATACTGTTGCAGGATTAAAAATTTCGTTTAACGACATGGTGATAAAAGCAGTTGCTGCTACTTTGCGTAAACATCCGAAAGTAAATTCATCATGGTTGGGCGATCGTATTCGTTATAACAATCATATCCATATTGGTGTTGCCATTGCCGTTGAAGAAGGATTATTGGTTCCAGTAGTACGTTTTGCAGATGGTAAAACATTAACACAAATTGGTACGGAGGTGCGCAACTACGCTGTGAAAGCACGTGAGAAAAAATTACAACCAAGCGATTGGGAAGGAAATACATTTACCATCTCTAATTTAGGAATGTTTGGAATCGATGAATTTACTGCAATTATCAATCCTCCGGATGCTTGTATTTTAGCCGTGGGTGGAATCAAGCAAACTCCGGTGGTGAAAAACGGACAAATCGTTCCGGGCAACATAATGAAGGTAACCTTGTCGTGTGATCACCGAGTAGTGGATGGAGCGGTAGGATCAGCATTCTTGCAAACGTTGAAACACAATTTGGAAAATCCGGTGTTGATGTTGGGCGCAAGTTCGATATAATTTTTACAATAATACCTGCCTACCGATTAGTAGGTTATTTAAATACTATTAAACGTCAGCTTTGCTGACGTTTTTTTTGTTTGAAATGTTTTGTATATTAGTCTAAATCTTTAAATCCATTTTACTTGAAAGCGAAACTACAACCTTCATCTTCTATTAATTATTTTGCAGGGATGGATGTGCTTCGTTTTATTTGTGCTACCGGGGTTATCTTTCATCATGCCACTCAAACATTGAGTGATAAAGGGATTCCTACTAAAGCGGCAGAAATTCATCATTATTCGGGTTCATTTTTTTTAGATGTTTTTTTTATCATCTCCGGTTTTCTAATCTCATTGATTTTGATGAAAGAATTTGAATTAGGAACCTTTTCGCTAAAAAACTTTTTCATGCGAAGGATTATTCGCATCTGGCCATTATACTTTTTGGCGGTGATTGTAAAAATTTGGTTGTTGCCTGCCTTGAGTGGTATGTCGGCAGCTCATATCCAAACAAATTTATTGTATGCCTTCACCTTCACCATTAATTATCAATTAATCTTTCAGGAAGTTGTAAAAACATATTCCATCTTATGGTCGATCTGTATTGAAGAGCACATTTATTTACTCTTGCCTTTTTTGCTTTTACTTTTCAAACACAAGTTTAAAACTTTGTCTTACGCTTTAATAATTACAGGTTTAATTTCCTGGTTGTATTTTTTTAGAATGCAAACCGAAGGGCACTATTCCTACGCTTATTTTGTTAGTACAAGCTACTTTTATTATTTCGGAATTGGAATGTTGATTGCTTGTATTCGAAACGGAACTATTTCGGGTAAAGCTTATGAAAAAACATTGTTTGCTCCGTGGGTTCAACTGGTAGTTTGTTTTGTTTTCTTTGGGTTTGTATTTAACGGGTGGGGCAATCATAAATCCATCATTAGTATTCTGCTTTTTACCGGACTCTTTGGTTGTTATTTAGTGTGGGCTGCAACACAGGAAAATTTTATTTTCAAATTGAAACCGAAGATGTCAAAATATCTTGGTAACATATCCTATGCGATGTACATTACACATATTATCACCATTGGTATTGCCATTGCCTATTTTAAAAAGAATACCACACATTTTTCAGAAATCAAATTGGGCTGGGGTTTGCCAATCATGGCAGTCGTTTTGAGTATGGGCTTTTCTACGGTATTGTATTACTTTTTTGAAAAACCGATTTTGAAATTGAAAAAGAAATTTACAACAGTCGTAAATAAAGAATAAACGTATCGTAATTAAAATAATTTGTCTGTCACTAATTCCATCCGTAAAGTAATTACAGCCTCCTCAGTCGGGACAATGATTGAGTGGTATGATTTTTATATTTTCGGGAGTTTAGCACCAATCATTGCTACTCAGTTTTTTCCGAAAGAAAATCCAACAGCTGCTTTTTTGGCCACTTTAGCGGCCTTCGGTGTCGGCTTTGTGATTCGACCATTTGGCGCCATTGTGTTTGGAAGGTTGGGTGACATTGTAGGAAGAAAATATACTTTTCTTTTGACCTTATTAATTATGGGTGGTGCAACTTTTGCCATCGGATTAATTCCTAGTTATGAATCCATCGGAATACTTGCGCCTATCATTGTTTTTGTTTTGCGTGCACTTCAAGGACTTGCATTGGGCGGTGAATATGGAGGAGCGGCCATTTATGTTGCGGAGCACGCGCCCGAAGGAAAGAAAGGATATTATACCAGCTTTATCCAAACAACAGCAACCTTCGGATTGTTTATTTCTCTTGCCGTAATTCTTACGTGTAAATCATTCATGAGTGCGGATGATTTTATTGCTTGGGGTTGGCGGATCCCATTTTTGGTTTCCATTTTTTTAGTTATTATCTCTTATTATATCCGCACAAAAATGGAAGAGTCGCCTGTTTTTAAGGAATTGAAAGCAGCAGGCAAAACGTCTAAAAATCCGTTGAAAGAAAGTTTTGGGAAGTGGAAAAATTTAAAGTTGGTGTTGATTGCTTTGTTTGGTGCTACTGCCGGGCAAGGAGTGGTTTGGTATACCGGACAGTTTTATGCAATGAATTTCTGTATTAAAAATTTAAATATTGATGCCGCACAAATTCAATGGATGCTGATTCCTGTTTTATTAATTGGTACTCCACTGTTTATTTTCTTTGCAAAACTGTCGGATAGATATGGAAGAAAATGGATTATGTTAACAGGAATGGGATTGGCAGCTTGTTTGTACATGCCAATTTATCATGGAATGGCAAAGCAGGCGGATTATGAAAATTGGACTCGCGTAGTAAATGATACTTTGATGTCAGAGGTGAAAGTAGATTCTGTTTCGCAGATTCAAACCGTTACAAGTCATCTAAGTTATACAAATGGTGCGAGAAGAATTGAGAAACTTGAGTATTCCTTAAAACAAACAAACAATAAAGTTGCAAAGATGACAAGTACGAATCATTTGCCAGCAAAAAACATTTTTATAATAGGGCTTCTAATATTTCTACAATTAGTATTCGTTTGTATGGCTTACGGACCAATTGCAGCATTCTTGGTAGAATTATTTCCGCCTGAGATTAGATACACTTCTTTGTCACTACCATATCATATTGGTAATGGCGTATTCGGAGGATTAACTCCATTGATTGCAGAGTCATTGGTTGTTAGCACCGGAAATATTTTTTCAGGTTTGTGGTATCCGATTATAATTGCCGGAACAACCGTTGTATTGGGTGTGTTTCTTATAAAGGAAAAAAGGCTGAAATAAATCCGCGAAAATCCATTTTTCCGCGTCATCCGCGTTCCATCAATTCTTAACAAACTTCTGCGTCAACACTTCTTTTGTAGAAGAGCTTATTTTCAAAAAATAAATTCCATTTGCCAAAGGAGTTGTAGAGAAGCTAAAATTATTTTTTCCTGCTTTTACTTTATCTTGCAATAGAACTTTTACCAATTTCCCGGTAACATCCAAAACTTCAAATTTTAATACATCCGACTTTTCGATGGTGATGTTTACATTCATCAATTCGGCAGTTGGATTTGGATAGATAGAAACATCATTGGATGTTGTGTTTGTTTGTTCATTTACACCTGCTAATGAACCCACTGATAGCTCGGCAATCCAGGTCACATTTTTCTTGGAAGCATTTGCCCACATTCCGTTTACCCAAACTCTTCCCGGCTGATTGTATTTTCTTTGAGAGCCGGAATAATCTCCCCAACGCTCGTTTCCGGATAAGATATTAAAATAACTTGCCCCGGATTTGATGGTTGTTAATGGTGAATAATTTCCTAATCCATCTGATGTTACTGCTGATACTCCAGGAAAAACAGTTTGTGCTGTATGATCAAAACTGATGATTGCAGTATGATCCGTTGAACTCACTCCTGCATAGGAAAGGTTTGGGTAACCAATTTCAAGTAATGTATCCGAAATAATATTGGCAGTAATAAATGGAGAACTGCTAATGTCGTTGATAATTCCATGATACACGGCACAATGCCCGGTTGCAGTATCCAAACAATTACTAACAAATTGGATTTTATCATTTTCGATAAAGGCACCCAAAATACGTGAGTCGTTTGTTTCGAGGAGTTGTACTCCCGGTCCGGGTTGTGCTGCTTGCGGAGCCATGATGTATTTTAATGGTGAGATGAGTGGCGTTACGGTTATGGTTTGTCCGGGTGCACCCAATGTATCGTTAATATTCACAACAAATATGGTATCATTCTCTACATCTAAATTTCTGTTGGAAAGAAAATTCATGTCCGGACCATATGTATCAATTCCCCCTTTTACCGGGCAAAGGTTACGAATTGGTTTGCCTACGCAGGTGATGTTGTTGTGCACCATAGCTTGAATAGGACTTCCGGTATAACCACTGTTTTTATTTACTTGCCAGATTACCGTTTCATTAAATCCGGTTTGCCAGCTGGAATCCGGGTACAATAAATTTCCGGTAATGAATACTTCTTGGTCGGTCATGGCTAACATCGGATAGTCGGTCCACAAACCATTGTTAAATGGGTTGCCGGGAAGTTCATACATGTTCCATGTTCCGTTTGGATCATTGGAAGCGGAGAAAGCAACGGTGATGCTGCTTGTTGTATCTGTAAATCCATTCAAGAAAACTAAAATATATTTATCTTGAACTGGATCATAAATAACTTTCGGATCGTATTTTACATTTGGATTTGCAAGCACGGTAGCGAAGGCTCCTAATGAAACGTAACCTAAGGATGTCCAGGTATTCATATCAAATTTGAAAACTGTTGAATTTTGAACGGAGATGATTTTATTCCCGTCAGAAATAGCAATGTCATTGTCGTTTGGCACGCTGCTATTGTATAAGTTACCGGCTAAATTTTGTCCAAGGAAAGGCGCAGGAGGTGCCGGCATTTTATTTTCTGATTTTAAAGCGATGTGTTTTTTTGGGTACACATGTGATAAGCTATCCTTGATTGCATTGAGTTTTTGTTTTTCACTTTTCCCATCAGGAGTAGGCATTTCAATGTTTTGAATCACCGGGTTCCAGTCTTCCTTAATATCTCCGGCATTAATTGTTGCCGCTTTTGGAATTGTGAAGCGTGTTGATTTTACTTGAGCAGATGCTTGGATTGTAAAAACAACGGAAAGGTAAATGGTAATGCGTTTTATTAGTTTCATGACAAATGTTTTGTGAAAATCAAATTTAATGAAAAATGAGTGGATTGACAAATGGTCTTGTTTGGTGATATTAAAAAAGGCATTCAATGTTTATTTTTGAGAATTCAAATGTTCTGCCAATTTATACCCCATGCTGAAACATCCTTGTAAGAGATAGCCACCTGTTGGTGCATCCCAATCCAACATTTCACCGATGCAATAAGTGTTTGGCATTTTTAATAATTGAAAATTGGAGTCAATTTCTGTTAAGGAGATTCCTCCAACCGTAGAAATTGCTTCATCAATTGGAGCAGTTGCTGTAATTGTGATAGGCAAATTTTTGATTTTTGATGCTAATACTTCTAAATAGGTGAAATCATCCTTTGACAATATTGTTTTTAAAAGTTCAATCTGTATGTCATCTAAATTTAATCGATCAATGAGTAGTTTTTTAATGGAACGGTTTCCTCTTGCGGAAAATTTATCTTTTATTTGTTCGATTGTTAATGAAGGTTTTAAGTCAAGGTAAATAATTGCTTCATCAGTTTCGCTAAGTTGTTTACGTATTTCCGGACTCAATGCATAGATGGCGCCACCTTCTAATCCGAATTTGGTAATCACTAATTCTCCTTTACGTTCATGATTACTGCACTTTACAGAAATGTTTTTTAACGATTTCCCTTCTGCTAAAGAAATAAAGTCGCTTTTCCATTTTACTTGATAGGCGCAATTAGATGCTTGAAATGGATGTACTTCAATACCTTTCTCTGAAAAATAATTGATCCATGAACCATCCGACCCAGTGACTTTCCAGCTGGAGCCACCGAGTGAAAAAATAAGGATGGAGGATTGAAGATTTAGGATTTCCTGATTGTGTTCTAATATAAGTGTATCATTTTCCCAGCCTTTCCAAATATGATTTGTTTTGATCGCTACATTTTTTCTTTTTAGTTCATTCAGAATTGCATTCAACACATCGATTGGTTTTATTCCTTCAATTGGAAAAACTCTTTTACTGGATCCCACAAATGTTTCGATCCCAATTTTTTTTAGCCAATCGCGTAAATCGGTGTTTGAAAAAGAAGATAGAATGGGCTTGAAAAAATCTGCGGGTGAATAGCGCTGAATAAATTTTTCTATCTCTTCTGAATGCGTCAAATTGAATCCTCCATCACCGGCCACCAGAAATTTTCTTCCCAAAGCTGCATTGCGTTCATAGATAGTAACATCAAACTTGCTTTCGTCCAACTGAGCTGCGAGCATGAGTGCAGCAGCTCCGCCTCCGATAATGGTAATTGTTTTTTTCATTGAATCAAAAGTAGCATTTTTAAAGCCGGTCTCCTATAAAATGTAGAATACATTTAATTGGATTAAACCTTTTTAATTTGTCATTGTCATACCGCAAAACATTATAACTATGAAAAAAATATTTTTAATTTTATTTACTGTTGCGATAGCTTCTGTAAATGCACTGGCGCAAGAACCTGTAAAAGCAAAACCACCAAAAAAAACACCTGAAGAACGGGCTGAAAACATGACCAAACGTTTAACGAAAGAGTTAAGTTTAAGTGCTGATCAACAAGTGAAAATTAAAGGAATTATTTTAAAACGGGAATTGGAAAGAGATAAAATTGCCAAAGAAATGAAAGAGGGTCCGGCTAAAGTAAAGGAAGAGTTAAAAACGGTTTTGACTGCGGAACAATTTCAAAAATTTGAGCAGAAAGAAGCCGAAATGAAAAAGAAACGTGAAGAGCGAAGAAAACAACCACGCGTTTCCGGAAAAGAAGCGCTTCCTCCACCTACTCCAGAAGCGAAATAATCCCGCCTTCATAGTAATAGATTGCTTCGTACCTCGCAATGACGACTTATTTTAACCTTACTGATTTAAAGAACGTCATTGCGAGGTACGAAGCAATCTATCTTTCTTGAACGTGCTATCTCAGTATTTTCTTAAATTCGCATAGAAATATGTCGAATAATTTTTTAAATACCCCTATTGAATATCTGAAAAGCGTTGGTCCACAAAGAGCCGATTTGCTGAAAAAGGAATTGCATATTTTCAATTATTCTAATCTGCTTACCTATTATCCTTTTCGGTATGTAGATCGTACCAAATTTTATAAAGTCAACGAGATCAATGCGGATTTGCCATTTGTGCAATTGAGAGGAAAAATTGTGCATACCGAAATGGTTGGCGTAAAACGCTCACAACGATTTGTTGCCACCTTTACAGATGGAACCGGTAAATTGGAATTGGTGTGGTTTCAAGGAGCGAAGTGGTTTGGTGAAAAAATAAAACCGCATCTTACCAATGAATATGTTGTTTTTGGAAAGCCTGCTGCCTTTGCCGGGAAATTCAATATCGCTCATCCTGAAATTGAATTGGCTACGGAAGAAAATACAACATTTGCTCCTGCCTTACAGGCCGTTTATCATAGCACAGATAAATTAAAAGGAAGAAGTTTGGATACCAAAGGGATTGCCCGTTTGCAAAAAGGATTGGTGTCTCTTATAAAAAATAATATTCCGGAAACGCTTTCGAAAACAATTATCGATCGCTATCAATTGATTTCGAGAGAAGATGCGATGAAACAAATTCATTTTCCACAAAATCCTGAATTGTTGAAACGTGCTGAATTCAGATTAAAATTTGAAGAATTGTTTTTTATTCAGTTGAAATTGTTAAAGCAAAAAGGACATCGGGAAAAAACGTACAGAGGTTTTGTATTTCCCAAAGTAGGAGACTATTTTAATAATTTTTTTAATAAACATTTACCATTCGAACTAACGAATGCTCAGAAGAGAGTTATCAAGGAAATTCGTTTGGACATGGGAAGTGGTAAACAAATGAATCGTTTGTTGCAAGGAGATGTGGGGAGCGGTAAAACCTTGGTGGCGTTGATGAATATGCTAATTGCTTTGGATAATGGTTTTCAAGCATGTTTAATGGCACCGACAGAAATATTGGCCAATCAACATTTTGAAACAATTTCGGAATTACTTAAACCGCTTGATATAAAAGTAGGATTGCTTACCGGATCAAAAAAAACAAAGGAGCGCAGAATATTGCATGAACAATTGTTGAGTGGCGAATTACAAATATTGATCGGAACCCATGCCTTGTTTGAAGACATCGTTCAGTTTAAAAATTTAGGATTGGTTGTGATTGATGAACAACATCGTTTTGGTGTTGCGCAACGTGCAAAAATGTGGACAAAAAACACACAACCACCGCATGTATTAATTATGTCGGCAACTCCTATTCCACGGACGTTAGCCATGACCTTATATGGCGACTTAGATGTAAGTGTGATAGATGAAATGCCTCCTGGAAGAAAACCAATTTCAACAGTTCATCGTTTTGATAACCACCGCGACAGAGTATTTGGGTTCATGCGTGAACAAATTGCATTAGGGCGCCAAATATATGTGGTTTATCCATTGATTAAAGAATCGGAGAAGATGGATTTTAAAGATTTGCAAGATGGGTATGAAAGTATTGTTAGAGCATTTCCTATGCCTCAATATCATGTGAGTATTGTACATGGACAATTAAAGGCGGATGCAAAAGAATACGAGATGCAGCGCTTTGTAAAACATCAAACACAAATAATGGTGGCGACCACTGTTATTGAAGTTGGCGTGAATGTTCCAAATGCAAGTGTGATGGTAATTGAAAGTGCTGAACGTTTTGGTTTATCTCAATTGCATCAGTTACGTGGACGAGTGGGTCGTGGAGCCGATCAATCGTATTGTATATTGATGACAAGTCATAAGTTGGGCGCAGATGGAAAATTAAGAATGGAAACCATGTGTCGAACCAACGATGGTTTTGAAATAGCAGATGTGGATCTGAAATTGCGTGGTCCGGGTGATATGGCGGGAACAATGCAAAGTGGTGTGTTGGATTTGAACATTGCTGATTTGGCAAAAGATTCTCAAATTTTGCATACCGCCAGAAATATGGTGATTGAATTATTATCAGAAGATTCTGAATTACAAAATCCGGAGAATGCACCCATTGCATATCATTTTTCGATGATGAATAGCAATCGTACGAACTGGAGTCGAATATCCTAATTGTTCATGGGATATTCCACTACCCAATGAAATCCTCTGTTGAGCAATGGATATTCTTTTATGTCAACTTTTCTGAATTGAATACTGCTGGAATCATTTTCAGAGAGTGTCAATATGTTTTCCGCAAAATCATAATGTAATAATCGCTTGTCGGATGGATCGCTGTTGGATTGAAAGATGACTGTTTTGGCAATAGTATCAACAGTAGCTGTGTAATAGCGATAACTATCTTCCCACTTTATTAACGTATTTTTTCGATCGAAAATAATCTGTTTTAATTTCTTGCCGTCTTTGATGTTCGATCCGCTATAGTTGTATGTTCCATATAATGGTGGTTTCGGTGCGCTGTCGCCATCTGTTTTCATATTCGTCCAGCTGAAATTCATAAACAATAAAGTGAACGAAACAATTACCCCTGCTTTTATAATCTTTCGATAGGCTTGAATAGGTTGGGGTAATGCCATTTCCGGTTGTTGCGGTAGTTTGCTTTCTTTCTGTAAAATAAAAAATTGGAAAATAGAATTGAAAAAAGGGTAAAGCAATACGAAAGAATATCCAACCATGTGTAAGGCGAAAAGTTTTACCGGTACATCGTAGCTAAAATTAATAACCGCTACATTAATCATGATGATTAATGTAATTAATGCTCCTAATGCGGTTGTTTTTCTGAATAACAATAAAAATCCAGCGCACACTTCTGCTATTCCCAAAAAGATGGTGTAGCTGGTTGAGTAGCCCATGAATGCCCAAAGAAGTCCTTGCGGTGTAGATTCACCAAATGTTTGTTCCAGCTTTTCTAAACTTGGAAAAGGGAAATGCGATTTGAATACTTTATCGAAACCATAAACCAACATATAAAATCCAATACAATAGCGGATGTAAACAAACAAGTAGGATTGGAGCTTTTCATAGTTGGGTCTTTTTTTATCAATCAGCAATAGCGTTACTGCAGCGATTATCGATAGGATGAGGGAGATGAAAAATTTTAAAAAATCAAAAGTGGTGTCGCCACTGTCGGAAAACTCAAGCTTTTTTAGGTGTTGAATATGAAAAATGTTTTTCCCGATACCAATCACAAATGCATCATTTAGTTTATCATAAAAATTAAATATAAAATCTAATTGAGGGAAGGCATCAAAAGGGAAAGGGAAAATGTAAAAGAAGGTGTATGATAAGACGAAGAGAAAAATAAATTTCTTCCAGGTAGTCCATTTTAATGTGATATCGTCTAACATCTAATGGTAAAAGTATTTGAATTATCCTTCATTTCAAAATAGATTTTTATTTTTCAACAAAAGTCATAAAACTGTTGAAAACATTATCTAAAAAGGGATTTCAAGATACTTACCTTAGCATAAATATAAAATTTATGTCAGAATCACATTTTTATAAAAAGATAGCTTTAAGCTTAAGCCTCAACGAAAAGCAAGTTGATGCTGTTGTTGGATTGTTGGATGAAGGAGCTACCATTCCTTTTATTTCCCGTTACCGGAAGGAAATGACAGGGAGTATGGATGAAGTTCAAGTGGCGAATGTTCGAGATGAAATTGAACGTTTGCGTGCATTGGAAAAACGCAGAGAATTTATTTTAGAGTCCATCGAAGGACAAGGAAAATTAACTCCTGAATTAATTTCTTTGTTAAGACAAGCGGAAACTGTTTCTGCATTGGAAGATATTTATTTGCCTTTCAAACCGAAACGCAGAACAAAAGCAACCATTGCACGTGAAAAAGGATTAGAACCATTAGCGCAACTGATTTTTGATCAAGGAAAAATTGATGTGGAAGATGAAGCAGAGAAATTTGTTTCTGACGAGAAAGATGTGAAGTCGGCCGGTGATGCACTTTCAGGTGCACGTGATATTGTTGCAGAATGGATCAATGAAAATGCAGAAGCACGTGATAAGATTCGTAATTTATTTAAACGTTCGGCTACAATCAAAAGTAAAGTGCTAAGAGGAAAAGAAGAAGCCGGTGAAAAATTCAAAGATTATTTTGATTGGGAAGAAAATTTAATGGGCTGTCCTTCTCATAGATTATTAGCCATCCGCAGAGGAGAAAGCGAAGAGATATTAAGCATTCACATTGCTCCACCTGAAGAAGAAGCTATTGATATCTTGGTGAATCAATTTGTGAAATCCAACAATGCTGCTTCTGCTCAAGTGAAGTTGGCCTGTGATGATGCCTACAATCGTATGATGCAAGGATCAATTGAAACAGAAATGCGCATGATGACCAAAGAATTGGCAGATGAAAAAGCCATTCAAGTGTTTGCGGATAATTTACGCGAATTGATGTTGGCTTCTCCGCTTGGACAAAAAGCAATTTTGGCGATTGACCCGGGCTTTAGAACCGGTTGTAAAGTGGTGGTGTTGGACAAACAAGGAAAGCTATTGGATGACACGGTGATCTATCCACACGAACAAAATAAAATATTTCAAACCAAACAATTGATTTTAGCGTGGTGCGACAAACATAAAGTAGAAGCGATTGCTATTGGAAACGGAACAGCAGGAAGAGAAACCGAAACATTTATTAGAAGTATAGAAGACCTTCCGAAAAGCATCAATGTGATTATGGTAAACGAAAGCGGAGCTTCGATTTATTCTGCATCCGATGTTGCACGCGAAGAGTTTGCTGATAAAGACATCACCGTGCGTGGAGCTGTTTCGATTGGAAGAAGATTGGCTGATCCATTAGCTGAATTGGTGAAGATTGATGCAAAGTCGATTGGAGTGGGACAATATCAACACGATGTGGATCAATACCTCTTGAAGAAAAAATTAGATGAAGTAGTAGAGAGTTGTGTAAATAAAGTTGGAGTAGAAGTGAACACAGCAAGCAAACAATTGTTAACCTACGTTTCCGGATTGGGTGGCGTATTGGCTAGGAATATTGTGGAATACAGAAATGAAAACGGCCCGTTCAAATCTCGGAAAGATATTTTGAAAGTTCCAAGAATGGGCGAAAAAGCATTTGAGCAAGCAGCAGGATTTTTACGTATTGCAAATGGAAAAAATCCATTGGACAAAAGTGCAGTACATCCTGAAAGTTATGGTATTGTGGAGAAAATGGCCGCTGATTTAAATTGCACGATTGAACAATTGATGAGCGAAAAAGAATTTCGTAAACAAATTTCGTTGCAAAAATATGTTACAGAAAAAGTAGGGCTTCCTACTTTGAATGACATCATGAACGAGTTGGATAAACCGGGAAGAGATCCGCGAAAATCATTTGAAGTTTTTAAGTTTGACGACAGCGTTCATGAAATTGCAGATTTAAGAGTAGGAATGAAATTGCCCGGAATTGTAACCAACGTTACCAACTTTGGTGCCTTCGTAGACATTGGCGTTCATCAAGATGGATTAGTACACGTTTCTCAATTGTCAAACACATTTGTCTCCGACCCCAACACGGTTGTGAAAGTTCAACAGCAAGTAATGGTAACTGTAACCGAAGTAGATGCACAAAGAAAAAGAATTGCTTTATCAATGAAAGATAATGTCAGCAGTGCACCCGTTTCGAAACCTGCTCAAACTAATTCTAATAAAAAAGGAAAACCTGAACCACCTGCGAATGATTTCGCTTCTCAGTTGGCTGCTTTGAAGGATAAGTTTAAGTAGTAATAAAACCATTTTAAGAGGTCTTCAAGAAATCTTTTTTTTATGGAAGTACTTGTATAATATGCAAAGAATATCTCTTTTTATGGTTTTTGTTTGCTATTAAATCAAAAAACAGAAAGGGATATAGTCTTTTAGACAGGTATATAAAAAGAATCTATAACTCCATTTAAAATAGGTGTTTCAGAGTAGTTATCGTGAATATCAGTTTTTTGAACAAGTATACTATTGTGAAGTTTTGTTTTGAAACGCATGAGTACATTGAGTAATTTTGTTTCATAATTAAAACTCAAGATCATGAAAAAGTTAGCACTACTGTTTATTTCCCTTTCTTTCGGACTCGTTGTATGTGCTCAAGCACCATCCTTAAAATGGGCAAAATCACTTGAGGCAGGAGTATCAAGTACTATTGATGGTCGGTCGGTCACAGTTGATGATTCATTAAATGTTATTTCAACTGGATTATACAATGGAACTGCTGATTTTGATCCGAATTCGGGAGTTTATAATTTGTCGGCTTCAACCGGAAGTTCTTATGCTTCGTTCGTTTCTAAATTGGATTCTTTGGGTAATTTTTTGTGGGCTGTGAGTTTTGGTGATGCTCTAGGCCATTTTTATAATGGTCAGATAGTTGCCACAGATACTTTAGGAAATATCTATGTTACAGGAACATATAATGGGACGATAGATTTTGATCCAGGGGTTGGAGTTTATAGTATGACCTCCTCTGGGATTTATAGCGGTGATGCCTACATTTTAAAACTCGATCCTGCAGGAAATTTTTTATGGGTGAAGGCTGTTGGTACGCCTCTTCAATGGACGCAATCTTCTGCAATTTCTGTTGATGCATGGGGAGATGTTTATTTAGCAGGCACGTTTAAAGATACTGTAGATTTTGATCCAGGACCTGCGACCTATAATTTGATGTGTGATGGATACAATAATGCATTTATTTTGAAGTTAGATGCGACTGGAAATTTTTTATGGGCAAAAAACATTGGCGGCTTAGCTGGTTCACAAGCAAGTATTTCTGGACTCGATATAGACGGAATGGGTAATGTTATTTCTACGGGTTCATTTTATGCAACTGTAGATTTCGATCCAAGTGGTTCTATTTTTTCTTTGACTTCAAGTGGCAGTGTTTCAAGTTCAGACATGTTTATTTTAAAATTAGATAATGGAGGAAATTTTGTTTGGGTGAAACAAGTAGTAGCTTCTATTGTAAATGGAGGTAGTAAGGCTGTGTCTACGGACTCCTTTGGAAATGCATACATCACAGGTTGGTTTGGAGGAACAGTAGACTTAGATCCAGGATTGGGTATTGTTAGTCATACTTCCGGTGGAAGCTCCAGTAACTCCAATGCATTTGTTCTAAAATTAGATCCATCTGGATCCTATTTATGGAGCAATTGTTTGATTCATTCATTGCCTACTCAGGGAACGTCCATTGTTGTTGACAATTCGGGAAATGTATATACTACAGGGGTTTTTAACGGAACAGTAGATTTTAACCCTGGAATAGGATCTTTTTATCTGACTTCAGGAGATACGAGTGCTCTGGGATATCATGGATATATTTCGAAATTAGATTCATCCGGTAATTTCATTTGGGCAGGGGCATTGAGTGGGGATGGTGTTTCAGGAGGCTGGGGGGCGTCACTTGCAGTTGATGCTTTGGAAAATATCTATATGACAGGCTCATACGCTGGAACAATTGATGTAAATCCAGATGCAGGAATAGATAGTATGTCGACAATTTATGCATCAATAAACGCTTTGGTTCTTAAAATGTCCAAATCTTCAACAGTTTGGCCTGGAGATGCTGATCACAACAATGTTGCAAACAATTATGATCTTTTGCCGATAGGATTATTCTACGGACAAACAGGTACTCCTCGTTCTGTAATTAGTAATTCTTGGTTGGAATATAATGCTGTTGATTGGAATACTTTACAATTGAATGGAGCAGACATAAAGCATGCAGATTGTAACGGTGATGGAATCATAGATAATAACGATACACTTGCAATTAATTTAAATTATTCGTTAACTCATTCATTCGCACCTATTAATAATGAGATTCGATTGTCGGCACCAGATTTATATTTTGTAACAAGTGGTACCTCGTATGCTTCAGGAAGCATTGTTGATGTGGAAGTTTGGGTAGGAAGTTCTACAACGTCTGTAACTAATTTGTACGGACTTGCATTTAATATTAATTATGATGCATCCCTTGTTCAACCTGCTTCTGAAAGTTTAACATTTCCAGCGAGCTGGTTTGGAACATTTGGAACAGATGCAATCACGATTGCAAAGATTGATGGTTTGTCAAACATTGCTTCCGGAGCAAAAACGAGAATAGACCATACGAATGTAAATGGCTATGGGAAAGTTGCAAATTTTAAATTTCAATTAAAAAGTTCAATCCCTACAAATACTTCAATGTATTTTTCGATTTCAGGATACAGTGCTAATGATTCATCTGGTTCTCCTATTTTATTTAATACTCAACCAGATACCATTTTCATAAATTCTACAATTGGAGTAAGTGAAATAAGCAATGAAGCACAAATCTCCATTTACCCAAACCCAACAGCCGGTTCATTCAATATTTTTACTTCGGAGCAAATTAAAGACGGAAGTATTGAAATCTACAATGTTGTTGGTGAATTGATCCTTTCACAAAAAATCATCAACCAACAAAATACAATTGATTTAACAGATCAAGCGACTGGTTTGTACTTTGTAAAAGTGATTAGTGATGGCGAAATTGTTGGGATGAAGAAGGTGATGAAGGAGTAGTTTCCTCTTCATTAATACCCAATACGAATCGTTTTGTTATTGAAGTTGTAATTTTTTAAAATTACCTTTTCGAAAATTGCTGCAAATATTGATTATTATAGTTCATGAATCAGTATTATAATTTTTATGACGCATAAAAAAAGCAATTTGTTTTTATAAAAATTGTAGACTATTTTTATAAAAAATAACTAAAATGAAGAATTTACTACTATTCTTTTTATTGTTGTTTAAGATTGGTGTCGCGCAAAATCTTGTATTAAACGGGGATTTTGAAGACTATTATGGCTGCCCAACGAATATTAGTCAACTTGATTCCTCTGAATTTTGGATAACGCCTACCTTAGGAACCTCAGATTATTTTAATCAATGTAATTTGTCTACAGTAAATGTTCCGTACACTTTTGGTGGTTATCAACAAGCATACAGTGGAGTGGGATTTGCTGGAATTTTTGTCTGGAATAATGGTTTTAGCTACAGTTATCGCGAGTATATTGAAGTGCCGCTTAGTACATCACTTTCTGCTGGTGTTACTTACAATTTTGATATGAAAATTAATTTATCCAACGCGTGTGTTAGCAGTACATACGATATCGGAGCTTATTTTTCAGATACGATTGTTTCTGGTGTAGCAAATAATGTGAATTTACCTTTCGTTCCACAAATTAATAATGTTGCTGGTAATTTTCCTGATTCTTTGAATTGGATATCCGTAACAGCTACATACACTGCCTCTGGAGGAGAGAGTTTTTTAATTATTGGTAATTTTAAGAACAATCCGAATACCTATGTCACAGATTCTTTAACCACAACACCTATTTATGTTTTTATTGATGACGTCTATCTTGCTGAGACGACTGTAGGGATAGATGAAGAAGATGAATGGAAAGTTTCTCTGTATCCCAATCCAACCAGCGGCTCATTTAATCTGTCAACTTCGGAGCAAATTAATGACGGAAGTATTGAAATCTACAATGTTGTTGGTGAATTGATTCTTTCACAAAAAATCATCAACCAACAAAATACAATTGATTTAAAAGATCACGCGACTGGTTTGTACTTTCTTAAGGTGATTAGTGATAGTGAAGTGATTGGGATGAAGAAGGTTGTGAAAGAGTGATTTAATCCACAATCCCCATTGTCTTCATTAAAAAGGAAGCATTCATGGTAGAACAAACACCTTCACTTAATTTATAATCAAAGTTGAGTTTATTGTCTTTAATTGTAATTTCAAAACATAAATTTCTTACTTGCTCAGGAAACTGAGCAGAGAGTTTTGATAATTCCACATCGTGTGTGGCGACTATTCCAACTCCGTTTAATCGTAAAATCTTTTTGATGAGTGCTTCCGAACCTGCATGTTGGTCCTTGCTGTTGGTTCCTTTTAATATTTCATCTAATAAAAAGAAAACTTGTTTTCCTTGTTCGTATTGCTCCGTTAATAAGTGCAAACGTTTTAATTCAGCATAAAAGAACGATTCGTTTTCTTGCAAAGAATCGTTGGTGCGTAAGCTGGTAAATAAATGAATGGGCGAAAATTTATAACGACTTGCACAAACAGGAGCGCCAATCATTGCTATAGTTAAATTAACGCCAATCGTTCTTAAGAAGGTGCTTTTTCCGGCCATGTTTGCCCCCGTTAGTAAATCTACTTTGGGTGCTTGAGAAATGCTATAATTGTTTTTTACTAAAACAGTATCTTGAATCAATGGATGTCCAAGATTTTCTGCTACAATGATGAAATGATTCGTTTCTACTTCCGGAAAAACATACGAAGGATTATTATGTGCATACATCCCTAAACTGATGAATGCATCAAATTCGCCTATGGCATCTACCCATTTCATAAATAAATCCTTGTTCTTTTTTCTCCAATTTTCGATGCCACACATCACATTGATGTCCCACAATAAAATACCATTCAATAAAATCGCTACCACAATGTTCATTCTGGCATCCAACTTATCGGTTAAGCTTTTTAACTCTTTGATGTTCTTGCTGGCAGAAGTGTTCTCGTTTACAAAAACAGATTTTAGTTTGCTTAATAAAGTTGAATTAAACGACTCCTTTTCAATTATGGAAATCAATTGGCGGTATTTCTCTATCGAGTCAAACTTGCGACTTAAATTATCATGAATTTTGTTGATGCGCTTGGTGTAGGCGCCAATAATTCCAAGTTGGATAAAGAACAAAAGTGTGAAAGGTGTTTCATTAATCAGGCCAATAAAAAAGAGCACAATTGAGGTGATCGATAAAATTGGAAGTACAACACATGAGATTTTCAAAAATAAAGTGGAGAAGGTGTTTTTTTCATTTAACCATTCTTCAATGACTTCCTTGTCGGTTGCCTTTTCTTTGTTTTGAAATCCCAATGCAATAAATTCATGATTCCATTCCGGTTTGGATGATAATTCTTTTATCGCTTCTTGGCGTGCTAAAATGGTTTCTTTATCCATAAATGGATACGTTAGCCAGTTTGCCAGCTTTGTTCTACCGGTATAGGTCGAAGTTCGGTTTAGAATTTGAAAAATGGATTTTCTTCCAAAAATATCCAAATCGGAAATAAAATGATGTTGTTTGTCGATATACTCAGTTCCTTCATTAATTCCGTTAAAATCTTTTTTTAAAAGTTGAATTTCAATTTCGTTGACTTTGATCAAATTTTTTAGAAAGCTTGTTTTTCTTTTCAATTGAAGTTCTCTGCTTAGTAAAAAAAGAAAAAGAACAACGGTTATTGCGGAAAAGGAATATGCAAAAACAGCATGTGTTTTATAGTAAAGGAGGAAAAGTACAACCGCTAAAAGAAATAAGAAAATTCGGGAATAGAAAATCTTATTGAATTTACTGTTGTGCTCTTCAATTTCCTTGTTGAAGGTAGTTATTCTGTTTGTATAGTATGATAGTAAGGTATTCATGGAAAGCAAAGCTACGTAAATATTAGCCACAGATTCACAGATTTTCTATGTGAAAAATTAATTTGAAGGGTTTTTAATTAGGAATATAATTGTCTTACTTCTATTAAAATCAATAGGTTTGAGCGATTCTAGAGTGAAATTAAAAATAAAGAATAAATCTGTGAATCTGTGGCATATTTCTTATTTTTGTATCCATTCAAAGGATAAAATAAAAGAATGAAACAAACATGCGTTATCGTTCAAAAAATGATAAACAGGCATGTTTGTTCCATCAGACAATAACTAAATAGTTTAATAATAACTGATGAAAATATCATATAACTGGCTGAAGGAATATATTAAAACGGACTTGTCTCCCAATGAGTTAGGTTTGTTGTTAACCGATTGCGGATTGGAAGTAGAAAGTATCGAAAAGTTCGAAACTGTAAAAGGCGGATTGAAAGGAATTGTTATCGGTGAAGTAAAAACGAAAGAAAAACATCCGGATGCCGACAAATTGAATTTGACGACCGTAGATGTTGGAACAGGAACATTGTTGAACATTGTTTGTGGAGCTGCAAATGTGGAAGCCGGACAAAAAGTGGTGGTGGCTACCATAGGTGCAACCTTATATCCAACAGCTGGTGAATCATTCGAAATCAAAAAAGCAAAAATCCGTGGAAAAGAATCAGAAGGGATGATTTGTGCAGAAGATGAAATCGGATTGGGTGCTTCACATGTAGGAATTATGGTGTTGGATGCGTCTGCAAAAATTGGAACTCCAGCAAATGAATATTTTAAGATTGAAGAAGATTATACGTTCGAAATCGGATTGACACCTAACCGTGCCGATGCCGCTTCTCATGTGGGTGTTGCTCGCGATTTAGTTGCCGTATTAAATGCAAAAGCGGTTGCTATGGACAATGTATTGACATTGCCGGATGAACGACTTTTTAAAGTGGATGAAACAACTTCTCCAATTGAAGTTGTTGTGGAAGACGCAATTGCTTGTCCGCGTTACTCCGGAATTTCTATCTCCAATATCACTGTAAAAGAATCACCGGATTGGTTGAAGAATCGCTTGAAAGCAATCGGACTTCGCCCAATCAATAATATTGTGGATGCCACCAATTATGTATTGCATGAATTAGGGCAACCGATGCATGCATTTAATGCGGATAAAATCAAAGGCGGAAAAGTAATTGTAAAAAAACTTGCAGATAAAACGAAATTTAAAACGTTGGATGAAACAGAACGTGAATTGTCTGCAGAGGATTTGATGATTTGTGATGCCCAAGGCGGAATGTGTATTGCCGGAGTGTTTGGTGGAATTGAATCGGGTGTTACTTCGGAAACAAAAAATATTTTTTTAGAAAGTGCTTATTTTAATGCATCCTCCATCCGTAAATCGTCAAAACGACATGGTTTAAAAACCGATGCGTCTTTCCGATATGAAAGAGGAACCGACCCAAATATTACCGTATACGCTTTAAAACGTGCTGCAATTTTGATTAAAGAAATTGCCGGTGGAAAAATTTCATCGGAGGTAATTGATCTTTATCCTACTCCTGTCGAAAATTTTAAAGTGCCATTTTCTTTCGAAAAGTGCGAACAGATGATTGGTAAAAAAATCGATTTTGAATTGGTGAAGGTTATCATCACTTCTTTAGGGATTGAAATTGAACACGAAGGGAATGATGCTTTGCTATTGTCTGTTCCTCCATTTAAAGTGGATGTTACGCGGGAGCAAGATGTGATCGAAGAAGTATTGCGCATTTATGGATACAACAATGTTGAAATACCAATGGTGTTAAATTCTTCTTTATCATTTGCCGAAAAACCGGATAAAGAAAAAATTCAAAATGTTGTTTCTGAATTGTTGACCAATAATGGTTTTTCTGAAATGATGTGTTTGTCGCTAACTAAAGGTGAATACGCTACGAAATTAAAATCATTAAGTGAAGACAGAAGTGTTGTGATGATGAATCCTTTGAGCAGCGATTTGAATGTATTGCGCCAAACATTATTGTTTAGCGGTCTGGAAACCATTGCTTACAATCAGAATCGAAAGAATGCTGATTTGAAATTGTATGAATTTGGAAAAACATACATCGCATTAAAAGGCGAAACAACAAAATATATTGAAACGAAACATTTGTCTGTTTTTATAACGGGGCGTAAACAAGAAGAAGGCTGGAATGCAACTACAGCCGGTGTGAATTTCTTTACATTAAAGGGAATTGTGAATGCTGTTGTTGAGCGATTGGGAATAAATGGTGTGAAGTTGGCTGAATTGAATTCAGATTTGTTTTCGCAGGCATTAACATTAAATTGGAATAAAAAGGTGTTAGTGGAGTTTGGAGAAGTAGCAAAACCTATTTCATCCAAGTTAATGGATATTAAAATGCCGGTATATTATGCTGATTTTAATTGGGATTTGATTTTGGAAGCGTTGAAAAAAACATCTATCATGTATTCGGAAGTTCCAAAGTTCCCTGAAGTAAGAAGAGATTTAGCTTTACTAATTGACAAAGCGGTGCAGTTTGAACAATTGGAGCAATTGGCATTTCAGTCGGAGAAAAGTCTATTAAAAGACGTGAACTTGTTTGATGTGTACGAAGGAGATAAGTTGCCAACCGGTAAAAAATCATATGCTTTGAGTTTTATCTTGCAAGATGAAAATGCAACGCTTACAGATAAACAAATTGAGAAGATTATGGAGAAGTTGATGAAAACGTATCAAGAGAAAGTAGGAGCGGAGATTCGATAAAGAAAGGATATCTTCTTTCAAATTCATAAAATGAAACGTCCCACATTTGAATTACAAATGTGGGACGTTTCATTTTATAAATACTATTTATAAGTTTCTTACCGTATTACTTTTCGGTTGTTGCATTCCAACTACTAAATATGCGCAGCCTTGTTTTTCTTTATCAACGGCATAAATTTCAACAATTAAATTTTGTGAAGAGTTAGAAAAGAATACCCACGATTCAGGATCTTTAGAAGTTGCGCTGTTGTAAATTTCTGTTTTGTTTTCATCTAAGATTCTGAATGTTACTTTTCCTAAAGCATCTTCAGAACCAATTTGAAATTTGTAGTTTAAACCTCTGTATACGGAAAGATGAATTTCAGAAGGTTCTCCAAGAATCAGTGTCACATCGTTCACTTTACCATTCGGCATGAAAGGCGCTAGTTTTTTGATACCGGCTTTTGCTGGTCCGGAACACTGAGCAGTTGATGTAATGGTCATTGCTAATGAGAATACACAAATAGCAAGAAGAGAGAATATGGTTTGTTTTGAGATTTTCATGATTGACAAGGATTAAAGTGTGATTTTATTTCTAAGCACGGTTACCTTTTCTAAAACAGCTTTTAACTGTTCCTTTGATAATTTATAAGAGGAATTATTCCCAACACTAATGATGTCCTTATCAGAAGTAATCGGTTTGTCTGGTGTTGCTTGAACACTTTCGTAAATGCTTGCAATTCCTTTCATGTCGGTAAGCAATGAGTTGATTTCTTCGTCACCTTCAAATTGCTCCAACATGTTGGTTAAATTTTTTAATACAATTTTTTGATCACCTACTAATCCAATCACATCTTCTTTTTGTGTTTTGTCAGCAATGTTTGTTAAGATGTACATCGCTTCTACCCAGCCTCCTGCAGCAATCAGAGCCACTGCTGTGTTACGTTGATTGTCTTTTAAATACTGGTCAGCATTAATTCCTGCTTCTGTAACAATCGCCATTAATGAATCCAGGTTGGAGCTGTTTGCTTGCAGACGTTTGTTTACTTCTTGTCCGTAGCTACCGTCAATACTTAAAGCAGTAGTTAATTCATTGATGTTTTTTAAGTAGTTGTTGAAATCTTGATTTTGTTTGTATAAGTAGCAAAATGATAAGTCGCTGGAATAGGCACCTAAATTAACCGCCTTAGAAAAGCTAGTCACATACTTCGACATTTTATCTGTTGGATTTAAGACCGCCTTATCAAATGCAGACCCTGACATCTTTAAAATTGTAAATGTTTCTAACGGAGATGGAATGTTGTAAAATACAACCGTTTTTGATGTGTCAATGTTTGTTTTTACTTCGGTTGAGTCAACCGGTGTTTCTGTTGGTTTCTCCGATCCCCCACAGCTGATTAAGCTTAGCGAAGCGATGAAGATGGCAATGTACTTGGTGGTTCGAATCATATTAAAGTAGTTTTTAATGGGTGAATCAATTTGCTTGTAACAAAACTAATATATTTATTGTAACGGCAAAATTATTTCCCTTTTTTCCTTTATGGGACTCAATTTAATCCGCTTTTTTTCGTTTCTTCTAATTGATTACCTTTATACAATGCATTTTTTTAGATTTTTCTTCCGGTTCCCACAACAAAAGCATGCGAAAGGCTACTTTTTAATGCTGGTATTTCTGTTTTTGTTAGGAAACGTCTCTGCTCAGAAAAATTTCTCTCTTGAAATTCAATCAATCAAAGATGCACAGCTGTTAAAGAAGATTCCCTATAAAAAGCTATTCAGCACGAAAACGGAGCGTGACAAAGAGCTGCAGAATGTATTGTTTGCTTGTTATGATAATGCTTATTTAACGGCAATGTATGATAGTGTAGCAATGGATTCGCTTTCAATGAAGGTGTATTTGAATTTTGGATCCCAGTATAAATGGGCAAGTTTAAAAAAGGGGAATGTGGATGAAGGTGTATTGAGTGAAATCGGTTACCGTGAAAAGTTATACGCAAATAAGCCAATAAATTTTAAAAATGTAAAACGTGTTCAGGAAAAATTAATTACCTACTACGAAAACAATGGTTATCCGTTTGCTTCAGTAAAGCTGGATAGTATTCAAATACATGACGGCAGTATTTCAGCAGTTTTAAAGCTCACTAAAAATGCAGAAATAAAAATTGATAGTATTCTTATTAAAGGTTCAGCGCAAATCTCAGCGGTGTATATCCATAACTATTTGGGAATAAAACCGGGAAGTTTATATGATGAATCACAATTAAAAAAAGTGAATACGCGCATTGCCGAATTGCCTTTTGTTCGTGCGGTTAGCCCTGCCTCCGTTATATTTTCCGATAAAAAGAATAAACTTATTTTAAATCTCGAAAAGAAACGTGCGAGTCAATTTGATGGTGTTGTGGGTATTTTGCCGGATAATATCACGGGTAAAATTTTGTTCACCGGTGATGTGCGATTGAAATTGCAAAACGGGTTGGGTAGAGGCGAACTAATAGATTTGAATTGGAGAAGGTTGCAAACACAAACTCAGGATTTAAAAGCCCGGTTGGTGTATCCGTTTATTCTGCGTACTCCATTTGGTGTGGATTATAATTTTAAATTGTACAAGAGAGATACTACTTTTTTAGATGTCAATCAGAATATTGGTGTTCAGTATTTATTGATTGGAGGGAATTATTTAAAAGTTTTTTATAATAACAAAACTTCCACCTTGCTTTCTACAAAAGGTTTGGAATATGTTACAACATTGCCTACCAATGCAGATGTAAGCACCAATATGTATGGTTTGGGATTGAAATATGAGAAACTGGATTATCGATTGAATCCCCGGAAAGGATTTACAGTATTGGTGAATGCGAGTGCAGGAACAAAAAAAATTAAGGTGAATGATAAACTCAATCCGGTGGTGTATGAGAAATTGAAATTGACATCGGCACAGTATATCGGAGATTTTGAAGGAAATGTGTTTCTGCCAATTGCTGCCAGAAGCACAATGAAAGTAGGTGTTCAAGCTGCATTTATATATGGTGAATCCACGTTTCAAAACGAATTGTTTCGAATAGGAGGTTTAAAAACATTGCGTGGTTTTGATGAAGAATCCATTTATGCTTCTAGCATGTCCATTTTAACATTGGAATACCGATTTATTTTGGAACAAAATTCTTATCTGTATGTGTTTGGAGATGGCGCCTGGTATGAAAACAACGAAGTGAGTCAATATGTAAACGATACTCCTGTTGGTTTCGGAGCGGGTATCAGCTTTGAAACCAAGGCGGGCATATTTTCAATCAATTACGCCCTCGGAAAACAATTTAATAATCCCATTGAACTTCGGAGCGGTAAAATCCATTTTGGTATCGTGAATTATTTCTAGTAATGTCCTCTTTTTCCGAGCACAACCAAGCAAAATATTGCTTAAATTAGCCTTTCATATTTTCAAGTCATTTTATGGAGTTTTTATTTTTGATTTTTGGGCTGATTCTAGGTTTTGGCATTGCTTATTTGTTTTTTAAAGGAAAACAAACGGCCGTTGTCGATACCTCCGTATTGGACTCAAAAGTATTGTCTCTTGAAAAAGATTTGTCATTTTCCGAAAGGGAGAAGCAACGTATTTCTTCAGAAAAGGAGCAATTGAATTCTGAATTGATTCAAGAAAAAGAAAAAGTACTGAAAGCAGAAACCCGAATTGCTAGAGCAGAAGAAATTTTTAAATCTCAGGAAGAAAAATTCAATACATTGAAATCAGAACTGGAAAATGTTCACAAGAAATATTCTACTGAATTTGAAGTCATCGCGAATAAAATTCTAGACGAAAAATCTCAAAAATTTACTGAGCAGAATAAAACCAATATGGATGTTATTCTCAATCCGCTAAAAGAGAACATTAAACGGTTTGAAGAGCAAGTTCAGAAATCCTACAAAACGGAATCGGATGAACGCATCACTCTGAAAACAGAGATTAAAAATTTGGTTGATTTAAATAAACAGATTAGTGAAGAAGCGAATAACCTAACCAAGGCTTTAAAAGGTGAAAACAAAACGCAAGGTAATTGGGGAGAATTGATTCTTGAAAAAGTATTAGAACGTTCCGGATTAGTGAAAGATCAGGAATATCGATTGCAATACAGTACCAACAATGATGATGGAAAACGCATTCAACCGGATGCGGTAATTATGCTTCCCGATAATAAACATATCATTGTTGATGCGAAGGTTTCGTTGATTGCCTATGAAGCACTTGTGAATTCAACTTCTGAAGAACAACGACTAAGTTTCACAAAAGATCACTTGCTATCGGTGCGTACACATGTTAAATCATTGAGTGAAAAAAATTATCCTACCTCATCCGACTTTAATACTCCCGATTTTGTTTTGTTGTTTATTCCTATAGAGTCCTCCTTCAGTGTTGCCGTTCAAGCAGATCAGGAATTATTTAATTTTGCTTGGGATAAAAAAATTGTGATTGTGAGTCCGTCTACCTTATTGGCAACCCTTCGAACAATTGCATCGGTTTGGAAACAGGAGCGTCAAACAAAAAATGCGATTGAAATTGCGAAACAAAGTGGTGCCTTGTATGATAAGTTTGTTGGCTTTGTAGAAGATATGGATAAGATTGGAAAAAGTATTGATGCCTCACATACGGCTTATGAAAATGCGATTAATAAATTACACAAAGGAAGTGGAAATTTAGTGAAGCGAGCACAAGATATTGAAAAGTTGGGTGCAAAAACATCTAAACAAATTGCTTCAAAATATATTGAAAATAACGAAACACCATCACTAACGGAAGGTTCGGATCAATAAAATGAAACAAACGTATTTATATATTTTCTTTTTAAGTGTTATTGTTGCTTGCGGCACAAGTAGAAAAGCGGAGCCAACCACTGCCCCTGCATCCAATTATAAGCATGATAATAATACGATTCATCCTGAATTTACTATTTTTCATGCAAGTGATGACCTTACCGAATTGCATTATAAAATAAACAGTAAAGAATTGTTATATACCCGCCCGGATGGAATTACTTTTTCTTCCAATGTTTTAATCTCTTATCGTTTGTTTAGCAACTTTGATTCAAAAGATGTAATTGATAGTGCTAGCGTTAGATTGGTGGATGTGGGTAACGAAAATGCGAATAAATTTTTTGGTCGGTAAAATGAATGTAAAGGCAGTTACTCCAAGGAGTTATTATTTACGCATAACCATAACGGATTTAAACCGAAATATCAGTGTTGCGAGCGGAATGGAAATTGAAAAAGATAACGATTTAAATCGACAAAATTTTTTGGTGAAATCCAAAGCAACAGAGGCGCCTCTTTTTCATAACTACTTTAAGCTAAATGAAGAACTGGTAATCAGTTACAAAGCAAAAATGGCCGTTACACTTTTTGTAAGATATTACAAGAGAGAATTCCCATTGGCAGCTCCTCCGTTTTCTATTACAGATCCGAAACCTTTTATGTACAAGGCGGACAGTTTGTTTACGATTCAATTGGATCAACAAGGAAATGCAAATTTCTCTACATCAAAAAAAGGATTTTATCATTTTCAATTGGATACTACCAAAAGAATCGGATTGACGCTGTTTAATTTTTCTGAAACATTTCCTGAAATCAAGAAGGCGGAAGATCTTATTCCTCCTTTGCGTTTTATTACTTCCAAACAGGAATACGATGAACTACTTGCTAGCCCTAATCCAAAAGCTGCAGTTGAAAAATTCTGGATGAATTGCACTGGGAACCAAGATAGAGCCAAAGAAATCATTCGTAAATACTATAACCGTGAAAAAGATGCAAACCTGTTTTTTACTTCTTATATCGAAGGATGGAAAACCGATCGAGGAATGATTTATTTGATTTATGGAGCTCCGAATGTGATTTACAGAACGGCTTATGCCGAAACCTGGACATATGGAGAAGTTAATAATATCAATTCGTTGAGCTATTCGTTCTCTAAAGTAGATAATCCGTTTACAGATAATGATTATATATTGGAACGCTCTGCAGTTTATAAACAAAATTGGGGCATCGCTGTGGACATTTGGCGACAAGGCAGAACCTATTTACAAGATTAATACAACAAATTATGCAAACAAAACAACAAAAGAAAGAAGAAGAAAGTTTGATTTTTGGATTACGTCCAATTATTGAATCAATTAATGCCGGGAAAGAAATTGATAAACTGTTAGTGCAAAGTGGATTGAAGGGTGAGTTGGTAAGTCAGTTGATGGGTTTGCTAAAACAACACAATATTCCGTATCAATATGTTCCTGTCGAAAAGTTAAATCGACTAACAGCTAAAAATCATCAAGGTGTTGTTGGATATATTTCATCCATCAGTTATTATAAAATTGCGGATGTTTTACCGGGTGTGTTTGAAGAAGGGAAAGTTCCCTTGTTGCTTATTCTAGATCGTATTACAGATGTGCGGAATTTTGGTGCAATTGCCCGTACTGCTGAATGCTCAGGTGTTCAAGCAATTATTATTCCTGCTCGAGGCAGTGCTCAAATCAATGCAGATGCAATTAAAACGTCTACTGGTGCATTACAAAAAATTCCGGTTTGTAAAGAAGAAAATTTAAAAACTACTATTGATTATTTGAAAGAATGTGGGTTGCAAATTATCGCTTGTACTGAAAAAACAACCGATTATTATTTTCAGATTGACTTTACCGTTCCTACTGCCATCATTATGGGTTCTGAAGAAGATGGAATCTTGAACGAATACCTTCAAAAATCGGACGGTAAAGCAAAAATTCCTTTGATGGGTGAGATTGGTTCGTTAAATGTATCTGTGGCTGCCGGAATTATTTTGTATGAAGCGGTGAGTCAACGTTTAGTTCATTAAGATGAATTTTTCCGATAGAAAATATTTACCCTTCTTCCTTCTGTTCTCTGTCGTGCTCATTTCTCGTCTACCTTTCTTATCAGCTGGATATGGCGTTGAAGAAGATTCTTGGGGGATTGCGTTGGCCGGTGCGCATACTTATTTGACTGGCATTTACGAACCTTCTCGTTTCCCCGGGCATCCTGTCCACGAATTTATTTATTCGGCTTTCCCACTTCATCCTGATTGGTTTTATAATTTTTTTAGCGCATTTTTTAGTGCAGTTGCCGTTATGTTTTTCGCTCTTATATTGAAGCATTTACAATTCAAACATTTTTTTATTGCATCAATGGCTTTTGCATTTACTCCCGTTTTTTACATCAGTTCTACTTATACAATTGATTTTACTTGGACGATTGCTTTTGTTCTTATTAGCTTTTATGCCCTTTTGAAAAATAAGTTTATATTCTGTGGGATATTTCTTGGTTTGGCTATTGGATGCAGAATCACCAGCGGGGCAATGCTCTTGCCTTTTTTAATTATTTTCTGGAAGAAGAATAATCTTAAGCAGAATGTTAGCGTTGCAACAAAGATTTTAATTCCGTTAGTGATTGTTTCGATTGTATCGTATCTGCCCTTGATGATTGAGTTTGGTTCGGAGTTTTTTATGTATTACGATCAGTTTCCATATCCGTCAATGGCAAAAGTGTTTTATAAAATGATTCCCGGAGTGTTTGGCTTTTTGGGAGTAATAGCCATTTCTATTTGTATTGTTTGGATTCTTATTAATCGCAATAAATTAATGAAAGGTGATTTGTTTGAAGGTGGATTAAGCCAAAAAATAGTTGTAAGTTCTTTTGTTGTAATTGTTTTATTTATAATTTCTTATTTCAGATTACCACAAAAATCAGGGTATATGATTACTATTATTCCTTTTGTAATTCTTCTTATGGGGTATTATTTAAATAGTAAGTTGTTTAATTTCCTTTGTTCTGCTTTGATTATTTCTTCATTTCTCTTCAGTGTTAATCTCACAGATAAATTAAGAGGTGCTTCCTATTCACCATTGGCAATAACGTTTAAAGTATCGGGGCAGGAGTTGTTTTTGGATCCCATCTCCGGACCTATATTTTCTGATTATTCAAAAAGATTGCAGAAAATGAAATACACGGATGAAGTATTGGATCAAGTAAATTCAATGAATCCTAATACAGTTGTAATTGCCGGTTGGTGGTACAACGAAATTATGGTAAATCTACTTCCTGACAATGCTGCCAGTGTTATTTTTGTGCCTTACATAAACGAAAAAAAAATGAAGGACTATCTTTCTAAAGGTTATACTATAAAATATTTACCTGAACAAAATATCTACAACGATTTGATGTATAAAATGGACGTGACCAATAAGTTGTCCTCTGAATTTTAGGTTGATAAGTTTTGCATTACAACAAGCAAAAATGTAATTTTTTTGACTAATTTTCGCGTATAATTAATACAGCTAGAAATGCCGACAATTGAACAAACTTATGAAATAAATGCTTCACCTGAAGAAGTGTTTGAAGCATTGGTTAATGCCGATATTATTCAAGATTGGAGCGGTGATGAAGCAAAGATGAGTCCAGAAGTGGGAGCGAAATTTTCACTTTGGGGCGGACAAATGTTTGGAACCAATCTGGAAGTTGTTAAAAATAAAAAATTGGTTCAAGAATGGTGTTACGACCAGTGGGAAGCGCCATCAAAAGTGACCTTTACTTTAAAAGGAAAAGGTAAAAAAACAATCGTAGAGCTCCTGCATGAAGATGTTCCGGAAAAATCGGTTAATAGTATTTCTGATGGTTGGAACGCTTATTATTTAGGCGCTATTCAAGAGATGTTTGATGAAGCAAATCCTTAAGTAATGCAAAAAATAATCTTAGTTTTTCTTGTACTTTCTTTATGTTCTTGTTCAACTACAAAAGTTGAAGTTGCTGATTTTGCTTGGTTGGAAGGCAACTGGACGGGCACGTCAGGTGACTTGCAATTGTTCGAAAAGTGGGAGATGAAGCAGGGAACTGTTTTAAATGGTGAAGGCGGAGGATATGTTGGAAAAGACACCGCATTCTTTGAGTCCGTTAAAATTGAACAACGTGCGGATGCGCTTTTTTATGTTGTGAGTGTAAAAGGGAATAATGAAGTTGTTGATTTTAAGTTTACCGGCTTCAAAAAGGATAGTGCCATTTTTGAAAATCCTCAACATGATTTCCCTAAACGAATTGTTTATTTTAAACTTCCTGATAGTAAAATGTATGCATGTATAGATGGCGTCAGTGAAGGGAAGTATGCGAAAATGGAGTTTTCTTACCAAAGAGCAAAATAGCTGAGATTAGGTTATTTCCCGCTATTTTCTTAAATTTATTAACCAATTTTTTACTCCATGAAAAAAATATATGCAATCGTTAGTGCAGGACTATTCTTATTCTGTTCAACTTCAGTTGTTGCACAATCCTGTCAACAAAAACACGACCCTTCTCATTTTTCTAAATCACATTCGGATGATGTTACCGTGATGGCTTCGAATTTGAGAAGTGATACCATTGATATATTAAACTATACCATTAATTTAAATATCACAGATTTTACCACCAATGTTATTCATGGTAATACAACTGTAAAATTTACTCCGAAATTGAATGGAGTAAATAAGCTGAATTTAGATTTGCTGGAGTTAACGATTGATTCCATTGAAATCGGTGGGGTGAATCTTTCCAGTAGTTATAATGATACGTTGCTGCAAGTGAATTTGCCAACCACTCATAACATCGGAGATACCACTACTGTTGTTGTGTATTACAGAGGAACGCCACAAGGTGATGCATCCGGCTGGGGCGGATTTTATTTTCAAAGTGGTTATGCTTATAATTTAGGTGTTGGCTTTTCTGCACTACCACATGTATACGGAAGAGTTTGGTTTCCTTGTTTCGATAATTTTGTTGAACGTTCCTCATACGAGTTTAATATTACTACGAATTCTGGAAAGATTGCCTATTGCAATGGTTACTTGGCAGGTGATACAACCGATGTTGGAGGTAATCGTACTCGCAAATGGATTATGAATGAGCAAATTCCTACTTATTTAGCTTCGGTTGCCGTTGCAGCATATGCTCAAGTAAATCAAACATATAATGGAATCGCGTCAACTTATCCAATTAATTTAGTTGCAGTTGCTTCGGATACAACGGCAGTGAAAAATTCATTCCTAAACCTTCCTGTGGCGCTATCTACCTATGAAAATCATTTTGGTCCCTATATGTGGAACAGAGTCGGTTATTGCATGGTGCCTTTTAGCTCTGGTGCAATGGAACATGCCACAAATATCTCCTATCCGAAAGCAACGGCCACGGGCTCGTTGACCTATCAAAATTTATATGCTCACGAATTGTCCCACCATTGGTTTGGTGATTTGGCAACTTGTCGCACTGCTGAAGATATGTGGTTGAACGAAGGTTGGGCACATTATTGTGAATTTTTATTTTTCGAAACATTAAACGGATACCCAAACTACCTAACGTATGTAAGAAATAATCACGATGTGAATCTGCAATTCAATACTCCCAAAGAAGGTGTATTAACGTTAGCAAATATCCCCCAAACATATACGTATGGTGATCACGTATATAACAAGGGTGCTGATGTTGCACATACTCTTCGCGGTTACATGGGAGATAGTTTATTTTTCTATTCTGTAAAAACCTATCTGGCAAATAACAATTATAAGGATGTTTCCAGTACTGATTTTATGAATGAACTCACCGCTGCTAGCGGAATGGATATGAGTTACTTTTTTAATGATTGGGTGTTTAATCCCGGATGGCCTCATTTTTCAATTGATTCAACATCGATTGTTCCGAGCGGATCGGATTATTCTGTAACAATCTATGTCAAACAAAAGCTAACCGATGCTCCTGCTTACTATACAAATGTTCCGTTGGAAGTTACTTTCAAAGCTGCAGATTGGACAGAAAATACACAGCAATTTTTAATGTCTGGAGCCAATGCTTCGTTTACCTTCACTGTTCCTTTTAACCCAAAATTTGTAGCTGTAAATAAAGGTGAAAAAATTAGCCATGCCGTTGTTTCTGAATTTAAAACCGTTAAAACGACTGAACGTCAACTTTTGCAAATGCAAAATTTACCTTAAATGTTTTAAGTATTGTTGATTCTGCTTTTATTCGCGTGGAACATAATTTTGCAACACCTGATCCTGCATATGCTATTCCTTATCGTTTGTCGCCTAACCACTATTGGAAAGTGGATGGAATTCTTCCTGCTACTTTTGATGCGAAAGCCACTTTAACATATGATGGACGTACAACGGCTTTTTCAGGTAATTTTTGGTTGGATAACAATTTGGTAACTACCTTTGAAGATAGTTTGGTGTTGCTTTATCGCCCCAATCCATCTATGAATTGGGGTTTGTATCCTTATTATACAAAAAACATGCAGGCAAACAACAATGATAAACGCGGTATCATTACCATTGATTCGTTGCAATTGGGTGAATATGTTTTTGCGATGATGGATTATGCATCGGGAATTCAGAATTATTCCTTTTCCTCAACTGCTAATTCATTGAAAGTGTTTCCGAATCCGGCAAAAGATATCGTAATGGTTGATTTTGTTGCTTCAGGAATAAACCTTTCTGATAATTCATTGTTAGTGATTACAGATGTCTCCGGTAAAATCATTCATAGAGAAAAACTAAATCAACAACAGACAATAGCCATCAATACTTCCACTTTTTCAAATGGATTGTATTTTGTTTCAATTAAAACAAAAGAAGGACTTGTTGCAAAAAATAGATTTATTGTTGCACATTAATTATGGGATACAAGAGTACGCAAGCGTGCATTACAGATTTAGAGAAACATGGGCATCTGATTCGTATTAAAGAAGAAGTTAGTTCCGACTTGGAGATGGCTGCCATTCATCTTCGTGTATTTGAAAACAACGGACCGGCTATTTTATTTGAAAATATTAAGAATTGTAAGTTTCAAGCTGTATCCAATTTATACGGTTCTGTTGAGAGAAGTAAATTTATTTTCAGAGATACAATTGAGAAAATAAAAATACTTATCGATTTAAAAAATAATCCGATGGAAGCGGTTAAGCATCCATTGAAGTACGCGAATGTCGGTTTGACCGCTTTTTCTGCTCTTCCTAAAAGATCGAGATTCTCTAATCCTGTTTTACAAAATCAAACAACCATTTCGGCCTTGCCTCAAATAAAATGTTGGCCCAATGATGGTGGAGCTTTTGTTACACTTCCATTGGTTTATTCTGAGGATATTGATAAACCCGGTGTGATGCATTCAAATTTAGGAATGTATCGAATTCAGTTAAGTGGTAATGAATATGTAAAGGATAAAGAGATTGGTTTGCATTACCAGTTGCATCGTGGCATTGGAGTGCATCAAACAAAATCGAATGCAAAAAATAAACCTTTAAAAGTAAGCATCTTTGTTGGCGGTCCACCTTCACTCACACTCGGAGCGGTGATGCCTCTTCCGGAAGGAATGAGTGAACTCACCTTTGCAGGTGCGCTGGGAAACCGCAGAATCCGATATACATATGACGATGATTTTTGTATCGCTTCTGATGCCGATTTTGTAATTACAGGTGAAGTGTACCCGAATCAAAATAAGCCGGAAGGACCTTTTGGAGATCATTTGGGATATTATAGCTTAAAGCATGATTTCCCATTGATGCGCGTTCACAAAGTGTATCACCGTAACAATGCCATTTGGCCTTTTACGGTTGTTGGTCGTCCGCCTCAAGAAGATACCAGCTTCGGTGCCTTGATTCATGAGATTACCGGAAATGCAATTCCGAACGAAATTCCAGGATTAAAAGATGTTCACGCGGTTGATGCTTCCGGTGTTCATCCTTTGTTGTTGGCTATTGGAAGCGAGCGTTACACTCCTTATACTAATGAGCGTAAACCACAGGAAATTTTAACCATTGCGAATCATATCCTTGGCAAAGGACAATTAAGTTTAGCGAAATATTTATTCATCATTGCCGGTGAAGATAATCCGAAATTGACAACACATGATGTTGCGGATTATTTCAAACATGTGTTGGAGCGGGTTGATTGGACAAGAGATTTACATTTTCATACACGTACTTCTATTGATACATTGGATTATAGCGGTGATGGATTAAATAGTGGTAGCAAAGTGGTGGTTGCTGCTGCCGGAGAAAAGAAAAGAGAATTGGCGACAAGTTTGCCGGAACTGAATTTGCCAGATGGTTTCAAAAATCCTAAAGTAGTTATGCCTGGAGTTATTGCGATCCAAGCTGAAAAATTTGTGGATGCATCAATTACTAATAAAAATGTTTTGCAACTCACTTCTCACCTCTTAAACCTTACCTCTTTTCCTTTAATAATTGTTTGTGACGATTCTGATTTCGTTTCGAAAAATTTAAATAATTTCCTTTGGGCCACCTTTACAAGAAGTAACCCTTCGCACGATATGTATGGGGTAGATAGTTTTGTGGAAAATAAACATTGGGGTTGTAGAGGCTCGTTGATTATTGATGCAAGAATAAAACCGCATCATGCACCTCCATTAATCAAAGATCCGGAAATTGAAAAACGTGTGGATGCCTTAGGCGTTAAAGGAAGATCGTTGCATGGAATTATTTAGAAACTACTTTGCTCCAGTCGCATTTGTATTGATGTAATCTTCCAGTTTTCCTTCATCTTCCATCGGAACTATTTTTTTCTTGGCATTGCAATGTTCTTTTAGCTTTTCAGCACCTCGAATTTGAGGCTTCGTTAATTTTTTCTTCAAATAAATATCTACAATGTCGATTGCCTCTTCAAATTTATCGTTGTAGTGATAGGCCAATGCAACATAATATTCAATGTCCTCCGCACTTTTATTATTTTTATAAACATCTAAGAGTAGCGATAATCCGCGCGCATATTCTTCCGGTTTAACCAACGAGCAAATTCCTACCATGTATTTTAAACGATAATCTTGCGGATGATTGGTAAGTAAATGATTTAAGAAAGGATAGGCCATCATAAAATTCAAATCATCAAACATGTCTTGAGCCACAGTTAATGTGTCAATTTCTGAAGGTCTCCATTTTTCCAATTTGTCAGGAGATTGCGAATAACTATTTGATATGGTCAATACCAAAAGGAGTAGGGTCAATTTGATTCTCATAGCGCAAGGAATTAGGATATCAATCTGTTAAATGTAAAGAAAATTTTAGTCAATAAAAAGACTTCAAATTTTTTGAATAATCAGATGATGCACGATAAGGTTCTCGTTTTTGGCAACGTGTGCTGATGAGGGGGATTTCTAAAATGCGGTATCGTCCTTACTTTTTCAGAATCATTATTTCTACCCTGCGATTTTGTTTTCGGCCTTCTTCTGTTGCATCGGAAGCAACCGGATTGTTCCAGCTATGTCCGGCATATTTTAAACGCTTTTCTTTTATTCCATTCGTTACCAGATATTCCATCACCGTTAATGCTCTGTCAACGGATAATGCCATGTCATTCGCACAGCAAACATGTCCTTCAATTTCGATTTCTATTGTTGGATTTTCTTTCAATAATTTTAAAAGCAGTTTCAACGAGGGTTCCGATTCTTTCAATAGGGTAGACGTGCCTCCCACAAAGTTTAAATTTTTTAAAACAAGTATTTTGCCTATTTCTAAGTCTTCCGCTTTGCTGACATCATCTAATAGGGTTGGAGTTTCTGTTTGAGTGGTGGGAACAATAATTGGAGGTTCCGGTTCTATTATTTTTTTGACAACAACTGGCGGTGGTTCAGTAACTCTTACGATTATTTCTGCTCTTCTGTTTTTTGATTTGCCGCTTTCTGTTGAATTGTCAGCAATGGGATTTGTATCTGAGTGGCCTTTAAATGTAGTTGTACCATTCAGGTTTTTAATTTTGAAATAATCAAAGATGCTTTGGGCTCGCTGGTCAGAAAGAATTTGATTGGAAGTGGTAGTTCCTGTATTATCGCAATAAGCATGAATGTCTATTTTGTAATTGTTTTTGTCTTTTAAAAACGATACAAGTGAATCCAGCATTTTTATGGAAGTTGGCTTTAAATCGCTTTTATTGGAATCAAAAAATACGGTTGAAGTTGTTTGAGCGGATACAATTAGTATGTTGAAAATCGTGAATAGTAGAATGAAGACTTTTTTCATATTAGATTTTATACATATAACGTGGAAAGCATGAAATAGATACAAATAAAAAACCCCGAAGTGAATTCGGGGTTTCTTTTTTATGCTTTTGTTGCAGCTTCTGCAGCAGCAATTTTCTTTTTGATGCCTTCGGTTGTAATGGAACCTGGACGCTCGATTGGATGACCCAATGCTCTGTCCCAAATCAAGGAGGCTAATACACCTAACGCGCGTGACACACCGAACAATACGGTGTAAAATTCGTGTTCAACCATTCCGTAATGTGTTAACAATACGCCTGAATGAGAATCCACATTTGGCCAAGGATTTTTAATTTTTCCGGTGCCCTCTAAAATCGGAGGTGCAACTTTGTATACCATCTGTACGATTTCACATAAGTCGTCAGCACCTTGCGGTTTAATGTAACGCAAGTAGAAATCTTGTTGAGCGGTAAAGCGTGGATCTGTTTTACGCAATACTGCGTGTCCGTATCCCGGAACCACTTTCCCGTCAGCCAATGTTTTCTTGATGTAATCTTCAATTTGTTTTTCCGTTGGTAATCCGCCACCTAATTCTTCGCGCAATTCTAAAATCCAACTCAATACTTCTTGGTTTGCTAATCCGTGTAACGGGCCAGCTAATCCATTCATTCCGGCAGCAAATGCCAAATACGGATCGCTTAATGCAGAACCAACTAAATGTGTAGTATGTGCAGAAACATTTCCTCCCTCATGATCTACGTGGATGGTCATGTACATACGCATCAAACGTTTCATGTCGAATGATTCGTAACCTAGCATGTGTGCAAGGTTTGCTGCCCAATCCAATTTTGGATCCGGTTCAATATGTTCTCCGTTTTTATATTTTCTACGATAGATATATGCCGCAATACGTGGTAAGCGGGCAATTAAATTCATAGAATCTTCGTAGGTATAATCCCAATAATCTTTTTTGCTGATCCCTTTTTTGTATGCTGCTGCAAAAACGGATTCTGTTTGCATGGCCATAATTGCCATTACAAATTGTGTCATCGGATGGGTGGATGCCGGCATTTTGTCCAATACATCAAATACATGTTTTGGAACAATTGCTCTGCGTGCCCACATATTTCCCATACTCAAAACATCTTCTTGAGTCGGTAATTCACCAAGCAACATCAAATAGAAAATCCCTTCCGGCAATGGTTCTGTTCCACCCGGAGCTTTTGGAAGTTTTTCACGCAATTCAGGAATGGTATATCCACGAAAGCGAATACCCTCTTCCGGATCAAGTTTAGAAGTTTCGGTTACTAAACCTACTATTCCTTTCATCCCTTGGTATACTTGAGCGACAGTATATTCGCCCAACTTAACATCACCTTTTTCTTTGATGATTTTTTTTACCTCAGCAGCCATTGGGCCTGCTTTTTCAGCAAATTTTTCTTTTAATGAATCCATAATTTTAATGAATTATATCCGTGCAATTCTTATTCCCGAAAGATAAAAGGATTTTATGAGATTAAAAACAATCTTACATAAAATTTATATGAAATCCTCATTCCCCTCTCCTTGAAAAAGGAAAGGGGGGGTGAGGCTCTATCTATTCTTTACATATTTAAAGTCTTTCCCTAAATACCGTGCTGCTTCTCCCAACTGCTCTTCAATACGCAACAATTGGTTGTATTTTGCGATTCTATCGGTACGGGAAGCCGAACCAGTCTTGATTTGGCCACAATTTAATGCAACCGCCAAATCTGCAATGGTTGTATCTTCTGTTTCCCCCGAACGGTGGCTCATTACTGAAGTATAAGAGTTGTTTTGAGCCAATTGAACCGCATCAATGGTTTCTGATAAAGAACCAATTTGGTTTACCTTTACTAGAATGGAATTAGCAATTTTTTCGTCAATTCCCTTTTGTAAACGCTTTACATTGGTCACAAACAAATCATCACCTACCAGTTGGGTTTTACTTCCAATTTTATCACTTAACAGTTTCCAGCCTTTCCAATCGTCTTCCGCCAATCCATCTTCAATCGATAAAATAGGGTATTTTTTTGTCCAATCTGCCCAATAATCAACCATTTCTGCCGGAGTGAGCTTGTTTCCGTTGGATTTTTTGAAGTGGTATACATTTTCTTTTTCAATGTAAAATTCAGATGCAGCAGCATCCATTGAAATGTAAATATCTTCCCCCGGTTTATATCCGCCATTTTCAATTGCTTTTAAAACACATTCAATAGCTTCTTCGTTGGATTTTAAATTCGGAGCAAAACCGCCTTCGTCACCCACATTGGTAGAATATCCTTTGTCTTTTAGCACCTTTTTTAGGTGGTGAAACACTTCTGTTCCCATGCGGATGGCGTCTGTAAAGCTGGTGGCACCAACCGGCATAATCATAAATTCTTGAAAGTCGATGCTGTTATCAGCATGTGAACCGCCATTGATGATGTTCATCATTGGGATGGGCAATAAATTGGCATTTACCCCGCCAATGTATCTGTATAAAGGCTGACGAGCTTCTTCAGCAGCAGCTTTCGCGCATGCCAAGGAAACACCTAAAATCGCATTCGCACCCAAACTTCCTTTGTTATCAGTGCCATCCAAGGCAATCATTTTTTTGTCGATAGCATTTTGGTCGAAAATATACATGCCGTTTAATTCCTCTCGGATAACGGTATTTACATTGTTAACGGCCTTCAATACGCCTTTTCCTAAATAATATCCTTTGTCGCCATCACGCAATTCAACAGCTTCGTGCACTCCAGTTGAGGCTCCGGAAGGAACGGCTGCACGACCCATGATTCCTTGGTCCGTAATTACATCTACTTCTATTGTTGGATTACCACGTGAATCCAATATTTGACGAGCTTGTACGCTTGCTATAAAACCCATAATGATTGTTTATTTATATTGTTAAATTGAAAGAGTTGACATGCTGGAAATAACGCCCCAAAAGTAGAAATAAAACCAGATAGGAAAGTCGGTTTTTATAAACAATTCGTTAATATTTGTCAAAAAATCGTTTTTTGAAATCAGGAGTAAATTACCCAATGCTGTATCTTTTAGCGAACAACAGCATTATCAAGATGAATCCCCGGGAATATGAACAAAATTTTAGTTTTTGCTTTGACAGGCTTTTTGCTGTTGTGGAATACAACATTCTCGCAAGAGCAAACAAAGCGTGGAACGATTAAAGTGAAAAAAGTAGTCCCGAAAAAATATCTTATTTCGAAGGCGACTACCATAGAAGTAAAACCTCAACTGCGTGTTTTTCGTGTGCGTGCGTATAATTATAATTTTAAAGAGTATTTCCCTAAGGCGTATAACTCAAATCTGTTTCCGTTGATGTTTAATTATGGAGGGCTGGTGTTGACAAACGAGAAAATGGAGTCAACTGGCTACAGGATTATCAGTTATGAATATGAAATTTTTAAGTCGCAAGTGCAATGTTCAAAAGGCGATGTCAAAAGTTTTAATTTAAATCAGCCATTACGAGAATTGTCACACATGATGATTGGCTCGTCCATCTGGATAAAAAAGCTCGTTTATATCGATAGCGAAGGCGTTATTCATGAAAATGAAATTCCGGAATTTAAAATCGAAAAAGTAAAGTAGAATTATTTATTTTCAGAGGAAGGCTTTTGAGCACGCATGTATAGCTGGTCGCCTACTTTGGGCTCTTCACCCGGCTTCATGTTGTTTTTCTTATACAGTTTTTTTAATTTGATTCCATGCAACTGAGAAATGGATTTCATGGTTTCGCCTTTTTTTACTGTATGAAAAGGTTCTTTGGCTTTGTTGCGTTTCGGTTGAAGATATAATTTTTGTCCTGCAATAAGTTTTGCATCCGGTTCCAAATCATTGAATTTATAAAGTTGCCAAAGATCTTTATCAGTATCTACTGCAATTTTATAAAATGAATCTCCCGGTTTAACGATGATGTATTTAATAAATCGGAAACGCAAAATTTCCCTCGCTTCCATCGTTTCCGGATGATGTGGTTTGTCGGCCGCTACCGTAATGTTGGGTAATTCGTCTACTTTGTCATATTGGTAAAGTTTATAGGTTTCTATGATTTCCAATAAGCGTTGTGTGTATTTTGGGTCGGTTGCATAGCCGGCTTCTTTCAATCCTTTTGCCCAGCCTTTGTAATCGGTTCTTTTTAATTCGAACAAGGCGGCATAACGACTACGTGATTTTAAAAAGTTGGAATGGTCGTTATACGAATCTAATACGGATGGATATTTTCTAAAACATTCGTCTTTCGCATCATCATCTTTTGTAAACGTTGGTCCGTCCCATCCTTTATGACATTTAATTCCAAAATGATTGTTGGCATATACCGCCAAGTCACTGTTTCCATTGCCACTTTCCAACATTCCTTGAGCAAGTGTGATGCTGGCAGGAATGTTATTCATCAACATTTCTTTGATGGCTTCGTCCTTGAAATTTTCAATGTATTGAGCGGAAGTCATTTTATGTTCAGCGGGCTGTGCATAAATTGCCGTGGTAAGAAGTAGGAATAAAATGAATATGGATAGGCGTTTTAGCATTGATTCAAAAATACGAATTATTCTATTGAATTTTTCAGCAGGAGACCGAACTTTCTAACACCGGCTTGTTAATTCTCAAACCCTCTATTGCCTTGAAGCCCACCGGTATGTATTGCAATAATTTTACTCCCTCTTTTGAATTTTCCTTGTTTGATGTTTTCAAAAATTCCATACATCATTTTCCCTGTGTAGATATAGTCGAGTGGAATTGCGTTTTCTTTTTCAAATTGCTGAATAAAATGAAGCAGCTCGGGTTTTAATTTCGCATAGCCTCCGAAATGAAATTCTTCGTTTATTTCCCAATTGCTGGCTGGTGAATCAAACTCTTTCAGCCATTTAGTTACTTCATTTTTAATATAGTATTCTCCCTTCAAAACTTGAAAACCGATTGCTTGCTGATGTTCTTTTAACGAAAGTATAATTCCTGTTATTGTCGCTCCTGTTCCGCAGGGGCAGCAAACGATATCGAAATCAATCGGGATGTCTTTTGTGATTTCTTTGCACCCAATTATTCCAAGTGCATTGGAGCCGCCTTCCGGAATCGAATAATAATTTTGAACTCCAAACTGTTCTTGAACATAGGTGTTTAATGTTGCTTTGTTTTGATAGAGGCTTCGTGAAACAAAATGCAATTGCATTCCACATGCTTTCGCAAATGTGAGTGTAGGATTTAATACCTCCAACTCGTCTCCACGAATGATTCCGATGGTATTAAAGCCATATTCTTTACCCGCTGCAGCAGTAGCAGCGATGTGATTGGAGAATGCCCCTCCGAAAGTGAGCAGTGTTTTTTTACCTGTCTGTAAAGGAGACGGGTTTTGTTTTTTCGCTTCCTCTAAATTGTATTTAAGTTTATACAATTTGTTCCCGCTTATGTTTTTGTGGTTTAAGTCTGTTCGATAAACATACAGTTCAACTCCTTTACTTGTAATAATGTCGGATGTGATTTTTTGTAAAGGAAGTTGGTGGCGAATCATTTGAATGGATCGGAAAAACGAACATCGGTTAAGAATGTTTGATCGGTTAATGTTTTTAAAAATGCCACCAACGATGCTTTCTCATAAGGAGTTAAAAAGTATTGTTTCGGTGGGCCGCCTGTTGTTCCGTTAGTCGTAAGCCGATCGTCCAAGTTAGGATGGCGTTGTATACCACTGTTGTAATGTTCAACCACTTCTTCCAGTGTTGCAAATCTACCATCGTGCATATAGGGAGCCGACATTTCAATGTTGCGCAATGTTGGGACTTTGAATTGCCCCATATCGGCACTGTCACCTGTAATTAAACCTCTGCCATTATCCGCATAAATTGAATCTAAACCATTGTTCAAGGCTTGTGAATCAAAAAAATTGTAGGTCGTATGACAATGATTACAGTTTATTGTTCCGCTAAAATAAAGCGCTTTGCCATCCATTTCCATCGCACTATAATCTACAAACCCATTTTGCATGCCCATGTCAAATTTCGAACGGTAGCTGGTGAGTGAATGCACAAATTGGGAAAGTGCAATGCTTATTTTTTCGATGGTCACCTCTCTATTACCAAACGCTTTTTCAAATAAATCGGGATAATACGCAACGGCTTCTAACTTTGAGGGTAAATCAAGCAGGTTCATACCCATTTCGATATGGTTTTCAATGGGCATTAAGACTTGCTCTTCCAAATAGGTAGCTCGCTGATCCCAGAAAAAACGAAACGAATAACGCGTATTAACAATGGCCATTGAGTTTCTGTTGGTGATAGCTCCCTCAAACCCACTGCTGAACTGTGCTGGATCTGAAAAGGCTTTTGATTGCAAATGGCATGAGCCACAAGAAATGGTATTGTTGACAGATAGCTTTTTATCATAAAACAACACTCTTCCAAGAGTTGCACCATCATTCGTGATTGGGTTTTGGATGGAATTGATAAACGATAGTGGAGGCGAGTTAAAATAAGATGGGAAGGTATCGGTTCCATAAACGAAAGGCGCTTCCGGCAATACGGGTTTTAATTCCTTTTCTCCTAGGTCGAATGGGATAATCGGATCCTTGGAACATGCTATTAATAAGCATAAACCAATCGTTAGAAAGAATAAAATCCTAGACTTAGAACCCATACAACAAAGATATACGTTTTGCAATTCTATCAAAGTAATTTCAAGAAAAATTTGAATTTGAAAAATACTTTTGGCAATTCTGTTTAGCACACTATCTTTGTTGAATGGCAGAGAATTTTGGCTTTTCAAACAACAAACAATTGGATCCCGATGATTTTTATTATAGTGAACAAGGATATATTGTTTTTACTGAAAAGTATTTGTTAAAACGGGGTTATTGCTGTCAGAATGGTTGTAAACACTGTCCTTATGGTTTTAATAAAGATAAGGGGAGAATTGAGAAGAAAAAGTAATTTGGAAGTTTTCCAAGTTGGAAATGTAAAAAAATATTTATGAGTACAAATTTTAAGAAACAAATAGTACAAGGAATACCTTCTGAACTTCCAGAAGTTAAAGTTTACGATTCGGCAATCAATCATGCTCCGAAACGAAAAGATATTCTTAATAAAGAAGAAAAAAAATTAGCGCTCCGAAATGCACTTCGCTACTTTGATAAAAAACATCATCCTGTTTTAGCAAAAGAATTTGCTCAGGAGCTAAAAGAATGCGGACGTATCTATATGTATCGTTTTCGTCCGGATTATAAAATTCATGCACGCCACATCAACGATTATCCGCATCAGTCAAAACAAGCAGCCGCAATTATGTTGATGTTGCAGAATAATTTAGATTATGCGGTTGCACAACATCCACACGAATTAATCACCTACGGTGGTAATGGAGCGGTGTTTCAAAATTGGGGGCAATATCTGTTGACCATGAAATATTTGGCGGAGATGACAGATGAGCAAACATTGGTCATGTATTCTGGCCACCCTATGGGTTTGTTCCCTTCACACAAAGACGCGCCTCGGGTAGTCATTACAAACGGAATGATGATTCCGAATTATAGTAAACCGGATGACTGGGAAAAGTTTAATGCATTAGGTGTAACCCAATATGGTCAAATGACTGCGGGTTCATACATGTATATCGGGCCACAAGGGATTGTTCACGGAACCACCATTACCGTGATGAATGCAGCAAGAAAAATTTCTAAATCAGAAGAAGATAGAAAAGGGAAATTATTTGTTACATGCGGTTTAGGAGGAATGAGTGGTGCTCAACCCAAAGCAGGAAAAATTTCAGGATTGGTTTCTGTTGTTGCAGAAATAAATCCGAAAGCTGTAAAAACAAGACATACGCAAGGCTGGGTAGATGAAGTATATGAAGATTTAGCATTGTTAATTGCTCGTGTAAAAAAAGCACAAGCTTCAAAGGAAGCTGTTTCATTAGCGTATCAAGGAAATGTTGTTGATTTGTGGGAATACTTGGTGAAAGAAAATATCAAAGTGGATATTGGAACCGACCAAACTTCCTTGCACAATCCATGGGCAGGAGGATATTATCCCGCAGGATTTTCATTGGAACAGTCTAACGAAATGATGGCCAAAAATCCGGAGCAATTTAAAAAAGAAGTTCAGAAAACATTGATACGTCATGCGAATGCAGTGAATACATTAGCCAAAAACGGTATGTACTTTTTTGATTACGGAAATGCATTTTTATTGGAGGCATCTCGTGCAGGCGCAGCCATCGTGAATGCGGATGGAACATTTATTTATAAATCCTATGTGCAGGATATTCTCGGACCAATGTGTTTTGATTATGGCTTCGGGCCTTTCCGCTGGGTATGTACCTCCTGCGATCCCAAAGATTTAGCAACAACTGATAAACTTGCTTTGAGCGTATTGGAAGAAATGTATACAACTTCTCCAGCTGAAATCAAGCAGCAAATCAGTGATAATATTGTGTGGATTAAAGATGCGATGCAGAATAATTTAGTGGTAGGTTCGCAAGCACGCATTTTATATGCCGATTCGGAAGCTCGCGTAAAAATTGCGGAAGCATTTAACAAGGCGATTAAATCCGGTGAGCTTTCTGCACCTGTTGTTTTGGGCAGAGATCACCACGATGTTTCCGGAACAGATTCACCCTATCGCGAAACATCTAACATATATGATGGATCTAGTTTTACTGCGGATATGGCAGTTCAAAATTTTGTAGGTGACGGATTTAGAGGTGCAACTTGGATATCACTTCACAATGGTGGTGGTGTTGGTTGGGGTGAAGTAATTAATGGTGGATTTGGGATGGTGTTGGATGGAACAGCGGACAGCGACAGAAGGCTAAAATCCATGTTGTTTTGGGACGTAAACAATGGAATCGCCCGCAGAAGCTGGGCTAGAAACGAAGAAGCAGTATTTGCCATCAAACGTGAAATGGAACGCACTCCGGAACTAAAAGTGACTCTGCCAAATATGGTAGACGATGGTTTACTGGACAATTTGTTTTAAAATTCACACATTTTCTGTTTTTTTCGATTATTTGGAATGATTTTGGCATAACAGATTAAACCATCCCCGGTTTAATTAGTCAATAAATAAAATCATAAAATGAAAAGACTGACCTTTTTGCTTTTTTTGTCAACGATAGTTTACAATCAAAGCGGTTTCGCTCAAAAAACTGAAAAAATCGATTCTCTTGGCTTGCCGGGAGATAATTTAAACTTGGTTGCTGTATTGGACCTTTTCCAAAAATCGGAAACCTTTGAAGCATTTGAAAAAAGTTTAAACTCCGAAGATGCTAAAATCAACAATCTTGATTTGAACAATGATGATAAAATCGATTATATAAAAGTAATCGATCATCAAACCGGTGAATCACATGCTGTTGTTTTGCAAGTGCCGGTGAATGACAAGGAAACACAAGACGTTGCCGTTATCGAAATTGAAAAAGATAAAGACGGTAAAGTGATTGTGCAAATTGTTGGGAATGAAGAATTATATGGTAAAGACTATATTGTTGAGCCAACAGAAAACGACCCTACTGCAAAAACTGCAGATACAAACAAGTCGTCCGACTCAAACACAAAAGAGAACGGAACTACCGTCATTAACAATACAACGAATAATTACTATAACGACAACAACGGAGGAAATGGTAACAATACATACGTTGTTGTAAATCAATGGCCGATTGTGCATTATGTATATGGTCCTACGTATGTCGTATACGTTTCACCTTGGCATTGGTATTCATATCCAATCTGGTGGAGACCATGGACACCTTGGTATTGGCATAACTATTATTGGCATCATTACAATCACCACCATCATTATGGTTATTATCACCGCACCGGATTTTACAGGGCTCAGGGAGCACATGGTGTTTATGCTCCACACCGAACAGTTTCTGTAACCGTTCAAGCACATAGAAAGGCAAATGTGTATAATAAAACGTACGCTTCTAAAAGCAGAAAAGGCGATGGTAAAATAGATGGTAGCAAAGGAAAGTCAAATCCTGCTTATAATGGCAAAGGAAATAAAGATTCGAATGTAAATCGTAAAGACAATGTTGGAGGAGGGAAAGCAACACCGGGAACGTCTCAGCCCAAAGCAAATCCGAATCGCCCTTCTAACAAACCAAGTGGAACAAAAAGTGGTGGAAATACATCTCGTCCAAAATCAACACCGAAGGCATCTCGTCCTTCACAAAAGCCAAGCTCAGCTCCTAAATCTAGCAAAGGTGGCGGAAAAGGCGGAAGATAGTTTGTGATGATTAAAATGAAAGAAACGCCCCGCTCTGATTTATCAGGGCGGGGCGCTTTTTTAGGAATGTATCGTAAACCTATTCGACATAAGTAGGTGTATTGCAACTTTCTCGTTGTTCACCAAATTGATACTTTACGCCAACTCTTAGTTGAATATTTTTGTTTTTAATATGCAAGTCCGGAGTAACATAAGCAGGCATCATATCCGGGTTGTAAAATGCTTCTACCAAAAATTTAAAACGGCTATAACTGATAAATTCAACTCCTCCGCCAAAAGCACCGCTGATGTGAAGTGGTAAAAAACTTCCGGTCACAGGAGGTGAGCTGGTTGCTTGTGTTAATCGGTATTCCAGTTTCGGCCCGACCATGATGTAAGGAATGATGCTGTACATTTCGTAGCGTAATTTCAAATAGTTGTTCCACGAAAGATATTGTAACGAATTTCCATAATTTCCTTCCGGCTGTTTGTCAATCGAACCTTTTTGGTCGTATTGAATTTCGGTTACCCAACGGGCATAATCATGACTAAAAAATTCACCGAAGATGCTTGCGTTAAATCCTACGATGTATTTTTTTCTGGAAATTGCCAGTGGCTCTGTAAATAAAAATTTTTGATTTCCAGCAGAAACACCTGCCGTTATGCCCATACTATTTACGAATTGTGCTTTTGTTTGTACAATTGATAAAATAGCAATTGAGAATAAAATTAATTTTTTATGCATTGGGGAATTTCTTTTTATAGAATTCATGAATACTTCGTATTTCATTTTACTTTTTTAGGAATAACGCTTAACTGAAAAAGATAGTATTGCAAAAGTTAATCAATCGGTAAATGCACTAGAAGTGGAGGTGACAATTAAACGGCACTCGCTGCTTCCATTGCCGGATTAACTTTTTTAACCAACCCTTGTAATACTTTACCAGGTCCAATTTCAGTAAAAGAAGTAGCTCCGTCCGCAATCATTTGTTGAACAGTTTGTGTCCACTTTACTGGAGCAGACAACTGTGCAATCAAATTCTTTTTAATGTCATCAGGATTAGAAACAGCAGATGCAGTTACGTTTTGATAAACCGGACAAATGGGTTGACTAAAAGTTGTTGCATTGATTGCAGCTTCCAATTCCACCGCTGCAGGTTGCATCAATGGTGAATGAAATGCACCACCAACCGGTAATACCAGGGCACGCTTTGCTCCGGCTGCTTTTAGTTTTTCGCAGGCAATGTTTACTCCATTGATAGAACCTGAAATCACCAATTGCCCCGGGCAGTTGTAATTCGCTGCTACCACAATATCTCCCCCTTTTGTAATTTCAGCACAAATGTCTTCTGTGATTTTATCATCTAAATTTAATACCGCTGCCATTGTAGATGGGTTGAGTTCACATGCTTTTTGCATCGCTAAGGCACGTTTTGAAACCAGCACTAATGCATCTTCAAACGATAAGGTTTTGTTTACCACCAATGCAGAGAACTCACCTAAACTATGTCCTGCAACCATTTCTGGTTTTACACTTTCACCCAAAGTAGCGGCAAGGATTACCGAATGTAAAAAGATGGCTGGCTGTGTCACTTTTGTTTGCTTCAATTCTTCATCAGTGCCGGAAAACATAATGTCAGTAATTCTGAAACCTAAAATAGTGTTTGCTTTTTCAAATAATTCTTTTGCCAATGGAGAAGTTTCATATAACTCTTTTCCCATTCCTACAAATTGGGAACCTTGTCCCGGAAATACATATGCTTTCATATTCTTTGATTTAATATTAGACTATTCAATATTAGTAAAATAAAAAGAGTCCCGAATTTCTCCGGGACTCTTTTTATTCACAATGAAATGTGTGCTTATTTAATTAATAGTTTCCCATTTTTACTGGTACCATCTTTACTTATGACAGAAAATAAGTAAATCCCACTATCCAAATCATTCTTATTGATGATAAATTGATTGTTTTTATCCATTTTAGAAGTTAAAACAATTTGTCCAAGACTATTATAAATGTTGATAGTAAAATCATGTTCATTTTTTTTGGGAAGAACTTGAATAATTCCTATTTCGTTTATAGGATTAGGGTACACTTTAACATCAAAATTAGTTGATTCAGTTTCGTGAACTCCTCCATAAACACTAAGCTCTCTTATTACAAGGTTATCAACAATCCATCCTGCTTTATTTGTTTCAATACCATCAGATTTGAAGTTGAAACGAAACATTATTTTTTGAGTATAAACATCACCTGTTAATTGAAATGATTTTAAATCATTGCCTACTGGTTTTAGCACAGGTAAAACAAATTGTAAACGGTATTCCGAATATTCCCAGATGTTTTGGGTCCCAGTAAACGCAGGAATGTTTCCTGTTATCGTATCTGATGGCGAATAAAAATTTGTTGGAAAAGCCGCCCAGCCCCAAGTGAAAGTTTGGGTAGCTATGTTTTGCCAAGTTATCCCACTATCAATGGACATTTCAATAAAACCACCATCTTTTAAGCTGTCAGTTTCGTACTTGTGCCAGAATCCAATTTGTATATGAGGAATAAGTCCCCAGCTGGCCGTGTCGTATAAGCTTATATCAAATGAAGAAAGGTTGTTTATAGGATAAGAATTAATAGTATCAGTCATTATTGCAAAGGGACCAGAATAGGCTGTACCAAAAAATGTTTTTTGGGGCAAACCAATTTGCCATACATTTCCACTCGCAGTATCTAATTGAATAAATGAAATGTTACTTTCAAAGTCACTGCTGTCGCCACCAATGATGTCCCCTTGAGCATTCACATTTAAATAAATTAGAATGGAAAAGAATATAAGTGCAATTTTTTTCATCAGGTGGATGTTCTATATCAAATATAAGAGAATTAAAAAGGGAAAACAAATTTCTTCGTTTTCCCTTTTTGATTTTTAAAATGTGTGCTTATTTTCTATCACCAAATAAACGCAATAAATGCAAGAAAATGTTGATGAAATCTAAATATAAATCCATTGCACCCCAAATAACAAGCTTACTGGTTTCCTCTGTTCCATATTCAAGTCCTGCTCCAATTCGTTTCAGTTTTTGTACATCCCAAGCTGTCAATCCGGTAAATGCTAAAACTCCAACAGTACTTATAACATATCCCATTGTATCGCTTTCAAGAAAAAAGAAATTGATTAAACTTGCGAAAAATACTCCAACTACACCCATCATCATAATGGAACCAAATTTTGTAAGGTCTATGTTGGTTGTATAACCCAATATTGCCATTGCACCGAACATGCCGGATGCTGCAAAAAAGATTCCGAGAATGCTTTGACCAGTGTATGCCAAAAAGATATAGCTAATACTTGCTCCCACTAGCATTGAAAAAAATAAGTAGAGAAAAAGTAGTATCGGATACGATAGTTTTCGATACCCAACTCCCATTACAATCAAAAGTCCAAGAGGAGCAAACATAACTACATAGCCAAGTGTCGTATGTGAATATCTACCAGTAAAAGGGTTGATTGTTCTCAGTAATGAACTTAGTTCGTCATTTGCTGCAAAGTAATAAGCTACTATTCCTGTAACAATCAGCGCGGCTGACATCCACGAAAATACACTTGCCATAAAGGTCTTAGACATAGAAGAACGATCTTCTTGCGATATAAAATTGAAGTTGTTAATGTTGTTAGTTTCCATTTATATATGTTTTTGTAAACGTTACCGTGCAAAGATAATACCGATTGAAGGATTATGCAAAAATGTCAGCCTTCTTAACGTTTTTTGACACAATTTAGTGCAATTTTGATCCGATTAAGCTGATAAATTCCTTTCTGGTGGTGTCTTTTAAGAATTCACCTGTAAATGCAGAGGTGGTGGTTACCGAATTTTGTTTTTGAATACCTCGCATCTGCATGCATAAATGTGAACACTCCATTACCACTGCAACACCTTTTGGATTCAATGTGTTTTGAATACAATCGCGAATTTCGTTGGTTAATCGTTCTTGTACTTGTAGTCTTCGCGCATACGCATCTACCACACGTGGAATTTTACTTAATCCAACTACACAGCCATTCGGAATGTAAGCAACATGTGCTTTCCCGAAAAAGGGTAACATGTGATGCTCACACATCGAATACACTTCAATGTCTTTTACAATCACCATTTGGCTATAATCCTCCTTAAACATAGCCGATTTTAAAATCTCTTCCGGATTCAAATCATAACCATGCGTTAAAAATTGCATTGCTTTAGCAACACGCTCCGGTGTTTTTAATAATCCTTCGCGCTCAGGGTTTTCACCCATGTCCAATAAAATGTTCTTGTATTTTGAAGCAATGCTCTCAACAGATTTTGTATTGTATCTGTCGATTTTTTTGTAGCCTTCTACATCATCAAATTCATCGTGTCCCATATTCGTTTTAAAGTTGGAAAGTTTAAGGTTTAAAGTTGTTAGGCTATTCTTCTCCGAAATATTCTACAAAATTGTTTTCTGTCTCAAATAATTTTATTGAATGTAATTTGCAATCCATCGCATTCACATGTGGTACTAATTCTTTCCAAATTGCAATTGCTACATTTTCAGTAGAGGGCATTACTCCTTTCATAAATGGAACATCTAAATTCAAATTTTTATGATCCAGTTTGTCTGTAATATGTGTGCGGATAATGGTACTTAAATCTTTCAAGTTAACGGAATATCCGGTATCCGGATTTACGTTTCCTTTTACCGTAACATACAAGTTATAGTTGTGGCCATGCCAGTTTGGATTGGCACATTTTCCAAAAATTTCAGCATTTTGTTCGTCCGTCCAATTGGGGTTGTGAAGCTTGTGTGCTGCGTTAAAATGTTCTCTGCGTGTTATATAAATCATAGTCTTTTAAATAAGATACAAATATACGGTATCTGCTGAATATTTGTATCAAAACGGACATGTATTGAGATTAAACACTTCAGTGCATTTTTTGTTTAGAAGATGTTATCTTTGTTCTGATGAAAATTTTAATTGTTGCCGCTACTAAATTTGAGATTGATTCCTTATTAACTAAAATGGAATCATCATCAGCTGCTGATGGCCGATTGTTTTCCTGTCGATTTAAAAATCTGGAGATTGATTTTTTAATTACAGGTGTAGGAATGGTGGCGACTGCATATCATACCGGAAAAGTGTTGAATGAAACGTACGATGCGGCATTTAATCTCGGTATTTGTGGGAGTTTTAACCGCAATTTGGAGATTGGAACCGTTGTAAATGTTTTTCAAGATTGTTTTTCGGAGCTCGGAGCAGAAGATGGAGATGCATTTTTATCGCTGGATGAATTAAACCTGCAAGGTGTTTCTAAAATTGAAAACAAAACCGGGGCAATGCATTCTCTTATTGAAGCACTTCCGAAAGTAAATGGAATTACTGTGAATACGGCACATGGACATGAAATAAGTATTAAAAAGGTTTACGAGCAATTTCATCCGTATGTTGAAAGCATGGAAGGAGCCGCATTTATGTTTGCCTGTGAAAACGAGAATATTCCTTATGTTCAGATAAGAGCGGTTTCTAATTATGTTGAAAAAAGAAATCGTGAGGCCTGGAATATTCCATTGGCGATTGAGAATTTGAATAAACAGGTTTTTGAAATTTTAGATAAATTATAATAGGTTTCTCCGCTTCTCCCGATAGCTATCGGGACGAAATGACAAAAAGATAAAATGAATAATCCAATAATCCTTAATCCTTCATCCTCAATCACACTGGGTTTTAGCCCTTGCCCCAACGACTGCTTTATTTTTGATGCAATGCTGCATGGGAAAATTGATACGGAAGGCTTGAAGTTTGAAGTATTTATGGAGGATGTGGAAACGCTAAATCAAAAAGCATTTAAAGGAGAATTGGATGTTACCAAATTGAGTTATCATGCCTATGCTCATCTTGTAAAAGAATACCAATTATTAAATGCAGGAAGTGCTTTGGGAAATAATTGCGGCCCTCTTTTAATTTCAAAAAACGAAAACGTCACCCTGAGCGGAGTCGAAGGGTCCCATCTCAAAATAGCTATTCCGGGAAAATATACAACAGCAAATTTTCTTTTATCACTTGCTTTCCCGGATGCAAAAAATAAATTAGAAATGGTGTTTTCTGAAATTGAAGATGCTGTTTTGACTGGAAAAGTAGATGCTGGTTTAATCATTCATGAAAACAGATTTACCTACGAACAAAAAGGGTTGAAAAAAATCATTGATTTGGGTGAATATTGGGAAACCTTAGCAAAAGCACCCATTCCATTGGGAGGAATTGTAATAAAAAGAAATTTTCCGGATGAAGTAAAAAAGAAATTCGACCGTGTTTTACGAAAAAGTGTAGAACATGCATTTGCAAACCCTAAATCTAGTCTTAACTTTGTAAAAGCAAACGCTCAGGAGATGAGTGAAGAAGTGATGTATAAACACATCGATTTATACGTGAACAACTATTCGGTGGATTTGGGAGTTGAAGGAAAACGTGCTGTTAAATTGCTTTTTGACAAAGCACAGGAGTTGGGAGTGATTAATAAAATTGAAGAGGAGGTTTTTTTAGTTTAAAGTGGTGGTTTCGGAGAATTCTTCTCCTTGTAACCGTCATCCCTTGCCACGACACGGGATCTGCCAATTAGAAGATGCTTTCATTAAACAGATGCCGTGTCGTAGCACGGCATGACGGTTTGAAATAAACATTTAATTAGTAAACGATGATAATTATTACAGGAGCAGCAGGTTTTATCGGAAGTTGTTTGGTGAGTAAACTCAACCAAGAAGGTTTTAGTGATTTGATATTAGTGGATGATTTTTCGGATACCGAAAAGATGAAAAATCTAGAAGGAAAAAAGTACTCTCAAAAAATTCACCGCGATGAGTTTATCGTTTGGTTAAAAGAGAATCAACGTTTGGTACAATTCATTTTTCACATTGGTGCCCGCACAGATACCACCGAATTTAATAAAGAAATTTTCGACCGATTAAATTTAAATTATACAAAAGACATTTGGAATGTTTGTGTGGAGTTTGGTTTGCCATTGGTATACGCATCTTCTGCTGCAACGTATGGTTTGGGGGAATTTGGATACGATGATAACGAAGCTGATATTCCTAAATTAAAACCATTAAATCCTTACGGAGATTCCAAAAATGATTTTGATAAATGGGCATTATTGCAAGAAAAGAAACCTTACTTCTGGGTAGGTTTAAAATTCTTTAATGTATACGGACCGAATGAATTTCACAAAGGAAGAATGGCATCTGTGATTATGCATGCGTTTAATCAGATTCAGGAAAAAGGTTCTGTAAAATTATTCCGTTCCCACAATCCGAAATTTAAAGATGGTGAACAGCTCCGTGATTTTGTGTATGTGAAAGATGTGGTGGAAGTCTGTCATTTTTTATTGCATCACCGCAAAGATTCCGGAATTTATAATCTTGGTTCCGGAAAAGCACGTACGTTTTTAGATCTTGTGAAAAACACCTTTGCTGGGGTTGACAAAACACCTCAAATAGAATTTGTGGATACACCAATTGACATTCGTGATAAATACCAATATTTTACCGAAGCGAATATGACCAAACTGAAATCCATTGGTTACTCAAAACCATTTCATACATTGGAAGAAGGTGTGAAGGATTATGTAAAGAATTATTTGGTAGGGAAGAAGTATTACTAAAGCGAAGCTCTAATCTCCATCAGATTACTCTTAATGGCTCTCAGTTTATTTTCGATTTCCGAAAATTGATTTTTCTCAATCTTCATTTCGTGCTTTACTGTTTTGCGGTTTTCTTTCAGGTATTTTTTTGCGCCATCCAACGTCAAGCCTTGTTCTTTCACAAGGTTGTAAATCACTTTAAAATTATCAATGTCTTCGGGAGTAAATAAGCGGTTGCCTTTTTTATTCTTCTTTGGTTTGATAATATCAAATTCTTTTTCCCAAAAGCGAATCAGGGACGTGTTTACTTCAAACATTTCCGAAACTTCACCAATGGTGTAGTACAACTTAACGGTATCGGTTTCTTTATAAGGCAAGTATTAATTTTAGGATTTTAATGTGCTTAACAAATATAATGTAATTTATTCATTTTGCGAACGCTCAATACATCTGGATTCTTGTGTCTTAAATCTTGCGTTCTGCTAATCGAACGACTGAGACGATTGTTCAGATAACTCAATCAACTTTTGATATTGCTCCGGTGTTAAGTCGTTGTAATAATAATTGATAGGATTCATTTTTTCTCCGCCTTTCATTACTTCATAATGCACGTGCGGAGCGGTAGACAATCCTGTGCTTCCAACAAACCCGATTAATTGTCCGCGTTTTACTTTTTGCCCCGGACGAACCACAAACTTCAGCATGTGACCATACAATGTTTTATAGCCATAACCATGATTTAGCACCACATGATTCCCATATCCTTGTGCTGCCGCATCGGCTCTTTCAACTGTTCCATCGCCTGTTGCGCGTATTTCGGTTCCTTGCGGAGCAGCAAAATCCATCCCCGGATGAAATTCAGGTGTTTTATAAATCGGATGAGTTCTCCATCCGAATCCGGAGGGTTGATGTCTTAAATCTTCATTGGCAATGGGCTGAATCGCAGGAATAGAGGCTAATAACTGTGTTTTTCCTTTCACCAATTTTACCACTTCATCAAACGATTTCGATTGAATATACAACTGTTTACTGATGCGATCCAAATGCTTGCTGGTTTCAATCATTAAGTCGGAATTCTGATAGCCTTGCAATTCTTTGTAGCGGTCCACACCGCCAAATCCTGCTTTACGGATGCTGGCCGGAATCGGTTCTGCTTCAAAAATGGTACGGTAAATATTATTGTCTCGTGTTTCAATATCACTCAAAACCTCCGTTACTTCATTCATTCGGCTGTTCAAAAGTTCAAATTGCAAGGTCAACTCTTCGATTTCACGTTGTTTTTGTTTTTCACGGGGTGAAGGGAAGTATTTAAAGGCAATAATGATGGTAATGGTAGCAAACACCAATCCCGTAGCCAAATACGACAAGATCTGCCATACGCGTTTGCGCACAGGTACCGTCACTTTTTCGTAGGTAAGCGACTTGGTATTGAATTTATAACTGATTTTGCTCAATTTTCTTGGCTTTGCTTCATGCGAATTTACGCAAAAAAACTAAATTTGCAATCCGTTATTAGTTTGTAGTTGGTAGTCGGGATTTTGAGGACGGGATTTAATTTGAAACGAATAGTAGTAATAGTATGGAATCGAGTAAAGTTCGCCAAGCATTTTTAGATTATTTTAAGTCAAAAGGGCATGAAATTGTGCCGTCATCGCCTATGGTGGTGAAAAACGATCCAACGTTGATGTTTATCAATTCGGGGATGGCACCTTTTAAAGACTTATTCTTGGGCAATGCACCCATCAAATTTCCACGTGTGGTGGATACCCAAAAATGTTTGCGCGTTAGTGGAAAACACAACGATTTGGAAGAAGTGGGTGTGGATACCTATCACCATACCATGTTTGAAATGCTCGGAAACTGGAGCTTTGGCGATTATTTCAAAAAAGATGCACTAACCTGGGCTTGGGAATTATTGACGGAAGTATACAAGATTGATAAAAACAGATTATATGTTACTGTTTTTGAAGGAAGCAAAGAAGATAATTTAGGTTTCGATCAAGAAGCATACGATATCTGGAAACAATTTATTCCGGAAGAAAGAATCTTGCGCGGAAATAAAAAAGATAATTTTTGGGAAATGGGCGATATTGGTCCGTGCGGACCATGTTCTGAAATTCATTACGATGGAAGAAGCGAAGAAGAAAGAGCAAAAGTGAGTGGTGCTTCTCGTGTGAATAATGATGATCCACAAGTAATTGAAGTGTGGAACAACGTATTCATGGAATTTGAACGCAAAGCCGATGGATCGTTGGTAAAGTTGCCGAAACAACATGTGGATACAGGAATGGGGTTCGAGCGATTGGTACGTGTTTTACAAGGCAAACAATCGAATTATGATACCGATGTGTTTAAACCGGTTATCGATAAAATAGAAGAGCTTTCCGGATTGCGTTACAAACCGGAAGAAGAAGAAAAACATCCGAAACAATTAATCATCAACATCGCGATGCGTGTCATCGCAGATCATATTCGTGCAATTTCGTTTAGTATCGCTGATGGACAATTGCCATCGAATACCGGTGCCGGATATGTGATTCGTAGAATTTTAAGAAGAGCAATCCGTTACGGATATCAATCGTTGAATTTGAAAGAACCATTCATGTATCGTTTGGTTCCGGTATTGGCTCATCAAATGGGACAAGCATTCCCTGAGTTGGTATCACAAAAATTATTGATTGAAAAAGTAATCAAAGAGGAAGAAATTGCTTTTTTCAGAACCCTTGAAAATGGATTGAAGCGCATCGACCAAGTGTGTGCAAACACCATCAAAGAGAAAAAACAAATTGTGGACGGTGCAATCGTTTTCGAATTGTACGATACGTTTGGTTTTCCTATCGATTTAACATCCTTGATTGCTCGCGGTTATGGATTGAGCATTGATGAAGCAGGATTCCAAAAGGAATTGGAAAAACAAAAAAATCGCTCGCGTGAAGCAACCGCGGTGGATACCGGAGATTGGATATTGGTTGAAGGTAGAAAAGCTGACGAGGGTGGAAGAGCATTTGTGGGTTACAAACAGTTGGAAGCAGAAAGTAAAATTATTCAATACCGAAAAGTAAAAGCAAAAGGGAAAGAACAATTTCAATTGGTGTTAGATGTTACTCCCTTTTATGCAGAAAGTGGTGGACAAGTTGGAGATATTGGAATATTGGAATCTGCAAACGAAACAATTACCATTACTGACACCAAAAAAGAAAACGGGATTATCATTCATTTTGCTGATAAACTTCCGGAAAACTTTACTAAAACATTTGTTGCAAAAGTAAATGCAGAAAGACGTTCGTTAACTGAAAACAATCACAGTACAACTCACTTGATGCATGCAGCATTGCGACAAGTATTAGGAACACACGTAGAACAAAAAGGAAGTTTGGTAAACGATGAACAGTTGCGTTTCGATTTTTCTCATTTTTCAAAAGTAACAGATGAAGAAATTGCGCAGATTGAAGCCATCGTGAATCAAAAAATTCGTGAGAACATTCCTTCTGACATACAAGAGATGCCAATTGACGAAGCGCGTAAAACGGGGGCAATGGCCTTGTTTGGTGAAAAGTATGGCGACTTGGTTCGTGTAGTCACCTTCGATAAAAAATTCTCCATCGAGTTGTGCGGTGGAACACATGTTCCGGCAACCGGACAAATAGGTTTGTTTAAAATTGTTTCGGAAGGAGCCGTTGCGGCAGGTATCAGACGTATTGAAGCAATCACTTCTGTAAAAGCCGAAGCATTTTTTAATCAACAAATTGCATTGGTGAATGAAGTGAAAAGCCTTTTGAAAAATCCTAAAGATGTAGTGAAGAGTTTGCAAGGGTTGATGGATCACAATTCGGAATTGCAAAAACAAATCGATCAAATGCTTCGCGAAAAAGCAAAAGGATTGAAAGTGGAGTTGCTTGCAAAGAAGCAATCGATTAATGGAATTAATTTTATTGCCGAGAAAATTGAATTGGATTCCGCTGATGCAATAAAAGATTTATTGTATGAAGTAAGAAGTCAGATTGATAATTTATTTATGGTGATTGGTGCAGAGGTAAAAGGCAAGCCAAGTTTATCGATTATCATTTCTGATAATTTAGTTGCAGAGAAAAATCTAAACGCTGGAACGATTATGCGTGATATCGCAAAAGAAATTCAAGGTGGTGGAGGTGGGCAGCCGTTCTATGCAAATGCAGGTGGAAGTAACTTGCAAGGAATTCCTAAGGCGTTGGAAAAGGCGAAGACGTATCTTTAAAATACAGATATCTTACAAAAACGAAAAGCGAACCTATATGTTAAATAGGTTCGCTTTTTTTTATAGGAAATGTTCGTTTGTATCGTCATTGCAAGGTACGAAGCAATCTCTCTATCTGTTAAAAACCAGATTGCTTCGTGCCTCGCAATGACGTTCTTAAATAAATTTACCGTTTCGTATACAACCACGCCAACCAAATCAATACCCCTTGTAAAGGTAATCGGGCAATGGCGATCCAAAGGGAAGAGCTATTCTTTTGCCAAAAGGTAACTGCCATTTGAATGTTTGCTGGGAAAATAGCAATCAGCATCGCGATGATTAACCAAGCTGCAATGGAGCGTGTGCCTTCCGGAATCAATAATATTCCTAGTCCAATTTCGATAACGCCACTGAGATAAATTAATTGTAAGTGATAAGGAAGATATGTTGGCATTATCTTCAGATATAGTTTTGGATTTACGAAGTGGTAAATTCCCGCTGCTATATAAATCAATGCCATCAAGTAAAGCAACGCTATTTTCATTTAATTAGGATTTGTTGAAGGTTTGCCACAGATTCACAAATTTTCTTATGTAAAAAAAGAATTAGAAGGATTTTGTTAAAAATAATAGTTTCGATAAAAAATTATTTGTGATAGCTATAAATGAGAATAAATCAGTGCACGCGTAGAAAAATTATTTTGCCGTTTTTATGGGGATTTCAAAATGCTCCACAACATCGGTAATAAAGGTTTGAAGATGTTTTAGTGTAGCACTTTCTGAAGTTTTCTCAGAGATACTTTGTAGTTTTTCGATGTATTGTTTTCGCTGTGTCGCATTCCATTGTGACGCGTAATAAATGGATTTGATGGTCAAATCGTTCTCCACATTCTTATTAATGTTTGCCGTTAATTTTTCATAACGTTTGTAGCACTCTTGTATGTTCTCGTTTTCTCCTAAAAAGAAATACCCCAGCATAAGGGTTGCAAACAATGCATCATAGAGGCGCTGGAAAGCAATTTGCTGGAAGTTAACTAATAAGTGTTCGAGTTTTTCTACTGCTTTTTTAATGTCTTCTTTGCTTCCTAAAATTAAAAATCCACAATAGATATTGTTGAGGTTGATGAATCGAACATGCATGCCTTCGTTCCAGATAGGTTTTGCCAGAATCTCTTCACACTTTTGTTTGTAAAATTCAATTTGCGATTTGATGTCTTTCGGTAAACTTTCGTTGTAACCGGGTTTGTAACCATGACAAAAATGTGTCATAAAATAACTTGCCTGAATACTCAAATAGATGATTTCAGGTGTATTTACATAGTTTTTCCAAAAACGCAGTGGCTCACGCTGTTTAATTAAAAAAGCGGATTCTTTCTGCAATTCATCTCTGGTCATCGAACCAATCAGATGTTTTAATTTCAGATAATCTACATTTAACTGAATATCGTCAGAAAAAGAAAAAATCACATACGCGTTTTTCTCTAAGTCGTAAATCAAACTATTAATTTCGGATAAAATCTCTTGGCTATAAAAGCGTTCGTCATTCAAGTAGTTGAGTGTATGGAAATAGGCATAGCGACTCAACATTTGGATGCTTAAAGAAGGATTGTCGCGGTATTTGTCGTAGAAGAGTAAATGCTCTTGCATTTCCTTATCCGATAAAACACTCTTCCCTTTGAAATTTAAATTCTGACGCATATACAAATACATCAGGTTGATGATGTGTTCGTTTTTTAGCAATTCGGTAATGCGCTGATGGTATTTGATAGCTGCATTTTTGTTTTCCAGTACAAAAGATTGCTGTGCAAAATATTTTAAGACAGCAATGGCCGTTGGAAAATCTTCTGTTTTTTCTGCAATGTCCAATAATATTTCACCAAGATGATTGGCTTGAACCAATTCACCCTTATTGATGAGTTGTTCAATTTTTGAAATGTTATAGGTTAGATAGGAAGGATGGTTGCGACTTAAGAAGGATGTTAAGCGAAAAGTGTAGTGAACGAGCTGGAAAAATTTCTTTTTGCTTTTTTCATCCTTTGAACCGTATACGTCTTTGCATAAGTCATCCGACTCTTTCTGCTTCCATTCGTCTTTACGAATTTGCAAAATTAGTTTAAGCGGTAATTCGGCATTACTCTTTTTCAGATGAAGCTTAAATTCTTCAAAATGAAAATCGTCAAGAAGTAATATGGTTTTTTGGATGCTTAACATAATTTTTTTTCCCGCCCTAAAGTATCTAAAATTTTTTGAAATAAAAACTCCATTCTGATTTTTGGTCGAAGATGAGGATGTTATTTATTCGATTTTCTTCATCCTAAGCTTCGTTTGGAAGTGGTTGATGGGAATTCTCATCTGATGAAACTGTACACTACAGACTTTTATTCCTCGGGAATGCCCGTTAACTTTGTAAGAAAAAATCGCCATGATTAAAAAACTACTAAAAAAATCATTCACCGAAACGGAGGTAATTGTAAAGAAATTATTTTTTGTTTCGTTCCTATTCCTTTCCTTATTGGGAAAAGCACAAACCTATGCGGTAGGTCACGTTCAAATTACCTATACGGATCCTGCAAGAGCAAGCAGAAGTATCCAAACAGAGATTTATTATCCCGCTGCAACAGCCGGAACAAGTGTGCCTGTTTCTGCAGGAACATTCCCAATAATAATATTTGGGCACGGCTTTGTGATGAGTTGGGATGCCTATCAAAATATTTGGGAGGATTTAGTTCCTCAGGGATATATTGTAGCGTTCCCTCGCACCGAAGGTAGTATTAGTCCTTCGCATGGAGAATTTGGTAAGGATTTGAAATTTTTGGTAACCAAATTGCAAAGTGAAAGCGCCACCAATCTATCATCCCCGTTTTATAATCACATCAACACAAAATCAGCCATTATGGGTCATTCGATGGGCGGAGGAAGTACCTTTTTGGCGGCAGAAAGTAATCCGAACATTACCACGATGGTAACGTTTGCAGCTGCCAATACCACACCGCCATCTATTGCTGCTGCAACAAATGTATCCGTTCCGGCATTGGTGTTTGCAGGTGAGAATGATTGTGTTGCTCCTCCTGCTGATCATCAGATTCCAATGTACGATTCATTGGGTTCGACTTGCAAAACATTTATCAGTGTTAAAGGGGCAGCTCATTGTGAATTTGCAAATTATAATTTTAATTGTGCATTCGGGCAGTCTACCTGCACTCCCACACTTGCAATTACCAGAGCGCAACAACAAGATGCCGTTGCAGATTTTTTAAAATTGTGGTTGGAGTATTATTTAAAAGATAATTGCACTTCTTGGGATACATTTAACGATTCATTGACGGTGTCGCCTCGTATTACTTACGATCAAGCATGTTTAATTAATGCACCGGTAATTACACAAGCCGGGGCGGTATTAACCGCTACACCTGCAACTACCTACCAATGGTATTGGAATGGAAGCATTATCCCTGGAGCGACTTCTCAAAGTTATACCACCACCACCGATGGAAATTATTATGTGATGGTGACGTATTACAATACCTGTCCATATCCATCCAATACAATTTCAATCTTATCAACCGGTATCACTTCTCCTATTGATGCATTCAATGTTTTGGTTTTTCCGAATCCAGTTTCTTCTACTCTTTCTCTCGTAATTGAAAATGGAGGAACAGGAAAGGCTGTTTTGACCATTAAAAATGTATTAGGACAAAATGTGATTGAAAAGCAAATGGACGTTCATGCAAATCAAAAACACCAAGAAGCAATTTCTGTTTCTGAATTAGAATCTGGAATTTATTTTGTTGAAATCACCGTTGGAAATTCAAAAGTGATTCGAAAGATTACCAAGAATTAATTTTTTTTGTTGGGATGAATGGCCTGTAGTTCAGATTGAACTATGGGCTTTTCTATTTTTTGCCGAAGGGACTCCTACGGAGCTAATCGCCAATCGATTGGCAAAATACCTTGATGTTCGAGCAGCTTATTGGCTTTTGAAAAATGTTTGCACCCGAAAAAAGCACCACGAGCGAGTGGGGAAGGGTGTGCTGCAGTTAATATAAAATGTTTGTCTTTGTCTATCAGTTCGGCTTTGGTTTGTGCAAAGTTTCCCCATAACATAAAAATAACTCCTTTTTTATTGTCTGAAATCGCCTTTATCACCGCGTCCGTAAATTGTTCCCAACCTTTCTTTTGGTGAGAGCCTGCCATGCCGCCTCTAACCGTCAAGGTGGCATTTAATAATAAAATGCCCTGATCTGCCCAGGATTCCAAGTTGCCATCCTGTGGAATGGGAATGCCTAAATCGGTTTGTAATTCTTTGAAAACATTGACCAGTGAAGGTGGTTTTCGGATGCCCGGACTCACAGAAAAGCAAAGCCCGTTTGCTTGTCCCGGTCCGTGATAGGGATCTTGACCAATAATCACCACTTTCACTTTGTCGAACGGGGTGCGATTAAAGGCTGCAAAAATTTGATTGCCCGGAGGATATACGATATGCGTTTTCTTTTCGTTAGTAAGAAAAGACTTCAATTCATTAAAATAGGGAGCTGCAAATTGTTCTTTCAAAACTTGCTTCCAGCTCTCATGAATGTCTACCTCCGTTTTGGGCATTTTTACCGCATTTTATTGCCAAAAATAGACTAATTATGGGGTTTTTGACTACTTGCTGAAAAAAAATAGTTGAAATGGTTTGTTTAAATCTATATTTATTATAATTTTGCAATTCATCCTTTATGATTATTTAGAATTAATTATTATCAGATTCCACATGAAAAAAGTATTTGTAATTATCTTATCAGTCGTTTTTGTTGGTGCTACGTTGTCATCATGCAGAAGCCACGAGCGTTGTGCTGCATATGGAAAAATTAACAAAATCGAATCAGGTAAGAAAATTACCGATAAGACTGAAAAATCAATCTAAAAATCCCTATATCTCATGAAAAAACTTGCACTTATCCTTCTAGCTGTATTTGTTACAGGTTCAATCTTAACTTCTTGCAAGTCTCATGGGAATTGCGCTGGAATCACTACTCAAAAAGTTGAGAAAGTGAAAGTGAGCGCTTTGCCACGTTCTATCTAATTCCGTTATTTCTTATGAATTGGTTGCCGCTCATCGCTGAAGAACAGTTGATGGATGTTGACGCTTTGTCTAATCGCAACGATGTGAAAGCTGTCCTGTTGTTCAAACACAGTACACGCTGTTCTATTAGTATTGCTGCACTTGGACGATTGGAGCGGTCGTGGAAATTAATGGATACGCTAGTGCCTACTTTTTATCTCGACTTATTAAATCATAGAAACATCTCTCAAGCCATTGCACAGAAATACGGCATTGAGCACGAATCTCCTCAGATTCTGGTCATCAAAAATGGGAAATGTATTTATTCTGCAACCCATTCTGATATCAGTAGCCCTGAAATAGAAGCAGCGATTAATAGTTAAAAATCACGGTTTGTACTAATTCTGCACTTAAACTTTTTGCCACCGGACATGTATGTGCCGCATGCTCCAGCAAGGTTTTGTCCTTTTCCGAATAATTGTTTTTAGGCATTGCAAATTCTACAATAATTTCACCCACCCTGCGAGGATCTGCCTTCATTATTTTGGTGATTTCGATGGCTGTCCCGTCAATATTGATGTTGTGACGCCCTGCAACGATGCCCATGATTGTCAACATACAGCATCCTAAAGATGTAGCCAGTAAATCGGTTGGTGAAAAGGCCTCTCCCTTGCCATTATTGTCCAGCGGTGCATCTGTTATAATGGTTTTTCCCGATTGTAAATGAGTGGCTTCGGTACGAAGATTTCCTTGGTATACTATTTTAGACGTTTTCATCGTTGTAAAGTGTGGGATAAATGTGTTTTGTTTCGTATATTTGTTAAACAATTCTTCGATTTAAAATGTTTTAAATAAAAGAATTGATAATCTCTGAATACCGAGATTGATACATACAAAGATAGCAGAATCTCGATTCTGAAAATAGTAATCACATGCGAATGTTTAAGAATATATTTCTAATCGTATTCCTTTTTGTTTTTTCTTTTCCAACCGTTGGTCAGGACTTGAAAGATTCTCAGTCGCGTATAGATGCCGGAGAGGATTTAAAAGTGTTGTATCGTAACGAATCCAATTTTGGTTTGTTTGTGCATTCTGCCGGTGGTCTTGGTATTGCCTATCGCAGAGGTTATCACGTTCATGGCACACGCAAACGTGTGTTGGAAGTGGAAGCACAAAATTTTAAACATGCAAAAGAAATTAAAAGTGTCAATCCGTATTATGACAACGCCAGAGGATTTGTTTACGGAAAATTAAATTCTGTTTTGGTGATTCGTCCCGGTGTTGGTTTTCAAAATACACTTTTCGAAAAACAAGAAAAAAAGAATGTAGAAATTCGATTCTCTTATTTTGTTGGAGCAACGTTAGCTTTTGCCAAGCCTGTCTATTTAGAAGTGGTTGTGAAAACCAACGATCCGAATTTAAATCCTATTTCAACGGAACGTTATGATCCGGATAAACATTTCCCATCTGATATTTATGGCAAAGCACCTTTTTTCAAAGGACTTGGTCAAACACGATTATATCCGGGTGGATATGGTAAAATCGCATTGAGTTTTGAATATGGTAAACGTTACAATGTGATTAAAGCCATCGAAACAGGTGCCGTTGTTGATGTGTATCCTGTGGCTCTTCCTCTTATGGCGTTCGCTCCGAAGCAACGTGTGTTTGCTACCTTGTACCTGAAAATGGTTTGGGGGAAGAAATGGTTTTAGTACGGATAACGAATCAAAACAAATTTACGAATCTATCTGAAAAAATTTCCAACGACTTAACGCTTCTCGACTCCGCTCGAAGTGACGTTCTAAATAAAACACTGCAACAAAGATTATGGCTGATACAATTACCCCAGAGAGAAAATTTCAAAAAAAACCGGATTGGTTACGCGTAAAATTACCTACAGGGAAAGAATATGCGCAAGTGCGTGAAATCGTCTCCAAACATAAATTACATACCATCTGCGAAAGTGGAAACTGTCCGAATATGGGAGAATGCTGGGGTGCAGGTACTGCTACCTTCATGATTCTCGGAAACATCTGCACCCGTTCGTGCGGATTTTGTAATGTGGCTACAGGCCGACCACTCGCTGTTGATTTGCAGGAGCCGGAACGTGTTGCTGAATCTGTTCGCTTGATGAATGTAAAACATTGTGTGATCACTTCTGTTGATCGTGACGATTTAAAAGATGGTGGTTCCACGATCTGGGCAGAAACCATTAACGCTATTCGTAGAGTGAGTCCGCAAACAAAATTTGAAACTTTGATTCCCGACTTTCAAGGAAAGTGGGAAAATTTGCAACGCATCATCGATGTGAAGCCGGATATTGTTTCTCATAATTTAGAAACCGTTCGCAGATTAACCAAACAAGTGCGCATCCAGGCAAAATACGACCGAAGCTTAGAAGTACTAAAACGCTTAAAAGATGCGGGTGTAAAAACCAAATGTGGTGTGATGTTGGGCTTAGGTGAAACCGAAGCGGAAGTGATTGAAACCATGGACGACCTCAGAGCCGTTGGTTGCGATGTGTTAACACTCGGACAATATTTACAACCGAGTCCGAAACATTTACCCGTTGCCGAATTTGTTCGCCCGGAAGTGTTTGCGAAATTCAAAGAAATTGGATTAGCTAAAGGTTTCCGTTTTGTAGAAAGCGGACCATTGGTGAGATCTTCGTATCACGCGGAGAAACATATCTTTTAGGAAGTAACTAGGTAACTAGGTGACTAGGTAACTGAGTAGTTATGGTTGTGATTCAAACTTTACCTTCCTCACTATTGAACAAGTGTTTATTGCTCTCAATTAGAACGTCATTGCGAGGTACGAAGCAATCTCGATCTGTTTAGATTGTTTCGTACTGCCAAGTACGCCCTGTCAAAATCATTTTATTCAGAATATATTATTTCCCAGGAACCGCTTTTCCCTCTATCTTTGTGCTATGGCACTCCCACTCACGGAAAATAAAGTGTTTGAAAAGATTATTCTTTCAAACGAGCCCCTACCGAAAGGTGAATATGAAAATTGCAAATTCAAAGATTGCGACTTTTCGAATGGACATCTATCCAACTATGTTTTTGTGGATTGTGAATTTATTGATTGCAACTTAAGCATGACCAAATTCAGCAATACCGCTTTTAAAACCGTCAAATTTAAAAACTGCAAAGTGCTTGGTGTCAATTTTGCTGAAGCCAATCCTTTTTTGCTAGCATTCAATTTTGAAGATTGTTTGTTGAATCTCTCCATGTTTTACAATTTAAAATTGAAAGAAACAAAATTCAAAAACTGCAGCCTACACGAAACCGATTTTTCTGATAGCGACTTAACAGGTGCTGTGTTTGCTGATTGCGACTTGCTTGGAGCCGTTTTTAAAAACAGCATTCTCGAAAAAGCCGACTTTCGCAGCGCATTTAACTTTTCAATTGACCCCGAAGAGAACAGAATGAAGAAAGCAAAATTTTCCAGAATGGGATTGGATGGCTTGTTGCATAAGTATGGGATTGATATCGTCTGACCGGATTGTCAGTTCGAGTGTTTCTAGAGCTGGAAGCGAAAGAAACGTATCGAGAACAATTTCGGAGATGAGACACGTTTTGCAAACAGTTCTCGATACAATTTTTGCCTCGAAGACTCGAGTCAAAAATCACTCGAACTGACAACAGTGTAAATAAATTCCATCTTGCAATCACTTTTCACTTTATCTTTGTAAAAACAATTCCCTCGAATGAAAAAAATCAAAGTTGCAATTAACGGTTTCGGAAGAATAGGTAGAGTTACACTTCGTATTCTTTTAACCCGCGACAATATAGAAGTGGTTGCCATCAACGACTTAACAGACAGCAAAACATTAGCTCATTTGTTAAAATATGATTCTGTTCATGGACGCATCGATGCAACCGTGGTTGCCGAAGAAAAAGCAATCATCATCAATGGAAAACGCATTGCGGTGTTTGCAGAAAAAGATCCCACCAATTTACCTTGGAAAAATTTAGACATTGATGTTGTGATTGAATCTACCGGATTTTTCTTAAACAAAGAAACAGCAGGGAAACATATTTTGGCAGGAGCAAAAAAAGTAATTGTTTCAGCTCCTCCAACCACCGATGAAATTAAAACCGTAGTACTTGGAATCAATGACGACATTTTAAAAAGTGATGACATCATTATTTCAAACGCTTCATGCACTACCAACTGTGCTGCACCCATGATACAAGTGCTAGATGCAAACTAGGGATTGGAAGATGGATACATCACAACGGTTCATTCCTATACTGGCGACCAACGTTTGCACGATGCACCCCATAAAGATTTAAGAAGAGCACGCGCAGCAGCACTTTCTATCGTTCCTACTTCAACCGGAGCAGCAAAAGCAATTACAAAAATATTTCCTCACTTAACTGGAAAGCTGGGAGGTTGTGGAATGCGTGTGCCTGTTCCGGATGGTTCTCTTACCGATATTACCTGCGTACTCACAAAACCAGTTACACCTGCCGAAATAAATGCAGCATTTAAAAAAGCAAGTGAAACCTATCTCAAAGGAATTTTAGAATATACCGAAGATCCAATTGTTTCTGTTGATATCGTTGGAAACCCACATTCCTGTATCTACGATGCTGAATTTACATCCGTAATTGGTAACATGGTTAAAGTTATTGGCTGGTACGATAATGAATACGGTTACTCCAGTAGATTGGCAGATTTGATCGCGAAGGTAGGGTAGGTTAATTATATTTTGACATCTTGTTGGATGACCTACTTATACTCCTTCAACTCCAATTTCTCCCCATCAAATACAGCGTATGTATTATAATTGATCCATTCCCCTAAATTGATGTAGCGGCTTTTTTCGGAAAGTTTGATGTCGAGTGGTAAGTGGCGGTGGCCAAAAATGAAATAATCGAAATGTTCTTTCTGTAGAACTTCTTTGCAGTATACTGCTAACCATTCATTTTCTTCACCTTTAAATTGTTCATCTTTGGGCGCGTTGGATGCTCTGCTCTTTTTTGACCAGAAGCTGGCAATGCCGGCTCCAAAATTGGGATGAATACGAGCAAACAACCATTGGCAAACAGTACTGGAAAATATTTTTTTGATGAACTTATATCCATTGTCTCCTGGACCTAAGCCATCACCATGTCCTAAGTAAAATTTTTTGCCGTAATATTCGCGTGTAATCGGGTTCTTGTGCACGGTAACACCGAGCTCTTTTTCTAAATAACCAAACATCCACATGTCGTGGTTGCCGGTAAAGAGGGTTACCGGAGTGCCGGAGTCTACAATCTCCGCAATCTTGCCGAGTAAGCGAATAAATCCTTTTTGAACTACGTATTTGTATTCAAACCAAAAATCAAACATATCGCCCATCAAGTAGATTTCTTTTGCATCGTGCTTGATTTCATCCAGCCACTTTACAATGCGCTTTTCACGCTCTAAGCTCTTTTCGTAGCTTGGAACACCTAAGTGGAAATCGGAGGCAAAGTATATTTTGGTTTTGTCGGGCATTTGGCTTCGTAACTTTTACACACCCCTAACCCCTCTCAAGAGGGGAATGGATTCTCGTCAGTTTTTAAATTATAGTTCTAAATAAAATTATTCAATAGTAAACTAATTCTCAATGTTCACACTGTCAAATCCCCTCTCGAGAGGGGCAGGGGTGTGTTTTTGTTTGTTACAACGAAAAATTCCGAATTAACCCAAATGGATTAATCAAATTTAAGTTCAATGTAAAACGTATGGTTTCTAAATAAGTAATGTTGTTTGCGGTATTAAAATCCTGAATGTTTTTGGACATCACTACCGGAAAATAAATTTCAAAGAATTTTTTTCTAAACGACAAACAAACTCCTGCATCGTATAAAACATCTTCTGTACTCATGGATTTTTTGTCTGCCGTTCCAATATCTGCATACAGGTTAATAGGAAGTTTCATGTTTCCTAACGATGTTTTTAAATTCAATGCAGCCAACCAGGTAGATGATTGTCCTAGTGGTGAATACACTTTCATGCCACCATCGGTATCGGTAAATTGGTTGGAAAGAATTTCGCCATTGTTGATCAACTCAGAGCGACCTAAAAAGATATTGTCGAACAAATAATCCTGTAATCCGGTTTGTCCGCTCATTCGGAAACGGTAAGGACCGGCATCCACCGCTTCGGTTCCAATAAATGTTCCGGCAAACAAACGAATGTCCACACCTTTGTTTTTCTTTTTGAAGTTATACGAGTAATGTGCGGTTACTGCCGCTTTCATCATTTTCTCTCCTTGCTGAAAATTCACATTCACATCGTAAGGTGTAATCGCATCTTCTTTTGAAAAAGAGAATGTTAAATCGTTAAAGTTGGTGGTGAGCGTATCGCGTTTGTAGATTGCAGGACGCACCGCATAATTTCCAACCGGAAACTCTTTCATGATCGTGATGTTGCGGTAGCGGATAGTAAGGTTAAACGGACTTCTTAACTCTGCTTTTTTAAGTTTGATGAAAATTTCAGGTGCAATTTTATTGAAATTGAAGTTCAATGGTTTTCCGTTTGCATCATCCGGATGATTCGAGAATGCATATCGTGTGGTGGTTAACCCGATAGCAACATGTTGCAATCCATTCTTTGGAAACATGTTGTATGCAACATGGCCATATCCTGCAAAATCTTTTGTGGTGATGCTATACATTGGCATCAATTCAAATTCAAATTTCTTTTGTGGTAACAAATTGTTGTAAAATGCGAGTCCGAACATCCAACGATTGTAGTTGTTCCAACCGGCAACCGGTGTCCAAAATAATTGTGTTTTATCCGGATTGTCCAAACTGCCCAAGAATTGTAGTTTGATGGGTTCTGTTTTTTTGAAGATTCCGGTAGTGCGTATTTTATTGTTGTTGCGATTTACTTCTGGCATGTCTTCACGCATATCGATCTTAAAATAATCGATTTCAGATTTCGGGAAGGTTAATGCTTGCTTGCCATCAAAACCATCGTAAACAACTTCTCCAATGAGTTTACCATCTTTAATTCCCTGAATAAAAACCGGGCCATTGATATCGCCTTTGTTTTTAACACCAATATCCCAAGTGCCATCTTGGTTTTTATGCACGAAGGTGATTTTATAATCTAGTTTTTGAGTGGAGTTAATCAATCCATCAAACAACCACGATAAATTTTTGCCGGTTGTTTTTTCAACCGATCTTCTAAAATCTTCTGGCATCGGATGTTTAAAATGCCATTCATCAAAATAGGCTTGCATCACTTTATCCATTTCCGCTTCACCCAAATAAGCCATTAAGTAATCCATTACAATGGCTGTTTTGGAATACATCACGCCAGCGTAATTTAATTGTGTATAATGTGCCGAATGACATTCGATGGGTTGATCTTCGTTTTTCTTTGCGGCAAACAAATAAGACAATTCATATTGTGCTTTGTGTTTGTAACGCGATAAATCAAATGCCTTGCCGATTGGTCCATCTGCCAAATCACCAATTAGTTTTTGGTCAGGATATTTTGTTTCTATGTAACGATGTTCGTTGAAAGAGTTAAGGCCTTCATCCATCCATCCATGTGTGCGTTCGTTGGAGCCAAGCATTCCGTAAAACCAATTGTGTCCTACTTCATGTGTGATGACTACGTCTAATTGAAATGCACTTCCGCTACCACCAATCACGGTGATGTTTGGGTATTCCATTCCGCCTCCAGCGCTAATGGTTCCATCAACGGCTGTGCAATGTGCGTAAGGATAATCACCATTCCACAAGGAATAATAATAAATGGCATCGTTTAAATATTGAATACTGTTTTTCCAGAGATTGCCTTCAGTGTTGGTGAACATGGCCCAAGTGGTGACCTTGTTTTTTGTATGTGGAGTAACAATTTCGCCTTTTAGAACGTGATAGCGTTTATCGCAAAACCATGCAAAGTCGTGCACGTTTTTTTGTTTGAAGCGTAAGGTTTTTGTTTCCAATTCGGATGGAGGAAAAGCCACATCGCTTTTGTCAAACGAAGTGATTGCTTCGGTAGCTTTTACATTTTTTTCCAGCCAAGCAATTTCTTTTTCACCATCTACCATATCACCAGTTGCTCCTAATACATAATTTTTAGGAAGCGTGATGCTTACATCAAAGCTGCCGAATTCAGAATAAAATTCCCCTTGATTCAAGTATGGAATGGGGTTCCATCCGTAACGGTCGAATACGGCCGGTTTTGGATACCATTGTGTAATCTGATACGATTGTCCAATATGTCCCATTCTGGAAATTTCTCCGGAAGGAATTTTAACATGGAACGGAGTTGTGATAACGATTACCCCACCACTTTTTAATGGTTCGTTTAAAATGATTTTACAAATGTCGGTACTGTCTTTAATAAGTTCCCATTTAACAGCCACATCATTTACTTTGAAATCCAATTGGTCGATATACCCTCTTTCCTCGTCTTTGGCGTAATACAATTTAGTTTCTCCGCCTTCCATCAACTGCTTGGCAAGAGCGGTATTATTGTCTTTGTATGCATTGGGCCAAAGATGCATGTAGATGTAGGTAAGCGTTGTAGGCGAGTTGTTGATGTATTCTATTTTTTCATCTGCTGTCAATTCATGCTTTACATCGTCCAACTTCACGTTGATGGTATAATTCACTTCTTGTTGAAAATAAGTTTGTGCCATTGCAAGGTTGGACCATGCAAGAATAAATAAAAGAAGGGAGTAGCGAATTTTCATCGATGTAATATTATTTTAAAATTTCTGCAAGTTTTTCTTCCAATGCTTCTCCTCGTAAATTTTTCGCAAGGATATTTCCTTCTTTGTCAATCAACACATTGGTAGGTATCGCGTTGAAATTATATAAAGCAACAACCGGTGATTGCCAGAATTTAAAATCACAAACATGGTTTTTCCAAGTTAATCCATCTGCTTTGATGGCTTGTTTCCATTTTTCCATGTCTTTGTCCAACGAAACGCTATAAATGTCGAAACCTTTTGATTTGTATTTGTTGTAAGCTTTTACCACGTTTGGATTTTCAGCGCGGCATGGTCCACACCAAGAAGCCCAAAAATCGATCAACACTACTTTGCCTTTTAACGAGGAGAGTGCTAATGGTTTTTCTTCGGGAGTATTCATATTGATTTCTGGAGCAAGTGTACCAATAGCTAATTTTCTGCTGCTGGATACGCCATCGTGAAATGCTTTGATGTAAGGTGAGTTGGGATATTTTGCAAAAAGACCATCATCCAATTTAAAATACGTGTCCATAAATTCATCCGGTTGCAATTGTTGAATCGCAGCTAAAGAAGCAAACGAGGATGCATGTTTTTCAATGAATGTTTTTAAAAATTGATTGTGGTCGTTTACCAATTGTGTGTATGGCTTTTCAAGTTCATTGCTCATGGAGTCGATGCGGAGTGAATCCATTTGTGTCATGTTCACGAAGGCTTGAAACATTTTTTGAAGCGAATCTCGTTTGCGATAACTTTCAGCTGAAGCCAAATTGATTTCCCAGAATAGCTTAGAGTCTTCTGATCCTTCAACATTATAAGTGTTTCCTAAATCGGCAACATCACCTGTGATGTTTACTTTTTGGTTGGGCTCAAAAATCAGCGTAGCAAAATTTCTATCGTTTGTTTTCAAACGGTAAAATCCGATTTCAGGAATAACTGGATTCATGGTGAATTCACCATTTTCATCCAGGATGGCGGTATCTACTTTTTTCAATCCATCGGTAGCCATCAACTCAAGGTAAAGGGTGTCACCGTGTGCATTTCCAAATTTTCCTTTCAATTCAAATCCGGAAGAAGATTCATTGTTTGGGTTCGAACAAGCGGAGAACAATAAAACGGAAACAGCGATGAATGTGTTTATAAATTTCATTTGATTGATATTAAGATTTTCAAATTGTTTATTTTTCAAGCATTTCTTTTACAATCTCGGTAGCCACTTTCGGGTCTGCTTTTCCTTTCGAAAGTTTCATCACTTCGCCCATAAACAAACCGAGTAAATTTGTTTTCCCATTTTTGTATTCAATTACTTTGTCAGGATATTTTGCAATGGCTTCCTGCACAAATGCAGTCAAGGCACCACTATCACTTTCTTGTATCCAGTTGTTTTCAGTCGCAATTTGTGCAGGCGACTTTGTAACATCTGTTAACATGATTGGAAATATTTTTTGTGTCGCGATGGTATGACTTACTTTCCCGGTATCAATAAAGTTCACCAACTCAGCAATGCGCTCCGGTGTAATGTTGAAATCAGAAATGTGCAATGCACTATCGTTCAAATGAGACTTGATTTGAACGGTTAACCAGTTGGATGCAGATTTTGCATTTTTTGTATTTGCGATAATTTTTTCGAAGTACAAGGCAATTTCTTTCGAGTCGGTTAATACACCGGCATCGTATTCAGATAAGCCCAACGCTGTATATTTTTTAAACAGTTCGTTTGGTAATGGAGGCAATGTCTCTTTTACTTTGTTGATGTATGCTTGTGTAACAACAACTGGTTGTAAATCCGGTTCAGGGAAATAGCGGTAATCGTTCGCCATTTCTTTACTCCGCATCAGATACGTTGTTCCCGCAACAGCATCAAATCCCATAGTGTCTTGAGAAATTTCTCCGCCACTTTCAATGATATCAATCTGACGTTTTATTTCGTATTCAATGGCGCGTTGCACATTGCGGATGGAATTCATGTTTTTTGTTTCGGTACGTTTCCCAAATTCTGTTGCGCCTTTCAAACGAACAGATACGTTGGCATCGCAACGCATACTTCCTTCTTCCATGTTTCCATCGCAGATGTCGAGGTAGCGAACAAGCTTGCGCACTTCAGTAACGTATTGATAAGCTTCTTCACCGGAGCGGATATCCGGCTCACTTACAATTTCCAACAAGGCTACACCCGCACGATTTAAGTCGATAAGTGTATCAAACGGATCAATGTCGTGAATGCTTTTTCCGGCATCCTCTTCCATGTGAATACGTGTGATGTTGATTTGTTTTTCTTTACCGTCTGCAGTTTTGATGGTGATGTATCCTCCTGTACAGATAGGCGTTTTATCTTGGGTGATTTGATATCCTTTCGGTAAATCCGCGTAAAAATAATTTTTGCGGGCATATTCGTTCACTTCACGAATGGTGCTTTTGCAAGCAAGACCTAAGCGCACGGCATATTCAATTACGCGTTTGTTTGATTTGGGTAATGTTCCGGGGTGACCGAGAGTAATCGGACTTACATTGGTATTGGGCAACACACCGAATTCGGTTGAGTCGCTGGAATACGCTTTGCTTTTGGTGGATAATTGTGTATGGATTTCCAACCCGATAACCGCTTCGTATTTATCGTAAATGCTCATTTTTTAATCAACAGTTTTAAAGCGCGAAAGATACGAAAAAAATCAATGGTATTGGGGTAAAATTGAGGATGGATTTGCTGAATAATTCGTAATCGTAGATGCAAATTTTGTTAAAATGAGTGTCCCTGAAAAAGATTTATTCTGCTCCCCAAAATGTTGCAATTATTTGTCCCGATAAATTTTAGTCATAAAAAAAGCTTCTGAAATTTAGTTTTCAGAAGCTTTTTCAATTTTAAAGAGATTTTTATTTCTTAATAATTTTTTGAGTGTAGTAAATATCTTTTCCGGTCATTTTTAAAATATACATTCCGCTGTTGTATTGTTCCATAAAGATTGTGCGTGTTGAGTTTCCAGCTCCAATCGTTTCTGTTTTGCTGAAAATTTTCTTCCCTGTTACATCAAACAATTCAAATAAAACAGCTTCAGATTGTGTTAAATTAATTGTGATTGAACAATAATTGTTTGTTGGATTTGGAAAAACCGAAACAGTGTTTTCGTTGATGTTGTTTTCTGTTACACCCAATGCCAATGAAGGGTTAAGCACGAACAATCCGTTTTGCATATCACCTACTAAAAATAGTCCGCTTGGTAAATCAATATAAGCGCCCCATGCGCCATGATAGGTGCTGCCTGTAGGAAATCCATCATTTAGTCCATGCAACGTGTCGGTGTCGAAAAAACCTGTTTTGGTAACATTGGTCGGATTGCTGATGTCGAAAATTTGAAGTCCATCCTGATAATAAGCAATCACTACTCTGTCGGTTCCCCAAATGTAAGGATTGTGTGGTGTGGCGCCTTCATTGGATTTAAAGGTATCCAAAATAGCAAGATTGGTAACGTCTGTCACATCCAAAACTTTTACCAAGGTGTTTTCAGGTACTTCATCACAAAAAACAAGTGTATGACTATTCGGTGTCAATGCGCTACTGTGGTTGTATCCTTGATCAGGATAAGAGGTAAGCGAATTAAGTGCCATGAAATTATTTGTTCCTGTATTGTATTTATAGATGTATAATCCGTCAAATCCGCAGGAGGCGTATACGGTATCGTTTCTAACATACATGTCGTGCACCCATGTTATGGATGGGTAATCTTGATTCAATGCACGGAGCAAAAGTGGAACTTCCGGATTTGCTAAGCTATAAACAGCCATGGAATATACACCACCACCCGGTGAATGTTCTTTTACGCTACCGATGTATAATTTATCTCCTTCAATAAATAAAGTATGTGCTCTTTCAACAATGGTGGTATCATCATGAACCACATGCACCGAATCCGGGAGGTAGCTGAGGTCGATGATTTGAAAACTATTGGGAGCACCATCATCACTAATTGCATAGAGGTAGTTGCCATAGGTTTTGTATTCGCGCCAAATGCATTCATCTCTTCGTCCGGCAACAAAATCAATTTGAACAGGATTGCTCGGAACAGAAATGTCGATGATGTGTGTGCCGAGTCCGGAACCCAGTATAGCATATTCTTTATTTGAATCTGCCGTATCCACCCATCCCCAAACACTGTTGTATTTAATTCCATAAGTGGGTTCAGGAGGTTGTGATGGGTTGTACCAATGGCCAACCAACGAAATATTATTGGAGCTATACTGTGCGAATGTTTTTACATTCAACAAAAGAGTAATAGATAATAGTGCAATGTAGATTTTTTTCATGCTTAAAATTTTGAATTATAAAGATACGAAACTATTCGTACTTCTCATTCAGAATCCATTTTTTAGCCATGTCATACTGAAAGAGTTGTCCGATTACCCGATAGCTGGCATCGTTAAGGGGATTGTTGCCTTTGAGGTTTTCTTCCATTACACCAATTTCCGGTTGATAATAATTGGCGTGAATAAATTTTAATTGTTTGCCTTCTTTGGAAACAAATCCGACATGCGTGTCCATGCCGACAACATAAATTCCATCTTCTCGATTTTTTAAATAATCAATAACGATTGTAATGGATTTGTTGGAATATTTTTTGACTTCCGGATTTAGTTTTTTGATCATGGTTTCGGAAGGGAGTTGTCCCCATTTGGATCGAGGAATGTCAAAGCCAATATCACGAATCACGGTGGTTACAAAATAACCGCAGGCAATTTTCCTTGTTGCGGGGTTTGTGTAATGCCATTAAAATCCCATTGCGTTTTGTACCAATAGGTAAACACTTCTTGTGTGATGTTGCGTAAAAATTCTTGGCTATACTTAACGATGGAATCCTTACCGATGCTATCGGCTGAAAGGTATTCTTTATTGATTTTGTTGCGGGTTGAAAGAATAGATGATTTTAATTCTTCATAGGAAAGTGTTTGTTCTTTGGCAGTATTGATGGATGCATCCAATACTTCATCGTTGGATGGCGCTTGCGCACTGCATGAAATCATACAAATGGATAGCAGAAGAGAGAGGCTGCGCATGATACGAGGAATTAGTATATACGCCAGATAACGAGAATGAAGAGGGGAATATTATAATTCCTTCATCAATTCTTTCATAATGATGGTCATCTTTTTTTCTGCGTGAGAAGCGACTTCTTGTACTTCTTCGTGGGTGACTTCCACAATTTTGCCGGGAACACCTAAATCTGTAATGATGGACATTGCAAAGCAAGGGATATCCATATGGCGTGCAACAATCACTTCCGGAACGGTACTCATTCCAACAGCATCGGCACCCAATACACGCACCATGTTGTATTCGGCAGGTGTTTCGAATGTTGGTCCGGATAAGCCTAAATAAATTCCTTCCTGTACTTTGATGTTGTTAGTTGCTGCTACTTTTTTAGCTTTTACAATAATTGCTTTGCTATAGGCTTCGCTCATGTCCGGGAAACGCGGACCTAGTTCTTTAATGTTTTTTCCGATCAGCGGATTGGAAGGAAAAAAATTAATATGGTCGTTAATAATCATTAAGTCGCCAATTTCAAAATTAGGATTTACACCACCGGATGCATTGGATACAAACAAGTTTTTTATGCCGAGTAGTTTCATCACACGAACAGGAAAGGTCACTTGCTGTAAGGTATATCCTTCATAATAATGAAAGCGACCTTGCATTGCAACAACGCGTTTTCCTCCAAGCTCACCAAAAATTAATTTTCCGGAATGGCCTTCAACGGTAGATACAGGAAAGTTGGGGATTTCTTCATACGGGATGGTGTGTTGGATGTTTATCTCTTTCACCAATCCACCTAAACCTGTTCCTAAAATAATTCCTACTTCAGGTGTGAATGAAATTTTACTTTGAATGTATGCTGCTGTGTTTTTGATTTGCTCTAACATAATGGAGTATTTGCTCGTTGAACGCTTGTTTATCGTTATTGTGAAATTCAATTTCTATCGGAATATAAAAAAGAGGAAGATTTTTAATGGCTTCGGCATACGCTGCGCTTTTTAAACGCATCGCATCTTTTTCGGTCGTCAAAATAATTTTATTTGCGGTTACAATATTATTAAATATTTTTTGAATGTTGCTGATGTCATTTTTAGTAAAGTGATGGTGGTCGCCAAACTTGATAGGAACAATATTTTTAATTTTATCCTTTAGATAGTATTCTAATGGTCGTGTATTTGCAATACCTGTTAAAAGTGCGACCGAAAAGTTTCGTTCAAAATAATATTCTTTTGCCAAAGGGTTGGTGCCGTCACCGGTTACCGGGATAAAATCGCCATACTTGATGTACGAAAAATAAATGCGTTGATGGGGCAATGGATTTATTTCTGAAATTAATCGTTTGCGTTCGATGGGTAATAATATTTCCGGACATTTAGTAACAACAATAATGTCGGCACGTTTCATTCCGGATTTAAATTCGCGCAAACTACCACTTGGAAGAAGGTTGTCATTTACAAACAATCTGCTAAAGTCGGTAAGAAGAATGCTTAGTCCGGGTTTTACAGCTCGATGTTGAAAGGCGTCATCCAACAAAATGCTTTGCAAGGAAGGAAATTCTTTTAATAAATGTTTGATTCCTCTCACCCGGTTCCCATCTACTGCAACGCGCAAACCGCTAAATTTTTTCTTGAATTGTAGTGGTTCATCACCAATATCACTTGCTGTTGATTGTGTGTCAGACAATATAAAACCTGTCGTTTTTCTGCCATAGCCACGACTGAGTGTTGCAATATAAAATTCTGGTTTTAAAAGGCGAATCAGGTATTCAATATGCGGAGTTTTTCCGGTTCCACCGGCACTTAAATTGCCTACGGAAATAGTTGGCAAATCAAATTGCTTGGAAGAAAAAAGTCCCAAATCGTAAAACATGTTTCGCAGAAATGTGATACAGCCGTACAAAAAGGAAATCGGTAATAATATGATTCGAATAAACTTCACAGCCCTAAAATACGAATTAATGTGCTCCGAAGTAGTCTCTTTTGAGCAAATTTGAGGAGCTGCAGATTCAACAATGTTAAATAGATTCGTAAATTCGTGCAGATTCGTAATTTATAAAAAATGAAATTAAAAGAAATAACCAGCCATATCGAATCCATTGCTCCGCTTGCTTATCAAGAGAGTTATGATAATTCAGGATTGATTTTTGGCAATCCCGATATGGAAATTACCGGAGCAATTATTTGCTTGGACAGCACTGAAGCTGTTATTGATGAGGCGATTGCGAAGAAATGTAATTTAGTAATTGCCCATCATCCGATTGTGTTTTCCGGAATAAAAAAATTTAACGGGAAAAATTATGTCGAGCGCGTCATCATAAAAGCAATCCAAAATAACATTGCGATATATGCGGCACATACCAATTTGGACAATGTACACAATGGAGTAAATGCTAAGATTGCTGAAATGATTGGTTTGGAAAATTGTTCAGTACTTGCTCCAATGAATGGTAGCATTAAAAAGTTGGTAACGTATTGTCCGGATGTGAACGCAGCGCCTATCCGTGAAGCATTATTTGCTGCAGGTGGTGGCTCTATCGGAAATTATGAAGAATGCAGTTTTAATGGAAATGGGTATGGGACATTTAAGGCGGGAGCGAATGCCAATCCGCATGTAGGTGAGATCCGCAAACAACACCAAGAAAAAGAAACCAGGATAGAGTTGATTTATCCGGCATATCTCGAGTCGAAGTTGCTAAAAGCCTTGTTTTTGGCACATCCGTATGAAGAGGTAGCCTATGATTTAGTGGAGTTAAGTAATAAAAATAATCGCATTGGAGCAGGGTTGATTGGCGAATTGGCCACTGAAATGGACGAAAAAGCATTTTTGATGCATTTAAAAACGGTGATGAAGGCCGATGGAATACGATATACCGCATTAAAGGGTGAAAAAGTGAAGAAAATAGCTGTATGTGGCGGGTCGGGTAGCTTTTTGCTGAAAAATGCGATGCAAGCAGGAGCGGATGTATTTGTGACGGCAGATTTTAAGTATCATCAGTTCTTTGATGCTGAAAATCAGATAATTATTGCAGATATCGGGCATTATGAGAGTGAGCAATACACGATGGAATTATTTTATGAGATTTTAAGCAGAAAATTTACTACATTTGCACTCCATTTATCAAAAATCAATACAAATCCGATAAACTATTTATAAAAATGGCAAAAACTAAGACTGACGAAATTTCTGTAGAGGAAAAGTTAAAAGCCTTGTTTGAATTACAACAAGTAGATTCTAAAATCGATAAAATTAAAACTGTTAGAGGTGAATTGCCTTTGGAAGTGAGAGATTTGGAAGATTTAGTTGCTGGTTTAGAAACCCGTATAACGAATTTAACGGAAGAGTTAAAAACATTGGAAGAGTCAATCACAGAAAAGAAAAATGTGATTAAAGATTCACAAGCATTGATTAAGAAATACGAAACACAGCAAGGTAAAGTACGTAACAACCGTGAGTACGATGCGATTACAAAAGAAATTGAATTCCAAAATTTGGAAATTCAGTTGGCTGAAAAACGTATCAAAGAATACAAAGCGAATATCATTTCTAAGAAAGAAGTGATTGAAGCATCAGAAGAGGATTTCAAAGACAGACAAAAAGATTTGAAAATCAAAAAGAAAGAATTGGATGAAATTGTTGCTGAAACAGAAAAAGAAGAATCAGCATTGATTAAAAAATCAAAAGCTTCTGAAAGCATTATTGAAGAACGTTTATTAAACGCGTATCACCGTTTGCGTTCAAACGTAATGAACGGATTAGGCGTTGTAACTGTTGAGCGTGATGCTTGTGGCGGATGTTTCAATAAAATTCCACCTCAACGTCATTTGGATATCAAAACACATAAAAAAGTGATTGTGTGTGAGCATTGCGGAAGAATTTTGGTGGATGCGGATATCTTAACTGGAAAAACAAAAGAATAATTTTAAGAAATACCTTAATTAAAAAAGCCTCAAGTTTTCACTTGGGGCTTTTTTTATAGATCTTTTAAACTACTCACATGCTTTTTTAAAATAGTATCAGCGAGCATTTTTGTTTTTATTTCTTCAATCAATGATTTATCCAGTTTCTGCTTTTTGCTAATAATGTCAACTCCTTCCGGAGTAAATAGTGTTTTTGAAAACCAGATAACAGCCCATTCGTTTTTCTCATCAAATAATTTTATTTCCCAATGACTTTTGGCGATTGCTAAAAATCCTTTTCCCTGCCAAGTAAATGCCTTGTCATTATTGGGGTTTACATAATCGAAACCATTAATGGTTTTTGTTTTCCCTTTTTTAAGGTATTTGACTTCATCTATTAAAAACGTTTTTCCATTTTTTTCTGCAATGGTATAATTAAATGTAGGGTTGGTTTTGGTTCCATCCAACCACATTGGAAAGTTGGAGCTAATGATAAACCAGGTGCCGGAAAGAATATTGAAAATCGAATTCATGGATACAAGATACAAAAAAACGTCCCACTCAATAATTAGAGTGGGACGTTCGTTCTTAAAATCTTACACCAAAAGATAACATAAAGCTGGAGTTTTTATAACTGTTTTCTACGATGGTAGAATTGGGTGTGTTGTATAAATAATTGAATTCCGTGTATTTGGTGAGCACATAGGCAAAGTCAATGAAAAAATGATCTTGGCGGTATCCAATTCCGGCTGTATAGCTCGTTCGGTTCGCATTGATGTTTTCATTGCTTTTAAACGGACTTCCATACAAGGCATATCCAACGCGCAAAGCAATCGGATCCAAGCGAACTTCTCCACCAACACGCAAATTGCCTGTTCCTTTATATTTTGTGCGAATAAGCTTGTTTACATCACCAAAAACATTTTCAGTTGCATGCAACTGAGCAAAAGAATAATCCACATATTCGTATTCTGCATTGATGAGCGCAATTTTATTAATCACAAAACCAACACTGCCAATTGCACGGTAGGGATTTGTAATTCTGTAATCATAGGAGCCTTCCGGTGAAACGGTATCGTATTTATAGCCGTCTAAATCGGAACTCATTTCGCTGCTGTAGTTATCTCTTAAGCTGATAGAAGATGGCGTGTGAAACGCTACACCAACTCTCACCCAATCGTTCGGACGATAGATCGCACCTACTTTTAGGTTCACACCATTTCCTTGGGTTGATAAATATTGAGTGTATTTAAAAGATTTGAAATTGGCGATTGTATCTTTTTCATCTGTTTCTTCAAAAGTAGATTCTTCTGAAAAACGGGTTCTTAAAATTCCGAAGGTCGCACCTAAATACAATTTGCTTTTGTAATTCCCTCCGAAACTAATCACGGTTTCGCCCATGGAACCGGTTGTTTCCACAGTTTTATGTTGGTTGATTCCGTAGTTGGGTATTACATGGTTGTATTGTAAAACGCCCACACTGTCAGGGTTTATTAGATAGGTTTGCCATGCCAAGTCCGTTGAAAACGCATCAAAACTTGTTGGGTTGTTACCATTCGCATCTTGAACAAATGCGTCCAATAAGGAGTTGTTTTTGTTATCACTTTCGATATCCATTCGATTGTGAAAATTATTGGTGCGGTTGTAGCCAAATCCGAAATTTATATTTTCCCAACCGCTCTTATTTTTGTCGCTTATCAAATTAATGCTCGCCACCAAACCAATGTTTCCTAAATTAAAATTTAATTTACGATCACTTGAGGTTGAGCCATTGTAGGTAGACGCAGTGGTTTGTGAAAACACAGCAGGTGAAATGGATAATTCTGTTTTTTTGAAAATAGCAATCCCTGCAGGATTGAAACTAAGCGTTGAGATGTCGCCACCTAAAGCGCCCATAGAGCCTGCCATAGAAGCAAAACGAGCCGTTCCGCCAAAGGTAAGTTGCGAGTAACGCATGGCATCAATATCATTTTGTGCAAAGGAAGTGCACAACGATAGTAATCCGATTCCTGTAATTATAATTTGTTTTTGCATATCCGTTTTTTTAAAGTTGAATCGTGTTTTTAATTTTCACACGGAGTAAACGTGTGAAAATTAAAAACGAATTCAGAATAAATTATCTTCTTGGAGGTTTGCTTCCAGATGGTGGAGGAGTAGAACCGCCTCTTCCACTCGGTGTAGACGAAGGAGTTGGTTTCGGTTGTTCGTATCGAGGTGCTTCTTCACGAGGTTTTTCATATTTAGGTTGTTCAACCGGTTTTTGACGCTCAATATTAACTGGCTTTTCCTTGTATAGAGGTTTTTCTTCGTACACCGGCTTTTCTTTATATGCCGGTTTTTCGTTGTATACCGGTTGTTCTTTATTAGCAGGCTTTTCGTTGTACACCGGTTTGTTGTAAGCCGGATTTTCAGTAGATGTAGGTTTACTAGTGCTATTGTCAGGTTTATAAGCCGGATTTACTGGACCCACCGGAATAACGGTTGCACCATTGTTGACAGGTTTGTAAGTATCCGTATTTACGTATACCGGTTTAATGCGGCCATAGTCGTCTTTTTTCCAATTTTCAGGATTCGCCTTTGCTTGTGTTTCTAATTCTTCTACCATTCGTGAAGCAAGAGTCGGTTGTGCTGTTTCTCTGCCATTCGAACCAGTTGTACCTCTTGGTCCATAATAATAGCTGTTATTATCGAAACTGTTGAAGTAGTTGTTGTTGTACATTCCGGCATAATATCCATCCCAGTATCCATTGTTATAGCCTGCGCCATAAGGATTGTATCCGCCATAACCATAACCATATCCATACGGGTTATATCCGTAACCGTATCCATAAGGATCATATCCATATCCATAAGGATTGTACCATGGGTCGTAACCCCAACCTTGGTTTCCGTACCAATAATAACTCGGATTATAGGTATAGGTGAAATAGCTCGGTCCCCAGAAATTGTATCCCATATAAACACTTGTCCCATAGTTATAAGGATTTCCTGTATACCAGTAGGAGTTGGTATAATAATTATCATAGTAACCGTAGCTACCACAACTACCATGGAAACGTCTTAAACGAACAGCGTAAGCATCATCATAATAATCATCATAATCGAACGGCTCGTTGTCGTAATAATTATTGGTTGTATTGTTGATGGTTGTTTTCCCGTTTTCGGACGGGGTATAATAATCATCAGAAGTAGCAGGATTATTTCTTTTCTCTGCGGCTGCCATTTCTTCGAGTTGTTTTTTGGCTTCCTCGCGCTGTTGGGCTTCTGCCAAAGCTTGTTTTTCTTTATCGGCAGCTTTGTCTTTTGATGAATAATAAATATCATCATTGTAAGCTCTCGATTGCGCACCATCGGGAGTTTTACAAGCGGTAAACGCTAATAAAACAATTGCCAGAATGCTTAAATAGGTTTTCATTTTTTAGTATTTAAATATGATGGGGATGATTTAAATCTTTTTAAAATCGACAAAAGGAATAACAAAAGGTTTAATTTTCTATTTTTACGTTCCTAAAGTCAGATATAAAATTACAAATACTATACCACAAAAAAAAGATTATGAGCAAGGAGTTATCAACGCGTGAAGGAAATTATTCGGAATGGTACAATGAATTGGTTGTGAAGGCCGATTTAGCGGAACATTCAGCAGTTAAAGGGTGCATGGTTATTAAGCCTTACGGATATGCCATTTGGGAAAAAATGCAACAGGCCTTAGACAAAATGTTTAAGGATACCGATCACGTAAACGCTTATTTTCCGCTATTTATACCTAAATCGTTTTTTAGCAAGGAAGCCAGCCATGTGGATGGTTTTGCCAAGGAATGTGCCGTTGTGACGCATTACCGTTTGAAAACAGCACCCGATGGAAGTGTGGTGGTGGATGAAACCGCTAAGTTGGATGAAGAATTAATTGTTCGTCCTACTTCAGAAACGATTATTTGGAATACCTATAGAGGCTGGATACAATCTCACCGCGACTTACCGATATTGGTGAATCAATGGGCTAATGTGGTGCGTTGGGAAATGCGTACACGTTTGTTTTTAAGAACAACCGAGTTTTTGTGGCAAGAAGGACATACTGCACATGCGACATCTGAAGAGGCAGTAATTGAAACAGAGAAGATGTTGCACGTATATGCTGATTTTGCAGAAAACTGGATGGCGATGCCGGTAATCAAAGGAATTAAATCAGCGAATGAGCGTTTTGCAGGAGCAATCGAAACCTATTGTATTGAGGCATTGATGCAAGATGGAAAAGCATTACAAGCAGGTACATCCCATTTTTTAGGTCAGAATTTTGCGAAAGCATTTGATGTAAAATTTGCAAGTAAAGAAGGGAAACAAGAATATGTGTGGGCAACTTCTTGGGGCGTTTCTACCCGTTTGATGGGCGCATTGATTATGTCACATTCGGATGATAAAGGATTGGTGTTGCCTCCAAAATTGGCACCTTTTCAGGTGGTGATTGTGCCAATTTATAAAGGCGAAGAGCAATTGGCACAAATCAATGAAGTGGTTGCGAAGATGAAAAAAGCAATGGAAGCCAAAGGTATTAGTGTGAAATATGATAATCGTGATTCACAGCGTCCGGGCTGGAAGTTTGCAGAATATGAATTAAAAGGAGTTCCCGTTCGTATTGCAATCGGTGGAAGAGATTTGGAGAATGGAACAGTAGAGGTGGCCAGAAGAGATACTATGGAAAAGGAAACCTTGTTGCAAGCCGATTTAGAGAATAAGATTGAGCATTTGTTAACGCAGATACAGGATAATTTGTATCAAAAAGCAAAGGCGATGAAAGAAGCGAAAACCTATTCGGCAGATACATACGAAGATTTTAAACGTATTTTGGATGAAACCCCAGGATTTGTAATGGCGCATTGGGATGGAACACCGGAAACGGAACAAAAAATTAAAGAAGAAACAAAAGCAACAATTCGTTGTATTCCTTTAGATGCGAAGGCTGAAGAAGGGAAATGTATATACAGTGGCAAGCCGTCCTCAAGAAGAGTGGTATTTGCCCGTGCGTATTAATTGTATCAAAGATGGAAAATAAATCGCCCCGAGATTTGATTTTAAAGACGTTGAAAGAGAAGTCGAGTATGAAGCAAGATGTGTATGCGAATACACTTCAGGCGTTTCTGCTGTTCAAAAAAGTTTCGAAAGAAACGATTGCTGAATTATCAAAGTCGGCACGGGAGATTGATAAGCGTATTGTCATCGAATACAAAGAAAAGGGCGAATTTGAGTTTGAATTGCGTGTGGCGGGTGATTTATTGATCTTTTCGATGCATACAAATGTATTTGAGTTTGATAAAAACCATCCACTTTGGAAAAGCTCTTATATTAAAGAAGACCATGCCCGAAGCTATTGTGGAATGATAAACATCTACAATTTCTTGAATGATTCATTTAAGTACAACAGAGTCAATGACTTAGGTTATGTGATTGGTCGGGTGTTTGTGAATAAAGAGAACCATTATTTTGTGGAAGGCAAGCGTCAATTGGGCTTTTTGTACAATGATTTTGTACATGCAGTGATTGATGAGGCGGCCATTAAGGCGGTTTTGGAGACAACAATCCTGTATTGTTTGAGTTTTGACCTGTTTACACCGCCATTTGATACCATAAAAGAGATCAGTGTAATGGATATGCAGTCGGTTAGTGAGAACATGCAAATGAAAACCGGAAAACGCTTAGGCTTTCGTTTTCAGGCAGATAATGAATCAATTGATTGATTTTTGCGGAAAGTTTAAGAAATATTTTGCAGAAATGGATTTTTCATTTACATTTGCACTCCCAAAATTAAAGGGCCCGTTCGTCTAGGGGTTAGGACATCAGGTTTTCATCCTGGAAACAGGGGTTCGATTCCCCTACGGGCTACTAAAAGAGTAAAGTAATTAGTTAATAGTAAATTGTTGTAAGGAAAGTCAAAGCGAGTACTTGTAACGAATAACAAAAGAAAAGATGGCAAATCACAAGTCGAGTATCAAAAGAATCCGTTCTAACGATGCTAAAAGATTAAGAAATCGTTACCAAGCGAAAACAATGCGTAATGCAGTGAAGGAATTGAGAGCTGACGAAAGTAAAAAATCGGCTAGCGAGAAACTTCCAAAAGTTATTGCTATGGTAGATAAATTAGCGAAGAAAAGCGTTATTCACAAGAATAAAGCAGCTAACTTAAAATCAAAGTTGACTAAAAAAGTAAATGCGCTAAAAAAATAATAGCGTACACTATTTAACGATAATACATTTAATTGAGGCTCCGCAATGCTGCGGAGCCTTTTTTTTATGTTAAAAAATAGAGTAAGGACATGCGGATTCTAGGTGCGTAAATAAGAGTAGTGCAAAAAAAAGTTCAAAATTGTATGGAGGAAAATAGGTTTGGAATAAAATCTTGGGCAGAGGAAGATCGGCCACGAGAGAAACTAATTGAAAAAGGGAGACATGTTTTAACAGAAGCTGAATTGATTGCCATCTTAATTGGTTCAGGAAGTAAAGATGAAACAGCCGTGGAGCTTTCGAAAAGAATATTAGCCAGTGTCGGAAATAATTTAAACGATTTAGGAAAATTAAGCATACATGAATTGGTGAAATTTAAAGGCATTGGTGAGGCGAAAGCAATTAGTGTAATGGCTGCGATGGAATTGGGGCGAAGGAGAAAGGAAGCAGAGGTTGCGAAGCGTGATCGAATTACGACAAGTAAAGATGTATATGATATCATGAAATCCATTTTGTTGGATTTGCCACATGAAGAATTTTGGTTGTTGATGTTGAATCGAGCAAATCTTGTTGTTAAGAAAGAACTCATTTCTCGAGGAGGTGTTTCGGGTACTGTTGTGGATACTAAGATTATTTTTAAAGCTGCAGTTGAAAATTATGCATGCTCAATCATCATTTGCCACAATCATCCTTCCGGAAATAGGAAGCCCAGCGATGCAGATATCCGCATTACAAAAAACATAAAGGAAGCCGGAAAATTAATGGAAATTCCTTTGCTCGACCATTTGATTGTTGCCGAAAATGGGTTTTATAGTTTTGCTGATGAAGGTATACTTTAATTAATTGCTGTGGAATCGGCAGCAGTCATTTTTTTTAGGATTGCTTTAAAGTCTTCGTTTTCTTTCATTTTTCCGAAGAGTGCATCATTCTCAACTCTGGCAACATCTGTAAAGCCATTTTTAATCGCACCGTCTAAGGCCTCAATTGTTTCCTTTTCTTTTCCTTCTATCGCAAGAATGTTTGCATTTAAATAATGTGCTTCGCTATTCGCTGGGTCAATAATCAGGTAAATGGTTGCAAACATTTTGGAAGCCGGGAAGTTTTGTTTTTGCATTGCATTGGTTGTTTGCATATATGCTAATAGGCTTAAATAGTCGAGGGTTCGTTTATACACTAAAACATCTTCTGCGTTGGCTGATTTTACTTTTTTAGTAATTGATGCTATTTCCTGGCGCCACCAGTCGATGTTTTTGGATTGTATTGCACTTGAGTAAAATGCTTTTAATTCATCCTCCTTTTTCCAAGTAGCCTCTTCCTTTTTTAGCGCCTTGTCTACTTCTTTGTTGTCTTTGAGTGGGTTGTAAATTTCAAAAAAGGTTTTTAAGTCAGTAAGGCCATCAAAAAAATTAATGGTTTTCCGAACAAGTGTATATACTTCAAACGTTTTATTGTTTTGTTGGGCGGCTTTAATTTTTTTATCAAAAAGAGCAATCTCTTCTTTGATTAACGGTTCATTTTTTAACTTCGGATCTTTACGCATCGCACCAAATTCTGTCCATAAAAAAGCATCTTTCATCACTTCTTCAGTTGGCCATTCATGCTTCCCGTCAAATTCAATGAAGGCATGTTTAACCGGTCGGCCTGCTAAGTCAATCATGTCGTATCGTCTCATTTCTACATAATTGAAATCTTGATTTCCACAGATGCCTAAAAATGTATAATTGCTTCTTGGGTCTTGTGCATTAATAGCAGGAGCAGCAGCACCGCAACAAATTACACCTGCAATGCCTCCGTTTGTTAAACATAACGCATTTGCAACGCGCGCTCCACCTGAAAACCCCATTACATAGATGCGTGAGGTATTGATTGCCATTCGTTCCTGAGAGTCAGAAAATAAATTGTTGGCAATGATTTGAGTCTCTTCCCAGGGTGTTCCGTTTTTGGAATTGTTTGAGCCAATGAGGATGTATCCGTATTTTTCTGCTAAATTTTTGTACATCGAGAGCGGTAATTTCCCTGCGCCATGTGCATCAAACAGATATATAACAGGCAGTGCTTTATCGGGTGTGTAGGAGGATGGCAAATACAGGGCGTACGATTGATTGCTGTTGCTTAGAACATTTACCTTTTCAATTAATGTTCCAGTTGCAAACTTTTCTTTAGCAGGAATGGAATCTTTTGTTGTTGAGGTGTTGTTGGTTTTTCCGCTGTCAGAAGAGCAGGAGAAAAATAAAGCACTCAAAAGGATCAATGTAAAGATTGATTTTTTCATCGGTATACAGAATATTGAATAGGTAAGTTAAATTGAACGGTCATCGGCAATCCATCACTAAATCCAGGAATCCAAGGAGGCATTTTTTTGATAACAGACAAAGCTTCCATATCTAATTCGGCTGAAAGGCCTTTTAAAATTTTGACATTTTGTGTTGCCCCGTCAATGGTTACATTAAATGTTGTATAGATTGTTCCTTGATGTCCGGATGTTTTAGAAGCCTCCGGAGGATTAAAATTTGCTTGCAAAAAGCTATTTAAACCTTCTTCACCACCCAATGAAATCGGATTTACTTGTACGAAATCTTCATTTAAAGATTGTATTTCATCAGCGTCTTTTTTAGCTTGGGCTGGATCGATTTTCTCATTGGTATAACTTTTTATTCGAGTACCATTCATGTATTCGTAAGAGTAATAAATGGTGCCATTGCTTAAATAATAGGTAGCACTTCCGTCTTTTTCTCCCTGCGTATAATTTTCTTCGGAGAATAATTTTCCGTTTTCAAAATAGCGATTGGTGATTCCGTCTTTTAATCCGTCTTTGTGATTTTTTTCAAATCGTTTGGTTCCTTTTGGAGAATATTCGATTAGTTTTCCGTTTCCATTTTTAAATGTGCCGAAATCTTGCGATTTACCTAACGAGTCGTTCATTTTAATAACATTGTAAGGCAAGCCATTTTTGTATTCAATACTGGAAAGAATTGCTCCATTGGGATGATAGTAGATGTCGTTTCCTTCCACTGCATCATCACGATAATTTTTTTCATTTTTGATTTTCCCACTTTCATAGTATAACTTGTATGGGCCATTCTAAACATCATTCGCATACGTTTTTATGCATTGTATGTTTCCATTTGGATAAAACGATTGCCAGGTACTGTCTTTTTTGTCGTCTTTAAAATAAATGATACAAAGTCGTTTTTGATTCAAATAATATTTCCATGCTCCATTTTTTTTATCATCTGAATAATTTCCTTGAAAAAAAACACGGCCATCTACACTTTGACTTTTCCACAATCCGTTTTTCTTTCCATTTAAATATTCACAACTCACTATTTTAATACCTCTGTACCATTTTTCGCTATGTCCGTTTTTTATATCACTGGTTTTATTTAGTACTTCATATCTATCCAGTATTCTGGAGCTGGTTTTACTTCCGGCAAATCCTTCTTTAGGAGGCTGTGCGGAAAGGGGAATCGACAATGTGACTAATAAAAGTAATGTGTTGAGAAGTTTATAGTTACGATATTCACCAACTTTCCATCCGGTAGTTTTTTCGATGAACATGAGGAATCGAACTTTTAAGGAAATTTTTTTCTGGGTGGGATCGAAAGAAAACTTCCAGTTCATTTGATTAATTCTGTTCTGCATCACTTTGGGGTGGGTGCCTTTGAAAAGCGCAACAGAGTCTGTTTGAGAATAATCAAACTCATTTACATCAGGGATGTTTTTTTTCATCCATTCATCGTCATGCCAGAGTTTATTAAATGTTTGTTGTTTTGCTTGCTGTGCTTCCGGTGGTTTTACCCATCCGTAGTGGTAAACAAATGCATCAATGTGTTTTACATTTAATTTTTGTCCGTTTTTTCTGAATCCTTGTGCATCTAAATAAGAAGAAATAGATTTATCATTTTTGATGATACGTATTTCTCTTCGGTACCAGCGTCTGGAATCTCCGATATAATCATAAGAGCCATAAAAGTGAGTATAGTTGAAGAGCAATCCTTCCACTTGTTTGTCGTTTTTAAAGTCCTCCATTGCCTTTTTAATGACCGGCAAATACTGTTCATGGATTACTTCATCCCCTTGAATATAAAAGGCCCAATCGCTGTCTTTTGCAACAGCAGCAAAGGCTTTGTTGGTTTCATCGGCAAGTACTTTTCCACCTTGACGAAGACTTTCGTTCCAAATGGTTTCAATGATTTTTATTTTGGGTGAATCGATGGATTGAATCAGTTTCAATGTGTCGTCTTCGGATTTTCCAACAGCAACAATCACTTCATCACAGATGGGAAGGATGGACGTAATGGCTTCAACGATGGGGTAGTCGTATTTGATGGCATTGCGTACAATTGTGAATCCGCTTACTTTCATAGCTACTTAAAATCATCCTTTCTTTGAGCCTTTACTTTTAAAAGCTAAAAAAATTATATTCCTGTAAAATTACTCGGGGATATTTTTTTCAATTCTGTTTTGATAGCATCGTTTACATTTAGGGTATCAATAAAAGCAGAAATACTCTCTTTTGTAATATGCGTATTGGTGCGTGTTAATTCTTTTAGCGCTTCGTAAGGTTTTGGATATCCTTCTCTTCGTAAAATCGTTTGAATGGCTTCAGCAACTACAGCCCAATTATTTTCTAAATCTTTTTCAAAGGCTTCTTGGTTTAAAATTAATTTATCCAATCCTTTGATTAAAGATTTATAAGCGATTAAGCTATGTGCTAAAGGAACGCCCACATTGCGCAATACAGTAGAGTCTGTTAAGTCGCGCTGCAAACGAGAAATAGGAAGTTTAGCCGACAGGTGTTCAAAAATAGCATTTGCAATTCCTAAATTTCCTTCCGAGTTTTCAAAGTCGATTGGGTTTACTTTATGAGGCATTGCAGAAGAACCAATTTCTCCGGCTTTAATTTTTTGTTTGAAGTAATCCATGGAAATATACGTCCAGATATCACGATCCAAATCAATGATGATGTTGTTGATGCGTTTTAAAGCATCACAATAGGCAGCAAAATTATCGTAGTGTTCGATTTGTGTTGTTGGGTATGAACGCGACAAACCTAAATTTTTGTTTACAAAATCGTTGGCAAATGTTAGCCAGTCAATTTGTGGGTATGCTACGTGATGTGCATTTAAATTTCCGGTAGCTCCACCAAATTTTGCTCCGTAAGGAACTGCTTTTAACATGGCAATTTGGTTTTGCAAACGAACCACAAATACCATGATTTCTTTTCCTAATCTTGTAGGAGAGGCAGGTTGTCCATGTGTGCGGGCTAGCATCGAAACGCTTTTCCACTCTTCAGCATAAGCGGAAAGTTTCGAAACTACTTCTTCTAAAACAGGCAACAAACATTCGTTCATCGCAACTTTTATAGAATAAGGAATAGCGGTGTTGTTAATGTCTTGAGAGGTTAATCCGAAATGGATGAATTCTTTTTGCTCGTTAATTTTTAATGCATCGAATTTTTCTTTGATAAAATATTCAACCGCTTTTACATCGTGATTGGTAATTTTTTCGATGTCTTTAATTTGTTGCGCATCCGCTTCTGTTAATTCAGAATATATTTTTCTTAATGCCGGATATAAATTTTTATCGAATCCTTTTAGTTGAGGCAATGGCAATTCACACAGTGCGATAAAATATTCAATTTCAACCAACACTCGATATTTAATAAGTGCGGCTTCCGAAAAATAATCCGCAAGCTTTTCGGTCGTATTTCTGTAGCGACCATCTACGGGAGATATAGCAGTAAGTTTGTTTAATTCGCTCATTGGTAATTCGTATTTAAAAAAGAGTAGCGAAGATAAGAAAAATAAGGGTTTGAATGAAAAAGGAGGAGTTATTTCGTTTCCGATAAAGCCAGGATTCTGTCAAATTCTTCCACCTTTATGGCAGCAACAGATAATCGACTCAAGCGAACCAACTGGATGTCTTTTAATTGCGCATCTGCTTTTATTTCGGCAAGTGAAAGAGGCCGTTTTAAGGTTTTGAATGGAGCGATTTCTACTACACTCCAAGCAGTATCATCCGTGGTTGGGTCTTGATACGCTTCTTTTACTACTTTGGCGATTCCAACAATGTTTAATCCTTCGTTACTATGATAAAAGAAAACAAGATCTCCCTTTTTCATTGCACGCATATTGTTTCGAGCGGCATAATTTCTTACACCATCCCAAACCGCTTTTTTATCTTTTAGAAATTGTTCCCAACTGTATTTGAAGGGTTCTGATTTTACGAGCCAGTGTTGCATGTTGATAAAGTACTAATCTTATTTTGGTTAATTGTAACCGTTTAGTGCATGATTTTAAAAATCAATTCTTTCAGCAATTCTCCTTCAGTGGCAGAGCCTCTGTCGATGCCTTTTGATTTTAAATCGTATTCGCGTAGATAGCTGAAAATGGATTTTAATTTTCCTGCCGAATAATTTTTTGCAGCCATTTCATAATCCTTTACAAAAAATGGATTTACTCCCATAGCTGCAGCGGCAGTTTTTTTGTCGGCTAAAAAATGATAAATTAATACTTTACAAAAATAACCATAGAGGGACGCAACGGTCATTACCATTGGGTTTTCCTTTGGGTTTGCATTAAAGTAATTGATGATCCGATTGGCCTTCACTACTTCTTTTTTCGCAATGGCAGTTTGTAATTCAAACACATTGTAATCTTTGCTGATACCAATATTTGCCTGGATGTGTTCTTGTGTAATTTCCGATTTCGGAGGCAAGTTAATAATGAGCTTGTCGAGCTCGTTAGTAACTTTGCTTAGGCTGGTGCCTAAGTATTCGTTGAGCAAAGCAGCTGCACGTTGGTTAATGGTGTAATCTTTCGATTTTAAATAATTACTAATCCAATCGGCAACTTGATTGTCGTATAATTTTTTTGATTCGAACAATGCGGCATTTTTCTGAATTAATTTTGCCAATGCTGTTCGTTTATCAATGGTTTTGTATTTGTAACAAAACACCAAAATGGTTGATGGAAGCGGATTTTCTAGGTATGCTTCGAAGGGTGTTTTAACTTTATCTTTTTTATCTTCCTTTTCTTTTTTTACTAAATCTTTAATGTCTTGTGCTTCTTTGATGATAACCACTTGGTGTTCGCTCATCATCGGAAATCGTTTTGCGGCACCGATAATTTCAGCGGTGGTAACATCACGGCCGTAGAGGACTGATTGGTTAAATTCTTTTTCAGATTCATCCAATACATTGTTCTCAATATAATCTGAAATCATATCAATGAAATACGGCTCTTCTCCCATTAAGAAATAAATGGGGCGATAGGTTTTCTTCTTTAATTCAGATATAATTTCGTTGTATTCCAATTGTCTTTTACTTTTATTTTTAAGTTTTTCTGTCGATTCGTAATTTCGTTGTTTTCGCTATCCGAATCTATTCGAATCGTAAATGTTTTACTGTTAAACCATTATTGATAAGCTCGTTTAGCGAGTCGATACCAATTTTTAAATGTTCATCCACAAAATTTTGTGTAACTACTTTATCACTTTCAGTCGTTTTTACACCTTCTGAAATCATGGGTTGGTCGCTTACTAAAAGCAATGCGCCAGTTGGTATTTCGTTGTGAAAACCGGTTGAAAAAATGGTGGCTGTTTCCATATCAATTCCCATGGCACGGATAGAACGAAGATATTCTTTGAATTCTTCATCGTGTTCCCAAACTCTCCTGTTGGTGGTATAAACAGTACCTGTCCAATAATCTTTGTTGTGGTTTCGAATGGTTGTTGAAATTGCTTTTTGAAGGCTGAAGGCTGGTAAAGCCGGTACTTCCGGTGGAAAATAATCGTCAGAGGTTCCTTCACCACGGATGGCTGCAATTGGTAAAATCAAATCGCCCAATTCGTTTTTCTTTTTTAATCCACCGCATTTGCCCAAAAATAAAACGGCTTTGGGTTCGATGGCGCTAAGTAAATCCATAATTGTGGCGGCATTTGCACTTCCCATTCCAAAATTGATAATTGTAATTCCATTTGCTGTTGCATTTGGCATTGGCATATCTTCACCTTTTACTGGAACGTTATTCCATTCGGCAAATTTTCTAACATACTTCCCAAAGTTGGTTAGGAGAATATATTTGCCAAATTCGTTTAATGGAGTTCCGGTATAACGGGGTAACCAATTTTGAACAATCTCTTCTTTGTTTTTCATCCGCTTTAATAGGTTTGAGCGAAATTACAAATTATGGCTTGTGAATAGACTTTTGTTAAGAAATTTTTATAAATATAATCGATCAACTACAGCTAAAATATGCTTACTTCGTGAACGTGATGCAGGAGCTCAATTTGCCTAAATATCAATTTAAACTAAAGGAAGCGGATGGAAAAATCAAGATTTTTGATGCTTTCAGGAAGAGGTATGTGGTATTGACACCTGAAGAATGGGTGCGTCAGAATTTTTTGCAGTATTTAATCACCGAGAAAAAATATGCAGCATCTTTAATTGCAGTAGAGGCCGGTTTGAAATACAATGAACTTCAAAAACGAGCCGATATTTTGGTTTACGATAAACAAGGAAGTCCGTTTTTATTAGTTGAATGCAAAGCCCCTGAGGTAAAGATATCACAGGATGTTTTTGACCAGGTAGCACGGTACAATATGTCGTTTAAGGTAACCTATTTGGTGGTTACGAATGGGATGGATCATTTCTGTTGTAAAATGGATTATGAAAAGAATAACTACCGGTTTTTGGAAGAAATTCCGGTTTTTTAACCAGGATTTGTTTTTTTCAAAATCTTCCCTATATTGCAGTAAATTAACAATTTAATTCCCCTACAATGCTACAAGTGAAAAAAATCTCTCTCGTTATCTTTGCAAGCGCAATGTGCGTTTCAACGATGATTGCACAAACAAAAATTGGTGGTTACAAAGCTGTGCCTCAATTTAGAATGGCTGAAAATCTAAAGCCCGGTGATTACCTTGAAAAAACAATCATTATAAAGGTAAAACCTGAATACCGTTCTATTTGTTCTGCCGGGAAAATTGAAGATCCTACCTTTACTAAATTGTTTGCAGAATTAGGCGGAATGGACTTTAAGAAAATTTTCCCGTTTGTAAAAGCGCCTGAAAGAGAGTATAATCAACAAGGGCAAAAATATGCTGACTTAACATTGATCTATCAATTTTCTTATACATCATATGTAACGTTAGAAAAGGCGATTAATAAAATAGCATTAGCAGGTATATTTGAATATGTGGAACCATATTATATTCCAAAAGTAAGTTACACTCCAAATGATCCATTGTTTTCAACACAATGGGGAATGACGAATGTTCAGGTAGAAGCTGGTTGGGGGGTAAATACAACCACCGCTCGTGGTGATACAAACGTTGTGGTTGGTATTACAGATACAGGTACTGAATTGACACACGATGATTTAAAAAATCAAATTAAAATTAATCAAGGTGACCTTCCCGGCAGTGGTGATGGTGATGGAGATGGTTATTTAGACAATTACCGTGGATGGGATTTGGGAGACAATGATAATAATCCTACATGGACAGGCGACTCGCATGGTGTTCACGTTTCTGGGATTGCTTGTGCAAAAACAGACAATGCGATTGGTGTTGCAGGTGTGGGTTTTAAATGTAAATATTTACCTGTAAAAATTGCAAACTCTGCAGGAACATTAACACAAAGTTATCAAGGGATTGTATATGCTGCTGACCATGGATGTGATATTATCAACTGCTCTTGGGGAGGAGCCGGTGGTGGAACATTCGGACAAGATGCTGTAACCTACGCAACGATTAATAAGGATGCATTGGTAATTGCGGCTGCCGGAAATGGTGGAGTGGATGAAATCTCTTATCCTGCAGGTTATACTTACGTTATCAGCGTTGTAAACACAAAAACAGATGATAGAAGAAATACCGGTTCTAGCTACAACTATACTGCGGATGTATGTGCTCCGGGAACAGGAATTAACTCTACTTATCCAACAAATTCATATTCTTCTTTAACCGGAACATCTATGGCTTCGCCATTTGCTTCCGGTGTTGCTGCAATTATTAAATCGTATTTCCCAACCTATACTGCTTTACAAGTTGGTGAACGTTTGAAAGTAACTTGCGATAATATTTATCCTTTACACAGTCCGGTTTATGCAAACAAACTTGGAAACGGACGTGTAAATTTATTTAAGGCCTTGACTGCTACAAATACACCTTCTGTTGTAATGACAAGTCGTAACATTGTAGATAACAACGACAATACCTTTGTAGCAAATGATACAATGCGTATTTCAGGAAACTATACGAATTACCTTGCGCCAACAGTGAATTTAACAGCAACACTTTCTTCAACATCTCCTTTCGTAACGGTGATTGATGGAACAACAACCTTAGGTGCAATTGGAACGTTGGGTGTTGGAAATAACAATGCGGATCCATATACAGTGAAGATTTTACCAACAGCTCCGTTAAATTCATCTATTTTATTTAAAATCACGTATAGTGATCCTGCAACCTCTTATTCAGCTGCTGAATTCTTTTACATCACTGTAAATGTAGATTATGTAAATATCACTATTAATGATGTGTTCACGTCTATTGGAAGTAATGGTCGTATTGGTTACTCACAAAACGGACAAACCGGTGGATTAGGGTTTAATTATTTGGGAACGGCTATGCTTTATGAGGCAGGATTAATGATTGGTAGAGATACCGGTCGTGTTTCTGATTGTGTTAGAGCATTTTCAACTCCTTCAGCTGATTTTAGCTCATTGGTATCTGCGCATCAAGTAATTCCTTCTGTTTATTCAGAGTTTGATGTGGATGGAAAATTTAGAGATAACTTGGCTACTTTGCCATTACCTATTGATGTTCATCATAAAGCATTTGCTTGGAGCACACCGGGTAACAGAAAATATGTGATTGTAGAATACACGATTGCAAATACTGGAGCTTCCAGCTTATCGAGTTTATATGCCGGAATTTTTGCCGATTGGGATATTGATGCGGCTACATTTGGTGAAAACCGTGCTGCATTTGATGCTGCAACTAAAATGGGATATGTTTGGTACAGTGGTGCTGCAGGGAAATATGCCGGAATCAAATTGTTAACGACTTCTGCTCCTGTTCTTCATTATGCAATCGATAACGTTGCTGGTGGTGCTGGTGGACAAGATTTGACCAATGGATACAGTGGAAATGAAAAATACATTACCATGACAACCAATCGTGCTACTGCCGGTGTTGCCGGACTAGGTGCCGATGTATGTGATGTGGTAAGTACCGGTCCGTATGCCATTGCTTCCGGTGATTCCGTAAAAGTGGCATTTGCTATCTTGGCAGGTGATGACTTAGCAGACTTAATTGTAAGTGCCGGAAATGCGCAAGTAATGTACGATGGATTAGGTGTTACTACAGATGTTACGTCTGTAACAATGGATGGTGACAATGCATTTAGCGTTTTCCCAAACCCTACTAGCGGAGAATCATTTGTGGATTTAACACTTACAGAATCAGCTAAAATTGATTTACGTGTATTCAATGTATTGGGTAAAGAAATCGGTGTAATCACTTCTGAGCAGTATGCAGCAGGGAAACACCGTTTTGTTTACGAAACGTCTACGTTGAGTAATGGCTTGTATTACTATCAGTTGACTGTTGGAAATAAAAAGTATGTACAAAAATTGATGGTAACGAAGTAAATCACAAACAATATTTTTTTACCTTTGAGGCTCAATTAAAAAAGAACTATGGATTTAAGTGGAATTATTTCAATTGCAGGAATGAGCGGACTTTTTAAAGTTATCGCTCAAACAAAAAACGGATTAATTGTTGAATCATTAATCGACAAAAAAAGAGTGCAAGCATTCTCTACACATAAAATCAGTGCGTTAGAAGATGTTAGTATTTACTCAACAGGTGATGATGTGCCTTTGAAAGACGTATTTCAAAAAATTTACGACAAAGAAAAAGGTGGAGCGTGTATTGATCATAAATCGGCTGATGCGGAATTGAAAAAATATTTCAAAGCTGCGTTTGCTGAATACGATGAAGAAAGAGTATACGTTTCGGATATCAAAAAAGTGTTGAATTGGTACAATGCACTTCAGAAAGATGGTTTGCTTGAAAAGAAGGCAGAAACTGATGCTGAAAAGGCAAAAGTAAAAGCACCTGTTGCGGATGCAAAAGGGGCTGTTAAAACAGTAAAGGATACTGGTCCTAAAACAGTGAAAACAGCCAGCTCAAAAGTAAAAGTACAAGGCGTTAGAAAATCCGGAGTTGCATAAGCACCGGATTTTCTTTTATTAATTCTAATTTTTTAGCTTCTTATTTACCATCCTCTTTTTTAGATAGAAGTTTAAAATCAATATTTTTTGAATGAAGACTAAACAGGTTGCTATTCCTACAAAACCTATTCGTCACTTCCTTCCTCAAGATTTGACAATTGATTCTTGGAAAAGAATTGAATCATTTTTTATCGATTTGAAAGAACGAAAAATTTCTTCAGTAAGCGAGCTGGAGAAATGGCTGTTTGACCGCAGTGAACTAGAAGCTGCTTTGAGCGAAGATTTTGCATGGCGTTATATTAAAATGACATGTGATACTGCAAATCAAGCATTGACAGATTCCTATAACTTCTTTGTTTCTGAAATTGATCCTCACATTGCGCCCTACAGCAACGAATTGAATATTAAGTTGATTGCATCTCCCTATTTAAAGGAGCTGGATCAGGAAAAATACCGCATCTATCTTCGTGGTGTAAAAAAAGCATTGGAATTGTATCGGGAGGAAAATATTCCGCTTCAAACAAAAATAGGAATTGAATCGCAAAAGTATGGAGCGATCACTGCTGCCATGACGATTGAGTGGGAAGGGAAAGAAATTACTTTACAGATGGCTTCCAGTTTGATGAAAGATGTGAATCGAAAAATTCGTGAAGAGGTGTATCAGAAAATTCAGAAAAGAAGAGCTGTTGATACAAATACCCTTAACGATTTGTTTACGGAACTCATTCAGTTGCGTCATCAGGTGGCCATCAATGCGGGATTCAAAAATTACCGCGATTATAAATTTGATGAGCTAGGCCGTTTTGATTATTCCGTACAAGATTGTTTTAACTTTCATGAATCCATTGCAAAAGAAATTCTTCCTTTGGCAGAAGCATCGGATAAAGAACGAAAAAAAATAATGCAGTTGGATGTTTTGAAACCTTGGGATACGGATGTGGATGTGGAAGGGAAACCCGCTTTAAAACCCTTTGCGAGTGCCGCTGAGTTGACAGATAAATCCATTGAGTGTTTTGATAAAGTGCGTTCTGACTTTGGTGATTATCTCCAAATAATGAAAACAATGGGCTATTTGGATTTGGATTCCCGAATTGGGAAAGCTCCCGGTGGCTATAACTATCCATTATATGAAATTGGTGTTCCGTTTATTTTTATGAATTCGGTAGGAACACACCGTGATTTAGTCACGATGGTGCATGAAGGCGGACATGCCATTCATTCTTTTGTTACCAGAGATTTACCCATCACCGATTTTAAAAGTACACCTTCCGAAGTTGCAGAATTAGCTTCTATGTCGATGGAATTAATTTCCATGGAACATTGGGACGTGTTTTTCAAAAATGCAGATGATTTAAAACGTGCTAAAAAAGAACAGCTGGATAAATCCTTAAAAACATTATTATGGATTGCTGCAGTGGATAAATTTCAACATTGGATTTACGAAAATCCAACACATTCGGTGCAGGAGCGCATGGAGAATTGGAGAAAAGTAATCAATCAGTTTGCAAGCAAAGAAATTGATTATACAGGATTGGATGATGTAAGAGCGAGAGGGTGGCAAAGTCAATTGCATATTTATGAAGTTCCATTTTATTACATCGAATACGGAATGGCACAATTAGGAGCAATTGCTGTGTGGCGCAACTATAAAAAGAATCCTGAAAAAGCGTTAAATGAATACGAAGCAGCATTGCGTTTAGGATATACAAAATCAATTCCTGAAATTTATAAAACAGCAGGGATTGAATTTAATTTTTCACAAGCCTATGTAAAAGAATTAGCAGATTTTGTTAAATCCGAATTAGATAAACTTTAATTTAGAAACATGAAACGTCCTCTTCCCAACGAGTACCCTTCATTCTATAAACATTATGTTGATAATGTTAAAACAGATAATATTATTAAGGAGCTGCGCGATCAGGTAATCGATATTCAAGCGATTATTTCAGAGATTCCGGAGGAGAAAGAGGAGTATCTCTATGCTCCTGGAAAATGGACTATCAAAGAAATTATTGGCCACATCATTGATACGGAAAGAGTGTTGGGGTATCGTGCCATGCGTTTTGCTCGAAAAGATAAAACCCCTTTGCCGGGTTACGATGAAAATCATTTTGTAGCGAATGCTAATTTTAATAATCAAACATTGTATAGTTTAGGGCATGAATTTGCAATTGTTCGTGAAGCGAATTTGGCTTTATTTAAAACCTGGAACGAGGAAGCATTAAGCCAAGTAGGCGTTGCCAATGGTTTGGAGGTTACAGTGCGTGCAATGTTGTTTATGATTGCCGGGCATGCCACCCATCATATGAATGTGATTAAAGAAAAATATTTGAACGAGTAATTAGATAATATTTACTTCACGTTCCAATTCTACTCCAAATTTTTCTTTTACTGATTCTAATACTTTGGTGGATAAATCGAAGATCTCGTTCCCTTTTGCATTTCCATAATTTACGAGTACCAGTGCTTGTAATTTGTGAACACCGGCTTCTCCGATTGTTTTACCTTTCCAGCCGGCTTGTTCAATCAGCCATCCTGCAGCCAATTTTACATTTCCGTTTTCTAATTCGTATCCAACAATGGTTGGATATTTTATTTTAAGAAATTCGTATTTCCCACGAACCACTTCCGGATTTTTAAAGAAACTTCCTGCATTGCCAATTTCTGCAGGATTAGGCAATTTGCTGTTTCGGATGTTGCAAACGGCTTTGCTGATTGCTCGGATGCTTTTTTCGATGATGCCCATTGCTTTCAGCTCTGTTTCAATGGCTCCATAACTCGTGTTGAATTGTGGTGTTTTGAAAAGCTTAAACGTAACGGAGGTGATGATGTATTGATTTTTTAATTCACGTTTAAAAACACTTTCACGGTAACCGAATTTGCATTCCGCTTTTGAGAAGGTGCGCATTTTTTTATCCGCAATGTGAAATGCCTCTAATTCATAAAACACATCTTTGATTTCTACTCCGTAAGCACCAATGTTTTGCATCGGACTAGCACCTACATTTCCCGGAATTAAAGATAAGTTTTCTAATCCTGCATAATTGTGTTGGATGCAATACATTACAAATTCATGCCATACCTCACCGGCAGCAGATTTTACATAATAAAAATCAGTATCCTCTTTTACCAACTCAATTCCTTTGAGGTTATTTTTTAAAACAATTCCGTCAAAATTTTTGGTGAACAGCAAGTTGCTTCCTCCTCCGAGAATTAATTTTTTAGTATTTAAAAATTTAGGGTTGGATAAAAGCTCTTCGATGTCCTGTATGCTTGAAAATTCGGCAAAGTATTTTGCAGAGGCATCAATACCGAATGTGTTGAGGTTTTTTAAGGAATGGTATTCCAGGATTTTCATAGCCAAATTTAATAATATTTTCCTTTGGAATTACCACCTAGTTACTTAGTCACCTGGTCACCTAGTTACCACTGGAGTCACTCAATCAACTTTTTCCATATCTTAGCATAGTGAAAAAAGTCATTGTCTCCGTCATAAACGATTTGAGTACCGACCAGCGTGTACATAAGGTGTGCACGACTTTGGAGGAGCTGGGTTATGAGGTTACTTTGGTTGGCAGAAGGCAACGCGCAAGCTTACCAATTGCAGCGAGAACCTATTCTACAAAACGGATGTTTTTGCTGTTTGAAAAAGGTCCGCTTTTTTATGCAGAATTTCAATTCCGACTATTTCTTTATTTATTGTTCCATAAAGCAGATGTGCTGGTCGCAAACGATTTGGATACCTTGTGGCCGAATTATCAGATTTCCAAATTAAAGTCGTCTCATCTGGTGTATGATAGTCATGAATTGTTTTGTGAAGTGCCCGAATTACAAAATAATCCAAAGAAAAAAAATATCTGGAAAAACATTGAACGGGAAATTTTCCCGAAATTGAAACATGTTTTTACGGTAAATGATTCCATTGCAAAAATCTATTCGGAAGAATACAAGGTAATTGTTAAAGTGGTGCGGAATATTCCTTTGCTCTCAACCCAGGCAACCATTGCGCATGAAAGCAAAGAAACTCTAGGTATTCCCACCGATAAAAAAATAATTGTTTTGCAAGGAGCTGGTATTAATATCGACCGAGGAGGAGAGGAGGCCGTTGAAGCAATGCAATATGTTGATAATGCTATTTTACTAATTATCGGTAGTGGAGATGTGATGGATGTGTTGAAGAAGATGGTCCAGGACTTAAAACTTAATAATAAAGTTAAATTTATAGGTAAAGTTCCATTCCAAAAATTGGTGCAATACACCCGTCATGCTGATTTAGGATTGACGTTAGATAAAGACACAAATATTAATTATAAATACAGTTTGCCAAATAAGTTGTTTGATTATATCCACGCAGGTGTTCCTGTATTGGCTTCCGGACTGGTAGAGATAAAAAAAATAATTGATGAGTATGCTATTGGCGATTGTATTACTTCGCACGACTCCAAGCACATTGCCGACAAAATTAATGGTATTTTGTCGGACGAAAATAAACTCCAGTTGTGGAAAAAAAACACTAAAATTGCATCCGAAAAATTAAATTGGGAGAACGAGGAAAAACAGTTGGTTGAAGTTTATTCGAAATTTTTATGACCTCACCCCTAACCCCTCTCCGAGGGAGAGGGGAATGAAAAAAATGGAAAAACATTTACATATTATTTCTTTTGATGTTCCTTATCCAGCCAATTATGGTGGGGTGATTGATGTATATTATAAATTAAAAGCACTGCATAGCGAAGGCATAAAAATTCATTTGCATTGTTTTGAGTACGGAAGGGCAGAAGCGTTGAGTTTGGAGAGCATTTGCGAAAAGGTATATTACTACAAACGGAACATGAGCAAATCCTTGCTATTTAGTCCGCTGCCTTTTGTGGTTGTTACTCGCTCCTCCGAAAAACTTATGGAGAATTTATTACGCGATACCTATCCGATTTTGTTTGAAGGGCTGCATTCTTGTTTTCATTTGAATGATAATCGTTTGATGGGACGTATTAAAATTGTGCGTACTCATAACATCGAACATGAGTATTACAAAAATCTTCAGAAAGTAGAAAAATCCGTTTTCAAAAAAGTATATTTTGGAATGGAGGGCAAGAAGTTGGAACGATTTGAACGCGTTTTAAAAAAGGCAGATTTTGTTGCCGCTATTTCGCCTGCTGATGCAAAGGAACTTTCTACACGCTACCAAAATGTGCATCACATCACTGCATTTCATCCAAATTCAGAAGTAAAGATTAAAGAAGGAAAAGGTAATTTCTGTTTGTATCACGGGAATTTGGAAGTAGGTGAAAACAATGAAGCTGCAATGTATTTGGTGAATCAAGTGTTTTCAAAAATAAAAATTCCGTTGATGATTGCCGGCAGAAAACCTTCTGCAGAATTAGTTGCAGCCGTTTCCAATTATTCACACATCAGCATTAAAGCGAACATCAACACGCAAGATATCGATGAGTTGATCCGTACAGCTCAAATCAATGTATTACCCACCTTTCAAGCTACCGGAATAAAATTAAAATTGTTGGCTGCTTTGTTTACCGGCAGACATTGCGTTGTAAACTCTCCAATGGTAGCCAATACAGGTTTGGAGCAGCTATGTTCTATCCAGGATCAACCGGAGGCGATGTCGGAAGAAATTATACGCTTGTTTGAACAACCGTTTGATATGCAGGAGCAACATAAGCGTGAATCCATCCTCATGGAACATTTTTCCAATGCGAAAAATGTGAAAAAACTTATCGACTTAATTTAGTTTTACTTGTAAGTATTTGATATTCAGGCGCTTGTTTTGCTTGTTACCTCTTTGTGTTATTATGATATCCAATTACAACTGTGATGTCAAAAAAGCACCTAATTACTCTTATTCTTACCCTTCATTTGGGAATCTCATTGCATGGCCAACGCAACTTCCTAAATTTTGATTATTCCATTTCGCACTATAAAATTCCGCAAGTTGGCGAAACGGTATTCGGACTATCAGAAAAAATAAATCGTTGTGAAGGAAATTTTATTGGTGGTTCGTACCACATCGCAGTAAGACGAAAACATTTTATTGGGATTGGAATGGGATTGAGTGAAATTAAATATCAAAAAGAATGGCAAGGCACTTTTCCTGAAAGCAATCAATTTGGTGTTGCAACAGTAGATGGAAAAATTTCTTATTGGAGTTTTCCTGTTTCTTACAGTTGGATTCAAAGTCGAGGATATAGAAGTTACCATCATATGAATCAACAGAAACTGCGTTTTGGTTTCACATTTACATATACGCCCTCTTTCGAAAGCTATACGTCCGTCTCCGTTACTACCGCAGGTGGAGCAAATCAAACTACATTCCTTGCAAATTTTAAAAGCAACGAACAAGCATTCCAGCATTCATTAACGGTTGGGCTTTGCAGTCAATTGTTTTTAATCGATAATCATTTAAAAATGGAATTGGAACCGTCTGCCGGACTTGGAAGCGGATTTTTTAAGGAAACTGGAACCAATATCAATACAGTCAGTTTTGGTTTGCGTTGCCGAATAGGGATCAGTTTAAAACTTCCGCGCATCACCATAGAAAAAGAAATTGATAAAGGAAATGCCGAAGAGAAAAAGAAACAATTGCTGGAAAAACAAAAACAAATCGAAGAACAATTAAATAAAAATAAAAACCCTAAATAAGAAAAACTATGAAATCAAAGATTCAAGAATTCATTCGCTTTAGAATTGAAGCGATGAGTAAATCGAAAATTAACCTTCTGCTGCTGGCAATTATTTTTGCCTTGTCAGTCAACGCGCAAAATGTTCACCATGGTGCACTTGCAAGTAACGGCTCTGTTTATTTCAGAGCCGAACCCGTAAATAATTTTCTGCCCGATAAAGCCGGAAATTTGTATTACTATGTCCATTTACAGGGAGTACAAAAAACATTGACAGATGTAAAAGAACGTATGCCATTAAACATTTCTGTTGTTTTGGATAGAAGTGGATCGATGGATGGTGATAAATTGAAATATGCAAAAGAAGCATTGAAGTACGTAGTGAATAATTTAGACAAAAACGATGTCATCTCCATAGTTTTATACGATACGGAGGTAGACGTTTTTTTATCACCACAACGCTTGGAAGATAAAGAGGGTTTGTTAAAACGAATTGATAGAATTGCAACTGCCGGTTCTACCAATTTAGAAGGCGGTATTCGCAAAGGCTATGAATTGGTGAAAAGTGCAAAAAAATTAATTGGCTCCGAAATGGTTAACCGTGTGATGTTGCTTTCTGACGGACAGCCCAATGTTGGATTGTCGGATGAAGCAGGATTGTGCGCCATTACAAAAAGTAATTTTGAAGAAAATCATATTTCTATTTCTACGTTTGGAGTTGGAAATGATTACAATGAAAACCTCATGGCCAAAATGGCATTGCAAGGGGGTGGATTGTATTATTTTATTTACTCACCAGAAAAACTTCCTTCCATCTTTGATGAAGAATTAAAAGGGTTGTCGAAAGTCATTGCAAAAAATACAATTTTGAAAATTAAATTTCCCACCGAATATTTAACGTATGATAGAACATTCAATTTCAGTAGCAACTTAAAAGGAGATGTTTTGGAGATCAGTTTTAATGACCTGTTTGCGGAGGAGCAAAAATCTATTTTGATTTGTTTTAAAACCAAAGGGAAATTAACGACACCTCTTGCAATAGAAAGTTTTATCGAGTATTCCAACGCGAATGTTGATCCGGCAGTGGTGGTGACAGATGCCAGAAAATCGGAGATGAAACAAGCCGCTGATGAGAAAGAATACGATTCAGGATATAATTATGCAGCAAGTGAAGGCTATGCACATGGAATTACACAAGAGTTGTATGATAAAGCAGTGGAAAATGCAAATGCTGAGCAATATGCAGCAGCTAAATTAGTAGTAAAAGAAGCCCGTGATATTTTAGATGTGCATTTCAAAAAGGTTGGAGAAAATGTTTATTTACGTGAATTTGATAAACAATTATCAGAATATGCATTGTTGATTGATAATATGAAAGACATGGATCGGGAAACATTCCGCTACAATGTGAAGTTGAGCAAAGAATACGGTATGAAAAGAAAGATTCGCTCAAAATTTTAAATTTTAAATTTATATCTTAGTATACCCGTTTAATAGCGGGTATACTCAATATGTTTGATATTAATTCCATACTCAAAAATAACGACTTGCCTAATGGTCAGGCAAAAAAGGAAACGGTTGCGTTGCTCTACCAACGGTATGGAAAAAAACTATACGGTTATGCAATAACCAAATGGAAACTTAGCGAGGATGATTCATGGGAATTGGTTTATAAAACGTTGTATAAGGTAATGGATGTTGGGCATCGCTATCAATTTAATGACGAAAGTAAGTTTACAGGTTTTCTCTTCAAGATTTTCATCAACTATTTGCGTAATCATTATCGAGATACGAAGGCAAAAGGTATCGTGACGACAGATTTATTGGAAGTACATGAAAAAATTGTAAATGATCGTGTCGACAGCGAGCAAGAACAAGTGCCAGAAAGCCCCTTGATGCGGTGTTTGCAAAAAGCACTAGCGATATTGGAGGATTGGCAACGCATACTTTTATTGATGCGTGCACAAGATCATTCCTATGAAGCAATTTCAAAATATGTGGAGCGACCAGGCGATCAACTTAAAGTATATCACATGCGTTTGAAAAAAGTAGTGACAGAAAAAACAAACGATTGCATGAATAAAAACGAATGAAAGATTCGACTTCCATACACGAAAACGATTTGGAAGGAGCATTAAATGCTCTGTTTCTGGAGACCTATTCTCAAAAGGAGGATGAAGGTGTTGCGCGTTTTTGTTTGGAGCAAGAATACAACGTAACCATCAATCCTAAAAAAGAAGCCGCAATGCTGGCACGCTTAAGTGGAAAATCTGGTGGAGGAAAAAATATCCTTTGGATTGTTATTGGCTTGGTTTTACTTGGTGGTTCATCACTTGTTTTGTTTACAGGGAAAGAGGATGGACAAAAAGTAACAAACACAACTTCGTCAACTTTAGAAAAAACTTCTCGTTCTGCTTCTGAGCAAACTCAGACTGTTTCTTCTTCCACAATAGATGAAGAGAAAGTGGAAGAAAAAAAATCTTTAAGTACTTCACCGTATGTTGTCACAGATAAATTTACACCTCCAGTTATTGATAGTTTAGGAATTGTGAAGACATACGCTCCTGAAGTTAATAACGAACCAATGCCTGAAAAGGAAAAAGAACTCCCATATTTTAACAAAGCGGGTTTGGAACATTTTGCCAAAGTAAAAGAAAAAATGTTGCAAAAATTGTTGAAGATCGATGATTTGTTGTACGCGAAAACAGCACCCGGTTCCACCATGTATAAAAACACGGAAGTGATTGTGCCTCCTTTTGTAATGGCTAATTTTCCTGTTACGAATTTAGAATACAAAACATTTTTAGCCGACTTGGTGATGCAAGGACGATTTGAGGATATGAAAAAATGTTTGCCGAACGAAACTGTATGGAATGAATATGGTTGTCCAACGTTAGCCAAAAACTATTTTTCTAATGAAATGTATAACGATTTCCCCGTTGTAAACATCGATTTGAATGCAAGTATGATGTATTGCGAATGGTTGCAGATGGAAATCAATGAGCAACTTGTTGGTGTTTCGTCTAAGACTTCCAAAGTGCAAGGTGGAGGCAAAAGAAAACAATTGCTGGTGCGTTTGCCTTACGATTACGAATGGATATACGCTGCGGATGCCGCCTATGCGCTTATTCCTAATTGTGCAGGTTATAATACGATTTTTGACCCGAGCGAAGGGTTGGTGGACAAAGGTTTTTATAAACGCACATCACAGGTGAACAAAATTGACAAGAGCAAAGAAACGCCTATGGATAAACTTTCAGATGTTAACCGATTTGGGATGAGCGAAGCAGAAATGATTGAAATATTCAAAAAGGCAATAAACTACAAAAATGTAAAATCGAAAAGTTCCGGTAATCCTGCAGAACCTGCATTGTATCCCGATAATGTGGAAGCGTGCTGTTTGGCTGGACATGTAAGTGAATTAATAAAAAGTAAAGAAGGGGAATTAAAAATGAGAGGTTGCTGTTGGCAGAACAAAGATGAATATCTGAATATGCTTTCGGTGTTTAATAAAAATGGGGCATCTCCATTTGTTGGTTTTAGAGTTTTGATAATTACTTCGGAACGAGGGAGTGATAAGAATCCGTTTTGGTAGGGAATGATTATCATTAACAACCTTCGGTCTACCGAAGTATTGGTTTCAGGATGACCGGAGAAATATGAGATGAACAGGACTTAAAATCCTGTGTCCATTGCGGACGTATCGGAGTTAAAGAAGAACATACAAGAATGCTGTTTTCAACAGAATTTAACAATAATTCAATCGTTTAAATTAAAAAAATAAGCACCGACATTATTTGCCGATGCATAAAATGTTTTTTTAAGTTCAGAAGGAACTACTTTTTTGGCTTTTTTCTAACTTTTGCGCCCTTTTTAACCAATTTCGCAATTTTCTTTCCTTCCTTATAATATCCGGAATATGCTTCATCCCAGTCTCCTGTAGCCATTGATTTAATCTCGGTTTTTGTAATAATTGTTCCTCCTTTGGCATAGGCTACATGTTCTTTAAAGTATGCCAATGGAATATCCCTTTTCCCTTCTTCATAGAATGTATAGGATACCCAAAAAGTAGGGGTAATTAAATTTTTTATTCCTTTTTTTATTGACAAAAGATGAATAACACAAACATATTTTGATTCATCAGAATATAACTGTCCAGTGAAATCCAATTTTTCAAAGTAATTATTAAACGATAACATAAACCAATCTGGAATATTTTTCGATTTTTCGTTTTCCCAATACGTTAAAAATCCAGGTTGATTTAAGTAATTCTCTTTTAAAAAATCCTCTTCTTTATCACCGCTTATTGTTAAGTTCTCATAAGTAAACTCAAGTTTGATAGTTTTTTGCCCTTCTAAAAAAGAAAGATTTTTGTTGATCTTAGGTTCCTGGGCTTTAACAGAAAAAAGAGGAAAAAGAAGGAACAAAAAGATTGCTTTAATATGCTTCATAAAATTAGTTTGAAATTTTAATATAAGTTTAACGTTTGGACTCTTGACACTTTTTTAATTCCTTTTGGATATTCAAATGATTTCTAATGGCAAAAAATGGACTAGCTAAGCTATCTTGCAATTCATTATAAGTCATAATTGTTACAGATTGTGAGTTAAATCCATTATCCGTTTTAAACCCACACATTTCCTCATATGCTCCAATAATGTCCCTTTCAGGATCAGCAGCACCAATTTTTCTAGTCCAACTTCGAATCTCTTCAAGCTCAGACATTTTAGGAATTTCAGTAACTGCTCCTTCAGCATTTTTGTAAAAATATTTCCTTTTATCAATTTTGCAACTCATTGGCAATTGAGTGATTAAAATACCATTTGTAGGGATTTCTAAAGTAATAATTCCTGAGTCAGATTCCTTTATTGGAATTCCACAAACTTCATCGCAAACTACAGTAGCTTCCCCTTTGAACCCTTCAGAAAGAATTATGTGTATTTCTTGGTCTGAGCCACAACCTAAAGCAATTAGGTAGAAAGGAAGAAAAAGTAATTTACTTAACTTATGCATCTTATTGTATTATTATAATTATTTCAACTTCTGTTATTAAACGTCAATTGTCCCAAGCAGTTTTTTAAAATCTAAATAATCAGCAATGATCCCGCTGGGATTCGAACCCAGGACCCCTTCATTTGTTTCCGGTTCTTCTGAAACCAAACCTTTGGTACACCGAAGGTTTAATCAAGCTGTTTTACTTTAAGCTATCCCCAAAAATTCGTATGGCATCCTGTATTTTAAATGTAATTACTTTTCCTTCTTTAATGGCATAAAGAATTACATCATAACTTGTGTCATCGAAAGGGGGGAGATGTACGATTTCAAGTGAATTCAAAAAAAACTTTTCCTGATTGATGGAATTTTCCGCATTTTTCTCCTCATACTGTTCTGCGTATTCTTCATGGAAACGCTCTGCAGTTTTTAAGTCCATGTTTTTCTAAGGATTGTAAGAATTAAACAAGAATTGGTTTAATTCAGTTTAGAATCAATCACCTTCCCGTTTTCACATTTGATGGTGCGGGAAGGAAATTTATCAAACATCATAATATCGTGAGTAGCGATAAGCACAGCTCTGCCATTTTTGCTGATTTCTACCAATAAATTCATGATGCCTTCGGACGTTTCAGGGTCGAGGTTACCAGTAGGCTCATCAGCTAAGATTAATTCAGGGTCGTTGAGTAAAGCACGAGCAATGGAAATACGTTGTTGTTCTCCACCGGAAAGTTCGTGTGGCATTTTGAAGCCTTTGGTAGTTAAATGCACTTTTTCCAATACTTCCTGAATGCGTTTTTGCATTGCCAGTTTATCTTTCCAGCCTGTGGCTTTTAATACAAACATCAAGTTGTCGTTGACACTTCTATCGGTTAATAATTGGAAATCCTGGAAAACAATGCCCAGTTTTCTTCTTAGGAATGGAATTTCTTTGCGTTTAATGATAGCCAAATCAAATCCGGCAACGGTTCCACTTCCTTCGATAAGATCTAAGTCGGCATACAAGGTTTTGAGCAAACTACTTTTTCCGCTGCCCGTTTTCCCGATTAAGTAAACAAATTCGCCTTTGTCGATGCTGATGTTCACATTGGCCAATACCAAATTGTACTTTTGGAAAATTGAAACGTTATGCAGACTGATAATTGTGTCGAGTGCCATTGTTTATTCGGTTTAAAGCATGTTTATGTTGTATATGCTTCAACTACATGATTTATTGATTGTATAAAATTACTTCTTAAGCTGCAATCATTCGGTAATTGTTTGCAATACTTTCAACATCTCTGCGTTAATAACTTCCAACCAGTACAAAACTTCATGCAGCTATCCTTACTAATTTTACAATCATCATCTATTTACCAATTCAATGAAGAATTTAAAAGGGGCTGTATTAGTTATTGGATTTCTTTTTTCGATTTCTGTTTTTGCACAAAAAACAGTTCATGTACTACATGAAGATTCGGAATTCAAAAAGGGAATTGAACTTCTTCAAAAAGAGAAGTATGGCGCTGCGCAAAAAAGCTTTGCTGCTGTTATGGAAACCCATACAGATGTGCACTCGCTGATTCATATTGATGCAGAATATTACAATGCCATTTGTGCCATCGAATTGTTTAATAAGGATGGAGAATTATACCTCAAACAATTTATCGCCAATCATCCTGAAAGTCCGAAAGTAAAGACGGCTTACTTTTATTTAGGGAAATACAACTACCGCAAAAAGAAATACAGAGATGCCATCGAATGGTTCGAAAAGGTTGATATTTATGACTTAACAACAGAAGAGTTGGCTGAGTTTTATTTCAAACGCGGATATAGTTTTTTTGAATCTAAAAAATTAACAGACGCAAAAAAGGATTTTTATGAAATAAAAGATGTCGACAATAAATATGCAGCAGCTGCAAAATATTATTATGCGCATATTTTGTACGGAGAGAAAAATTACGAAACAGCACTGGGTGACTTTTTGAAATTGCAAACCAATGAAACGTTTGGACCGATTGTTCCTTATTACATCGCCCAGATTTATTTTTTGCAAGGGAAATATGAAACCGTAATCAGTTACGCTCCCGCTTTGCTCGATTCAGCGGTTACTAAGCGTGTGCCTGAAATAGCTAAAGTGGTGGGTGAGTCGTATTACCGAACTGGGAAATACAAAGAAGCCATTCCGTATTTGAAAAAATATGAAAAGGCAAATGGTTCGTTAACACGAAAAGATAATTATCAAATGGGTTTTGCAAATTATCAGGTGAAAGATTATGAAGATGCCATTAGCTATTTTATCAGAGTCGGAAATATTGATGATTCATTATCGCAAAGTGCTTATTACCACATTGCAGATTGTTATGTAAAAACCGATAGCAAACAAAATGCATTAAATGCATTCGGATTGGCTGCCAAATTGGATTTTGATAAATTGGTGCAGGAAGAAGCCTTGTTTAATTATGCGAAACTCGCCTATGAATTGGCATTTAATCCTTACAACGAAGCGATAAAAGCATTTCAAAAATACATCAAGACATTCCCGAATGCAGCGCATATTGACGAAGCGTATACTTATTTGGCAAATGTATTCATTACCACCAAAAGTTATAAAGACGCTTTAGAAGCGATTGAAAATATTAAAGTGCTAACACCGGAATTAAAAGTTGCACATCAAAAAGTAGCTTATTACCGAGGAGTTGATTTGTTTAACAACATGGAATTTGCAGAGGCGGTGAAGTTATTTGATAAATCCAATACCTATTTGTTTGACAAAAGTATTCGTGCCAATGCTATTTATTGGAAGGCTGAATCATATTACCGTTTGGGAAAATATCCCGATGCGATTGAAAATTATATTGATTATACTGCTGAGCCTGGTGCCATTGGTAAGTCAGAGTTGAGTGATGCAAATTATAATGTTGGATATGCCTATTATAAATTGAAAGACTATACCAATAGTAATTTATGGTTCCGCAAGTTTGTCACATTCAAACCACAAGCAAATGCAAAAAAAATAAACGATGCCTTGAATCGTATCGGTGATGGTTATTTTATGCAACGTGATTTTGCGAATGCAGTAGACTATTATGATCAATCCTATAAAATGAAATTGATTGATGCCGATTATGCCTTGTTTCAAAAAGCATTGGCAAATGGAGTGCAGAAAAAATATCCTGCAAAAATTGCTGATTTAAATGCATTTATTACAGCGTATCCGAAATCACCATATCTCCAAAAAGCAAAATTTGAATTGGCTTTAACGTTTGATAAAGACAATCAGCAAGAAGTGGCGTTAACGAAGTTTAAATCCTTTCTGGAGGAATATCCGAACAGTGCTTACATCAATGTGTGTTTGAGTAAAATTGGTTTGATTTATTATGCAAAGAAAGAGGATGATAAAGCATTGTCGTATTTTGATAAACTAATCAAACGTGACCGTAAATCTGCGGAAGCAAGTGAGGCCATTAATACCGTGAAAGCCATTTATGCATCCAAAGGTGATCCGGATGGATTGGGCACGTATTTAGCATCCGTTGGAGCAAGTATTCCTCAGGGAGAATTGGATTCATTGACTTACAACAATGGGAAGAATCATTACATGGAGCAAGATTGTAAAAGTGTGGTGAGTGATTTTGAAAAGTATATTTCAAAATTTCCGGATGGAATCTTTATCATGCAAGCGAATTTTTATAAAGCGGAATGCGATTATAAATTAGGCAATATGGATGCAGCATTGGCTTGTTATTCATACATAGCCGGCAAACCAAAAACGGAATATACAGAGCAGGCTTTGTTACGCGCATCGGATATAACGTTTAAGAAAAAGGATTACGCAAAAGCAATCGAATTGTATAAACAATTGGAGATGCAGGCAGAGAATCCCAAAAGCAATACAACTGCTATTGTTGGTTTGATGCGTTCGTATTTCAATACAAAAGCATACGATGATGTAATTGTTTATGCAGGAAAAGTATTGAAGATAGAAAATGTAAATAATGAGTTGAGCAGTGAAGCGAATTATGATATCGCTCAAGCCTATTTAAGTATGCAAAAGCTAGACGATGCTATGGCTTCATTTCAAGCTGTTGTAAATACTTCAAAAGCCGAAATAGGAGCGGAGTCGCAATATTATGTCGCGTATATTCAGTACCTGAAAAAAGATTACAAACAATCCAAAAAGATTGTGTTTGATTTAATCAATGGCGATGGCGATTATCCGTATTGGGTAACTAACGGAATGATTTTGTTGGCAGATAATTATGTGGCAATGAATGATAACTTCCAGGCAAAAGCGTATTTGAAAATTGTGGTGGATGAATCAGATACACCTGAATTGATAAAAGTGGCACAAGAAAAATTGAATCAAATAACTGCTGCGGAAGAAGAAGCAAAGAAAAGTCAAAAAGTTGCAGAACCTATAAAAGTGGAATTTGAAGGCAATAGCGAACAGCAAAATGAATTATTTACTGATCCGTCAACAACTACACCACCGGTAAAGGAAGGAGAAGAAAAACATGAATAAGATGTCGTTAAAATACAGTTTTCTGATGTTGTTATCGTTGGGAACAATTGGAGAGATGGTTGCACAAAAAGTATTGGATTCCATGTTAATCATCAGTGTTGGATCGTACCGTCCAATAATTGTAGATGCCAATAAATTATTGGAGCAACCAACCATTGTGGATTCAACAAAAAAATTGAAAGTAAACGGGTACAGCATCAGTTCTAAAAAGATTGCCACTACTTATGATGTGGAACCGATTGAGGCCGCTGAAATGGTGGGAGAGCCTTTAACGAAGCTTTACAATGGGTTGGTGAAAATAGGTTTTGGAAATTATACAACACCTTATGGCGAAGCATGGTACAATCATTTACGTTCGAAAGAATATGCCTATGGTTTGCGCTTGAAACATTTATCCTCACAAACAAATTTGGAAGATTATGGTTTTGGTGGATTTAGTGATAACGAAGTAAGCTTGTATGGAAAGAAATTTTTGAAAGAGCATACGCTGTCAGGTAATTTTGATTACGCCCGAAATGTGGTGCATTTTTATGGGTATGATACGGCTAAATTTGATATTACTGATAAGGAGTTAACAGTTCAACGTTATAATTATTTCGGAGCGAATGCAGAGCTTAAAAGTCATTATGCAAAAGCAGAACGTTATAACCACGATGTGAAATTAAATTTTTACAATTTGCAGGATACGTATAAATCTTCGGAAACGAATTTGAAAGCAAACGGTTATCTTCAAACAGCTGTATTGAAAGAAGTATTGAAGGTAAATGCTTCTGTGGATTATTATAATTATAAAACAATCAGTGATACTATCAACAATACAATCATTACGTTGAATCCCAATTTTATTGCAACAGGAGAACGTTATAGAGCGAGTATCGGATTAACGGGAGTGATGGATGTTTTTGTAAAATCAAAATTTTATTTCTACCCGAACATTGATTTGAGTTACAATATTGTTGACGATATCATTATTCCGTATGCAGGTGCCTCCGGAAAACTTCAGAAGAATAGTTACAAAGCTTTAACTGATGAAAATCCATTTGTGCTTTCCGATTTAACCATGAAAAATTCAAATTATAAGTATGAAATATTTGGAGGGTTGAGAGGAACGTTGTCTTCCACCGTAGCATACGATGTAAGAGCAGGTTATTCCAGTGTAGATGATATGGCTTTGTATGTAAATGATACGATGACCTTGTATGTGAATAATATAAAAGAGTTGTTGGAGAATCGTTTTGATGTGATTTATGATAATTCTGAAATACTTACTGTGAAAGGGGAAGTCAGCTATCAACAGCGCGAGAAATTGCGCATATTATTGCGTGGAGAATATTTCAGTTATAAGATGGCAACAGAACAAAAAGCATGGTACAAACCACAAATGCAATTTACTCTTGCCGCAAACTATAATTTAAGAGATAAAATTGTAGCACGTGTAGATTTGTATTACATCGATAATCAGTTTGCAAAAACATTTGTAACTGATACAACATCCGCTACCGGAAAAAGAGTGGTAGCACAGGAATTAAAAGGTGTTTTTGATGCGAATATCGGATTAGAATATCGGTATACAAAGAAGTTGGGATTCTTTTTGAACTTTAATAATATTACAAATTTCAGATACTATCGTTACAATAATTATCCAACACAACGTCTTGGATTTATGGCCGGATTGTCCTATTCGTTTTAACGATTTTTTTCAGTAAACTATCCTTTAATTATCCAAATTTTTGGGCTTTTTTTTGTTAACTAAATGTTAATAAAACCAGGCTTTTTTATTCTCCCGAAACACCACTATTTACGCGGTAAAAAGCTATATTTGTTAGCATTAAAAAAAGCATAAAAAACAACAATAAATTATGGAAGAGACAGTGAATGAAAATCTAGCAAAATCATCCGATTATTCAGCCGATAGTATTCAGGTATTAGAAGGGTTGGAAGCGGTTCGGAAACGACCTGCCATGTACATTGGTGATATTGGCTTAAAAGGATTGCACCATTTGGTATATGAGGTGGTGGATAACTCCATTGATGAGGCGTTGGCCGGTCATTGTAAAAATATTTACGTAAGTATCAATGAAAATAACTCCATTACTGTAAAGGATGATGGAAGGGGTATTCCTACAGATTATCACGCAAAAGAGAAAAAATCCGCTTTAGAGGTGGTTATGACGGTATTACATGCCGGTGGGAAATTCGACAAGGATTCCTATAAAGTATCCGGTGGTTTGCATGGGGTAGGGGTTTCCTGCGTAAATGCACTTTCTACCCATTTAACGGTAAATGTTCACAGAAACGGGAAAGAATACATCCAGGAATACAATATCGGTAAGCCATTATATCCAGTAAAAGAGGTAGGCGCTACCGATTATAGAGGTACAATTGTGACTTTTCAGCCGGATACAAGCATTTTTACCCACTCAGTTTACCATTTTGACATCATTTCAGCTCGTTTACGCGAATTGGCATTCTTGAACAAAGGAATTCACATCACTTTAACGGATTTACGTGAAAAAGATGAGGCTGGAAACCATCCGACAGAAGATTATTATTCTCAAGGTGGTTTAAGAGAATTTGTAACCTATTTGGATGCAACCCGTGAACGTTTAATTGAGGATGTAATTTATATGGAAGGTGAGAAAAACGGAATTCCCGTTGAAGTTGCCATGATGTATAATACTTCTTATTCTGAAAACCTTCATACCTATGTAAACAATATCAATACACATGAAGGTGGTACCCATTTAGCAGGTTTCAGAAGAGGTTTAACACGTACGTTAAAATCCTACGCGGAAAAATCCGGATTGTTAAGCAAGGTAAAAATTGAAATTAATGGTGACGATTTCCGTGAAGGATTAACAGCTGTTATTTCTGTAAAGGTTCAGGAGCCTCAGTTTGAAGGGCAAACAAAAACCAAGTTGGGTAACAACGAGGTGATGGGTGCAGTTGATCAAGCGGTGAGTGAAATGCTTCAGAATTATTTGGAAGAACATCCAAAGCAAGCGCGTCAAATCGTTGATAAAGTAATTCTTGCTGCTACTGCTCGTCATGCTGCCCGTAAAGCGCGTGAAATGGTTCAGCGTAAAAGTGTTCTTACTGGAACAGGTTTACCCGGAAAATTATCCGATTGTTCTGAGTCAGATCCATCCATGTGTGAGTTGTATTTAGTTGAGGGTGACTCTGCGGGTGGTACAGCGAAACAAGGCCGTAACCGTGCATTTCAAGCAATTTTGCCATTGAGAGGTAAGATTTTGAATGTGGAAAAAGCCATGGAGTATAAAATTTATGATAACGAAGAGATTAAAAATATCTTCACCGCATTGGGCGTTTTTCGTGGAACATCAGAAGATGAGCGTGCATTAAATATTGACAAATTGCGTTACCATAAAATTGTCATCATGTGTGATGCCGATGTGGATGGTAGTCATATCACTACTTTAATTCTTACTTTCTTTTTCCGTCACATGAAGGAGTTGGTAGAAAACGGATACATTTATATTGCAACTCCTCCTTTGTATTTAGTGAAAAAAGGCAAAGAGCAAAGATATTGCTGGACAGAAGAAGAAAGAAATGCACACGTGAAGGAATTAGCGGGTGGTGAAGGGAAAGAAGGTACCGTAGGTATTCAGCGTTATAAGGGTTTGGGAGAGATGAACGCAGAACAATTATGGCAAACGACAATGAATCCTGAATTCAGAACTTTGCGCCAAGTTACAATTGATAGTGCAGCAGAAGCGGATAGAATATTCTCAATGTTGATGGGCGATGAAGTGCCACCGCGTAGAGAGTTTATCGAGAAGAACGCGAAGTATGCGAATATTGATGTATAATATTTAATACATAAATAGTAAAAAGGCCAATCAATCGATTGGCCTTTTTTATTGGAATAATTGGAGATGAACAAAAACAAAAAAGGCTTCGAATCTCGAAGCCTTTTTCGTTAAATGATATTGCAATTATCTGTTTGTTGTAGATTTTTTGGTTGCAGTATTCGGTGCAGCTGTTTCTTGTTTTTGACTTTGAGCAGCAGGTGTTGCATTTTCTTGTGGCTCTTTCTTCAAGTAGTAGAAAATACCTTGCTCTTCGGAAGCACCAAATAACTTCGGTTGTAAGTATTTTCCATCCCAACCATCAGGCTTTTGTACTTCGGTTTTCTTAGCATCTGGATTTTGTTGCGCATATGGATCGTTACGATCAGCATATACTACCCATGAAACTTTTTGACCAGGTTTACCACCGGCAATTTCAAATCGTCTGTTTGCAATTTCAGTCTTGATGTATAAATCAGCTTTTGATCCGATAGCAGTTAAGTTATAGCTGAAGTTGATGTTGATTGCATCAAAATAATCCGGCAATTCAACAGTCGCTTCACCATTTCCATCCAATACCACATTACCTCTGTACATATTCAATACTTCGTTGGATTCGATAGAGAAATGCTTTAATAATTTGTGTTGAGGATCTAACGGGTGATCGATTGTAAATGGTTTAAATCCAGTTGCAGTCATATCACCATTTGCGAATACCGCATCTCCAGGAGTTGCCGCTTGTCCCAAAACGCCTATTGGGAAGCCTGTGCCTGCAGAAATACCCACAACACCAATTGAGTTAAATGCACCCACACCTGTAGCTTGAGCATTTAATTCAACAGTTGCATTGTTAGGTAATGCAGCTAGGAAAACAGCACCGGTAACACCGTTTGTTTGTCCCCATACAGCCGCATGATTCGCATTTGTACTTGTTGAAAGAGAAGATGCAAAAAGCACTTGTGTATTCATACCGGCAGTTGCCAATGTATTTTGGAAAGAAGCAACACGGCCATTTCCAACCGCAGAAGCGAATAAAGTAACATCAACGTTTGCTGCGTTGGATGTTTGGAAGTTTCCGGCTCTACCTAAACCAGCGTGGAAAGATCCCGTTGCAATAGCAGTAGATGTTGCATTGTTTTGTTGAATTTCTGCAGTACGTCCAGTACCGTTTGTAATTGCCCAGAATGCATTGTTTGCATTCGCAGCATTTGCGATTTGAAAAGTACCTGCACTACCTAATGCGTTGTTTTGTCCAACTACGGCATCAGAAGCGGCAGTCGCTGGTGCAGAAACAAATCCAAATACACCAACACCTGTAGCATTGTTGGTTCCAACAACTCCGGAACCGCCACCTGCATTATTATCTCCCCATACACCGATACCAGTAGAAACAGCAGATCCTAAAACCCCTTGTCCGGTTGCTGTATTTTCACCATAAATACCGGATGCGGTTCCTGCACTGTATCCGCTAATTGGGTAAGTTAATGTCGCAGTAGTATTAATTGCTCCCGGATAACCAAATCCATAAGCAGAGAAAACGTCTGTTGTTGCAAAAGGAGTGGTGTTGTTTACAACCACGTTACCTGTTGCAGCAGAACCTAACACGCGCATACGTTCGTTTGCTGCTGTTGTTCCTCGTGTTTTAACAATAAAATCAACGTTGTCGTTGGTTCCGATGTAGTTTGTTCCTGCTGTCAATCCTGTATTTCCTGTTGTTAACCAAGCACCTGTTGTAGAAGTGATGGTAGAAGGAATTGTAGTAACAATACTTTGAGTACCATTAGCATTAAAATTGTTTGAAGTGATTGTCCAGTTAGGACCAGTAGCTCCTGTTGCGCCTGTCGTTCCAGTTGCACCTGTCGCTCCCGTAAGTCCGGTAGCACCAGTTGCTCCTGTCGCACCTACTGCTCCGGTAACACCAGTAGCACCAACTGCTCCAGTAACACCAGTCGCACCTGTCGTTCCCGTTGCTCCAGTAAGTCCGGTAACACCCGTTGCTCCTGTTGCACCAACTGCTCCGGTAACACCTGTCGCTCCTACTGCTCCTGTTGTTCCAGTAGCACCAGCAATTCCAGTAACACCTGTCGCTCCAGTTGGACCCGTTGCACCAGTAGCTCCCGGAGTTCCAGCTCCGAAACCTGTTGGTCCAACAGCACCAGTAGGTCCTGTTGCACCTGTTGCTCCAGTTGTACCAACACCAGTAGCTCCAGTAGCACCTGCAATTCCGGTTGCTCCGTCAAGCCCTGTTGGTCCGGTAGCACCAGCAGTTCCAGCAGGACCTGTCGGTCCTGTTGCACCTGATCCGCCACCACCTGTTGCGGTACATAAAGAAATCCAGGAAGTTGTTGGAACTCTATAGAAGAAATAACACATTGAATCTGTGTTGTAAATTAAAAGTGAGTTTGCTGGAGCTGCAATCGCAAGCATTCCTGCAGTATTCATTCGTGGAACTAAAACCCCTTTATTTGTCGAAAGCATTTCTAAAATTGCGCTTGCGTCAGGCGTTGTTGTTCCGATACCCACGTTATCTTGGGCTTGAACATTCGTAGGGATTGATAAGATGGTAGCTAAACCAAAAAAAGCAATCGATTTGAGTAGTATGTTTTTCATTTTGTGTTGGGTTTAAACAGATTACAAATTTAAACTATTTATCCAAACAAAAAAATCTCTTAAAATAAAAAAAACACCCCAGTTTTTACTGAGGTGTTTTTAAGGAATTATAGGTGAAGACTACTTGTTTTCCAATGCTTTGATTTGGTTTTTAAGCTCTTCGATTTGTCTTTGCTGCTCTTTAATCGCTTCAACAAGTACAGGAATCAAGCCCATGTAATTTACCGTTTTGATATCGATTGATTCAATCGTTTTGTCACTAGCTGTTCTTGAATTGTTAGGTGTATGAAGCTTTGTTTGTTTAATTAATTCAGGGAATGCGGCTTCAACTTCTTCTGCTAATAATCCAATTTTATGACGAGGATCCAGTTTGTATTTTGGATATTTATTTACATCCATATCGTACTGAACACCATTGATTAATTTTAATTTTTCCAAGGCATCTTTACCGTTTAAGGTTTTGATATTGGTTTTAAGCATTGCATCAGAAATGTTGAAATACCCTCCAGTTACGTTTACATCGCCATCAAACCAACCAGCCCATCCAATTGTTCCCGATTGACCATGAATACCATACGCATTGTTTAAATTGTCAATCCCTCTAACACCAGCTCCAGTGGCACTCGTTCCAAGGTATTCGCCTTGTACTGCATCGAAAGCTGTTGTTCCGGCTGTAACACTACCATAAACACCAGAGCCATTAAATGTAGAATAACCATTTACTGCCCAAGGAAAGGCGGCATTGGAAACACCATTCATTAAATCTCCAGCCAAAACAGTTGCAGTTGTTCCAATAAAAAATTCTCCTAAATTACTTAAACGGCCTCTTGTTAAGCTATTCGAAACAAGGTCCATATGAGTATTGCTTGTTGTTCCTAAAAAACGTGTACCTGCATTCACATTTGCCGTTGCAACAGATGGAGCACATAGCCATGCAGCCACTGTGGATGTAACTGGTCCGCCAGATCCAGCTGTTCCATTTACTGTGAAAGTACCATCCGTATTTAAAGTAGGAGTTGTTAATGTCCAAGAAGGTCCTGTTGCACCCGTTGCGCCCACAGCGCCTGTCGCATCTGCTGTTCCAGTCGCGCCTGTAGCTCCCGTAGCACCTGCTGTCCCTGTAGCTCCCGTAGCTCCTGCTGTTCCGGTAGCACCTGTTGCACCAGCCGTTCCAGTTGCGCCAACAGCACCAGTCGCACCAGTCGCACCAACAACTCCGGTAGCGCCCGTTGCACCAATTGAACCAGTCGCTCCGGTTGCTCCTGCAATTCCAGTTACACCAGTTGTTCCTGTTGGACCAGTCGCACCAGTTGCACCGGGGGTTCCTGCTCCAAAACCTGTTGGTCCAACAGCACCTGTCGGTCCTGTTGCACCCGTAGCTCCTGTTGTACCAATTCCTGTGGCACCTGTAGCTCCAGCTGTTCCTGTCGGTCCAGTAGCACCAGCTGTTCCTGCAGGACCTGTCGGTCCAGTAGCACCTGAGCCTCCACCACCCGTTCCGTTACATAACGATACCCAGGTTGTTGTTGGAACTCTATAAAAGAAATAACACATAGAATCTGTGTTGTAGATTAATAATGAGTTTGCAGGAGTTGCGATTGCTAGCATTCCGGCTGTATTCATTCTTGGAACGAGTAGCCCTTTATTAGCAGATAGCAATTCTAAAATTGCTGTTGCATCCGGAGTAGTTGTTCCTATACCAACATTGTCTTGGGCATTATTGCTTTTTGGTAGCAATACACTTAACATCATTGTTAAAATGATTGCTGCTGATTTGAACAGTTTGCTTTTCATAGTAGTTAGTAGTTTTATCTATTACAAAGTTATAAAAAATCAGGAAAAATCCTATCTATTTTACAATGGTTACTGTACCAGTATATTTATGTTTTTTGTCGTTTTGATCTGTGATTTTAACTACATAAACATATACATCTTGTTGTGCAATTTCTTTCCCATGGTTAGCAATTCCATCCCAATGTTTATTGATGTCATCTGCGAAGAAGATTAAATTTCCCCAACGATCGTAAATCATCATTTCAAACTTTTTGATGTAATCACCTTTTCCATAAAATTCATCATTGATTCCATCTCCATTTGGTGAAAAAGCATTTGGGATAAAGAACGTAAAATCTGGTTCTATCACTAAACACAACTGTGTGTTGTCTGTACAACCAAAGTTACTAGTTACTGTCAGCGTTGCACAATAAGTTCCTGCTTCGGTAAACGTATGCGTTGGGTTTTGCAAACTACTTGTGCTGTCTGTTCCTGCAAATGGATCACCGAAATTCCAATTCCATCCGGTAATAGCACCGCTTGTAATGGTGGAGTTGTCGGTGTAATTTACAATTGGACTAAGAATGCTGCTCGACAATGGTGCAGTAAAACTAGCAACCGGATTTGGATAAACGGTAATGTAGTTTACGATGCTATCGGTAGCTGTACAACCCAGTGTAGTTGTTGTTGATAATGTAACAGTATAATTACCCGGATTCGCATAGCAGTTGGTTGGTGCAGCAGCAGTGCTGGTGTTTCCATCACCAAAGTTCCAGTTCCAAGAAGCAACGGTTCCACCGGTTGTGTTATCAGCAAATGTGACACATAACGGAGCACATCCGGAAGTAACCGGAGCGCTGAATGCAACTACCGGTGCAGGTAATACGGTAACAGTAACGGTAGCAGTAACGGTAGGTGAACATCCGTCACTCGCAGTAACTGTATATGTCGTAGTTACCGCAGGTGAAACCGTAAGTGGTGTTCCAGCACCTGCAGGTGCCCATGTATAAGTATATGGTCCGCCAGTTCCTAGTGAAGCCAATGCCGAAATGCTGGTAGATGCTCCCGGACAAATAGATGCAGTGCCGCTGGCAACCACAGCTAGTGGAGGATTTACGGTAACTGTAACGGTAACCGGTGCAGCCGGACAACCATTTACATCGGTTGCATTTACAGTATAGGTTGTAGTTGTTGCCGGTGTAACCACTACAGAAGGAGTCGTTCCCGTTCCAGCTGGTGACCAAGTGTAATTGTATGCTCCACCATTTCCACCGGAAGCGGAAGCTGTAATAGTTGTGCTTCCACCTGTACAAACGCCAGCAGGTGCAATCGGTGCAATCACCACCAATGTAGGTTCTGTAATTGTAGCGGTAACGGTAGCTGTACAACTATTTGCATCCGTAATGGTACAAGTATAAGTACCTGCACATAATCCGGTAGCAGTAGCCGTAGTTTGAACAGGAACGGTGTTCCATGAATAAGAATATCCAGCGCCCACAGTTCCACCGGCACCGGTAGCTGTAGCTGTTCCATCACAAACAGCATTACAAGTAGCAGGTGTAGCAACAGCAGTAGCTGTTAGCAAAGTAGGTTCAACAACGGTAGCTGTTCCTGAAGAGGTACAACCCCACGAATCGGTAACGGTAACGGTGTATGTTCCAATACATAACGGACTGCAAGAAGCGGCCGCACATCCGGAAGACCATGCATAATTATATGCAGGTGTTCCACCAGAAGGAATCACAATGGTTTGTCCGTTACATGCACCATTACAAGTTACATCAATACCAGCAATGGCAAGTGTAATTTGAGGATCAGCAAATACGGTAACGGTACTTGTTCCAGTACATCCGCTGGCATCGGTTACTAACACCGAATAGGTAGTGGTAGTAGCAGGTGAAGCGGTAGGAGTAGCGGTGGTAGCACCAACAAGTGATGCAGCCGGAGTCCAGTTGTAAGTAAATCCAGCACCGGTTGGTGTAACACCTAAAACAGTGCTAGCACCAAAACAAATGGTATCATTTAATCCTGCATTAACAGTTAAACCCGGGTTTACTGTAACAGTAGCAACAGCAGTTGATGAACAACCCAATGAAGTACCGGTAACGGTATAGGATGTAGTGGCAGCAGGAGTAACATTAATTGGATTGGTTGTAGCACCAGTCGACCAAGCATAGGTAGTAGCACCAGCAGCAGTTAATGTTGCAGTACCTGCAGGACAAATACTGGTAGAGTTTACAGTAGTTACCGGAATAGGGTTAACGGTAACGGTAGCAACAGTAGTAGACGTACAACCCAATGAAGTACCAGTAACGGTATAAGTAGTAGTTGTAGCAGGTGTAACAGTAATCGGGTTAGTTGTAGCACCAGTAGACCAAGCATACGAAGTAGCACCGGCAGCGGTTAAAGTAGCCACATCACCAGCACAAATGGTTGGTGAGTTAACGGTAGTAACAGGTAATGGATTTACAGTTACGGTTGCAATGGCAGAGCCCGTACATCCGGAAGAGGTTCCAGTTACAGTATAGGTTGTTGTAGTTGCAGGGGATACTGTAATTGGATTCGTTGTAGCACCTGTTGACCAAGAAAAAGTAGTAGCTCCAGCACCAGTAAGTGTAGCGGTTTGGCCGGCACAAATTGTAGGTGAGTTAACCGTAACAGCAACAGATCCTCCAACGGTAACGGTAGCTATTGCTGTGTTTGTACAGCCTGCAGTTGTACCGGTAACGGTATAGGTGGTTGTTACTAAAGGGGATACAGTAATCGGATTTGTTGTTGCGCCTGTTGACCAAGCATATGTTGTTGCTCCTGCGCCTGTAAGAACAGCGGGTTGTCCCGGGCAAACTGTTAAGGAGTTAACAGAAACAACTGGTCGAGGATTAATTGTAATCGTAAATGTGCTCGCTACACCCGGACATGTACTTCCCGGTATTGTAGGGGTAACAGTAATTGTTGATGTAATAGGGACGGCACCCGCATTGACTGCTGTAAAGGACGGTAAACTTGTTGTTCCACTCGCGGCTAATCCGATCGTAGCATTTGAGTTTGTCCAAGCAAATGTAGCACCGGCAGGAGTACTCGTAAATGTATTAATAGGAACTACATCACCAGCACAAAATGTGAGATTGGTTTCCGGAACCACAGTTGGGCTTGGGGTAACGTAAACAACAATTGGGAAAGAAATGGATGTAAAACAAGCATTTATTGGTGTTCCAGTTACAGTATAAGTTGTTGTTGTTGCAGGATTAGCAGAAACAGTAGTTCCTGTAGCAGATGAAAGGCCTGCAGCCGGGCTCCAAGACCAGTTATAACTTGCAATATTTGGCCCGGTAACTCCTAAAGTCGCAGGAACACCTTGACAGATTCTTGCAGTATCCGTGTAAGGTGTACATGCAGCAGGTGGTGCAGTTGCAGAACCTGGATAGGTTAAATACGTTGTGTTTGCAACCGCTTGAGCAGCTGCTAAGTCATCCAGAATACAAACGAACTTAAAGGTTTCAGTTGCACCAGGAGCCAAGTTCTGTATTCTATATGCCAAACCAATAGCCCCATCAACAAATAACGTTGAGCCTACAGTTTGTGTAAAACCCGCGACTCCATTCCATAAATCGGAAGCGTCTCGGTTCGCAAATCCACCATAATAAGCTCTCCAATTTGCTCCAGTTGCAGCTAATCCAAAATAGGACATTGGCTGACTTGCTGGTAGTGAAGAGGTTGCTTTTACGTGAGCTGTATTGCACAAACCAGAAAAGGGTTGTGAAACAATAGTATTCTGAGTAGTAAAGTCACCGCTGATAGGCTGATTGTTATCTGGATCTAAATTTCGGTAGTAAAATAACTCAGGAATTGTAGCACCCGTATTGTTCGTGATGGATACAGTAGTTGTATAAAATAAATCTGTAGTTTTTAAAAAGTAATTAATTTTTATATGAATGTTTGTTGACGATGTTAAATCTCCTTCCCAATCAGAGCTGATACAGCTGAATGTTTGCGACCAAGAAGTAAGCGCTCCATTGATTTGTTGAACCGGTGCACAGTTATTACTTGCTTTGATGCCCGTTGCGCTACCTACTTCAACGCCCCATCCATTTTCAGGACTTCCAGGCGTAAAAAAATCACCATCAAAGGTCAACCATGCGTTGGCTTGAGGATTAGAAACAAAACCAAAAAATGGATTTCCCGAACGAAAGTGCATGCCTGGTAATGGAGGTGAAACTCCTGTTGGACATCCTTCGTAACCACCGTTTCCGGCTAATCCGATTTCAACAAATGTACCTCTGATATAGGCATTCGCCCCTACCATTTGAGCCTTTAAAATATTTATGTTTAAAAAACATATAACAAAAAGAAGCGGAGCAACGAGTAGTTTAGAAAATTTAGCCATTTTGTTTTAGTTTAGAGAAAATAAATATTAAGAAAAAGAGAGTATGAAATCTATGTTGTTTCGTTTCATTAAATGTAACAAAAATCAGTGAAAAATTCAATTTTTCCGTTTCACTATAAAATTGATGCTTTTTATGGCCAAAAGGTTGCATGAAGAGGTCTGATTTTTTAATAATTCAGGAATTGGTGCAAAAAAAAGAGGCCGGAAGAAATTCCGGCCTCATCGAAAAGTATTTTGGATGGATTATTTTACAATTGTAACGGTTCCAACATATTGCTTCGTGTCACCTTTGAAATCTTTTGTGGTGATTTTCCAAACATATACGTCTATTTGAGCTACTTTGTCGCCTCCATTCGCTTTACCATCCCAACCTTTGTTGATATCTGTAGTTTTATAAATCATACTTCCCCAGCGGTCAAAAATCATCATTTCAAAGTTTTCAGGATCAATACCAACACCTTGCGGGAAGAAGGTATCGTTATTTCCATCATGATTTAATGGTGTAAAGGCGTTTGGTACATACAATGTATATTCCGGCAGTACTTCTAAATCGTTGAAGGCTGTATCGGTACATCCATAGCTATTGGTTACAACCAACATAACTGTATATGAACCAGTGTCATTGTATGAGTAGGATGGATTTTGAGTAGTATCGGAATAAATTCCGGAAGGATATTCAAAATTCCATTCCCAAGCATTCGCTCCTGTGGATAAATCAGTAAAGTCTACCAATGGAGCCGTTTGTGTAATGGTGGTTGGTGAATAACTAAATGCAGCAGTAGGAGCGGGATATACATCGATATAACTATTATTTGTTATTGTTGATGTACAACCTAAAGCCGTTGTAACGGTTAATGTTACATTATATGTTCCCGGATCTGGATAGGTATGTGTAACCGGTTCCCCAACAACGTTTGGTGTACCATCTCCAAAGTTCCATGAATAAACAGTTCCGATATCACTTACACCATTAAATGTAACCGTGAAATCTTCACAGCCTGCAGTATCGTTTGCTAACATAAATGATACAGCTAAAGGATTAACAGTAACTGTAGCAGTATCAGTAGCAAGTAATGAACAACCGTCATCTACAATCACAATATAATTAAATGGTGACGAAGCGATTGATGGTGATACGCTTTGAGAAGCACCTACAAATGAATTGCTCCATGTGTATGTATACGGTCCTCCATTACCACCGGAAGCTGCAGCAGAGATTGTTACAAAACTTCCACTACAAACGCTTACATCTGTTGCCGTAACGGTAACCGGAGGATTAACAAACAATGTAATGGTTTCAGTCGGAGAAACACATCCGTTTGCATCTGTTACGTATACGTCATAAGTAGTGGTAATTGTAGGATTTACAACATGAGGACCTGCTCCTGTGAATGTTGCAGGAATCCATGTGTAAGTGTAAGTTGGTGTTCCTCCGTATCCGGCACCGTAAATCATTGCGTTCTCTCCGATACAGATTGTATCAGTCGGACTAACAATAATGCCATTTGGTGAAGGTTGAGTTACAGCTACTGAACCGACTGCGGTACATCCATTGTTATCAGTAACAGTTACAGTATAAGTTCCTGCGACCAATGCAGTGGCTGTTTGTGTTGTTTGAGCGCCAATTCCACTCCACAAGTATGTATACAATGGAGTTCCACCAACTGGGAATACAGTTGCAGTACCCAATGCTGTTCCATTACACAATGGTTCTGTGAATGTGAATGGTGCCAATGTAGGACCAGCTTGATCAGCTAATACTACGGAAGTGTCTGCTGTACATCCATTCGCATCGGTCACAATTGCATAATAGGTTGCGGCCGGCAATGAGGTTGCAATAGCCGTTGTTTGTGCAGATGGGTCATCCCATAGATAGGTATACCCAGGTGTACCACCTAAAGGTGTAACAGAGATAAATCCGTTCGCATTACCACAGGTACTTGGGTTTGTTATTGTTGTTAAAGCAATTGGACTTGGTTGAGTGATAACGAACGTCATCGTACTTGAACATCCATTTTGATCTGCAACAACAACATTGTAACTTCCCGCAACAAGTCCGGTTACGGTAGGTCCGGAGCCAACATTTGGTGTCCAAGTATATGTATACCCTGGAGTACCACCTGTCACATTTAAATTAATAACACCATTGCTTCCACCGTTGCAACTTACGTTTGTAGTGGATGTAAGTGCAATATTAATAGCAGGAGGTGTTGTGATGTTAACAGAGCTGGTACTTGTACAACCGTTTGCATCGGTAATGGTTACAGTATAACCTGCAGCACATAATCCTGTTGCTGCTGGGCTTGTTTGAACAGGACTAGTATTCCACAAGTAAGTATAAGGAGCAGTTCCGCCTCCAGCGCCTACAGTAGCAGTTCCATCACAGGTCAAGAAACAACTTACATTGCTGGAAGCAAGTATGCCGGAAACTAATGGTGCCGGTTCGTTAATGGTAACTGAAGCAGATCCAATACAGCCAATTGAGTCAGTATATGTGACAGTATAAATTCCACCCGAAAGTCCACTCACAAAAGCTGTTGTTTGTCCGGTTGGGGTCCATGTAATTGAATAAGGAATGATTCCACCAACTGCGGATGATTGTGCACTTCCGTTAGCAGCGCCTGCGCATGTAACATTTGCACTGGTAGGAATTGTTACCACTGGTGCAGTGTTGTCATTCACGTTTGCAACTCCTACCACACTACAACCATTTCCATCCGTAATTGAAATGGTGTAAACGCCAGCATTAATATTTGACGCACAGCTTGTTGTTTGTGTCGAAGGGTCATTCCATGAATATGCAAATGGTGGAACACCACCTGTTATTGCAGCACATGCAGATCCATCAGCATTTCCACAGCTGGAGTTTGTTGTTGTAGTTGTTACCGCAAGAATTGTTGGTTGCGTAATTACAACAGAAGCAGTTGCTAAACAGCCGTTACCATCAGTTACTGTTAAATCGTGCACTCCATCACAAATTGCGGTGATGTTTGGTGTTGTTGCAAAAGAAGGTGTCCATAAGAAAGTATATGGTCCAGTACCACCCGTGTACACTGCATTTGCAGTAGCATCACATGCTCCAAAGCAAGTAACATTCGTACTCGTAATGGTTGCAATTAATTCGAATGGTTCAGTAATATTTGCTGTTGTAGATGCGGTACAACCATTTGCATCTGTAACGGTTACGGTGTAGTTGGCAGCGCATAAATTGTTTACAGAAGCTCCGGCAGTACTTGTCGGATTCCATAGATAGGCATAAGGTGCAGATCCACCAACAACTGTAGCAGAAGCAAATCCATCACAGGCTCCGAAACAAGTGACATTTCCAATTGAAGTAATGGAAGCCACCATTGAGGCAGGGGTTGTAATTGTTACGGTTTGAGTGGCTGTACAATTGTTTGCATCTGTAACGGTTACTGTATAAGATCCAGCACATAAACCAGTAGCAACCTGAGTTGTTTGTGCATTGATATCGTTCCAGGAATAAGTGAAAGGTCCTGTTCCTGTTAAAGGATTAGCAGTAGCAGTTGCATCACATAATCCACTGCAACTTACGTTTGTATTTGCGATGGCTACAGTTACTGCAATTGGATCAACAAGAGTTGCCGGTTTAAATGCAGTACATCCGTTTACATCGGTTACTTGAAGTGTATAAGTGCCAGCGCATAATCCTAAATTAAATGGAGTGGTTACTCCACCCGGATTCCACAAATAAGTATATGGAGCTGTTCCACCCAATGTATTAGAAGTAAGCGATCCATTGCAAGCACCTGCACATGATGGGTGAACGATAGCAATTGCTAAATCCAATAAAACAGGTTCAGTAATAGTTGTTGAAACAGAAGCAACACATCCACTGGCATCTGTGGCAACAAGCGTATAGGTTCCTGCCACTAAGTTCGTAGCTGTTGGCAATGTTTGTCCATTACTCCATGAGAATGTAAATGGAATTGTTCCTCCGCTCACTGTCACCGTTGCACTTCCATCATTGTCTCCGAAACAAGAAACGTTGTTTGTGCTGAACACAGTAGCAACTGGTCCTGCTAAGTTGTTAATTGTAACCGGATGTGTTTGAGTACAACCATTCGCATCGGTAACTGTAACAACATAGGTGTTTGAAGGTAATCCGGAAGCAGTAGCTGTTGTTTGAGCTGCAGCATCACTCCATAAGTATGTATACGGACCTGTTCCACCACCAACAGAAACAGTTGCGCTTCCGTTTGCCATGCTACAGGTTGCGTCAACTTGAGTGGATGTAATGGTCATTCCTGCAGGTTCTGTTATAGTAACAGATCCTGTTTTTTGACAACCATTTGCATCGGTGTAAACACATGTATAGGTTCCTGCAGATAAACCTGCAATGGTTTGCGTGGTGTAACTTCCCGGTACCCATAGATATGTATATCCTGGAGTACCACCGGCAGGGTTAATGGTGATAAATCCATCGTTGCCACCGAAACAAGATACGTTAGAAGTTGTGAATGTATGCGTTAATAAAGTTGGCTCTGTAATTACAGTTGTAGCTGTAGAAATACATCCATTTCCATCTGTTACCGTAACGGTATAACTTGCAGGTCCTAGTCCCGTAGCTGTTACCGTTGTTTGTGATGTTGGTGTCCAAGCATAAGTAAACGGAGGTGTCGCTCCTGCACCCATCGATACCGTTGCTTCTCCATCGTTTGCTGCAGTACAAGAAACGTTGATGCTTGATGAAATCACTGCTGTGCCACCCGGGTTAGAACCCACAACCGTTGTAGCGGATTGTGTACAACCGTTTGCATCAGTTACTGTCACCGTATAATTACCTGCAGTGATTGCACTATTCGTTAATGTGGTTGATCCTGTTCCTGCAGGAGTCCATAAGTACGAATAGGTTGGTGTCGCTCCAGTAGCTGTTACTGTTGCGGAACCGTTTGCCGCAACACAGGTTGCGTTGGTTACTGAAGTAGTTAACGTTAATGCAGTAGGCTGTGTAATTGTTACCGGTACGGCAACTGTACAACCATTTGCATCCTGAACAGTAATTGTATGAGCTCCTAATGTTAATCCTGAGAAAGTTGCACTTGTTCCAAATGCACCACCATCCAATGAATAGGTATAAGTTGTGGTGCCACCTGCAGCTGCAATTGTAACACTTCCGTTGCTTCCACCAAAACAGTTAATGTTTGTTTGTGCACTAATTGTTCCTGTTAATACTGTTGGCTGCGTGATTGTAACAGGCACCGATACTGTACAACCGTTCGCATCTTGAGCGACAACAGTGTAGGTTCCTTGCCCTAATGTTGTAAATGTTCCACTACCACCCAATACACCACCATTGATGGAATATAGATATGGGCTGGTAGATCCGGAAGCTGTTACAGTAACACTTCCGTTTGTTCCTCCGTTACAACTAACGTTTGTTTGTGCTGTTATAGAAGCTGTTAATCCACTTAAGTCAACAATTGTAATGGTTGTTGTTCCTGTACATCCATTTGCATCGCTTGCTGTTACAGTGTAAGTACCTGCAGCTAATCCTGTGAAGTTTCCACTTGGTTGGAAAGCTGCTCCGATTGAATAAGTATAGGTAGGTGTTCCACCAGCTCCGGTTGCAGTTAATGAACCATTAGCTGCACCGCATGTAGCATCGATTTTTGTAGCTGTTACTGTTACTTGTGTTGGTTGAGTAATTGTTACTGCTTGTGTGAATAGACATCCGTTTCCGTCTTGAATAGTTACGGTATATGGTCCAGCAGTTAATGTATTGAATGTTCCACTGGATTGATAAGTTGTTCCTCCATTGATTGAATATTGGAAAGTTGGTGTTCCGCCTGCAGCTGCGACTGTTACACTGCCTGTAGCTCCACCAAAGCAAGCTACGTTCGTTTGCGCTGTTACAGAAGATGTAATAGCAGTTGGTTGCGTAATGATTACTGCTTGAGCAACCGTACAGTTATTACCGTCTCTTACAATTATTGTATAACTGCCAGCCGCAAGCGAAGAGAATGTTCCACTGGCTTGGAAAGTTGTACCTCCATTGATTGAATACTGATAGGTTGGTGTACCGCCTGAACCAGCAACAGTAACACTTCCAGTGCTACCTCCGAAACAGTTTACGTTTGTTTGAGCGGTGATAGATGCTGTAAGTGCAAAAGGTTCAGTGATTGTAACGGTTGCCGTACTTGTACAGTTGTTTGCATCGCGAACAGTAACTGTATACGTGCCTGCACACATAGCTGTCGCTGTCGCACTTGTTTGTGCAGGAACAGTATTCCAAGAATACGTGTATGCTCCTGTTCCTCCTGCACCGGCAGCAGTTGCTGTTCCGTTACAAGCACCGTTACATAATACTGGTGTAGAAGCTGTAATGGAACCAACTAATAATGTTGGTTGTGTGATTGATGTGCTGCCACTTGCAGTACATCCCCAACTATCAGTTACTGTTACTGAGTATGTTCCAGGACAAAGTGAGCCACTGGTAGCAGTTGTTGCTCCACTTGTCCATAAATAAGTGTAAACGTTTGAACCACCTGTTGTGGCAACAGTTGTTGAGCCATTACAAGCAGAGTTACAAGTTATGTTAACTCCTGTAACCGTTGGATTAATTTGTGGGTCGGAATAAATGGTCACGTTGTCGTTTCCAGTGCATCCATTGATGTCTGTTACAACAACAACATAAGTAGTAGTTGCTGCAGGGTTTGCAGATGGATTGAAAATATTTGTAGCACTTAATCCAGCTGCAGGTGTCCAGCTATAAGAATATCCTGCTCCGTTTGGTGTTACGGTTAATGAAGTACTGCCTCCAAAACAAATGGTGTCGTTTGGTCCTGCATCAACGGTTAAGGATGCATTAATGGTTACTGTAGCAGTTGCAGTTGAAACGCATCCTAATAAAGTTCCTGTTACTGTGTAAGTTGTTGTAACGATTGGTGATGCAGTAGCTGTATTAACAGTTGCAGGAACTGCACCTGCACTCCATGTGTAGCTGGTGGCACCTCCTGCAGTTAATGTTGCGGTGCTTCCCGGACAAATACTCGGTGAATTTACTGTAACAATTGGTAAAGGATTCACAGTAACGGTTGCAATAGCGGTGCTTGAACATCCGGATGCAGTTCCAGTAACTGTATAAGTTGTTGTTGTTGCAGGCGATGCTGTTGCTGTAGTTACCCCAGTTGAGGTTGCTCCGGCACTCCATACGTAGGTTGTAGCACCTCCAGCAGTTAATGTTGCACTTGCACCAATACAAATTGCCGGTGAATTTACTGTAACTGTTGGAAGAGGTGTAACAGTTACGGTTGCAATTGCAGTTCCTGTACAACTTCCTGTTGTTCCGGTAACCGTGTAAGTTGTGGTGGTTGCTGGTGTTGCATCAGCAGTGTTTACTCCAGTGCTAGATGCTCCGGCACTCCATGTATATGTGGTGGCTCCAGTGGCAGTTAAGCTTGCGGTTTGTCCATTACAAATAGTCGGTGAATTAACAACGATGGCAATTGCAGGGGAAACCGTAACGGTAGCAATGGCTGAGCCGGTACAACCTCCACTGGTTCCTGTTACTGTATAAGTTGTTGTTGTTCCCGGTGAAGCATTTGCTGTATTGACACCTGTTGGTGTTGCACCGGCACTCCATACGTAGGTTGCACCGCCAGTAGCAGTTAAGTTTGCAGTTCCTCCCGGACAAATTGTTGGTGAGTTAACTGTAACAGTAATTGATCCCCCGATAGTAACTGTTGCCACTGCGGTTCCTGTACATCCTAATGATGTTCCTGTTACTGTATAGGATGTTGTTGCTCCTGGTGTAGCTGTTGCTGTATTTACACCCGTTGGTGTTGCACCAGCACTCCACGTGTAGGTTGCTGCTCCTGTTGCTGTGAGGGTAGCCGTTTGACCCGGACAAACCGTTGGTGAATTTACAGCAACGATTGGTAATGGATTTACTGTGATTGTAGCAACGGCAGAACCTGTACAGCCTGCTGTTGTTCCTGTTACGGTATAAGAGGCTGTAGTTGCCGGTGAAGCAGTTGCAGTATTTACTCCTAATGGTGTTGCACCTGCTGTCCATGTATATGATGCTGCTCCTGTTGCTGTTAACGTAGCTGTACTTCCTGCACAAATTGTAGGAGAATTGACAGTTACTGTTGGTAATGGATTTACTGTAACTGTAGCTACTGCAGTATTTGTACAACCGGAACTTGTTCCTGTTACAGTATAAGAAGTTGTAGTTGACGGAACTGCATCAGCGGTGTTTACACCGGTTGAAGATGCTCCGGCACTCCATGTATACGTTGCTGCGCCACCTGCTGTTAAGGTCGCTACTTGACCATTACAGATAGTTGGTGAATTTACAGTTACCGTTAAAGATGCTGAAACAGTTACAGTAGCTACTGCTGTAGAGGTACATCCATTTGATGTACCTGTAACAGTATATGATGTTGTTGTTGCAGGGCTCGCAGTTGCAGTGTTAACACCGGTAACGGTTACACCTGCTGTCCATGTATAGGTTGTAGCTCCACCTGCTGTTAGTACAGCCGAACCACCTGGACAAATTGTTGCTGAGGTAACGGTTGTAATTGGTAATGGATTTACAGTAATTGTATAAGTAGCAGGTGTGCCCACACATCCCGCATTCGTAGGTGTGATGGTGATGGTTGCAGTTATCGGACCTGCAGTTGCATTGGTCGCAGTAAATGCTGGAGTACTTGTTGTTCCACTTGCAGCTAAACCGATTGCTGGATTCGAGTTGGTCCAAGTAAATGTTGCACCCGCTGGTACACTCACAAATGTATTTGCTGGAACTGCTACCCCAGCACAAAATGTTAAGTTAGGTTCTGCAACCACAGTTGGCAAAGGAGTAACAGTTACTGTGGATATAGCAGTATTGCTACATCCGGCTGATGTTCCTGTTACAGTATAGGTTGTTGTAATTGCAGGAGTAGCACTAGCGGTATTGATACCTGTTGGTGTAGCACCGGCACTCCAAGTGTACGTTGTTCCTCCACTGGCTGTAAGTGTCGCTGTACTTCCTGCACAAATTGTTGGCGAGTTAACGGTGATCGCCAAAGTTGAGGCAACTGTTACAGTTGCTACTGCTGTTGCAGTACAACCAGCAGCTGATGTTCCAGTAACAGTATAGGTTGTGGTTGTCGCAGGTGATGCTGTTGCTGTAGTAACACCTGTTGGTGTGGCACCTGCAGTCCAAGTATAAGTTGCTGCTCCACCTGCAGTTAATGTTGCCGTTCCACCCGGACAAATTGTAGGGGAGTTTACGGTTACTGCAGGAGTCGGATTTACTGTTATTGTATAGGTTGATGGAGTTCCAACACATCCCGCTGAAGTAGGGGTGATGGTTATGGTTCCAGTAATTGGTCCACCTGTAGCATTCGTAGCAGTGAATCCTGGAGTACTCGTTGTTCCACTTGCTGCTAAACCAATAGCGGTATTCGAATTGGTCCATGTGAAGGTTGCTCCTGCCGGACTACTTACAAAAGTATTTGCTGGCACAGCTGCGCCCGGACAAAAAGTTAAGTTGGGTTCTAAAACAACTGTAGGAACAGGATTTACAGTAATTGTATAGGTAATTGGAGTCCCAACACATCCTGCTAAAGTAGGAGTGATGCTAATGGTAGCTGTAATTGGGCCAGCAGTAGCGTTGGTCGCAGTGAATGCAGGTGTACTGGTAGTTCCACTTGCAGCTAAACCAATGGCAGTGTTTGAATTGGTCCAGGTAAAAGTAGCTCCAACTGGAGTACTATTAAATGTATTTGCAGGCACAGCATCTCCGGCACAGAACGTTAAGTTTGGTTCGGGTGTGACTACAGGTAATGGATTAACTGTAACAGTCGCAACATCTGTAGCTGTACAGCCGTTTGCATTTGTTCCTGTTACAGTATAAGATGTTGTTGTGACAGGGGAAGCGGATGCAGTGGTTACACCTGTCGATGTAGCACCAGCTGTCCATGTGTAAGTGGATGCTCCACCTGCTGTTAGTGTTGCAGTTTGTCCCGCACAAATAGTTGGGTCATTCACTGTTACAATCGGCATTGCAAAAATAGTAACAGTAGAGGTTGTTGTTGATGTACATCCTCCAGGGCCTGTTACGGTATGTGTGATGGTGTAAGTACCCGGTGTAGTATAGGTTACGACTACCGGACTTGTTGTTGCTGTAGCCGGAGTAGCACCACCACCACCAAAATTCCAGGTTTGTGTATAGCCTGCACCCATCGCTGCTGTGTTAGTAAAGGTAAAAGAGTTACCAGTTAAACATTGATTTGGTGATTGTGTGAACGTAGAAGTTGGTTGAGGATTTACTGTAATTGTGTATGTACTTGTAGGACCCGGACATGCGCCAATAGTTGGAGTAATTGTTATTGTTGATGTGATGGGTGATGTAGTTGCATTGGTTGCTGTAAAAGCAGGTGTACTCGTGGTTCCACTGGCTGCTAATCCAATAGCTGGATTAGAGTTTGTCCAGGTAAACGTAGCACCTGCAGGGGTGCTTACAAATGTATTTGCAGGAACAGCAGCTCCAGCACAAAACGTTAAATTCGGTTCAAGTGTAACTGTAGGCACTGGGTTAACCGTTAGTGTAGTTACAGAGGTACATGTTGTTGCGCCTACGGTAGCAGTTACGGTGTAGGTATATGTTCCTGCTGCGGGTGAGGCAATTCCTGTTGGATTTTGTATCCCGGAAGAGTATCCGGATGAACTGGTCCATGAATAGGTTGCACCTGCCACTGTTGTGGCTGTTAATCCATAGGTTGCACCGGCACAAATCGGACCTGAATTTCCTGCAGTTACAGTACATCCGCTACAGGGCGCGGGTCGGGCATAGGTGGTTGTTAAGGTACATGTAGGATCAGCAGAATACGTGGCCGTTATCGTACACGATCCGGTGCCGGCAGGAATGCCGGGAAATGAATAGGGTATGGAGGTGGCAAAAGGTGGTGATAATACAATGGGGGCACCACCGCACGAACTCGTTATCGTTAATGTTCCGGTAGATGGAGGAGTTGTTGTTGTAATTGTTCCTGTAACGGTAAATGTATTTGTTGCAGGTGCACATGGTCCCGGAATAGCAGTTAATCCGGTCATATTACATAAAATCGCACAGTTGGTTGTTCCATCAGCACCTGGTGCATTTTCTGCTACAGCGGTAATGTTTGTAGGTAAACCAGAGAAGTTCGTAATCAGCATCATGTACCATTGACCAACCACTGCTCCTGTAATATCAATTTGTTCTGTTGCTGCAGTCGAATAACTACAATCGATAGGTGAAGCGCTAATTCCGGCACACATGGCTGCTTGCGAAGCAAATGGTCCCCATAGAGCAAAATCGATATCCACTGCTGGAGTACTTGAAATTTGAATTTGAATGTTACCCGCAGTTGCGATATTTAAATAATACCAAGCTGGATTTGGTTGTGAACCCAAACATCCGTAGTTGGGACCTACTGGTGCTACCGTACTGGTAGATGCCGGGAAGTTAACCCCTGATGCAGTACAAAATGGTGCTGCTCCGGCACAACTGCCTTGTGAATAACTCTGGAGAGTTGCAAAGAAAAAAATAGAGAGAACGAGGAGTAATTTTTTCATGCGTAATTTGTTTAGTAGTCCGTTATAATAATGTCTTGCTGTTTAGTAGTCTTATTTCACAATAGTAACATGTCCTATCGCTTTGTGTTTTTTTCCTTTGAAATCCTGATAGTTGAAGCGGTAAACATATACATCTTCTTGCACTACTTCACCGTTGTTGTTTACTGATCCATTCCAGCCTTCGTTAATATTACGAGTATGGTAAATTTTATTTCCCCATCTGTCAAAAATCATCATTTCATATTTGTCAGGAGAAATACCATGAGAGTAAATATTGAACACATCATTAACCCCATCTGCATTTGGCGTAAATGTATTCGGAATGTATGCTGTAATAATATCATCAATAATAATCATGTACGTTATTGAATCGATACATCCATTCGCTGTTGTTGCGTAAAGTGTAACGGGGTAGTACCCAATATTGCTCCATGTATGGTTTGGGTCTTGCTGTGTAGAAGATGTTAGGTCTCCAAAGTTCCATAACCAAGTACTTCCATTTGTAGAGGTATTCGTAAAATAGGCTGTAGGATTTAAAATGTCAATGGTGGTCGGTGAAAAATAAAAATTAGCAACAGGTTGTGGGAATACATTAATCATACATGGAATAGAGTCGGTTGTTGAGCATCCCGCTCCGAAACTTACAGTCAAAGTAACAGTATGACATCCGTTCGTTGTATAAATATGAGTTGCATTTGGTCCAGATCCAGTGCTACCATCACCAAAATTCCAAGTATAAGTCGCTCCAGGATTTCCTGCGGTGCTTGCTGTGAAGTTACATATAACAGGGTTACAACCGCTTAAGGTATCTCCAGTGAAAATAGCAGTTGGAGGAGGTGATGTAGTTACTGTTGCAACCGCTGATCCGGTACAACCGCTACTTGTTCCAATTACGGTATAGGTTCCAGCAGTTCCCGGAACTGTTATTGGATTTGTTACAGCGCCTGTCGACCAAGCGTAGGATGTTGCTCCCGTTGCTGTTAATGTTGTAGATATTCCTGTACAAGTTGTTGGTGAGTTTACTGTCACTATTGGAAGTGGGTTAACTGTAACTGTTGTAGAGGCACTTGCAGTGCAAGATGGAGGTCCAACTACATTTACTGTTACGGTGTACACACCTGACATCGCAGCTGTTGCAGCAGGAATAGTCGGGTTTTGCACCGCTGATACAAATCCTCCCGGACCTGTCCAGCTATACGTTGCGCCAGCAACAACGGTTGCTGTTAAATTTAAAGTTTGTCCTTCACAAATCGGTCCGTTATTTCCTGCGGTAACCGGACAAGAAGAGCAAGATGCTGGGGCGGTATAGTTTTGTGTTAATGTACATGCCGGATCTGCAGAAAATACTGCTGTCACAACACATGGCAATCCATCAGATGATAAGCTGTTTAAAGCATACGCCAATGGACTTACAAATGGAGGGTTTAAGGTTTGCACAGTTCCACCACATGAGCTGGTTACTGTTAAGGTACCTGTTGCTGGAGGATTGACAAATGAAATACTTCCTGTAACGGAATAGTTATTCGTAACAGGGTCACAAGCTGATGGAGTAGCAGAAAGAGTAGTAATCGAACATGTTATCGGACATGGTGCAGGCGCTGTATATGCTTGCGTAAAGGTACACGCAGGGTCAGCTGAAAAAACAGCCGTTACATTACAAGCAGCGCTGTTAGCTGGCAATCCTGGGAAACTATAGGCGGCAGGACTAACAAAGGGCGCATTTAAAACAACAGGGGTTCCACCACAAGAGTTGGTAATTGTTAATGTTCCGGTAGCAGGAGCATTTACAAATGTTACACTTCCACTTACATCGTATTGTTGTGTTGTGGTATTACATGCTGTTGGAGTTGCTGAAACTGCAGATATTAAGCAGGTTACCGTACAAGGTGCGGTTGCAGTAAATGCAGTTGTGAGTGTACATAATGGGTCGGCAGAAAATACAGCGGTAACAGTACATCCTGCACCTGAAGCCGGCAATCCTGCTAATGAATAGCCGATGGATGTAGGCGGAAATGGCGGATTGATGACTTGCGTGACCCCGCTACAACTATTCGTTATTGTGAGTGTTCCTGTTGCAGGAGGATCCGTATAGGTAATTGTTCCAGTGAGTGTATAGGTATTTGTGGCCGGATTACAAGGCCCTGGTACTGCCGTTAATGCAGTCATGTTACATAAAATTGCACAGTTGGTAGTAGCAGTACTGGACGGATCTGATTGAAAAGTAATATCTGCAGGTACTCCAGCAAAATTGGTTAACATCAAAATATAAAATTCCCCAGCTATGGCTGATGGGATTGTACAGGTCTCAACTGCTGCAGTTGAATAGCTGCAATCAACTGCTGAACCGGTTAATCCGGATGCACAACCTGCTGCAGGAGAGGTAAATGGCCCCCAGCAAATAAAATCCACATCTTGACCTGATCCAGAAGCATCGGTTTGTTCAATATCAATTTCTAAAGTACCTGAAGTAGCTATCTGAACATAATAAAATGCCGGATTTGGTTGTGAGCCTAGGCAACCGTAGTTTGGGCCTACCGGAGCGGTAGTGGTGGTTGAAGCTGGAAATGTATAGGTTACTCCTGTACAAAATGGATCTGCTGTAGAACAGTCGCCACCTTGAGCCATTGTATAATTAACAAATAAGCCGAAAATGGCAATAATAGAGAGTACTAATTTTTTCATTAAATGATTGTTAAGAGAGTTTTATCGTTATAAATATAAGCTTTTTTTCTCAACCTAATGGTTGATGCAAAAAAGTGAAGGAAAGTTGCATTCGTTTTCCATAAAACGGCCAAAATGTTAGTAAAACCGAAATCTGTTTAAAACTTAATGGTTGGATATGTTTTTCTTTTCTAATTTAGCACTCAAATTTTGATAACCCTATAAAATTATAATAAAATGAAAGTAACCGTAGTAGGAGCAGGAAATGTAGGTGCTACATCCGCAGATGTATTGGCATTTCGTAAAATCGCTTCAGAAGTAGTTTTGCTTGATATCAGAGAAAATTTCGCTGAAGGAAAAGCTTTGGACATGATGCAAACCGCAACATTAAACGGATTTGATACCCGTGTTAGCGGAAGTACAAACGATTATGCAAAAACAGCAAACAGCGATGTGGTTGTCATCACAAGCGGTGTACCTCGTAAACCGGGTATGACTCGTGAAGAGTTAATCGGAATCAATGCCGGAATCGTTAAAAACGTTACCGAAAATTTATTAAAACATTCTCCGAATGCCATTGTAATTGTGGTGAGTAACCCAATGGATACAATGACATACCTTGCTTTGAAAGAAAGCAAATTGCCTAAAAACAGAATCATCGGAATGGGTGGAATCCTTGATAGCGCTCGTTTTAAATGTTATTTGTCTTTAGCATTGGATGCTTCTCCTAACGATATCGAAGGAATGGTAATTGGTGGACATGGTGATACAACCATGATTCCATTAACTAGAATGGCTTCTTATAAAGGTGTTCCGGTTGGACAATTTATTGATGCTGACAAATTGAAAAAAGTTGCTGCTGACACAATGGTAGGTGGAGCAACATTAACTGGAATGCTTGGTACTTCTGCTTGGTATGCTCCTGGAGCTGCTGTTGCAGCTTTGGTGGATAGCATTTTGAATGATCAGAAAAAATTATTCCCTTGCTGCGTTTATTTGGATGGTGAATACGGACAAAAAGATATTTGTCTTGGAGTTCCTGTTATCATCGGAAAAAATGGTTGGGAAAAAATTGTGGACATTAAATTAAACGAAGAAGAAAAAGCAGCATTCGCAAAAAGTGCAGATGCAGTTCGCAACATGAACAACATTTTAAGCACAATTACTGTTTAATTTTTTTTTATTGATTTTTATACAAAGGCGACTGATTTATCGGTCGCCTTTTTTCATACGATGACAACAACAATCCCTTTTAAAGTTTTAGATATTGCTGGTGAAGGATTTCATTTGCTGCTAAAAATGTACATCAATAAAAAAGTTGCACATGTGATTATCGATACCGGTGCTTCTAAAACTGTTTTTGATAAAACAAGAATTGCGAAATACGTTTCTGATAAAACATTTGAAAAACATGATAGTTTGTCGAGTGGGTTGGGAACAAACACGATGCAGAGCGAACAAGTTTTTATTAAAAAATTAAAAATCGGAGATTTGGAAATCGATGGGTATAAAACAATTTTACTTGACTTGTCACATGTCAATCAATCGTATCATCAAATTGGTTTGAAGCCGGTAGATGGGGTTTTGGGAAGTGATCTTCTTTTGAAATACAAGGCGGTGATTGATTATGAAAAGAATGTTTTGAAATTAAAATTTTCTAAAATCAAGAAATAACTTTTCGACTTCACTTTTAAATAAACTTAGATTTTACTTCTGCAGTCGGAACCATACAACTGTCCTTTTTGCCCCACCATTTATATCTGTTTCTTGCAACAAAATCATAAACTGCATCACGGACAAATGTTGGAATTATAATAAAGCCGAACGCAAGTGGGTACAATCCGTTGAGGTGTTTACTGATTTTTAAAATGGCTGTCGATTTTATAAAAACGGTATTGTTTTCAATCAAAATGATGCTGTCAATTTTTTGAGAATCGATGTGGTGTTTTTCTAATAAATGTTTTCCAGTTTCGGATTGAAGTGCGGTAAATTTAAATCTGTTTTTTTTATCGTGTTTAATGATTTTGTTGACAGACGCATTGCAGAAATTACAAACGCCATCAAACAGAATGATTGCAGTATTGCTGGGTAGTTCAGGCATCTATTGTCGTGCTGAAATAGAATAGGGGTCAACAGAAACTTCTACTTTTTTTACAGTTCCATTTTGATTCGTAATCATCGTTCGAGTCACTAAATCAATGAATGTTACATTCCCGTTTCTTCCTCCACATTCTCCGGAATGATGAGGTGCAGGTCCGTCACTCGTTGCGTTTCTGTTTGCAACGTAGACTAATTTTTTTACATCGTCTACTTCAATCCCATGTGGTTGATGTCCGGTATAAATAACACTTTGTAAGGTATTTGTTAAATAATTGATGATGGCAACTGAACCTCGTTTGCCAGGAAAGCTAAGTGTGTCTTCTGTACATGTTACATAAACATATGGAGTTGTCGTTGAAAAACTCATTTCTGATGGCAATGCACCTACCGGAATAATTGCAAGTAACGAGTCGTTGCTTGTTTGCATTATTCTAACTTCTGATGTTCCCTGACAGGTTACAAAATATTTTGTACCGGTTGGATTAAAGCGAACTTCATGTGCATTTAAATTGGATGCAGGTAAGCTGGTGTATAAGTTTACTTCAGAATAAGCGCTGAAATCAGCAACTGGAATTTTGTATAATTTACTACTGTTAGTTTGTTGAGTGATGTATAATGTGTCGTCATTGGAATTTAAAGCAGAGCCGTGTGGGTAAGAGAATCCGGATTGAACGGTGGCGGTCATATTCGTTAAATCAACTGTCGCAACTTTTGCTGCAGTCGGACTTAAATCCACACAAAAAGCTGTTTGAGAATTGCTTGTAATAACAAATGTGTTCCAATACCCTGAGCCGATAAATGCTCTTCCTACAAAACTATCATCACTTGTTCTGTATTTTTCTAAATATTGCCCAGCTAAAAAAACAACATACCAATATTCATTATCCGGAGAAACGCGAATCATGTGCGGTGATTCACTGCTAGCAGAACTACCTACATTAACGTATCGCATTGGTAATAATGTTTCTTGATCAAATACCGTAACTACATCACAGCCTTGGTTGGTGACATAAAACTTTTTACGATTCGGATTGTTGGAAAATTTAACATCTACATCTCTGTTTGGAGCACCTGCATTGATCCAGTTTTTCATTAGCGTCACTTCTTCTCTGGTCAACTTTGTTTCATTGTAGGGCATCGTTGGAGAAAGTGTAACCCCTAAATCAGGATAGGTGTTGATGTAAGAGAAAAATGTGCTGTAGTCATGTCGAAATGGAATAACAGCAGCGCTACCACTTCCGCCTTCAAATAGTTTATCCCAACTTTCCATAGATAAACCACCTGCAGCGCCTTTGCTTTGGTCGGTGTGACAGCCCGGTGTAGCGCATTTGGTAAAAATGATTTTCCCGACATCGTCCGGAAATTGGTTGTAATCCGGAATTCCTTTTTCGTTGGTACAAGTCGAAAAAAAACACATCCCGAATATCAGAACTGCTGAAAAAAGGAATGTGTTTTTTTTTGTAATCATTTCGTTTTATTCTGTAACAGGAACATCCGAAGTAAGCGCTTCGTTTCTTCTTAACTTAATAGAAATGCCTCCAACTACTTGTTCTAAAATTGCATCGTCATAACCTACACCATAAAGATAATAATCTCCTTTTTGAAGTCCTGAAAACTCATAATGAGCATTTGCATCTGCTGTTACTTTATCATCGTAAACAGAAACATCTGTTCCTGGGAATTCCGTTGCGCCATATTTAATGTAAACAATTGCATTGGGAATAAGTTTAGTATGGTGTTTCACATTTCCTGTTACACTGGATTTTCCGCCAGTGCCTTCTTTTTTACAAGCAGAAAAAGTGAATGTAAGTATTGCTGTAAAGAAAAGGATGGTCGTATATTTAAAAGTGTTTTCATGAGATTATTTATTTGTATAAAGTTAAGATTCTTTTTTGGATTTTAAAAGATATTTCTTTTGATTGAAACTATAGGTCAATCCGACCAAAAATTTTCCCGCTGTTGCGAGGTTGCCATCGAATTTCTTTTCGGATATAGGTAATTGAAAAGAGGTATTTATGGAAATTTGTTTGTAAAACACATCCAGTCCAATCCCTGCTGTTGCAATGTTCATCTCCGTTGCGGGTTGGTAAACCTTATCGATATACAATCCTTTTGTATACTCATAATATCCTTGGATGGAAGGAAATAGTTTTAAATCTTTATCCTGACGGAATTTATAAAAAAGGTTGAGGTAATTGGTTGTGCTATTTCCAATTCGTTCATGGTAATAATTGTCGCCATTGATTTTGTAGGCGGTCATGAAATTAATTCCCAGTTTTTTATATCCGAAAACATAATTTAAATAACTCATGTAATCAATGCTTCCTGTGCCGGGTTGTAATAAAAAGTCAATACGTTGGTTGTTTTCATCTTTCTGATAATAATCGCCTACAGGTAGTTTTATTCCGGCACCTAAGATTAAGCGGTGTTGGAACTTTTCTGTCATCGTACGATTAATCAAATGAATCCCTGTAAAAAATGTCAGATCGCTGATGCCTGAAATTTTTTGTTTTAGATCACTTTTACTGCTTGTGTTCATTGTAAAAGGGATAACCGCATTTAGTTCGATTCGCTTATGAATAAAAAATTTAGCACGGAGTTCGGCTGTAGTATATAATTCGTAATCACTTTGTAAGTGCTTTGGTTGCACGGGTTCAGTGTTTGGACTGCCGGTGCTTCCGTGTTTCAATGCATTATAATTACCATTTGAATTGGCGAATGTATTTGACGAAGTGTTTGATGAAAGAGCACTTTTCTGAAATACATTGTGATGTTGATCTGTATTCTGATAGCCGTTAAACATTTTATAACGGTACATTGCAGTAATACTGCTGTGATTATCATATGGGGTGATGCCCATAAAACAACCGCAAAAATCACAAGCAAATAAACTATTGGTAATTATAACACTTAAGAGTGTTATAGCTGTTTTCATTAATATTGAATTAAGGTGCAAAAGGATCGTTAAACCTAGGGTCAGTAATAAATTCGGTATCTGAGAGTGTTTTTAAAAATGCAATTAGATCTGCTTTTTCAGTTGAAGTTAGCGGAATTCCACCCACTACTCCTGGACTTATCGTACTTGAGTTTACAACTCCGCTGCTATAATGATCCATCACTTGGCTCAATGTGGAGAATCTTCCATCGTGCATATACGGTCGTGTTAAATTCACATTGCGTAACGATGGAACTTTAAATGTTCCAGAATCAGCTGCAAGTAATGTTATTGTTGCTCTTCCAGCATCTGTGAAAACGCTATCCAATCCGTTATTCATAAAAGCCATATTTGTAAATAAAGGAGCAGTATGACAAGAATTGCATTTGTCCATGAACAAGTTTAATCCATTTTGTTCGGAAGCTGTTAGGATTATTTCTCCTCTGGAATATTTATCGTATTTTGAATTATACGAAACTAACATTCCTTGAAATTGAGTGATAGCTCTGAAAATAAGCTGACTGGTAACCGTTTCTGTTCCGAAAGCATCTTTAAACATTGCTGTGTAAGACGGATCATTTTGGATTTTGATTACCATATTGGCAATGCTTTCATCCATTTCAACAGGGTTGGTAATAGGAGCAGTTGGTTGTACTTCAATGTGATTTACTCCACCATCCCACATAAACGATGTGTGCCAGTTTAAGTTAAATAATCCGGGTGCGTTTCTTGTTCCTAAAAGTCCGTCTATTCCATGGCTGACCACATGATCTAAATGAGAAAAGGCTGCAAATTGCTGGTGACAACTTCCACATGAAACCGTATTGTCTCTTGATAGTTGCGGGTCATAAAACAATTTTCTTCCTAAAACAAAACCTTCCTTTGTTAATGGGTTGCCTGTGAAATCATAATTCGGATAAGGCCAGCCCGGAGGGACAATCAGACGAATGTTATCTGCAGGTAATTCTTCAACGATAGGAGGATCAACTTCACACGAACTCGCTGCAACTATTATAGTTGCAGCGACCATCGTGTATTTAAGTGCATTTTTTAAAAACATTTTTACTAGTTGTGAATGTGTTCTACTGTAAACATATCAGCATAATTATCTGCAATTGTTTTAGCATTTGCACCCGGCATGTGTATGGTATTCAATGTAGAAAAATCAACATTGGTAGGAGTTGTAAATAACTCTAAAATATCTGTCTTCAAATGAATTTCAGGAGTAGCACTTGTTGTAACAGAGGCAACATCAACACCAAAAGAAGGAGATACCGTTTTTAATGTGTTGTTTGCACCGGAAAATCCTCCAACATGAAATAATAATCCATTTGCTGCAGCTGTTGATTGCGGTGAATTTCCTTCGAATTTCATCATGATGTAACCACTGCTCCAGCTCCAGAACATTCCGTTTGCAGGGTCAAGTGCACCTGTTTGAGCTCCAGAAACATTACGAAGACTATCTACACCAATCATAAATGAAATGCCAGTGTAGTCACCCAACGGAACATTGGTAAGTGTAATTTCTCCTGTAGCAAGATCACTTGCGTCAATTAAATGGTAGCTTTCAGATTCTGTATATGTTCCACCGCCACTTTTTGTTAAAACGATATTGCTGATGTAATATTTGAATGTAGATACGGTAAAAGAATCACTGTTTGCAGTTACATAAGTTTGTGTGTTGAATACCAAGGCACTATCACCTACCATGTTTTCGAAATGAAGTGCAAGACTTCCGGTTGTTGCTGCAGGTGTTGGTGTAGGTGTTGGTTCTTCATCTGGATCTTTTTTACAAGATGAAAGACTTACAGCTCCGATTAAAAACAGAGCGCTTAAAATTTTGATTGAATTTTTCATAGTTATAAATTTAGTGATTATTTTAATGTTAAAATTTTTTATTTTTTTATTGCTTGTATCTTTTTGATCAATAGCTTCACCGTAACGATTTCTTTAACCGCATACAGGAATAAAGCCATTGCCAAATAGGTCAATAGTTTTATCATATGAATCAAATTACTTTGTACGAAATTGAACAACACGCCAGCAAACAGTAGCGATTGTTCTTGAATACTAAAATTGGTGTAAGATTAGGCCTGGGGAGGATGAAAAATGGCCGCTAAGTGTTTGGATGAATTAGAAAATAAATAGTTGAAATTTAATTTCTCTTCAGGCTGCGTTTGTAAGGGTTGATTTGTTTTTTCAATGGAGCAAAAAAATTGAATCTCAAATTTTTCTTTTACATTATTGGAAGGTGAATTTTCCTTTTTTTCTTCTTTTTGTAACTCCTTTTTTAAATGACATTTACCATTACATTTAAGAATTGGTTTTGCCTTGTTTTCACATAAAACGGTTGAGATAAAATCTTTATTAAGGGAGTATTTAACAATAACAATAAGCTTTCCAGCAGATTGGAATAATAGAACTGCGACCAAAAGAATTGCGATATGTTTTGCGAAAAATGACAAGTTAATTTGTGATAATAAATTTTTTGTTAACGGATTCTTTGTAATTAATTTTACTGAGGTAATAAATACCTTTAGGTAAATAGCTTAGGTCAATTTTCTTTTGTGTTTCACCAGTTTGAAGATCCTCATTTAAAAGCTCAGCAATTAATTGCCCCTGAATATTGAAAAGCAAAACTTTAGTTTTTTGATTTTCTGTATTATTGATAGAAAGAATCATTTCTCCATTGGAGGGATTGGGTGAAATCACAAGTGAGTTGCTGTTATCACTATCATTCACAGATGCGGTTGCAAAAAAATCGGTGATTGCTTGTTCAATTAACAATGTGTCGTCAATAGCAAAGTTGTTACTTTGATAAATTATTTGGTGGAAACTTCCTGCTGCAATAGCAATTCCAGGCATGGGTGAGCTGCCAAGAAAATAATAGTCCTTTTCTAATGAGCAGTGGTCGAATGTTGCGTCAAATGCATATGGGCTGGTTGTTGGCAATACATCAATTGCACAATCATTTCCAGGCCAATAGTCCATATAGAAAACATGTACTTTGCCTGGGTGAGAAACCGCATATTTATCTTTCGAGTTTAATAAATAAGTTGCTGCATCGGTGCAACTTCCGCAACCCATAGCGAATTCCATGATTACAACTTCTTCATTATTCAAGTAGTTGTATAGTGTGTGATTGATACTTGTGCAGTCGGTTTTTGTCCAGTCTTGTGCAGTTGTTTGTCCAAAAGTTGCTTTCGAAAACAATAGCAATGTGATCACTGTGGAATAAAATGTTTTCATTGTAATAAAATTACGATTATAAAGGTACGAAGAAAAGATAGATTTTTTTAGAAAAAAGTTAACGATAGCACCAATTGCTAATAATGGGCTTAAATAAAATCGAAAAACTATTGCAAACTTCGTTCAATTGTGCTACCTTTAAGATAAATTCAAATGCCTTTCGGGATGAAAAATAGATTAGTTATTGCTATTGTTATATTTCTTGGAGTTATAGTGATTGCAGCAGCTCCGGAGCGATCTAGTTCGGGTGCTCCTGGAGCACATACTGGTGCGCCTGGTGAGCAAACGTGTGCCACTTCAGGTTGTCATGATGACAATAAACTAAATTCGGGATTTGCAGCTTTGTCAATTGAAATTGGAAGTGATATTACAAACTACATCCCCGGGAAGACGTATCAAGTGAAGGTTAAGATTGCAGAACCGAATGTAAACCGTTTCGGGTTCCAATTGTTGGCCTTTAATCCTAGTACTCTTTCCAGTGTTGGTTCTTTTCAGATTGCTGATCCAATAAGAACGCAACTTGTAAGAAATCCTGCAGCGTTTACCGATAGAGAATATGTTACGTATTCTTTTAAAGGTACTGATCCTACATCTGAGGGGATGAGTGAGTGGGTTGTAAATTGGACCGCTCCGCCAACAGCTGTAGGCCCTGTTTCTTTCTATGCTGCAGGTGTTTCAGCAAATGATGATATGACAGATAAAAATGATAGAGTTTATACAACATCCAAAGTGTTAATATATTAAATATTAGATGTAAATGAATTACAAAAAAATAGTTATCCTTCTTGCTGTTGTCTGCTTGCCTTTGTTTTTTGGACATTTTACATATAAAAAATCAGCTGGAGCTCACCCAGGAAGTACCGGTGCGCCTGGAGATAATACGTGTGCAAAATCAGGTTGCCATGTTGGTTCGCCTGTTACATATAACGATACAACTGTAAATACATTTATTTTTTCTCAGGCGGATTCTACCTACTTGCCAGGACAAACATATACCATCACCATCCGAACTCAGAATTTCGGGATACAACGCTTTGGATTTGAATGCCAAGCCATTGTGGATGCTACTAGTTTAGAGGCTGGAACCGTGGTGGTCACAGATGTTATTCGCACACATGAGGTGACTCACATGGTCGGGGCCGATTTTAGAACTTCCGTTACTCATAATACAGTTAGTACTCCCGAACTTTCTCCTGGCTTTAATGAATGGACGTTTGATTGGACTGCGCCATCCGGTGATGTAGGTGATATTGTATTTTATTATGCAACCAACAGTACAAACAACAATAATACTGCAACAGGTGACAGAATATTTAACAATACATTTCGAATTCGATTGTCTCCTTTGTTCTCTATCAATGAAATTGTTGATGTGGCAAACACAAATGCATTTTATAATGGTGAAACGAATCAAATCGTTTTGAATTATTTTTTAAAGAAAGATAAAAAAGTAAGCGTGTCTGTTTTTGATAGTTTTGGCCGAGAAGTATTTAAACTAAACAACAAAAGTAAAAATGCAGGACAACAAAAAGATGAGTTATCTTTAAAAAATAAGTTAAGTTCCGGTATTTATTACATCAATCTTTCAATCGATCAGAAGTCATTTACAAAAAAAATTAGTATTCAATAAAAACCACAACATGAAAAAAATTTACACACTATTCTTAGGTGCAGCTTTCTGGATGAATCTCACTTCCTCAAATGCTCAAACAACCGCAATGAATTACGATTTTGTTGATTGTAATGGAAATCCTCAAAGCCTTTTTGCTGATTTAGATGCCGGAAAAGCAGTGATTATAGAGTTTTTTATGACAAGCTGCAGTCCTTGTATTGATGCATCTGCAGATTTGGAGATAATGAAGACCGGTCTAATGGCTGAATTCCCAGGAATGATTAAAGCATATGCTTTTGGATTTACCAATACATATACCTGCTCAACAATTAATTCTTGGGTAACAACAAATGGAGTGACATCTATTCCTGCTGATAGTGGTGCGCTGCAAGTTGCTTATTACGGTGGAATGGGAATGCCAACGATTGTTGTTCTGGGAGGAGGGACTGCTCATACTGTTTTAGGTTCACCTTATTTGAGCTATACTTCTGCCGATACAACAATTATGGCTACGGATATTCGCAACTTTCTAAATGGAACCGGAGTTACTGAAAACAATTTAGTTTCCGGACTGAAATTATTTCCGAATCCGGCAGCAGATGAAGTAAAAATTTCATTTGATTTAAAAGAAATTACAAATCTGAAAATCGAATTGTATGACATTAGTGGTAGGTTGGTAACAACTGTTTTGGATAAAAAAAACCAGAATGGATTAATTATAGAGACATTGAATACAAGTGCTTATGCTGATGGAGTATACATTGTAAAAATTAATTCAAACGAAACCATTACCCAACAGAAATTAAATATCATTCACTAATGACATTTTTTATTCGCGCATTCATTTTTTCTGCTTTATGTATTTCTTCTCTCAATACATTCTCGCAGAATCCTCTTTTTATTCCTGATACACTAAGCGGGACGGTTTTTAATTTAAATGTACAATCAGGAGTAGAGCAGTTTATTGGAACAAATAATACACCTACCTATGGCTACAATGGAACTTTTTTAGGGCCAACATTGTTAATCAATAAGGGTGATAGTATTACGATAAATGTTACCAATTCGATTACTCAACCCACAACGGTGCATTGGCATGGCTTTCATGTTGCCGCAATGAATGATGGCGGCCCCCATCAAATCATTACGCCAGGAGCAACTTGGAGTCCTTCGTTTAAAATGAGAAATGAAGCGGGTACTTTTTGGTATCATCCTCATGGTGAAAGTAAAACAGAAATTCAAGTTTCAAAAGGTTTGGCCGGAATGATTATCGTTCGTGACAGCACTGAGGCAACGTATACATTGCCTCGCAGATATGGTGTTGACGATTTTCCGGTTATTGTCCAATCGAAAGCATTCGATTTATTGTATCAGTTTGCTACTGCAACTCATGAAGACAGTGTATTGATGGTGAATGGAACCATTGATGCTTTTCTGCAAGTGCCTCAACAAGTTGTTCGTTTGAGATTACTCAATGGATCGGCCGATAGAACCTATAATTTTGGGTTGTCTGACAATTCTAATTTTTATTTAATCGGCAGTGACGGTGGATTGTTGTCTGCTCCTCATCTTACTAATCGAGTTCGTTTGTCAACTGGTGAACGAGCAGAAATTTTAATCAATTTGTCTTCGTATTCAATTGGGACACAACTTTTTTTGAAAAGTTATGCATCTGAGTTGCCACGAGGTATTATTGGAGCAGATTCAGTTGGTACGAGTTCAATCGTAATTTCATTGGGTTATTATGATAATTATCTGAATGGGCTGGATTTTGATGTGCTTCGTTTAGATGTTGTAGCTCCAACGGCTAGTCCTGTTACAACTATTCCAACCTCCTTTAATCCGAAAGTTCCTTTGTTAGAAGTGAATGCCGATGTTACACGTTATCTTCATTTTTCGGCTGATACGCTTTTGAGTGGTGATCAAGGCTATGTGGATGGACCATTTATGATTAATGAACAAGAGTTTCATATGGACTCCATAAATATTGTTACCTATTTAAATGATATCGAAATATGGGAGCTAACAAATAGTACCATGGTTGCACATCCGTTTCATATTCATGATATTGAATTTTATGTTTTGGATATAAACGGACTACCTCCTCCTCCCGAATACCAAGGGTTAAAAGATGTGATTCTTGTTAAACCAAATGATACGGTTCGATTTATTACTCAATTTACAACCTTTGCAGATCCAGCAGTTCCGTATATGTACCATTGCCATTTATTGCACCATGAAGACGATGGAATGATGGGGACTTTTTTAGTTATCGATCCTGCTACCATTGGTGTGAACGAAAATACTTCTCCGGATGATATGGTGAAAATATACCCCAATCCAACAAATAATTTAGTTGTTGTTGACTTTCTATACGGAACAAATGGACAGCAAAAAAACATTTCAGTGTTAAATATTCTTGGTGAAAAGCTCTTTGCTATTGAAACAACAGAAAATCAAATTGAAATTGATATGGAGAATTGGAATTCGGGTGTTTATATTTTTCAAATTCATTCTGAAAATAAGATTGTAAATAAAAAAATTATCAAGCAATAAGTTTCAAATGAAAAATGTTGTAACACTTCTTTTCGGAATTAGTTTTTCTTTTGTTTCGTTCTCACAAACATTCGGTGTGCATTGGGGATACCCTGAAAATGTTGGCGTAGGAACAACACACAACAATATTTATCCAAGATTAACATTGACAAATGGAGATATTCCTGTTGTCATCTGGCAAGACAATATTCCCGCTCGAACCTATTCTTCTCGCAAAATCGGAGCAGCCTTTTCATCTCCTTTGGCTGTGCATGCAACCGGTATTAATCCGTTTGTGGCCAATTGGGCTGGTGCCGAAATTGGTTCTTCGGGTGATACTGTATTTGTTGTATTTACAACCATTCCTGTCGCTTCCGGAAAAGCGTATGCTGTTCGTTCTATTGATGGTGGAATGACATTTTCCGATACAGTAAGAATCAATCATGAAACAGGCCGAATACCGAGTTTCCCTTTTGTTACTGTCCTTCCAGAGGTAACCCTGTAGTAAAATTATATGGGCGCAGATACAATTACAATGGCGAATCCGAAACATACTGTTGCAAAATCAATTGATGGTGGAGTAACATTTTTACCAAACGTTACTCCCGTAACCCCTGGTGAGGCTTGCGATTGTTGCACCGGAACGATGGCCTTTTCTCCTACGCATCAAGCTTTGCTGTTCCGGAATAATATCAGCAATTTAAGAGAAATGTGGACATCCCTTTCTTCAGATACTTGTACAAGTTTTCCTGTTTCATCAAATATTGATACAACCAATTGGGTCGTTTCTTCTTGTCCTTCCAGTGCACCATCAGGTCTTATTGTTGGCGATTCACTGGTGTATACATGGATGAGTGATGGCACCGGTGATGCACGTGTATACATTGGTACGATGAATATTAACGATCAACAAATTGGACAGCACCGTCAGTTGTATCCTGTTGGTTTATCCACTCAAAATTATCCGGTGATAGCAGGAAAAGGGGATACGCTTGGAATTGTTTGGCTGGGATACAATGGTTCTTATCAAGAAGTCTTGTTTTCTTGGTCTGTTACCGGAGCTGCCGGACTGGGAACTGTTATTGATACGATCACAAAAGGATTAGGCGGACACCAATCTCGCCCGGATTTGGTGTACAACAACGGAAAATTTCATGTTGTGTTTAGCAATACTGCCGGAGCACAAGTGCAATACATGGAAGGAATGTTTGTCCCAAATGTTTCTGTTGATGAAATGGACGTGACTCCTGAAATTATTTTTACCAGTATGAACTCAAATGGCGTTATCGACATGCAAATCTATGCTGCCAGAGAATTGAAGGCAGATGTTGCAATTTATAATTCTATGGGCCAAGTAATGAAAAATAAATCGTTGCTATTAACAAGCGGATCCAATCACGATACGATGGAACATGACTTAAGTTCGGGGATTTATTTTCTTGTACTATCGACAAGCGATGGTACCATTTATCAAAATAAAATCATCATTGCTCAATAAATACAGTTGATTCGCTTAAATAATGAAAAGTATGTTTAAAAAATATAAGATTAGAATTGCATTCGTTTTTTTCTTTTGTCTCTCTTTTGTTTCTGGATTTTCTACACTGAATGATTCTTTAAAAGTCAAAAAAAAGAAACCAACCTTCTACCTTGGTTGGGGCTATAATCGCGATTGGTATAGTAAAGGAGATATTCATATGCAAAGCGAAAAGAATAATCCTCAAGTTATAAAAGGAACAGCTTATTCCTACGACTTTACCGTTCACAATGCAACCGCTCATGATCGACCTCAGTTTGAAAACATTCCGGATGTAGCGAATATTACCATTCCACAGTTTAGTGTAAGGATGGGTGCATTCTTTAATGATAAACGTGATTTTGGATTTGAACTAAACTATGATCATGCAAAATACATTGTTGACGATTATCAAAAAGTGAGAGTAACCGGTCATGTGAACGGACAGTATTTTGATAAGGATACGATTTTGGATCCTACTAACTTTTTACATTATGAACACAGTGATGGCGCTAATTTTTTTATGTTCTCACTTATCAAAAGATGGAAATTGGCTGAATCGAAAAATTTAAAAAATAATGTCGGTTTTATTTTGAAGCCGGGCTTTGGATTTGTTTATCCTCGAACAGATGTTACACTTTTTGGTAACCGTGTAAATAATGGTTGGAAGGTTTCCGGGATTGTCGGTGGCGTAGAAGCAGGATTTAGAGGCGAGTTTTTAAGAAATGGATATTTGGAATTTACCGGAAAAGGTGGTTATGCAAATTATATCAACACCTTAACACAAGGCAGGGGAAACGGAAAATCTAGTAATTCCTTCTGGTTTTTTGAAGCAATTTTAATTGTCGGTTATCAATTTCAACTTGGGAGATAATAAAAAAAATCCTTGATTGTTAAATCAAGGATTTTTTGTTTTTACTTCTTCAATTCTAAAGGTATAATAAGTTTGATACTAATGTTTCTTCCCATATTGTATACGCCTCTTCTTCCTGTTGCATTATTTTCCGCAGCATATTTTAATCGGCTTAAATGATTTTTTGGTAGGCAACATCTGTAATGTTGTTTGCCGAGATATAAAGAGAACAAATTGTTTTTGTTTTTCTTACAAAATCTCCTCCTAATCCAACATTAATCAATGAGTATCCAGGCGTTCGTGTTTCGGTTCCGAATGCAGAATAGAAATTGTTTTGTTCAAAATAATTTTCCAATTCAACACTCACATAGGCATTTGAAATAAATTTCCCAATCTTTTTTATATCTGCCTTGAGCTCCGAAACCAATTTTGGAGCTGGGATTAATGGAAGATACTTCGTAGAATCCGGTTGGTTCTTTTGTGTAGCTTGCACAAATGAAAATGAGTTTTCAAAATGTAACCAATGGATGGGATGCGGATGAATGTCGATGGCAATTTCTCCTCCCAATAGTGTAGCATTCCCTTGAACAAACTCAAAGGTGTTGGCTCCACCGGTTAATGAATCGCCACCGGTTACGCTGTTGAGTTTTTGCAAAAAGATAAATCGATCAATCGAATTGTGAAATGCATCAATTTCCAGTGTGATGTGTTCGGAGTTTAAACCCAAGGCAAGATCAAATTGTAAGCTGCTCTCTGCTTTTAAATTTGGATTTCCAATTTCATATCTTCCGGTTCCTTCGTGCTCACCATTGGCACCTAGTTCACTAATATTAGGCGCACGATACCCTTTTGCAATGTTCAGTTTTGCATAAACGAATTCTGAGAATTGATAGGTGGCTCCTACACTTCCAGATATGCCGGAGAATGTCGAATTAAATTTGGTAAACTGATGAATGGTGCTTGAGTCGGATACATCTGTTTTTGCTCCCAACGAATCCAGAAACAAATCTGTACTGTTTTGCTTTCTAACATCGTATCGGATACCGGCACTCACATCTAATTTGTCGAATGATTTTTTTGCAATCAGAAATCCTCCGATATCCAAGAGATTGTATTCAGGAACCAAAAATTCGATGCCTTTGTTTTGAGCAATTTGTTGCATACCGTTTACGCCAATAGAAAGACTACGCTTTTTCTTTTCCGGAAAAACATATCTCAGGTCATAGTTTATCGTGTTTAATAAAAAGTACAAACCATAATTATTGGTGTTAAATACATCTCCGAATTCTTGACGATGGTTTTGTTGGAAACCAATTGTTGCTTTTAAATTTCCTTTCCCGACAATAAAATTATTGTTTAACACAACTTTATAATGTTTTATCTTTTGGTAGTGGGAATACCTGTAACGTATTTTTTATAATCCTTTTCTTCTGCAATAACCACTCTCTTCGGTTGTATCGTTCACAACAATGGGTTTGATGAACTTCCCGCTGGCGCTATCGCGATCGCCTTCAACAATTCCAGGTGTCAATTCATACATGCTAATATGCAAATGTGAATAGCCCCACGACTTATTAGCACCGATAATTCCGGTTAAAGCATTTTCTTTAAATCCTGAATTCAAAACATATCCATCGTATTTGTTTTGGTAGGCATGTGCCATTTTATTGGTGTAACGGAAATCCCAAATGTATCCTTTGATATTGCCGGAAATATTAGCAGAGTATGCAATCAATCCATTATTGGTTTGGTAATTTCCGATGATGTTTCCATTTATTTTTCCATCCGGAAGTGTAGGAGCACTCATCATATTAATTACACCTGCAATGGCGTCTGAGCCATAAGAAAGACTCGCAGGGCCTTTTAAGATTTCTACTTTGTTAACGGATAATTCGTCCAACTCAATTCCATGCTCATCCCCCCATTGTTGACCTTCTTGGCGAATACCATCATTTACCACCACCACACGATTATATCCCAAACCTCTGATTACCGGTTTTGAAATTCCAGCTCCGGTTGTCACTTGTGAAATACCGGGTTGTTTGGCAATTGCATCAATGATATTGGTTAATGCACTCTGTAATAATTATGTTTTAATAACAATAATAATTGGAGTCGCTGTTCGGTTTCGCTCACCGGATTGCGATGATCCGGTAATCACCACTTCATTGATTTCTTTTGCTGAAAGTTCGAGCGCGAAATCTTTTACAGTTGTTTCTGAAAGGTCAATGGTTTCTAAAATCATTTTGTAACCGGTAAAACTTACCTGAAGAACAATTTTTGTTTGAGGAAGATTCGCAATCTTATAAGTTCCGTCCGCTCCGCTTATCGTTCCTGTTTTTAAATCAGGAATATAAAGCGTTGCCCCTGGAATGGGTTCTCCTGTTGTTTTGTCTGTTATTTTTCCTGTTAGAATAGTTTTTCCAACTTCAGCAGTGTTTGCTGAATAAGCGCTGATGCTTAAATGAATAAGCAGGAGCAAAATAATATTTCGCATAGTTATTTCTTAGTTTAAATACAACAATTGTTGAACACGTTTTTGTGATCAACAGAATTTTGAAAATAAAAACTAAGCGATAGGAGGTGCGCGAGAAGGTAAGTTAGAAAAGGTATGCGGAATGATGATGCCTTCCGAAAAGGTAATATGAGAAAAACGTTGCGATGAAATAACAAACGTAATGTCGTTGGATGGTATGTCGTTGGAAACGGAAGGTGTATAATCACAAATTGCACACTCACTTTCTAATTCGTGAAAATGGTGATCGGTGATAGAACAATGCACTTCGTTGTGATGCTCAAACGCATGAACTCCTTTTTCTATATTGGGAAACAATAATAGAAACAGGAAAAAAATTGTCAAATATTTTTTTAATTGTTTGTGCATTCGAACGCAAAAGTAAGAATCTTTTCGATATTAAAAACTTGCTTTTGGAATTGAAATCTTGTATTTTTGATAGTAAATCTCTTTAAAAATGAAAAAACGATTACTTTCTTTAGTTCTTTTTAGTGCTACCATTTTTGCATTTGCCCAAGAACCAACCATTTTACCCAAAGGCTTTGCGCCCGGTGAAGAATTGAAAATGGATGCTTATTTAAAAAGTAGAATCAATAAAGCTCCGAATACAACGTATCGCGCTCCGATTACTACTCCGCCTACATTGCCTGTTCGTACAGCTGCCCAATGGGAAGAGTCGCAGGCGTTATTAATCACCTGGACCGGTTTTCCATCTATCCATCGTCAGATTGTTGCAGCAGCTCAATTAGAATGTAATGTAATTATTCATTGTGCGGATTCAAATGCTGTAAAATCGGATTTGACTTCTAATGGAATTCCATTAACGAACTTAAAGTTTATTGAAGTGGCTTTTAACTCCATCTGGATTCGTGATTATGCAGCCAACACGTGTTATTTGAATGATGTGGATTCATTAATATTGGTGGATTGGATTTACAATCGTCCGCGCCCCGATGATGATGATATTCCTTTAGCCTATTCTTCTTTTTTGAATGTACCGTTGTACCAAACATTGGTTGCGCCCAATAACTTAATGAACACTGGTGGAAATTGGATGATTGATGGAATCGAAACAGCATTTGCTTCGGATTTAATTTTAGAAGAAAATGATGGTGCAGGAAGTTATTCGCTTGCTTATCCAAATCATACCGAGCCTGTCATTAACTCGATTGTTCAAGATTTCCATGGCATTAACAGATATATAAAAATGGATGTGCTTCCATATGACGGCATTCATCACATTGATATGCACATGAAATTTTTAGATGAGAAAACCATTCTTGTAGGTGAGTTTCCAGCAGGAATTTCTGATGGTCCTCAAATCGAAGCGAACATTGCATATGTATTAAGCAACTTTAATGACCCTTGGGGAAATCCATATAAAATTGTTCGCGTTCCAATGCCGCCAAGTACCGGAGGAAGTTATGCTGGAACTCCTTTTGGTGATGCATACTATCGTACGTATTCCAATTTCGTGATTGTGAACAAAACAATTATTATGCCTGCTTACCGCGAAGAATATGATACTACTGCTGTAAGAATTATCAAACAAAACATGCCAGGTTATAAAGTGGTCACCATCGATGCAGATAATACGGGTGCAAATTTAATTGCTCAAAGTGGTGTGATTCATTGCATCACGCACAGCGTTGGTGTTGCTGATCCATTGCGCATCGTGCACAATAATCTTTCTGATACGTATAATTCAACAACGCCTTATCAAATTGATGCGATTGTTCAGCATAAATCAGGAATTGCAAATGCACAAGTATATTGGACAACCGATACCACTCTGCCGTATAATTCTGTTGCGATGACTTTAACAAGTGCTGCAACGGATACCTGGACAGGTTTTATTCCTGCTCAACCGGTTGGAACACAAATTTTCTATTACATACACGGACAAGCAAACAGTGGTAAACAACAAGTGCGTCCGATGCCGGCTCCTGAAGGATATTGGCAATTCAGAGTGCTTGGTCCAGTTGGAATCAATGAAAACTTAACAAGTATTTTCGCTACTTCGGTTTATCCAAATCCGAGCCATGGAATTACATGTATCCCTTTTACAAACGAACGTAAACTCTCCGGTAAACTTTTTGTTACGGATATCACCGGCAAAGTAGTGGAAGTGATTCATGATGGTAGCTTTAAATCAGGAACAACCAATTATTTTATCAATACGATAAATTGGAGTGCAGGTGTTTATTCCATTGTTGCTCAAACCAACGAAGGAACAACTGTACAGAAATTATTGGTGAAATAGGAGAAAAAACATTAAAATATAAAAAGGAGTTCCGGTTGGGACTCCTTTTTTTTTGTTTTAATAATAGAATAAAAAAGATTGTAAATAAGTTTAGGTTAATGCTGTACAATTACTCTCTTCGACAACGAACCGCTTTGTTTTATTCCTTTTTCATTCACTTCCGAAATTTTACAAATGTACATTCCTTGCGAAAAATTTTCGGTGTTGATTGAAATGGTATTGTTCTCAATTCGATTTGTAGTTATTAGTTGTCCCTTTAAAGTATATACATCAACCACATAATTTTTATTTTCTTCGTTAATGATTTTGATTGTAAATGCGTTGCTTGCCGGATTCGGAAAAAGTTCTACATTAAAATTGAGCACATTTTCTTCAACAGAAATAAAACCGGATGTTCCTTTGTAAAAAGAAAGTCCACCCGAATAATTTCCTACCATCAAATCAATTAAACCATCATTGGTAATGTCTGCTCCGAAAGGTGCAGTGCGTGTTCCTTGAAAGATGTTTAAAAAGGTTGTGTCCGTTTTTGTGAATGTGCCACCCAAGTTCCCATCAATGCTATCGTAAATCTGCAAATAGCCACTTTCAGCACCAACCATTAATTTGGAAACGCCTCCTTGTTTAAATAAAAATGGATAGCTGTAGCCAATAAAATATCCCGGGCGATTCACTTTTACATTTCCCCAAAAATGGGAAACAGAGTCCATGGCAGGAATTGAAGTTGTTCCTGTACCGATGTGATTGTAGTATGCCAGTTTTCCGTTTCTTGCGCCAACAATTAAATCATTTTTCCCATCACCATCCACATCCACAATTTGTGGTGCAGCACAATCGCCAACATCAATTACTCTGTTGTTGGAGTTTTTGAAATTAGCCGCTACGAGTGTAAAGTTAGCCGTAGCTCCAATGCTGGCGGTGTTTTCAAAGTAATGCAGTTTTCCGTCAAATCCTCCGATAATCATATCTGCATCGGTGTCGCCATCTAAATCACCAAATGTTGGAATCATGTTTAATATATTCAACGAACTTAAATTCATATAATTCAAGGTGATTAAATCAAACTCCGGGTGTGTTGCCGTTCCGATGTTTTTGTATTGCGCAATTTTTGGTTGAAACGCGGAAGGCGCATAATAACCATAGTTTCCGATAAATAAATCTTTTAATCCGTCATTATCATAATCAAATAAAACAGGATACGCCCCTTCACCGAGTTCAATCATGTTGTCTTGTAAAACATTGTTTTGAACAAATTCAAAATCGGGAAAATTGTTTGCGCCATTATTTTTATAGTACACTAAGCTGTTGGCGTTTTCAGAAAAATTGGGGGCATTCGGACAAACAATTAAATCTTTTACACCATCGTAATCCATATCGGCATAATAGGCAGCCGGGAAAACGGTCATGTTTGTTGAGGTTGTACTTAAATTGTTCGCTGGGAAACTAACATCAATAGCCGTAAAGTGCGCGTTGGTAGGCGTTCCGCCATTGGTAAGCATCGTTAGATTGTTGTACGAAATGTCACCAATTACTATTTCTTTATCGCCATCGCCATTTAAGTCCAAACACAATTCGCTGCCACCGGAGTGAAGCGATGAACGTACATCTGATTCATAAACCGGCAACTCCGGAGTGCTTATATTGGATACACACGTGTCGTTTAAAGTGAAGTTGTTGCTCATCGCATCTTCCGAGGCATATCCCCAACATTTGTTCGCGATTTCAAAAATTAAACTATCGCAACTTCCATACAATTCCATACTTTGATTTTGATGGTATTCAATATATGTGCTGCTGTTTGAAAAAGTAACAATGTCGATATCTGTATCGTTGTCGATATCGCAAAATGCAGGGATGTCAACAGGGGTAATGTATAGTGTTGAAAGAGTAGGTGTAGGAGGATTGTATTTTGTTGGAAGTAAATCTTCCACCAATAAAAATTGCAATCCGGTTGAAACTGTAGAAATGTTTTTGTAAATTTTTATCCCAACACCTATATCCGAAAAAGCAAAAATGTCTTCTTTATTATCGCAGTTATAATCTACTAATAAAACCCAATCGTGAAGAAAAGGAAAATTGTTTTCATATTCCGGAGCATAGGTTAAATCTACTGCACCAACAGTTCCGTTGTTGATGAATGTGCGGAGTTTATTTCCACTTCGGTCGAACGTAATCACATCTTTCTTACCGTCAATGTTTAAATCAATGTTCGAGATTTGAACAAAATTTAATCCTCCCGCCCAAGGGTTGTCTAAATAATTTCCGGATACTTTTACGGGTATGCTATCGTGCCATTGAAAGTTCGGTTGTGCGGATGCAATGGAAAAAAGGAAAAGGAAAATAACAAACGTAAACGTGCGCATGTATGCCATAAGTCAATTTCTAGTGTTGAATAATAATGCGCTTCGTCAATGAACCGGATTTCTTTTGTTCTTTCTCATTCACTTCAGAAACTCTACAGATATACATTCCCGGAGAAAAATGCTCTGTATTTAGCACTAAAATATTGTTGTTTATTTTTTCGGAAGTAATTTGTTGTCCCATCACATTATACAAATCTAATACATAGGTTTTATTTTCTTCATTCAAGATATGTATCGTAAAGCTATTGTTGGCAGGATTTGGAAATAAGTCAAAATTGAAATTGATAAGCGGGTCTAAATTAGAAGTGGTAAGTGCTGTAACCCCTTTATAAAAAGAGACACCACCTTCGTAATTCCCGACAATTAAATCCATCAGTCCATCGTTGTTGATGTCTGCTCCATGTGGAGCGGTTCTGCTACCTTGAAAAATATTTAAAAAAGTAGAATCGACCCAGGTGAATGTTCCGTTTAAATTTCCATCGATATTATTGTATCTACGAATAAAACCGCTTTCATTTCCAACAAGCATGTTGGTGACTCCGCCTTGTTTAAAAACATAAGGATAGCTGTATCCGGTAAAATACCCCGGAAGATTAACAGTTACTCCTCCGAAACTATGTGTCATCGAATCCATAGCCGGAACAGCTGTTGTGCCTGTGTGACGGTAGTAAGCCAGTTTTCCATTTCTACTGCCAATTACCAAATCATTAGTTCCATTGGCATCCATATCCACAATTTGTGGAACGGCATAATCTCCAACATCGATAATGCGACCGGCAGAGTTTTGAAAATTTCCTGCAATTAAAACAAAGTGCGCCAATGTTCCAACGGAAGCAATGTTTCTGAAATAATGTAATCGTCCGTTGTATCCACCAATCATCATATCCGAATCACCATCGCCATCTAAATCTCCAAAAGCCGGAACCATGTTTACAATTCCCAATGAACTAAGTGGTGCGCCTGTTCCATCAAAGCCATCGTAATCGCGGGTGACTAACTCATATTTTGGAACTGTAGCGGTGCCAATATTTTTAAATTGAGCAATTTGATGGGCATACCCAGAAGGCCCCCAATAGCCGTAGTTTCCAATAAACATATCTAGTAATCCGTCACCATCATAATCAAAAAATGCAGGATATGCACCTTCTCCAACTTCAATCATATGGTCTTGTAAGAGGTTGGATTGCTGGAATTGAAAAATAGGAAAGCTGTTTGTGCCGTTATTTTTATAGTAGACAACACTGTTAAAATTTTCAGAAACATTGGGAGCACTCGGACTCGCAATCAAATCTTTGACACCATCATTGTTCACATCGGCATAAAAAGCACATGGGAAAATGGTTAGGTCTAATGCGATGGTACTCGCATTATTGGAAGGAAATGCGGTGTCTTTTGCAACAAAACTGCCATCGGTAGGCGTTCCACCATTGGTAAGCATTGTTAAATTGTTGTAGGATACATCACCGGCAATAAATTCTTTTGCGCCATCTCCATTCAAGTCGATGCACAATTCACAAGAGCCCGAATGGCGCGATGCAGAACGATTTTCTTCATCTGTAGGGCGAAATTCAGGTGTGCTGACATTTCCTACGCAGGTATCAAATAAGGTATAATTGTTATTTAGTGGATGTTCACTGGCATATCCCCAGCAGCGATTGGCAATCTGAAATTTTAAACTATCGCAAGTGCCATACAATTCCATACTCATGTTTTTATGATATTCCATTTGGCTTCCACCGATGGAAAAGGTCACGACATCCACATCGCCATCATTATCTATATCGGTAATGGCCGGAATATCGGAAGAGCTCACATATAAATTGATAAGGGAACCGGAAGGCGGATTGTAAATGGAGTATTGAAGATTGGTGACTAAGGTGAATTGCAAACCGGTACTAATGCTGGACGTGTTTTTATAAACAGCAAACCCGCCACCATAATTCGAATAGCCAAAAATATCTTCTTTCCCGTCACAATTGTAATCTACCAAAAGTACCCATTCTCTGAGTTGCGGAAATTTGGTTTCGTAATAAGGGTTATAGGTATAATCGGCAGCTCCAACTGTTCCATTGTTCAGGAAGGTTCGGCTTTTATTCCCTGTTTTATCAAAAATGAATAAATCTTTTACTCCATCCAGATCCAAGTCGATGTTTGAGGCTTGAATAAAGTTCAAACCTCCTGCCCATGGGTTTGCGATGGTTGTTGCACCGATTTTAACCTGAATACTATCGTACCATTCCAAAAAAGGCTGTGCTTTTGCAGTGTTTAATAAAGCAAAAAGGAATACAACAACGAGAATAGATTTTGGTTCTTTCATATGATAATTGTGTATACAAATATAACGAAATTAATTGGCAGAAGGTTCGGACCAATGCGAATGGCCAAAATACCGGGGATGGTCTTCCAAAGATAGCCCCAAAATGTCAAAATCAACCAAATCGACATAAAATTGGTAAATAATAATTGTTATTCTATATTTGCACCCTTAATTTAAAAAGTAAAAGGGTTAAGGAGTGAAATATGGAATAGGGTTTAACCCGATTTTACTACGTTACTTACTTAACTGAATTAACCAAAAAAAATACAATTATGCGGAACAAAGGCGCTATTAGGCTGTTTGCGATTTTACTGGCTCTTGCCTGTGCTTATTATTTAATGTTTACTTATGTGGGCGTTAATATTGAAAAAGATGCGAAAGCATATTCTGAAGAATATGTTGCAAGACCCGATGTTGTTGATGCTGCTAAAAAAGTATCGGCTCTTGAGGTTGAGCAAAATACCTATTTGGATTCAGTAAAAAAATCCAGAGAAGCATTGTACTTGGATTCCCTTAAAAAGGTAACAGTTATTGATTTGTGGCCTCTTCAATATACTTACGAGGAAGTTCGCAACCGTCAGTTAAACTTAGGTTTGGATTTGAAAGGTGGTATGAACGTTACCTTGGAAGTTTCTGTATCTGAGATTATCCGTGGTCTTTCTAACAATAGTAACGATCCTGCATTCTTAAAAGCATTGGAAAATGCAACAGCAGCGCAAAGAACATCTGCAAAGGATTACGTTACCCTTTTTGGTGAAGAATATAAAAAATTAAACCCAACCGGTCGTTTAGCAATTAACTTCCAAACCATTGAGTTGAAAGGGAAGATTGATTTTAATACTTCTGATGAAGATGTATTAAAGTTTTTGCGTAACCGTATGGATGAAGCGATTGAGACTTCAGAAAAAACATTGCGTACACGTATCGATAAATTTGGGGTAACACAACCGAATATCCAACGTTTGGCTTCTTCTGGTCGTATCTTAATCGAATTACCGGGTGTAACTGACAAAAAACGTGTTCGTAAATTATTACAAGGAACTGCGAATTTGGAGTTCTGGATTGCTTACGATAACAGCGAAGAAAAAGATGGTATTGCTGAAGCAATGGCCAAAGCAAATACCCGTTTAAAAGAAATTTTAAGCCCATCTACTGCGAAAGATACAGCAGCAAAAGATTCAACACTTGCTTCAACAGCTGCTGCAAGTATTGATTCAACAGTAGTTAAAAAAGATTCTTTGTCTAAATCATTAAATGATCAATTAGGTGTTGCTTCGAAAGATACAGCAAATCCATTGGCATCTAAAAATGATACGCTTGAAAAACAAAGAAGAGAAAATCCACTTTTCTCGATTTTAAATCCGGCTTATAAGTTCAACGAAAAACAAGAGTTTCAAGGATTACAACAAGGACCGGTTATCGGTTACGCGTTAATTTCTGATACTGCTAAAATCGGAGAGTACTTACGTCATCCGAAAATTAAATCCATCTTCAAGCCTTACACTCGTTTCTTCTGGACATTCAAAGCAATTGATAAAGAAGAGAAAGTGATTCAATTAATGGCCATGAATGGTTCTGTAACAAGAGGCGTTGCTCCATTAGCGGGTGATATCATTACAGACGCACGTGTTGTGTTTGATCAAAACGGTGGTGGTTCACCAAACATCTCTATGTCGATGAATACCGATGCAGCAAATGTTTGGAGAAAATTAACCCGCGATAATGTTGGTAAATGTGTTGCCATCGTATTGGACAACAGTGTTTATTCGTATCCGGTGATTAATGGAGAAATTGCTGGTGGTAATACTTCTATTGAAGGTACATTTACCATGGCAGAAGCAACCGATTTAGTAACGATTTTAAAAGCAGGTAAATTACCAGCTCCTGCTCGCATTGTAGCAGAAGAAACTGTTGGTCCAATCTTAGGTGCGGAAGCAATTTCTAAAGGATTTACTTCTACATTAATTGCCTTAGTTTTGGTGTTAGTGTTTATGGGCTTGTATTATAGCAAAGCAGGTTGGGTGGCAGATTTTGCCATGGTAATCAATAACTTCTTTGTAATAGGAATCCTTGCATCTTTTGGTGCAGTATTAACATTGCCGGGTATCGCAGGTATCCTATTAACCATTGCGATGTCGGTGGATGCGAATATCTTGATTTTTGAACGTGTACGTGAGGAATTGCATTTGGGTAAAACAACTGCTGTTGCAATTAAAGAAGGTTACAAAAATGCGATGTCATCTGTAATCGATTCACACATTACCGGTTTATTATTGGGTATCATTTTATATGTTTTCGGAACAGGACCAATTCAAGGTTTTGCAACAACATTAATTATCGGTATTGTTTCTTCTTTATTCTGTGCGATTTTTATCACACGTTTAGTGTTCGATCGTTGGTTAGGAAAAAACAAAGAAATTCCTTTCGGTAATAAAATGACGGAGCATGCCTTCAAGAGCTTCAAAATTGATTTCGTTGGAAAACGTAAATACTATTACATTTTTTCTGGCTTGGTTATTATTGCCGGTATTTTCTCTTACGTGAAAAAAGACGGATTTAGCTTGGGTGTTGACTTTAAAGGTGGTCGTTCGTATGTTGTGCGTTTCGACAATACAAAATCTACGGAAGATGTGCGTAACGCATTAGAAGTTAGTTTTGGTGAAGCACCTGAAGTAAAAACATATGGTGAAGGCGGATCTCAAGTTCGTATTACTACTACTTATTTAATTGAAGATGCTTCTGAGAATGCAGAAGGAATGGTAGAAGCAAAATTAAACGAAGGGTTAAACAAATTGGGTGAGAAATATGAAATCATGAGTTCTCAAAAAGTTGGAGAAACGGTTTCACGCGATATCAAAACCAAAGCTGTTTGGGCAGTATTGTTGTCGTGTTTGGTGATGTTTATCTTCATCTTCATCCGATTCAAAAAATGGCAATACGGTTTGGGTGCGGTTGTGGCCTTGTTCCATGACGTTGCCATTGTATTATCAGTATATACAATCTTTGATGGTATTTTACCTTTCTCATTGGAAATCACCCAGGATTTCATCGCTGCGATTTTAACGGTAATGAGTTACTCGATGGTGGATTCGGTTGTTGTATTCGATAGAATTCGTGAGTACTTAACAGAGCGTAATAAAGCTGATTTAGATAAAAATGAGCGCGTGAAAGTAATCAACTACGCCTTGAACAGTACGTTGAGTCGTACCATCAACACTGCGTTAACCATTTTCTTTGTAATGTTAGCCATCTTTATTTTCGGTGGAGCAACCATCAAAGGATTTGCATTCGCCTTGTTAATTGGTATTGCTATCGGAACTTATTCTTCTATCTGTATCGCTACTCCAATCGTAATTGATTTGGAAAGAGAAAAAGGTGACGCAGAGAAAAAAGCATAATCATTAACAGAAAATATTTTAAGAACCCGATAAAGAAATTTATCGGGTTTCTTTTTTCCGTAACTTTGTAGTAGAATTTTAGTTGATTGACGAACAATCAATAACTAATAACCAACAACCAAAATGCTTAACTCAGTTTTCTTATTCTTAAATCTTGGCGGAGGTGAAGTAGTCATTGTAATCCTCGTGATTGTAATGTTCTTTGGATCCGACAAATTACCGGGCTTAGCAAAAGGCTTAGGGAAAGGAATTCGTGAAATCAACGATGCGAAAAATCAAATTCAAAACGAAATTGCAAAAGGCACCGAAGGATTTAAAGAAGAAATACAAAAACATACTGCTGATATTCAATCCGAAATAAGCAAAGCAGGCGAAGGGATGAAAAAGCAGTTGGAAGAAGCAGGAAGTGTGGTGAAGGAAGAAGGGAAGGCGATTGAGGATACGATGAAGTAATTCAGTTAATGAATCTGTGTTTGCTAAAAAATATTAGGTAACGTCTTTGTAAATTGCAAAGACGTTTTTTTTGTTCTCATTTTTTTATTATATTAGCTATAGTTTTAACTGATATTAAATTGCAAAAAAATGAAAAATAGAAACATTCTTTTTACAATCAGCTTCTTGTTTTTGGCATTTAATTCATTTTCACAAGTGAACGGTTATTTTTTGAATAATCCGAAATGGCAAGTGAAAGGCAGATATTACGATGGTACGGGTTGGTCTGGTAATTCGGATGAGTTTAATTACACCGTTGTTGGAGATACAGTAATAAATTTTCTGACCTACAAAAAAATAAAAAAGAATGGTGTTTTTACAAACATTGGTATAGCAGGTGAGACGCTAAGTTCTTCTTCGTATGTGGAAATTGGTTATTCTGCATTGCTGCGTTCTGTCGGAAAAAAAATGTATTATTTTGGAGGAGGTGTCGATTCGACTTCAGATGTTTTAATGTATGATTACAATTTAAATGTTGGTGATACAGTCCCCCAATCCATAAATTCCGTTTACAACGGCTCTCCAATTTTAACAGTAACTGCAATCGATAGTTTTTATACGTCTGCAGGATATCGGATGCGTTTTCATTTAGGTGCTGGTCATTATTTATATGAAGGTGTTGGCACTATTGGTGGATTATTAGAGAATATTTTTGGAACACCCAGTGTTGAAAGCACAAGTACCTTACTCTGTTTTAGCTTGAATGATAGTAGCTATGTTCCTTCGATGGGACTTTCTTGCAATGTGTTGACAGGTATTGTAGAGCAATCTTTTGATGAGTCCGTTTTGGTTTATCCCAACCCGTTTTCTGATAGAACAACTATTGAATTGGTTGGAAAATGTGAAAAAGGTACAATTATAATAACGGATGTAGTTGGAAGAGCGATAGAAATGGTTCCTTTTGTTGGAAATAAATTAGAATTTGATAGAGGTGATCTAAAAGCAGGAATTTATTTTATTCAAATCATTTCAAACAATTCAATTTTAGCTTGCGAGAAAATTATTATTCAATAATCCTGTCTAACTAAATTTCTTAACTCCGATTTTTTTGAAAGAAAATCGGAGTTTTTCATTTTTACCCCCTAAAAAACACCTTTGCCGCCCCAGTTTTTCCATTTTTAATCTTAAATTAACAATTATTAGGGGGTGTTAATAAAAAATAATCACTTTTTTTACCAGCCACCCCCTCTTTTTTTCTACTTTTGTGTCGAAAATTTGATTTTTTCAGAAAACGAGCATAAAAATCCTAATTCATTAATCCTATAATCCTCAATCAAAAATGGCTATCCACAGATTTAAAGCATTAGAAACGGTACTTTCGAGAGTGCCTGTTGACGTTCACATGCCAAACAACAAGGTGTCTGAATTTTTTGGAGAAAACGTATTCGGCATCGATGCCATGCGTGAATATCTTTCAGAAGAAGCATTCGAAAGCGTAATGGCTGCAATGCAACAAGGAACTCAAATTGACAGAAAAATGGCCGACCAAGTGGCTTCTTCTATGAAAGCTTGGGCAAACTCTAAAGGTGCAACACATTACACGCACTGGTTCCAACCTTTAACAGGAACAACAGCTGAAAAACACGATGCATTTTTTGAACCAACAGAAGGCGGAAGAGCCATCGAACGTTTTGGAGGCGGACAATTAGTGCAGCAAGAACCGGATGCGTCTTCGTTCCCGAACGGAGGTATTCGTAACACCTTTGAAGCACGTGGATATACTGCTTGGGATCCAACTTCTCCAGCTTTCGTGATTGGTAAAACATTGTGTATTCCTACCATCTTTGTTTCTTACACAGGTGAGGCATTGGATTTCAAAACACCTCTTTTAAAAGCATTGCATGCAATTGACAAAGCTGCTGTGGATGTTTGTCAGTATTTTGATAAAAACGTTACCAAAGTAAATGCAACTTTAGGTTGGGAACAAGAATATTTCTTGGTGGATGAAGCCTTGTTTAATGCGCGCCCGGATTTAGCAATGACTGGCAGAGCATTGTTCGGACATACACCTGCAAAAGGACAACAGTTGGATGATCATTATTTCGGTTCAATCCCTGATAGAGCGACCTCTTTCATGCGTGATTTTGAAATTGAATCCTTGAAATTGGGTATTCCTATTAAAACACGTCACAACGAGGTGGCACCAAACCAATTTGAGTGTGCTCCCGTTTTTGAAGAGTGTAATTTAGCGGTAGATCACAATCAGTTATTGATGGATGTGATGGAGAAAGTAGCCCGCAGACATAATTTCCGCGTGTTGTTGCATGAAAAACCTTATGCCGGTGTAAACGGAAGTGGTAAGCACAACAACTGGAGTTTGGGAACAAATACCGGTAAAAACTTATTGAGCCCGGGCAAAACACCAAAAACGAACTTACAATTCTTAACCTTCTTTATCAATACGGTAAAAGCGGTTCACGACAATGCTGATTTATTGCGTGCATCTATCGCAGGAGCGAATAACGATCACCGTTTGGGAGCAAATGAAGCGCCTCCGGCAATCATGTCGGTGTTCTTGGGAACCCAACTTTCAAATGTATTGGATGAGTTGGAAAGCAAAGTAAAATCAGGGAAAATGAGTCCAGATGAAAAAACGGCTTTAAAACTTGGCGTTGGAAAAATTCCGGATATTTTATTGGACAATACCGACAGAAACAGAACGTCTCCATTTGCATTTACAGGAAACAAATTTGAGTTCCGTGCAGTGGGTTCATCACAAAATTGTGCTGGTCCAATGACCGTGTTGAACGCGATTATGGCGGATCAATTGGTGAAATTCAAAAAAGATGTAGATGCATTAATTGCAAAAGGAGTAGAGAAGGATGAGGCTATTTTCCAAGTATTGAGACAATGCATTGTTGATTCTAAAAAAATACGTTTCGAAGGAAATGGATATGGTGAAGAATGGGTGAAAGAAGCAGCAAAACGCGGACTTTCAAACATCAAAACTACACCATTAGCATTGAGTGCATTTGTGTCGAAACAAACGATGGATTTATTTGTCCGCAATGGCGTAATGAGCGAGCGCGAGCAACATGCACGTTACGATATTTATTTGGAGATGTATACCAAAAAAATTCAAATCGAATCTCGTGTTATGGTTGACTTAGCGTTCAATCACATCATTCCAACAGCTATTAAATACCAAAGCTCGTTGATTGAGAATGTGCGCGGCTTAAAAGAAATTATGCCGGCTGCTGAGTTTAAGAAAAGTGCTCAAATTCAAATGGAGATGATTACCGAGATTTCAGAGCATATCAATATCATTAAAACGAAGTCGGATGAAATGACCGAAGCTCGTAAAAAAGCAAATGCAATTACCGATGTTAAAAAGCAAGCAATCGACTATTGTGATAAGGTGAAAGCCTACTTCGATGTAATTCGTTATCACGTAGATAAGCTTGAAATTCTGGTAGATGACGAAAGCTGGCCATTGCCGAAATACCGTGAATTATTGTTCACGAAATAAGCCTTAAAAGCTTTGAAATCCCTGTTAAAATGAACTTTTGACAGGGATTTCTTATTTCAGGTCAATAACGATAACATAAAATAGACATAAAAAGAATTTTTTTGTTTCAAATATTTATTTATTTTAGCACCCATTATACGTAAAACCAAAAAAACGATTATGAAGATATTTAAAAAATTAACTGCCGTTTTAGCTATTTCTCTCTTATTTTCTTTTAGCGCTATTGCTCAGAAAAATTTTATGAGTGATGCTAAAAAAGCATTTGAGAGTCAGGAATATTTCAACTCTATAGAGCTTTACAAGAAAGCATATACAAAAGCGAAGAAAAAAGAGGATAAAGCTTTTATCGTTTTCAGAACAGCTGAGTGTTACCGTTTAATCGGTGATAACAAACAAGCAGAGGCTTGGTACATCAAAGCAATCAAAGCAAACTACACTGATCCAAAAGCAAAATTGTATTTAGCAGATGCTAAAAAAGCATTGGAAAAATACAACGAAGCATTAATTGAGTATAATAACTACAAAAAAGAAGTTCCTTCTGATCCACGTGGAGAAAATGGTGCTAAATCTTGTGAGTTAGCTCAAAAATGGAAAGATGCTCCTACACGTTACAAAGTAGAAAACGTAGCATTGATCAACACCAAAGATCCTGATTTTGCTCCATCTTACGCAGATAAAAAATACAATAAATTATACTTCACTTCTATGCGTCCGGGTGTTATTGGTTCATCCATCGATGGAACAAACGGAGAAAACTTTAGTGATATTTTTGAAACAATGATGGATAAAAACGGAAAATGGAGCACTCCAGTTTCTCTTCCTGAGCCATTAAATACAAAAGACAACGAAGGTTTAAGTGCAGTTACTAAAAAAGGAGACATGATTTTCTTCACACGCTGTGTGGTAGATAAAAAAATGGTTACTTATAACCAATTGTGGTCAGCTCCTAAAAAAGGAACATCTTGGGGTGAGCCTGTAAAAGTTCCTTTCTGCTTGGATTCATTAAAATACGCTTCTCCTTGTATTTCTTCAGATGGACAAACGTTGTTCTTCGCATCAAACATGCCTGGTGGACAAGGTGAAAATGATATCTGGATGACCAAATACGATAAAAAAGCTAAAAATTGGGGAGCACCAGTAAACTTAGGTCCTGGTATCAACACTCCCGGAAATGATGTTTATCCATTCATCCACGAAGATGGTACATTGTATTTTGCATCTACCGGTCACTTAGGAATGGGTGGTTTGGATATTTTCAAAGCAGAGAAAAAAGGCGAAGACCAATGGGGTAACGTTACTAACATGAAATACCCAATCAACTCTGCAGGTGACGATTTCGGAATTATTTTCGAAGGTAAAAAAGAAAGAGGTTACCTTTCTTCTAACCGTGAAGGAACCAAAGGTGCTGATGATATCTGGTCATTTGTTCTTCCTCCATTATTGTTCACTATCGAAGGTGTTGTTACCGATTGTAAATTCAAAGAAGTTATTCCAGGTGTAACCATTAAATTGGTTGGTTCTGATGGATCTTCTGTAGAAACAAAAACAGATGCTGCTGGTTACTATAAATTTGCAGAAAACGGAACAGCACGTTATGTAAACCCAAATACTTCTTATGTATTAACTACACAAGTTGGAGTTGAGGTGAAAACAGTACAAGCTCCATCTGGTTTCTTGAACAGCTCTGATAAAGTAAAAGAAACAACAGTAGGTGTTGAAGAAGCAAAAACATTCAAACATGATTTCTGTTTAGTGCCTATCGAACGTTTTATCCGTTTCCCGGATGTATTGTATATCTTGGGTAAAGCAGATTTAGAGCATCCTTCAAACCCACGCGATTCATTAAATTTCTTATACCAAACATTGTTGGATAACCCAACATTCGTAATCGAGTTAAGTTCACATACCGATTACCGTGGTTCTGATGCAGCTAACCAGAAATTATCTGAAGCACGTGCAAAATCTTGTGTGGATTACTTAATCTCTAAAGGAATCAACCCTGAGCGTTTAAAAGCAAAAGGTTACGGTGAAAAAGCACCAGTTGAAATTAAAGATGCAAATGGTGTTGTAACTGCTACCTTAACTGAGAAATACATCTTGAAAGAAACAAAAGGTAAGTCAAAAGAAGAGTTTGAAGCAATCATGCAGAAAAACAGACGTACCGTGTTCTCAGTATTGCGTAAGGATTTCGTTGATCCAAATGCACCTAAAGATGTTGCACCAACTCCTACACCTACTCCTAAACCGGAAGGTGAAGAGGAAGAAAGTGAATAAAATCTGATTTCTTCTGAATAAGAATATAGAAAACATCCCGTACTTTTACGGGATGTTTTTATTTAGAATAATTACTTCCGCTTTCCTTCTCCGGTTGGAGAAGGTGTCCGAAGGACGGATGAGGTTGACAGATTAGGACTCTATGCTAATTAGAACAAATGACCGATAACAGATACAATCAACGTGGCGTTTCCGCATCCAAAGAAGATGTGCACAAAGCCATTTCTAAAATCGATAAAGGACTTTTCCCTAAAGCATTTTGCAAAATTGTGCCCGACTATTTAAGCGGTGACGAAAATTATTGCATTGTCATGCATGCGGATGGCGCAGGAACAAAATCCTCCTTAGCATACACATATTGGAAAGAAACAGGCGATATCTCCGTTTGGAAAGGCATTGCCCAAGATGCAATTGTGATGAATACCGATGACTTACTTTGCGTTGGTGCCATCGATAATATTCTTTTGTCATCAACCATCGGAAGAAATAAAAACAATATCCCCGGTGAAGTGCTTTCTGTGATTATTAATGGAACAGAAGAAGTTTTAGAACAGTTAAGAGATTACGGAATTGGAATTTACTCTACAGGTGGAGAAACAGCGGATGTGGGCGATTTAGTGCGTACCATCATCGTTGATTCAACAGTTGTCTGTAGAATGAAACGTAGCGATGTAATCGATAATGCGAATATTCAAGTAGGTGATGTGATTGTTGGGTTAGCTTCCTCCGGGAAAGCGAACTACGAAAGTGAATACAATGGCGGTATGGGAAGCAATGGCTTAACTTCTGCTCGCCACGATGTGTTTGAAAAATCTATCGCTAAAAAATTTCCGGAGAGTTATGATGCTGCGGTTCCGGAAGATTTAGTGTATTCAGGTAAAATAAAATTGACCGATAAAATTAATGTTGGAAGTGAAGAAGTTTCTGCCGGTAAATTGGTGTTATCACCAACAAGAACCTATGCACCAATCATTAAAAAAATAATTGATAACCATCGTGCGAACATTCATGGAATGGTGCATTGCAGTGGAGGTGCGCAAACAAAGGTTTTACATTTTGTGGACAATGTACATGTTGTAAAAGATAATTTATTTCCAATTCCTCCTTTGTTTAAATTGATTCAAGAGCAAAGCAACACCGATTGGAAAGAAATGTACAAAGTGTTTAACATGGGACACCGTATGGAAATATATGTTCCTCAAAATATTGCTGCAGATATTATTGCAATTTCAAAATCATTTGGAGTAGATGCACAAATTGTGGGAAGAGTAGAAGCTTCAGCAACAAAAAAATTAACGATAAAATCGGAAAACGGAATTTTCGAGTATTAGCGCAGAACTATTTAAAATGGCAGTAAGCAATAGGCAATGGCATTACATTGGCGAAGGCAACTGCCAATTTTTTTGTACTTTTGCAACTCAAAACGTATAACTTATAATTATTCAAAAACGTGTTAGATAAATTAGCAGCCATAAAAAGACGATGGGAAGAAGTTGAACAAAAACTGTCGGATCCCAAAGTAATTGGCGATATGAAAGAGTTTAAAAAATTCAACATCGAATACAAAGAACTTGGACATGTGGTAGAAGCCTACCATGAATACAAAAATGTGGTAGAGAATCTAGAATTCAACAAAAGCATTTTGGCTACTGAAAAGGATGATGAAATGCGTGAAATGGCGAAAATGGACATTGACGAATTGATTTCCAAAAAAGAGAAGATGGAAAACGATATCCGCCAAATGTTGATTCCGAAAGATCCGGAAGATGCAAGAAATGCTGTGATCGAGATTCGTGCAGGTACAGGAGGTGATGAAGCAAGTATTTTTGCAGGAGATTTATTTAGGATGTATACCCGTTATTTGGAAGAAAGAGGATTGAAGTATGAAGTGGTGGATTCTAATCCCGGGACAATGGGAGGTTACAAAGAGGTAATTATCAATGTTAACTCTGAAGGAGCTTACGGATATTTAAAATTTGAAGCGGGTGTACACCGCGTGCAACGTGTGCCATTAACGGAAACGATGGGGCGTGTTCACACTTCTGCTGCTACAGTGTTGGTGATGCCTGAAGCCGATGAGGTGGATGTGATTTTGAACCCTGGCGATATTGAAATGCAAACTTCCCGCTCCGGTGGTGCAGGTGGACAGAACGTAAATAAAGTAGAAACAAAAGTTCAGTTAACACATAAGCCTACAGGAATTGTTGTGGTTTGTCAGCAAGACCGTTCCCAATTAGGAAATCGTGAAATTGCAATGCAAATGCTTCGTACGAAATTGTACGACATAGAAATGCAAAAACATTTGGATGCGATTTCGAAACGCAGAAAAACAATTGTTGCAACAGGCGATCGCTCCGAAAAAATCAGAACATATAACTATCCACAAAATCGTATTACCGATCATCGTATTAACATGACGGTATATAACTTAACAGATTTTATGGACGGAAAAATTCAACCCATGATTGACGCCTTGCAGTTAGCTGAAAATGCAGAACGCATGAAAGAAGGTGGAATTGGAGTTTAACCTGCCTACCGGCAGGCAGGTTTGAAAATGAAATAGTGTTTGGCGATAAAATTTTAATTTGAACTCAAATCTATTCCCCTCTCGAGAGGGGTTAGGGGTGTGTCTCACGGAAGTAAAAATGACAAGAACAGAACTCTTCAATACTATTCAAAAGAAAAAAAGCTTCCTCTGCGTAGGCTTGGATACGGACATTACCAAAATCCCGCAATACTTATTAAAAACGGAGGATCCTATCTTTGAATTCAACAAACAGATTATTGATGCTACAAAAGACTTTGCTGTTTCCTTTAAACCCAATATGGCTTTTTATGAGACACAAGGCGTGAAAGGCTGGATTAGCTTAGAAAAAACAATCAACTACATCAATCAAACTTGTCCGGATATTTTTACCATCGCTGATGCAAAACGTGGCGATATTGGTAATACTTCTAAAATGTATGCAAAAGCATTTTTAGAAACCTTAAATTTCGATTCTATAACAGTTGCTCCATACATGGGTGAAGACAGTGTAAAACCATTTATGGAATACAAAAATAAGTGGGTGATTCTTTTGGCATTAACTTCTAATTCCGGAGCAAGCGACTTTCAATTAAACGTTATGCATTCCCCCTTTGAAAAGGGGGCAAGGGGGATTGATGCGAATGTTCCATTATATGCGAATGTCCTCGAAACCTCTAAATCTTGGTCATCACCCGACAACATGATGTACGTTGTAGGTGCAACAAAAGCAGAAATGCTTTCTGATATCCGTAAAATTGTTCCTGATAGTTTCTTGTTGGTTCCCGGTGTTGGCGCTCAAGGCGGAAGTTTGAATGAAGTTGCCAAACATGGAATGAACAAGCAATGCGGACTGCTCGTTAATTCTTCCCGTGGAATTATTTATGCCAGCTCAGGCGAAAATTTTGCCGAGAAAGCAAGAGAAGAGGCAATGAAGTTGCAAAAGGAAATGGAAGTGTTGTTGGCGCAATATTTATAAATTTGCTTTAAATAAAGATATTCGAAACTACTCCTTCGATAATCAGTAAAATAATTTTTAGGAGTAGTATGACTGAAGAATTCTTACATCACATCTGGAAGTTTCGATTGTTTGACCAATTCGAACTGAAAACCACTCAAGGAGAACTTGTTGAAATTCTAAAGCCCGGAGAACATAATTTTGATGCCGGCCCCGATTTTTTTAATGGGAAAATTAAAGTAGGCGATACCCTTTGGGCAGGCAATATCGAAGTGCATATTCATGCCAGCGACTGGAATAAACACAATCACCAGCAAGATAAAGCATACGATAATATTGTATTACATGTGGTGCATACCGCAGATAAAACATTGTCTCGACAATCAGGCGCTGAAATCCCTACGGTTGAACTAAAAGATCGTATTCATAGAAAACTTTACCAAAATTATCTCGATTTTAAATCCAGCATCGATTGGATTGCATGCGAAAAACAAATTGCATCGGTTCCTACTTTTGTTGTGAATAGCACCATTGATAGGTTATTGCTGGAGCGACTGGAGCGCAAATCTCAATCCATTCTCAATGGTTTAGCCTTGAATCATAATAATTGGGAGGAAACCTTTTATCAACATCTGGCACGCAACTTCGGTTTTAAAACCAATGCGGAACCTTTTGAACTTCTTGCAAAGTCAATTCCATCTGTTGTTTTAGGGAAACATAAAAGCAGCTTGTTGCAAATAGAGGCATTGTTGTTCGGGCAAGCAGGAATGTTGTTTGAACACTTTGAAGAAAAATATCCGCAACATTTACAAAATGAATACGCCTTCCTAAAACAAAAATTTAAATTGCAGCCCATAGAAAAACATTTGTGGAAGTATTTGCGTTTGCGTCCCATTAATTTCCCAAGCATTCGTATTGCACAATTTGCGAACTTAATTCATCAATCGAGTCATTTGTTCTCAAAAATAGTGGAGCTTGAAAATGCATCTGAGTTAAAAAATCTCATGAACGTATCTGTTTCGGATTATTGGGAGAACCATTTTGTGTTGGATAAACCTTCGAATCAAAAGTCGAAACATCTTGGCGAGGAAAGTATCAACAATATTATCATTAACACCATTGTTCCATTTTTATTTGTTTATGGAAAGCAAAAAGATGATGAAAAATATATTGCCAGAGCCTTGTCTTTCTTAGAACAAACGCCAGGAGAAAACAATACAATTATTCAGAAATGGGAAACGCTGGGTGTTTCTACAAAAACAGCACATACTACACAAGCCTTGTTGCAACTTAAAACCGAATACTGCAATCCTAAAAAATGCCTAAACTGTTCCATAGGTAATTATTTGTTAAAAAATTCGTAATTTTAGAGCACAATTTACTGCTCTATGATAAAACGTATTCAATCTTGGTTCGAAACACAAGCCTTTGGTGTGTGTGAATGGTGGGGTAAAAAGCTCGGAATCAATTCCACTAAAATCCGTATGTACTTTATCTATCTGTCTTTTTTTACTGTTGGTTCACCCATTATTCTATATTTTGTAATGGCCTTTGTATTGGAGAACAAGGAATTTTTTAAGCCTTTCAAAAGCAAACGCAGAAGCGTTTGGGATTTATAAAACTAAATCGTTAAGCTTTGAATTTTCGTCATTTTTCTCGACTCTATATTCCATTTGTTCTCATTGCAATGATTATTTGTATTGGGATTGTAGGATTTATGATTATTGAAAATTATAAATTTCTGGATGCCTTTTACATGACCATTATCACTGTTGCAACGGTTGGCTTTCAGGAAGTACATCCTTTAACAGAAGCAGGAAGAGTTTTTACCGCCTTTTTAATTATCACAAGTTTTGGTACATTTGCTTACGCAGTTACTTCCATTTCACAATATGTGATTGATGGAGAGTTTAATCAGTATTTTAAAAATTACAAGGTGAACGCAGCAATAGAAAAGTTAGAAAATCACGTTATTATTTGCGGGTTTGGCAGAAATGGTAAACAAGCTGCACATGTTTTAAAAAAACACAATACACGCTTTGTGGTGATTGAACAAAAGAAAGATATTGTTGGTGCTATCAATCATCAATATGCAGATTTGGTGATGGAAGGCGATGCGACTTTGGATGAAGTATTGTTGAAAGCCGGAATCTTAAAAGCGAAAGCTTTAATTACTACATTGCCCATCGATGCAGATAATTTATTCATTGTGTTGTCTGCGAAAACATTGAATTCAAAACTAACAATCATCAGTCGTGCTTCAGAAGACAATACCGATAAAAAATTAAAAATTGCAGGAGCAACGAATGTGATTATGCCTGATAAATTGGGTGGAGCGCACATGGCCTCTTTGGTAATGAAACCGGATGTGATGGAATTTGTTGATTATATTACTGGACAAGGTGGAGATAATATTCGTTTGGAAGAAATTACATTTGATAATTTACCACAAGCCTATCAAAATAAAACGATTCGAGATTTGGAAATTCGCAATAAGTCCGGAGCAAATATTATTGGTTTTAAAACGGCTGCAGGTGATTATGTGATTAATCCCAGTGCCGACACCAAAATTATTCCTGATGCAAAATTGTTTGTATTGGGCACCAATGAGCAGATTGGAAAATTAAAAGAACTGTTCGCTGAATAAATGAAAAGAATCCTCATCACCGGTAGCAATGGTTTACTTGGACAAAAGCTGATTCATGCTTACGTTAAACGCAAGGATGTGGAAGTGATTGCTACCTCTCTTGGCGCAAACAGAATGCACCTTACTTCGGGTTATACCTACGAATCGTTAGATATTACCAATAAACTAAAAGTAGAAGCAATCATCAAAAAGTATCAACCAGATACGGTTATCAATACCGCTGCCATGACCAACGTGGATGCATGTGAAACAAAACGAGAAGAGTGTTGGGCGATTAATGTAACTGCAGTTCAAAATATCGTTGATGTTTTGACGCAATATAAACCGGATTCTCAATTGATTCATCTTTCAACGGATTTTATTTTTGATGGAAACAAAGGAAGCGAATATGTTGAAACGGATATTCCGAATCCTCTGAGTTATTATGCACAATCAAAATTCGAATCTGAAAAAATTCTTCAAAAGAGTTCCATCAATTGGGCCATCGCGCGTACCATTATCGTTTATGGAATTGCAGATAATATGAGTCGTTCCAACATTGTGTTGTGGGCGAAAGATGCTTTGACAAAAGGTCAAAAAATAAATGTGGTGGACGATCAGTTTCGTTCCCCTACACTGGCAGAAGATTTAGCCGCTGGATGTATTTTGATTGCAGATAAAAAGGCAACCGGAATTTATCATTTGTCCGGACCTAAAACCATGAGTATTTTAGAATTGGTTTACAGTGTGGCTAATTTCTGGAAATTGGATAAAGCATTAATTACACCTTCAAAATCCGATAACTTAAACCAAGCAGCAAAACGCCCGCCTCGCACAGGTTTTGATATCAGCAAAGCAAGAAAAGATTTAGGATATGGTCCTCACACCTTCGAAGAAGGACTAAAAGTGTTGGATGAACAATTGTAGATTATTCATTGTCCATGATGTAAATTGTTAAAACGTCACCCTGAGCGGAGTCGAAGGGTAGCTGATTGAATAGAGGAAAGCATAACTATGGGATCTATGAAAAATATGTATGTATATATTTTACTCTGCTCTGATAGATCCTATTATGTCGGAGTTACAAATGATTTAGAGAATCGCCTGAAACAACATCATAAAGGAATTAATAAAGGATGCTATACTTTTGATAGAAGACCATTAGAGCTAATGTATTATCAGATATTTGATGGTCCAATTAGCGCAATTGCTTTTGAAAAAAAACTGAAAGGATGGAGTCGAAAGAAAAAGCAAGCTTTGATTGAAGAAAATTGGTCTAAAATCCAAGAGCTAGCCGCCTGTAAAAACAACACCAATCATGTATTCCGATAGTGCGCCCTTCGACTCCGCTCAGGGTGACGAAGAGTTGAAAATTAACATCATTGATTAAATTCGTATCCCCATCACCAAGATATCATCTACCTGACTGATGTCTTTTTTCCATTCATTTAAAGCTTTTTCTAATGCGGCTTCTTGTTCAACAGCAGACAAGTGGTGAATAGAAAGCAACAAGTCTTTAAAACGCTTGGTCATGAATTTTTTACCGCTGTCTCCTCCAAATTGATCCGCAAAACCATCAGTGAAAACATAAATCATATCACCTTTTTTTATATCAATGGAATGGCTTTTAAATTCTTGTTCATTGGATGTGGTTCCTCCAATTGCAGCTTTTGTAGGAGCAACTTCGAAGAGTTGATTTTCTCTGATATAGTAAAGTGGGCGGTTTGCACCGGCATATTCGAGTATGCTGTTGGCTAAATCAAAAATACATAATGCAATGTCCATTCCATCCCGCGACATAGAATTTTGTTCGTTTTGACGCAAGGCTTTTTTTACACCTTTGTTTACGGATGAAAGGATGGAAGAAACATCGTCCAGTCGTTTTTCTAACGCAGCATGGTTAAGCTCATCAATTCCAATCAAACTCATGAAAGCGCCCGGGATTCCATGGCCTGTGCAATCTGCAGCTGCTAGCAATATTTTTCCGTTTTCATGTTCGGCAAACCAGTAAAAGTCTCCACTTACTACATCCTTCGGTTTGTATAATCCAAATGCATCGGGCAGGCGATTGAGAATGATAGCCGGATTCGGAAGGCGAGCTCGTTGAATTTGTTTTGCGTAATTAATACTATCGGTAATATCTTTGTTCTTTACTTCAATTTCTTTGTAGGCAAGAGATAAAGAATTGTTCGCTTTTTTCTTTTGCAAAAAACTTCTGAATAAAAAAATAGTAAACACCGCAATTAAGCTACAAAAGATAACGAGGTAGATTTTGAATTTTTTATCCTGAGCTGATTTTTCTTCAAAAGAACTAATGATTAATTCTTTTTTCTCTGATTCATACTTAGCCGACATCTCATTGATTTGTCTGCTATTTTGTTCATTATAGGTCGAGTCTTTTAAGTCAGTATACAATTGAAGGTATTCAAATGCTTGTTGATAATTTTTTTGCCTTTCATAGGCCTGTGCTAACTTATTGTAGGCATTTGATACACTGTTTTTGTATCCGTGTTTCTTTGCAAGTGCTAATCCCTGTAATGAATATTCAACTGCTCTTCCAGGTTGCCCCAGCTGTAAATAGCATTCCGATAATCCATTGAAATCTTCAACCGTGTTGTAATTGTCGTTGATTTGTAAGTGAATTTTGTGAGCGATAGAATAATTCTCAATTGCAAGAGCATATTCTTTCATTTGGAAATAAGTTGAACCTAAATTTCCATAGCCGGCAGCAATTCCTCTGTCGGCTTTAAGTTCTTTCGCAACATCAATTGCTTTGTGACAATATTCAATCGCTTCAGGATATTTGCCCATTAATTTGTACAAAATTCCTAAATCATCGTAGCTCGAAATCAGTTTGCGTTTGAAATCATTTTTTAAATTTATTTCTAAAGCAGCGTTGTAATATTTTAAAGTAAGTGGCCAGTTGTTTTGACCTTGATAAATCCATCCGATATTCCTGTAACATTCTGATATACGATAGGGATCATTTAGTTCTTCAAAAATTTTGAGTGCTTCAAAATAACTGTTGGATGCATTTGTATAGTCTCCCGAGAACCAATACAAATCACCGAAATAATTATAACAGATTCCGATTCTTTTTTTGAAATCTAATTTTTTTGCAAGTGCAAGTGACGCTTTTATATATTCAAAAGACTTCGATCGGTCTACCGATTCATAGGCAGATGATAAATTCATCAAGGTGTTCAGTTTCAACGTATCTTCTTTGTCACAATTTTTTAAAACAATCAAAAGTGAATCAATGTGCTTTTCTGAAATTTCTGAGTCAGTTGATTCAGAAGCAAAAAGGGGAGAAGAAAAAAGAGTAGATGCAATTACAACAATCAAAAGAGCGTTGAAAGGACGAGTGATTGTATGTAGTAGTTTTTGTAACATTTAAAATTTAATTCCATTCGGAATACCTATGAGCAAAGATAGGATAAGTTTAGAGATGAAAGAAATGTTCGATACCCATATATGCAAACGCACCTGCAAAATAACCGACAAGGGCTAGCCAGGCGATTTTTTTTAGGTACCAGATAAAATCAATTTTTTCCATTCCCATTGCCGCAACACCTGCTGCAGAACCAATGATTAAAATGCTTCCGCCTGTTCCTGCGCAATACGCTAAAAATTCCCAGATGTAAGAGTCAGTCGGATAAGTGTTGATGTCGTACATCCCCATGCTTGCAGCAACTAGCGGAACATTGTCAACGATGGCAGATAATAAACCAATGGCGGGAACAATGATGTTTAAGTTCCCAATGCTGTCGTTCATGTAGTTTGCTAAGCTTGCTAATACCCCTGTTGATTGTAAAGAAGAAATGGCGATTAAGATTCCTAAGAAAAATAAAATACTCGACATGTCGATTTTACGTAAAGCGTGCAATACTGACAATGAATCTTTGTCTTCATCATCTTTTTTACTGTGAATGATTTCTGTAACCACCCACAAAACACCCAAACCAAATAAAACACCCATAAAAGGAGGAAGGTGAGTGATGGTTTTAAACACCGGAACAAAAACCAAGGCCCCAATTCCTAAAAAGAATACTGCATTGCGTTCTAAAGAAGTTGTTGGATTCGGGGAAGCGTTTTCTTTTATTTCCGGACGAGTAACCGAGCCTTTTAGCTTGAAGGATAAAATCAATAAAGGCACAATCAGGCAAATAATACTTGGAATTAATAATTTTAACATGATGTTGGGGGCAGTAATCTGACCGCCAATCCATAACATCGTGGTGGTGACATCGCCAATTGGGCTCCAGGCACCTCCTGCATTGGCAGCAATAATTACCATTCCAATAAATAATAAACGATCTTCTTTATTGTCAATTAGTTTACGTAACAAAGAAACCATCACAATCGCTGTTGTTAGATTATCCAGTACAGCCGAAAGAAAAAAGGTAATCGTACAAATAATCCAAAGCAGCTTTTTTTTGTTGGTGGTCGTAATTCGAGAGGTAATCACATCAAATCCATCGTGCGCATCTATCAATTCAACAAGTGTCATGGCACCCATCAGGAAAAATAAAATTCCGGAGAGTTCTCCAATATGTTCTGTCAGTTGATCATTTATAGCATGACTATCGCTACCCATTAAAATATAAACAGTCCAGCACAATACACCTGTTAAAAGTGCAGTCGCTGATTTGTTGATATTAATGGGATGTTCAAAGGCAATTGCAATATATCCAATTACAAAAATGCTTATGATTAATGCATTCATCATGTTTGTAAAAATAACAAAACAGAATTGATATTTTTGCATTTATAATCAAAACTTGTATATATTTGGAATTCATTCAAAACAAAAAATATGGCAAATCTTTGGGTAAAAAAATCTCTTGACAAATTAATGGCTGAGGCCGGAGATAGTGAAAAAGGATTAAAAAGAACCTTATCTGCAGGTAATTTAGTCGCTCTTGGAATTGGGGCTATTATTGGAGCGGGGTTATTTGTGAGAACAGCAGCAGCAGCAGCAGACAATGCTGGTCCTGCTGTAACAATTGGATTTATTATTGCTGCTGTCGGTTGTGCATTTGCTGGTTTGTGTTATGCTGAGTTTGCTTCCATGATTCCAATTGCCGGGAGTGCATACACTTATTCGTATGCTACAATGGGTGAATTTGTAGCTTGGATTATTGGTTGGGATTTGGTACTAGAATATGCATTGGGCGCTGCTACGGTTGGAATTGCTTGGAGTGAATATTTAAATAAGTTGTTAGAATATTTTGGGATGCACATTCCTTATGAGTGGTGTCATTCTCCTTTTGAAAAAATCACAGATGCTGCGGGTGTTGTTACAGCGCATGGTATGATGAATATTCCCGCTTTATTAATTATCGCTCTTCTTTCTTTCCTTCTGATAAAAGGCACTAAAGAATCGGCATGGGTAAACGGAATTATCGTAATCACTAAAGTTGCGATTGTAATTTTATTTATTCTTTTTGGCTGGTCTTATATGAATCCAGTAAATCATACTCCTTACATTCCTGAAGCTACAACCTATGTTGATTCATCTGGATTGTCGCATAATTATGGTGGAATAATGGGAATACTTGGCGCTGCCGGAGTTGTGTTTTTTGCTTTTATAGGATTCGATGCCGTTTCTACTGCAGCTCAAGAAGCAAAAAATCCAAAACGCGATATGCCGATTGGTATTTTAGGTTCTTTAGCAATTTGTACAATTTTATACATTTTATTTGCTCATGTATTAACGGGTGTTGCTTCTGTTGATGATTTTAGAAATAATGGTCGTGAGGCATCTGTAACGTATGCAATTAATACGTATATGCTGGAGTATGGTTGGTTAGCAAAATTGGTAACGGTAGCTATTTTAGCTGGTTTCTCTTCAGTAATATTGGTAATGTTAATGGGGCAATCACGTGTGTTTTATTCAATGAGTGTGGATGGTCTTGTTCCGAAAATGTTTTCAACTCTTCACCCTAAATACAGAACTCCATATAAATCAAATCTTTTCTTTTTAGGGTTTGTTGGTTTGTTTGCTGCATTTGTTCCAGGAGATATTGTTGGTGATATGACAAGTATAGGAACATTGTTTGCTTTCATATTAGTTTGTGCTGGTGTATGGATTATGCGAGTGAAAAATCCAGAGTTAAAACGTCAATTCAAAACACCATTGGTTCCATTAGTTCCTATTCTTGGTATTGTGGTTTGTGGTGCGATGATTTTTGGTCTAGGATGGCCTAATTGGGCTCGATTAGGTGTTTGGATGTTGATTGGTGTGGTAATTTATTTTGGATATGGAATAAAGAATAGTAAACTAAATAATCCCGATAAGGACAAAGAATAGAATTTAGTTTTTTAATATTTAAAGGACGGCTTACCCCGTCCTTTTTTTTAAAGTCCTTTTTCTGTAAAGGAATAAAGATAAAAATAATAGAAATGTCAGAAACACCGGAATTAAAACGCACACTCGGATTGCTTGATGCTACCAGCATTGTAGCCGGTTCAATGATTGGTTCCGGAATTTTTATTGTTACTTCTGCAATGGCACGTGATGTCGGTTCTGCAGGTTGGCTTTTGGTGGTTTGGTTGCTCACTGGATTGATAACTGTATTTGCTGCATTGAGTTATGGTGAACTAGCCGGAATGATGCCGAACGCAGGCGGACAATACATTTACATTCAACGCGCTTATGGGCGAATGATTTCTTTCCTTTATGGCTGGACCGTTTTTACTGTTATTCAAACAGGTGTAATTGCTGCTGTTGCAGTAGCCTTTGCAAAATACACTTCCGTTTTTTTTCCTGAATTAAACAATACAATTTTGGAAATTGGTGCGTCTTATAAAGTTACCTATGCTCAGATTGTTGGTATGGCAAGTGTTGTTTTTCTTACTTATATCAATAGTAGAGGCGTTCAAAATGGAAAAACCATTCAGTTGATTTTTACTTCCGCAAAATTATTCGCACTCTTTGCTTTGATTGTTTTAGGAATCGCAATCGGAATTAAAGGAGACGTGTTGGTTGCGAATTTTACAAACATGTGGGAAGCCAGTAAAACAACGCTCGCTCCAGATGGAACAATCAGTGTTATACCCTTAGCAGGTTCAGCGCTCTTGGGTGCGATGGGTGCAACCATTATTAACTCGTTGTTTTCAAGTGATGCTTGGAACAATGTCACCTTCATTGCTTCCGAAATAAAAGACCCGAAAAAAAATATTCCACGTAGCTTATTTTTAGGAACATTCATCGTGACCATCATTTATATTTTAGCAAACGTTGCGTATTTATCACTCTTGCCATTGCATGGTGATCCGAATGCAACAGATGCACTAGGACAAGGAATTATGTTTCCGAGTAATGATAGAGTAGGAGCAGCAGCTGCATCTATGATTTTTGGTGCGCCTGCCGCGTTTATTATGGCTGCGTTAATTATGGTTTCTACATTTGGTTGCAACAACGGATTGGTGTTAGCAGGAGCACGTTTGTTTTATGCCATGGCAAAAGATGGTTTGTTTTTTAAAGGTGCAGCAACTCTCAACGAAAAAAATGTTCCTTCCAAAGCATTGTGGTTACAGTGTGTTTGGGCTTGTGTATTATGTCTTTCTGGGCAATATGGAGCGTTGTTAGAATATGCTACATTTGCTTCATTGTTGTTTTATATTTTAACCATTGCTGGGATTTTTGTCTTGAGAAAAAAGGAACCGGATGCCGAACGACCCTATAAAGCTTTTGGTTATCCTGTGATTCCGGCACTTTATATTTTAGTGACAACAGCAATTTGTGTAGATCTTCTTATCTATAGTCCCATTAGTACTGGACTAGGTTTGGTGATTGTAGCAATTGGAATTCCGATATATTACATTACACAAAAGCGGCCAGCGCTTAACTAAACATCCCCGATTATTGTCGGGATTTCTACTACTCAATACGTATGCTACTCCGTTAAACTGCTCCAAAGCATAAAGCAGAAGTCCTTGATGACTTTTGTGAAACGTAGTATTCATTTTATTTTTTTAAATTTTTTATGAAAAACATTTTTCGTGATTTTTTTACGTTCAATAAACGTGAACGCAATGGTGTATTTATTTTATTAAGCATTATCGGTGGATTGATACTCTACTTAAATGTTTCTTCTCGTTTTGTTAGTCGTGAAGTAGTTGATTTTACAGCCTTTGATAAAGATGTAAAAAAATTTCAAGAGACGATTGAGGAGCAAAAAAAAGCAGCAACTTATCATCGAACATCAAGTTTTGAAGCATCAAGTGAAACTGCTGTGGAGACAAATTCAGAACGATTTTATTTTAATCCGAATAATTTACCTGAACAAGAGTGGAAACGTTTGGGCCTTTCCGAAAAGCAAATTAAAAGCATAAAAAAATACGAGTCGAAAGGAGGGAAGTTTAGAACAAAAGCAGATGTAAAAAAAATGTATTGCATCAAACAAGAGCAATACGAATCGTTAGAACCCTATATTCAAATTGGTTCTCTGGCAGAATCAGCAAGAGCAGGAGAAAAAACAACTTCTGTTTTTCAGGATGGAAAAGTGGAAAATACTTCTTTGATATCTAAATCGGATGGGGAACACATAAGTCTTGTTGATTTGAATACAGCCGACTCCGCAATGTTGACAGGTATTAAGGGAATCGGACCCTTTTATGCAAAAAACATCATTAAGTATCGAAACGCTATTGGCGGATTTGTAAAAAAAGAACAATTATTAGAAATCTGGAAATTTGACCAAGAGAAATTAAATGCCATCGAAAAACACATCGTTGTGGATGCAACAAAAATTAAAAAAATCAATCTCAATAGCTGTGAGCCGTCAGATTTGAAAAGTCCTTACATCAGCTGGACCATAGCCAATGCAATCGTGAATTATCGGAAAAATCACGGGAAATACAAAACTGTTGATGAAATCAAGAAAACAGATTTGGTAGATGAAGAAACATACCGTAAAATTGTACCCTACTTAGTTCTTGGTGACTAAGTAACTAGGTAACTATGTGACGAAGAGAGTCAAATTTTCTTATTCGGTTGGTCACCTTCCTAGTTACCTAGTCACTTAATCATTTAGTCACTCAATTATGCTAGAAACCAAAATAAAATCAACAATAAGAGACGTAGCCGATTTTCCAAAACCGGGTATTCTTTTCAAAGACATTACTCCCATTTTTCACAACCAGAACTTGTGCAACGAAATTGTAGCAGAATTTGCGAAACGTGTTGCGGATAAAAATATACATGCCATTGTAGGTGTTGAAAGCAGAGGTTTTTTATTTGGTTTTGCATTGGCGAACAAATTGAACATCCCATTTGTTTTAGTAAGAAAAGCAGGGAAATTGCCCTACAAGAAAATTTCTTACGAATACGATTTGGAATACGGTAGCGCAAAAGTAGAAATGCAAGTGGATGAAATTCAGCCTGGCTGGAATGTTTTGATCCATGACGATTTGTTGGCAACAGGTGGAACAGCAGAAGCTGCAGTGAAATTAATTGAAATGCAACAAGGCAAAGTAGCCGGTTTTGCTTTTGTCGTGGAGCTCGATTTTTTAAAAGGCAGAGAGAAATTAACTCCCTATTCGGATAATATTATTAGTCTGGTGAATTATTAGTTTACATTTAAATAAAAATGATATTTTTGTCTACTCAAAAAAACTGCAACAATGGATTTTAGCACAAACGAAAATCAAAAAATGATCGCTGATATGATCAAAAAGTTCGGGGAAGATCACATCCGCCCGAAAATGATGGAATGGGACGAATCACAAGAATTCCCAGTAGAAGTATTCAAAAAGCTTGGAGAACTTGGATTGATGGGCGTTTTGGTGCCTGAGCAATATGGTGGATCTGGATTTTCATATACCGAATATGTGACTGCAATTGTAGAATTATCTAAAATTTGTGGCTCCATCGGATTGTCCATGGCAGCTCACAACTCTTTATGTACCGGTCATATCTTGGCATTCGGGAATGAAGAACAAAAGAAAAAATACCTTCCGAAATTGGCAACAGCAGAATGGATTGGCGCATGGGGATTAACAGAAACAGGCACCGGTTCTGATTCCGGTGGAATGACAACAACTGCTAAGAAAGACGGAGATTATTTTGTAATCAACGGTTCGAAGAACTTTATCACGCATGCAATCAGCGGAAACGTTGCGGTTGTAATTGTGCGTACCGGTGAAAAAGGCGATTCTCATGGAATGTCTGCTTTCATTATTGAAAAAGGAACACCGGGGTTTAACTCCGGAAAAAAAGAAAATAAATTGGGAATGCGTGCTTCCGAAACAGCTGAATTAATTTTCACTGATTGCCGCGTTCACAAAGACCAAATGCTAGGAAAAGAAGGCGATGGATTCATTCAAGCAATGAAAGTTTTGGATGGCGGTCGTATTTCTATTGCTTCATTGGCAGTAGGTATTGCAAAAGGCGCCTTCGAATGTGCTTTAAAATATTCCAAAGAGCGTGAGCAATTTGGGAAACCAATTTCTCAGTTTCAAGGGGTGGCCTTCAAATTGGCCGATATGGCAACCGAAATTGAAGCAGCTGAATTATTGACCTATTTTGCTGCCGATAAAAAGAACAAAGGGGAGAAAATGACAAAAGAAGGAGCATATGCGAAATATTATGCTTCCGAAGTAGCGGTGAGAGCAGGTACTGAAGCAGTTCAGATATTTGGCGGATACGGTTATACCAAGGACTTCCCGGCAGAAAAATACTACCGCGATAGTAAGTTGTGTACCATCGGAGAAGGAACTTCAGAGATCCAGAAAATGGTGATTGCACGAGAAATTATGAAATAAGGCCTTGTATTTCGGCTAAAAACTGAAAATAAATTGAAAAAATTGGGTTTTAGGATTTAGGATTTAGAAATTTATCTTATATTTGCATCCCATTTATAAAAATTAAAAACAAAACAAGATGTTAATAGTACAAGTTAAAGAAGGCGAAGCAATCGAAAAAGCACTTAAGAAATTCAAAAAGAAATTTGAAAAAACAGGTGTTGTTAAAGAATTACGTGAACGTTCAAAATTCACTAAACCTTCTGTAGTGTATCGCGAAGCAAAAATTAAAGCGATTTACAAAGAGAAAATGCAACGCAGCGAAGAAGCATAGTTCTTCCTTCTGTTTATTAAAATATTACCTGAAAAGGAAAGATCTTATTGCGAAAGCAGGTCTTTCCTTTTTTATTTGTTACCTTGGCTATCACTTAATATGCTGCGATGAAAAAATTCCTGATTCTTTTTCTATTTGTTATTGTTTTTATCCCTACTAAGTCGCAAACATATGTGACCATCCCTGATGCCAATTTTGTTTACTATCTTCAAGCAGTTTATCCAACGTGCATGCTTGGCAACCAAATGGACATAACCTGTCCGGGAATCACCAATGCTATCACCTTGAACATAAGCGGTTCATCAATATCCGATCTTACCGGTATTCAATATTTTAGCAGTTTAGAAGTGCTCGACTGCTCAACAAACCTGCTTACTGGCTTGCCAACTCTTCCAGCGACTTTGCTTTCCCTTAACTGCTATGATAATGCATTAACGAGCCTGCCTTCTTTGCCTGCCTCGCTTACTAATTTGATCTGTAGTTTTAATCAGCTGACGGCTTTGCCTGCATTGCCTGCATCACTTGAGGTTCTGGATGCTGGCAATAATCAACTTTCTAGTTTACCCGCTCCATTGCCAAATTCATTACAGAATGTAAGTTGTACCAACAATTTTTTAACAAGTATACCTACATTGCCTAATTCGCTTACTGTTTTTAATTGTGCTGGAAATTTATTGACGAGCCTTCCGTCTCCTTTGCCCAATTCAATGTCAATTCTTTATTGTGGTGGCAATCAGTTTGTGACTTTACCAATTCTTCCCGATTCACTTACGCAATTGCAATGTAATTCCAATCAACTTACAACGTTACCTGTGTTGCCAAATAAATTATTGGGCTTGTGGTGCTTTGATAATTTTTTAACAGCCCTTCCTCCCTTGCCTAACTTTATTTCTGAATTGCAATGCTCAAATAATTATTTGACATCCTTGCCATCATTACCCAATTCGGTTTACATTCTCGTTTGTGATAGTAACAATATTTCGTGTTTTCCAACATTTCCAAGTTCAATATTGCCTTATGCACTTGTAATCGCTGGCAACCCGTTTTCCTGTTTGCCAAATTACATTGCAGCAATGGATTCAACAATGCTGTCTTATCCTATCTGTACACCTGGCGATACGCTTAGTAATCCAGATGGTTGTAGTAATGCAGGCATCATGGGCACGATTTATAAGGACAATAATTCTGATTGTGTCTTGAACAGTTCAGATGTATTTTGGGATAATATTTCAATGAAATTATATGACTCAACAGGGAACTTTTTGGCTCAGACTTATACTCTATCAAATGGCTGGTATTATTTTCCGGCTTCTTTGGGAACCTATACTGTAAAGTTAGACACCGCCTATCTGCCTTTGATGGCAGGCTGCGTCTCAACTGGAATTCAGGCATCTGTGACCTTGACAAGTTTACAGCCCCTTGTTCAGAATACAAATTTTGCGATGATGTGTAAGCCTGGATTTGATATTGGAGTTCAGTCTGTATATACGAGTGGTTGGATTTTTCCGGGCCAGATTCATAACCTGAAAGTGCTAGCAGGTGATGTCACCAATTACAATGGGGATTATTGCTCGACTACTATTTCTGGTACAGTTAAAGTAACAATGACCGGTTCTGAGATTTTTAGTGGCGTGGCTCCCGGAGCACTCACACCTGCGATAGCAGGGAATGTGTACACGTATACCATTCCGAATTTTGACGCGGTGAATATGCTTCAGGATTTTAATTTGGCGTTTGCAACACCAACCACTGCTCTTGCAGGAGATTTGATTTGTGTGGATGTTGAAGTTTCAACAGCAGCTAGCGGGGATAATAACCCTGTTAATAACACTTACCATTATTGCTACACCGTATTAAGTTCATACGATCCTAATATGAAGGAGGTGTATCCTGTGGACGTCCTTCCGAATTATCAGGATTGGTTCACTTACACCATTCATTTTCAGAACACAGGAACTGCACCGGCTATGAACATCCGTTTAACTGATACTCTGGATGGTAATCTCGATTTGGAAACATTCCAGGTAATCAATTATAGCGATTACAACCTGGCATCGTTGACAGGAAATGCACTAACGTTTGATTTTCCGGGTATTATGTTGCCCGATAGTACCAGTGATTTTGAGGGTTCCAAAGGATTCGTCCAATATCGCATCAAGCCTAAAGCGGGATTGCCCAACGGCACAATGGTGAATAATACGGCCTTCATTTATTTTGATTTTAATTCACCAGTGATTACAAATACGACTGTAAACCATTTTATAGCAGCTCTCTCTGTTGATGAAAATATTGCACCACTTGCTTTTAATGTTTATCCGAATCCCTTTAATGGAAAATTCAGTATAGATATAAAGGAAACATCAGCCAAGACCTTAAATGTCGAAATTTACAATCTGCTTGGAATGTTGCTTTATAAAAAGAATCTCGTTCCAGGCAACAGAACCATTGATTTTAGTGAACAGCCAAATGGCGTGTATCTTATTAAAGTTTCTGATGGAACAAAATCCATCAGTCAGCGAATCGTGAAGAACGACTAAAATTAACATTTGTTTTGAAAATTTTGCTGATTTAAAGTGAACTATTAAGGCGCATTTTACGTTAAACAAGTAGATTTTTCCTTTTTTCATTTATGGACGCTAGCCGGGATAGTTTTTTAAAATACCTTCAATTCGAAAAACGATTGTCTAGCCATACCGTTTTGGCCTACTCCGGTGACTTAACTCAGTTTTTTGATTACGTTCAAACCACTTACCAGATTTCTAACCTTTCTGATTTGAATCATACCGTGATTCGTTCATGGGTAGTGGAGCTCATGGAGAATAAAATCAGTCCGCGCTCCGTAAATCGCAAAATCACAACGCTTAAAACCTTTTATAAATATTTGTTACGTCAAGGCATTGTATCCGAAAACCCAATGCTGAAGATAATTTCGCCTAAAACTTCCAAGCGTTTGCCCGTGTTTGTTGAAAAAGACAATATGGATGCGTTGATGGATAAAATTGAGTTTGGTGAGGATGTGGAAGGAATACGAAATAAATTAATCATCGAACTTTTTTATGCTACCGGTATTCGTCTTTCGGAACTCATTAACTTAAAGCAGGCCAACGTTGATTTAGAGGCCTGTCAGATTAAGGTATTGGGAAAGCGGAATAAAGAACGAATCATTCCATTTGGGAATGAAATAAGAAACAGTATTCAAAAGTATATGGATGCAAAGCCCGGTTTGCCCGGTGAGTTTTTATTTCAAATGACAAGTGGAAAAAAAATGTACGAAAAATTTGTATACCGTTTGGTGAATGAGTACCTTTCAATGGTGACAACGGTTGATAAAAGAAGTCCGCACATTTTGCGTCACACCTTTGCAACGCATATGTTGAACAATGGTGCCGATTTAAATGGGATTAAAGAATTATTAGGCCATGCCAACTTGTCGGCAACACAAGTATACACGCACAATACAGTAGAGAAATTAAAAAATATTCACAAGCAAGCACATCCGAAAGGCTGATGAATATGAAACATACGAACGATCATCAATGAATTACTAATTAACTATAAAATAGGAGGAAAGTACCATGACAGTAAAAATTCAATCCGTGCATTTTGATGCAGACAAAAAATTATTAGCCTTTGTAGAAGAGCGAGTAGATAAGTTAACCCTTTTTTATGATGGGATTATCACTAGTGAGGTGATCTTAAAAATTGATAAAGGAGATAGCGTAGAAAATAAAATAGCAGAAATAAAATTGCACATGGCAGGAAATGATTTGTTTGTAAAAAAACAATGCAAAAGCTTTGAAGAAGCTGTTGATATGAGTATTGATGCGCTAAAAACACAAGTAAAAAAACACAAAGAAAAAGTAAAAGGATTGTAATTCGATTTCTGACTCTAACCCTCTCCTTTTTCAAGGAGAGGGCAGGGTGAGGTTTTAATAGCCTTAATTTTTCACAATTACAGGGACTTTTCTGCTAAAAGCGGAGGAGTCTTTTTTATTTTCAAAAACATTCATCCCCATTGTTCCTTTAAAGCGTTTGATTTTGTTTTCACGTTTTGCTAAAGAAACAAAATTTTCTGCATAAGCTGTTTCTGCATCTATTAATGGCCATTTGCTACGCATATTTATTTTTTTATAAGCAATCGGAATGAGTTCGATGTCCGGAAATTTTTTTTTCATATAACTTTTTATTAAAAGCGCTTGATAGGCATCGGTTGCAACAGCAATCCTTTTAAAACCAAGTTCTCTGGCGAGGAGTACCGAATAAAAAACATTTTCTGTGCTATGTTCAGCTTCCTCTTCTGCAAAGGTGTTTTTAGAAGGAATACCCAACGAATCTGCATAAATTTTCATCACTTTACTTTCGATGTAGGGCGTGTAGACCGAAGCTCCTGAGAAAATAATGTTTTTTGTGATGCCTCTGTCGAAAAGGTATTTTGCCCAAAGAATACGGGCTTTTAAAACACTTTTTAGGGAAGGTTCCTGATACGGAACACCCGGAACGATGATTACATCATAGCGGTTCGCTAGTTTATCCGTTAAGTCATTTGATTCTTTTTTTGTTTTGTCATAGCTGCAAAGCATAAATAGTGCACAGCTAATGAAAGCAGGGGTTGAGAGCGTCCGTTTCATAGTCCAGGATTTAAGTTTAGCACTATTCGGCTCTGCGAGGTATCCTCATTTCTCAAGTCGGATATAGGAAAAGCAAGAATAGTGAGTAGTCGTTAAATCATGGATGGGAGATGTATGTTTTAACTGAAAACGAAGCGATGAAGTGCATATTGCAAGCGTGTTGGATTAGGTGGGCGGAAAGAGGTGAAGCCCGTGTTTTTATCTGGGAAGATTCTAAATTGGGTGGCGGAAGCAAAAAAAGGATTAAAAAACCTTGTTAATTCGCACATTTATCTAAATTTGCGGACTCAAAATCAGGGTGCAAAGATTTTTTTTTGAAAAAAACCGCTAAAACTTTTGTTACTACGCAAATGTTTTCTAAATTTGCAATCCTTTTTCAAGGGGGTAGTGTATTTTGCCCACTGCAAAAAAGGTTGAAGTTCTTTTGAAATATAGTATTACAAGGTATTGCCGATGTAGCTCAGTTGGCCAGAGCAGCTGATTTGTAATCAGCTGGTCGGGGGTTCGAATCCCTCCATCGGCTCTTTTTTAAATTTAAATGTGAATGTGATACTGTCGGGGAGATACCAGAGTGGCCAAATGGGACAGACTGTAAATCTGTTGTTTCGACTTCGAAGGTTCGAATCCTTCTCTCCCCACTTGGTTTCTGAAAGAGACAAAAAGAGAGAAGTTTTAAATAAGTAAATTATAGTTCTTTAAATAATAGGTTTTTTAATCCGCGAAAGTAGCTCATTTGGTAGAGCGTCAGCCTTCCAAGCTGAGGGTGGCCGGTTCGAGCCCGGTCTTTCGCTCCAAAAGAGTCGGGTTTTAGAAATTGCTCTAAAATCCACTCTTTTTAATAAAGTCACATGTTAGATGTGAATAGGATCAATAGAAAGCTGTAATACATACCACTAAATCAGCTGTTGTAGCTCAGTGGTAGAGCACTTCCTTGGTAAGGAAGAGGTCGGCAGTTCAATCCTGCTCAACAGCTCTGATTTTAGCAAGAATTTTTAGAATAGTAATATAAATATAAAATAACAATTAAATAATAACTAGCAATGGCTAAAGAAAAATTCGACCGTTCCAAACCACACGTAAACATCGGAACAATTGGTCACGTTGACCACGGTAAAACTACATTAACCGCAGCAATCACTGTTGTATTGGCTGAAAAAGGTTTATCTGAAGTAAGAGATTTCTCTTCTATCGATAATGCTCCTGAAGAAAAAGAACGTGGTATCACGATCAATACTTCTCACGTTGAGTATTCAACTGCTAACCGCCACTACGCTCACGTTGACTGTCCAGGTCACGCGGATTATGTGAAGAACATGGTTACAGGTGCTGCTCAAATGGACGGTGCGATTCTAGTTGTTGCTGCTACAGATGGTCCAATGCCACAAACTCGTGAACATATCCTTTTAGCTCGCCAGGTAGGTGTGCCTAAAATTGTTGTTTTCATGAACAAAGTGGATATGGTTGACGATCCTGAATTGTTAGAATTAGTTGAAATGGAAATTCGTGAGTTATTGTCTTTCTATCAATTTGATGGTGACAACACTCCTATCATCCAAGGTTCTGCTTTAGGTGGTTTGAATAAAGATGCAAAATGGATTCCAAAAATTATGGAATTGATGGATGCAGTTGATGCGTATATTCCAATTCCTCAACGTGAAACTGATAAGCCTTTCTTGATGCCAGTTGAAGACGTTTTCACAATCACTGGTCGTGGAACTGTTGCTACAGGTAAAATTGAAACAGGTGTTATCAACTCAGGTGATGAGGTTGAAATCATCGGTATGCAAGATGAAAAATTAAAATCTACAATCACTGGTGTTGAGATGTTCCGTAAGATCCTTGACAGAGGTGAAGCAGGTGATAACGTTGGTTTATTGTTACGTGGTATCGATAAGAAAGATATCCGTAGAGGTATGGTTGTTGTTCGTCCTGGTACGATCACTCCTCATACTGAATTCAAAGCTGAGATCTACGTTTTGAAAAAAGAAGAAGGTGGACGTCACACTCCATTCCACAATAAATACCGTCCTCAGTTCTACTTACGTACAACTGACGTAACTGGAGAAATTGAATTGCCAGCAGGACGTGACATGGTTATGCCTGGTGATAACGTAACAATTACCGTTAAGTTAATTGTTCCGGTTGCTATGGACAAAGGTCTACGTTTCGCTATCCGTGAAGGTGGTAGAACAGTTGGAGCTGGTCAGGTAACTGAGATCATTAAGTAATAAATAATACAATATTAGTAACAGACAGTGCCCCGATAAGTCGGGGTGCTGTTTTCTACTAATATAAGGGTGATGTCAAAAGCAATATTTTTTGGCATTTGAATAGCACAATTTGGAGTATTTAAACAGGTGTAGTTCAAGGGTAGAATAGAGGTCTCCAAAACCTTTGATGGGAGTTCGAATCTCTCCACCTGTGCACAAGTAGTTAAAAGTAAAAAAGTTAAAAGTTAAAAGTTATTACGGACGTTCCAATAACCAATAACGAATAACCAATAACGAAAGATTATGAGCAAATTCAAAACATACATCGATGAAACCGCAAACGAACTTTTTCATAAAGTAAGTTGGCCATCATGGAGCGAATTACAAAGCAGCGCAATCGTTGTTGCTATCGCATCTATTATTATTGCATTGTTAGTATTTGCAATGGATTTCACGTTCAATAAAGGAATGGAAGCTATTTACCATTTGTTTTAATATTTAATAGAATTAAAAAAATGAGCGAGCAAACAAAAACTGACACCGTAAAAAAATGGTATGTGGTAAGAGCTATCAGTGGTCAGGAGAAAAAGGTGAAGCAGTATATTGAAGTAGAAATTAACCGTTTGGGATTAAGCAATTTTGTATCTCAAATTTTAATCCCTACCGAAAAAATTTACCAAATCCGTAACGGAAAAAAAGTAAGTAAAGAACGCCCTTTTATGGTGGATATATTTTGGTTGAAGCAGCATTAGTGGGTGAAGTTGCTCACGTTATAAAAAACATTACAGGTGTTATCGGATTTTTAGGTGAAACCAAAGGTGGTGCACCAGTTCCAATGCGCTTAGCAGAAGTAAATCGTATTTTAGGTACTGTTGATGATTTAGCAGAAACAGATGCTCAAATTAGTATTCCTTTTATCGTTGGAGAAACAGTAAAAGTAATCAATGGACCTTTCAATGGTTTCACTGGAACAATTGAACGCGTTATTGAGGATAAGAAAAAATTAGAAGTAATGGTAAAAATCTTTGGTAGAAAAACACCATTGGAATTAGGTTACTTAGAAGTAGAGAAAGAAAATTAATCTGACTATTCATAAAAAAAGCCTGGCTTCCACCGGCTCGTGACAGTTTGAATAAGGAAGATTAACGATTAGAGTAAATAACAATTCGTTTAAAGAAAAGATAAACTCAAAAACTTTAAACTCAAAACTTAAAAAGAGAAATGGCAAAAGAAGTAAGTGCAATGATTAAATTGCAAATAAAAGGTGGAGCAGCAAATCCTTCACCTCCAATCGGACCGGCATTAGGTGCAAAAGGTGTGAACATTATGGAGTTCTGTAAGCAATTCAATGCTAGAACACAAGATAGAGCAGGGAAAGTAACTCCTGTTATTATTACCGTATACAGCGATAAAACATTTGAATTCATTTTAAAACACCCTCCTGTAGCAGTTTCGTTATTGGAAATCACAAAAATTAAACAAGGTTCTGCAGAATCAAACCGTAAAAAAGTTGGTAATGTATCTTGGGATCAAATTCGTACAGTAGCAGAAGGCAAAATGCCGGATTTAAATTGTTTTACAATTGAATCAGCAATGAGCATGGTTGCTGGAACTGCACGTAGTTTGGGAATGACGATCACAGGTGAATCACCTTTGAAGAAAAAGTAAGATTTAGGAATTAGGATTTCAAAATCTGTTTCCCAAATCAAAATTAGTAAACCCGATGGAGGCCGAATCAAGTAAGCCGTTTGCACATCATAATTTTTATAAAATGAGTAAAATTTCCAAAAATAGAAAGCTTGCGCTTTCTAAGTATGACCCTACAAAGGCGTACACATTAGCAGAAGCTGCTAAAATCGTTAAAGAAATCACAACTACTAAATTCGATGCATCTATCGATATCAGCGTAAGATTAGGCGTTGATCCTCGTAAAGCAAACCAAATGGTTCGTGGGTCTGTTTCGTTGCCTCATGGTTCAGGTAAAACAATGCGCGTTCTTGCGATTGTTACTCCTGATAAAGAAGCAGAAGCAAAGGCTGCAGGTGCTGATTTTGTTGGTTTGGATGAGTACATCGAAAAAATCAAAGGTGGTTGGACAGATGTTGACGTAATCATCACAATGCCTTCAGTTATGGGTAAAGTAGGTGCGTTGGGTCGTGTATTAGGACCTCGTGGTTTAATGCCGAACCCAAAAACAGGAACTGTAACGATGGAAATCGGTAAAGCAGTAACTGAATCAAAAGGTGGTAAAATTGACTTTAAAGTAGATAAAGCAGGGATTGTTCAAGCCCTGGTTGCTAAAGCATCATTCGATAGCAGCAAAATTGCAGACAATGCAAATGAATTGTTACAAACAATTATGAAATTAAAGCCTTCATCAGCAAAAGGACAGTATGTTAGAAGTATTTATTTGAGCTCAACAATGAGCCCAAGTATCGAAATTGACAGCAAATTCTTAGGGCAATAATTTTAAAACAAACCATCATCTGCCTTGGCTTCCACTAAGCAGAAAAACCTCACCGAATCTTGCAAAAGAAACGGTGTAAAAACAAAAAGAAATGAAAAGAGAAGATAAAACAAAAATCATCGAGTCGCTGGTAGAAAGAATCAATGCGAATAACAAAATCTATCTAGCTGACTGTTCTTCTTTAACAGTTGAAAAAGTTAACCAATTCAGAAGATCTTGCTTCCAAAAAAACATTTCGATGACGGTAGTAAAAAACTCTTTGCTTAAAAAAGCATTAGAGCAAGCTGCTGATAGTCGTTTGGTTGAACTAATCCCAGCATTGAAAGGTGCTACTGCGATTATGTTTACAGAAGTAGGAAATGCTCCTGCAAAGTTGATTCAAGAGTTTAGAAAGAAAAACGACAAGCCAATTTTGAAAGCGGCTTTCGTTGAAGAAAACATTTACATTGGCGATAAAGAATTGAATGCTCTTGCAAATATCAAGAGTAAAAATGAACTTATCGGTGAAGTTATTGGATTACTTCAATCTCCTGCGAAGCGAGTACTTTCTGCTCTTCAAAACAATGCAGAGAAAAAAGATGCGGCTTAACCCGATCACAGTTTAAAGTAAGATTCACTTTCGCTAAAACGCAAGTGGAAACGTAAAAAAAATTAATTAGTAATTAAATTTAAAAATCAAATACAATGGCAGACGTAAAAGCAATTGCTGAACAGTTAGTAAACTTAACTGTTAAAGAAGTGCAAGAATTATCAACAATCCTTAAGGATGAGTACGGAATCGAACCAGCAGCAGCAGCAGTAGTTGTAGCAGCAGGTGGTGGAGCTGGAGATGCAGCTGAAGCTAAAACATCTTTTGATGTAATTTTAGTTGATGCAGGTGCAGCTAAATTAGGTGTTGTAAAAGTTGTAAAAGACTTAACAGGATTAGGTTTGAAAGAATCTAAAGATCTTGTTGATGGTGCACCAAAACCAGTAAAAGAAGGTGTTTCTAAAGAAGAAGCAGAAGCATTGAAAAAACAATTAGAAGAAGCAGGAGCAAAAGTTGAAGTTAAATAAGCTGTTTCTAATACACAATTTATAGTCATACCCTCATTATTCGCCTCTGGCGAATGATGGGGTACTTGGCTTTAATGGTGATTATAATCGTTTTTCTTATTAACCTCGTTTATACTTACAAAAATTAACTTGTGATTGTAAACCTAATACTTAAGCACCTTGGCTCAAACTAAAAAACCGCAAAGAATAAGTTTTGCATCTATTAAAAGTCAGATCGATTACCCTGATTTTTTAGATATTCAACTTCAGTCGTTCCAAGACTTTTTCAGTTAGAAACAACTTCTGAAAACCGTCAGAACGAAGGATTATTTAAAGTTTTCGCAGAAAACTTTCCAATATCCGATGCACGTAATAATTTCGTGCTTGAATTCTTAGATTATTTTATTGACCCGCCTCGTTATTCACTGGATGAATGTATCGAGCGTGGTTTAACATACAGCGTTCCGCTAAAAGCGAAATTACGTTTGTATTGTACCGATCCTGAACACGAAGATTTCGAAACCATCGTGCAGGACGTTTACTTGGGTACTATCCCGTACATGACTCCAAAAGGTACTTTCGTTATCAATGGAGCAGAACGTGTTATCGTATCTCAGTTACACCGTTCACCGGGTGTGTTCTTCGGTCAAAGCCGTCACGCTAATGGAACTAAGTTGTATTCAGCTCGTGTTATCCCTTTCAAAGGATCATGGATTGAGTTCGCAACCGACATCAATAGCGTAATGTATGCTTACATCGATCGTAAGAAAAAATTACCGGTTACAACCTTGTTAAGAGCTATCGGATTTGAAAGCGATAAACAAATCCTTGAAATATTCGGCTTGGCTGACGAATTAAAAGTTAGTAAAGCTGCCCTGAAATCTGCAGTAGGCCGTAAATTGGCTGCACGTGTTTTAAAAACATGGATTGAAGATTTCGTAGATGAAGATACCGGTGAAGTTGTTTCTATTGAACGTAACGAGGTAATTATCGACCGCGAAACAATCTTAGATAATAATCACATCGATTTAATCGTAGATGCAAACGTAAAATCTGTTATCCTTCACAAATTAGATGTGAATGCTGGTGACTACGCAATCATCTACAATACATTACAAAAAGATACGTCCAACTCTGAAAAAGAAGCGGTTGAACATATCTATCGCCAATTACGTAACGCAGAACCACCTGATGAAGAAACAGCTCGTGGTATCATTGATAAATTATTCTTCTCTGATAAACGTTACGATTTAGGTGAAGTAGGTCGTTACAGAATCAATAAAAAATTGAATCTGAACACACCTTCTAACACAAAAACATTAACGAAAGAAGATATTATTTGCATCATTAAGTACTTGATCGAATTGATCAACTCTAAAGCTGATGTGGATGATATTGACCACTTAAGTAACAGACGTGTTCGTACTGTTGGTGAACAATTGTATTCTCAATTTGGTGTTGGTCTTGCGCGTATGGCGCGTACCATCCGTGAGCGTATGAACGTTCGTGATAACGAGGTGTTCACACCTACCGATTTGATCAATGCAAAAACATTATCATCGGTTATCAACTCGTTCTTCGGAACAAACCAGTTGTCTCAATTTATGGATCAAACCAACCCTCTTGCAGAAATCACGCACAAGCGTAGACTTTCGGCACTCGGGCCTGGAGGTTTATCCCGTGAGCGTGCAGGTTTCGAGGTTCGTGACGTTCACTATACTCACTACGGTCGTTTGTGTACTATTGAAACTCCTGAAGGACCAAACATTGGTTTGATTTCTTCATTGTGTGTATTTGCTAAAATCAATAAATTAGGATTCATCGAAACACCATATATGACTGTTACCAAAGGTAAAGTGGATATGGAAAAATCAGTTACTTACTTAAGTGCTGAAGAAGAAGATTCTAAAACAATTGCACAAGCAAATGCTCCTGTGGATGCAAAAGGTAAATTCTTAGAAGCGAAGGTTAAAGCTCGTTACGAAGGAGATTTTCCTGTTGTTGAACCGGAAAAATTACAATTGATGGACGTTGCGCCAAATCAAATTGCTTCGATTGCTGCATCATTGATTCCTTTCTTGGAGCATGATGATGCCAACCGTGCATTGATGGGCTCCAACATGCAACGTCAGGCTGTACCATTGTTACGTCCTGAAGCACCAATTGTAGGAACTGGTCTTGAGCCACTTGTTGCACGTGATTCACGTGTATTAGTGAATGCTGAAGGCGAAGGTGTTGTTGAATATGTTGATGCAAACGAAATTGTAATCCGTTACAACCGTACGGATGATGATCGTTTAATCAGCTTTGACGATGATATCAAACGTTACCAATTAACTAAATTCCGTAAAACCAACCAAAGTACGTGTATCAACTTGAAACCAATCGTTAAGAAAGGTGAGAAAGTTACTAAAGGACAAGTATTGTGTGATGGTTATGCAACTCAAAATGGTGAATTAGCGCTTGGTCGTAACATGAAAGTGGCATTCATGCCTTGGAAAGGTTACAACTTTGAGGATGCGATTGTAATTTCTGAGCGCGTTGCTCGTGAAGATATTTTCACATCTGTTCACATCGATGAGTATGCATTGGAAGTACGTGATACAAAACGTGGATTAGAAGAATTAACTTCTGATATTCCTAACGTTTCTGAAGAGGCTACAAAAGACTTAGATGAAAACGGATTGATTCGCGTAGGTGCTGAAGTAAAAGAAGGTGATATCTTAATCGGAAAAATCACTCCGAAAGGTGAAACAGATCCTTCTCCGGAAGAAAAACTTTTACGTGCCATCTTTGGTGACAAAGCAGGCGATGTGAAAGATGCTTCTTTGAAAGCGCCTCCATCATTGCGTGGTGTTGTAATCGATAAAAAATTGTTCTCTAGAGCAATTAAAGATAAAAAATCGAAAGCAGAAGAAAAACCATTGCTTGATAAAATCGATAAAGAGCACAACACAGAAGTTGCTGCACTTAAAAATAAATTGATTGAAAAATTATTCACGTTAGTAAACGGTAAAACTTCTCAAGGGGTTATCAATATCTTGAAAGAAGAAGTCGTTGCGAAAGGTGTGAAATTCACTCAAAAAAGTTTAGAGAAAATCGATTTCTCAAATGTGAATGCTAGTAAATGGACAACTGATAAAGATGTGAACGACAAAATTAAAATGTTGTTACACAACTACAATATCAAGTACAACGATTTATTAGGTGCATTTAAACGTAAGAAGTTCGCTGTTACTATTGGTGATGAGCTACCTGCTGGTATTGTACAACTTGCAAAAGTGTACATCGCTAAAAAACGTAAGTTAAAAGTAGGTGATAAAATGGCGGGTCGCCACGGTAACAAAGGTATTGTTGCTCGTATCGTTCGCGATGAAGATATGCCATTCCTTGATGATGGAACTCCGGTAGATATCGTATTGAATCCACTCGGTGTACCTTCTCGTATGAACTTGGGTCAGATTTATGAAACCGTTCTTGCTTGGGCTGGACAAAAATTAGGAGAGAAATTCTTTACTCCGATTTTTGATGGTGCTACTACCGATCAGTTGAATGAGTGGACAGACAAAGCAGGTTTACCTCGCTTCGGCCGTACATTCTTAACAGATGGTGGAACAGGTGAGAAGTTTGATCAACCGGCAACTGTAGGTATTATCTACATGTTGAAACTTGGTCACATGGTGGATGATAAGATGCACTCTCGTTCAATCGGACCATACTCTCTTATCACGCAACAACCATTGGGCGGTAAAGCTCAATTCGGAGGTCAGCGTTTTGGTGAGATGGAGGTTTGGGCTCTTGAAGCATTTGGTGCTGCCAACATTCTTCAGGAAATCCTTACAATCAAGTCGGATGACGTTGTAGGACGTGCGAAAGCTTATGAAGCTATTGTTAAAGGTGAAAATATGCCAACTCCTGGTATCCCTGAATCATTCAACGTATTGTTGCATGAGTTGAGAGGATTAGGATTGAACATTTCACTTGACTAATAACGAAATTTAAAATGGTGTTTCTGAAATACGGAACACCACTTTAAACTTTATACTTTGAACTTTTTAAACAAATAATAAACATGGCTTTCAAAAGAGACATCAAATTAAAAAGTAACTTCTCGAAAATCACCATTAGCCTTGCATCTCCTGAAGCAATTTTGGAGCGCTCAAGTGGTGAGGTAGTGAAACCGGAAACGATTAACTACAGAACTTACAAACCTGAAATGGGTGGATTGTTCTGTGAGCGTATCTTCGGACCGGTTAAAGACTGGGAGTGTGCTTGTGGAAAATATAAACGCATCCGTTACAAAGGAATTGTTTGTGACCGTTGTGGTGTTGAAGTAACTGAAAAGAAAGTACGTAGAGAAAGAATGGGACACATCAATTTAGTTGTGCCTGTTGCTCATATCTGGTATTTCAAATCATTACCAAACAAAATTGGTTATTTATTAGGTCTTCCAACTAAAAAGTTAGACATGATCATTTACTACGAACGTTATGTTGTAGTAAATGCCGGTGTTAAAGCTACTGATGGAATTAACTATTTAGATTTTTTATCTGAAGAAGAATATTTAAATATTTTAGATACACTTCCAAAAGATAACCAATATTTAGATGATACAGATCCGAATAAATTCATCGCGAAGATGGGTGCTGAAGCATTGCAAGCACTTTTGAGCCGCGTTGATTTAGATGGTTTATCTTACGACTTACGTTTAAAAGCAAATACAGAAACATCACAACAACGTAAAAACGAAGCATTAAAACGTTTGCAAGTTGTTGAAAGCTTCCGTCATGCAAATCAAAATGTAGAAAATCGTCCTGAGTGGATGATTGTGAAAATCGTTCCTGTAATTCCACCGGAATTGCGTCCATTGGTTCCATTGGATGGCGGACGTTTTGCTACTTCTGATTTGAACGATTTATACAGACGCGTTATTATCCGTAACAACCGTTTGAAACGTTTGATCGAAATTAAAGCTCCAGAAGTTATCTTGCGTAACGAAAAACGTATGTTGCAAGAAGCAGTGGATTCATTGTTTGATAACTCACGTAAATCAAACGCTGTTAAAACTGAATCTAACAGAGCATTAAAATCTTTATCGGATTCATTAAAAGGTAAACAAGGTCGTTTCCGTCAAAACTTACTTGGTAAACGTGTCGATTATTCAGCACGTTCGGTAATTGTCGTTGGACCAGAATTGAAATTACATGAGTGCGGATTGCCAAAAGATATGGCAGCAGAATTATTCAAACCATTTATCATTCGTAAAATGATTGAGCGTGGTATTGTTAAAACTGTAAAATCTGCAAAGAAAATAGTTGACAAAAAAGAGCCAATAGTTTGGGATATTTTGGAGAACATTTTAAAAGGACATCCAGTTCTTTTGAACCGCGCTCCGACATTGCATAGATTAGGTATCCAAGCTTTCCAACCAAAATTAATTGAAGGAAAAGCGATTCAATTGCATCCATTAGTGTGTACTGCGTTTAACGCGGATTTTGATGGGGATCAAATGGCGGTTCACGTTCCATTGGGACATGCTGCTATCTTGGAAGCACAATTGTTGATGCTTGCTTCTCACAATATCTTGAACCCTGCGAATGGTGCTCCGGTTGCCGTTCCTTCTCAAGACATGGTGCTTGGTCTGTACTACATGACCAAAGGAAAGAAAAATACAAAAGATGATGTTGTGAAAGGTGAAGGATTAACATTCTATTCTCCTGAAGAAACAATCATCGCTTACAACGAAAAACGTGTTGATTTGCATGCTTGGGTGAAAGTTCGTTTGGAAGTAAAAGAAGGTGATAAATTAGTAAACAAACTTATTGAAACAACTGTTGGTCGTATTTTATTCAACCAAGTTGTTCCGAAAGAAGTTGGTTATATCAACGAATTGTTGACTAAGAAATCTTTACGTGATATCATTGGTAACATTGTTAAGGAAACAGGTATGGCGAAAACCGCTAAGTTCCTTGATGAAATGAAGACCTTAGGTTTCATGAGTGCCTTCCGTGGATGTTTATCATTTAACTTAGGTGACGTTATTGTTCCTGAAGATAAAGGTAAAATGATTGCTGATGCAAACGCACAAGTGGATGAGGTAGTAGCAAACTACAACATGGGTTTCATTACCAACAACGAGCGTTACAATCAGGTAATTGATATCTGGACACATACTAACTCTCGCATCACTGCGAAAGTATTGAACACATTGACAAACGATCGTCAAGGTTTCAATCCGGTTTATATGATGTTGGATTCAGGAGCCCGTGGTTCTAAAGAACAAATTCGTCAGTTGGGTGGTATGCGTGGATTGATGGCGAAACCGCAAAAAGGTGCAGGTGGTGGAGAGATTATCGAAAATCCAATCATCTCTAACTTTAAAGAAGGTTTATCCATCCTTGAGTATTTCATCTCTACCCACGGTGCTCGTAAAGGTCTTGCCGATACAGCCTTGAAAACTGCGGATGCTGGTTACTTAACCAGACGTTTAGTGGATGTTGCTCAAGATGTAATTATCACAGTTGAAGATTGTGGTACATTGCGTGGATTGATTGCAACACCATTGAAGAAAAATGATGAAGTAGTTGAATCATTATACGATAGAGTATTAGGTAGAACAACTGTACACGATGTTTATCATCCGTTAACCGGAGAATTAATTATTGGTGCAGGTGAAGAGGTTACTGAAGATTATGCAAAAATAATCACAGAATCTCCAATCGAATCGGTTGAAATTCGTTCGGTATTGACTTGCGAAAGCAAGAGCGGTGTTTGTGGAAAATGTTACGGACGTAACTTGGCTACAGGCCGCATGGTTCAAAGAGGTGAGGCAGTAGGTGTTATCGCAGCTCAATCAATTGGTGAGCCGGGTACACAGTTAACATTGCGTACATTCCACGTTGGAGGTACTGCATCGAACACGACTACCGCAAATAAAATTGAAGCAAAATATGATGGTATCATCGAAATTGACGAATTAAAAACAGTAAAACGTAAAAATCCTGATGGACAAGTCGTTGATGTTGTTATTGGTCGTTCAGCTGAGATGCGTATCATTGATGCAAACACAAAAATTGTTTTAACAACAGGAAATATTCCTTACGGTTCACAAGCATATGTGAAACATTTATCGAAAGTTAAAAAAGGAGATTTAATCTGTGATTGGGATCCGTATAACGCTGTTATCGTTTCTGAATTCGCTGGTAAAATCGAATTTGATAACGTGGAAGAAGGTATTACTTTCCGTGAAGAGTCCGATGAACAAACAGGCTTTAAAGAAAAAGTTATTGTTGAGAGTCGTGATAAATCTAAAAACCCTTCTATCAAGATTGTTGTTAGCAAAGAAACATTACGTACTTACAACATTCCAGTTGGAGCTCATATCATTGTAAACGATGATGCGAAAATTGAAGCAGGACAAATCCTTGTGAAGATTCCTCGTTCATCAGGTAAAACAGGTGATATCACGGGTGGTTTACCTCGTGTAACTGAATTGTTCGAAGCACGTAACCCAAGTAACCCGGCTGTGGTTTCTGAAATTGATGGTATCGTTTCTTTCGGTAAGATTAAACGTGGTAACCGTGAGGTACATGTTGAGTCTCGTACCGGTGAAAAGAAAACGTACTTGGTTCAATTATCGAAACACATCCTTGTTCAAGAAAATGATTTCATCAAAGCTGGTGAGCCATTATCTGATGGGGCAATTACACCAAGCGATATCCTTGCTATCAAAGGACCAACTGCTGTTCAAGAGTACTTGGTAAATGAGGTACAAGAGGTTTACCGTTTACAAGGTGTGAAAATTAACGATAAACATTTCGAAGTAATCGTTCGTCAGATGATGCGTAAAGTTGACATCAGCGAAGCGGGTGATACCATCTTCTTAGAAAAACAATTGGTGAACAAATCGGAATTCATGAAAGAGAACGATAACCTTTATGGTAAAGTTCTTGTTCTTGATCCAGGTGATTCAACCTTATACAAAGCTGGTCAGATTATCAGTGCACGTAAATTGAGAGATGAAAATTCTTCATTGAAACGCAGAGATATGAAAATCATCGAAGCTCGTGAAGCAGTTCCTGCTACATCAAGCCAAGTGTTACAAGGTATCACACGTGCATCATTGCAAACGAACAGTTTCATGAGTGCTGCATCGTTCCAAGAAACAACAAAAGTGTTGAACGAAGCTGCAGTAAGCGGAAAAGTAGATTACCTATTAGGATTAAAAGAAAACGTAATTGTTGGACATTTAATTCCTGCAGGTACCGGCTTAAGAGCTTACGACAAAATGATTGTTGGTTCACAAGAAGAGTACGATCGTTTATTAGCTTCTAAAAAAGAAGCTTTAGAAGAAGAAGCATAGAATTTAATTATATGTTATTCTAGATAATTTAAAAGAGGGACTGCAGTAATGTTAGTCCCTCTTTTGCTAAAAATATAAAAACAAAATCATGGAAGATCAAAATCAAAACAATCAATTGAATATTGAGTTGAGCGAAGAAATCGCAGAAGGAATTTATTCAAACCTTGCTATTATCACACATTCGAATTCTGAATTTGTTGTGGACTTTATCAAAATGATGCCCGGTGTGCCGAAAGCGAAAGTGAAGTCGCGTATCGTATTAACGCCTCAACATGCGAAGCGTTTGATGAAAGCCCTGAAAGATAATATTTCAAAGTTTGAACAAACACACGGTGCCATTAAGGATACGGATATGCCAAATGTATTGCCGATGAACTTCGGTGGGCCAACAGCGCAAGCTTAAAATTAGTCCAAAGTTTAAAGTTGAAAAGTTTAAAGTTGTGTTTCACTTCACCGATTGCTTGCTACATGCAAAAAAACTTTGGACTTTGAACTTTCTGACTTTGAACTATTCTGCCGATAATGTTTGTTATCAACCACTCATCATAAATTGAACAACATGGTTGCATTTAAATCGTAAATTAGTTAAGTAAAAACAAAATCTCTCAAAATGAATATTAAAAAACAAATTATTCTTGGATTAGCACTTATGACAGCTGATTTAGCGGTTGCACAAACCCTTACCAACAAGAAAGACGGTAATTATAAATTTACTGTAGTTAAAAATCTCGAAGCAACGGAAGTTCAAAACCAAGCGCAATCCAGCACTTGCTGGTCGTTTTCATCACTTTCTTTCTTTGAATCCGAATTGATTCGCATGGGAAAACCAAAGGTGAATCTATCTGAAATGTTTGTCGTGCGTACCGCATATATGGCAAAAGCAGATAAATATGTTAGGATGCACGGCTTAATCAACTTCGGACCTGGAGGTGCTTTTCATGATGTTGCCTATGTAATCAAAAATTACGGATTGATGCCACAATCGGCTTACACCGGATTTGTGAATGGTGATAAAGAAATTAATCACAGTGAAATGGACAATATGCTAAAAGCGCAAGTGGATGTTGTTTCGAAAGCAAATAAAATTTCTCCTAGCTGGCCTGCTGCTGTTAATGCTACGTTGGATGCTTATTTGGGAAAAGCGCCTGAAAAATTTGATTACAATGGAAAACAATATGATCCGAAATCATTCGCTGCTTCATTGGGTTTGAGTATGGATAATTACGTTGAAATTACTTCTTTCACTCACCACCCGTATTACACAAAATTTGCAATCGAAGTACAAGACAATTGGATGTGGGATGAAGTATACAATGTGCAATTGAACGAAATGATTGATGTGATTGATAATTCTATTATGAATGGCTACTCTGTTGCATGGGGCGCTGATGTGAGTGAAAAGGTTTTTCATTTAAAAATGGTGTAGCGATTGTTCCGAATGTGGAATGGAGTGATGTGAAGAAAGAAAAAATTGATTCTGTGATTTTAAATCCCGGAAAGCAAATGGAAATCACTGCTGAAATTCGTCAGAAAGCATTTGATAACTATGAAACTCAAGATGATCATGGAATGCACATTGTTGGAATTGTAAAAGATCAAAACGGTGTTAAATATTACATCGTAAAAAATTCATGGGGCGTAAAAAACAATGATTGTGATGGTTTCTTTTATGTATCTGAATCGTATGTTAAATACAAAACAATTGATATTATGGTGCATAAAGACGCTGTAAAAAAGGAGCTAGCCAAAAAATTAGGGTTCTAGTTTTGCTATATTAGCTTTTAGAAAGCTTTAAAATGAAGAAAGTCCTGCCAGAATATTCGGGCAAGACTTTCTTCGTTTTAGGAATAAATTTGAAAGAAGAGTAAGTGAAATTATTTCCTACTGGTATATACCGTAATCTTTACAATTAAATCTTTTGCCATAATTACACTGGATGATCCGACTCCGAAATCCAGGCGATTTATTTTTAATGTTCCTATAAAACTTGCTTTGTTATCTTTTTCAGAATAGGTAAAGGGTAAATCTACTTCTTTTGATTTGCCTTTCATTGTTAAGGTGCATTTCGCAACGAACTGATTGTCACCAATTTTGGATATTTTGTTTGTTACAATAGAAATTTCAGGAAATTTTTCGGCATTAAAGTATTCGGATTTTTTAAGGTGATTATCCCTCATCTCTATCCCCGTTTTTATGGTTTTTACAGCAATTTTAGCCTCAATTTTGCTGGTGGGCAGAGCGAGAGGGTTAAAGTTTATTGTAGCCGTAAGTCCTGTGAAATTACCGGTTACTAGCGCCTTTGCATTTTTAATTTCGAAAACAACAGCCGAGGAGTTCACCACCCAATTGTTACTTTGTGAGCGTAAAGTCAGCGTAAACATTAAACTTACAATGAAAAGTAGGGTTGATTTTTGGATACAATTTTTAATTCGATTCATGGTAATATATTCAAGTAGTTTTACAATAATTACAAGGCATTTGCTGAGAAATCTAGCAAAATTTCTAGCTCTAATTTAACGTATTTATTTAATTGTTTGTACATTTATGTGAACTATATTATATTCCTATCTTTTAGAAGATGTTTTCATTACGTTTTATATTCATTTATAGTATTCTAAGTTTTACAGTGCTTGGTTTTTCGCAGTCTAACCACGCTGATTCTACAATTCAGTTAAATAATTTAATAAAGGAATTGGATAATTGCAAAGATGATACCGTTCGTTTAAATAAGTTGTTTCAAATACACTATTATCAACAATCTCTTATAGGTGAATTAAATGAAACAAGCATTTCAAAATTCAATACCAAGTATACAAAACAAGCGATTGCCTTGGCTAGAGATTTGAAAAAGTTTGATACGTTAAAGTCTTTGACAATTGACTTGGGTTATATTTTTGATTTGGATAAGAATTTTGATTCGTCCTTTGTATATTATAATGAATGTCTCAATGTTTTTGAGGCAACAAACAATTTTCAACTGACCTATTCAATTACACAAAACATATTATATAACAATAGTATGTTGCAAAGTATCATCGCTGAAAACAACAAAAAGGTTTTAGAACAAAGGAATAAAATAGAAAAGATGACCTATTTTATTTTAGCAGCCGTGCTATTGTTTACAGCGTTTTTGGTGTTCTTTTTAGTGAAGATAAAACGCAATAATTCATTACTTACCTTGCAAAAGGATCAGATAGAAATGAGTAAAGCAGAAATTGATAGCAGTATCGATTATGCTCAAAATATTCAACACGCAGTATTGTCTAATGAAATAAAGCTCCAAAAATTAATCCCTAATTCTTTTGTTTTATTTATCCCCAGGGATAAAGTAAGCGGTGATTTTTTGTGGTCTTATAAATTGGGAGATGATATTTATCTTGCAGTAGCGGATTGTACAGGGCATGGAGTGCCAGGTGCATTGCTTTCCATTGTTGGTCACTTTCTATTTGATTCCATTGTAGCAACGATAAATGAGAAGTCCCCTGCAAAAATATTAGAAATGCTGCATCAATCCATTGTTAAATCTCTTGATCAAGATGTAGTAGGTCATAAACACAACCATGATGGTATGGATGTCGGATTAATAAAATTAAACTTAATTACTAATAAGTTAGTTTATGCTGGTGCTCACCGATCATTGTATCATTTTAGAGATGAAAATATATCAGAGTTGAAAGGAACGCGCAGACCAGTTGGTGGTACTCAAATAGAGTATGAAAAATCATTTTTAGATCACGAAATGGAACTTCAAAAGGGTGATTTAGTATATTGTTATTCGGATGGATACCAAGATCAAATAGGTGGACCTAAGAATAAAAAATTCATGAATAAAAATTTACTTTCACTCATAAAAAGTAATTGTAATAATGATTTATCAGTACAAAAAGAAGTTTTAGAAACGACTTTTAATAATTATAAAAAAGGTATTAGTCAAATGGATGATGTTCTGATGGTAGGAATTAGAATATAAAAGACATTTTTTTTATGTTTTCGAAAATTGTTACGCTTGTTCTATTTTACAATTTTCCCGTTCTCAAAGGAAACGATGAATGCTCCTTGAAAACCTTTTTCAATCATCTCTTTTTTGCGTTTTAATGCATCTTCATACGCAGAAAAATTACCACTGAAGTATTTCGTGATGCCATTCTCTAATACTACAACCGTTACTTCGGTTACTCCATCAATCTTTGGTTTTGATGAAAATGCGCCTATTTGAACACGGTACATCTTTCCTGCTGAAGTTGGCAATGCACTTGTCGGAACCTTCGCAAACGTTGTAGGTTGTGTGGGTGTTGTCGGAGTTTCTTTTTTAGGCTCAACCGGTGTCGTTTTAACAGGAGTGGTCGCAGGTGTTGTTGCTGCCGGTGTTGTTTTTGCCGGCTGTGTGGTAGTAGTTGGATTCGTAGTTGGAATTTCTTTTTTTACAGGAGGTGTAGCTGTACCAATGACAATGCTTGCCAAAGGAAAATCAAAAATTTTACGCTCGTTGTTATTGATGTATGATATTTTTGCCGGCAATTTTTTTGTTCCGGAAACACCACCGTTTATAGTTACTTTGTACTTGATGACAAATACCTCTTCTTTCGGAGGTGTAATCCAAACAATTTTTGCTCCGCCATCGGCAAAAGTAAATGTTCCACCTTGACTTTCTATTTCGCTAGCAACAAGGCCTTCCGGGATTTCCTGGAAAAATTTCATAAAATCTTTAATGGTTCCTTTATTCACGATTGTTTCAACGGTGAATTCAGTTCCCGGTAAAGCACTAGTCGGAATTTTTTGTGTTCCGGTAATGTTTTGTGCCGATAAGCCAACAGATAGGAAAAAAAGATAAAGGGTGAACAGTTTTGACATTATTGATAAAGCTTAGAGACTACAAATTTAATTAAAAAACCTTAATTTGGTCTTCATAAATCGAGCCAATTCAAGCATTTTGATTAATTCACAACAAATACTATCCGTAGAGCATGCTAGAGCCTTCATCCTCAAAAGTCAGGGCTTGATTCATCCCGATTTTGGGAAAGGTAAAGTAGCAGTAAAAAACGCCATTGAACACATGGGTTATGTCCAAATTGACACCCTTTCGGTGGCTGCCCGTGCTCATCACCACACCCTTTGGAGTCGTTTGCCTGATTATAAAGAAAGCTATTTGAATGAACTGCTTGAAAAGGATAAAGCCATCTTTGAATATTGGAGCCATGCAGCTTCTTATTTACCGATGAGCGATTATCGGTTTTCCTTGATTAGCAAAAAAACTTTTTCAGAAGGGAAATCGCATTGGTTCAATCAGGATAAAAAGATGAACAAGTATGTGTTGGACAGGATAAAAGCAGAAGGACCGCTTCAATCAAAAGATTTTGAATTTAAACGAAGTGGTCCGGGTAACTGGTATGAATGGAAGCCCGCTAAAAAAGCCTTAGAACAATTGTTTATGGAAGGGAAATTGATGGTGGCCAAACGGCAAGGTTTTCAGAAAGTATACGATTTGACTGAGCGCGTATTACCTGCTCATGTAAATACGAATTTACCAACAGAAAAAGAGTTTGCAGAATATTTCATTAGAAAAGCTATTCAGGCTAACGGAATAGTAGAGGAGAAGGAAATTTCTTACTTACGCAAAGGGCTCAAAGAACCAATAAATAAAGCGTTGAAGAGGTTGCTAAAAGACGGAAACGTGGTTGAAGTCAAATTAGAAGGTGACTCGAAAACACTTTTTGTTACAACAGAAAATCAGCTACAATCAATTAATGATTTCAAAATTGAGAATACCATTCAGTTACTTTCTCCATTTGATAATGCAATTATTCAACGCAAAGGAACACAACGTTTTTTTGATTTTGATTATGTGATTGAATGCTACGTCCCTGAACCCAAACGTAAATTCGGTTATTTCTGCCTTCCGGTTTTATATGGAGATCAATTTGTAGCCCGTTTTGATCCAAAGGCCGACAGAGCAGAAAAGGTTTTTTACATCAAACAAATGCATTTTGAAAAAGGATTTAAGCCGAATGAAAAATTTAACAAAGCATTTGCTGTTAAATTAAAAGCTTATGCTAGCTTTACAGGCTGTGATAAAGTTGTAATCGATAAAGCCGATAAAAAGTGGAAGAAGGAAATGTACCATTTTTTTTAATAATTAAATCCGTTTTAATCCTTGTTTTCTGCGTCATCCGCGTTCCAATATGTCAACTCAAACCATCATAAAAACAGAAACTGAAGTTGCTACCGAAACCATGGTGGCAGAGGAGGGGCAGACTATTGTTCACTGCATCTGCAATCAGGAAGCGTTTTATAGAATTTGGCCAACCACCTTTTTGATTGAACATGGCACCGGGAAGGAAGCACGATTAATCACAGCTTTTAATGTTTCGTTTTATCCGCAATGGACACCAAAATCACCCGGACAAAAATTTACATTGATCTTTGAAGGATTGAGTAAAAATTGTGTGGTATTTGATTTAAAAGAAATTATTCCTCAGGAAGGCGGCTTTGAAGTAAATGCGATTGTGAGAAATGAAACGGATGTGTATACCGTTTGGATTGATTAAAACAATTCCAATTGCCACTCATTTTTTTTCTTCACTATTCTCTCAGGTAGCTCCCCAAAGTTAGAAAGTGAAATTCCTAAGAGCCGTACTTTTTTATTTTCTGAATCCGACTTTTTAAGTAATTCTTTCGCTGTATGGATAATTGTTTCAAAATCTCCAACGGCTTTACTGAATGAATGATTGCGGGTGATTTGTTGGAAGTTATGATACTTGACTTTTAATGTAACCGTTCTTCCTTTTAGATTATACTTTTGTAACCGTGTAACAACCACTTCTGCAATTTTATCCAATTCTTCATTCATGGCTTCTAAGGTTGTTAAATCCTCCGCAAAGGTATCTTCTGCTCCCATGGATTTGGTTTCACGGTGTGGTTGCACCGCTCGGTTGTCAATCCCCCTCACAATTTTATAATAAAATCGTCCTGGCTTTCCAAAAGAATGAACCAATTCTTCTTCTGTCATTTTTTTTAGATCAGCACCTTTGTGAATCCCCATGCCTTTCATTTTATCGGCTGTTACTTTTCCAACACCAAAGAATTTTTCTACGGGAAGTTTTTCCATAAACTCTTCAATCTTCTCAGGAGCAATAAATGTGAGGCCATCGGGTTTGTTCATGTCGGAAGCAATCTTTGCCACGAACTTGCTGCTGGAAACGCCTGCTGATGCAGTTAAATTTACTTCTTCTTTGATTGCAAGTTTTATTTGTTTGGCGATTTCAATGGCAGAAGTAATTCCTTTTTTATTTTCAGTTACATCCAAAAATGCTTCATCCAATGAAAGTGGTTCTATCAAATCTGTATACCGTTCAAATATTTCTCGAATTTTTTTTGATGCTTCTTTGTATGCCGCAAAGCGTGGGTAAACAAAAATTACATGCGGACAAAGTTGTAAGGCTTTTTTACTCGGCATCGCAGATCGGATTCCGAATTTTCGTGCTTCGTAACTGGCTGTTGCAACCACTCCGCCACGACCTTCTGGTTTCCCGCCAACTACAATCGGTTTTCCAACATACTCCGGAAAGTCACGCTGTTCCACCGATGCATAAAAGGCATCCATATCGATATGAATTATTTTGCGAGACATCTTACAGTATTACTTTATCTCCTTTTTCCTAGTCACCCAGCCACTTTAAACTCTAATTCCAATAATCAACACATCATCCACCTGTTCATTCTTCCCTTTCCAATCCATAAATGCTTTACAGATACTTTTTTCTTGCTCCGCCATCGATTGTTTGTTAATCGCAATTAACAATTCTTGAAATTTACTTGTTTTGAATTTTTTATTGTCTGCTCCACCAAATTGATCTACAAATCCATCACTGAAAATATAAAAGCAATCTCCTTTTTTTAGTTGAACAGTATGGTTGGTGGGAGGTTCTACTTTGTTTTCTTCCAAGCTGCCCACCGTAAGCTTCGATCCTTTTATTGTGGTTAGTTTTCCGTCAGAAAGTATAAAAACCGGATTGTTCGCACCAGCATATTCCAGTGCATGCGTGTTCTTATCAAAGGTACACAAAGCCATATCCATGCCATCACGAATATCACTTCCTCTGTCTTGATGCAATACTTTTTTGATTATGGTATTCATGCTGTCCAATACTTTTGAAGGGTGCAGAATCCCCATTTCATTTACGGTTTGATTGATGGCGTTATGCCCAACGATACTTAGCAATGCTCCTGGAACGCCATGTCCTGTGCAATCAATGGCGGCAACCATAATTTTCGACTCGTGGTGCGATACCCAATAAAAATCGCCACTGACAATATCTTTGGGTTGATAGATGATGAAATGTTCAGGTAAAATAGAATCAACTAAATCTTTTGGAGGAAGAATCGCATTTTGTAAACGTTTTGCATAATTGATACTGTCGGTTATGCTCTTGTTTTTCTCTTCAATAATTTCATTCTGTGATTTTAAAATTTTGTTGTTTTTTCTATTTGTTTGCAAAAGTTTAATTGCAATCAATGCAATGATGATAATTAATCCGGTCACTACAAAATACATATTCCGGTGCGCTTGTTTATAACAAACAAGTGTGTCTTCCCCCGAACCACTCATTACTTCCCATGGTGTGTGGTGATGCTCGGCCGAGGCTGTTGAGTCACTCAAAAAGCTTTGTGCAAAGTTTGTTGCGCTTACAAAGGTCAGAAACAAAAAAAGAAGAAGCGTTTTGAAAAGGAGTCTGTTCATGATTTAATTTTTGATATTTAAAGGTACTACTATTTTATTCCGATTAAAAATAGTTTTCAGAATACTAAAATTCTTGGCTATAATACGTTGGAACCTCCACTAATTTTGTAAAATGGAAAACGAAGAAAAGGAATTAACTTACTTTAAAGGGAGAGGCTCACAAGTCAATACCGACAATCGTTTTCTTAAAGGAACGTATGTTGCCGAACACATCGAAGGCTTGGATGAACCCTTACTGAGCGATGTAAAAACTCAAATCTTTTTAGAACACCCGAAGAAAATTATTAACGTAGTCAAGAGTCCGGATATTCCCGGAATGTATTCTATGAATCCGTATCAAGGGTGCGAACATGGTTGTATTTATTGTTATGCACGCAACACACATGAGTATTGGGGCTATAGTGCAGGCTTGGATTTTGAACGAAAAATTATTGCCAAGCCAAATGCGCCTCAACTGATGGAAAAACAATTTATGAATAAGAATTGGATTGTTTCTCCGATTATGTTTTCCGGCAATACCGATTGTTATCAGCCCATTGAGAGAAAATTAAAGATAACACGTCAGATGTTGGAAGTGCTTTTAAAGTTTCGTCATCCTGCCGGAATGATTACAAAAAATGATTTAATCATTCGTGATATTGATATTCTTCAGGAATTGGCCAAGCTGAATTTGATTCATGTAATGGTTTCCATCACCAGTTTAAATAATGATTTACGACTTAAAATGGAACCGAGAACAGTTACAGCCAAGAACAGACTGAAAGTCATTGAAACATTAAACAAATCAGGAATTCCGGTTGGTGTTATGACTGCTCCCATTATCCCCGGATTAAACAGCGATGAGATTCCCGACTTAATCAAAGCGGCAGCAGACCATGGAGCGGATTGTGCCGGCTATACCATTGTGCGTTTGAATGGTTCTATTGCAGAAATATTCAAAGATTGGATTCATAAAAATTTTCCGGATAGAGCTGAAAAAGTATTGCATCACATTGCGGATGCGCATGGTGGACAATTGAGTGATAGTCGATATGGAAAACGAATGAGTGGCGAAGGAAATATGATTCGTTCCATTCATCAGTTATTTAAGATGGCAGTTAAAAAACACTTGTCGGATCGCAAACGTGTTGAATATGATTTAACAGCTTTCAGGCGACCGGGCGAAGTAACGCAAATGGAATTGTTTTAATTACTTCCCAATCAAATCTCGAATCACCACCGAAGCACAGACACTGCCAAAGGTTGCAGGCAAATAAGAAATAGTACCGTAAGCTGATTTTTTAAAATTTCTCCCATCCGTTAACATCAACGATTCTTTAATAGGCTCTTCCGGTGAAAAAACGGTTTTGATTCCTTTTTTGATTCCTTCTTCACGTAAGCGCTTTCGCACATATTGTGCAAACGGACAATTATACGTTTTGGAAATGTCTACCACTTGCAATTTGGTAGGATCTAATTTTGCTCCTGCCCCCATCGAACTAACAATTTTTACTTTGTGCTCGTAAGCTGTTTTTAAAAATGTAATTTTTGGTGTGATGCTGTCAATGGCGTCAATCACATAATCATAAGGTGTTGATAATATTTGTACCGCTCGATCAGGAGTGATAAATTCTTTAATCACATTTAACTTTAAATCTGGATTGATGGCCAATAAACGTTCGGCCATAATATCTGCTTTTGGTAAGCCGTGTGTTGTTGATAATGCCGGAAGCTGACGATTTCGATTACTAGGGTCTACCACATCTCCATCCACAATTGTCATTGTTCCAATTCCCCCCCTGCAAATAAACTCAGCCGCAAACGAACCAACTCCACCCATGCCCACAACCAATACGTGGGCGTTTTGTAGCTTCATTAAGTTCTCTTGTCCGATTAACAATTCGGTGCGGGATAACCATTTTAAATCACTCATAAGAATACTCGAATAGTTTTGTTTTACGAATGTAAGAATACGTTCTTGAAATTGGTAGAAATTATTTTTTTTAGTACATCCATTTCTAATTTTAAAAGGCCACTTGCAGCTGTATAGATGTTTTCAATGGTGGTGTCGGAACTATCGGTTTCCAGAAATAGTTTGTCGGAAGGAATTAGTGAAATCACTTTAGATGCATTCGATTCATTGTTTAAAAGCGCTTTTCCAAATGAAAAGTAACAGCCTGATTTTAATAGTTGTAGTGCAATTTCTTTGTTGTTGTTATAGCCATGAATAATCATTGGAACAGAAACATTCATTCCTTTTCGAATACGGAGCAAATCATCAAATGCTCTAACACAATGGATAATCAGAGGTTTTTTATGTTTTTCAGCCAATAGGATTTGCGCCTTGAATACCGTTTCTTGTGTCACCATCGGCAGGTCGATTAATTTATCGAGCCCGCATTCGCCCAATGCAATTACTGTTTTTTGATGCAGCAAAATTTCCAGCTGCTCCAGTTGATTGTTTAAATTGTCACGATTGATGTACCAGGGATGGATGCCAACGGAGCAAAGGCTTGCTTGAAATGGATCCTCTATAGCTTGGTTGTAAACTTGAATCGCATCGCTTTGTTTTAAGGAATGCGTATGAACATCGATATAGTTGTTGTCAGAATTCAATTCTTTCCTTTCCTTATTTTAGGATATATACTTCTGCCGGATCGTGACCACAGAGATCGTCTTTTAGATACACCATCCCCATTTTTTTGATGACATGTATAGAAGCATGATTTTCTTTTGCTGCCCGAGCAATGATGTTTTTGAGCTTCAAGGTATTTACACCATAATCCAAAGTTGCTTTCGCTGCTTCCGATGCATAACCGTTACCCCAATGTTTTTCAAATAAGCGGTAGCCCAAATCAATTTCATTGTCTTCGGCAATGTGTTTGAGTCCGCACCAACCAATAAATTCATCATTGGATTTTAAATGAATAGCCCAACGTCCAATCTTGTTTTTATATTGTGGTAAAATGATGTCTGTCAAAATACGTTGAGCTTCTTGCAGGTCTTTTACTGGACCATCACCGGTATATCTTGTAACGTTCGGGTTGCTGTTGAGGTCAATCAATATTTGCGCATCGTCAAGGGTAAATTCTCTTAAATAGAGGCGGGGTGTTTCGAGTCGTTGAATCATATAATTAGTAAAAAAAAACTCCCGATATAATCGAGAGTTCTTAGTGAATTATTTTCTAGCTTTTTCGTCAGCTTGATGTTTTTTCCATTTTTGAAGTTGTTCAGCTCCGATTACTTCTGTCATCTCAGTATCCCATTTTTTGCTGATACGTTGTTTTTCTACTTCAAACTCATTTGGTTTATCACCTGTCTTCTCTTGGTTTAAATCCATCAACTTAATGGTTTGTAAGTTAATTTCCTGAACTTTTGCTTTTTTATCAGCACTAAGCGCTAATACATTCGACATTTTTTCTGTCATTGTAGTCGCTCTTGTAGCAGCATCTGCCTTTTGAACTTTGTACTCTTGAGCATTCGCTACTGTGAAAGATAACACTGCAGCAAAAAGTAGTATGATTTTTTTCATGGGTTTAGTTTTAGTTTGGTTAGGATAAAAATAATAAATAAAATTCATTTATAAAAATTTTATTTAGCTATTGTCACCATCAAACATTCTGCCAAGTCCGCCCAAAACGCTACCTTCTTCTTTTCCACCGCGTGAATAAGCCATTAAGCGACCTGCCAAACGGCTTACAGGTAAGGATTGTATCCAAACTTTGCCCGGTCCTTTTAATGTTGCGAAAAATAGCCCTTCTCCACCAAAAATCGTGTTTTTGATGCCTCCAACGAACTGAATATCATAATCAATATCCTGGGTAAATGCCACAATACATCCGGTATCAACTTTTATAAGCTCGCCCGGCATCAGTTGTTTTTCTATAATCATTCCGCCTGAATGCACAAATGCCAATCCATCCCCTTCCAATTTCTCCATAATAAATCCTTCACCCCCAAATAAGCCTGTTCCCAGCTTTTTTTGAAATTCAATCCCAATGCTAACTCCTTTTGCTGCGCATAAAAAGGCGTCTTTCTGACAAATGATTTTACCATTTAACGTACTTAAGTCCATGGGGATAATTTTTCCCGGATACGGAGATGCAAAAGTGATGCGTTTTTTCAGGTTTCCTCCGTTGGTGAAAGCGGTCATGAATAAACTTTCGCCTACAATTAGTCGTTTTCCGGCTGAGAATAATTTATCCATAAAGCCGCCTTGTTCTTTCGATCCATCTCCGAAAATGGTATCCATACGGATGCCATCGTCCATCATCATAAAGTTACCGGCTTCAGCAACAACCGTTTCGTTCGGGTCCAATTCAATTTCTACGCATTGTAATTCTTCCCCTAAAATTTTGTAGTCGATTTCGTGGTTTGATCTCATCTTTTTTGTTTTTTACCGCAGAGGGCGTAGAGTTTACGCAGAGCAACGCGGAGGTTAATTTTTTAATTTGTCGGGGTGGTAATATCATAATCCAGACCAATTTATACAGCTAGGAATAAATGTGACAGATTTACTGAAAATGGCAGGTTGTACAAAAAATTAACGCAGAGGGCTAGGAGAAAAGAAAAGAGAACCGCTGAAATTTATTTAATAGTTGTTTACTACTCTTTTTACCCCATTCGTTAATTTGAGAACATTGAAGTTTATGAGTAAGCCAACTTTACATTTTGATAGTTTCAGATATGTTAAAACTTGGGCAAGATGAATATCTTCTAATGCATCTATTGATTTCAATTCTAGTACAACTTTGTTTTCTATCAAAAAATCTGCACGATAGCCACATTCTAACTTCACTTCCTCGTAAATCAAGGGCAATGCTTTCTGTCGTTCAATTTTAAGATTTGTTTTAGAAAGTTCATAAAACAAACATTCTTCGTAAGCAGATTCTAATAGCCCAGGACCGATTGATTTATGAATTTTGATTGAACAGCCGATAATGATTTCTGTTATTTCATTCTCTGACATTTTTGTTTTAAAACTTAACGCCATGCGGTTATTCTTCCGCTGAATATCATTTTGTCATGATATCCCATTTGTTAACTCGAGTTTAAATTTTAATATTCTCCGCGCCCCTCTTGTTTCTCTGCGGTTTACCTTTTTCTCTACAATAACCTTTTAAATTATTCTCTGCGGCCTCTTGTTTTCTCTCCTTTTCTCTGCGGTTTACCTTTTTCTCTACAATAACCTTTTAAATTATTCTCTGCGGCCTCTTGTTTTCTCTCCTTTTCTCTGCGGTTTACCTTTTTCTCTAAAATAACCTTTTAAATTATTCTCTGCGGCCTCTTGTTTTCTCTCCTTTTCTCTGCGGTTTACCTTTTTCTCTAAAATAACCTTTTTAATAATTCTCCGTGGCCCTCTTGTTTTCTCCTCTTTTCTCTGCGGTAAAAAGTTGACGCAGCTACATATTTCTCCGATACTGCCCACCCACTTCAAACAATGCATTTGTAATTTGTCCTAACGAACAATATTTACAAACCTCCATCAAGCCTTCAAAAATGTTTTTGTTTTGAATGGCTGCTGTTTGCAAGTCACGCAAGAGTTGTACGGATTTATCACTGTTTCCTTTTTGTAATTCGGCCAACATTGTAATTTGATATTGTTTTTCTTCTTCCGTAGCTCGGATGACTTCTTTCGGAACAATAGTCGGAGAGCCTTTAGAGGATAAGAATGTGTTTACTCCAATGATTGGATATTCACCTGTATGTTTTAATGTTTCGTAGTATAAACTTTCTTCCTGAATTTTTCCGCGTTGATACATTGTTTCCATTGCACCCAACACGCCACCACGTTCGGTAATACGCTCAAATTCCAACAATACTGCTTCTTCTACCAAGTCAGTCAATTCTTCAATGATGAATGAACCTTGTAATGGATTTTCATTTTTAGCCAATCCTAATTCGCGGTTAATGATTAACTGTATCGCCATTGCTCTACGAACAGATTCTTCTGTAGGTGTTGTAATCGCTTCGTCATACGCATTTGTATGTAACGAATTACAATTGTCATAAATCGCATACAAGGCCTGTAAGGTGGTGCGTATATCATTAAAATCAATTTCTTGCGCATGTAAAGAACGACCTGATGTTTGAATGTGATACTTCAACATTTGTGAACGTTCGTTCGCTTCATATTTCAACTTCATTGCTTTTGCCCATATTCTACGGGCAACTCGGCCAATCACAGAATATTCCGGATCGATACCGTTGCTGAAGAAGAACGATAAATTCGGAGCAAATTTGTTGATGTCCATTCCACGACTCACATAATATTCAACATACGTGAAGCCGTTGGATAATGTTAATGCCAGCTGCGTAATCGGGTTGGCACCTGCTTCCGCGATGTGATATCCTGAAATAGAAACCGAATAAAAATTACGGATGTTTTTTCGGATAAAATAATCCTGCATATCACCCATTAAACGCAAAGCAAATTCTGTAGAAAAGATGCAGGTGTTTTGTGCCTGATCTTCTTTTAAAATATCCGCTTGAACTGTTCCGCGAACAGCAGCAATGGTTTCTGCTTTTATTTTTTCATAAACGTCTAATGGTAATACTTGGTCACCGGTAACGCCTAATAACATTAATCCTAAACCATCATTCCCTTCCGGCAATGGGCCTTGGTATGTCGGACGAACAACTCCTTTTTTCTTGAAGATGTCAACGACCTTTTTCTCAATCTCTTTTTCTAACCCGTTCTTTTTGATGTAAATTTCACATTGCTGATCAACTGCAGCATTCATGAAAAATCCGGTTAACATGGCAGCCGGACCATTGATGGTCATGGATACGGATGTTTTCGGATCTGCTAAATTAAATCCGCTGTACAATTTTTTTGCATCATCCAAACAACAAATCGAAACACCGGAGTTACCGATTTTTCCGTAAATATCCGGACGAATTGCAGGATCTTGTCCGTACAACGTTACACTATCAAATGCTGTACTCAAGCGGTGTGCAGGCATTCCCAAACTTACATAGTGGAAACGTCTGTTGGTGCGCTCTGGTCCGCCTTCTCCTGCAAACATACGTGTTGGGTCTTCACCTTCGCGTTTGAAAGGAAATACTCCGGCAGTATAGGGAAATTCACCCGGAAAATTTTCCTGTAAGTTCCATTTCAAAATATCACCCCAAGCTTCGTAACGCGGAGAAGAAATTTTTGGAATTTGAGAATGTGAAAGTGATTCGTAATGCGTTTTGATTTTTAATTCTTTGTCACGCACTTTGAAAATAAAAAATTCATTTTTGTATTGTTGAACTTTATCCGCCCAACCATCTAAAATAACTTTATTACGGCCGTCAAAACTTAATGCCACTTGAGCATACGTTTCTTCCAAGCCTTTGATGATTCGATCTTTGTCCTCAATTTTTGTTTCGTTCAGTGTATCGATAGACTTGCGAATGGAATATAATTTCTGTGCGAGTTCTTTTTGTTCATCCACCCATTTATCGTATCCGCGATTGTTTTCAGCAATCTCAGCTAAGTAACGTGTGCGGTGAGGAGGGATGATGTAAATTTTTTCGCTCATCTCATCCGTAACAGCAAAGTCTGATTTTAAATCGGCACCGGTTTTTTCTGCCAACTTGTTCACAATTGCTTTGTACAATTTATTCATCCCCGGGTCATTGAACTGCGATGCAATGGTTCCATACACAGGAATCAATTCATCATCGCCATCCCAGATTTGATGGTTGCGTCTGTATTGTTTTTTTACATCACGAATTGCATCCAGTGCGCCACGTTTGTCAAATTTGTTCAACGCAATGATGTCAGCAAAATCCAACATGTCGATTTTTTCCAACTGAGTTGCTGCTCCATATTCGGGAGTCATTACGTACAAGCTCATGTCGCTATGTTCGGTAATCTCCGTATCACTTTGCCCGATACCGGAGGTTTCCAGAATAATCAAATCGTAGTTGGCCGCTTTAACAATATCAATCGCCTCTTGTACATATTTTGATAAGGCCAAGTTGCTTTGGCGTGTTGCCAAGGAACGCATATAAACGCGCTCGTTACGAATGGCATTCATACGAATTCTGTCACCCAGCAATGCTCCGCCCGTTTTGCGTTTAGAAGGGTCAACAGAAATGATTGCAATGGTTTTTTTAGGAAAATCGATCAGGAATCTTCTTACCAATTCATCCACCAGCGAGGATTTCCCGGCACCACCTGTTCCGGTGATTCCCAAAACAGGAGTAACGGTCTTCGGTGAATTCTTTTTAATTTCAGGAAGAAATTTTGCAAATTCTTCAGGAAAGTTCTCAGCGGAAGAAATTAAACGGGCAATGGATTTAATGTCTTTGTCTTTTAAATGTTTGGCTTCACCATTTAAATTGTTTCCAGTTGGGAAGTCGCATTTCTCCAACATGTCATTAATCATGCCTTGTAATCCCATTGCGCGACCGTCATCCGGAGCATAAATGCGCGTGATGCCATACGCATGAAGTTCTTCAATTTCGGTAGGGAGGATGGTTCCACCGCCACCGCCAAATATTTTAATATGTCCGCAACCTTTTTGTTTCAAAAGGTCCAACATGTATTTAAAAATTCATTGTGACCACCTTGGTAAGAAGTAAGTGCAATCGCATTCGCATCTTCCTGAATGGCACAGTTTACAATTTCTTCAACGCTTCTGTCGTGGCCAAGATGGATTACCTCAACACCACTGCTTTGAATGATTCTGCGCATGATGTTTATGGCAGCATCATGACCGTCAAATAACGAAGCAGCGGTAACAATTCTAATCTTGTTTTTGGATTTATAAGGTTCTGTAACGAATGTGTTCATAGTCAAATCTTATGTTTTAGCTTAAGCCTGTCTGCCGACAGGTAGACTACAAATTTAATGTTTTCAATGGATTAAAACAAATGAATTTGAAAGGAGGGATTGTGTTGATTTTGTTTGCTTTACGGGTCACAACGAAGGATATTTTCCCTTCAAATATTCAAAATACTTTTTCAAATCGGAATTGAACTTTTCTTTGTACTCTTTTTCGAAAATTTCGTATTGAGAGTCATAGCGTTCAAAGGCCATAAAAAATGCATTGCCTTCGAAAAATGCTTGTTGTGTGTATTTGAAATAGTTTCTCTTTTTGTGTAAAGGAAGTTTGTTTATTCCTAAGACAATTTCCATGATGAGTGCTTTCTTTTGTATTTCAGTTTCTTGTTCTGAATTTCCTTTGCCCATTAACTTATAAAGGCTATCGAGTCTTTCTTTGCTTTTTAGAATGTAGGTAGTAAATATTTTTTGATCGGTTTTGTCTTGTTCATAGTCGATGTATTCTTTCGACTCTTTTCCGAAACGTTGAATTAAAAAAGCTCTGCGCCCTTATCACCAATAAAATTAGCAAGGTTTTCGTTGAAGTTTACATCGTTTTTTACAAATAAAGTCCCGTGCGTTAATTCATGGATGATTAAATTAGCGAGACTGCCTTCATCTTGGTTGAGCATGTTGGATAGAATAGGATCGTTGAACCAACCCAGTGTAGACCAGCCGGAAGGACTATAAACATCTATATCGTAACCTTGCATTTTTAATTTCAGAACTTCTTTTGCTGCTTCTTTTTTATCAAAAAAACCTTTGTAGGGAACGGCACCTAAAAAGGGAAATGTCCATTCTTTTGGAGTAAAGCTATAAGGCTCACATGCCGAAACATTTAAGAGTAAAGATTGTCCTTTTTGATCGTACACCGAAGTGTAATTTTTACTTTCGTTCATACCCAACTCTTCAACAGTAAATTTGCGCATGTCGTTGATGAGTCGGAGCTTTTGTTTTAATGAATCCGGGAAGGTGACATCCGTTAATACTTCTTCAACGGGTTTAGCTCCCCAAACCAGATCAAGTTGTCCTTTGCCTTGTTGAAGACCATAAATAGCCAATTTGTACTCGATTATCAGGAAGATGAAGAGTGCAAGCAGAAAAAACTGAAAGAAGAGCTTCAGAAGGCTTTTAAACATGGTATAAAGGTATTAATAATTCGGAAGGGTCACGTACTTTTAAGGGACATTCCCCTCTCCTTCGGAGAGGGGGGAGGGGTGAGGTCCGTAAATTTTTATATATTTGACTTCTAATTTTCGAAAAGGTGTTTTTTCTTCTCTCAAAATTGCTCTCTTTTGTAATCAGTCCAATTGTTTGGATTGTGACCTTGTTGTTTTTTTTCGTGTATTCCAAAAATGAAAAACGAAGAAAAAAAGCATTCTATTGGGCATTTGGCTTAATCCTGTTTTTTACAAATAGTTTTGTATTTGATGAGTTTTCTCGTGCTTGGGAAGTTCCTGCAACACAATACGAAGATTTGGAGATTTATGATGTTGGAATTGTATTGGGTGGAATGAGTGTATATGATGAAGATTTTGAACGCCCGCAATTTTACCGTGGCGTGGATCGCTTGTTGCAAACAGTGGAGTTGTACAAGTTGGGGATGATAAAAAAAATAATTTTCACGGGTGGTTCCGGGCGAATATTACAGCCGGATATGCGTGAAGGTGAATACATCAAACGGTATTTAATTTTTATGGGTATTCCGGAAGAAGATTTTATTATTGAATCACAATCAAAGAATACGCGCGAAAATGCATTGTTTACTAAAAATTTAATTGACGAGAAAAAAATTACAGGACGCTTTTTGTTAATCACTTCTGCTTTTCACATGCGCAGAAGCATCAATTGTTTTGAAACAGTTGGGTTAGAAGTAACACCGTATAGCACCGACAGGTATTCCGGACCGCGTAAATTCGAATTCGACCATTTGTTTATCCCTAATACTTCTGCCTTAAACGATTGGAATAACCTTATTCATGAAGTAGTTGGTTACATCACCTACAAAGTAATCGGTTACGGTTAAAATTACATTTTTAACTTTTTGTTTTTCTTCGTTCCATAATACATCTGATCTGAATTATCATAAAAATTCGGATACTCATTACTCAGTTTTATCGACTGCAGTTTCGTGGTTGGAAATAGTTGAATGGTTTTACCACCTACCAAAATCTTAATAGGCAAAACAAAATCAGCATTGGTGTTTTTCCATTTGAAAAAAAGTTGATCGTCCGTCCAATTGAATTCTAAAATGGGCGCTTCTCTTTGATAGAGGTATTGATTGAAAAACCAGTTAAAATCCTTTCCAGTTTTTTTATTGACCAAATCAACAAACGTTTCAGAGTAGATTTCTTTTTGGTGATTTTCCATTCGAAAAGTTTTTAGAATATCAAAAAACAAGGAGTCGTTGTCAATCGTCGTGCGCAATGTGTGCAATATCCAAGAGCCTTTGCTGTAAATATCCCCATCGTGGTAATCGAAGTAGCGGATTTCTCTTTGTCGAACTACCGGCCGTTTATTTAAAATGCTGATGCGTTGCCAATACATGTAATCTAAATACGCTTGGTAGCCTGAAATGCTCTCTACAAAAAGCGCTTCGCAATAGCTGGCAAATCCTTCATGGATCCATGCATCGGATAGGTCAGCTGCTGTTACGCTGTTGCCCCACCATTCATGTGCTGTTTCGTGTAAAATGATGTAATCGAATAATTCCTGATAATCGTTTTTATATCCATTTCCATAAGCGATTGCCGATTGATGTTCCATTCCTGCATAAGGTGATTCTACTAATTTAAAACCATCGCGTTGCCATGGGTAAGGGCCAAACATTTTTTCGTAAAAAGCCATGTGTTTTTTTACTTGTTGGAAGTGCAGTTTTGCTTTTTCGTAATTATACGGAAGTACATAATGATTGAGGGCTGTGGTTTTTCCACTCACATTACTTTCATATTTGTCTTCTAATAATTTGAAATTTCCCACGTACAAAGTCACATTGTAGTTATTGATCGGGTAAGAGATATGCCAATGGTAGGCTTTGCTTTCTTCTATAAAGCTGGTGTCTTTTAAAACTCCGTTGCTTACCGCCACCAAATCTTTTGGAACGATGATTGTTACATCAGTGCTGTCGGCTTCATCGTTCATTACATCCTTGCTAGGCCACCATAAACTAGAGCCTTCGCTTTCACACGCTACACCAATCCATGGGTTTCCATCTTTGTCTTTTTTCCAAACGAAACCTCCATCCCAAGGAGGACGCTTTGCTTCTGTTGGATTACCATCGAAGGCAATTTCGACCGAAAAATTTGTTCCGGCTTTAACTGTTTGGGGCATTTTTATAAAAATTGCGCCTTCTTCGCGCCAATAATTCAATGGGTTTTTTTCAGAGTCAACTGTGTAGACAGTCATATTTTTGTATAGATCGAGCTGAAGAGTATCAAAATCAACTACGGCTTTTGCACTGATGGTTACAATTCCTCGAATGAATTTTTCAGATGGTTCAATTCCAACAGTAATTTTATTGTGGTAAACATCAAAACAGGTTCTGTATTTTGTTGTTTCTGCCAATAACTTATTTTGTTTTGTTTCTTTCGGATACGTTCCTGCTTTCTTTGGATTGTATACTTTTAAATGGATGCCAAGTGCACCACACGAGGACAGGAAGAGAATTGGAACGATAAAGAGTAAGAGTTTTCTCATAATTTTAATTATTGTGCACCTGTTCTCGACTTCGCTCGAACTGACGTGTGTTGTCACTTCGAGCGGAGTCGAGAAGGCGCGTAAGAGGTGGTATTGAAATATAATCATTTTGTCAATGCTCAATCAAACATCCACAATAAAACCGGTTTCCCCGAAGCTTTTAATTTTGGATCCAATGTTTTCATGAATTTATTATCTACAGCCGGGCATCCCCATCCTTCCGGTGTTCCATAAGGATGTACTTCGTTTTCCGGAACATCGTCCCAAGAATGTAAAACAATTTGTCGTTTCAAAGCATTGCTGTTAGTGCTTTCTAAGCCATGAAGTAAATAGTTGACATTGATTCCCCAATTGCTATAGCCTCGTTTTCCCACTTTGAATTTCCCAATGGAGGTGCAATGGCTATCAGGTGTATTACTAAATTTTGGTTTTTCTTTGGTATACGTTTCACCCCAAGGATTGTTTCCGCATCCGTGAGCACACATTCCGGAAGCAAGGATGGAATCCTTTTTCATGTCCCATAAAAATGCACGCTTTTTACCGGAATGAATATTCATGTCGATTAAAATGCAGAAGTCGGTATTATAACCATTCGATTTACAAAAAGTGACCGCATCTTTTGATTTTTGTTTTAAACGGGTGGTTGTTTTTAGGTCCGTTTTAAACGAGAAGATTGAAATGCAGAAGAGTAGGAGGAGTGAATTCTTATACATGTGTTTTTTATTGAGGAACGTCTTTGTAAAAGAATTTATTGTTGATTCCGGTATTGTTATATTTAGAACGTCATTGCGAGGAACGAAGCAATCTGGTCTTGGATCGACTCTTTTCTTGTGATGTTAGATTGCTTCGTTCCTCGCAATGACGGTAATATGAAACCTATGTTTTCAAAAACAGTTTGAATTAGAAAAACTTAAATCTCTTTCGACTTCGCTAAGAACTTAATTACTCCTTCACCCAATTTTTCATTGATTTGAGCATAATGTTTTTTTACTTCTGCTCTAGTTTTTAATTTCTTGGTGCTGTTTACCTTTGAAATTAAATCATCAGCAAGGTCAACACATTCATCCACCAATGCTTCAATTTGACTTTCATCCAAACGGGAGTCACCGCTCAATAAAGCATTATAATACTCTTCAATTACATCACCCATTAAATGATTGATGTTTCTTTTTACGTCTCTGCGGTTAGCCATTTGTTTTTGTTTAGGTACTATTTTAATCCAGCCAATTGTTCTTCAATGGCTTTTATTTTTGATTCGGCATCTGCCAATTTTTTCTTTTCGTTTTCTACCATCTCTGGTTTAGCATTGGCAACAAATTTTTCGTTTGCCAATTTTGCTTGCACGGATTTTAAGAATCCTTTATTGTAATCCAAGTCTTTTGCCAAACGTTCTTTCTCTGCTGCTACATCAATGTTTTGTGATAACGGAACATAGTACTCAGCATGTTTTAATACAAATGAAAATGCTCCATCCACTTTCGCGGTAACATATTCGAAGCTACTTAAATTACAAAGTTTGATAATTAATGAATCGTAGGTTTTAATCACCTCTCCTTGATTTACTTTTTCAAATACTTGCAGCTTCTCTTTCGGAGAAATATTTTTTTGCTTGCGGATGTTGCGTATGTTGGTAATCACTTCCATTACCACATCAAAATGTTTGATGATGTCGGCCGTTTCGTTTTTTGTCTTTGGCCATTCGGCAACAATGATGCAATCCTTTTCCGAACGATCAGCAATCAAATGCCAAATTTCCTCAGTGATAAATGGCATAAATGGATGCAATACTTTTAATACTTTTTCCAAGAAAACAAGAGTGGCATCATACGTTGCTTTATCAATCGGTAAAGATTTGCCATCTACAAATTCAGGTTTGATCATCTCTAAATACCATGCACAGAAATCATCCCAAACCAATTTATAAGTGGTCATTAAAGCTTCACTCATTCGATATTTCGAATACAAATCGTTGATGATTTCTACCTGTTCATTGAATTTTGCATCAAACCATTCGATTGCAATTTTATTGGAATCGTTTTGTTGGATAGCACTGCTTACTTCAAATCCTTTGATTAAACGGAAAGCATTCCAAACTTTATTTGAAAAGTTTCTTCCTTGCTCACACATGCTTTCATCAAAAGGTAAATCATTACCGGCAGGCGAACATAATAACATTCCGACACGCACGCCATCTGCTCCAAATTTTTCAATTAACTCAATTGGGTCAGGAGAGTTACCAAGCGACTTGCTCATTTTTCGTCCTTGTTTATCACGCACAATTCCCGTTAAATAAACATTGGTAAAAGGTTTTTTGCCTTGGTATTCATAACCAGCAATAATCATTCGTGCAACCCAGAAAAATAAAATTTCAGGAGCGGTTACTAAATCATTTGTCGGATAATAATATTTGATGTCTTTGCCTTCAGGATTTTTAAATCCGTCAAAAACACTTATCGGCCAAAGCCAGGAAGAGAACCATGTATCCAATACATCTTCGTCTTGCTTAATTTGATTTGCAGTAACTGCTGAATTTTTTTCTTTTAATTTTTGTAATGCTTCTTCTTGTGTTTTTGCAACAACTGTGTTTCCTTTATCATCGTACCAGGCTGGAATGCGCTGTCCCCACCACAATTGACGAGAGATACACCAGTCGTGAACATTTTCCATCCAATGCTTGTAGGTGTTTACAAACTTTTCAGGAATCAATTTTATTTCACCATTCAATACATTCTCTAAGGCCGGTTTTGAAATTTTATCCATTTTCAAAAACCATTGCATGGAAAGCTTTGGTTCAATCACAGCATTGGTGCGCTCACTATAGCCTACTTTGTTTTTGATGTCTTCGATTTTTAAAATCTGTCCCATCTCTTCCAGATCCTTCGCAATTTTTTTACGAACTGCAAAGCGATCTTCACCAATGTAAAATTGTGCAGCAGCACTCATTTTTCCATCAGCAGCAAAGGTGTCAATCACTTCGAGTTTGTGTTTAACACCCAAGTTGTAATCGTTAATATCGTGCGCTGGCGTCACTTTTAGTGCACCGGTTCCAAATTCTAAATCAATGTAGGTATCAAAATAATTGGGACAGAACGGTTCACCATTGGAACAATTGCTCGTTTCCCTTTTAAATGTTTGTAGCGTTCATCTTCCGGGTGAACACAGATGGCGGTATCGCCAAGGATTGTTTCCGGACGAGTAGTGGCAACAGTTACAAATTCTTCAGTTCCTTCTATTTTATATTTAACATAATATAATTTGGAGTTCACTTCTTTGTGAATTACTTCTTCGTCTGATACAGCTGTTAATCCTTGCGGATCCCAGTTCACCATGCGTACACCACGATAAATTTGTCCTTTGTTATATAAGTCGATAAACACATCAATAACTGCTTCGCTCAAATCTTCCTCCATTGTAAAACGGGTGCGATCCCAATCGCAGGAAGCGCCCAGTTTTTCCAATTGTTTAAGAATGATACCACCGTATTTTTCTTTCCATTCCCAAGCATGTTTGAGGAAATCTTCGCGAGACAAATCCGTTTTTTTAATTCCTTTTTCGGCTAACAATGCAACTACTTTTGCTTCTGTAGCAATAGATGCATGGTCGGTTCCGGGCACCCAGCAGGCGTTTTTACCTTGCATACGTGCTCTTCGGATCAATACATCCTGAATGGTATTGTTTAACATATGTCCCATGTGCAATACTCCTGTAACGTTTGGTGGAGGAATTACAATGGTGTATGGCTCCCGGTCATCAGGAGTTGATTTAAAAAATTTATGCTTTAACCAATGGGCATACCACTTATCTTCGGTAACTTTTGGATCGTATGTTTTAGGAATTTCCATATTTATTTACTTACTTCGTTCTTCTTAAAAAAGTAGGCAAATCTAGTAAAAATTAATTTTCCTTTCTTTTTTTGATTATGGCATGGTTTTGGCTGTAAATTAAAACAAGAAATTAGCGCTGAAAAACGATTAAATTGTATACAAAAATGAAAAAATTAGCCTTCACATTCGGAACAGTATTATTTACTGTTTTTGCTGCATCCGCTCAGGAAAAAGTAACTCCTCCGCCTGCACCTACCAGCTTAGCTGAAATCACCTTTGAGCAAGAAACACATGATTTCGGAAATATTGAGTATGCTGGAAATGGGACGTATGAGTTTAAATTTAAAAACACCGGAAAAGAACCATTGATTATTTCCGATGCAAAAGGGTCTTGCGGTTGTACCGTTCCCACGTATCCTAAAAATGTTCCAATTAAACCGGGTGAAACTCAGGTAATTAAGGTTACTTATGATACAAAACGTGCCGGAAACTTTAATAAAACAGTAACTGTTACCTCAAATGCAAAAACGGCATCAAAATTGTTAACGATTAAAGGTAAAGTTGAACCAGCTCCTGTAGAAGAAGCATTTCCTTCGAATGGTAAAAAAGATGATGGTGCAACTCCATTAGAAAAACACTAAATCAATTAAACTAAATAATTAAAATCTCAAAATCACAAACAATGAAAAAAGTTATCCTATCAATTGGCTTAATGCTATGTGTTGCGGTTGGTGCGAATGCACAAGAAGCTGTAACTCCAAATCCAGTAAATCCAAATGCTCCGAAATTCAAATTTGAAACAGAGGTAGTTGATTATGGTACAATCGAACACAATGCGAACGGTGATCGTGAATTTAAATTCACCAATGTTGGAAAAGAGCCATTAATCATTTCAAATGCAGTAGGTTCATGCGGATGTACAACTCCAGTTTGGCCAAAAGAACCAATCAAACCAGGTGCTTCTGCTGTAATTAAAGTACACTATGCTACTGATAGAGTTGGTCAATTTGAAAAAACTGTAACGTTAACTTCAAATGCTGACACTCCTGCAAAAATATTAAAAATTAAAGGTGTAGTAAAACCAGATCCAACACCAGCACCAACAACTCCTGCTCCTGCTGAGCAAAAGCACTAGTTTGTTTTGTTTATTAGTATCTATTTCAAGCCCTTTTGGTTCTATTACCAAAAGGGTTTGATTTTTTTATACCAAATCATCGCTTTGGAATGAAAGTTGCCTGTTACATGTAAACTAATCAATACTTCGTAAAATGAAAAATCTATCTCTCTTTATCAGCTTTTGCCTGTTTGCATTTACAATGTCTGCACAACAACCCGTTGCTTCAAATACGGGTGGTGCTAAAATCAAATTTGAATCGGAGGTAGTTGATTACGGAACGCTACCACAAGATGGCGATGGAAATCGTGAGTTTAAATTTACGAATGTTGGAAAAGAACCGCTTATCTTAACGAATGTAAATTCTTCTTGTGGCTGTTTAGTTGCAAGCTGGCCGAAAGAACCAATTGCTCCAGGTAAATCAGTCGTGATTAAAGCACATTACGATACAAAAAGAGTCGGGAAGTTTGAAAAAACGCTTACCGTTCAGTCGAATGATGGGGAACGACCTTCTCTCGTTTTAAAGATAAAAGGTGAGGTTTTGGCTCCTAAATAATTATTATCTTTAGGTATGAATTTCATTAAATCCTTATTGATTCTCATTTTAGTTGCAATTGCAATCCCCGGTATTTCGCAAGAAATAAAATTGAAAGACGCCAAACAAAATTTTGGCTTTGTGCATGAAGGGGATACTGTGCGATTATCCTACGAGCTTAAAAATGTTGGGGATAAGCCCCTTGTTATCTCTAATTATGACGTGGAATGTGGTTGTACTGTTATGGAAGCGGTGACCAAAACCATCCAGCCTGGCGAAACTTATGTTCTGAAAGTGACATTTGATACGCACCAGAAGTACGATCGTCAAGATCGCATCGTAAAAGTGATTTCTAATGCCACCAATTCTCCTACCGAATTACGCTTCAAAGGTGTGGTGCTCAAGCCAAAGAAAAATTAAGGTTGGATAGCACATTTCTCCCGTTCTCAAAGAGAAGTTTAGGTTAAAAAAAATAGTAACTTTGGGGACTTTTAAAAATTATACAAATGCCAAAAGTTTCTTCCAAAGGCAATTCAATGCCTTCATCACCCATCCGTAAGCTCGTTCCATTTGCTGAAGCAGCTAAAAAAGTAGGACGTAAAATTTATCATTTAAACATTGGTCAGCCGGATATTGAAACGCCTGAAGTGATGTTGAATGCGATAAAAAATGCTGATATCAAAGTGCTGGAATATTCACATTCTGCAGGTATTGAATCGTATAGAACAAAGTTGGCAGAATACTATAGAACATTCAATATTAATATTGATCAAAACGATATCATCATTACCACAGGAGGGTCGGAAGCGATATCCATTGCCATGATGACCTGCTTCAATGATGGAGATGAAATTATTATTCCGGAGCCTTTTTACGCCAACTACAATGGATTTTCTTGTGCAGCAGATGTAAAAGTAGTTCCAGTTAAATCCTATATAGAAACCGGATTTGCATTGCCACCTATTTCTGATTTCGAAAAATTAATTACTCCTAAAACAAAAGGGATTATGATTTGTAATCCCGGCAACCCTACCGGTTATTTATATTCACGCGAAGAGTTAGAATCTTTGAAACAACTGGTGTTGAAATACGATTTGTTTTTATTGAGTGATGAAGTATACCGTGAGTTTTGTTACGATGGAAAAGAATATGTTTCAGTAATGCATTTGTCAGGTATTGATAACAATGTGATTTTGTTAGATTCAATTTCAAAGCGTTACAGTGCTTGTGGCGCCAGAATTGGAGCATTGATTTCCAAAAACAAAGAGGTAATGGCAACGGCAATGAAATTTGCTCAGGCACGATTGAGCCCGCCTACCTTCGGACAAATAGGAGCGGAGGCCGCTTTGAAAACACCAAAAGCGTATTTTGATAAAGTGCAAAAAGAATATGTGGAGCGCAGAAATTTTGTGATTGAGGCGCTAAATAAAATGGACGGTGTATTTTGTCCGAAACCTAGTGGAGCTTTTTATTGCATTGCTCGTTTGCCAATTGATAATGCCGATAAATTCTGTCAATGGTTATTGGAATCTTTCGAACATGAAGGTCAAACCGTAATGCTGGCACCTGCCACCGGATTTTATTCTACACCCGGAGCTGGAACCAATGAGGTGCGCTTGGCTTATGTATTAAATAAAGAATCCCTTAAAAATGCAATGATTTGTTTGGAAAAAGCCTTGAAAGTATATCCTGGCAAGACAAATTAACGTTTTTATACCTAACTCTACCAAATCCCATCCGTACAATGTACTGATGGGATTTGCTTTTTACCTCAAAATGGTTAATTTAGCTATCCCAAAACCTGTGGTAGGGCTAAATGGACAAACTAAAAACATACTCCTGTTTCAAGATTTATGCTATTTTAATAAGTAGTATATTCTTTTGTAGTGTTGTGAAAACAACTGCTGCAACTGCCTTTTCGGGTCCGGATACCTTGTCAACTAGTGCTGCAAAACCAAAAAGTTTAATTCAGAATATGAATCGGGAGCAATTGAGCTCTTTGGTTGATTTCCTTTTTGAGATGGACACCATCCCTAGAGATTTAATGAATGAAATCAACATGGCAATCGCTCATTTTAATGAGGAAGATGCTAAAAATGAGTTGAAGTCTGCTATTGCTAATAGTTTTCCTGCTTCTGATTTATATGTTAGTTGGGAAATCAATAACCTGTTTCCGGAAAAAGATATGCTTAAGTTAAAGGGAGACACTTCGGTTACCTTGCAATTAAATGGTGGGGAGCGAGGCGATTATTTCCATCCATTTAATGGGCCAATGACTTCCGGTTTTGGTTGGAGAGACAGTGCTCAGCACAATGGAGTGGATATCGATTTGAATAAAGGAGATAAGGTTTGTGCGGCTTTTGATGGAATGGTAAGGGTTGCGAAACGTTATGGCGGATTTGGAAATGTGGTGATTGTGCGTCATTATAATGGTTTAGAAACTGTATATGCACACTTGTCGAAGTTGAAAGTAAAGCCCGGACAAGTGATTATCGCTGGGCAAGTAGTTGGGTTGGGTGGAAGTACAGGTCATTCAACCGGTTCGCATTTACATTTTGAAGTTCGATTTAAAGGTGTGCCGATTAATCCGAAGTATTTAATTTCTTTTAAAGAGCAGAAAATATTGTGTAATGAAATCACCATTAAGAAAACGAAATGGGGGTTGGCGGCATATCCAGCAGGTGAAAAGGAACATATTGTAGAGAAAGGTGATACCGTATTTGAATTGGCAAAACGATATGCAACCACAACAGTTTCAATCAGGCAGATGAATGGCTTAACAGGTAAAGTGCGACTGAAGCCCGGTCAGGTTATATGTATTGCTCAATAGTTGCTATCCGCCAGCTTTGTTGTTGATCTTGTTTAAGCATCTCATAAAAGCATCACGCATACCTTCGTATTGTGTTTCTCTTCCTAAGTTACTTGTGCGATGAGCTTCATTAATCACCTCATTCACATGTACAATTTGCTGGTTTAGCCACTGAACTACTTCTTGTAATTGTTCTGAGTTCATGGGGTTGTTGTTTAGAGTTAGTGTGTAGTACGGCATTCGGGCAGACTTTGTTTCGTCTGATTTTGGTAATGGATGCAATTTTTTAGGATATTGATAAAAAAACCGATAAAAAATAATGTTTCGGAGCTTTATAGAACAGTTGGAAAGTCGCTTAAATAAAGAGTTGCCAGGAGAAGCAGCTCAGTTTTCGATGGCGCCAATAGCACGAAAAAAACGTTCTGAAATTTCTTTTGCCGAAATATCCCCAAAAAAAAGCGCAGTGATGATTGTTTTATATCCTCATGACGAAACTATTCATGCAGTTTTGATTCAACGAGGAACTTACGAAGGCGTGCATAGCGGTCAAGTTGCTTTTCCCGGAGGAAAATTCGAAGACGGAGATCTTGATTTAAAACAAACAGCATTGCGTGAAACGAATGAGGAAATCGGGCTATTGCCTGAACAAATAAAGGTGCTGGGAAGTTTAACAGAAGTGTATATCACTCCCAGTAATTTTTTAGTAAAACCATTTATTGGTGTGGTTCATCAAAAGCCTGATTTTATTGTGGATGCCCGTGAAGTAGCGCGTGTTATAACGGTGGATTTGTTTCAATTGAACAACAAAGAAATCATTAAGGAAAAATCAATTTTACAAAGCGGTGGATTCAAAATAAAAACCCCCTATTATGAAATAGAGGGTTTAACAATATGGGGTGCAACTGCAATGATGATTAGTGAATTAAATGCAGTGGTAGCTGAATTAAAATTTACTTCTTCTTCACAAAGTCCGTCATGATATTATCATAACACAAATAATAGCTTCCTTTTGATAAGTTTGAAATGTCAAGCCTGTTGCCATAACCACGTTTGATAACATTACCATATTCATCAAAAACTTCATACATTGTTTCTGCTGAAAAATCAATTTCAGTACCGGTTTTATTCATCGTATAAGTTGGCTGACCAGTTGCAGAAATGTAAGTGACATTAGATGACGTTTTAGCCAAATCACCATAACCTATTTGTTTTACACGAAATTTGTTTTCACCGGAATGAGAAGTAGTTTGAAAAGAATAGGTGTTTTTATCCATCGCACCGTTCCCTTTTACTTCACCAACAGGAATCCATTTGTTCCAACGGAATTGTTCAACAATGTATGGTAAAGAACCCATTTCATTTTTTGTTGACCAATTTAAAATCGCATTTTTATCTATTTCAATATTGATAACTTCGAAGGTTGCTCTCGGTTTTAATGCTTCTGGATTTAATACTTTCGGACTGCAATCATCTTTATGACGAATTTCAACAATCACCGGTGTGCCGGGTTTAATAGCAAATGCTACAAAGTCAATTTCAAAAGCAGATGAATTTACTTCATCTGTGGATGTTTTACCGTTAATTGTTACTTCATAGGTACAAAATCCAACACCATTACCGGCATATCCGTTCTGCACGTATAAATTTTTATCCTGATACTTGCCTTCAACAACAATAATACCGGCAAAAGCATTGCCAAGCGAAGTCAAAAATAAGGTTAAAAGAAGGAGTAGGTTTTTCATTTTATTAATTCAAGTAATGTAAATTCGTCTACAAATATATATAATTTATCGAAAAGAAAAGCAAGTTTTTGGGTAAAATAATCAATAAGAAATTGAAAAAATAACCGTAATGAGCTGTTTTTTAGTCATTTAAAGTGAAATTTGAATCAGTCAATTAAGAGATGTTTCAGCTTGACAATGCCATAAAGGGCAAAAAATACAAACAATGCAAACACCAAAACTTTGTAGCTTCCTTTGAACAATTGCTTGTTGTCGCCTTTGTCCTTGCTATACGCCCATATAATTCCTACTAAAAATAGTAGAAAAAAAACAATGGCAAAGATCAGTTGTCCACGAGAAAACATAGGTCGCAATTTATATTTTAAATAACGCTCAAAAGTACTAATAAATTGCCATTCCAATCAAAAGAAAAAAAGATTTAGTTGTGTTATTTGGATTATTTTTGCCTCATATTTAAATAGAAGAATGGGTCGTTTAAAAATAGTTGTGTTTTGTGTGTGTTTCAGTATGTCTTTTTCTGCTTTTGGCGGGAAACTCTCAAAAGCGTATGATGCATTAAAAATCTATAATTATTTTGAAGCGAAACGGTTGTTTGAGAAATCATTAAAAAAGGAATCGGCACCGGCAGCGTATGGTCTAAGCAATATTTATTTTAGAGCTGATAATCCTTTTTCCAATATTGATAGTGCGTATCACTATATCATCCTCTCTGAAAAAAAAATTCAATCCCTATCCGAAAAAAATAAAATTGCGTATTCGAAATATGGATGCACCGCTGTTGCAATCGATTCATTAAAAAATCGAATTCATGAAAAAGCTTTTGATTTTTATAAGCGTCAAAATTAATAGCGGCATTCGATAAATTTATTGCTATTTATATTACAGCACCTGAATGTTATGATGCAATTGATTTAAGAAACCGTTTGGCATTCAACCAAGCGAAAGTTGAAGATACGTATAAAGCCTATGAATCGTTTATCGAAACCTATCCGCTTGCTAACGAAGTGAAAGAAGCAAGGGAATTGTTTCATTTAACAAAATTTAAAGAGCTGACTAAAAATAATACGATTGAGGCGTTCGAACAATTTTTAATTCAAGATCCCTACAGTCCGTTTGCTGATGAAGCAAAAAATAAAATATTTTCTTTATCAACTAAAAACGAAACGAAAGAAGAGTATCATCAGTTTGTAAAAAAGTATCCCGATAATCCAAACGTTGAATATGCATGGCTTACATTATACACATTGTATACAAGAACATTTGATTTAAAATCGGTACTTGACTTTAAGACTGCATTTCCAGATTTTCCTTTTAAAGATATTTTGGAGCAAGATATTGTGCTGGTGAATAAACTTTTATTTCCTATTCGTGAAAATGGAAAGTGGGGATTTGTTGATGAATCGGGTCGTTCCGCTGTTCCTTGTATTTACGAATGGGTAGAAGATTTTTCAGAAGGATTAGCAGAATGCGGTTTAAATAATCAATCCGGCTTTATTGATAAATCAGGAAAGTTGGTCATTCCTTTTATTTATGATCAGGTAGAAGCTTTTAAAAATGGCTATTCCGTTGTTCGATTAAATGAAAAATATGGTTTGATCAATAAGTTGGGGAAACGCATTTTACCTTGCAATTACGATGAAATTTCTGAATTTTCAGAAGGCATGGCCGCAGTTTCAATCGGTGATAAATTTGGTTACGTGAATGAGCAAGGTGATTTAATTATTCCAATGACCTACACGAAGGCCTTTGATTTTACAGAAGGACTTGCTGCTGTTGAGTTGGGCGGACAAAGTGGTTATATTAATAAAAAGGGAGAAGTGGTGGTTCCATTTAAATTTGATTGGGTAGATAATTTTAAAAATGGGTTGGCAAAAGTGAAATCACTAAAAAAAATGGGAATCATCAATCAAAGTGGAGAGCTGATTCTTGCTTGTGAGTATGATTTAATTGGAGATTATCAAGAAGGAATGGTGATGGTGATGAAAGAGCAGAAATATGGTTTTGCAAACACAGCAGGGAAAATAATTATTCCGATAGAGTTTGATTATAGTGGAAATTTTTGGTTGCCCCTTGGATTTAAAAATGGCTTTGCTGTTGCAGAAAAAAATGGGAAGCAAGGTTTGATTGATCCATCAGGGAAGTATGTTACGGCAAAAGATTTTGATCGAATAGAGCCTTTTACAGAAGGTTTGGCGCCTGTGATGAAAAAAGATAAATGGGGGTTTCTGGATGAAAAATTAAAAATGCAAATTCCGTATAGCTTTCAATCTGTAAAAGAATTTAACGATTGTATTGCAGCGACTATAAAAAATGGAAAGCTCGGTTATATCCATAAGACAGGAAAAGTGTTAGTTGATTTTTTATATGAATCGGAAAATATAGCCGTGTTTAGAGATGGTTTATGTATTGTGAGGTTATCGATGGATGAGGATGAGCGAGAGGGGATGATTGATGTTTCAGGAAAAGTTGTTGTTGATTTTGAGATGGATGAAATTATACGTGTAAGAGAAAACATTTATAAGCTTGAAAAGAATTTAAAGCAAGCATATTATAATGCTGCAACACGCACTTATCTCTGGAAAGAAGAAGGCTTTTAAATTAGAGTTTAATTTTTTGTCCCAGTCGCAAGGTGCTGGTTGCTTTAATCCCATTTTTTTTGCACAAAGCTTTCGTTGTTGTTCCGTATTTTCTGGCAATAGCTGAAAGTGTATCTCCTTTCTTTACCACGTGTACTTTTTTTCCTTTGGAACTGGCATAGTTTTTTGCAGCTGCTTTTTTTGCCTCAGAAACATAGTCAAATGTTGCCATATCGATACACAGCATATTGGATACTAATTTCTGGTCATCAAACGAAATGATTTCAGTTGGGTTAATGGGATGGCCGAGATATCGAACTTCAAAATGAAGATGACTGCCTCTGGAGCGTCCTGTGTTACCACCAAGTCCGATAACGTCTCCGGCAAAAACTTCCTGTCCAACGGTTACATTCACCTTTGATAGATGCGCATAATAGGTTTCTAATCCATTGTCGTGACGAATCACAATCACATTTCCATAGCTCTTACTTTTTTTAGCGATTCGAATTTTTCCATCAAAAGCTGCATTAACAGCATCTCCGGTTTCTAAATCGATGTCTACACCATAATGGTAACGTTTTTTTCGAGGGCCAAATTTTGAAGTTACTTTTCCAGAAAAAGGATGAACATATCCGCAGTTGTGTTCGTTGTACAAAGCAAACTCTCTCACGCTATCGTTGAGTGATTTCAGATCCGCTTTCATAGTATGGATGTTGGTGGTGTCCCAACCGGAATATAAACCTGACGCAGGAAAAAAAACAAGTGAATCGCTGTAATCCATTAATTCTTCTTCATCCATGGTAAAAGGAATGGTGTCTGAAGCATGATTATCGTTTCCGGTTTGTGCAAAAAGTGAAGGGCCGAAGAGGTGTATGGTGAAAAAGGAAAGGAGTAGGAGAAATCGTTTCATATACTATATAACATTACCACATCCGATTCTCAATTGAGGTAATGATCTGGTATATAAGTTTATTTATATAAGAATCACCATCGGAGTGTTCATTTGTAAATCAATAAAAAAGGTTAAATCAGGATCCATTATTTTTCAGGATTTACAAATATGTGCATTTTTTTGAATTATGCAAGTGTTAATTTATGTTAACCACTTTTATTTTATACACAAGCAACTGTTTACTTTTTTGAAACAGCTTTGAAACGGTCGTCAGTAAGTGTGTACAGGAATTCAAGTAAGTCAGATTTTTCTTCTTTTGTTAATTCCAGTGGTTTTAAAAGAAGTGAGTCGGAGTTAATGCTACCTTTTACAAATTCATTTGGTGTATTGTAATAGTCGATTACTTCAGTCAGTGTATTAAACATTCCGTTGTGCATATACGGACCGGTTACGGTAATATTTCTTAATCCCGGAACTTTGAATTTACCAAGATCCGCGCTGTCTTTGGTGACAATAAATCTTCCTTCATCATTTAAGTCTTTCCCGTTATACAATCCAATGTTTCTAAATTGATCACCTGTAAAATCAGGTCCAAAATGACAATCGAAACATTTTCCTTTTTCATTGAAGATAATTTGGCCACGTTTTGCTGCTTCACTGATTGCTTTTTCATCCTTTTTCATAAATCGATCAAATGGTGTATCGCTTGTTTCCAAGGTTCTTTCGAAGGCCGCAATTGCATCTAGTAAATTAGCTCTGTTGGGTGTTTCTTTATATATTTTTTTAAAATAGGTTTGGTAGTTTTTGTCGGCATTCAATTTTTTGATGGCTTCCGCAATTGGCAAATTCATTTCCACAGGGTTTTCAATTGGCCCTGCTGCTTGGTCTTCCAGCGATTCGGCTCTGCCATCGTGAAAGAAAAAGTTTCTGGAGCTTTGATTCATGGCGCTGGGTGTATTTCTTGCGCCTAATTTTCCATCTACACCTTTGCTGAGTTTTGTTGTGTCGGAAAATGCAAAAGCAGGAATGTGACAAGAGGCACAACTAATTTGGTTGTTTTGAGAAAGTATGGGGTCAGAAAAAAGTAATTCTCCGAGTTCTTCTTTTGTGGTAGGTTCTTTTTTTTGTTCTCCGGATTCATTGGAGTTGCAAGCAAGCAAAACTAATGCGCTGATGCTTGCGAAATAAGTAAATAAAGTTTTCATTCTTGTAGTTTGATGCAAAGGTAGATTTCTATTAGAATATAAAAAACAGGATAATGCTATTTAAAGTGATTACAAATAATCTTAATGTTATATTTGTAAGATAAATTAATCGTGTAATACTAATCGTATGAAAACAGCAGAAATAGTTACAGCAAAAGGTACAATGAAAGTGGAGTTTTATGAAAAAGATGCTCCCGGAACAGTTAAGAATTTTTGTGATTTGGCAAAAAAAGGATTTTATGATGGATTAACATTTCATCGTGTGATTCCGGGATTTGTGGTTCAAGGTGGTTGTCCAAAAGGCACTGGAGTTGGCGGTCCTGGTTATACAATTAAATGTGAGTTGGATGGCGACAACCAATTTCATGATAAGGGTGTATTGTCAATGGCACATGCGGGCAGAGATACCGGTGGGTCTCAGTTTTTTATTGTGATTAGCCGTGCACAAACAGCACATTTGGATAGAAAACATACATGTTTTGGAAAAGTAGTGGAAGGGTTGGACATCATTGAACAAATTAGAGGTGGGGATGTGATTGAGAAGATTGTTGTTCATGAAAATTAAGAATTAGTCCGCTAACAATTGAATTTTACCATTCGTGTATTAATTCGAACGAATCATGGCGACAAACGTAAATTTGTACAGAATATTCCAAAACTCTTTTTAAGTGTGAGGATTCTTCAAAAAGGGAATGGTACCGTAGCAGCCATTCCCTTATTCTTTTAAATTATATATTCGTAGAATGAAACGATACCTACTCCCGCTTTTATTCATTTTTATTTTTCCCTTATCACCTTTTGCCGGAAACGGTTATCAATTTTCCGTTGATTTAACAAAATGTGTGAATGATAAACTTTTGGTTGAATTAATTGCTCCAGCAATGAATACAAAAGAAGCAATTTACCGTCTTCCTAAAATTGTTCCAGGAACGTATGAGATATTAAATTTCGGTCGTTTTATATCTGATTTTAAAGCATTGGATAGTTTGGGAAAAGAAATTCCAATAGAAAGAATAGATGTAAATAGTTGGAAAATTTTGGAGACTGCTCGTTTGGCAAAAATCACCTATTTAGTTGAAGATACTTGGGATACAGATATAAAAGAACCTTATGTTTTTGAACCAGCCGGAAGTAATTTTGAAGCAGGCAAGAATTTTTTAATAAATACGCATTGTTTGTTTGGATATTTTGAAGGACAAAAAGAATTGTCGTATCAAATAGATATTACCCGACCGGATAATTTTTATGGAACCTGCAGTTTAACAGATGTTGTGTCCAAAAATAATGTGGATACCTATTCTGTTTCTGATTACATGAAATTACAGGATGCTCCAATGATGTATAATGTTCCGGATACAACCGTGTTGAAGGTTGGAGGAGCTGAAATTATCATTTCGCTCTACAGCCAAAATCGAATAACTACCTCTAAGTTTATTGCGGAACATATTAGCGAAATTTTATACGCTCAGCAAGAATATCTTGGAGGCGAATTGCCAATAAAAAAATATGCATATCTGATTTATTTAACACCTAACGGTGGTTTATCCGGTGCGAGTGGTGCTTTAGAGCACAGTTATTCATCGGTGTATTTTTTACCGGAAATGGATCAGCAATATTTAGTACAAACAATCAGAGATGTTTCTGCGCATGAGTTTTTTCACATTGTAACACCATTGAATATTCACGCACAACAAATTGGTGATTTTAATTACAATGATCCACAGATGTCAAAGCACTTGTGGTTGTACGAAGGGACAACAGAGTATGCTTCCGGACTTGTTCAAGTAAAATATGGAAACATGAGTGTTGCAGATTATTTAAAGGTAATTGAATCAAAGATTGCCGGAAGTAAAGCATACAACGATTCGCTTCCGTTTACGGTGATGAGTGAAGGGTGTTTGAAAAAATACAAAGACCAATATTCCAATGTTTATCAGAAAGGAGCGCTCATCGGATTGTGTTTAGATATTCAATTGCGCTATTTGTCAAAAGGGAAGTATGGGTTGCAAGAATTGATGGCTGACCTTTCAAAAACATACGGAAAAAATAAATCCTTTAAAGATGAGGAGCTGTTTCAACAAATTGTTCAATTGACCTATCCTGAAATTGGCGACTATTTTAAAAAATATGTTGAAGGGAGTCAACCGCTTCCTGTAAAAGAGATGTTAGAATTGGTTGGGATAGGAAGTGGGAATGCAAATATGGAAAAACATATTTCAATTGGTGGTATTGCAATTGGATTAAATACAGCTACCAATCGATTGATGATTGTGAATACTGCAGCGATGGATGATTTTGGCCGAATTATGGGATATCAGGAATATGATGAACTTGTAAAGTTTAATGGTAAAAAAGTAACACTGCAAAATGCACAAGAGATTTTGGGCGGTTATCTTCAATCTGCTAAAGAGGGAGATGTTTTGACTGTTGTGGTGGCTCGTAAAAAAACTGAAAACTCCAAAGCAAAAAAGGTAAAATTAAAATCGAAATTAATTCCTGTTTTACCTGCTGCCAGTAGCCGTTTAATTTTATTGCCGAATGCAAAAGACGAGCAATTGAAATTGCGTGCTGATTGGATTGGTAAACATTAATCGTTGCGGATGAACAAAAAAACACTTTATTGGTCTTGTCAAATTGGTGGTTGGCTATTTTTGGTATTAGCACAAACTTTATATTTAAAGTTAAGCGATGCCTTGAATGTTCAAACAGCAACAAGTCAGTTTTTATTGTTGTTTTTTGGAATTTTATTATCACATCTCTATCGAAATTTTATTGTTAAATATGGTTGGCTGAAGATTAAAATAATTTCATTAATTCCTCGAGTTGTTTTTGCTTCTATATTGTTAGCCATTGTAAGTGATTACGTACAATATGGTGTGGAATTTTTGCTAGGTATAGCCGGTGGGAAGCATCAGAATGCGATTACAATCGTTACGAATATCGTGAATCTTATCCCTTTCTTTTTTTCTTGGTCATTGATTTATTTCTTGTTTCATTTTATTGAAAATTATAAAAAGGCAGAAATTGAAAACCTGAAATGGGAAGCCTCCATCAATGAAATTGAGTTAAATAAATTAAAGTCGCAGTTGAATCCACACTTCATGTTTAATGCAATGAATAGCATCCGTGCATTGGTAGATGAAAATCCAAGTAAATCAAAGGATGCGATTACACAACTTTCTAATATTTTGAGAAATACATTGCAAATGGGAAAAAATAAAGTGATTCCATTTGACGAGGAGTTTAAAATTGTGAGTGATTATTTGGCTTTGGAGTCGATTCGTTATGAGGAGCGGTTGAAAACGAAAGTTCATTTGCATCCGGAGAGCAAGAATTTCAACATACCTCCTTTAATGATTCAGACATTAGTAGAAAACGGAATCAAACATGGGATTTCTAAATTGATTAACGGTGGAATTTTAGAGGTCGAAACAAATGTGAAAAATGATGTATTGAGAATTGATATTAAGAATAGTGGACAGTTGCAAGAGAAAGACGTCTCAGAAAATGGATTTGGAATTAAAAACACAAAACAACGATTACAATTGTTATACGGTAATGCGGCATCTCTTCATATTCGAAATTTAGATGCATCCACAGTGTTAACAGAATTAATCATTCCTAAAAGTATATTGAATTATGAAAGCAATATTGATCGATGATGAACGCTTGGCACGCCAAGAGCTCAAAAGTTTATTAGCCGCATATCCTGAGATTCAAATTGTAGGAGAAGCCAACAATGTTGAAACGGCAATCGAAAGCATTAAGCAATTGAAGCCGGATGTTATATTTTTAGATATTCAAATGCCCGGAAAAAATGGTTTTGAACTCCTGGAAGAAATTAGCGGTGTGCCGGAGGTTGTTTTTGTGACGGCCTATGATGAATACGCCATCAGAGCCTTTGAAGTAAATGCGTTGGATTATCTATTAAAGCCGGTGCAGTCGAATCGATTAGCTGAGACAGTAAAAAAAATTCTAAATAAGGAATCTGGTGATCGACAAGAATCGAAAGAATTGTCGCTTCCTCTAAATGATAGTGATCAAGTGTTTGTTAAAGATGGAGAAAAGTGTTGGTTTGTGAAGTTGAGTGATGTTCGTTTGTTTGAATCGGAAGGGAATTATGTTAGAATTTATTTTGACAAAAATCGGCCATTGATTCTGCGTTCTTTAAATAATTTGGATGAACGATTGAATAATAGAACATTTTTCAGAGCAAGCAGAAAGCATATTATCAATTTGAAATGGGTGGAGAGTATCGAAAGCTGGTTTAATGGTGGTTTAATGGTGAAGTTGAGAGGCGGTGAGCAAGTTGAAATTTCTAGAAGGCAAGCCGCAAAATTAAAAGATATGATGAGCCTTTGATTTTTATTGGTGGTGTTATTTCGTTATATTTGATTGAATGAAAAATGCTTGGCAAATTTATTTTTCGAGACCGAATAAGCGCATCTTGTTTTTTTTGACGCTGTTTTTTTTAGTTCTTACATTAACATCTTTTGTTTTTTTTCTTACCTATAATGAACACCGCGCAGGGTATCGATTTGATGATCCCATTTTAGAGCTTTTTCATCCGATTGCGGTTTCGGAAATCACATTCTTTATCACCTATTTTTTAGGAATTTACGGACTTATCATCTCCTTTCGCATGCCACAATTATTTGTCGGTTTGCTTCAAGCCTATATAATTATGACGCTGCTGAGAATGTTGTCTTTGTATGTGATTCCTTTAGAAGCTCCGTCAACAATCATTCCTCTGAAAGATACCTTTTTGCAATCGACATTTTACTCCGGAAGAGAGAATTTAAAAGATCTTTTTTTCTCCGGCCATACAGCAACTATATTTCTATTCGCATTTGTATTCCGAAAAAAGAAAACAAAATTATTGTTTTTTTGTGGTGCGACTTTTATTGGGGTGTTTTTGGTCGTACAGCATGTTCACTATAGTATTGACGTTTTAGCAGCTCCACTATTTGCTTATACCGCAGTGCTGATACAGAAAAAGTTAAGGTTAGATTGATTAGATTTCAGATTCGTCCTTATCTTCAAAATGTATTTCGTATGGAGAAACGATGAAGCCTATTAAACCAATCAAGCCTATTGCAACAAACGTTATAGGACTGAACAAAAAAGGGATGACAATTTCCATTTGTTTTTTATACAAAGAAACGGGGTGCGTATGATTGAATTTTTAAGAAGAGATTAACGAATTTCGATTTCTGTGTTAACAAATTGCTGTAGCTCCGGAAAAAAGGATTTGAATTCTTGTTCGAATAAGGGGTAGTGCTCTTTTAAATCGTGAATGGCGTGTTCCATGTTGGAAACAAAACTTGCTCTCCGCGACATACCTTTTAATACACGATCAATCCCATCCAAATGAGCGTAGGCTGATAGTATATTATACTCCAGCATGTATTTTGTAAATAACTGTGATTTCAAAGGAAATGTATGTTTGTTTTGCTCAATGATGGAGTAAACGTTTTGTGTGTACAAATGGAGCGATTGGTTTGAATACGTTTCCCAATTTGCGGCTAAATAATGATCATAGTAGATGTCAACGATAACACTTGCATATTTTCTGTATTTGGGTCTTAGTCGTTCTTTGCTGGTTTCAACAATCGGGTGGGCATCGGTAAATGTATCTATTTTACGATGTAATAGAATCCCTTTTTGAACTTCTTCAGAAAAATTATAGATTGAGCTCCCTTTTACCGAATCGGCTATAAAATTGCCAATAATCAAGCCTTCTGATTCCCCTGATAAGTATAGATGAGACAAAAAATTCATTTGAGTTTCAAAATGTTTAGTAAATTTAAGTAATTTAATGTGATATGCGTTGGCTTAATAAACTTATTGTTCCGCTTATTGTTTTCATTGCTGTTTTATCAGCAAATAATATTCAATGGGGTGGAAATCATTGGAAAGATATTATTGAAGCTGATGGCAAAGGATATTATGCACATTTACCCGCTGTATTTATTTTCAATGATTTAAACTTTTCTTTTTTTGATTCGATTGAAAAAAAACACCCTAATCCAGCTATTTATTACGACTACAGAGTAAATGTAGCTGGTAAAACATGCAATAAATATTTTTCTGGGACAGCGTTAGCTATGAGTCCTTTCTTTCTGATTGCTCATTGGAGTGCTGGATTTCTGGGTTTCGAAAAAGATGGTTATTCCAAAATATACCTTATATCAATAAGCTTTGCAGCTATTTTTTATTTATGGTTGGGGTTGTACTATTTAAAAAAGTTATTGCATGAATTCAGCTCGAATGGTTCACTCATTAGTTTTTTACTTGTTATTTTTACATTTGGAACCAATTTGTTTTATTATGCAGTTTGTGAGCCAGCAATGTCGCACATTTATTCTTTTGCCTTTATCACTGCGTTTGTTTTTTATTCGAAAAAATATTTTGAATCTCCCAACTCAAAATCTGTTTTGCTACTTTCATTTTTTCTTGGAGTGATTGTCTTGATTCGGCCTGTAAATGGGATATTGGTTTTTGTTTTACCATTTCTTACTTTCAACTGGTTTGTTTTTGTTTCGGGAGTCAATTTTTTATTTAAAAGATATTGGATTTTCTTACTTTCCATTTTAATTTTAGTTTCAATTGTAGGTTTACAATTGATAATTTACAAAATTCAGACAGGGCAGTTTTTTGTTGATGCCTACGGTGATGAATCTTTTAATTGGCTTTCACCTCATTTAATTGATTTTTTATTCAGCTATAAGAAAGGACTGTTTCTGTATACACCTATATTGCTATTGAGTGTTTATGGATTTATAGTTTTATATAAGAAAAGTAAGTATCGTTTTTACACGCTTACTTTTTTTATATTGTTGTTATTTTATATTTTATCTTCTTGGTGGAATTGGTGGTATGGAGGGAGTTTCGGAACAAGAGTGTTGGTGGAATATTATTCTTTATTTGTTCTGTTGCTTCTGTTTGTAATTGAAAGTATTCACTGGTTGAAAGGGAAAACTGTATTTTTCTCTATATTGGTAGTGTTTATGATAGTTTCTCAGATTCAAATGTATCAATACCGTTATTATCATATTCATTGGGAGAAAATGGATAAAAAGCATTATTGGAATTGTTTTTTGAGGGTTGATCTATTGGCTAAAGAAATTAACCCAAACAAAGATTTATTGGAATAACGGGCTATAATTTTTTGGCTTTATTCCAATACACATCCATTTCGGCTAAGGTCATATCACTAAGCGGTTTCCCGATCTTTGCCGCCTCTGATTCCAGGTATTGAAAGCGCTTGATGAATTTTTTATTTGTTCTTTCTAAGGCGTCTTCCGCATTGATATTTACAAAACGAGCATAGTTAATTAAAGAAAACAATACATCTCCAAACTCATCTTCTATTTTCTCTTTCGATGCATTGGTGTCTATTTCGTGTTTCAATTCAGCAATTTCTTCCTGAACTTTTTCCCATACTTGTTCGGGTTTTTCCCAGTCGAATCCAACAGCACGGGCCTTTTCCTGAATCCGAGATGCTTTAATTAGGGAAGGTAAAGATTTAGGAACCCCGGCTAAAACGGATTTATTTCCTTCTTTTAGTTTCAGTTTTTCCCAATTTTCCTTCACATCTTGTTCATTTTCTACTTTCACATCTCCATATATATGAGGGTGTCGGCTAATTAATTTTTCACACAAAGCGTTGATTACATCAGCGATATCGAATTCGTTTGTTTCGGAAGCAATACGTGCATAAAAAACAATGTGCAACAAAACGTCTCCCAATTCTTTTTTAATGTTAGGTAAGTCATTGTCTAAAATCGCATCGGCTAACTCGTAGGTTTCTTCAATTGTTAAATGGCGCAAGGATTCGATTGTTTGCTTTTTGTCCCAAGGACATTTTTCTCGCAATTCATCCATAATTATCAATAATCGCTCAAATGCCTTTCGTTTTTCTTCCATATTCGTTTTTGTCATGATATTCTTTAAATATCAGCTAAAATAAGCATTATTCAAATCAAATTAGAATGTGTTTTAGCCAATATTTTTAATAATTTTGCAATTCAATGTTTACTTTAAAGAAAATAATTAAAGCACGGTTTTATTGCTGTTTTGAGTTTGTTCTTAATACAAACTTCCGGTGTGGCTCAAGGTCGACCTAAAGAAGATTTTATTCTTATGGGAGATGCGCATGTTGGTTATATCATTAGCCATCGAGGAAGTATCGTCCATTTAATTAAAGGCCAAATTGGAGGAGGAGAGCTTACTTATGTTTTTAGAACCTGTGGTAAAAGATCCTGGCAGCCGATTCATGCTTTCCCGGAGTTTGGATTAAGCTATATGCATCTCTATCTCGCCAATCCTTCTGAGATTGGGAATCTGGATGCCCTTTATCCATACATGAATTTAAGATTGAATAAGCAGAAGCGGAACTTTAAAATGTATTTGCGTTTAGGGTTGGGTATTGCAAATATGTCGAAACCTTTTGATCGCCTTACAAATTCAAAAAACAACGCTATTGGTTCTCATATAAACGGATATGTGAATATTCGTTTAAGCTCGTCCTATATGTTGAGTAAATCATGGCGCCTGGATTCAGGGATTGGTTTAACCCATGCATCCAATGGAGCGATAAAAACGCCAAATTTAGGTTTAAACATGGCCACTTTAAATTTGGGTGTGGGTTATGTATTCGGAAATAAAAATCTGGAAATGTGTAAGGATTCGGTGATGCCGAAAATCAAAAAAAGATGGCATCCTTCTGTAATTGGGATTGTAGGATTTAAAGAACTAGAGCAACCTTTAGGAAATAAATATATGGCTTATGGATTAAGTGGAAACTTATATTATTCGGCAAGTTATAAGAACAGATTTGGCACCGGAGTCGAATTTGTATATAGTAATGAAACGAGAGTGAAGTTAGAAAGAGATTCGGCATCTACTGAGCGAATAAAAGATGTGCTTAAAATAGGTGTGAAGGCAGGTTATTCTTTTAACATCGATCGAATTTCAATTCCCATCGATTTTGGATATTATGTTTTTCAGAATGATAATTTAAAAGAAAAATTCTTTCATAGGCTGGGAGTTCGATACATGGTTACAAAGCATGTGATTGCAAATGTAACGCTTTATACTCATTGGGCAAAAGCCGATTATTTTGAATGGGGTTTAGGATATGAATTTTAACGAAAATAAAGAATGAGATTTTTAACGTTTATTTCAGTTGTTTTTATTTTATTTTCTTCCTGCAAAAAGGAAAATAGATGCGATTGCATTAAACGCACAGGGCCAATCATTACTGAAATCAGAACTGTTCCTCCTTTTAACAGGATATTTACTGAACAAGATGTAGATGTATTTATTACGGAGGATGTGGTTTCTGAGGTAAAGGTAGAAGCCGGAGAAAATATTGCTCCTTTAGTTGAGACAGTTGTAGAGGACGGAATATTAATTATTCGGAATAAGAACCGATGTAATTGGACCAGAAGTTATAAGAAACCATTAAACGTTTATATAAAAACTCCTGGGTTGAAATATATACATTCCAATGGTAGTGGAAACATAAAATCGCTCAACACCATTTCTGTGGATTCGTTTGATGTTCAAATTGAAGGTGCTGGAGACATTGACTTAACAGTAAACAATAATAAAGTCATTTCTCATATATATGGAATAGGAAATTTAACCTTGCGAGGAAATACAAATGAACACGCTTGTAGCATAGGAGGATCCTCTTTTTTATATGCTTCTGAATTGAATACAGGGTATACTTACCTTCATACCTTTACACTGGGTTTGAGCTATATTAAGGCATCGGGTTTATTAATTTATAGGATTGATAACAAAGGAGATGTATATTGCTACGGAAATCCTGCCTCAATTCAGGAGGCCGGGAGGGATGGAACAGGTGTTTTACACATTCAATAACGAATCAGTATGTTTAAATGGAATAAAATAAAAATTCATTATTTGCTTCGGCTGACCGTTTTTTGGTTTTTATTTTTTGCACTTTTTCGAATTATTTTTATTGTCTACCATCATGCTAAGATACCTGATGGCCAGCACTCAGAAACGAGTTTGAGTTTTTTATATGCACTTCAACTAGATTTGGCAACTATCAGTTTGATGTTGGTGGTGCCATATATTTTATGGTCGTTTCAGCAGTTTTATAAGAACAAATGGTTGCATCAAATCAATTTGGGTTATAATATTTTGTTGATTTCAATGGTTTCTGTTCTGAGTATATTCAACATTAAAATTTATGGCGAATACGGAGCCATGATGGATACGGAAGATTTGGTCTATTTAGTTTATCCGAAAGAAGCGGTTACTTTTTTGTCGGTTTGGTCGTTATTACTTTTGTTAGCTTCTGCCGGTTTTTTTGCATACATCGGCATTCGAACTTATCGCAGAAATATCACGAGCTTTTCTCTCCCTTTTGAAAATAAAACAATTAAAATCGCTCAGATTGTTCTTTTTCCTATTTGTTTGTTTTTGGGTGTTACATTTGGCTCAGGGGCAATAACAGAAAATGCGAAAGGCGTTAATTATTCGCATATCAAAATCAATAATGATATCGCTACCAATAACATTTGGTATTTAGGGAATAGTATTTGCAATAGAAAAAATACCCAACTATTAAACGACCACCTGAATGAGCAATAAGTCGGTGCATATTTTTTTTTATACATTATTCCTCAGCATATGCTTTGTTCACTATTCGTTTGCCCAAAAAGATAAGAAAGTTAGTTTGTGGAAGTCGTTGAATACTCCTACCGCAAAAGATAGTGCTGCCGATGATTATTATAACGACAATACACTTCGTTATGAAGATTATGTTTACAAAAAAAGTATTAAAACGGTTGAACTTCGTGATGAGAGTTTTATTTTGACAAAAGCTATTTTAAGTTTGGGTTCTGAAGAAAAATTAAAATTGAGTTTTGATGATTTAGATGCCGATTTAAAGAACTATTCGTATACCATTATTCATTGTAATTCAAATTGGGAGCCTTCTGATTTAATGCCCAATGAATACATTGACGGCTTTATCGAAAATTCAATCAACGATTATCGTTATTCTTTTAATACGTTGCAAAAATACACACATTATAACGTTACATTTCCGAATAGCTCTTTGCGCATAACTAAATCTGGGAATTATCTTTTAAAAGTATATCAGGATAATAATCCGGAGAATCTGATATTAACGAGACGGTTTATGGTTTTTCAAAATCGAATCATGATTGAGTCAAATGTTGCTGCAGCAAGTATTATTGAAGATCGATTGTTTAAGCATGAGATTGATTTCAAAATTAATTATACCGGTTATCAGGTGAATAATCCTTATGGAGATTTGAAAATCGTATTGACTCAAAATGGAAGATGGGATAATGCAAAAATAGATTTGAAACCCATTTTTGTAAAAGATAAAGAGCTTGTGTACGATTATGATGAGCAAAATGTATTTGCCGGAGGAAATGAATTTCGGATTTTTGATATTCGGAGCATTCGTTATCATTCCGAAAGAATTTACAAAGTTAAAACCGACTCGCTTGGAAATCATGTTGAATTGTATACCGATGAAAAAAGAACGTTCAAACGTTATTATTCACAACCGGATATGAATGGTGATTTTTTGATTAAAATTCAAGAAGGGAATAATAGTGATGTAGAGGCCGATTATTGTTATGTCACTTTTTTTCTTCCTTATGATATTCCATTTACAGACGGTAATTTATATGTGTTCGGTGCTTATAATGCATGGCGGTGTTCAACTGAAAATTTAATGCATTATAATCCGAAACGTTTTGGATATGAATGTACATTGTATTTGAAGCAAGGATACTATAATTATGAATATGCATTTTTGAAAGATGGAGAAAACGCTGCAGATGAAACAGTGATTGAGGGGATGCATTATGATACAGAAAATGATTATACCATTTACGTTTATCATCGTCAACCCGGATCGTTTTATGATCAACTGATTGGTGTGAAACGCCTAAATTCAATGAAGCAGTATTGATTTTTTACCGCAGAAATACTCCGACTGACCTCATTCAAAAAACTTCGAAGCAACTTTCAAGGTGGAAAAGCGTCTATAGATTAGAGAATTAAACTGATACCGTGTTGAAAACCTTTTGGTCCAATACTTGTTTGTATCTGATAGAATTGTCTAATATTGTACCTATAAACCAAACATTATTAAACTTATATGTTATGGGAACACAAACTACTCTAGTAACGCATGGAATAAAAATTAGCGTTGAAACCATGTTTCAAAGTGAACATTCCGTTGCCGAACACCGTCATTTTTTATTTTCTTACCGTATCACCATTGAAAACAAGAGTGAATATACTGTGCAACTCATTTCACGTCATTGGGATATTTATGATTCAAGCAGCGAACACAGTGAAGTAGATGGAGAAGGTGTGGTTGGTGAACAGCCAGTTTTGGAACCCGGTGAAGTATTTGAATACGAGTCAGCTTGTAGTTTAACTACGGATATGGGTAAAATGAGCGGAAGGTATATGATGGAGCGGAAAATTGACAAAGCTCGTTTTTACGTAACAATACCTGAATTTGAATTAATTGTTCCGCAACGATTAAATTAATTTAGAAATACATCCCCTAAAAGGCCCTTTACTTTTAATAAGTAAAGGGATTTTTTATGAATTTATTTAGCTCTTGTTTGAAGCAACTTGCCAACAATTTTGTCAATCGGTAATGTAAAGTCCTTTTCGGAGGCGGCTCTAAGATCCAACCATCGAAAGGTTTGTTCGTGTTGTTGGCCACCAATAAAATCAAATATTTTGTCGGTTGTTTTAATTTCAAAATTGCCAATTGGTTTAACCAAATAATAAATGCTTACGATTTGGTGCTCCGGATTGTAGGCAGATACTTGCATGTAATCCGTTGTGTAAAAATGTTCGATTACTTCTACCTCATTGTTCGTTTCTTCCATGAATTCTCGTATGACGCATTCATGTGTTCCTTCACCAAATTCCAATCCACCGCCAGGAAATTTTGTGATTTTATGACCTTTGATCAATTCGTCAGAGATAAGCACCTGCGACTGATCATTAATTAAAATGCCGTAAACACGAATGATGAATTTGTTAATTGCCATAGTGTGAAAGTAAGTTTAATTTTTTTGCGTCATTGCGAATTATTTGATTTTCCCAGCTCTCACCATTTCTCTCTTTCTAGGAGGGCCTAGGTAATGTTTCAACCACAAAGCCTACTTTTTTCAATGTGCGTTTTACTTCTCCTTTTGCACAATAGGTTACCAAATATCCGTCTTCATTTGTAACGTTGTAAATTTTCGAAAACACTTCTTCTACCCACATTTCGGGTTGTACTCTTGGCCCGAATGCATCGAAAAATATTAAATCAAATGTGGTTTGAAACTCAATTTCTTGTAATGTGTTTTTGATTTTAGTCAAATAAAACTGATTGCTGATTGCAACTTGCTTTTCCCAGTCAGCAGCATGTATCTTTTGAAACAGTTGTTGGGTTTCATCTTTGCTTTTGTTTTCAATTTTCGAAATCAGTTCCACATAATTCAAATTATTGGTAATGTCAGATGTAAGAGGAAATGCTTCCAACGTTGTATAATGAGTTGATATGTTTAATTTTTCAGCTTCCAAACTGGTTAAGAGTGTGTTTAAGCCGGTACCAAATCCGATTTCTAAAATGGAAATTGTTTTGTACCCTTTATGGATTAAATGGTGAATGCCAGTTTTGATAAAAACATGTTGTGCTTCTTGGATTGCACCATGGATGGAGTGGTAGTGTTCATCCAACTCTTTCACATACAAGGAGTGAGAGCCATCTGCTGTTGTTATGAATGTTGGTTGCATTGTTCTGATTGCTCCGAAAGCACTTCGACTATGCTCTGCATGACAATTCTGTGTCAGCGGAGCATAGTCGAAGACTTGTATAATTAAGTGGTGTTTGTTTATTTACTTAAAATCTTGAATTCCGTTCTTCTGTTTAATTGTCGTCCTTCATCCGTATCGTTTGTGGAAATTGGTTGTTCTTCTCCATATCCAACAGACGTTAATCTGTTAGCAGCGATACCCGCTTTTACCAGATAATCCAAAACGGCTTTTGCACGATTGTTAGAAAGTGTTTTGTTGTATTCGTCAGCACCTTTTGAATCGGTATGGCCGGAGATTTCAATTTTTAAAGTAGGCACATCGTTTAATAGTTTTGTCAAACGCTCCAACTCGTTGGTTGATTCAGGTCGCAAGGTTGCTTTATCAAAATCAAAGAAAATGTTCTTCAAGATAATTTTACTACCCACTGCAATGTTTTTTAAGGCAACATCTTTCACAACTTCCTGGTATGCGGCAGTATTTGGGATGTCAAAATTTTCAGAGTGAAATAAATAATTTTCTTTCTTCACAGCAATACCATAGTTTCTTCCTGCAGGCAACGAAACGAGGTACTTCCCTGTAGAACTATTGGAAGTGAAACTTGCAATTACTTGGTTTTTTAAATTGTCCACAATTTCAATGGTCGCCTCCAAAGGTTGTTTGGTCAAATCATCCGTGATTACACCTTTTAAGATTGTTAATTGAGCTTCCTTAATTGCTAAAACTGGAGCAATAACAGTTTCTTTTACCGGTGCCGCTTGGCTAGCCAATAAGTTGTCTTCATTGTTCATGATCATTGGTTTTTCCGCACCTAAAAACGTAATCATGTAAATGTCTTTTTCTCCATATCCATTTGCATTAAAGGATGCATAGTAACCATGTTTACCACTTGCAGAAGTAACAAAGAAAACGTCATCATCCGGAGTATTTACAGGATAGCCGATGTTTTCTGGTTCCGACCATGTTTTGGTTTCAGTGTTGTATACAGATTTAAAGATATCGTAACCACCCATACTTTTATGTCCTTGTGAACTAAAGTAAAGTGTTTTACCATCCGGATGAAGAAAAACACCTTCTTCACCGTATTGTGTATTGATTGTTGGTCCAAGGTTGACAGGTTTGCCCCATTTCCCTTTTTCATCTTTTGTTGACACATAAATATCTCGGTCACCCAATCCACCTTCTGGTTTATCGGTTACAAAGTATACCGATTTTCCATCGGGCGTATAACAAGCAGATGATTCATGATAAGAAGTGTTGATGTTCTTGTTCATATGATCCGGTTTACTCCATTTGTCTCCTTTTAATTCGGATTCATATAAATCGCCATTGTTATTTCCGATATAAATTAAGAATTTTTGACCATCAGCAGATAAGCCGGAGTTTGCATCATGGTTGTCGGTGTTAATCGGTGAGCCCATGTTGATAGCTTTTGTCCATTTGCCGTTTACACGAGTAGACATATAAATATCTTCATAATACTCATTGATTTCCGGGTCAATTTTTTCACCGGTACTGCCGGTTCTTCTGGAGGTGAAAATCATTACCGATTCGTCTGCAGAAATTACCGGTCCATAATCAGGGAATTGAGAGTTTACATCCGGACCTACATTGTCGATAAATACACGAATTGGATTTTTAACCATTTCTTTTCCCGTTAAACATTGACTGATATGAACATTTACATCGCCCATTACCAGTGCTAATTCTTCGCCCTTTAAAGTTTTTTGAAATGTTTGAAATGCTTTGATTGCTTTGTCCCAGTCCATATTTAGGTGGTAAGCTTTCCCTAATAGGTAATGGATTTGAGGATCTACTTCAGGATTTAGTTGAAGTGCTTTTTCCAAATAGGGGATGGATTTTAGTTTGTAGTTCGAATACAAATAACACTTACCGATTTTGTAATTCAGTAATGCATTATTCGGATTGAATTTTTGAGCTGCCAAATAATATGGATCCAAGGCTTGTTTGTAGAATACGGTTGCCATCGCAAAAAATTCATCTCCTTTTTCAAGGTTCCGTTTTGCTTCTTTCAATCCATCTTTATCATCCTTAAAGTTATCTTTGGTGAATTCAATATTTTGTGCAAAGGAAGTAGTTGAAAGTAATATTGAAAGTATGTATATCAGTTTTTTCATGTGCAGTTTTTTTAATTTTTAATTTTAAAAAATTCGATTTAAAATTATTTACAATCGCCTGAATAATTTCTTGCTGTTTCTACTCCAAGCTCAGCAGCTTTTTTCCAGTCGGCACAAGCTCCTGCATTATCTCTTAGCATTTCTTTTGCAATTCCTCGGTTGAGATAGGCATAACCATAGGAGGCATTGATCTGAATTGCTTTTGTACAATCTTCGATGCTGCCTTTGTAATCTTTCAATTTATACTTTGCATACGCACGATTATTTAGAGCAAATGCATAATCCGATTTAAGTTGAATGGCTTTTGAGAAATCGTCAATAGCACCTTGATAATCGCCATTGTCTAATTTTGCACTTCCACGGTTATTGTAAGCTACATAATAATCTTTTTTAAGATTAATCGCTTCTGTATAATCGCTGATAGCGCCTTTGAAGTCGCCTTGTTTGCGTTTTGCACTTCCTAAATTATTATGAGTAAAAGCCATTTCGGAGTTGGCTACAAGTGCTTTGTTGTAGTCTGAAATTGCGCCTTTTAAATCATCCATCTGACGTTTTGCACTTCCTCTGTCGTTATACGCATAAGCATAATCTGGTTTGATGGTAATGGCTTTTGTGAAATCATCAATAGCGCCTTTGTAATCGGCATTTTCAAATTTTATCCCACCTCTGTAATAATAGGCTTGTGCATAGTCTGGTTTTATATCAACCGTTTTGGTGTAATCGGCAATGGCACCGTCTTTATTACCGAGTGCATATTTGGATTGTGCGCGACTAAAATAACTATCTGCAGTTTGATTGATGGTTAATGCTTTGTCGAAGTCGGCAATGGCACCATTATAATCCTTCATTTCGAACTTCGTTGTTCCGCGGTTATAAATGGCTCTTTCAAAATCCGGCTTTAAAGCAATTGCTTGGTTGAAATCATTTAAAGCACCGCTGAAATTTTTATTTGCAAAATTGGCAATGCCGCTATTGTAAAATTTTTCTGCATCTTGGGATCCATCGTCCAACACTTTTGCTTTTACGATACTATCCGTTTGAGCAGTTGCTATAGCTTGAATAGCCATAGCGCAAACGAAAGCCAGTAGTAGTTTTTTTACGTTCATTGTTTTATCATTTTAGATAGCATAAATATAGCAAGTTTTTTCAATATTAAAAAAGGTTGGTTTTTTTTCAAAAATTGTAAGTGTAAACGATGTAAATAATCGTAACAAAAGCTTAAGTTTACAGATAAATGAATAGGAAAAGCTGTTTTTGGAAGTTTTTGCCGTTCGTCAAATAATTCCGTCAGGGATTGTAATATTTAATATCATTGTAGTATGAAAAAAATTAGTTTTAGCAGCCTTATTATCCTCTCCGTCCTTCTTGCGTGCAATCCTGTTCAGCAAGATCCGGCAGATAAGAAAGAATATACATCTGAAGAAATTGCTTTGGAAAGTAAGAAAGTGAATGCGTTTTTTGATCGCGTTTTTGATGCAAGAATTGATCGTGATCCGATGCAGCAATCTTTTTTTGGCATTAAAAAGGATTATGATAAATGGCCGGATATTAGTGAAAGTAATGTTGCTAGCGAATTAGAGATTACGAAATCCAATTTGGATTCGCTGCATGCAAATTTTAAACTAGAAGCACTGGATGAGCAAACTCAAATCAGTTATCGCTTGTTTGAAAAAGCTTGTAAAGATGCGGTAGAAAATTATCAATGGCATTTGTATGATTATCCCGTAACCCAGATGGGAGGCTTGCATGCAGATGTTCCTACTTTTTTAATTAATGTGCATGCTGTCACGTCTACTGCAGACGCAGAAGCATACATTTCCCGTTTAAATGGAATGAGTCGATTGTTTGATCAATTGATTGAAAATTTAAAGTTGCGAGAAGCAAAAAGTATTATTCCTCCCAAATTTGTTTTTCCTTATGTATTAAATGATTGCAAAAACATGACGACCGGTCAGCCTTATGATAAAGCAGGAACGGTGAATCCATTGTTGGAAGATTTTATGAATAAGGTGAATGCCTTGGATTGTAAAGGTGAAGAGAAGTTAGCCTTAATCGAAAAATGTACGGAAGCGCTAAGGTCGTCTGTAAAACCGGCTTATGAAAAATTGGTTGCTTATTGGGTAGAATTAGAGAAAAAGTCGACTACAGATGATGGTATCTGGAAGGTTCCTAGTGGAGATGCGTATTATGATTTTGCATTGAAGCAAACCACCACCACCAATTTAACTGCCGATGAAATACATGAAATCGGTTTAAAAGAGGTAGCTCGAATTCACGAGGAAATGAAAGTGATTATGAAAAAGGTGAATTTTAAAAGCAATAATTTGCAAGCCTTTTTTGATTTTATGCGCGAGGATAAACAGTTTTATTATGCGAATGATGCTGCAGGAAAAGAAGCATATCGCGTAAAAGCGGTGAAAATTATTGATGATATGAAATTGGAGTTGGACAAACTATTTAAGACAAAACCGAAAGCAGATATTGTAGTTAAACCTGTAGAAGCGTTTCGTGAAAAATCAGCTGGTGGCGCGTTCTACGAAGATCCGGCAATAGATGGTTCACGCCCTGGCAGGTATTATATCAATTTGTACAACATGGCCGACCAAGCAATTTATCAAATGGAAGCATTGGCTTATCATGAAGGAATTCCAGGGCATCACATGCAAATTGCAATTGCACAAGAACTAAAAGGAATTCCGAAATTTAGGATGCATGGTGGAAACACCGCTTACATCGAAGGGTGGGCATTGTATTCAGAATTAGTTCCGAAAGAAATCGGCTTTTACCAAGATCCATATTCGGATTTCGGACGATTGGCGATGGAGCTATTTCGTGCAGCTCGTTTGGTAGTTGATACCGGAATTCACCGTAAAAAATGGTCGCGTGAGCAAGCATTGGCCTATTTTAAAGAAAACACCCCGAATCCAGAAGGAGATAATAAAAAAGAGATTGAACGCTATATTGTATGGCCTTCTCAGGCGACAGGATATAAGATTGGGATGAACAAAATTTTAGAATTGCGTGAAAATGCCAAGAAAAAATTAGGAAATAAGTTTGACATTCGTGAATTTCACGATGTCGTTTTAACATCCGGTCCTGTTCCGATGGATGTGTTGGAAGAAATGGTGAATAATTGGGTGGCGAAAAAATAGAATACATGTACGTTTCTGCTACAGTGCAGAACTCACATTAACGGCAAGATACTTACAGAGAAAATAAACAAAATAAAATGGCAAAAAAAACATCTCCTAAATCAAAAGCATCCAAATCGATTTTAAATACAAAGTCGCTAGATTTTTTAAAAGCATATTTAAATAATGCTTCACCGACTGGTTTTGAAAGTGAAGGACAAAAATTGTGGTTAGATTATATCAAGCCATATACCGATGATTATTTTACCGATAATTATGGAACAGCCGTTGCTGTGATTAATCCAAAAGCAACATTCAGAGTGGTGATTGAAGCACATGCCGATGAAATATCTTGGTTTGTACATTATATAACAAATGATGGTTTTATCTATCTAAGAAGAAATGGTGGCAGCGACCATATGATTGCTCCTTCTAAACGTGTGAATATTCATACAGATAAAGGAATTGTGAAAGCAGTTTTCGGTTGGCCGGCTATTCATGTGCGTGACGCAGCCCGTGAAGAAGCTCCTTCCTTAAAAAATATTTTCTTGGACTGTGGATGTGCTACAAAAAAAGAAGTGGAAGCTTTGGGTGTGCATGTTGGTTGTGTGGTGACCTATGAAGATGAGTTTATGGTTCTAAACGATACGTATTATGTTGGTCGTGCTTTGGATAACCGAGTAGGCGGTTTTATGATTGCAGAAGTTGCTCGTTTGTTGAAAGAAAGTAAAACGAAATTACCTTTCGGATTGTATTTTACAAATTCAGTGCAGGAAGAAGTCGGATTACGTGGTGCGGAAATGATTACTCATACCATTAAACCGAATGTGGCCATCATTACAGATGTTTGTCATGATACCCAATCACCAATGATGAATAAAATATCCAGTGGAGATTTGGCTTGTGGAAAAGGACCTGTTTTAACTTACGGACCGGCAGTACAAAATAATTTGTTGAAATTGATTTTAGATGCAGCAACGAAAAAGAAAATTCCTTTCCAACGTGCCGCTGTTTCTAGAGCCACAGGAACAGATACAGATGCTTTTGCTTATTCTGTTGGCGGTGTTCCTTCTGCATTGATTTCATTGCCTTTGCGTTATATGCATACAACCGTTGAAAGTGTGCATAAACACGATGTGGAAAATGTAATTAAATTAATTTTTGAATCCTTGAAATCAATCAAAAATAATCACGATTTCAAATACAATAAAAAATAATGAAAGGGCGCAAGCCCTTTTTATGTTGTCCATTTTTGGAACTTTATAAATCTTTTCTCGTAAGAGAAAACCGTTAAATTGTCTACATGAATAATAAAACTTCCTTGTATTTATTCTTATTACCTGTTCTATCATTGCTTATTTCTTGTGGCAACGATTCAAATATTCCGGAAGGAATAACCAACTCTAACGATTCTATTGCTTTAAAACAAACAATATCTCCTTCTGTTGTAGCGCCTAATTACGAAATGGTGATCAGTGATATTCCATTTCCGTTTGAAATACTGGATAATTTATATTCTAAGAATGTCCCTTTTAATAAAAAGGCCATGAACGATATTGAAAATATTGAGAATTGTAATTTGTATAATTCCAAAGCAATGAATTTAGGTATCTATGGTGCAGATTTGGCGTATGCTGTTACTTATGAGGACTTTCAGTCGATTGGGGCATATGTGAAAACAATAAAACGTTTGGCCGATGAATTAAATATTCCTTATGCTTTTGATCAGACCATGATGGATAAATATTCTAAATTCAAGGACAATAAAGATTCTCTCACAAAAGTCGTTTACGATTCGTACAATCAGGTTGATAAATCCTTAAAGAATGATGAGCGTGTTGGAATGGCTGCTTTGGTTGCTACCGGAAGCTGGTTGGAGGGTTTGTATATTTCTACTAAAACGTTTATTGATGCTCCTAAAACAAAGGATAATGCTTCTTTGTACAAAGTTATATATGAGCAAAAGCAAAGCTTGAAGATTGTAATAAAGTTGTTAGATGAGTATAAAAGGGATGCTTATGTTTCAGAAGTTATCGAAGAGTTGAATGGAATCACTTCTGAATACAATAACATTACTTCCGATGTTACGATGAATGAAAAGCAGCTAATTACACTTCGGACTAAGATTGAGGCACTCCGCAACAAGATTGTAGAAGGTGTTGTAATTACTTTTTAATTCCCATTAAAAAAGAATTTAGTTCTTCCAGTTCGTCTGTATTGATTAAGTCCACGCCACAATTCAGTAATTCGTTCCAAACATTTTTATTTTCGGGTGAAGCCCATAATCGAACCAGTTTTCCTTGCTGGTGCGCTTGATTTACAAGCGCTGTCAATTTTTCCTTTTCTGCTTTCGGAATTTCTCCTTTTCCTTTCCAACTCAATACATTCGAATATTTTGTACTCACCATGAAACATTGTGTGGAATCTAATGTGCTTTCTAAATTCATTAAACTCAAATCGATAAAATAATTTCTGGAAGTATCTTTCTGAACTGAAAAATAGGGTACATGTCCGGTTATCACAACAGTAACAGCATTTAAGCTGATTTTTCCATTTTTAAACGTGCTTAAAATGGATTTGTATTTTTCTAAATATTTTTTTAATGCAAGGTGTGTTTTATATCCATCGGTTTTTACATCGATGAGCAGAAGAATCGATTCGGTACAATTTTTATAAACATGCCCATTGTTTTTCTGACAACTATCCAGTAATGGTTTTAAGTAAAGGCTTTCTAAGGTTTTATGCTTTTTAAAAATAGGACGGGTATGTGAAACAATTAATTCATTGTCGACTAAAAAAATATCCGCTTCAATGCTTGCAAATTTATGTCGCAATGCATCCGACAAGGGATGCTGGTGTTTATAATCATTATGCGCATGTGCATTTTTTAGGATACAATCTTGCGCAATAACAATATTTGCCGAAAGAAGAAGGAAAATGATTGCCGTTTGCCTGATTAGCATCTTTGTTTAAATATGATTGATATTACCTCCTAAAAATGATGAAATTTTGTTTTAAATTACTATTTTAGTGAAAATTTATTAAAATTATTTCAGAGGATGGCAATCATAGGGTCGGTCATAAAGCGGTCGTTTGAAATTAGAGAACGCTTACCCAAAATCCGAAAAAAGGACGGGTATAAGCAACAAACGAAGGTCTTAAAAAAATTACTCGCAAAAGCAGAGTTTACTGCTTTTGGTGAACATTATAATTTCTCGAAAATATTAGGAGCGGATGATGTGATTACGGCCTTTCAAAATACCGTTAAAACACACGACTATAACTCCATGTTCAAGAATTGGTGGTATCGTGCTAAGGAAGGTGAGCCCAACGTCTGTTGGCCGAACAAAATAAAATATTTTGCCCTTAGCTCCGGCACTTCTGAATCCTCCAGCAAATATATTCCTGTTACTACGGATATGCTGAAAGTGATTCAAAAGGTAAGCCTTCGACAAATGATTTCGCAAGTGCATCTAGGTTTACCAAAGGAACATTTTGAACGTGGTGTTTTGATGGTGGGTGGCAGCACCGATTTGAAATACAATGGTATCTATTATGAAGGAGATTTGAGCGGTATTACTACCAGCACCATTCCTTTTTATGTGCAAGGGTACAATAAACCCGGTAAACGCATTGCACGTGAACGCAATTGGGAATCGAAATTAGAAGAGATTGCAAAGAATGCAAAAGACTGGGACATCGGCATTGTTTGCGGTGTTCCTGCTTGGATTCAGATTTTGTTTGAAAAAATTATTGCCGATTACAATGTGGAAACCATTCACGATGTTTGGCCCAATTTAAATGTATACATCCACGGTGGTGTTTCCTTCGCTCCCTACAAAAAAGGTTTTGAAAAGTTATTGGCTCGTCCGATTGTCTACATGGATACCTATTTGGCTTCTGAAGGGTATATCGCTTTTCAAACACGACAAGAATCGGAATCGATGAAGATGATGTTGGATAATGGGTTGTTCTATGAGTTTGTTCCTTTTAATGAAAAGAATTTTGATGAGGACAGCAATATTGTGGAAAATCCGGAGACATTGCACATTGATCAAGTGAAAGAAGGAGTGGAGTATGCGCTTTTGATTACGACTTGTTCCGGTGCGTGGCGATATTTGATTGGGGATGTGGTGAAATTTACTTCTCTTGAAAAAGATGAAATCATTATTACCGGTCGTACCAAACATTTTTTGAGTTTGTGTGGCGAGCATCTTTCACAAGACAATATGAACCGTGCGATTGAATTGGTGTCTGCTGAATTAAACATCGACATCAAAGAATTTACTGTTGCCGGAATTAATTATGATACCATGTTTGCACACCATTGGTTTATTGGTACAGATGATGCTGTTGACGCAAAAGTATTGCGCAATCGAATTGATGAAACACTAAAAGAGTTGAATGACGATTATAAAGTTGAAAGAATTGCCGCTTTAAAAGATGTTATTGTGGACGTGTTTCCTAGCAGTGTGTTTTACGATTATATGAAAACGAAAGGTAAGTTGGGTTCGTCAAATAAATTTCCGCGTGTATTAAAAAAGAACCAACAGTTGGATTGGGAATCATATTTAAAGATAAGAAATAAGGAATGATTTTTAAGGCCATTTTTTCGGGATTAACACTCGGACTAGCGCTTGCATTGTCGCTGGGGCCATCCTTTTTTGCATTGATACAAACCAGTACCAAACGCGGTTTCCGACCGGCATTTTGGCTGGCATTTGGTATTTTTTTAAGTGATATTCTTTGTGTGTTTTTGGCTTATTTTGGTGTTGCTCAGTTTTTAGATAGCCCACAAAATAAAATTTATGTTGGATTGATTGGTGGAACTGTGCTGGTGATGTTTGGCTTTTTTAGTGTGTTTCAGCGAAAAAAAGTAGAAAGTGGAAATGTGGAAGTGAAAGCGGTGAGCATGCCCATTTATGTTACTAAAGGCTTTTTTCTAAACTTGCTGAATCCGGTGGTGATTGGCTTGTGGATGGCTTGTGTGGTAACTGTGAGTTCAAATAAAGACTATACCTTCATTCACATTTTACTGTTCTTTCTTGTTTCCTTAACCACTGTATTTCTTACGGATGTGTTAAAGGCTTATTCAGCAAATAAAATTAGTCGTTTTTTGAGTGAAAAGGTATTGCGAATTATTAGCATTATTGCCGGCATCATCTTAATGATTTCCGGAGTTATCATGATTTATAAAGTGTTTGCTTAAAACTACTTCTCTAAAATCGTTTTAATATTCGGTTTAAAATACAAGTTGCTCTTTAATATTTTTCCATCTTCTCTGAAAATCGGTTGTCCGTTTTCATCCAACTTACTCATATTGCTGCGTTGAATTTCATCAAACACTTCTTCGATTTTGTGTTGTAATCCATGACGTAAAATGGTTCCGAATAAAATGTATAACTGATCACCCAATGCATCAGCAATCTCCACCAAATCGCCATTTTTACAAGCTTCCAGGTATTCTTCGTTTTCCTCTTTGATGAGATTGTAACGTAACATGTATTCATTTTCTCCTACTTCAGCAGTAGGTGTATATCTGTTGCCGATTTTAAAAGTATCGTGAAAAATTTCTACGTATTTGATTTTGTGAATCAACGTTCCTGTGCTTTCTGATGTTTCCATTTTCTTAAAATCGATTGTGTTCTTATTTTTTAGCTCCTTTGCTTGCCTTGTATTGTGCATTCAATCCGTCAAGGATTTCTTTGGTAATGTCAAGACTGTCGTTTGCAATTAAAACCGGACTAAGTGGACCAGCGCTGTAAGCCATTACAAAATTGTAGTTGCTGTTTTTGTTGTATTCTTTCAAATATTCTTTGATAGAGATGTTCATTTCTTCCGAACGCTGTTGCATTTCATCCATCATTTGTTGTGATCTCAATTCCAATTGATCCAATTCTTCCTTACGTTTGGTAAGTTCCTGCTCTTTTGCTGCTATTTGATTGTCGGATAATTGTCCGCCTTGCGCTTGCTGTTGAAACAACATATAGTCTTCTTGTAGTTTTTGTCCCTTCTTTTGGTATTGACTTTCTAAAGAGGATAATTCTCTTTTCGCAGCGGCATTCACTTCTTTGATGTAATCGTATTGTTCATTTAATACATCTAAATTCACATATACCATTTTCGATTCCTTAATTTCTTTGGGCGTCAAAACAATTGGTTTTGCAGCAGCTGTGGTGTCGATATGGGTTGCAACATCATCAGAAGCCGGTGACGATGAAAAATGTAAATAATACAGAATAACTACTGCAACGGCTAAAACAACATTTAATACAAGGGAAATATTTTTATTCATAATGGGAGAATTTAAGTATGGAACAAATATAAATTAAAAACGTCCCCCAATTGCAGGAGGACGTTTCCATTCTTATTAAAAAATGTTAACAATTAATTTTTTGCTAAGTAGTTTGCAACACCATCGTGAGTTGCTTTCATAGCGGTATCACCTTTGTGCCAGTTAGCCGGACAAACTTCTCCGTTTTCTTCGTTAAACTGTAATGCGTCTACCATACGGATAGCTTCATCTACGTTGCGTCCTAAAGAAAGGTCGTTAATTAATTGGTGACGAACAATTCCATTTTTGTCAATTAAATACAAACCACGGAATGCAATCATCGGTCCGTTTGCAACCAATGCATTGTTTTCATCAATTTCATATTCTCCAAACAAAACATCAAAATTCATTGAAATTGTTTTTGTTGTATCCGCAACAATTGGATATTTCACACCTTGAATCCCACCTTGTGCTTTTGGAACTTGTAACCATCCCCAATGTGATTGTTCTGTGTCTGTTGAACAAGCAACAACGGCTACGTTGCGTGCTTCAAATTCAGCAATTTTTTCTTGAAATGCATGCAATTCGGTTGGACAAACAAAAGTGAAATCTTTTGGATAGAAAAAGAAAAGTACATGTTTCTTACCAATATATTGTTCTAATGAGAAGTCAGCAACAATCTCTCCTCCGTTTATTACTGCTTGTGCTTTAAATGCTGGGGCTTTTTTTCCTACTAATGCCATATTATTATATTTTTTTAAGGTTTAACAAAATTTTCGGCACAAATTTACGAAAATTGATGCTTCAAATGTGATTTAAACCATAAACAATTTACTATCTTTATTGTTCATCCTTAAAACAATAAATTATGAAAATAGAAGTAGGACAAAAAGCACCCGCATTCACCTTATTGGATAGTGATAAAAATGAGGTTTCGTTAGAGCAATTTAAAGGTAAAAATGTTTTATTATTATTTTTTCCATTTGCTTTTACTGGAACATGTACGGCAGAATTGTGCGCAACACGCGATGATATTGCAAGTTATAACAATACAAATGCGCAGGTGCTTGGCATTTCCATTGATACCCGATTTGTATTAGCGAAATTCAAAGAGGAACAAAAACTAAATTTCCCGTTGTTATCGGATTTTAATAAAGGTGTTTCAACCGCTTATGGTTGTTTGTATGAAACATTTTTAGGAATGAATGGCGTTTCCAAGCGTTCAGCATTTGTAATCGATAAAGACGGAGTTGTTCGCTATACCGAAATTCTTGAAAATGCAGCTGAAATCCCAAACTTCGTGAAGATAAAAGAAGTATTGGCTGGATTGAAATAATACCTCACCCCTCACCCCTCTCCGAAGGAGAGGGGAATGTTATACTATGTAACTGCTAACCCTTACAGCAGTCGTCAAAAGTTGTGAAGCAGATCGTATAAATTTAATTGGAAATTTTATTGCGAAGCAAATCCTTCTCCAGTTGGAGAAGGTGTCACGCTTTTTTGCGGGACGGATGAGGTTTACATTAGCACAATCGCAGTGCCGGCACCCAACAAAATCATTACAAACTTAATCAGGTTGAAGCGATGGTTTTCGCTGGATTCGAATAGAATGGTGGTGGAGATGTGCAAGAAAATACCCACCACTACTGCCATTATTTTATCAAAGTAAATGGATAAATCCAATAGCATATTTTGTCCGATGGCATAGCTGATAAACGTTCCCAGAGGTGTTACCAAGGCAAATATAATCAGCCATAGCACGGCATTTCTTTTACTGATATGGGATGCCAATAACATGGTCATTAATGCAATAGCAATGGGGATGTTGTGCATCACAATTCCGATTAACAACGAATTGTGAGAGTCGGTTCCTGTAGCGGCTAAAGGCATACCTTCCAAAAATGAATGGATGGAAAGACCAATCATCATTGCAAATGGAAATGCATTGTGATGATGATCATGCTTGTGAACATGAATATGCCCATGTTCGATTCCTTCCGAAAAAAACTCAAGCAATATCTGCGCAAAAAAACCAATGAGAATGTAAATTCCAACATTTTCGGTGCCGGATGAATATATTTCAGGAATGAGATGTAAAACGCTGATGGCGAAGAGAAAAGCGCCACTGAATGAAAGCAAGAGTTTTAAATTCTTGCTACTGATGTTGATGAACAGCACACTTATCCCGCTAATGATAACAGATAAAAAAAGAATGATGTACATTAAATAATTCATATGGTTAATCTTTTAATCCTTTGCAATGACGTTCCATTTCTTAATCTTTCTTCGCGACAATAATTAAACGCTCAGAATTGCTTTCATTAAATTCGCTCAGCTCGTAATCGCCCCGCAAATGTACTATTTTAAGTTTATTTGCCTCAAAGTATTTCTCAAAATCGGCCAATGTTAATGCTTTCACACGTTCTTCAAACGAATAATTTTTTCCCTTATCCGAAAATTCAATTTTCTTAATAATAAAATGATTGACGAACGTTTTGCTGATTTTAAAATCAATGCCATCAATTGTTTTGGTTTCACGATCGGATAGATTTTGAATGACTTTTTTTGAATTCATGAAATCCAAAACCACAATCCCGTTTGGCTTCAGTGATTTGTAAACAGCATTTATCGTTGCCAAATCATCCCGCTCTTGCTCAAAGTAACCGAAGCTGGTAAATAAGTTGAGTACCACATCAAAATAGTTGGTACGAAACAGCTTTCGCATATCATGCATGTAGAAATGAAGTGTTTCATTTTCTGCCGTTTTTGCACAGGCAATGCTTTTTTCGGAAAGGTCGATGCCGGTGACATCAAAGCCTTTTTTGTTTAAGTAGATGGAGTGACGACCTTTGCCACAAGCTAAATCTAATACACGGCTTGCCTTGGCTGGTTCAATCAGTTGAATTAGTTTGTCGATAAATAATTCCGCTTCAGAAAAATCCCTGTTTTTATAAAGCACATGGTAATAAGGTGAGTCAAACCAACTTTCAAACCATTCCGTATGTTTATCTTCCGACATCTGATATTATTTCTGCAAAAATAGAAATTATTGATGGCAATTGATTAAATTTGACAAGACTAAAAACTACTATGGCAAAAATCAATCAAATTACTCCCGTTGATTGGCAAACCGAGTTGAAAGCGGCAGCTTTAAAATACCACTTGCTTATTGCTTGGGTTGCTGTTGGTTTAAACCCTATTTGGGCAATTGGTGATTATTTTAATAGTCCGTTTCATTTCATCGATTTTCTTATTTTTCGTTTGGCCGTTTCATTCGTCACACTTGTTGTTGTTCTCTCCAAAAATAAATTGAAGAACCATCCTGAATACGTTGCCTTCATTCCTTTTATTGGTATCTCCATTCAAAATGCATACATGTTCAGTGTCATGAATGTGGATGAATTACAAAAACATACGTTCGCTTACATCGCCTTGTTTATTGGTGCCGGAATGTTTGTGTTGTGGCGACCCATCTATTCAATTATGGTGGTGGTAATTTCACTGGTGGCCAATATCGTTTGCTTTTGGATATTCGGACATTTGGCAATTGGTGATGTATTGATTAATGGTGGGATGCTTACCTTGTCTGTTGCCTTGTTCACTATCTTATTGATAAATGCTCGGACCAACCTGACCAAAAAAGAAATCATCGCCCGTTTGGCATTGGCTGAATCCAATAACCAACTGGAGATTAAGAACGAAATTATTGAGGAGAAAAACAAAGACATTCGGGATAGTATCAATTATGCGCAACGCATTCAGCATGCGATTTTACCGGCTGCTGAAAAAATCAATACCGTTTTAAAAGATTATTTTATTTTGTTTAAGCCTAAAGACATTGTGAGTGGTGATTTTTATTGGCATGCTGCTGTAAAAACCACTCCGAAAAATGGACCGCAGGAAAACATTGTTGTGATGGCAGCTGTTGATTGCACCGGGCATGGTGTGCCTGGCGCATTGATGAGTATTATCGGGAGCACCATTTTGAATCAAACAACTACCGCAGCCGCGGTAAATACCCCTGCTGATGCATTGGGTTTTTTAAATAAGGAAATTACTAAAACGTTGAATTCCATTAAGGATGGAATGGACATGGCCTTGTGTGCGATCAATTTTGAAAAAATGGAATTGCAATATGCCGGAGCAAACAATCCCTTGTACATCGTTCGTCAAAAACAATTTATTGAAGTAAAGCCCGATAAACTCGCGATTGGAGCAGATACAGACGATGCCGAAGTAAAAGTATTTACCAATCACATCATCAAATTGGAAAAAGGCGATTCGGTTTATTTGTTTACAGATGGATATGCCGATCAGTTTGGTGGCCCGAATGGAAAAAAATTCAAGTATAAAAAGTTTCAGGAACTGTTGATTGAGATGCAAGACAATACAATGGAAGAACAAAAACACATTCTCAATTATCATCATGAACTCTGGAAAGGCGATTTGGAACAAGTGGATGACATTCTGGTGATTGGGATACGGATTTGATATTGTGATTAAATCACCTAGTCACTTAGTCATATAGTTACCTAGTCACCTAGTTAAAATTTTATATCTTTACTTTCAAATAAACGGTTTTGAATAAAATCTACTCAAGATATATCCATTTCTTATTCGTTGTAGCACTTTTTTTTGGTGTTATCAATTCTGTCCGTTCTCAAGAATTTAAATTCAGTCATATTACTTCCGAACAAGGTTTATCCATGGGGGTGGTGAATTGTGTATTGCAGGATAGTCGTGGGTTTATGTGGTTTGGTACACAAGACGGATTAAATAAATACGATGGCTACAACATCACCGTTTTTAAGAATAATCAACTCGACTCCAACTCACTTTCTAATAATTTTATCAATGCACTTTATGAAACCAAAAGTGGTGAATTGATTATTGGCACGAATGGCGGTGGTTTTGATTCCTATAATTTAAGTACAGGGAAGTTTACACATCATATCGGTGCGCAAGGCAACAAAAATAGTTTGAGCAATAACAATGTGAAAGCTATTTTGGAAGATAGCGAAGGATTACTTTGGATTGGAACGGATGACGGATTGAATTCGTTCAATCAAAAAACAAGAAAGTTTACCCGTTATCTGAATGACAATAAAAACAGAAACACCATTTCAAACAACAATGCTTGGAGCTTAAAAGAAGGCACTGACGGGAAATTGTGGATAGGAACCTACGGTGGTGGATTAAATTCGTTTGATAAACGTACAGGGAAGTTCGAAAGTTTTAATCAGTTTAATGATCAAGGGAAACTGTTATACGAAAGTATTGCATTGGTGCGTACCATTCATGAAGACAAAGACGGAATGTTTTGGATAGGAACGTTTGGTGAAGGAATCCAGATTTTTGATCCGCAATCCGGCAAGTTCATAAAAAATATTCGCAACAAAGAATCGGACCTCAATTCATTGAGCAACGATCAAATCATGAGCATCAATGAAGATGCAAATGGCATGCTTTGGATTGCCACTTATGGGAATGGAATTAATTTATACAACAAAAAAACTGGTCGATTCAAACGCATTTCTTACGATGAAAAAAATCCTGCCGGCATCACTAGCAATCAAATAAAATGCATTTATCACGATAAGGTTGGATCTGTTTGGATTGGTACCGAAGGTGGTGGTGTTAATGCACATTTTAGAGCATCCAGCAAGTTTAAGTTTTATAAAAAAACGGACGACTCAGAAAATAGTTTAAAGAGCAGTGAAGTGCTTTCTTTGTTAGAAGACAAAGACGGTTTGCTTTGGGTTGGAACGCGCAGAGGTGGACTAACCAGCATTGATCGTGAAACAGAAATCTATACCCATTATTCTGAATTATCAACTGCGTCCAATAATTCCATCTTGTCGTTGTACGAAGATCGTGATGGCATCATTTGGGTGGGAACTTGGGGCGGAGGATTAAATTCATATGATAAAAAAACAAAGAAGGCCACCCATTATGCCGAATTTAAAAATGTAAGTGCAGCAACCATTGTTTCTATTTTTCAAGATGTAGATGGAAATGTATGGGTGGGAACATATGGAGCCGGGGTGTTTGTGTATAATAAAAAAACAAACAAGTTTACCAATTACAACAGCGAAAATGGATTGAGCATTGATAATATATACAATATCTATCAGGACCGTAAAAAAAATATTTGGATTGCGACCGATGGTGGCGGTGTGATTCGCTATAATGCGGAAACAAATGTATTTAGAGTGTTTAGTCGTGATGAAAAAGCAAACAGTATCAGCTCCAATTCGGTGAACTGCTCTTTTGAAGATGCGCAAGGAAACATGTGGTTTGGTACATCCAACGGATTAAACAAACTGAACGGTACCACCGGAAAGTTTGAATCGTTTTTTGAAAAGGATGGATTGCCGAATGATTTTATTTATTGCATCCTTCCGGATGGTAAAGGTAATTTTTGGATGAGCACCAATAAAGGTGTCTCTAAATTTAATCCGTTGACAAAGAATGAAAATGGTGCAGCCTTTCGAAACTACGATGTGAACGATGGTTTACAAGGCTTAGAGTTTAACCAAGGTGCTTACCACCAAAGTAAAAAAGGAGAAATATTTTTAGGAGGAGTAAATGGATTCAATGCATTTTTCCCCGATAAAATTCAGGACAATCCAAATGTTCCACCGGTGCACATTATTTCCTACAAACGTTTTGGTACGGAAGTATTGATGGATACATTGATTTATGATAAACGCTATTTGGAATTAACGTACAAACAAAATTTCTTTTCGTTTGATTTTGTAGCCTTGGATTATCAAATGCCGGGAAAAAATAAATATTCCTATATGTTGGAAGGCGTTGATGAAGATTGGTCGCCACCCAGCACCCAGCGTTATGCAACCTATACCGAGTTGAGTGGAGGTGATTATATCCTAAGAGTGCGCGGAGCAAATAATGATGGGACTTGGAATAACGAAGGACTAACATTGCACATTCGCATCAATCCTCCGTTTTGGAAAACGAAATTGTTTTATGCCTTGTGCATCTTTCTGGTGGTTGGTGGTTTCTGGGGTTTCTTAAAATACCGAACCAGTGCGATTAAGCGGGAGAATAAAATTCTGGAAGAAAAGGTGGAAGAGCGTACACAGGAATTGGCGCAAAAGAACAAGGATATTACCAGCAGTATTCAATATGCGAAACGCATCCAGTTAGCCATTTTGCCTCCGTTGGAGCAAATTTTCAAGCATTTCCCTGAGTCGTTTATTTTGTATAAACCAAAAGACATTGTTAGCGGGGATTTTTATTGGTTTGGTGTGAAGAATGGCAAAACAATTATTGCAGCGGTAGATTGCACGGGTCACGGTGTGCCGGGAGCATTTATGAGTATGATTGGGCATAATTTGTTAAACCAAATCATCAGTGAAAATGGGATTACACAGCCCGATGAAATTTTAAATGCATTGCACAGAGGGGTTCAGGCGGCTTTAAAACAAGGAACGAATGTGGTGGATACGAGTGATGGAATGGATGTGGCGATTTGTTGTATAGATTTAAAAACCAATGAGTTGCAATATGCGGGAGCGTATCGTCCGTTGTTTATTGTGAATGGGGCTAAATTTGAAAAAATTGAGGCCGACAAAAACCCGATTGGCGGATCACAGCTGGATGCAGAGCGCAAATTCACGGCACATACCGTGAAAATCAATAAAGGCGATACGTTTTACATGGCTTCGGACGGGTATGCCGATCAATTTGGTGGGGAAAAGGGTAAGAAATTTATGGTGAAACGATTCAATGAGCTGTTGCTGGCAATGCAGTCGCAAAGCATGGAAGAGCAATGTCAGACATTGGACAAAACCTTTGAGAATTGGAGAGGTAGTTACCAGCAAATTGATGATATTTTGGTGATAGGATTGCGCTTTTAATCGATAAAAGGCATTTTTTTTCGTATTTTTGATAAATTGCGAAATATTCTTATATTTGATGCTAGGATAAAATTGGCATAAACACAATAAAACTATATACTATGAAACGTATACTTTATTCATCACTTTTATTTGTTGCTGCTTCATTGGCATTAACATTTAATTCTTGTAAAAAAGAAGAACAAGATACTGAAACTCAATCAGCAACAGACAATAGCGTTTGTGAAGGTGAATTCACCGGAAGAATGGGGATTATCAATGGGTATGCAATTAAGGAACAGGGTGTAAAATCAGTAATGGTGGCAGGTGAACCTGCTATTATTATTAATCCTACTGATACCTTAGATGGTTTTCCAATTACAATGACTTTGGATTATGGAACGGTTGGATTGGTTGATCCGTTGGATGGTAAAACACGTAAAGGACAAATTCAAGCAACCTACGATCGTTCTTGGGATTCAACAGGATGTAGTGTTGTTGTTAAATTGGTAAATTACTACGTAAAAGCGTCAGGTGCGGCAAATTTTGTACAATATGCCTGCGATAGTATCATGATTAAACGTAACTCTTTGGCTTCGTTTACAAATAAAATTATTGGCGGGAAGTGCATCGCACCAAGCTGGAACCTAGAGTGGTCTTGCAACAGAACATTAACGCAAACAGCCGGAGTAGGTGATACCATCTTAACGAATGATGTATTCCAATTCACCGGAAATGCTGTAGGAAAAACACGTGAAGGTAAAAGCTACACTGTGAATGTGATCTCACCGGTGGTGAAGAGCATGTCTTGTACATGGATTCAATCCGGGAAAATTGAGTTAACTCCGGAAGGAAAAGCCACACGTACTGTAGATTATGGCGCAGCGGGTGTTTGTGATGATCAGGCAACACTTACAATCAACGGAAATACGTTTGCTTTTACGTTGAATTGATGAACAATGTGTAAGTCTTGCTTGTTGAGGCTTTAGAATCTTGTACTCGGGTTAAATTAATAAGGAGTAAAAAAATAGTATTTACTGTTTGATTAATTAAACTTATTTATATATTTGCTTAATTAACTAAACAAATCAGAATTTATATCAGCTTTATCGATTTAACTTAGCGTTTTATGATGTTAGATATTTACGATTTTTATGATAAAATGGAGCGTAACAATATTATGCTCTCTTTTAAAGGTGATATCACTTCTGAATTACTGACCTCCATTTTGCAAATTATGGAATCCAAATTGGATAATTTGCAAGAAGAACCAAAGATTAAAAAGAAAGTTTACAATGTATTAGTTGAGTGTTTGCAAAATTTATATCATCACATGGATGAAGTAGCTCCGGAACAAAATGATGTGATCCGTTCTGCTATTTTTATGATTGGTAAAATTGATAACCAATACAACATTGTTACAGGAAATTATATTAAAAAAGAAAATGTTGAAGGGTTGAAAAAACGTTTGGAAGACATTAACTTATTATCAAAAGAAGAATTAAAAGAATACTATAAATCCGTTTTAAATAATGGTGAAATGTCCTTAAAAGGCGGAGGTGGATTAGGAATGATTGACATCGCCCGTAAAACAGGAGAGAAATTAAATTTCAACTTTTCACCGGTAGATGATAAATTCTCATTTTTCAGTTTAAATATTAAAATATCACAATAAAAATAAGATTATGGAAACAATTTCAATTGAAGGAACACCAAAAACGCCAACCATCACTTTTGATACAGGAAAAGGCTTTTTAGAAATTAAAGGTCGCTCTATCCCTGAAAACTCTATTGAGTTTTACAAGCCATTAGTGGACTGGTTAGAAAAATATGCAAGCAAGCCTCAAAGTGCTACCAATGTAAATATTCAATTAGAGTATTTCAATACAAGTTCATCTAAATGTATTTTAGATGTATTCAAAAAATTGGAAGCAATCAACAAAGGTGGAAGTTCTGTGGTAATCAATTGGTATTACGAAGAAGATGATGAGGATATGTTGGAAGCTGGTGAAGATTACCAAGCAATTATCAACGTTCCATTCAAAATGGTTCAGGTAGCTGAATAATATTCTTTAAAGTATATTTAAGCGAGACATGATGCGGTTTGCATTTTGTCTCGCTTTTTTTTGTGCTTCTACAAAGTCTGAGGATTAGATAGAGTTTACCAACGGGTTATACATTCCCCATTAAATACATCGCGGTCATGGTTGGCGTTGGGTTGCCGCCTTTTTTCTCAAGCGTAACCGCAAACGCTTGTGCTCCCGAAATGGATTTCATCTTTTGAATCGATGCTGAATCACTCGTCATTGTAAACACGCCCGCATCTACCGGCTTCCCATCAACAATCGCCCACAACTGATATTGTTTGTCTGCACTCGGTACCGGCAACGAATTTACATTGATGTAAACGTCATTCGTGTTTTGGTTCCAATAGATGGCTGCCATTGAACTTGGTGAAATCTCCATCCCTTTCAACATAATCTTTTTATTCTCAGGATGCATCAATACGGCCATTTCTTGCGCCATTTCACCATACGACTTCGACTGAGCTTCGAAATCCACTGCGAATTTTTCGTTCTCCGTTTTTACAACAGCCAATTGCTCTTTGGTATCGTTCAGCTGATTCATTAAAATAATATTGTATGCTGAACTGCCAATCAATAATGCAAAACAAGCCGCTACCAGCCAGGTAGGAAATTTGTTTTTCTTTTGTTCCAATGGAATCACAGTTGTTTCTGAAAAGGTGAGCTGTGCTGCAATCTTTTGTTTTAAGCCAGCAGGAGGTGTTTTAGCAGCAAAATTCATCATGGTGGCTTCCACCAATTCAATTTCCGCTTTTACTTCCGGGTGCTTCTTTGCCATCGCTTCCAACTCGACTCTTTCCTGTTCGGAAAGTTCGCCCAAAAGGTAGCGTTCAATAATGCCGGATGCTATGTAATCCTGTGTATTCAATTTAGTTAATCGTTTTTCTTAATTCAATAATGGCTGCTCGTACGCGTGTTTTTATGGTTCCTAACGGAATATTTAATGCCTTGGATGTTTCTTCTTGTGTATACCCTTTAAAATAAATCATGTCAATTAATACACGATAATCCTCTTTTAATTTAATTACTTCCTCTTTTACGCCTATAAAATCGGGATTAAAGGAAGCCGACTTCTGCTGGTTTACTTCATAAACGGAATTATCGATGTCTTGGTTTTTGTTTTCCAGCTTGAATTGCTTGGACCGTGCATAATCAATTGCCGAATTGCGCGCAATGTTCAACATCCAAGTATACAAACGGCCTTTCGATTTATCATAATGGTCGATGGATTTCCAGATTTTTACAAATACTTCCTGTAATAAGTCTTGTGCGATCTCTTCCGCAGGAATAATTCTCGAAACTATTCCATACAATGCAGCCGAATAGTTCTCATACAGCACATTAAATGCGGCTGCATCCTTATTTTTCAATAAGGAAACAAGTTCTTCTTCTGTATAGCTTACTTTTTTCAAGAATAAAAGGATGTGTTGCAAATATAAAAAGCTTCCCTCTTTCGAAAGAAGCTTTTTGTAAAAACGTTTTGATCTTATCGTGCTTTTTTACGACTTAGTTTACTGAAAACGATCTCCAAGCCGTTGATGAGTTTTTTCAACAAATCAAAGTAAAGTGTAATCGCTAAAATAAGTGACATTCCCCAAATCACACAAATGTTCACTGTATAGGTATCGTAATACTTTCCGAAGAATTTTTTACGAGGAGCAAAGAAATGTGCTCTTCCCATATCTGAATCCACAGGATCTAAATAAATAGGGTCAATCTTTTGAACGTATGCACCATCCAAATCCAAAATACGATAAGGTGTATTTCTGTTGGTTACCAAATCCTGCAAACTTTCATTTTCATAATCGTTTTTGTCTTTGATGTATTGTGCACGAGCAATGGTGTCTTTGGTCATTGCATTTACTTCTTTCTCTCTCAAAGATGTTGCACGCTTGAAGTTATTCAAATACACAGTGCGTAACGTATTATTTGTGAAGTTACGAATCTGGTTGGCAACAGTCGGACTAAACGCAGCCATGGTCAGGTTTTCTAAACCACCGCAGATGAGTTTTTCGTTACCCGGTACTTTCAACTCTTTTCTGATTTCATTCAGAATCATTTTTAAAGCCGCTTCTACTTCCGCTTTGCTTTGTGGCTTTTTGAAATTCGACTCACAGAAATCGATTTTCTTTGCCATCTCGGTCAACCAATAATCTTTTTTATACGTAGCAATATGAATCGCTTTGTCGTATTTGTAGGTCTTTTTAGTAAACTTATTGTCTTTGAATTGCTTCACCGCCAAGGCCTCGAAAGCCCATCTGGAAGCCATCATGTCGCCCACCAATGGAACAACACTCTGTGACGTGATGATCGGATTTAACTTGTCAAATTTCACCATTACACCACTAAACAATAATTGTGGGATAATTAAAATGGGAATTAAGATGTAAATCGTTACAGCTGAATTGAAACTTGCTGAAATATTTAATCCCAACATGTTTGCAAAACAGAAAGTCGTGAATAATAAAATCCAATATTCAAAGGTCATCCCTTGAATTTCCAAGACATAATTTCCTACCAATACAAATAGGATAGCTTGTAAGGAGGATAAGGTAAACATGATGATGATTTTTGACCATAAGTAGCTTCCCTTACTTAAGTTCAAGAACGATTCACGCTTTTGAATTTTTCTGTCGCGGATAATCTCTTCCGCACTCACCGTTAATCCGATAAACAAGGCAACTACTACCGCCATAAACATGTAGATGATGATGTTTTCGTTTTCACGGAAGGTATATCCTACTTTGTTGGATAAATCCAAATTCACAAATTTGATAAAGTAAGCAAGGATAAAAGCGAGTAGAGGTGCTTCTAAAAAGTTAATCGAAATGTATTGCGTGTTTGTTAATTTAGATAAAATATCACGCGTGATGAATACTTTAAATTGTTTGAATTTGTTTGGAATCTTAAAAGTACTCTCTGGGATTTCGGTAATGTTTTCTACCTCTTCAATCGATTTCTCGATTTTTTCTCTGTAGTGTACATTCCATTCCGAAGGAGAAACTTTTCTATTGCGGGTAATGTTACCGTACTCATCCAATACCTTCGATTCGATGATGTTGAATACTTGTTCTGGATTTACGTTACCACATTCAATACATTCACTTTCGTTACTGTTGACGTGATTCACAACGGTTTTGAAATAGATAACCGAGTCAACCGGATTTCCATAATAAATCGGGTAACCGCCCACATCGAGAATCATCAACTTGTCGAACATTTTGAAAATGTCGGACGATGGCTGATGGATGACCACAAACACCAACTTGCCTTTTAATGCAAGTTCTTTGAGTAAGTCCATGATGTTTTCCGAATCGCGGGAAGATAAACCGGAAGTTGGTTCATCCACAAACAATACAGACGGTTCACGAATTAACTCCAGGGCAATGTTCAAACGTTTACGTTGTCCACCGGAAATTGTTTTTTCTAACGGGCTACCAACTTTTAAGTCGCGGGTTTCAATTAAACCAATGCTTGTTAAAACATCGGTTACCATTTGTGTGATTACCGCATCTGTTTTATTGCCAAAGCAAAGTTTAGCGTTGTAAAATAAGTTTTGGAAAACGGTTAATTCCTCAATCAACAAATCATCTTGGGAAACGTGACCGATTACCCCTTCAATTTTTGCTTTTTCGGAGTGGATATTGATTCCATTAATTTTAACAGAACCGCCACTTGGAATTTCCATTCCATTTAAAACGTTGAGTAATGTGGATTTACCGGCACCGGAGCCTCCCATGATTCCGATTAATTTTCCGGAATCTTCACTGAAGTTGATATCGCGTAAACCAAGTTTGCCACCTTTGAATTTGTACTCTAAGTTTTTTACAACGAATGATACTTTCGCTTTTGAGGTATCACTCATGAAACAACTTAAAATATCACTGTAATAAACCGGTTTTACTTTTGAGCTTCGTAATGATGATCCCGGTGTAAGGATAAATACTTTTCCTTGCGTTAATAACTGTCCGTTTAATAAAATGTCGCTCTTACCATAATAAAGTAAAGCATACATGTTCACACTCTGAATCCAAAGCACACGCGCTTGTCCGGTTACCCCTTCCGCATAAATGTGTTTTGTTTCTTTTAAGTTGTGAGTTGTTTTGTTGTCGATAATTAAAATTTGTGGTGATTCCGGGATGTTATCAGCACCGGCTCTCACAAATTGCATACAACGCTTGAACTCTTCATCATCAATGTTAAAGGTTTCCGCCACGGTAGTAACGAATTCCAATTCTTGTTCAGCGATTTCTGTATTTGAATTGATAAACTCAATCAAACGGATAAGCACAACCACTTTTTGAACTTGAGTAAGCTCGCCATTGATTTGCGTACAGATTTTTAAAACTTTAACAGAGTTGAGGGAAGTACGTTTTGCAGTACCATCTTTCTTTTTGGTAACTTGATGATGCGCTTCTAAAAATTCATCAAAGATGGCAAGATATTGATCTACCAATTCCTGATTCAATTGTTGCTTTAAGAAAGATTGCACGATTAAACGGCCGTTGTCGTTGATGCCGTCCACCCTTGCAATAATTGCAAACATTTGCATCAGGGCTTTTAATATTCGTTCACTCATAGTTCAGTATATAAGTAGTTTTAGAAAAAAAAGGCATTAATACCGCAGTAATTAATGCCTTTTGAATAAGGTTTTTAAAAGGATATTATTTTTGTTGTTTAAAGCCGATCAATAAAACTGCTCTGCCTGATCCTTGTGCACTTCCGCTTAATTTCGCTTCAATTACACAATCCAACGTGTTTGTAATTTTAAAATCCCAGAAAGGAGCATTTTTAAATTCACTGTTGGTAAACAACAAGTTTCTTTCAGAATCGTATACCGAGAAAATTAAGTTTCCGTCAGCCAATCCGCTGCAAGCAGCAATACGGTATAACGTTCCACCATATAAAGTCGTGTGAAATTCAGCCGTTTCGTCTGTATTCATTAATAACGCACGGTATTGTTGTCCGTCAGAAATAAATTGATTTTCTAAGTGTTTTGCACATTGAGTAGCAACTGTATCTGCAATTTGAGCCGATGCACTGTTTAATGTAATAAATCCACCAACAACTAAAGCTAATTTTAAAATTCCTTTTTTCATTTCTGTTATATATTTTTATTTGACGATTGAGTTTGGTTAACTAAACCGAAATTATCCTACAATTTGACTTCTGATTGATTTTACTTTTTGAGTGATTGATTCAATTTGCTCAGGAGTAATGTTCACTTCTGATTTGCTGGTAATGGTTGTCAATTTCTTTTCAGCGTCAGTTGTTGGTTTTTCGTAAGTGTATTTAAACTCTACACCATCAAAAACTGTTGAAAGGTCGTTTAAGTTGTCAATGAATTCAGTGTATTCAGGTTGACTGTAAAATTGAGTTAACAATTTGATTAAACTTTGTAAAGATGTTTTTTGTTCCGCAATTCTGCGTTTTACATCTTCGTTTGGTTTTGTTTTGTAAACGTTTGTAGCAAAGTATAAGCTTTCTAACCATCCACCTGCAAGTACTAAACCACTTACATCACTACGGTCGTTGTTTTTTAAGTAAGCATCACTTGAACGGTAAGCAACACCAACCAATACCAACATTGAATCTTTGTTACCTAAGTTTTTTGCAAAACGCTCAATGGTGTTTGCATCAAAAGCACCGGAAACACCTAACTCATCAGCCAATTTTTTTGCTGAGTTCAAATATCCAATTGCATCTTGGTTTTGATCATAAATAGTTACATATCCTAAATCAGCACCATAAATTCCTAAGTTCAACGCTTTCGAAAAGTTCGTTGAATAGTCGGATGCTTTGTTTGAAGGATTTAAAATCTCTTTGCTATAAGCAGCTCCACTTCCTTTGATAAGGAAAGCTGTCTGGATAGGAGAAGGAATACTGAAAATCTCACCATTCACGTTTAAAATGGTTGTTTGTGTACTGTCAACTGGAGGCAATGCATCCGGATCTTTTGTGTCATCGCCACCACAGCCTGCTGTAAATAATGCCGAAACCGATAATAATAAAAAGGCTCCTCTAAATGTGATAAATTTCAATCTCATTTCAATTATGGGTTTTATTGAGTATTTTATTGAGTATTTCTAAATTAATGCTCAAAAATAATACTTTATCTAATAAATCAAACAATTCATCAGTATATTTTTATTATTTCATATTTCCCTGAAATTGGCGCGTTTCCTTAAAAGCCCATGCCTGTTGAGGTTTAGGTTAGCGTGTTTATTTGAGTTTCTGAAACTTATTGATTATGAGGGTGTTTGTGGAATGGCCTAAATTCCTTTGAACACCAAAAACGCCCCCAAATTTCAATGGAAGGCGTTTTTTATGACCGATTTAGTAATCGAATTATTGGATGCTTAACTTCCCTTTTGTCAAGACTTGATTTTCACCATAAACTCGATAAATATAGTTGCCTTTTGAGAGCTGACCTTGCTCAATGGTAATTACATTATCCGTGATGTTTTCTAAACGCATCACTTCCCTGCCGGTCATATCCACAATCATCAGCTGAGCCGATTGCAGTTGTTCGTTTGTGGCATCAATCCTTAGTGTTGTTGAGCCCGAGAACGGGTTTGGAAAAACGAGAGATTGGAAAATCGTGGTTCCTATTTCCGAAATTCCGTTTGGTGCTTCGGGCATGTTGATGCGATCAATGTAAAGTATTGGTAATTCCCATGTTGAATCGTTCCAGCTGTTGTATTTACTGGAGTTAAACATGATCACAATTGAATCAGGTGTTACACCCGGCATTAAATCAATAATGTTTACTGTAAACATGGTATAACTTGAGCTCGCTGGTAATGCTTTTGTGGAATACGCAATCGTGTCGCGCTGCTGGGTGATTGCATTGTAACGCTTTAAAATAACGGTTACTTCTGCCGAATCGCCTGTTCCTTGATCGTTGTATTTGTAATAACCTGAAAACGTTGCAGGCTTAGTATTAAAAGGTGTCCCTGATTCCATCAGATTCCCATAACTCAAAGGTGCTTGTCCGTTTACCATTATTCCCGGAGCAATTCCACAGGCAAAAAAGCCCTGAATTTTTGTAGCAAATGCACCTTGATAGGCATCGGTAGTTTGTTTTACCGTATTACAATAAAACGGCCACCAGTTGGTTGGAACTGTATCGGGAGCATATCCCGAACTTGTTGTCCAGTTCTCAAATCCCGGGTTTGTTAATGTTTGTCCGTTCATACTCCAGCCTGCTAAGAGTAAGAATGCGATGAATACTGTTTTACTCATTTTTTTTATGTTTTTTAAGGTATTCGTGAATACTTCGTATTTCATAATTTCTAGTTTTAGAATGATTATGCTACAAATGTAGATTCATCCTGTTGTATAGCGTTTGGACAAAAAAAGGGATGCTGGTACTTTTCAAGGACGTGGATTGTTTTTTGTCTTAATCCACTCCCTCTCCTTGCCCAAGGAGAGGGCTGGGGTGAGGTTTTTTATTCCTATCTTTGCACAAATGAAGGACGAAAACGACATCAAGATGATTGCCAAAACCAATTTTGGTTTGGAAGAATTATTAGCTCAGGAATTGCAACGCTTAGGCGCAAAAAATGTAGAAATCCACAATCGTGCAGTAAGCTTTGCTGGCGATAAAGGTTTTATGTATAAAGCCAATTTATGCTGTCGCGTGGCATTGCGAATTTTAGTGCCGTTTAAAACCTTTAAAGTAACCGATGAAAAATCGTTGTATGCCGGAATACAATCCATCAACTGGGAAAACTACATGGATGTGACCGATACAATTGCCATTGATACAGTGTTGAGTTCTGAATTATTTACCCACTCGCAATACATTTCGCAAAAAACCAAGGATGCGATTGTGGATCAGTTCAGAGCAAAACACAACGAACGACCTTCTGTAGATTTGGATAGACCTACTTTGAGAATTAATCTTCACATTGTTGGCGACACGGTTACCGTTGCCTTAGATAGTTCCGGTGAATCATTGCATAAACGTGGATATAGAGATAAAACAAATTTAGCACCTATTAATGAAGTACTCGCTGCCGGATTGGTATTGCTAACCGGTTGGGATAAACGCACCAATTTTATTGATCCGATGTGTGGCTCCGGAACCATTTTGATTGAAGCAGCTTTGATTGCAAATAATATTCCTGCCGGATACTTCCGTGAAGAATTTGGATTTCAACGTTGGAATAAATTTTTACCCTACGATGAAGAATTGTGGAATACCATTTTTGATTCTGCCGTAAATAAAATCACTAACCACGAACAGAAAATTTTAGGTGGAGAACTTTCTCCAAACGTTGCAAAAAAAGCAAAAGAAAATATCAAGTTTGCAAAAGTAGATGATATTGTTTCCATCAAAAATGTAGACATGAAAGATTTTGAAGTTCCTGCCGGAAGAGGCGTGGTGGTTGTAAATCCGCCTTACGGTGAACGGATGGATAAAGACAATATTGACGAGCTGTATAAAATGATGGGCGATACGTTTAAGAAAAATTTTGCGGGATACGACTGTTGGATTTTGAGTTCAAATATTGAAGCATTCAAACATGTTGGTTTGCGTCCATCTCGAAAAATTCAATTGTATAACGGACCATTGGAATGCCGTTTCATGAAATTTGAAATGTATCAAGGGACGAAAAAGATTCATAAGTTGGAAGGTAGAGAGCAGAAGAAAAATGTTGAATAAATAAAATGTCAATGAAAAAAATTGCTGTCTTTACATCAGGAGGTGATTCACCGGGAATGAATGCTTGTTTAAGAGCAGTGGTTCGTACCGCTGTTTATCATAACATGCAAGTGGTTGGAATTATGCATGGGTATGATGGAATGATCAACGATGAATTTATTGAAATGGATTCCAAATCGGTTGCTAACATTATTCACCGTGGTGGTACTATTTTAAAAACAGCACGAAGCAAAGAGTTTCTGACAATTGAAGGACAACAAAAAGCATTTTCGAATTTAAAGAAACATGGAATAGAAGGGGTCGTTGTAATTGGTGGAGATGGATCATTCAAAGGTGCATTGGAATTTAGTAAGCTGTGCAACATTCCTTTTGTTGGTTGCCTGGGTACTATTGATAACGATTTAGTTGGTACAGATTTCACAATTGGTTACGATACCGCCATCAACACGGTTGTGGATGCAGTAGATAAAATCAGAGATACAGCAGAAAGTCATGATCGTTTATTTTTTGTGGAGGTGATGGGACGAGATGCCGGATTGATTGCTTTGCGTGCAGGAATTGGAGTGGGAGCAGAAAGTATTTTGATGCCGGAAACAAAAACGGACATAGAAGATTTAATCAAACGATTAGAAAACGGAAGAAAAAATAAATCTTCAAAAATAATTATTGTTGCTGAAGGTGATGAAGCCGGAGGCGCATTTGCGATTGCTGAAAAAGTGAAAAAACGTTTACCCGAATACGATACACGTGTAACAATTCTCGGACATATTCAGCGTGGAGGAAACCCTTCAGCGATGGATCGCGTAAACAGCAGTAGAATGGGTTTTGCTGCCGTGGAAGCATTGATGAAAGGTGAGAAGAATATCATGATTGGAATTGTAGATAAAAACATTCAATACACACCTTTTGAAAATGCAGTAAAACACATCCAGGAATTAAATCCCGATTTAATGCGAATGGTGGGGATATTGTCTCTGTAATCGTATGTCACTTCGAGTGATTCTTCGACAAAGGAGAAGAATTGTATCGAGAAGTATCGGAACATAATAAAATGGCTCTTTTAACCCCGTTCTCGATACATTTATTTTCTCTTTCGCGAAAATAAATACTCGAACTGACCATTGAATTTTAAATATATATGAATGCTCTTTGGTTATATTGCGTTATCCGTTCTGTTGGAAGTGGAGGGAAAGTGACGAATACTAAATCTTACTTCCACTAAACAAATTCATTTGCTCTTTGTTATACAAATCATGATCAAGTCAAAATACATCTTATTGTTAATCGCAACGTTGTTTTTAAGTAGCTGCGTTTTCTTTCGTCCTTCCCCGAAAAAACTCTATAAACGTGCATTAAAGAGTGAGCCGTATGATGTGATTATTGTTCCGGGTTGTCCGTATGATGGTAACGACTGGACAACAGCTATGAAAGGACGCGTGATTTGGGCCAACCATTTGATTGAAAAAGGGATTGCCAAGAATGTGATTTTTTCCGGTGGCGCTATCTACACACCTTACGTAGAGGCAAAAGTGATGGCAATGTATGCGGAGGCTTTGGGGATTCCTAAAGAAAAAATTATTATTGAAGACAAAGCCGAGCACAGTACCGAGAATATTTATTATTCCTATCACCTTGCAAAAAAGATGGGATTTACAAAAATTGCTGTTGCATCCGATCCTTTTCAATCCAACTTATTGATGCGTTTTTCCCGTACTCGTTTTAAGTTGCCCATTGCACATATTCCTTTTGTGATCGATACCCTGGCAAAAATTGATGATGTGCATCCTAAGATTGATGCCACTCCTTGTAAAGTCGAAAATTTTAAATCGATTACAGAAACCCAAACCAAACGTCATAGACGAAGAGGAACGATGGGGAAGAATATTCAGTTTGAGAAGGAGTAATGCGTTAAGAAAAAGTCCTGTGGACTTTTATAGCATACTGCCAGCCTGCAGGGTAGTCTTTTATTTTGAAACTACATTACCTCCCTTTTGCTATACAATTTCTAATAATTAACTACCTTCGGTGTACCTGGACACTATATCGTAGGTATTTAATTCATAGGTTTTGGATTAAAAGATAATTTCATTTAGTACTGATATTTATAGAACTTACCTAATCTACTTCTGCGATATTGCCTTATTCCATACCAAAGTAGAAAAGAAAATAATACAATATCAATTATTATGGAATTCAGAATCAGGCAAATGCAGATTAATATAATACTTGTAAGGATATTCATCCATAACTTTATTTTAACACCAAAATTGAGTTCTTTTTGATAAATAACTCCAATAGGGTTTATGTACTCTGAAAATAAAAATAGACTATCTGTTTTTGCGGTTGCAAATAAATGCCTATTGGTTTTTAAAAAATTAAAATAGTTAAATAATTTTTGTGCTACAAGTTCTTGGTGCTGAACATGTAATTTGTCAAAATAATTTAAGAAGTTGCCAATTGATCTAAGATGAAGCCAACTTATTGTTTGATTATCAAATCTATTATACACTTCTCGGTATATTTCTTCTAAATCTTGTTTGTTCATTATATAACATTTTTAGGTATATCACATAACGATAATCTTTTATGTAATCGGAATTGATTATTAGATGTAAAATTATGTTTGATAATACAGATAAAAAGATAAAATAAAATTAGACACCAATATAATAACAAAACAAAATATTGCCCAGCTACCAATTTTATCTTTTTGTTTTGGTAGCTTGTCAAATTCCCTTACAAATTTTTTCCATTTATTTTGATACTGAAAGATAAAATAATTAGAAATACTAATAATGACGATTGAGACTAACAATAAATTACCCTCTCCTAATTGCGATTGGGGATTAAAAAAAAATTTGTAGTAATTTATTAATGACGAAAATACAAAAAGTATTAAGATATCAATAGTAAGACCTGCCTTCCAATCGCTAAGCCACCTGGAAGGAGCCGCCTCAGAAAATTTATACAACTTGTAAAATAAATAATAATAGGCTTTTTTCATATCTAGTGTGCGCAATGGGGTTTGAACACTTATTCAAATTCTTCTCCTTTTACTCCTAGGGTTCTTCTGAAACCACCCCTTCGTTAAACCCAAGTATGCTAATCTAATACTTTTTTTGCTCAATTACCAGAATTATTCCCTCCCATAAAATATACTTTGTATGTATATTTGTTCAATGAGTCGCACCACCTATTTTGTTGATGTTATTTTACCGCTTTCGGTTCCCAATTTGTACACCTATCGTGTGCCGTTTGAATGGAACGAATCGATTGCTATTGGTAAACGCGTGGTGGTGCAATTTGGAAAAGGGAAACTCTATTCCGCCCTTATTCGAAGAATTCATGAAACTCCACCCAAACAATACGCTGCAAAATACATTGATTCTATTTTAGACGATACACCCATTGTTAACCAAAAACAATTTGAATTGTGGGAATGGATGAGCAGTTATTATATGTGCAACATCGGTGATGTGATGATTGCGGCTTTGCCTGGTGGACTACGTTTGTCGAGTGAAACGAAAATTCTATTGCACCAGAATTATAAAGAACAACTTTCCTCCATCGAACTCAGTGATAAAGAATTCTTAATTGTGGATGCCTTGGAAATCCGACAAGTATTATCACTGACGGATGTTTCAGAAATTATTGAACAAAAAATTGTTTATCCGATAATCAAATCGCTCATCGAAAAAGGTGTTGTATTGATTCAGGAAGAACTCAAAGAAAAATTCAAAGCGAAGATTGAAAGCTTTGTTCGTTTTACCGAATATGCTGATCAAGAAGAAAATTTAAAAGCAGTTTTTGAAGCCTTGGAACGTAAGGCTCCAAAACAATTGGATGTAGTGATGGCCTATATTACGCTTTCTAAGCGTTATTCAACCGAAAAAGTAGAGGTTCGTAAGTCGGAGATTGCAAAGATGGTGGAAGGGGCGGATGCGGCTTTGAAGTCGTTGGAGAAAAAAAATGTGTTTGAAATTTATGAGCGGGAAGTAGGTCGCTTATCAAGTTTTGAGAATGAAAACAAGATTTCAAATCTGAATGAAGAACAACAAAACGTGTTGGATTCAATCAATGCTCAGTTTTTCGGCCAACAAAAAAATAATGGCAAAAATGAAAAGCCGGTAAGCAAGGATTCCTCCCTCTCCTTTGGAGAGGGCCGGGGTGAGGTCGATGTTGTTTTACTACACGGAGTTACTTCTTCCGGAAAAACCGAAATTTATGTAAAGCTCATTGAAAAAACCATTGCAGAAGGTAAACAGGTTTTGTATTTGTTGCCGGAAATTGCCTTGACCACACAAATCATTAATCGCTTAAGAAAATATTTTGGTGAAGCTGTAGGTGTTTACCACAGTAAATTCAATGAAAACGAAAGGGTAGAGATTTGGAATGGCGTTTTAAATCGTTCCAACAACCAACAACCAACAACTAACTACCAATTAGTTATCGGAGCACGCTCTGCATTGTTCTTGCCTTTCAGTAACTTAGGACTCGTAATCGTTGACGAAGAACACGATACATCTTTTAAGCAATACGATCCTTCTCCACGTTACAATGCGCGCGATGCGGCTATTTACCTGGCGCATTTACACAAAGCAAAAACATTGTTGGGTTCTGCTACTCCCAGCTTGGAAAGTTATTTCAATGCGCAAGAAGGAAAATTTGGTTTTGCTGAAATGACCAAACGTTTTGGGGGCATTCAGATGCCTGAAATTTTAATTGCCGATGTAAAAGAGGCGATGCGAAAAAAAATGATGAAGTCGCATTTTTCTCCCTTGCTTTTAGATACGATTACGTTGGCATTGGATAAAAAAGAACAAATTATTTTATTTCAGAATAGAAGAGGGTTTGCACCTCAGTTGGAATGTAATATGTGTGCCTGGGTGCCACAATGTACCAATTGTGATGTGAGTTTAACCTATCACAAGGTGAGCAATCAATTGCGTTGCCATTATTGCGGTTATTCGATAAAACCACCCACCAAATGTGCTGCTTGTGGAGATACCGATTTAAAGATGAAAGGTTTTGGTACTGAAAAAATAGAGGAGGAGTTGTCCATCTTTTATCCAAAAGCCAGAATTGCACGGATGGATTTGGATACTACACGAAGTAAATTTGCGCACCAGCATATCATACAGGATTTTGAAGAAGGGAACATTGATATTTTGGTGGGGACACAAATGGTGACCAAAGGATTGGATTTTGATAATGTGAGTATGGTTGGGATATTGAATGCAGACAGCATGTTGAACTTTCCAGATTTCAGGTCGTTTGAGCGGAGTTATCAATTGATGGCGCAAGTGTCGGGGAGAGCAGGAAGGAAAAATAAACGAGGGAAAGTAATTATACAAACTCAAAATCCGGATCACAGTATTATTCAGGAAGTGATTGCAAACGATTATTTGTCGATGTACACCAATCAACTTTTGGATCGGAAGAACTTCAATTATCCTCCGTATTATCGATTGATTGAAATTACCTTGATTCATAAAGATGTGGATATGGTAAATGCTTCGTCAAAGTATTTTGCAGATGCGTTAAAAAAACATTTTGCCAAAAGGGTTTTAGGTCCTGAGTTTCCATTGGTTTCGCGTGTTCGGAATCAGTACCGAAAAAATGTATTGCTAAAAATTGAGCGCGATGCTTCGGTTGCACAGGTAAAGAAAATTGTAAGTGAATTGTTAGTAAAGTTCAAAACGAATGCCGATTATAAATCTGTGCGGGTGAATATTGATGTGGACCCAATGTAGAAAAAACTAATATATAAGATAATGAAACAACCGTTTATTTATTTTTTAGGAATACTAATCTTTGTCTCTTCATGTGGCTCTGAAAAAGCAGTAGAAAAAGTAAGTGTAGATACTGTTGCTACAGTTATTGAAAATCCTACAGCAAAATATAATAAATCAATAGAAGGATTATCTATATACAAAAATAGTGAGATGGTGGAGTATTGTCTGTTACTTCCATTAGAGGAATATGTTGAGAATACTGTGGACGAGGAAAAAGCGCAACATTCTTTTGTACACAAAATAAAGAAAAACAATGAAATAAATGTTAAAGGATTGTTGCGTGCAAATACACAGATATCAATCGAGGATTATTACAAAAGTACATATGAAGATGCAGAGTTAGAAGGGAGAATTATTCAAAAAAAGGAGTTACTTAAAAATAAGAATTGTTTTTATTCGAAAGGCTATTGGAATAATTCAATTAATGAACTTCGCTATATTGAGATTTGTTGGCTAAGAGATGAAGAAGTAATCACTTACTATTCCGCTTTTGATATTCAAGATACGACAATCTGGAATAACAGGTTGGATGCTATTCTTATTGTTGGTTCTGGTTGTCAATAACGAAGCCCCGAATAAATGAGGCTTCGTATCCAACCCTACCACCCCAACTTAATTTACTTTAATTACCAATTCATTTAAAGGTACTGACTTTCCGTTAGGTCCTACAGCAACAATGTCTTCAAAAATTACACGTTCATTTTTTTTGAGTCGTTGTAATCTATCCTTCATTGCTTGTGTTAACATATTTGTTGTAGAAATCATGTCTTCAGCCACACCGCCAGCGATGATAACCATTCTGAAGGATTTAACTTTTGCAACGGCAGCAAAATCAAATGATGGATAAAATGCGATTAAGCCTTGTTGGGTTACAATTTTACTTTTATCCATTCTGCCACTTTGAATTAGATTACCAAATTTAGCGCTTGGCGTTGGAACTTCTTTTACTCTGAAGCTCATCACTCCCATATTTCTTTTTTCTCCGTTTTCTAAATTCGCTACTACACTCACATCTGCTTTGGTACCACTCATTACTTTAACATTGAATGTTCCTTTCCCTGTTGGTGTGAGTGTTCCGTTATTAATGGAAACACTGAGTCGATCAGTTGGAATTCCCGGAACAGAAACAGAAATTGGATTGTCCAAGCCTGCATACAATACATTCATCTTGTCTGCCGAAACCGTCAATGCCGGTCGCGCAACAATGTATTCTGATTTAAAGGGAAACACCATTTCTTTTCCCTGTGGTGAAACCACCTTAATCGTTCCCGAATAGTTCATTATCCCTTCCTTGCTGGTGCTTGCCACATATTTTCCTTGCCCTCTTTCAACAGGAATGGTATTGGAACTACCATTAAATGTTTTGGTGCTTTCGTTGTAATCGCCCACCATAATTTCCGGATTTCTGGTTTTGTTGAAGGCAGCAATAAATACATCTGCTTTGTATTCTTCTCCTAAAAGTACATAATTGCTTTCCGGAATCACCTTCGCTGCAATGGTGTCAAACTTTAATGTTTCCACATCCACTTGTTTTAGCAGATAATCAACGGTGGTTGCTTCTGCATTTTTTACATCATTTTTTAATTTGGATAAAATGGTTAAGCTGGCAACCAATGGACGATCGTAGAAATTGTACAATTCCCAGTTTTCATTTTCTTCACTGTTCTTCGGGTCTTCTGTATTGATGTCGAGTTTTACGGTTTTACGGTCTTTGGGTAAAATGTAATTCGTTAAAAGTGCTTTGTAGTCGTTTAATTTGTTTTTTAAATTACGTGAAGCACCGGCCGAGCCATCTTCTGAATCACCAATTAAAATTCGGGTAGGGACGTTGACATCGTCTTTGTTTTCAATGCTGGCCATTTGTAACGTGTCTGCTACATTTGCATCCAATCCTTCGGTTTTTGCAATCAACTCTTTTTGAAGTTGATCGATAAACAAACTAAGCTCGGCAGATTTTTTTTTGATATCCTGTGCTTGTTTCCAGTTGGGAGTGACACGAACAGGGTCAACACTTTTTGCTAAATCGAACAAGGAATAAAGTGTTTCGTTTTTGTCGGTAAAGTTAAGTGCAGTGTTTTCTAATCCTTTGTTCACAATAATAAATGCATCTAAAATGTCTTTGGAAACATTCAGTGCTAAAAGACAGGTGAGTACTAAGTACATCATACCAATCATTTTTTGTCGCGGAGTGTCTTTTGCTGAAGCCATGATTCTTGAGGATTTAGGTGGATACTAAAACTTTATTTTGACCTCATAATGCAACGCGAGAAAAAAAGATACAATAAAAAAAACGCCACAAGAAAAATGTGGCGTTTAGATGGAGTAGTTTTTGTGTTGTCTTGTTTTGGCTATTTTTCGATGATTAGTTTTTTTGTGAATAGTTTATTCTGATTAGTTTTTAATCTTACAAAATATATCCCGCTTTGGATATCAGATAAATCTATAGGTTGACCATTGTACCGATCCGCTTGAACCACCTGCCCCATAACATTAACAATTTCATAAGACACAATTGGCTGTGTTGCGTTGATTGTTAATCTGTTTTTTGTAGGATTTGGGAACAATACAATCAAATCGTTTTCAGTTTTGCTTTCCTGTACGTTTGTGGATGACATATCCAGCAAATAAAGTCCGGCAATTGTTGTATCTGTTCTCACAAAATCAGTGCTGTTTGCTTTGCATACTTGATACCAAACTTTATTGCCATTTGTTAATAGTTTTCCAATAGTAGGAGAAATTAATAAGCCATTCGTTGGTAAGCCGTTAGGAATTTTTGTTGCCGTTAGGCCACCGTCAGTACTTAAATAAACATTGTCAGAAGTTCCTGTGCTTGTTTCTAAGAAAAAGATATTTCCATTTGGGGTGCCGATAATGAAGCTACTATTTAATGTGAATGTTGTTGAACCATCGGTGTAGGTTGTGGTTTGCAAGTTCCAAGTAACGCCATTGTCGGTACTTTGATAGAGCTTATCAAAACCATTATTAATTACAGCATAAAGTGATGACCCGCTTTCAAAAAAGCGAACCACATCATAAGCGCTGCCTGAAATAGCAGGATTTATGGTGCTAGATAGTATTCCTGCAAAATTACCACTATCGACATATTTTATGTTAGCGGTACCACCCCCAAGAAACAACCGATTTCCTTTATTGAAACTACAAATTAGATCGATGCCAGTGCTTCCGCTCGCCACTAATGTTAAGCTTCCTCCTGTGGGAGTTAATGTTCTGATTTGCGTGCTTCCACTTCCTGGATTCCATAATAATGTTCCATTGTCCACTTCACCATAGATTCCCGTACCAGTTGGTAATACGCTCGTCCAATTGCCTAACGCCTGAAAAGAATATGAACCTAAATCAGGGGTGTTTTTAAAACCAATAATCATATTGTTTATTGGTAGACCAACTATAGGGAATAAGCTTATCGCATCTAAGTTTGTATAATCTCTATTGAAATTATACCCACCGTCAGTTGATACATAAAATCGTTTAGCGTCAAAAGCACCAGTGCCAGTAACACTTCCATAATAGATAATCGTATCCCCTTTGTTGAAGTATTTTACAGAGCTTGTCCATAATGAATCATAATTGGATGATATTTTCGACCATGTTTGTCCTTGGGAAATTATATAACATCCTACACTAAATGCTAATAATACATATCGTTTCATTTTCTTGTTTCTTTAATTTGGTTGATTTTTTGATGGGTTGGTTTGACTCCATTTTTGATTTTTTTTAGGACTCAGAACCTAAATTATGGTCTATAAGGTAAGTTTGTAAATGTTGCACTAATACTTGCGAGTGTTCCTCCTGAAACTGGGACAGTAAAATTTCCAGATAGTGTGCTACTTGAATTTCCAGTAATTGTTAGATTTTGATTTGTAGCACAGGTATAGGTATCGCTTCCTTTTATAAAGGTGAAGCCATATGGTGGCACCATTACTTTAAAACCAACGCTTGTGTTATTAATGGTATCCCAATTAATTTCAAAATAATTAGCCATTCCACTTTTATAGGCTCTAATACCTGTTCCCCAGGATCCTGTAACCCAGTATGCCGAATCAGCAGTTATGGATGCACCTCCATCTTCCTGCCAAACAAAAGAACCTGTTGCTGCAGTTGTACCGCCACCAGTTGGAGCTGCAGGAGTTGGCTCCGGGTCATCCTTTTTGCATGAAAAAATACTTATACTGATAAATGTTAAGAATACAAACGACTTTAAAATTGATTTTTTCATAGTATAGATAGTTTAGTTTATTAGTCTTCTAAATGGCAATCTTCCAAGTCGTTACTGTACACTTCATTGTTAGCTTCACACGATTCTTCAGCAGCTTTTTTTGTTAGTGGTCCCGCTCGGAAATGGTCTCCATTGCTTTTTGCACCGGTTGCTTTTTCAGTGCAAACACATACATAATCTTTTTTGCAAGAGCTCATGGATAGAGCAATTAGCATTGTAATGGCGAGGATAGATTTTTTCATAAATATTATTTTATATAAAAAAGGAAAATGGTTTATTAGTATAATTCATTTTTAGGATTTGGTGCACTTACCGATGTATTTTTCGTAAATTGATAAAAAACGCTATACAATTTTTGTGTATAGCGTTTTAAACTGAATTTTAATCAACAAAATTTATTCAAACATTAATGCACCATTTATTGAATATTCAACATTGGTTGCAATGTCTGTAACTTTAGCATCACTTGCCATTTCAATTGAATTTTCAGCTACAATTACATGCCCGTTGGAAGTAATGTAAAACTTCGCATCGTTCATTGACGCTAATGTTGGTGTAGGTAAAGCGCTAAAGTCAAGCAGTTCTCCAATTCCATCGCCACCACTTAAGGTTGTTGCGTTCCAGTCAATAAAACTGTATGTTCCACTTCCCCCTGTTGTTGCAACTAAAAATATTGCTAAATTTTTTATATTAAAATCGGCTCCCTCCAATTCTCCGTCTATTGCAACTGCTCCACGCAAATCACGTCCACTTAAAAAACCGGACCAGTTTGGGTCATTGCTGGAAGCTTTGATACTCAAAACGAAGTTGTAATCAAAACTTTTTCCATTATATGCCAATTGTCCTAAACCGCCACCTGTTGTAGATTCTGTCAACGTAAAAACAGTCCCAGATGTAGGATCGCTCCAAACATAAACATTTGCAGTTGGGGTTGAGTAGGTTGTGTAATTCATTGCTGGATTAGAAAAGGTGCTTCCCCCCGCTCCTGATGTTGATGAAACGCTTGATCCACCTGCGCTGGCTTCTGCAAAATTTCTAAGCGCTTTTTCAACATTTGCATTTAAGCGTTTCGTTTTTTCAGTTTGAGAAGAGGTTGATTTCTTTGTCGATATTCCCATTTGTTCTTTCTTACAAGAACTTATTAATATTGTAAAAGCAAGAGCTCCAGCGAAGAATACTTTAGATATTTGTGAATATTTTTTCATAGTTTTAATTATTATGATGAGAATAAAGAGGGCGCATTTAAGCACCCTCCTGATATAAAATGTTATCTAGAAAATAAACCCTAAGCGAATTGCACTGTTAAAGTTTGGTCCGATATTGGTTTCTTTGCCTTGGTCAACTGGATTAGGATTTCCTGGATCAGGTGTAGGAATTGTTGTTACACTTGCAGGGTATTCAGTTGTCATTTTGTAATCGCTGTATTTAACCATTTGGAAGCCGAAACCAAATTCAGTTCCTAAATACAAGTGTTTTGTAACGTAACAATCAAAACCAGCTACAACGTTAGCTCCTACTCTAAAGAATCCTCCTTTGCTTTTGTTTTTGTCCGTTACAATAAAAAAGTCATCTTGAGCATCAATTCCTGTAGGTGTTACTTCTTTAGAAGATTGTCCCGCAAGGTCTAATTCAACTCCCATATAAGGACTTAAGCGATTTGTTCCAGCAAAATGTTTTTCAAAACCTGGTCTGATGTTCCATCCAAATTGTGTTTTTTTATATCCTGAACTAACGGTTGTGTTAGCGGTTACGTTTGAGTTAAATACAGAATCTGCTTTCGCTGAAGAATAACTAAGTCCGATTCCCAATCTGAAAGCAGAGTTATCACTTAAGAATTTTCTGTAGCGTATATACGTTAATTGGATAGGTTTTCCATTTAAAGGAATAAAATTTAACTCTAAATTGTTAGCTCCTTTTGTTGGTTTAAACACTGGCGCATCTTGCGCCATAAGAACTGTAAATGCGGAAAATAAAAGTGCAGTTGTAGTAATTACTTTTTTCATAAGATTTGTTTGTTGGTTTATAATCACAAATGACGTGATTAAAGGTTCCTCAAACAATCCGTATGAAGTGGTAAATTTATGTACGTACTAGTACGTAGATGAAAATGTGCGAATTAGTGAAATGGAGAGTAGGCGAGGGATATTCTTGTAACGTTAATCAATCAATTTATGCTCCATGGCAAACTTTAAAAGGCCAACAGCTGTTTTTGTATTGGCTTTTCTGAAAATATTTTTTCGATGGGTCTCTACTGTGCGTTCGCTAATGAAGAGTGTTTCTCCGATTTGGGCGTTGCTGTATTCTTTTGCAATCAGTTGGATAATTTCCTTTTCTCTTTCTGTGAAATAGATTTTTTCGGCATTTTCTTTTTTCTGTCCTCGTTCGCTCAATGTTTTCATCATTTCTGCAGCAATCTCATCGCTGAAGAACATGCCACCAGCTGCAATTTTTTTGAGCGCAGTTATTAATTCGTTTTTGCCTGTGTTTTTTAAAATGTATCCGGATGCTCCGGCATCCAGCATTTCGGAAATCATACTTCGTTCACCAAACATCGAAAGGGCTAATACTTTTACATTCGGATGTTTCTTTTTTAATTCCCGTGTAAATGAAATTCCATCCATTTCAGGCATGTTGATATCACTTAATACAATGTCAGGAATATTCGTATCGATTAATGCTAATGCTTTGGAAGCCATGGTTGCTTCACCGGTAATGATAAAATCTTGTTCGTTTAAAAGTAACGCTTTAATTCCATCAACAAGCATTTGATGGTCATCCAATAAGAAAAGTTTAATAGCTGGCATACGTTAAAAATACGAATTTATTTTAAAGGAATTTCTATAATTACGGTTGTTCCTTTTCCAATGTGTGAATCAAAATGAACCGTTCCATTCAAGTACTCAATCCTGGACTGTATATTCTTTAAGCCGATACCGTTTGAGTTGACTGTTTCAACATTAAATCCAACACCATTGTCCTCAATAATTAGGGTTAATTCATTGTCGTGTCGCATCATCTGAATGTTAACAACGGTGGCTTTGGAATGTTTAATAATGTTATTCACAAGCTCTTGAAGCACCCGAAAAAGAATCGTTTCTGTAGTGCTCTCTAATCGTTCGTTTAAACCGTTGATTTCCAATTCGATTTTTAAATTGTCGGTATGACTTATCCGATTTAAAAATTCACGAACGGCTTGAGCTAAGCCGGACTTTAATAATGCATTGGGCATCATGCTGTGTGAAACGCCTCTAACTTCCTTTACCGAATCGTCAATCAAGTCAAGTGCATTTTTCATCAGGAGTTTCTGATTGCTGTTTGTTAACCCAAGGTTTGCTTCCAAACTACTCATGTTGAGTTTAACTGCTGAAAGTTGTTGGCCGATTCCATCGTGTAATTCTTGAGCAATACGCATTCGTTCCTTTTCTTCTGCTTCAATAATGGCTTTGGAGCGCAGTTCTTGCTGCTTGTTCAATTCTTTTTGGAATGCTTCTTTCTGTTTCAGTTTATATCGGTTGTAAATCAATAATGCTATTAAGGCAAGCGTAATAAATATAAAGATGAGCACATTGCGTTGAATCTCCTGATTTTTGATTAAGGCTTCTTTTACCTGATTGTCCTTGCTCAATAATTGGTTTTCCTGTTCTTTTTTTTCTGTATCGTATTTTGTTTGCATTTCAGCAATCTGTTTGCTGGTTTCGATGTTCAACATCGAATCTTTGATAGCGCTCAGCTGATTTTGATAAAAAAATGCTTGTTCGAAATTGCGCAAGTCTTTATTCACCTTTACCAGCGATTCATAATTGTTGATGAGCAGTTCTTTGCTATTTATTTGTTTCGCTAACTCTAAACCTTTCAACTGATATTCCAATGCTTTTTTATAATCCCCCATCTTGCTGTAGATGTTGCCAAGGTTATTATAGCTCATTGAAATGCCTCTTTTGTTGTTCAGATATTTTCGCATTTCCAGCGATTTTAGTTGGTAACTTAAACCGAGTTGCTGGTTGCCGGATTCTGAATAAATGTTGGATAAATTGTTGTAATTCGTTGCGAGGCCTACGGTGTCTTTTCGTTTTTCTTTTATGGCAAGTGATTTTAAACTGATTTGCTCTGCTTCGGAATATTTTTTTTGCTCATAATAGATAATGCCAATGTTGTCGTAGCTATTGGACATTCCTTCTTCATCTTTAATTTCTTCCCGGATGGCTAAACTTTTGAAATTGTATTCGAGTGATTTGCTTAGATTTTTTTGTTGTCGATAAATGATGGCAATGTTGCTTAAGCTAATGGCAACAAGCTTTGGTTTGTTTAGTTTTTCAAGCGTTGCCAATGATTTTAAATAATAGGAGAGGGCTTTGGTGTGATCACCGATTAAGCGATAGGCTTCACCGATGTTGTTGTTTACTTTGGCAATACTTAAAGAATCTTTGCGTGGATCCAAAATCTTTAAAGAAAGAAAATGGTAGTTTAAGGCTTGATCAAAGTCGCCTTCCTTTTTTGCGATAGATCCTAAAACATTATAGCCAAGAGACAGTCCTTTGGTATAATTTGTTTTTTTAGAGATTTCTACAATCTGATTGGCATATTTTTTTGCTAATTCGGGCTTGTTCTGAATATTGCTCAGCTCGTACAAAATATCTACTCTCTGAGAATCAATGGTCGTAGTATTCAGTACTTTTAATAAACTATCGCTGGCATCCGCTTGTGCAAAGATGTGAAATGGGAAAAGCAGAAGTGTCAGTAGCGTAAATAGTTGCTTCCTCATAGAGCTATTTTGTTACAAAGTTTAAAATTCCTTTAAAATATCCATCCGCCACTTGTTGTATACGTTTGTTTTTGGTTTTGTCAGTTTCCTGATACAACAACTTACATTCATTTATGTTGTCCTGATAGAGTGTTTCGCCATAAATAACGGGTGAATGAATGTATCTTGTTAGTTGTAGGTTTCTGCAATACACACCATTTGCTTCGGTTGGTAAGCAACCTTCTATTAAATACTTAGCATCGCGCGCAGTTGCTGTTGGAACATTTAATTCAGTTTCAAAACTCTTGATAACAGTTGAACTGATTGCAATTGATTTTTCCAAGTCATCGGTTATGAGCAGTCTTAAAAATTCAAAACGTTTTTCTTTGGTCGATAAATCGGTTCGCATAAAGGCGCCACCAACAAAGCACATGTTGTAATTTTTTGCAGTTGTTTTATTCCAATCTAAATTGGTTTCATCAACGTTGTAATGAATCACAACCGAGTAATCCGGTTTGAAGTTGTTGATAAGCTCCACTCGTTTTGCGAGTTCTAAATCTCGAAACACAACTCTGAAAATATCTCGGTCTTTTGCTTTTGCACTTAAGAAGTATTGTTTTTGAGATGCTTTTAGTTCTCCAATTTTATACAAGCTATCCACAGCGGTTTTTAAATCCTCTTTTTTCCATTGCTCAAAGGTTTTTCCAAAGGCGCATTTGTCGGCCGTTCGGGTTAGAAAAACCGTGGCTCCTTCTTTTTCTAGTTTTTCTTTTAATAAAATGGCGGTTGCATAAGTAAGTATTCCTTCAGCAATTTCAATCGAGTCTTTGATTCCATTGATGCTATCACCTTTGATGATGATGTGTTTTTTTTCCAAGTCGCCCATTTCAAAATTGTGAGCAATATGTCCCGGGTCGATGGCGATTTTTAAGCCAGCCAGCTTTTTGGGAGGAGTTGAAGGAGCTGCAAATACTCCGTAAATGTTCTTTTCGGCTGTGTGTTTAAACTCTCTGTTTACAAAACATACATCGAGCATTTGCTGATATGAATAGAATTTTGAATTGTTACTGAAAGTGCCAATCATGTTCCAACTTACATATAGTTCATGAATTCCTGCTTTTTTATTTTCTGGTGATGCATACATCTTTATTCCTTCTTTATCAATGGAATAATAACCGGATAATGCTTTTTCTTTATCTAAATAATTCTGTGCTTTTTCAGTATGATATTTTATTTTGGACGACACATCGTTTTGTCCATGACAATTAAATGCAATGAATATGAATACAACTATTCTTATGAAGTAAATCATCTCTCTGAAACTCTTGTTTTCTCCTTTTTCTCAGCGTTAAAAAATCGGTCAACCAAAATTAATCAAATTCCATTCCGATAGCTATTGGGACAGTTATTTATGCGTAATTTTGTTTTATGAACATCAAGGGTATTCAGTTTGATTCGGAATTCAGTTTTAAAACCAGCAGAAGTGGAGGGGCAGGCGGACAAAATGTGAATAAAGTGTCCACGAAAGTGGAGTTGGATTTTGATATCGTAAACTCTGCTTTACTTACCGAAGAGCAAAAAGCCATTATTTTAAGTAAACTCTACAATAAAGTCACCAAGGACGGAATTCTTCAAGTTATTTCGCAAACCGAACGCAACCAACTCGGGAACAAAGAAATTGTGATCAAGAAATTTTATGAGATGATTCATAAATGTTTTGTGGTTCAAAAAAAACGTAGACCCACAAAACCGAGTAAAGGTTCAAAGGAAAGAAGATTGACTTCTAAAAAAAGAGATTCGGATATTAAGAAGTTGAGAAAGAAAGATTGGTAGCATTCCAATACCTGTAGCTATCGAACGAATTTCTATCTGTGTTAATCTGAGTATTCTGTGGTGAAGTTTACCCAACTCTCTTCACAAATTCATTCCACAATACTTCATTTGGGGGAGGAGCAACAATTACAACAGGCTCTTTTTTTACAGGATGAATAAATTCTACTTTGCGTGCATGCAAATGGATGGATGCATCTTTGTTGCTTCGGTCAAAACCATATTTTAAATCACCTTTAATCGGACACCCCATGTTGGATAATTGCACCCGGATTTGATGATGTCGACCGGTATGTGGCTTTACTTCCAGTAGATGGTAATTGTCAGAGCTGGAAATTAATTCGTATTCTAATTCTGAACGCAAAGCACCTGGTGTTTCTTTTTCAAAAGCCTTCGACATATTTTTTGCTTCATTCTTTTTTAAGTAATGAATCAAATGTCCGTTTATGTTTTTCGGTTTGTTTTTAACAACTGCCCAATATGTTTTTTGAATTTCTTTGGTTTGAAACATCTGATTTAAACGTGCCAATGCTTTGCTAGTTTTTGCAAAAAGCACAATGCCGCTTACTGGTCTATCAATACGATGAACAGTACCAATAAATACGTCACCGGGTTTATTGTATTTCTCTTTGATGTATTGTTTTACGAAATCGCTTAATGGGGTATCACCTGTTTTATCGCCTTGCACAATGTCGGATGGACGTTTGTTAACGGCTATAATGTGATTGTCTTCAAATAGTACGTCTAACTTATATTCCATAATGACTCCAGCGAATTGCGAAAAAAAATACTAATAATACGAATTACGAATTTTTGCTCTGTAAGTATTATTAATCTTCTTGGTTAATATTTACTAGTCTTTTAAATTTTACTCCTTGTGAAGTAAAGTTGATTAGTATTGCCAGTTTGTAATTGCTTAGTTTTAAATAATTTACTACTTGGTCAATATGGGTTTTAGTATAGGTTTCGTTCTTTTTTAATTCTACAATAATTTTGTTGTCAACAGCAAAATCTAAAAAACCTCTACCAATAACTTTGTCTTTAAATTTTAATGGATAATATTCCTGTTCTTTATAAAAGATTTTCCTTTCTTGGAAAACCGTTGCTAAAGCTCTTTGATAAATTTTTTCCGTATGCCCTGGCCCTAATTCGTTGAATACCTCATAAGCACATCCCACAATAATAAAACTTAGTTCTGGGTAAACTAAGTCAGTTCTTTTAACAGTACTAATTGTCATAAATTAAATTTTAAAATTTAACGGAGCAGACTTTTAGTATTTCTATTTTTTGTATTTCGTATTATTAGTATTTTTTTTCGTAATTCGTTGACGTCAATTAATATTGCTCATTCTTATTCGGAAAGTCTTTCGATTTCACATCCTTAATGTAATTCCCAACTGCTCCTTTGATATCATCATACAGATTTAAATATCTCCTCAAAAATCTTGGATTAAATTCATTGTTCAAGCCAACCATATCATGGAATACCAATACTTGCCCGTCAACACCACCACCGGCACCAATTCCAATAACGGGGATGGTTATTTTTTTTGCTACTTTCTCTGCTAATTCTGCCGGAATTTTTTCCAATACCAAGGCAAAACAACCTGCCTTTTCAAGTGCGAGGGCATCTTCTACTAATTTCTTTGCTTCGGCAGCTTCTTTTGCGCGTACATTGTAGGTCCCAAATTTATAGATGCTTTGAGGCGTTAAGCCTAAATGTCCCATAACTGGAATGCCGGCCGTTAAAATACGTTGTATCGATTCCGTTACTTCCAGTCCTCCTTCCAGTTTAACTGCATGGGCGCCACTTTCTTTCATGATTCGGATGGCACTGTTTAATGCTTCTTTTGAATTTCCTTGGTAGGTTCCAAAGGGTAAATCCACCACAATTAAAGCTCTGTCAACAGCGCGAACCACCGAAGAAGCATGGTAAATCATTTGATCCAAGGTAATGGGTAAGGTTGTTTCATGACCTGCCATCACATTGGATGCGGAGTCGCCAACCAAAATAACATCAATCCCTGCAGCATCAACAATTTTTGCCATGGTAAAATCGTAGGCAGTTAACATGGAAATTTTTTCACCACTTGTTTTCATTTCTAATAAAACATGGGTGGTTACTTTTTTTACTTCTTTCTTTTGTTTTGGCATCTTGCTGTTTGTTGAATTGTTGGCTTGTTGCCACAAAATTACAAATTGTTTTTGGGATTCCCTTTTTTATGATTTTCTGCCGTTTATTTATCAAATCCTACCGCCTGAAAAATTGTTGGTTTTAAACCGAATAAATTGATACTTTTGTGTTTCAAGATATTAAAAATGAAGACAGTGAATAAAGCTTTTCTTAGCGTCATTACAGCAAGTACATTGCTGTTTTCTGCTTGTAGCACCGATTTAGACGTTATTGGGGATTACAAAGAAACCATGATTGTGTATGGTTTGTTGGATCAGGCACAGGATATACAATATGTAAAGATTAACAAAGCCTTTTTAGGGGAAGGAGATGCCTATATGTATGCGCAGGTAAAGGATTCTGTTCAATTTGCCAATGCCCTAAATGTTCAATTGCGAAGAATTAAAAACGGGTCTCCTTTTGGACCGGTTATTCCTTTGAACCCTACAAATATGCCAAAGGATGCTGGTATTTTTTATTCTGCAGACCAGGCAAATGCCATTTATTCCTTCAGCACCGTTGCTTATCCATTATTTGCGGATAGCGAGTATGAATTAACCATTACCAACAGCGAAACTGGAAATGTGGTGACAGCAAAAACATCATTAGTGAGTGATATCAGCGGATTTACGAACCCTGCTTTAGGAAGTTCGTTTAGTTTTGTTGCATTTGGAAGTGTTCCGAACTACCCGTTTAATGTGGTCTTCAACGCTGCAAAAAATGCCCGTTTGTATCAAGTGATTTTACGATTAAATTACGTTGATTCATTGTCGACCGGTGCTCTGGATACCAATTCCATCCAATACATCTTACCAATCCGAAAGGTGACGGACATTAATACTGCAGAGTTAGTAGAGGAACGTATGAGAGGGAAGGATTTTTACCAGTACATCGGTAATAATTTACCAGTTTTTGCTGGTCTAGAGCAACGTAAAGCATTGAAAGTGGATCTATTACTCGTGGCGGGATCGAATGAATTAAACATCTTTATGGATGTGAATAAACCATCAACCGGCATTATTCAAGAACGCCCGGAATACACCAACATTAACAATGGATTGGGCTTGTTTTCTTCCCGTTTAAACCGCCCCGCGGATTCACGTCCATTGGACAAAACATCTACTGATTCTTTGGCCTGTGGACAATATACCAAGCACCTGAAGTTTGTGAACGGTGTAGGGTTACATCCTTGTTTCTAACCTGCCTCTTTGTCATAATATTTAGCGTTCCGACTCCTCGGAACGCTTTTTTTATGTCATAATTTCCCCTTATTTCCATTGGCATAATGATTGAAAACACCTAACCGCGTTCGAAAAAACGTGATTAACTAAAAAAGTAACAACTAAACCTAAATAAATATGAGTAAAATAATTGGTATCGACTTAGGCACAACAAATTCTTGTGTTTCAGTTATGGAAGGTAACGAACCGGTAGTTATTCCAAATAGCGAAGGAAAACGTACTACTCCTTCAATCGTGGCATTTGTGGAAAATGGTGAACGTAAAGTAGGTGATCCTGCAAAACGTCAAGCGATCACAAATCCTAAAAAAACAATCTATTCCATTAAGCGATTTATGGGACATACTTTTGATGAAGTATCAAAAGAAATTACCCGTGTTCCTTATAAAATAGTAAAAGGTGATAACAACACTCCTCGTGTTGAAATTGACGACAGAAAATATACTGCTCAGGAAATTTCGGCTATCATTCTTCAAAAAATGAAGAAAACAGCTGAAGATTATCTTGGTCACGAAGTGAGCGAAGCAGTTATTACTGTTCCTGCATACTTTAACGATGCACAACGTCAAGCAACCAAAGAAGCCGGAGAAATTGCAGGCTTAAAAGTAAAACGTATCATCAACGAACCAACTGCTGCGGCTTTGGCGTATGGTATGGATAAAAGAGGAAAAGAAATGAAAATTGTGGTGTTCGATTGTGGTGGTGGTACACATGACGTTTCTGTTCTTGAATTAGGTGATGGCGTGTTCGAAGTAAAATCTACCGATGGTGATACACACTTAGGTGGTGACGATTTCGATCATAAGATCATCGACTGGTTAGTAACTGAATTTAAATCAGAAAATGGTGGATTGGATTTAACAAAAGATCCAATGGCTTTACAACGTTTGAAAGAAGCTGCCGAAAAAGCAAAAATTGAATTGTCAAGTTCTGCTTCAACAGAAATCAACTTGCCTTACATTATGCCGGTAGATGGTATTCCAAAACATTTGGTACGTACCTTAACAAAAGCAAAATTTGAGCAATTGGTTGACGATTTGATTAAACGTACCATCGAACCTTGTAAATCAGCATTAAAAAATGCAGGATTAAGTGTTGGTGATATTGATGAAATTATCTTAGTAGGTGGTTCAACACGTATCCCAGCAATTGTAGATGCAGTTCAAAAATTCTTTGGTAAAGCGCCTTCAAAAGGTATAAACCCTGATGAGGTTGTTGCAATTGGTGCTGCAATTCAAGGTGGTGTATTAACCGGAGAAGTAAAAGATGTTTTGTTGTTGGACGTAACGCCGCTTTCGTTGGGTATCGAAACAATGGGCGGTGTGTTCACTAAGTTGATTGAATCGAATACAACCATCCCGACAAAAAAATCAGAAACCTTCTCTACAGCAAGCGATAATCAGCCTTCTGTGCAGATTGTGGTATACCAAGGTGAACGCGCCATGGCAAGAGATAACCGTAAGTTAGGAGAATTTAACTTAGATGGAATTCCTCCAGCACCACGTGGAGTCCCGCAAGTAGAAGTTACTTTTGATATTGATGCAAACGGTATTTTACAAGTATCTGCAAAAGATAAAGCAACCGGTAAATCACATAACATCCGTATCGAAGCAAAATCCGGATTGAGTGATGAAGAAATCAAAAAGATGAAAGCAGATGCGGATGCAAATGCTGAAGCAGATAAAAAAGCAAAAGAAGAAACTGAAAAAGTAAACGCTGCTGATTCAATGATTTTCCAAACAGAAAAACAATTGAAAGAATATGGAGATAAAATTCCGGCAGAAAAGAAATCAGTTATTGAAAGTGCTTTGGCTGAATTAAAAACAGCACACGGTTCACGCGACATCGCAGCAATTGATTCTTCTTTGGAAAAATTAAATGCAGGATGGCAAGCAGCTTCGCAAGATATGTACAACGCACAACAAGGTGCTGATGCAAACGGACAAGCAAATGCAAACCCGGAAGCAAAAGGTGACGGTGAAGTGACGGATGTAGATTTTGAAGAAGTAAAAGACGAGAAAAAGTAAAAAGTGACTAGGTGATTAAGTAACTAGGTAACTAAGTACGTCACTTTGAGTGATTTTGCATAGCAAAATTGTAAGGATGTCACTTCGAGTAATTTTGCGTAGCAAAATTGTATCGAGAAGTTTAGGTTGGTTTGTGAATGTGAGTAAAACGCCTCTTAGAAATAAGAGGCGTTTTTTTTTTCAGAGCTTTATGAATAATCCAAACTTTGGAAAAAATTGTAAAGCCTCTCCAAGAAATTGGAGAGGCTTTTTTATTACTTATACACATATATTGGTTTACGACTTGTTTAAAAGGTGATTCATTCGGATGCAAAAAAAGGTCATTTTTTTAATAAATATTCAATGTATATAACCTCTTTGAGGATGTTGGATGACACCTCTCTTTGTCCCTTAATTTATCAACATTTGTCGAGACCTTTGAAAAAATTAATTTAATTTTTTCAAGAGGATTCCTATTAGTTGGATTAACAAAATTCTATTGTATCAAAACTATTTTAGGTGTAATGTTGTAAGAATTGATTATTGACCATCTTTTAACTTTAGTGCATTCACCACCTTAAAATTTTTTAAAATGAAAAAAATCTTTTTATCCATCGTTGTCTTCTTATTTGTAAGTGCAATAAGCATGGCACAAACAGCTCCAAACTTAGCAAGTGCTAAAACGTTTGGTTTGTTATCAGGAGGTACCATTTTTTCTGCAGACACAACAGTTGTTGCTGGAAATGCAGGTGCATCAACTGCTGTTAGTCCGTATGTTAAGGCAACAACAATTTATACAGGAGGAGGAACCGTAAGTACAGCATTAAGCAATTTAGCTACAGCGAAAAGTTTTTGTACTGGACAAACCGGAACTGCAATTAGTGGAACTTTAGCTGGACAGAGTCTAACACCAGGTGTGTATAACGTTTCAGGAAATGCAACATTAAATGGTGCAATCACTTTAGCAGGAGATACCAATGCTATTTATATATTTAACATTACAGGTAATTTATTAATAGATAGTGCAATTTATTATGGTTATCAAAATTTGATGCCATCTAAAATATTTTGGAACATCACGGGAACACTAACGATTAATAGTTATAATTCAATTTATGGAATTGTAATGTCTGGTGGTACGATAACACTATATCCTTTTACTCATGGTTCTATGGCATTATTGAGTCAGGGGAACATTACAATCAACAATGACTCAACAACGAAATTGAGAGGTTATATTGCTGGTACAAAGATGTATTCTCAAAACGAAATTTTAAAAAGTGGAAGTTTACGACATTTAGATAATTGTCTTGGTCCCGTTGATCCTTGCAATATGGTAATTAATCCAAGTTTTGAAGAATTGGAAGTGATGGTTGGGACAGGTGGTATATTGTATTGTCCTGATCAAACTAATCAAATTCATGCAGCTTGTGATTGGGATAGCTATTATTGGTTGCCTGTTGTTCCTTATACTAGAACTCCTTCGGCCTTTTCAGATTGTGATGATTATACCTATCCCACCACTGGAGATGTTGGCGTGCCCTGGAATATTTTTAATGATCCAGCAGGTCCGGGGCAGCCAGCGCACAATAGTGGGCACAATTATGCGGGAATACAGCATGCTTGGGTTACAACTTACGATCCACAAGACGATACCCCACCACCGCCATATGATATTGCGACATGGGAAAATAATGAAAAGTTGGAGAAATATTTACCCGCTCCTTTAATTGCAAATAAAGTGTATTACATGGAATTTTACTCCAGCTTGGCAGATAAATCGAATACTACAGAATTATTAGGAGTATATCCTGCTACTTCTCAATTTTTTTTGGGTACAATCCCTATTCCTCCATTGTATTATCCAGGTGGACCATTTTTTACAACAGGAACATACGTTACAACCAATACTAGCTGGAATAAATATTCGGGTTGCGTATCAACACCTCGGAGTGATATTGATGTTATCTCTATTAAAAGCGCATCTGGTTCTATTCCTGTTACACCTTCTGATCCATCATTTTATACTCCTTTTGGAGTTTTAGGTTTTCATTCCATGTCCTATTTTTATATTGATGATATTGCATTGCGTCCGTTAGCGGATGCAGGCGCTGATTTAAATTATAATTGCGCGACTACTAATATTATTGGGTTACCTTATTCAACTTGCGGACCAATTTCTGGCGCAACTTATAGCTGGGCTCCAGTTGGTGCTTTTACGGCTGCAAATGCAGTGATTGTTTCACCAACAAACCCCTTTTCAGAAATTAGTTGTACTGTTGCAGGAACATACGTTTTTGAGATTACAGTAACTTATGGTGGTTGTTCAGATACAGATCAAATCACCGTTACCAATCCTTCTTCTGCTTGTGCTGGCGTTACGTTAATCCCTACGACTACATATTTAGCCGCGGGTTCTCCTCATTTTATTGGTGCTGGTTCTCCGGTTATGGTAGGTGGGAATTTAACAATTAATTCTGGTGCAACCTTAATCATTCAAAATGATGATGTTAGTTTTTTTGCGAATAAAACAATAGCAGTTATGCCTGGTGGAACTCTTGAAATTGACGGAGCATGGCTTCATGGTTGTAACCCTTGCGGTACAATGTGGGGAGGAGTCTATTTGTTTAAAGGTGGTAATTTGGTGGTTAAAAATGGAAGTTTAATTGAGGATGCGATTGCTGCCGTTACAGCAGGAGGTTTTGGAACAGGAATTCCTAACTATCAAATTAGCCAAAGTATTTTCAATAAAAATACTGATAATATAATTCTTCAAGCGAATACAGGAAATATGAGCGCAAACACAATTAAAAATACGGTGTTTACTTGTCGCACATTACCTGCCCCAACAGGCTCGTTTATTACCTATTTTAATACAATTAAAGCAGGTGTGGCCACATATCCAACTACAGTAACACGTGCCGGAATAAGATCAAGTAAAGGGGTTCAACTAATTGATCTTTCGAATGGAGTTTCGCCTGTTAAAATTGGTAACGCTGCCGGTGGAGCAACTGATGTAAATATTTTTGATAATTTGGATTACGGAATCCATGTTCAGGGAACGTACATCGAAATTCGAAATAACAGATTTCAAAACATGGCAGGGATGCAACCCTTTGCTATTCCTAGTCCTCCTCCCTATGGAATTGGAATTTATGCTCCGGTTCAAAGTGTTGGAATAAGTAATTATATGTGGGTTGGTGATGTTGCAGTTCCCAATGCCGAAAATTATTTCTCCAACTGTTTTAGAGGAATTGAAATCAATAATTATAGAATTACCCGAATAAATGATAATTTTTTCACTTGTTCGAGCACACCAACTAGTGTCTCTGGCAATACGATAGCAAATATTGGAGTGAACTTAAGAAACATTACAGAAACTATTGAATTGAATAGCAATACACTTACCAATTGGATAAATGGAATTTGGATAAATAGAAATACAGCTTCCGGAGGTTTATTGAATCCTCCAATGGACATCAATGCAAATAACATCAATGCGAATTCAAGCGGATATTGCACACAAGCTATTTTGGTCAGCGATATCATTGGGAATACCATAACAACAGTACATCCTTTTTACATACGAAACAATTCAATTTACGATGTTAAAAATGGAATTAAAGTAACTCATTTTAAAAACAACATGGTGATATACAATAACCCTCAAATTGTATTGAGATATGCTTCTAACGGAGCTGTGGCAGGTATTTGGTTGGATGGTTGTGATAAAACGGAGGTGAAAAATAATACGATTTCCAGTTTGCGCAGCCCTTATGGCAGTGGAGATAATTGGGATTTACGAGGTATTTATGTGAAGGCTAGTACCAATAATAAAGTGTTTTGTAATACTCTGAATTTTCTTGGACAATGTATGGTGTTTGAAGGTGGGTGCTTGAGTACAACGAATAGTAGCTATAGTGGGACAACGAATGGGATTTTAGGAAACAATATGGACAACGCACGTACTGGTTTAATGTTGCGAACTTCTGGTATTATTGGGCAACAAGGAACAAGTACTTTTGCAAGTAGCAATAGTTGGAATAATGCATATACTTTCCCTAATGGAAGAACTTATACATATTTCACAACATCTGCAAATATTAATTCTAAACTTTACTGCATTAATACAGCAACATATCTTCCTCCTCTTGCTACAAATATGACAAATTCTGGAGCAGCTCAAGAGTATCATACTGCGACACCAACAGGATTAAACGTGGCTACTGGCTCAGCAATTGCCTGCCCTTCTGTTTATGTGCCACCTGGAATGATTGTGGAAAAGAATGGAGGATTAAAATCTATGAGTTCTGATGAAGTTGCTTATGCAGAAGAGTTGAAACAATTGTTAAGTACGGTAAGCAGCACGTTTGTTCCATCTGAATGGATGTTGCAACAATTTATATACAACGAATTAAATGAGCATGCTGGTTTGTTGGAAGATAGTTTATTAAATGTCTTTTATTCATCTAACCAAACACAAGCGTTTGGTTTATTTAATAGCCATAATGCAGCTTTGCAGAATTTTGATTATGTGCAAGCTACTGCATATAACAATAGTGTTATACCTGCTAATATTATTGAACAAAATCAGCAAGCATTTAATGCGATTTATTTAGCACATGTCGATTCCGGTGCAGTATACTCTGAAGCAGATTGTGAAAGTTTAAATGCAATCGCTGCTCAATGCTCTTCCGAAGGAGGGGATGCCGTGATTCAAAGTCGTAATTTGATAATGCAAATTCAAAATCAAATCATTGAATTTGAAAATGACTGTGATATTAGTATTCCAGTGGCGCGTCAAATGGTTGTTGCGGAAGAAGATTCTCACAATATTCGATTGTTTCCAAATCCGAATAATGGTAATATGCTGCTGGAATGTAATCTAATTGAAAGCGAAAGTGGACTATTGAATATCTACGATATTACAGGAAAGTTGGTTCAGAGTTATAAACTGACTACTGAAACTAAAACACAGCTTATAAATGGACACATGCTAGAATCCGGAGTTTATTTATATGATATTGTTGTCAATGGCAGAAGAATCAAGACCGAGAAACTGACAATTATTAAATAGGAATAATACTTTTTAATTTCACGCCTTTACACTAACTTTGTGTAAAGGCGTTTATTTTAAATGATTTTCAAACTGAAAATATTGTTTTTCTTTTTAGTAATTTTTGTAACTAAAAATTATGCGCAAAACCTTGTACCTGTGCCTCAATTTGAAAAAACGGATACGCTTATTTGTGCCCCCCCTACTATTACAGGTATTATAATTGATGTTCCACCTTGGTTTGAGTATTATTCAGCGGATTATTATAATGTCTGTGACACTTCAAATTATTGGGGAGTTCCTCAAAATATAATTGGTTATCAAGAGGCTCATTCAGCTAGAGGGTATATTGGTCTGTATGCATATTATCAAACGGTATTCTCAAGAGAGTATATTGAAGTTCAATTAACTAGTCCACTTATTACTTCTCAAACATATTACGTTCAGTTTTATGTTAGTTTAGCTGACACAATGCAATATGCTATTGAGAATTTAGGAGCTTTATTTACAGATACACTTTTTGATCCCTTTCCAGCTCCAACATTTACATGGGTAACTGGAATTCCTCAAATAGAAAACGCAGCAGGAAATATGTTAAATGATAAAAATAATTGGGTCGCAGTGAATGGTGCTTTTGTGGCTAATGGAGGTGAACAATATATTACAATCGGAAATTTTAGAGATGATGCAAGTACAGTAAAACAATATTTTGGTGGAACTACGATAAATACGCTAGGTGCCTATTATTACATCGAAGATGTTTACGTAGGAACAACGCCACCACCGGTAAGTGTTCAAGAAAATGAACAGGACACACACAACATAAAGTTATATCCAAATCCGAATAATGGTGTCATGACACTTGAATGCAATTTACTTGATACGGAAAATGGAAAATTAACAATATACGATATTACCGGAAAGTTGATACGCACGTATAGTTTAGCTACTGGAACAAAAAAAGTAACAATAGATGTACAATTGCTGGAGGCAGGAATCTATTTGTATGATGTTATTGTGAATGGTAAGAAGAGTAGAACCAATAAAATGACGATTATGAAATAATAGCTAATAAACTTTTAATTGATACGCCTTTACACTAACTTTGTGTAAAGGCGTTACTTTTAAAATGAAAACAAATAAAATTATATTATTTATTTTATGTTTCTATTTTTCAGAAGAATTAGGAAGTCAAAATCTCGTGCCTAATCCTGATTTTGAAACCTATAAAGAATGCCCTGATACGTCATTTTTAGGTTTTTATCAAATATTAGATTCTACATGGCGTGAATTTAATTCTGCCGATTATTTTAATAGTTGCGATACATCATCAAATTTTTATGGCATACCATCAAATTTTATCGGAGGATATCAATTTGCTCATTCGGGAAATGCTTATGTTGGTTTGCTTGCGTACAATTCAGGAATGTTTAATAGAGAATACATCGAAATTGAATTGTTGTCACAATTAATTGGAGGGCAAACTTACTATGTTAGATATTATATAAGCTTGGCAGATGATTATCAATATGCCGTTGAGAACATGGGTGCTATGTTTACTGATACATTGTTCAACCCTTTTCCACCCCCTTCTTTTTCTTGGATAACGGGTGTTCCACAAGTTGAAAATACAACAGGGGTTTCGTTAAATGATAAAGTTAATTGGGTGGCTGTTTCTGGTTCCTTTGTTGCACTTGGAGGAGAAAAGTTTTTGTCTATTGGGAATTTTAGAAATGATATAAATACAGTATCACAGTATTTAGGCAGTGCTTCGGGTTTTTATTCGGCAACATATTACTACATCGATGATGTTTATGTAGGAACAACTCCACCACCGGTTAGTGTTCAAGAAAATGAACAGGACACATACAACATAAAACTATATCCTAATCCAAATAATGGTGTTATGACACTTGAATGCAATTTGCTTGATACGGAAAATGGAAAACTAACAATATACGACATTACCGGAAAGTTTATTCGCACCTATACTTTAGCTAATGGTACAAAACAGCTAACTGTCGATGCACAATTGCTGGAGGCAGGAATCTATTTGTATGATGTTATTGTGGATGGTAAAAAGATTGAAATCAATAAATTTGCGATTATAAAGTAATTTAAGTGCTAAAAATATTGATTAATATATTGAACGCTTAGTAGAAATACGGAGCGTTTTTTATTTCAGTATCTCCACAAACCTCTTTACAAACTCTCCTCTGTACATTCCGCTGGCATTAATATGAGCTCCTTTTATTTCCCAGAATTCTTTTGGAGCAATGGCTTTGTCAAATAGTTCTTTCCCCATGTAAAACGGACAGGTTTTATCCTCGGTACTGTGGATGATGAGTTTGGGGATGGTCACTTTGTCGATTTCTTCTATCGCATCGTATTTTGTTGGGACCAACATTTTTGTTAACCACTTGGGTGCTCCGCTTTTTCTTCCCACATAAATTGCCATGCGCTCATGGCCGGTAAATGCACCTTCTACAATTAAGGCATCAATCAATTTCTGCTCACGCGCTGCTACTACACAAGATAAATGTCCGCCCAAGGATTGCCCGAATAAAATCAATTTTGTGTTTTTTACATCTTCGTGTGCTTTTATATAATACAATGCCGAAATCCCATCTTCCAATACATGCTCTTGTGATTCTTTTCCTTCCGATTTTCCAAAGCCTTGGTAATCGAATGTCAATACTTGAAAACCTGCTTGAATTAACGAATCGGAGAATTGGTATTGATAGGAAATGTTGGCAGCATTGCCATGGAAATGCAAAACAGTTCCGATGACCGGTTTATTCTTTGGTTTAAAAAACCAGCCATTTAAGTTGTTTCCGTTCGCTGATTTAAAGTTTACTTCTTCTAAAAAGTACTTGGTTGTATCGGGATAGTACTTGAATTCTTTGTACGGGACATAAAAAAAGGAGGAGGTGCTGCAGGAGGAAAGCCCTATCAATAGTAATAAAATCGGTATAATATTGCTTCTGGTATTGCTTTTCATATATCAGTCTATTAAAATCAATATTAGTAATAAAAATTTGATTTACTAAGTAAGTGTCGTATATTTGTTAGAGTATTAATTATTAATTATTAAATTGAATGAAAACAGGTACAGTAAAATTTTTCAATGTTTCTAAAGGATTTGGTTTTATCACAGTTGATGGAACAAACCAAGAATTATTTGTTCACGTTACAGGGTTGGTTGACCAAATCCGTGATGGTGATAAAGTAACTTTTGAAGAAGCAGAAGGTAAAAAAGGTTTAAATGCAGTAAATGTGAAAAAAGCATAATTGTAAAAATCATTTTTTGAAAAGAAGCTCTGAGGTAACTTGGAGCTTTTTTTTGTGCTCAATTTTTGAATGATTGCCACAGATTCACTGATTTTAAAGGGAATAATAAATTTAGCAGATTTGATTGTCTTGGTTGTTATTGCTCCTGATAGGATTGGATAATACACTATAACTGAGCGTCATTGCGACGAACGAAGCAATCTTGACAAATTTATACTATTTCACTTCTTCGCCATTCACCCATTTTTGTTGGGTCACTTTTCCACTCTCATCATATTCTTTCCAGGCACCGTCTTTTTGGTAATCAATCGCTGATTGGCTATACTTCATAGTGCCTTCGGCTTTGATATTTCCATTTTCATAGTATTCTTTTTTGGAATAAATCTTTTTCTTCGGGTCTGTCATCTCAAACAGTTCCTGTGGTTTTCCGTCCTCCGCAAATGATTTACGGAAAATCAAATATTCCATACTCTTGGAGTTTTCTTCGGTATATTCTATTTGTCCGTTCGGGTAATAATCGGTCCACACTTGCGGATTTCCTTCATAATAAGTGATGTCAGATTTTAGTTTTCCATCTGGATAAAACAATTGGAGATTGCAACGTTTAAAGTCTACCAGTTTAAAGGAGCGTTCAACATTGCCGTTTGAATAAAAATTTTTGTAAATTTTTAAATGTCCATCTTCATAAAACCCTTTGTGCAAGGTTTGCCCTGTTTCATAAATATCTTCCATCCAACCTTGACAAGCATATCCTTTTTTATCGTTGCGTACAGAGTCGCCACCGGTATAAAAGTTCAATTTTTCATACATGGTAATCCCATATACTTCATCTACTACTTTTTTCTCATTGTATTTTACCGGCACAGGAATTTGTCCAAAAAACTGAGCAAAAGAGAGTTTTAAGGCAAACGTAAGAAGGAAAAGCAGCAGTAGTTTTTTCATTAATCGTAATCTAATAATGGGCGTTTATTCCGTGAATATAAAAAAAAATCTCCGTTCATGGTATTTTGAACGGAGATTTTTAAAAAAGGTGAATATGGACTAATGAATTCCTTTTTCGGCAAGGTATCTTTCCGCATCCAAAGCGCCCATACAACCGCTGCCAGCTGCTGTAACTGCCTGACGGTAAATGTGATCTTGTGCGTCACCAGTTGCAAAAACACCCGGTACGTTTGTTTTGCTGGAACCCGGAATGGTTTGGATATATCCGGTTTCGTCTAATTTTAAATAATCTTTAAAAATAGCGGTATTTGGTTGATGTCCAATAGCTACAAAGAATCCTGTTACGGCTAATTTTCTTTCTTCCCCTTTGTCGTTGACAATTAAAGCACCATCAACCGATTTCTCTCCTAATATCTCTTTTGTTGAAGAATTAAAAATTACCTCAATGTTTGGTGTATTTAAAACACGCGTTTGCATCGCTTTAGATGCACGCATTTCGCCTTTACGAACAATCATGTATACTTTATTACAAAGTTTAGCAAGGTACGTTGCTTCTTCAGCAGCTGTATCTCCAGCGCCAACAATGGCAACATCTTGACCTTTAAAAAAGAATCCATCACAAACAGCACAGGCAGAAACTCCGAAGCCATTTAATCGTTCTTCAGATGGTAAACCTAACCACTTTGCGGAAGCTCCAGTTGCAATAATAATCGTATCTGCAGTTATTGTTGTTTTTTCATCGATCACTACTTTGTGAATCGGACCGGTGAAATCAACAGAAGTAGCCAATCCCCAACGAATATCGGTTCCAAAACGTTCGGCTTGTGCTTTAAAATCTTCCATCATTTCAGGGCCTTGTGTTCCTTTCGGATATCCGGGATAGTTTTCTACTTCGGTAGTGATGGTTAATTGTCCACCGGGTTGTAATCCTTGATACATCACAGGTTTTAAAGCTGCGCGTGCTGCATAAATGGCTGCGGTATATCCTGCAGGACCACTACCTATAATCAGGCATTTTACATGTTCAATTTGTTCGCTCATAATTTTAATTTCTTCAAATAATTTCTTCCACGAAAATAACATTTGTAAAGATGCTATTGTTTACTTTTTATTCACAAAAGCACTAAACTTATACTAAAATTAGCAATTGATATCCTTATGGTGTTGGCATAATTGTATCAAACGTTGTAGCCATCCCTGACCAGATTCCAAGCGCGCCATTGTCGATATTCCCTAAAATAGTAGTTGGGGAGGCAAATGGATTTCCATTGCTGGAAAGAGCAGATTCAAACGTTGTGAAAAAATCCTTGCTGGCTCTGTCCATTGTTACGAATTTGATATAAATGGTATCCGATTTTCTATAATAATACTGTTCTGATTCTGGATCGTTTTGCAACGAATTTTCTGTATCGGTTGGGTCGTATGCCTTGGCATATGCAAATTCAAAACTCTTACCATCAATCAATTTATCATCGAAGGTGGAGCCGAATTGGAACAGAAAACGTCTGTCTTTGGTCGGTCGTTTTGAATACCATCTGTAATTTTGTCCTAAGCCTGCAGGATCCGTTAAGCGAGCATTCGCAAATCCTAATGAATCTAGCGGAGGGTCCGCTTTCCACCAAACAGAATCCAAAGCTACAGGATACGGGATACTTGTTGTAGAGGTATATACGGTTCCGTCAGCAGCAACTACTTTCAATGAATAGTTTTGTCCCGGTACGCCAACAATAGAACTGCCTTTGTAAACAAGTCCGAGTGAAGTAGCACTGTCAATGGTGATTCCCAGTGTATCGGTAATAATTCCGTTGGAAACATAAACCGTTGCATCCAAAACAAAAAAGTCGGTTGGTGAGGTTCCTGTTACAGACGAAAAAAGTGGAATGGTGCGGGTGATGATGACTTCGGCAAATTTTCCGGTTTCAATCGACCCTTCAATCACAATTTTTTTATCGGAGTTGGGCAATTTAACATCAATCTCTTCGGTACAAGCCGAGAAGAGAGAAGCAGATGCGATAAGGATTAAAAAATATTTTTTACTCATTATTGATTTTCTTTTTAATGAATTTGTGAATACTGCGTATTTCATTTGTTTCAAAATTTCAATTTCTTAAAAATTAAAGTTCCAGGTAGCAGAAGGAATAATCGGGAACAAGTAAACTTGTTTTGCTTTTATTTTAAGTGTGCCATCCGTTGCACTTCCTTCGTTTGCAAAATAAATGATGTATGGATTATGTCTGTTGTAAACATTGAATACACTGAATGTCCAACTGGATGAATAGTTTTTGAACAGCTTGGTTGGGATTTTTACATCTTCTGCTTTAACAGTATCGCCCAATCCGAATTTTTTGATGATGCGTTTTTTTCTTCGTTCAATGTGTTTGGTTCTGTCGGGTGTATAGGTTGCCGAAATATCTAAACGGTGATAAGCCGGCATACGAAATGCATTTCTATCGCTGTAATCGTAAGTGATGTTTCCATCAATTACATAATAGGAAGTAGGAATGGTGATTGCATTTCCGGTGCCATATACAAAGATGCTGGCGAAGGTCCATTTTTTACTCAGGTCGTAACTCAACACCACCGAAGCATCATGACGTCTGTCGTATTTAGCATAAAATTCTTTACCGCGATTTAAATCAGGAAAAACACGTGTGGTAAAGGATAAAGTATATCCTACCCATCCGTTAAATTTCCCGACACGTTTTTTTAGGAACAATTCTACACCATACGCTTGGCCTTTTCCAAACACAAATTGATTGTCGGCATTGTCGCCAATTCCACCACCAGGCATGGAGCCATCGGCATACTCAATTTGATTTTTTAAATCTTTGTAATAGATTTCAATGGAGCTCTCGTAAGCATTGTCTTTAAAGTTTCTAAAATATCCTAAGGAATATTGTGATCCTTCTTGTGGCTTAACTAGTTCGGAAGAAGGCACCCAGGTGTCGATTGGCAAGGTAACAGCAGATAAGGAAGCAAGGTGAATGTATTGCAAGTTATAGGTATACGATGCTTTGATGGATGATTTTGTGTTTAAGGAATAACGTGCGTTAAAGCGCGGTTCAAATCCACCATAATCGGCCACTTTTTTGTTTTTATCGGTGTGGATGGTTGAAGAAATTTGTCCGGTTAACGGGTCTTTCACATATCTGTCAAACGGACCCACCTGTGCAAAATAAGAGTAACGCAATCCTGCATGAATTTTAAAATTGTCGGTTACATCAAAATCGTCAGATACATAAGCCGCAACATCGTGTGCATATAATTTTTTTATTCCGCCCAAATCAAATTCTGTTTCACCTTGTTTTGCGGTAGCACTCATTGGTTTGAAAGTATGATAAATGTAGTTGGCTCCGAATTTAACTTCGTGACGGATGGTTGGGAAATAGCCAAAATCTACTTTTGCATTTAAGTCGTTGATGCCGGAAAATAATTTTAGTTCAAAACCTGTTTGTTCGGCAGAGAATGTAAATTGATAATCACTGATGATGGCCGAAACGTTCATGAATAATTTATTGCTGAACAAGTGATTCCAGCGCACCACTCCGGTGGAGTTTCCCCAAGCAACGCCCATTTTAAATCCGGCATCCGGATCTTGAAACTTCATGATGTCTCGTCCGAAATATCCGCTGGCAAAGATTCTATCTTTATCGGAAAGACGGTAATTCACTTTTGCATTGAAGTCGTAAAAATATACACCTGAGTTTTTGAGAGGAGAATCCGGTTTTGCGAACGGGCGAGCTAACACATCTAAGTAAGTTCTTCTGGCAGATAAAATAAAGGAACCGGTATCTTTTTTAAGCGGACCTTCCACCGTTAATCGGGAAGAAATTAATCCGATACCACCGGAAGCATGATAGGTTTTGTTGTTTCCTTCTTTCATGGAAATGTCTAATACCGAAGCTAAACGTCCTCCATATTGAGCCGGCATACCACCTTTTACAAGGTTGATGCTTTTTACGGCATCGCCATTGAATACGGAGAAAAATCCAAGTAAGTGAGAAGCATTGTAAACAACTGCTTCATCCAATAAAATTAAATTTTGATCGGGGCCACCACCACGCACATAAAAGCCGGAGTTACCATCACCGCTAGATTTAACACCCGGTAAAAGTTGGATGGTTTTTAAAATATCTACTTCCCCTAAAAATGCAGGAAGTTTTTTAATTTCTTCCATGTCAAGTTTAATCGAACCTACAGAAGTACTGGAAACATTTTTATCAATTTTTTCAGAACTTACTTCAACTTCTTTCACATTGATAGCAGATGGTTTAAGCTCAATGTTTAAAACGATGTCTTTATCCAATACAATTGTTTTTACAAAATCGGTGTAGCCTACGTATGAGCTGATGAGGGTGTACGTCCCTTTTTCAACAGTGATGGAAAAAAATCCATATTGATTGGTGTTTCCACCTTTCAAAAGTTCTTTGATGTAAACATTGGCACCAATGCTGTATTCTCCGTTAGAAGCATCTTTTACATAACCACTGATGGTATATTTCTGTTTGTCTTGTGCGTTTGCTGAAAAGGAAAATGCTACAAAAACTAAAAAGAGGTAAACGGATTTGAGGGATAAAAAAGTTCTCATAAATGGAAGAAAAGATTAATTAGGTTTATGACGATTGTGCCGTCAATAAAGCGTTGTCAAAATTAAACAATTAAGTTCACTTGTTGTTTCCTAACTGTTAATTTTCGGGTACAAAACTATGGAAACATTTTTTGATTTCAAAGTTTCCTTACTATTATTTTAAATGTTTTTAAATTCCGATATTGCACTAAAATGAGTCAAAAATCGCTGCCTTTCGCCAAACAAATCGCCTATTCCTTTGGAATGATGGGGTGGAGTGTAATGATTAACCTCATTAGCGTCATCCTGATTTACCTCTATCTTCCACCGGCTGACAGTGGATTGCCTCATTTGATTACACAAGTAGCAGTTTTTGGCGTTTTTAATGTGATTGCCATCATTACCTCCAGTGGCCGATTGATAGACGCCATTTATGATCCTTTTATTGCCCAGTTGAGTGATAGTTCTAAAAATCCGAAAGGGCGAAGAATTCCCATTATGAAATGGGCCATTTTGCCATCCTTTATCTTTTGTTTTTTGATTTTTTATCCCTTAAAGCAGGAGGAAAGCACGTTGAACATTGTTTGGTTGGTAATTATGCTCATCGGTTTCTATGTTTCTTCCACTTCGTATATCATTCCTTACAATGCTTTGTTACCCGAATTGGCGACCACCTCCGAAGCAAAAGTGCGTTTGGCAACCTGGCAATCCATTGGATATGTATTTGGAATTGCAATCGCATCCAATGCTTTTAATTTAGCAGATGTATTGCAACACACGTTTGAAATGGAATCACGCATTATGGCTTTGCAAGGGGCGGTACTCATCATGTGTATTCTGGCAGGAATATTTATGGCGATTACAGTTTTTGCGATTGATGAAAAAAAGTACTGTGTAAGCAAACCTCATTCTGTTCCGATGAAAATGGCCCTGAAACAAACACTTACCAATAAGCGTTTCCTTTTATTTATTGTTGCCGATTTTTCCTATTTCATTGCGGTCACCATCATTACCTCCGGATTATTATATTTTGTTACGGTTTTGTTACAACTACCGGAAACATTAGGGAATAAATTGATGATTACGATGGTGTTGGTTTCATTTATTTTTTATCCGGTAGTGAATTATTTTTCTAAAAAAATCGGAAAAAAAATAATCGTGATTGTTTCTTTTGCATTGTTATCCTTGGTTTTTTTAGGGATTTATTTCTTAGGCAAGGGTAATGTGAATGCCGAATTGCAAATTTATTCATTAATCATTTTAGCGGCTATCCCCTTGGCTTCTTTAAATATTTTGCCGAATGCCATCTTAGCTGAAATTATTGAAAAGGATACAATAGATACTCAAACCAATAAAGAAGGAATCTACTTTGCCGTGCGTTACTTTTTTGTGAAAATTGCACAAACCTTTGGAATTGCATTGTTTGCCATGTTTCTGCTCTATGGGAAAGATGTAGGTAACGATTATGGAATTCGATTGTCGGGTTTGTTGGGTTTTGTATTGTGCTTGTTAGCGGCAATTATTTTTACCCGGTTTAAAGAAAAGCGATAGAATTAAATTATCGATTGATGTTATTCGGTCTTGAATACACCATTTGCATCACATTGATGTTACGCATCGCAAATGCTGCTTCGCAATAACATAAATAATAATTCCATTTACGGATAAAACGTTCGTCAAATCCTAATGCTTTTACTTCCTCTAAATGACTGTTGAATTGGTCTCTCCAGATGGAAAGTGTTTTAGCATAATGCAAACCAATGTCTTTCAAATCGACCATCGTCATGTTGCCGGTATTGTTGATGGATGTATTGATTGCCGAAACGGATGGAAGGAGTGACCCCGGGAAAATATGTTTTTGAATCCAGTCGACACCATTACGTAAACTGTCGTATCGGGAATCCGGACAGGTAATTACTTGTAAAGCAAGGATGCCATCCTTTTTTAAAAGTTCGTTACATTTTTTAAAGTAGACATCTAAGAATTTATGGCCGACTGCCTCCAACATTTCGATGGAAACAATTTTATCAAATTCACCTTCCAATAAACGGTAATCTTGCAATACAACATTTATTTTATTAGAAAGCTGTTCTTTTGCGATGCGTTCTTTTGCCAGTTTATATTGTTCTTCGGATATAGTAGCAGTAGTGACTTTACAGCCATATTTTTTGGCAATGTGAATGGCATTTCCTCCCCAACCTGTACCGATTTCCAATACATGATCGGTCGGTTGGATATTTAATTGCTGACAAAGACGGTCGTACTTTTCAGCTTGCGCTTGTTGCAAGCTCATGCCTTCTTCTTTAAAATAAGCAGAGGAGTAGGTCATGGATGGATCCAAAAACAATGCAAAAAAATCATTGTTTAAATCATAATGCTCAGAAATATTTTTGCGTGAACCATTCACACTGTTGGCTCGTTTGAAATGATAGATTTTGTTGAAGATGCGAAGGATGTTCAATGTTAAGTTTTGAACATTGCTTCCGGAAACGGTAGGCGCATTTTCAATATTAATGATAAACCATTTAATCACATTTGTGATGTTATCGGTATCCCAGCATCCATCCATATATGCTTCACCAAATCCAATATCGCCATATAAAACACAGCGTTTGAAATAGTCTTGTTTTTTGATTTGGATGTTGGCTTCGATGTTGCCTGCCCCATTCCCCAGTTTAATGATTTCTCCATCAGGCATGGTAATGGTGAGGCGTCCCATTTCCATTTTTGAAAACAGACTCAAAATTACTTTTTCATAAAAGCCACGTTTTGTGGCGCTGATAGCGATGGTTGACATACTGGTGTTACCGTTTTTAATTTGTTCTTCTATATACGTCTTTTTGTAATTCTTGGTTTGCTGATTTTTTGTGATAGGGTATTTTTTTTATCCAAAGTTTAATCGCATTCCAATGAATCAAAGTTATAATTTTTAGTGTAATAAACGGGAAACGAATACTATACCATAATAAATTCAAGTTTGTCAACGTTTTTTTACTTCCCGTTAACGTGCTAATAAAAAATCGCTCCCCATCTTTATAATCATCAATTCGGATGTTTAATTTTTCATCCGGTATCACCAGATTGAAATCAAAATTCGAATCGTGATCAATAAAAGGAGAAACATAAAAATATTTGGTCGTATTCAAATGATACTTGTTTTCTGATAGCTGTTCTTTCTTCAGAAGAAAAGGTTTCATCTCACCAAACGTATTTCCAATCTCACAAACAACACAAAGGGGGAATTGTTCTCATCATAACAATAATAAAAGGAAACAGGGTTAAAGTTGTACCCTAAAACGTTTAGGTTTGTTAAAAGCATTATTCGACCTTTGCCAATGTTTAAGCCGTTTTCTGATAAATACAAGGTAATTTGTTCGCGAATACTCTTCGTTTTATCAGGATTGTTGATTGGGAGTTGTAAGTGCTCATCCTTTCGTAAACTAAAATAATTGAACCGATTGTTGCTGAACATCCACAGCTTTTTTGAAAGGAGTTCTATTTCATTTAAGTCAATATAAAACATAAATACATTGTAGTTGAACCTATGTTTTTTAGGTTGCAACCGATGATGCATTACGTTGGCTTTATAGAGACAGCTGTTCAATGGATGGATTCGTTAAAATGGAACGCAGATTGTTATGATTTTCATGATAAAAAATGATTTTTTTCTGTGTTTTCTTGATTTTTTATGATTTATTAGCTTCGCATATTTGATTGTTTTGTTATCTCTTGATTAATATATTTAGGTTCAAAGTTTTGCGCATAAATCCACTGCACTTTTATACGCATCTTCATGAAATCCGTATTTAAAATAACTTCCGCAGAAATACAGTGGTCCGGATTCATTTAATTTATCCAATTCGTTTTGAGCCTGCATGGTAGAAACATCAAATAAAGGATGTTCGTAATTGATTTCTTGAATGATTTTATTTTTGTCGACCGAACCAGGAATTGCATTGATGGAAATAAAATAGTTTTTCTTTTTGGAGACTCCTTGCAAACTGTTCATCCAATAGATGGTTGTTGGTGCTAGCGTTTCGTTACGCTTTTCAATTCTGTAATTCCAACTGCTCCAGGTTAATTTTGTTTTCGGCATAATGGATTCATCCGTGTGAACGGTGGCAACATTTTTCTGATATTTGAAAGGAGTTAACAATCGTTTTTCATCTGCTGTAGGATTTTCTAAAAGCTTTAACGTTTGGTCGGCATGTGAGGCAAATATAACTTTGTCGAAGGTATGCACTCTACCATCTTTTGTTGTTAAAATAGCCTTTCCGTTTTCTCTTTTCACGCTTTCAACCCCATTGTTAATTTGAATTTTATCTTTGAAAGGAGCAATGAGTAATTTGCGGTACGACTGGCTTCCATTTTCTAAGGTATACCATTGGTGTTGGGTATTCAATCCTAAAAATCCGTGGTTTTTAAAAAAACGAACAAGGGTGACAATTGGAAAATCGAGCATTTCATTCATGGGTGTTGACCATACGGCTGAACTCATTGGAATGAGATATTTCCAGAGCATGTCTTCTCCATAATTGTATTCTTTGATGTATTCACCTAGGGAGTAATTATTAAATCGTGGGTTGTCCAACACTTTTAAACTCTCTTTGTTGAAGCGAGTTATTTGTGTTAACATTTTTATGTAAGAAATATTAAAGATGTTTTTTCGCTGCGCAAATAATCCGTTTAATCCGGAACCACAATATTCCAAGCCGGTTGGAGTATATTGCACACTAAACGACATATCCGTTTTTTTGATGGGAGCATTTAGTTCTTTAAATAAATTACAAAGATTCGGATAGGTTTCGAAGTTGAAAACCATAAATCCGGTATCCATATAAACGGGTGTACCATCTTCATCCACAGTAATGGTATTCGTATGTCCACCAATATAATTATCCTGTTCAAAAAGTGTCAGGTCGTATTTTTTATGCAAAAGATGTCCGCAACCCATTCCGGCAATGCCGGTTCCAATGATGGCTAATTTTTCCATTTATTTTTTTGAAAACAAGTAATGACTTACTATCCATTCTTCTCCGTTGTTATAACCCCACAATTCGGCACAAGCCATGTAGAAAATTCTCCAATATACCCACCATTTAACAGCTTGGTCTTTGCCGTATGTTTTTTCAAACAAAGGCATGATTTCCGATTTGTGTTTGTCCATGTTTTGAAGCCATGCTTCAGATGTTTTGCTGTAATGCATTCCGCTTACATGCCAATGTTGCTGAATGGAGAGGTGTTCGTTGAAATATAAAAGTAAATCATCGCTGGGCATGATGCCACCTGTAAAAAAATACTTGCTCATCCAATCTGTTTCATCAATCACTTCAAATTTATAAGCGAATTCTTTATGTGTAAAAATATGAACGAATAATTTACCATCAGGTTTTAAGCTGTCGGCTACTTTTTTCATTAGCAGTTGATAGTTGCGCATGTGCTCAAACATTTCAACTGACACAACGCGATCGAATTTTTTATCAATGGTAAAATCGTTGATATTTACAGTAAGTACTGTTAAATTACTTATCCCTCGTTGCTTGGCTTGTTCATCGATGTGAAGTTTTTGTGTGCGTGAATTGGAAACCACGGTAAAATTACTTCTGGGATATTTTTTTGCCATGAATAAAGAGAGTGATCCCCAACCGCATCCAAGTTCCAAAATATCTTGTCCATCTTTTAATTCCGCTCGGTTACAAGTTATTTCGAGCATGTCGTTTTCGGAGGAATCAATATCGGTAACACCTTCCTTCCAATAGCCACTACTGTATTTTAAGTTTTTGCCTAAACAATACTGATAAAATTCTGTGGGGACTTCGTAATGTTGTTCATTGGCTTCTGCAGTATTGATTGCGATTGGTGAGTTTTTTAGCTCAGTGATGAGTTGCATCAGATGGTCTTGTTGCAATTCAACCGTTGCTTTTTTTTCTTCAATCAACCGTTGCTTTAACAATTTGCGAATCCCGATTCGAATTAAGAAATCAGGAACTTTATTTTTTTCTAATAGTGAGTCGTACCACATAATTTTGATGTAAGATGTTTCAGGTTAAATGTATAATGGGGAAACAAATTGCTCTAAGTAATTTACCTCTTCCATTTTCCATTACACTTTATCCATTTTTTTTGGCAATGGAATAAAAACGCTGGTTGTTCGCTGATATTTTTTGTACAATTCTCCCTTCGACCGAATAGATTGTTCTTCCGTCATTGGAATTCCGGTTACTTTAAAAATTAACAATCCGATAACAAGCGGACAAACAATTGCTATCCATCCGTATGGACTTGGAAGCGCAAAAATGAGAACAGAAATCCAGATCATCAATTGAAAAAAATAATTCGGGTGACGCGAATAATTCCAGAAACCTGCTTCGCATACTTTGCCTTTGTTTGCGGGATTTTTTTTGAATTGTTTCAGTTGCCAATCCGATAATCCTTCACCAATGATTGCTAGTAACCACATCCCGGCACCGATATACTCGAGAATTGAAATTTCGGGAGAGGTGTTTACTGCGATAATAAAGAATGGAATGGCTAAAAATACATTCGATAGGGCTTGCATCTGGAAGAAAATAAAAAACTTTAAATTTTCATGTGGCGCCCATTCTGCACGTAATTGTTTGTAACGTCCTTCTTCTTCATTCAGATGAGAACCAACTCGAATGAGTAAGTAAATTCCTAATCGAATACTCCAAATACTTGCTAAAACAGTGACGATTAATTTACGTGTTTCAAATCCTTCTGCTAAGAGCCAAACGACTATGGCAATAATTAGAAAATTAAATGCCCAGAAAATATCCACAATACCGGCATTTTTGATTCGATACGCCCACACCCAAATAATAATCATTAAGAGGGAAAGAACTGCGAATGATACTAAAGGAAGTTGGATGAAGGGATTCATATTTTTCGAATTTTGATGATTCCTATTTTGTTAAGTGCCAATATTACAGGAAATGTTGGGTCAAACTCATACCATTTTTTTGCAAAATTCAGGCTATTAGGGCTTTTGTGGTGATTGTTTTGGAACAATTCACCCATCATTAAAAAGTCGATAGGCAAACTGTTTTTGCTATGATCTTTATTGTCGTAATTCGAATATCCGTATTTATGACCACACCAATTTACAATCGCACCATGGATAGGACCCATTAAAAAGTGAATGGGTAATAGCAAGAACATCCACCAAGAAGTAGCAAATTGCACATAAAATAAAATGTACAAAGCAACAAACGACAATCGAACGAGCCATAAATCACTGAACCAATCCAACGCTTTCCAAACAGGGTAGTCGCCTCTGAAGGCTTTTTCTGGCTCAGCACCGTACTTCGCATATTGCAGATAGATGTCTTTTGTTTGCATGGTCATGTGCCATACATCTTTAAAAAAGTGCGGGGAGTGTGGATCTTTTTCAGTATCACTGTAAGCGTGGTGCATGCGGTGAAGAATGGCGTATGCACGTGGGTTTAAAAAAGAGGAACCCTGAGTTATGAATGTAAACAGGTAAAAGAATTTTTCCCAAAATGGTTTCATGGTGAACATTTTATGAGAAGAATAGCGGTGCAAAAAAAATGTCTGACAAAATAATGAAAGAAACCAATGAGCAATAAAAAATAAAAATATAGGCATAATCTAAATTAAGTTCAATTTTAGTGTAATGTACGTAAAAGTATTCACTTTGGATGTATAACAATTTTATTTTGAAAATGTTTTGGAATACTTGTTATTGTTATCTTTACACGCAAATAATGAACTTTAAAATGGATTTAAGCAAATTAAAAAAACGACCTTCCTATCCTTTTGAAACAATAGCTGTTGCTATTTCATTTTCACCCCGTTGCCAGCCTATCTTAGCAGAAGCGAAGCGTCTTTCCGATGTATTGGGTGCCGCATTGTTATTGTTGCACATTGGAGAAAAAACCGCTGAAAAAGAGCAAGAACTGGATGAAATGATGGCTGAAATAGGTGTAAATCCGAATCATTCTCGTGTTATTTGGATGGAGGGTGATCCGGTAGACACCATTTTAAAATTATGCAAACTCAATATTGTTGATTTGCTCGTTTTGGGCGCATTAGAAAAAGAGAATATTTTGAAGTTTTATTTGGGTTCCATTGCTCGAAACATTAGCAGAAAAGCAAAATGTTCGGTATTGTTACTTACCAATCCGACCAGTGAGCCTTTGAAGTTTAAAAAGATCATTGTGAATGGAGTGGAAAATCCTAAAACAGTTCACACAATCAATACCTCCATTTATTTAGCGAAAAATTTAAAAGTAAAAGATATTACTATTGTTAATGAAGTAGATGTATCAGGTTTGGCGATGGCTATTGCAGATAATAGCACTGCTCCGCAAGCAAAAGAAATTAAAAAACATATTGCAGAGGAGTCAGAAGAAACACTTCAAACAATTATTGAGAAATGTGATGTTGGTGATATAAAAATTACTGATAAGAGCATAAAAGGAAAACCTGGTTATGCGATAAGTAAATATGCAAAAGATAAAAAAGCAGATTTACTTGTTATCAATTCGCCTGATACACATCTAAATGTATTCGATCGGATTTTTACCCATGATATTGAATATATTTTGGCCGATTTACCATGTAATCTCTTAATTGTGCATTCACGCGTATAGTCGTATATGATTAAACTAGCACATAACGAATTAATTGTACTGTTGTTGTCTATTAGCACAATGCTGATTGTATCTCGCATTTTTGCTGAGTTAGGTAAACGCATGAAATTGCCTGTCGTTATGGGTGAACTGATTGTTGGTATTGTTCTTGGTCCAACGATTTTAGGGATGCTCTATCCAGATATTTTTAATTACCTCTTTCCTCGCACAGGAAATATACCGATAGCATTGGATGGTATTTTTAGTCTTTCAGTAATTATGTTGCTTTTTGTTGCTGGTATGGAAGTGCAATTGTCGCTGGTGTTAAAACAAGGGAAAGTTGCTGTTTATACCAGTGTGTTTAGCATGATAATTCCATTTTTTACAGGATTTGCCGTTGCTTGGTTTTTTCCTGAAGTATTTTCGATTAGTAATGAACCTGCTCCTAAATTGCTCTTTTCTATATTTTTCGGCACTGCATTATCCATCTCTGCCTTGCCTGTAATTGCTCGTATTCTAATGGATATGAATTTGTTTAAAACAAACATCGGAATGGTAATCATTGCTTCTGCTATGTTTAATGATTTGTTGGGATGGCTAATTTTTTCATTTGTATTAAGTTTGACCAATACTAATGCTGGTGAGCAGTTAAGCTTGTGGTATACCATTGCGTATATCATTGGATTTGGGTTGTTTATGCTTACAATTGGCAAACGAATCATTGATAAAACATTGCCTTGGATGCAAACAAAATTATCTTGGCCAGGTGGAGTCTTGTCTATTTCTTTGGGTATTTGTTTGCTTTCGGCAGCTTTTACCGAAGCAATTAATATTCATGCAATTCTTGGTGCTTTTATTGCCGGTATTGCCTTTGGTGATAGTGTTCATTTGCGTGAACAAGCGCGAGAAATCATTCACCAATTCGTTACGAATTTCTTTGCCCCACTGTTTTTTGTTTCTATTGGATTGAAAGTAAACTTTATTGAAAACTTTGATTTGCCAATTGTATTGATTGTTTTGGTTCTGGCATTTGTTGGAAAAGTGGTTGGAGCTACTTTGGGAGCACGTTTGGGTGGAATGAGTAAAAATCATTCACTGGCAGTAGGTTTTGGGATGAATGCTCGTGGTGCAATGGAAATCATTTTGGGAACGTTAGCCTTGAATGCCGGATTAATTTCAAAGCCAATTTTTGTTGCTCTTGTTATTATGGCGCTGGTTACGAGTTTGACAAGCGGACCATTAATGAAAAAATTTATAGATTAAAATGTTAGGATTAAAATTACCGACCGACCCGCGTTGGGTCAATATTGTAGAATCGAATATCGATGAAATATTAACTGATCATGCATGGTGTGAACAAAAAGCAGCTACCAATGCCTTGTCGTTAATTATCAATAATCCAAACTACCCTGAATTGGTTTCTGCACTTTTGGAAATCGTTAAAGAAGAAGTAGCGCATTTTGAAATGGTTCACAATCTGATTCTTTCCCGTGGAAAAGTTTTGGGTATCGAACGCAGAGATAATTATGTCAATGAATTGTATAAGTTCATGCAAAAAGGTGGAAGTAGAAAATCATCGTTGGTGGATCGTTTGCTTTTTTCTGCAATGATTGAAGCTCGAAGCTGTGAGCGTTTTAGAGTCCTTTCCGAAAACATCAAAGATCCTGAATTGGCAAAATTTTATCGCGAGTTAATGATTTCCGAAGCTGGACATTATACTACATTTATTGGTTTTGCTAGAAAGTATGGTGATGATATTGATATCGATAAACGTTGGCAAGATTGGCTGGAGTACGAAGCATCTATCATTAATAGCTACGGAAAAGATTCTACCGTTCATGGGTAAAAAAATACCACAGAGAAAATTAGGAGAGAGAAAAAGAGAGCCGCAGAGAAATCTATTTGTAGAGAAATTCTAGGAGATTATTCGCCATAAAAACTATCCAATCATCTTCGCTTTCCATTTTTCAGGAATTAAAATCGTTTGATTGGTTTTGTAGTTGAAACAAACAATTATCGCTAAGCCTTTTGCTAATTCGATTTCAATCCCATTCTCTACTTTTACAATGGAGCAGCTCATGTCAAAACTTTTTGTACCCATCTTCGAAACCCAGGTGTACACAAAAACTTTATCTTCCAATAAAATAGGTTGTTTGTATTCCATTTCAATTTTTGCAAGAATAACACCTTCATTCACCCAATCGATTTTAATGTTGTCGGCAGCAAGCGCATCAAAATAATCAACACGGGCTAACTCAAAATAAGTAACATGATTGGCGTTGTTCACATGCCCTAATTTGTCGATGTCCTTAAAGCGTATTTGAATTGGTGTTTTGTGTCTGTATGGATGTTCGCTCATAATTGATAATCTAACGAATGAAAATTTTATGCTGACCTAATATTAATATTTCGGAATTGCATTCTCCTAAAATCTCTGTTAAATAAAGCACTTTTGGTTTGATAGCAATCATCTTTTCAATCTCTTCTTTTGCTATTTTATTATTAAATCCCTGAATGGAATGCAACATCAATTGATCGTTGATGTAATAACTGAAGATGTAGGACGTTATAACGATATTTTTTTTGGAATTAATAGTTACCTCCGTGCAATCTTTGATTTGATCGAGTGTTAGGGTGTCTGCATGTTGATTGCAAAAACCAATGTCTTTGTTCTCAAAATATGGATCGCTTTGTGCACTTGCTGTTGTTATTGATAAAGTCAAAAACAGCGAAAAGAGAATGTGTTTTAGTGTTTTCATTTGTCAATCTAATTTTTCGTAAATCGAATTATTGCTTTTAAATTCAGGTACCAGCTCTTTCATCTTTTTAACAATAGATTGGTTGTTTTGTTTGCTAAATAAATCAATTAGCTCAGAGATGGAAGCAGATACATGTTCAAAATCGTATTCTTTAACTTTTGCAATTAATATTTGTTTATGATGTGTCGCGATGGTGTTTTCTTGGTCGGCTAATAACTCCTCGTATAATTTTTCTCCCGGTCGCAGCCCAGTATAAATAATACGAATATCCTTGTCTAATGTTAGCCCTGAAAGTTTAATCATCTTCTTTGCTAGGTCTAAAATTTTTACAGAATCGCCCATGTCGAAGAGGAAAATTTCTCCTCCGCTTCCCATTGCTCCAGCTTCTAAAACCAATTGACAGGCTTCCGGGATGGTCATAAAGAAACGGGTAATGTCAGGATGTGTAATCGTAACCGGACCGCCATTTTCAATTTGTTGACGAAAGCGTGGGATTACCGAGCCGTTTGAACCCAAAACGTTTCCGAAACGGGTGGTGATAAATTTGGTGGTTGATTTTTTTCCTAATGATTGGGCATAAATTTCAGCAATGCGCTTGCTTGCACCCATTACATTAGTCGGATTTACAGCCTTGTCTGTTGAAATCATTACAAATTTTTCTGCATGATATTGAACAGATAAGTCGGCTAAGTTTTTTGTGCCGGATACATTTGTAAATATTGATTCCGATGGATTGTTTTCCATCATCGGAACATGTTTGTAGGCTGCAGCATGAAATACAATCTGAGGCTGAAATGTTTTGAATACATTTTCCATCCGTTCTTTATTGCGGATATCTCCCATCACAATTTCGTATGATTGCTCTTTGTATTTATCAAACAATTCCATCTCCATCTCATACAACGGAGATTCGGCTTGGTCAAGTAAAATGATTTTTTTAGGATGGAAACGAATGACTTGTCGAACAATTTCGCTACCAATACTTCCGGCTGCACCGGTAACCAAAATTGTTTTTCCCGACAATTGTTTTTGAATATTGTCCTTATCCAATTGGATGGGGTCGCGCTCCAACAATTCTTCAATTTGAACTTTTTTAATTTGTCGGAAGCTTAATTCGCCATTAATCCAATCGGTAACAGGGGGTACATTCAATACTTTGGTATTGTGATTTAAGCAGATGTCAACAATCTGCTGCTTCTTTGCAGGAGCTAGGTTTTGAACCGAAATAATCAAATTAGAAACATCATTTTCAGCCAATAGCTGATCCAGTTGTTTGATTCCATAGATGGTGGATCCTTCGAGTTTTTTTCCTTGTTTTTTTACATCATCATCAATAAATCCGAGTACTTTGTACTTTGTCCCGGCATCTCTGTCGAGGGTACGCTTTGTTATGATTCCCGATTCTCCGGCACCGAAAATAATAACACTCCGCTTTTCTTTATTGGGGTTTGTTAATTCTAGGTACAAAGCTTTGAACATCACTCTTAAGCTGATCATCAGAAAAGTGGTGGCCATATAATCAATAATGATGATGGAAAAAGGAATCGGAAAGGTTTTATTCACCGAAAAATAAAAGATGGCATTGATTCCAACAAAGATGATACTGCCAATACTTAAAACAATAAAAATACGTTGGGCATCTTTGGAACTGGTATATTTTACAATGCCTTGGTAGGTTTTTGAGAAGTAGAAACTGCTAGCCCTAACACATAAAACAATTCCAAAAACAAAAGGAAACGCTTCAATTTCAACTTTGGGAATGGCAAAATTAAATCTTACCAAGTAAGCCAAAATCAATGAAAAAAGGCAAATACCCATATCGATGAAAAAGATGATCCACCGAGGCATATTGCGTTGAAATAATAAGTCGATTAACTTCATAGTTCTGTAGCTCAAAGATATAAAAAATGATGGCTATTTGCACTTCCTTGTTATCTTTGTGTCAGTTATACAGAATTGGACAAACAAGTACTATATATATCATACGATGGCATGACTGACCCACTTGGGCAGTCGCAAGTTATCCCATACCTTATTGGTTTAAGCAAGGCCGGCTATGAAATCACCTTGCTGAGCTGCGAAAAAAAAGAGAAGTACAAGGAGCAAGGAACCTATATCCAGTTGTTGTTGAATAGCAACAATATCCAATGGGAACATGTTTTTTTTACTTCTTCACCACCTATTTTGGCTAAATTTTATGATTTAAATAAGCTGAAACAAAAGGCTTCAAAACTCCATCGTAAAAAACAATTTTCATTGGTGCATTGCAGAAGTTATGTGGCAGGTGATATCGGTTATTATTTGAAAAAAAAGTTCAGTATCAAATTTCTATTTGATATCCGCGGATTTTGGGTAGATGAACGTGTCGATGGAGGATTGTGGAATTTGAATAATCCAATTTATAAGTTGGCCTACAAAACCTATAAGAAAAAGGAAGCAAAATACATTGCTGCAGCTGATACCATCGTTTCCTTAACGGAGAACGGGAAACTGGAAATGCAAAAATGGCCATCTTACAATAGCTCGCCAATTGATGTGATTCCTTGTTGTGCCGATTATGATTTGTTTACATTACAAACAGAAGAAGATAAAGTAGCAGCGCGTATAAAGCTAGGATTTAATACAGCTGATTTTGTTTTAAGTTATTTGGGTTCTATCGGGACATGGTATATGTTGGATGAAATGCTCGACTTTTTTAAAGTGCTGAAAATGCAGTATGTCGGAGCTAAATTTTTATTTGTAAGTAATGGTGAAGAAGAAACCATTCGTTCGCGAGCGCATAAGAAAGGAATTTCACTTAACGATATTAAAATTGTGAATGCGAAGCGGAATGAAGTTCCAAAATTGGTTAAGGCATCCACCTTAAGTTTATCCTTTATCAAGCCTGCCTATTCTAAAAAATCAAGCTCGCCAACTAAATTGGGCGAATTGCTTGCAATGGGAATTCCTGTAATTTGCAATACCAAAATTGGAGATGTAGATGGGATTGTGACATATACAAACGGTGGGCTGTTGATTAGTGATTTTAATGAAAATGAATATCAACGTGCTGTAGGAAATTTAAAACAGTTTTTAGAAACACATCTTCCTGGAGAAACGAGAAAATTATCAAAACACTATTATGATTTGAATGAAGGAGTTGAAAAGTATAAAAAAATATACCAACGTTTATTAAATTAGTGATTGTATGAACGGAAGTGCTCCCAGAAAAATTCTTTTCTTATCACCTTATCCATTCGATAAAGCTCCCAGTCAGCGATTGAAGTACGAACAATATTATCCTTTTTTTGAAAAAGCCGGATTTGAAATCACAACCAGTTCTTTTGTGGATGAAAAATTTTGGAAAATTATTTATAACGAAGGAAATTTTCTACTTAAAGCGATTTATACATTAATTGGTTATTGCAGGCGCTTAAAAGATTTAATTTTAATTAGAAAGTACGATGTCGTTTATGTGCATTTGTGGGTAACTCCATTGGGTGCTACTTTTTTTGAATGGTTGTTTGTGTTGTTTGCTAAAAAAATGGTGTACGACATAGATGATTTAATATTTTTGGGGCATACCAGCGATGCGAATAAAAAGTCAAAATTTTTAAAAGGGAAAGCAAAAGCAATTTATTTAATGAAAAAGGCTGATCATGTGATAACCTGCACGCCTATGCTGGATGAATTTGTGAGAAAATACAATGCGCATACCACCGACATATCTTCAACAATTAATACAGATACCTATCTTCCAAAAACGAATTATGAATTAAAACAAAAAGTGGTTTTGGGATGGAGTGGGAGTCATAGTACTTCCAAGTTTTTACATTTGTTAGATGCTGTTTTGTTGGATTTGAAAAATGAACTCGACTTTGAACTGCTAGTTATCGGTGATTCGGATTTTAAAATCGATGGTTTACGTATAACGGCTATTGATTGGAAAGCGGCAACCGAAGTGGAGGAGTTGAGTAAAATTGATATTGGTTTGTATCCCTTGCCGGACGAACCTTGGGTATATGGTAAAAGCGGACTAAAAGCATTGCAATACATGGCATTGGGAATTCCAACGATTGCAACCGCTATTGGGGCCAATTTTAGAGTGATTTCTTCAGAGGAAAACGGACTGTTAGTAAAAACGGATGCCGAGTGGAAAGCCGCCATTTTAAGGCTGGTAAAGGATAAAATGTTCCGCGAACGAATAGGTAAACAGGGTAGGATGCATGTTGAAAATAATTTTTCTTTACACGCCAATAAGGATAAGTATCTCGAGATATTAACAAAGGTGATTTCGTAAGATACTTTTCTTACTTTTACATTCATAAAATTAAAAATCATGGAAACTACATCAACAGAATTAAAATCAGTAGCATTAGAAAATAAACACATTGCTTTAGGAGCAAAAATGGTTCCTTTTGCCGGATACAATATGCCCGTTTCTTACAGCGGATTAAATGACGAACATGCAACCGTTAGAAATGCAATGGGCGTTTTTGACGTAAGCCACATGGGTGAATTTATTTTAAAAGGTGAACATGCACTGGATTTAATTCAACGTGTTACTTCGAATGATGCAGCTGTTCTTGCAGATGGCAAAATTCAATATTCTTGTTTGCCAAATGATAAAGGTGGAATTGTAGATGATTTATTGGTATACCGAATGAATCAAAATGAATACATGTTGGTGGTGAACGCTTCTAATATTGAAAAAGATTGGAACTGGATTAGCAAGTTCAATACCAAAGGGGTGGAGATGAAAAATATTTCGGATGATGTTTCTTTGTTAGCCGTTCAAGGACCGAAAGCCATTTTGGCGTTGCAAAAGTTAACAGATATTAACCTTTCGGAGATTCCTTATTATACATTTAAAAAAGGAAAATTTAATGGAGAAGAAAATGTAGTAATTTCCAATACTGGTTACACCGGAGCGGGTGGATTCGAAATTTATTTTGCAAATGAAGTAGCAGATAAAATGTGGGATGCAATTTTTCAAGCAGGAGCAGAGTTTGGCATTAAGCCGATTGGTTTAGGTGCACGCGATACCTTGCGTTTGGAAATGGGTTTCTGTTTATATGGAAACGATATCAATGATACAACTTCCCCAGTTGAAGCAGGATTGGGTTGGATTACCAAATTCACAAAAGAGTTCACCAACAGCAAAGCTTTGTTGGAACAAAAAGAAAAAGGTGTTTCCAAAAAATTGGTGGGCTTCGAAATGATTGATCGTGGTATTCCTCGTCACGATTACCCGATTGCAGATGCAAACGGAAACGTAATTGGAATTGTAACTTCAGGAACACAGTCGCCTTCATTAAATAAAGCCATCGGTATGGGATATGTCCCAACCGCATTTGCTAAAGCAGATTCTGAAATTTTTATCATGATTCGCGATAAAGCAATTAAAGCGAAAGTTGTGAAAATTCCTTTTTATAAAGCTTAAGTTAGTTTTTGGCGACATTGCGAGCGAAGCGTGGCAATCTAATCTTTAAAGATTAAAACTCATGGATTTTATTCAGATGAATGATTTGAAATCGGGTTGTGTGAAAATTAAGATTGCTGATGGAATGCTCTCGAAGGCTTATGATTGGAAAGATTATCTGATGAATCACAAAGATGAAATATTGCTGTCATTAAGGCAGGAAGGTGTTTTTATCGAATCAGTTTTTCTCGATAAACAAGAAGGCGAAAATTTTCTTATTTACTATATGAAATTTCATAATTCAGAAAAAGCAAAAATAGCTTTTGAGAAGTCTGATTTAAATATTGATAAATATCATGCACAGTTCAAAAAAGAAGTGTGGACAAGTAGAAAAGAATTGGAGTTGCTTGTAGATTTTATAAATTTTGATAGTTAACGACTTTTATGGAAAAGAAAATAATTGTTGACGTTTGTTTATCTCCTTACCTCTATCCTGTTCATCACAGAGATGATGCGATTGTGGTAGTCATTGATATTCTTCGCGCAACAACTGCCATGTGTGCCGCTTTTCACCATGGAGTAGATAAAATGATTCCCGTTGCAACCGTGGAGGAAGCTACCGAATACAAAAAACAAGGTTTTATGGTGGGTGCCGAAAGAAATGGCATTCCACTGGAAGGCTTCGATTTTGGAAATTCTCCTTTTAGTTATATGACCGAAAAAATAAAAGGTCAAACCATTGTTATTTCTACCACTAACGGAACGCAAGCGATTGAAGCGGCTCGTAATGCGCATCAAGTGGTAGTCGGTGCTTTTACAAATATTACTGCTTTATGCGATTATCTGGTTTCTCAAAATAGAAGTGTATTGCTTTTATGTTCCGGTTGGAAAAACCGTTTTAACTGGGAAGACAGTATTTTTGCAGGAGCTGTAACCACGCGTTTGTTTGAAGCGGGTTTGCACAATACCGGTGATGCCGCTAAAGCAATGTCATTCCTGTACGAACAATCACAAAAAAGTCAGATTAAATTTATTCGCAACTCTTCTCATGCCGAGCGCCTCGCTGCAATGGGCTTGAAAAAAGATATTAAATATTGTTTTCAGTTGGATCAAACCACTGCTATTCCTGTTTTACAAGGTAAATATTTAGTAAAACTCCCTTAACCTTTCCGATTCTTATATTTCTTATCTTTACGTTGTATGCGTAAAATAATCTTCGTTTTTTTAATAGTACTCTTACTCTTTCTTCTTCCCAATAAGCCACCTGCTTATTCATGGGGATTTTATGCGCATAAAAAAATCAATCGCATGGCTGTATTTACCTTGCCGGAAGGAATGATTGGTTTTTACAAACAACACATCGAATACATTTCTGAACATGCTGTTGATCCAGATAAAAGAAGATATGCGAATGAAGATGAAGCCCCACGTCATTACATCGACATCGATCATTATGGAAAATATCCATTTGATTCCGTTCCGTTGTGGTGGAAAAAGGCAGTAGCTAAATATTCGGAAGATACACTCAAAGCTTACGGTATTGTTCCATGGCATATCGAAAAAATGGTCTACCGTTTAACTGAAGCATTTAAAGAAGAGAATTTGGATTTAATTCTACACTATTCTGCCGACCTCGGTCATTACATTGCTGATGCGCATGTTCCGCTTCATACAACTGAAAATTATAACGGACAATTAACCAATCAAAAAGGGATTCACGGCTTTTGGGAATCTCGAATTCCTGAAATGAAATCGGAAGGTTATGATTATTGGGTTGGTCGTGCAAAGTATATTGAAAAACCAATCAATAAAGCATGGGACTTTGTAAAAGCCAGTCATGCTGCCGTTGATTCGGTCTTAATTTTTGAAAGAGAACTCAATGCGATTTATTCCCCCGATAAAAAATATAGTTTTGAAAATCGCGGAAATACAGTCATGAAGGTATATTCAAAAGAATACACCGAAGATTATGATCGCTTGTTAAATGGTATGGTAGAGCATCGCATGCGTGAAGCCATTATTTCTGTTGGTAGTTTATGGTACACCGCTTGGGTAAATGCCGGCAAACCCGACCTAAATCGTTTCAACGATAAAGATGTTTCTGATTCCTTGAAACAAGCCAACAAGATTTCTGAAGAGCTTTGGAAAAATGGAAAGTCGAGAGATGTGAAGGGGCATGATGATTAACCTGGCTTCGAATTACTAATTAATATACGAAAATACGAACCTTCCTGCCAGAGGCTGGTCTGTGTTTTTCAATGAAATGTGTTTTTTAAGAACATCATTTCGAGTTTTGCTCTTTAGCAGAAACTAGAAGATACCTTTCCAGATGAGAACAATCGCCACGATTAAGCATAGATTGCTTCGTTCAGAGCAATGATGTCCTAATTATACTCCGATATTTATTAGTGGTTAACACTCACTTTCTTAACAATCTTGTTATCCACTTTAATAAAATAAATTCCATTTGATAAACCGGAAATGTTAAGTGCATGAGATTTTGTTTCGTCCACTTTCACTGAAAAGATCAGTTGTGATAAAGTGTTGTAGATTTCAATAGTTTCAAATTCTTTATCCGAACTTATTGTTAGGTCGATACTTGCAGGATTTGGAAATAAGCGAATATTCGCATCTAAATCATTTTCATCAATTCCTGTTAAACAGTTAAACGACATATATGTTGGATAATGTGTAATGAAGGAACCGATTCCATTTGCACAACGTGCATACGATGTATTTGCAGTTTGTGCTCCGTAAGTTACACTGTCGATAATTGTTCCACTCGCGTAAGATAACATCACTTGTTCTCCAGTTCCTGATAATTTAAAGTTTGAATGCAAACCACTTTGTAACGTATCACTATCTGCCCAAACAATTAAATAACCGCCTGGAGCAATGGTTGTATTGTTTGGGAAAGCCCATTTTAATGGAGTTGTATAATCATCCGATAAATAGGCATTGTCCATGCTCACAATACTCGAAGTGTTATTGTAAAATTCAATATAGTCAGAAAAGTCACCATTGGGATCTGTAACCGTAGATGTGTTAATTGCTAACAATTCGTTAATTGTAACATCTCCGGCATTCATCATGCTGATGGTTGCATATAAAGTGTAATATTCATACTCCGCTCGTTGTGGAGAAAACATTCCTGCATTGTTATTCTCTGCATAAATATAATATTGAACATAGGAGGCATTGATTGGAATTTCTACTCCAAATACATTATCTGCTGCAGCACCATCACCATGAGCTCCATCATCATACATTAATATACGTTTGAAAGCATCTTTTACATCGTAACGATAACCCAAATAAACCCCATTGATATTTGCATTTGTAACGGTTGCAAGAATGGTGTCGTTGTTATTCATGATTGGACTAGCTGTTGTGGCTGCAATTCCAGTAATGGTTGGTGTTGAATAGGTAAAGTCCGTTTGTGCCATCAACCACGTATTTCGTGCACCCATTAAATTTGTTAATCCCGGTGCGCTCGTCATTCCAGAACTCACATCCGTTGTTAAATTGCTGGTAAACTGACTTAATGTATAGAATTTATTTACATCAGCGGTAACGGAAGGAGTAATCAATGTTTGTAAGTTTTGTGCCGTTGTAAAATAGGTTCCACTTGCAAAATTTTCACTTAAGATGGTTCGCATGTGTGCAATGTACATGCGTTTGTACATTGGAACAGCGAGTAGCTTTTGAACCAATGGCCAATTCGCATCACCCGAATGCAATAGATGTGTCATTTGTTGCTTTGCTGTTGTTGATGAAAGTGAAATGGTACCCGTCATGCTAAAGGTTCCAAACGATTCATTCAAATCCCAAATGGTTGTATTGAAACGTTGTGTTTCATCGCGGTACAAATAATAGTTTTGTTTAAATGTTCCGATATAACTATCCAAGTTCACAATCGTATTGTTAAATGCGAGCATCCACAATGCTCTGTCAACATCTAATATCTTTTCTACATTTGAGGTGTAGTTTTTTAAGGTGTCGGTTAGTTTTATTAAATCAGCCCAACCATAATTTGATTTTAATTCATACCCATCATAGTAAAATGTGCTGTCTGTTCCTTGGTAAACTAAATCAGGGTAATCGGTTGTGCCCGGACCAGCTCCTGCCGGTGGGTTGCATTTAAAGGCCGTTCCGCTGTTGGAGTAAAAATGATTCTCATTAAAATTATCTGCAATGGATTCTGAGCTGGCATAAATTCCTATCAATGTTCCGTTGATATATACATTCGCATAATTAGAGAGCGGTGCAGCCATGTACTGGCGCAAAATGGAGTAGCCCAACACTTCTCTCACCATGGATGGATCTTTGCCAATGTTGCTTAATTTAATATCGGTATATCCTTGATAATCTTGATTGATGAAATCATTCAATTCAATATGTAATGGATTTTTAACTTGTGCTGCATTGTAGGTGCTATTTCCTTTGTAACGTACACCGACACTGTCGAACTGAACACCATTTATTTTTACCCATTGCGCCATCAAATTGGTTTCGAAACCCGCTTTGGCTGTATCCATCAAATAATCCCAGTTGGTTTCTGAAAAATTAATTTCAATGGTTTGAATCGTATTGATGTCGTAAAATGTTTGTGCTTTTCCGAAAAAGGAACATAGTGCGAATGTGCTTACTAAGAATAATTTTCTCATAAAATATGTTGGTTTTTCTTTTAGACGATGGTTCTTTTAAAAACTTGCGGTTGTTAATAAAGAATAATGTTTATTGTGTCGTCATTGCGAGGGACGAAGCAATCTTTCAAGATTAGGATAATAGCGACCATTGTGCAGAGGTTGCTTATTTAGCTCTCTCCACTTCGGTCGAGATGACATTCTGCCAGAGAGCTATCTTCTAGGTCCTTTCGGAGCAAATAATCTCCCTAAATCATTCACCAACTCATTAAAATATTCAACTTGTTCTCCTTTGCACAATTTCTTAATGGCATTAAAATGATCAAAATTTAAATTCTCAATTGCTTTTTGATTGTTTGCGACTTCCAACATCAATGAATCACTGTGACCTTTGTTAATTGTATCGCCTTTTAATAATGAAAATAATTCATCATGCAATTTTTTAGATGCTTCGTGCAATTCATCGGTTTTGTTTCTGTGGTCTACCACTAATAATTCATAGTCCTTTTGCTGAGCAGCATCCAAATGCAATCGCTCAATAATCATTTGTTTTGGACCTTCGCCATTCGGACCGCCATGTGGAGGATGCATGGGCGGATGAGCCGGTTTTCCAAAGAACATCATTCCCAATATTCCTAAGTTCAATAGGAGTAGGCCGATGACCGCAATGGTTAATAATTTCGTTCTGTTCATCTTATTAATAGTTGATAGAATTAGTATTCACCAAATTATATGCACTCGCAATTTCTTGTACATCTGTTCTGTTGTTTGAACCCGAAGCTGATTTTTTTATTGCTTGAAAATTCAACACCGCCAACAATGCAAAAGATGCTGCAGCCAACCATACAAGTTTCATTGGAGTATTTTCGATTTCTCCTGAACCTAGCTTGTTTAAAATCTTGTTGTATAAAAAAGGATTTGCTTCGGCTGATTTTACATCATCCAGAGAGTTCATTACCTCATTTATCCATTTTTCTTTGTTCATATCCATTTTGACGATGTTTAAAATTAAAACTTGCGCTAACTTTTATAATAATTCGATAATTCCTTCTGTAAATTCTGTTTTGCCCTAAATAAAAGGGATTCCACGGAGGAAACACTCAGCTGCATAACTTCCGAAATCTCAGCATAACTCAATCCTTCCAACTTGGATAAGATAAATGCGGTCTTTTGATTTTCTGGAAGGGAATGAATGGCTTTGAACAGAATTGTTGAATTCTCCTTCTGTTCCAATTGAACTCCAGGGTGATAAAAATCGGGGGAATCATGTTTTAAATCTCCTGCATCGTTGAACAAACTACTCATAAATGCAAACCTTTTTTTACGATTTTTGCTTTTAATAAAATCCAATGATTTGTTGATGGAGATACGGTAAATCCAAGTGCTTAAACTGGATTTTCCTTCAAAGGTGTTGATAGAACGATGTACTTCTACAAATACATCCTGCGTTACTTCTTCAGCATCTTCCTGATTCTGCAAATAGGAGATAACGGTATTAAAAACTTTGTTTTTATACGTTTCATAAATTTCCTGAAATGTTGGAAGCGGAGCAGACTGCATTCAAACAAAGATAGAAATTTTGGGAGGTTCTCATTCCTCCATGTATAGATATAGGCAATAACGTTTATTGTAGCGGTAAAACTTATTTGTTCACGATGGGAATTACTTTCTCTCCAATTAATTTTATTGATTGCATCAACTTTTCATGAGGTAATGCAGCATTGTCCATTTGAAACGTAAATCTGCTGATGCCACCCAAGGATGCACTGTGACGAATGATTTTTTCCGCAACTTCTTCCGCACTTCCAACTAATAGTGCTCCAGTTGGTCCGTTTTGTGCATCAAAGCGTGCTTTTGTTACCGGAGGCCAACCTCTTTCTTTTCCTATTCGAGTAAATGTTTCTGCATAGCCCGGATAATAATCTGAAACAGCTTCTTCCGCAGAATTTGCAACATACCCCAAGGAATGTAATCCTACTTTTAATTGTTCGGGTGCAAATCCTGCACGTTTACCTGCTTCACGATACAAATCAATAAACGGACGGAAGCGATGTGTTTCTCCGCCAATCACGGCCACCATTAATGGCAAGCCCAATGAGCCTGCGCGTACAAATGATTCCGGTGTTCCGCCAACGCCCAACCATATTGGAAGTTTTTCTTGCAATGGTCGTGGATAAATGGCTTGATTCTTTAAGGCAGCGCGAAAGTGTCCCGACCAGTTTACAACTTCATTGTCGCGAATATTCAATAAAAGATTTAATTTTTCAGAAAACAATTCATCGTAATCATTTAAGTCTAACCCGAACAATGGAAATGCTTCTGTAAATGAACCGCGTCCTACAACCATTTCGGCACGACCTTGTGATATTAAATCCAATGTCGCAAAATTTTGAAATACACGCACAGGATCTGCAGCACTTAAAACGGTAACTGCACTGGTAAGTGTTATTTGTTTGGTTCTTGCGGCAGCGGCAGCCAAAATAATAGCCGGTGCCGAATCCATAAATTCTTTGCGATGGTGTTCTCCAATTCCAAAAACATGCAATCCTGATTTATCTGCTTGTTCCATGCGCTCTAACAATTGAGCCATCGAATTCATTCTGTCTTTTGCGGTTGTGCTATTATTATTTGTTGCTGATGCAAAACTGTCGATTCCTATTTCCATAAAATATTTTGTTTAAGTAATAACAAATGGTTGTTTGAATTGTTTGGAGGTGCAAATTTATTTAAATGATGGAATTGCTTGATTTATTTCACTTCCCAAACCATAACCGCCCGATCATCCCCAGTAGAAACAAGATATTTCTCTGTCCATAATAATTTATTTACAGAGTTTACATGTCCATCATAATTTTCTTTGTTGATGCGTACTTGTAATTCAAATGTTTCGGCATCCCAAATCTTTACGGTTTTATCTCTGCTGGCTGTTGCAAATAATTTTGCATCTGGAGAAAATACAATATCGTAAATGGCGTAGTTGTGCGCAGGAATGCTTTGAATGAGGGTATAGCTTTTTGCATCCCAAATGTTGAGATGGGCATCTCTTCCTCCTGTTAAAATTAAATTCCCATCGGGTGAGTAGCAAACGATGTTGGCAGATAGGGTATGAGCAACAAAGATTTTCTTTTCTTCCAAAGTGGTTAAATCAAAAATACGGATGTTACAGTCGCCACTTGCAACGGCAAATTCACTGTTATGATAATTGAAAACAATGCTTCGCACTTTTTCGGCACAAAGTTTTTTGATTTGAATCATGGAAAGTGTTTCCAAACTACAGATGGCAAAATTGCCGTCACCACCTGCAGAATAAAAGCAATTTGTTTGAGCGGAATATTTTAAATCAAAAATGGAGGAAGTATGGTGTTGTAATATTTTAAGTTCTTGTTTTTTTTCAAGATCTAAAACATGAATGCTTCCTGCTGAAGTGCCTACTAATAAAATTTGTTTTTCGGGAATATGACAAATCGCATACACGATGGATGGAAACTGAGCTGCAAACTTTTCGGGTTGTAAGGTCTCTAAATTCCAAAGAGCAAGAAATTTATCACTGCTGCCGGAGAAAATTTGTGATGAGTGTTCACTTTTTTTTTCTTGTACTTCCGACAGTGCATACACCGCGCCACTATGACCGGTTAAAGTGCCTATTTTCTTGACTGAAATATTCATTGTTGCTAAGTTACTAATATTAGCAACAATGAATCTGAGTTAGTCCTTAATTATTTTTTGATGGTATATTTCATTTCCGGATTGAATACTTAAAAAGTAAATTCCTTTTGAAAACGATTGCATATTGATTTTGTTTTCTCCTTTTACCATTGTTTGTTGAAGTATGATTGAACCTTTTACATCGCTTATTGTAAATACACCTTCGGTTTTATCTTTTACGGAAACAAACAATTCTCCGTTTGTTGGATTAGGATAAATTGAAAAGAAGGAAATTTCTTTTTCGTTATTGGTTATTGAGGTTGCTAGACAAAATACTTGATTCAATGTATCTACCAAAGGTGTTCCTGCAATAACTCCCGAGCCGGGTGTTGTTTCCATATAATCACCGGTAATTTCCCAAATGATGGCACCACGAGCATTGTTGCTCATGATGTATTGTGCTTTGTATCCAACTGATAGTTTATTGTCGTAGGATACAAATGTACCGGGTGCTGTTCCTGTAGGCTTGCCTAACAGATAGGGAACTTTTGCTGTATTGTCCCAATATTTGTTGAACTGCGTCATGTTGGCTTCCACATTGTAATATAGCGGAGTGCCATCATCAGCAGAAAATAAAGTGGTGTTTGCATTGCAACTGGTAGCTGCATGTAAAGCAGTTGCACCTGTTTGCGAACGTCCATAAAAACCAACGCCTAAATTTATTTTTGATGCCGGTACACTGTAGGTTGTGGTCAATAAATTAAAGGCACTATTTAAATTAAAAGAAGGATCTCCGCTGGTTGGTGCATACAAAGGGGAGTTGTGGTTTGCCAAACAATCCCATGTTCCGAAAAAATCATAGGTCATTAAGTTAATCATATCTAAAATCGGAACAATGTTGGTCCATTCAATATCTGCAGCATAGCTTGCACTCGCTCCGAAACAAGCGGACAATTTGTATGATTTACCATTTCGTATTCCTAATGCTGTAATGGAATCACGAATCTGTTGCATGAAAATGGTGAAATTTACTTTGTCGGCCGGTGTACCCGAATGTGTTGCATAACCAGGATATTCCCAGTCGATATCAATTCCATCGAAATTATAATAATCCAATAAGCGATTGCACTCAGCTGCAAATGTTGCGCGTTTTGTGGCATTGGCTGCAATGCCTGGGAAATTATCTGATAATGTCCAGCCACCAATCGAAACCATAACATCGGTTCCTGCATTATGAGCCAAATCAATCACAGATGTATTGGGATAATAAGATGTTGGAGTGGTCGACCAGTTGATTTGTCCAAGCAATAAATTTTCATCCGCCCACGCATCGGTGTTAGAAATTAAACCTGTTGTTTCGGGTTTAAAAAAACAATAATTGATCACAGAGTATTTTGAATAAGCAATCGTTGTTGGTTTTACCAATTGACCTCTGTCGTACCATTGCCAATTTGGGTAATAACCGATAATTTCTTTGCAAGGTTGCGCTTGTATAACGAGGTTGAATAGTAATAAGCCAGACAGCAATACGTGAATTTTTTTCATAGTAATAGTTGGGTTTGGTGTCAAATGTAGTCGCTCGGTTATGAAACTCAATTACAATATTGTACAGAATGTTATGAATTGAAATTGATAAATTATTTGTAAATTATTGATATTTAATTGTTTATATTTTATTTTGTTATGCATCGCATAGCTTTTTCACAGTCCTTTTTTTTTAATTACTTTCCTATTTAATCTTGAAAGAGCAAGGTTGTCATCTTGTCAGAAAAAGCCCACTGGCATGTAGTTTGACTTTGTTCGTGTCATCTCGACCAAAGTGGAGGGATCTTGCACCAAGTAGCACTATACTTAAAAACAGGCAAGATGTCTCCACTTCAGTCGATAGGATATTCTAAGAAACAACTAATAATCAAAACTAATAACGATTAACCATGAGCACAGGAAAGATTAACGTACAGACCGAAAACATTTTCCCAATCATTAAAAAATTCCTTTACAGCGACCACGAGATATTTTTACGTGAGTTAGTTTCAAATGCTGTGGATGCTACTCAAAAATTAAAAACATTAACCGCAATCGGTGAAACCAAAGGTGATTTGGGCGATATCAAAGTTGAAGTAATCATTGATAAAGCTGCAAAAACGTTAACCATTCGTGATAAAGGAATTGGTATGACAGGAGAAGAAATTGAAAAGTACATCACGCAAATTGCATTTAGCGGAGCAGAAGAATTTGTAAATAAATACAAAGACAAAACACCGGAGACAAATGCCATCATTGGTCATTTCGGATTGGGTTTCTACTCCGGTTTTATGGTTGCAAAGAAAATTGAAATTTTCTCGTTATCTCACAAAGAAGGAGCAAAAGCAGTTCGCTGGGAATGTGATGGTAGTCCGGAATACACATTAGTAGAAACCGATAAAACAACACGAGGAACAGATATCGTATTGCATATTGCAGAAGATTCGGAAGAATTTTTAGAACAAGAAAGAATTGATCATTTGTTGCATAAATACTGCAAATTTCTTCCGGTTGAAATTAAATTCGGAACGAAAAAAGAAGGCGACAAGGACCATGAAGTAGAAGTTGATAATGTGATTAATAATCCATCTCCTGCATGGACAAAAAAACCGGCAGATTTGAAAGATGAGGATTACAAAGCATTTTATCGTGAATTATATCCAATGAATTTTGAGGATCCTTTGTTTCATATTCACTTGAACGTTGATTATCCATTCAACTTAACTGGGATTTTATATTTCCCACGAATTAAAAAATCATTTGAAGTACAAAAAGATAAAATTCAATTGTATAGCAATCAAGTATTCGTTACTGATTCGGTAGAAAACATTGTGCCCGACTTTTTATCCTTGTTACAAGGGGTAATTGATTCTCCGGATATTCCTTTAAATGTTAGTCGTAGTTACCTGCAAAGTGATGGTAATGTGAAAAAAATTGCTGCACACATTACTAAAAAGGTGGCGGATAAATTAGAAGAGATTTTCAAAAAAGATCGTGCAGATTTTGAATCGAAGTGGGAAGATATCAAAGTATTTGTGCAGTATGGAATGTTGTCGGAAGAAAAATTTTATGAGAAAGCACAAAAGTTTGCACTTCTTAAAAATACAGAAGGTGTGTATTCTACTTTAGAAGAATATGCTGAAAAAGTAAAAGTGGCACAAACGGATAAAGACAAGCGTGTTATTTATTTGTACACAACAAATGTTGAAGAGCAACACAGTTTTATTGAAACAGCAAAAGAACGCGGTTACGATGTAATTGTATTTGATAGTCCGATTGATTCTCATTACATCAATCAGTTGGAGCAGAAATTAGGAAACACTTCTTTCGTTCGTGTGGATGCAGATGTTATTGATAAATTAATTAAGAAAGAAGAAGTACAGCCGAGCAAACTTACAGAGGAAGAACAAAATACATTAAAGCCTATCGTGGAAGAAACAGTTCCAAAGGAAAAGTTCACGGTGGTATTTGAAAGTCTGAGTGAAAAAGACGCACCGATGCTTATTACGAAGCCTGAGTTTATGAGAAGAATGAAGGATATGAGCGCAATCGGTGGAGGTATGGCCTTTTATGGTTCGATGCCGGAGATGCACAATTTGGTGGTGAACTCCAATCACCCTTTAATATCTAAGATATTGAATGAGAAGGACTTAGATAAAAAGAAGCAACTGACAAAACAGACTGCAGATTTGGCAATGTTGTCGCAAGGGCTCCTAAAAGGTGAGGAATTGACAAAGTTTATTAAGAGAAGTGTTGATTTAATTGACTAAATTGCTCCTTGTATCTCTGAAATGCCTGTCATTGTGATGAAATTCGATGTGGTGGAAGATTGGAGGTATGACAAATTTCGTCAGCTTGTCATTGTACCTACAATGGTATATGCTTTGACAATAGAGGCGCATATTAACCAACCCCCGTTTTGGCAAAAGTTAAAGCGGATAAAAACAAACTAAAAAACAATGAAAAAAGGAACTATCATTTTAGCTGTAATAGGCTTATTTGTATTATTAATTGGATTTAACGGGTGTAGCTCGTACAACTCAATGGTTACAATGGATGAAGGTGTAACTGCACAATGGCAACAAGTAGAAGTTGCGTATCAAGCACGTATGGATAAAACAAAAAATCTATTCGAAATTGTACAAAGTGCAGCTGATTTTGAAAAAACAACGTTGATGGAAGTTATGGAAGCGAGAAGTAAAGCAACCAGCATCCAAATCAATGCGGATAACCTAACTCCTGAGAAATTAGCTGAATTTGAAAAAGCTCAAAATGCATTCAGTTCTTCTTTAGGTCGATTAATGGCCGTTGCTGAAAACTATCCGGCTTTGCAAAGTGTACAAGCCTTCCGCGATTTTCAAGCGCAATATGAAGGAATGGAAAACAGAATCTCCACAGAGCGTATGCGTTTTAACGAAGCTGCACAGAATATGAATACCTACATCCGTAAATTCCCAAAAAATATTTGGGCAGGAATGTTTGGATTCCAAAAACGTGCTTACTTTGAGTCGCAAGCAGGTGCTGAAACAGCCCCTGATATCAAGAGTATGAGAGACAAAAACTAAGTGAATTAGTTACTGAGGGGAATAGTTAATTGGGCTATTCCCCTTTTTTAAACTTTTAATAATTAAAGATGTCAGCAAAAAATTTCTTTTCTTCCGAACAACAAAAATCCATTCAAAAATCCATAGCCAATGCCGAATTAAACACCTCTGGTGAAATTCGTGTGCACATTGATGATAAATGCAAAGGAGATGTTTTGGATGCAGCAGCAGATAGGTTTCATGCGCTGAAAATGGATAAAACAGAATTGCGCAATGGCGTTTTGTTCTATTTAGCAGTAACAGATCATAAGTTTGCAATTTTGGGCGATAAAGGAATCAATGAGAAGGTGCCAAGTGATTTTTGGGACACCATCAAAGAAACGATGTTGGCACATTTTAAAAAACAAGAATTTACAGAAGGACTTTGCAAAGGAATAGAAATGGCTGGAGAAAAATTAAAAGTGAACTTTCCTTTGCAGTCAAATGATACCAATGAACTTTCAAATGACATGAGTTTTGGTAAATAATAAAACGACACAGATGTTAAAAAAATATTTTTCGATTATTTTATTGGTCCTGTTTTCCTCATCGGTGTTTGCACAGTCAGATGGGATTCCGGAGCGACCTAGTCCTCCACGATTAGTAAATAATTTATCTAAAGAGTTTCCTGATTTTCTTTCATCGAATGAGCAAAGACAGTTGGAAAGTAAATTGGCTGATTTTGCAAATACAACTTCGAATCAAATTGCAGTAGTAATTGTTGATGAAATTGGCGGGCTTGAACCTTGGGATTTTGCAACTCGTTTGCATCAGAAATGGGGCGTTGGTCAATCTAAAGAGGACAATGGTGTAGTCATTTTAATCAAACCAACTGGAGGAAAGGGACAACGCAAAGTGCATATTTCTGTGGGTTATGGGTTGGAAGGTGCCATTCCGGATGCCACTGCTAACCAAATTTCGGATAACGAATTAGGACCGGGATTGGCTTCCGGTAATTATTATCAAGCGATTGATAAAACGGTTGACATCTTGATGGCCATTGCAAAAGGGGAATATGATTCAACGGCATATGCCAAAAAGAATAAGAAAAGTTTCCCGAGAAAAATGATTGTGCCTTTGATTCTGATTATTCTATTCATCATCTACAGAGCCTCTAAAGGTGGCCGAGGTGGTGGTGGAGGAATGAGCATGGGCACCGGGTTCTTGTTGGGCAATATGTTTGGCGGAGGCGGTGGTGGCTTTGGTGGCGGTTCTTCCGGAGGTTTTGGCGGCTTTGGTGGCGGTGGAGCCGGTGGTGGCGGTGCCGGTGGAAGCTGGTAGTGCAGATTACGAAAATATGAACCAGCCTCTACAGACGGGTTCCTTAAAAAAAAATCCTGTGAGCAATCACAGGATTTTTTTTACTATTCTTTTAACCATTTTTCCAGCTCACCTTGATCTAAATCAAAATAATATAAATCGTGCTCAACAACGCTGTTGTTGATGAGATAAATTCTTGGCATTTCTACTCCTGCTAAAAACACAAAGTTCCTTCCGTTTAAAATACAATGTGGAATTCCTTCTGCATGCGTATCATCATAAAATGGTTTTAATTTTTCATCCTTTCCATTCAAAACAATATACATAGGTATTTCCGGATTGCGTTCATGGATAATGCGCATCTTTTTTGCAGCAATGCGGCAATGCGGACAAGTCATACTCATAAATGCTAAAACATGTTTTCCTTGCGAAAGTGTTTTGGGAGGGATATTTAATTTTGCACTACTGTACAATGAATCCAGTTCTAATTTTTGATTCCCTTCGGATTTGTTAAGATAAGCTTCAGAATAATTCAGTTCAACCGTATTACGAATGAAAGGAAATACGAGTGATGAAATAAAAATAAGCAAGATTGCATATTTGAGTTTCCCTTTTAATTCCCATCCATTATGAAATTTGTACAAAACAAAAAAGAGGAGGAGCATCACTACATTTTTCATCAATGCCCAGAATGGAGTCATTGGAAAAAGTTCACCGAAGCATCCGCAGTTTCCTTTGTTTCCTACAAATGCCATTAAAAGTGTAAGGTAAACGCAAAAAATCAAAAGAATTCCAATGGCTAATTTATAAGTAATTTTATGAAGGTTTAGGTTGAATAGGAGCATCACTCCAATGAAGAACTCGAAACCAATCATAAACCTAGCAACAAATGGTGCTACTTGCCAGTTGATAAAACCTAGGTCAACAAATGTATACTCAAAAGGCTCAATAGGGAAGAGTTTTGTCCAGCCTGAAAAAATAAAGAGCGCACCCATTAATGAGCAGAGTAACGCCAGAAGAATTTTTTTTATCATTGTTTCAATCTGTATTGGGTAAAAAAAAAGCGTCCTTCTTGGAAGAACGCTTTTTGTATAATCAGTTAAAGATTATTTCAACTCACAAGTTTCATCTGCTCCAACTGAAGATCCAGAGAATCCACCACCTGCAGTAGTTGTAGTTGTTTGAGTTCCGTAACACATTTGACGAGCATCAGCTTTCTTAGCTTCGTGAATAACTGTTACTGTAGTTGTTGTAACACCACCTGTAGTAGAAGTACAAGTACAAGTTCTGTCTTTTTTGCAAGAAGCAAATGATGCAGCTGTAACAACAGCAACAAATAATAATACTTTTTTCATTTTGTAATTAGTTTTAAGTTAGTTAATACGTGGCAAATTTATAGCTTTTTTTGAATGCCCTGCAAAAGAATAATTCTAAATTGCTTACAAGGTTGTAACTAATTGATTATCAGTCATAAATATTAGTGTGTTTCCTTCACAGGTAGTGAACTATATACACTACTTCCGTTCAAAGATTCAATGTTTATAGGTAATCCACTTGAACTTACAGAACTTCCACCATATTCCTTGATATTAATCGGTAAACTTCCATAAAAACTGCTCCCTCCTATTTCTTTTAAATTCATCGGAATGGTGCCATAAACGCTGCTTCCTCCGATACTTTTTAGGTTTACATCCATATCGCTGCTTACTAATTTTACATTGATAGAGCCATCGTCATTTAAAGGAATGGAGGCATAACGACTGAGCATTGCTTTGTCTGCCTTTGCTTCATTAATAATTATTCCGTTTTTAAAGACCAAAGCGATTAATGCAATTGCAATGATGGTCAAGATTGTTTTTGTGTATGCATCTGTTTTCATGGTAGATTTATTTTAGGTGAGTTTTTTACGAATTTATAGCATTCAATTATTATTCCAACTCTTTTAATAATTAAATTTGCACAATAATTTAAAGCAATGGCAAAAGTAAAATTTGGTAAATGGTTAGGTGGAGGCTTAGGATGGGCATTGGGTGGCCCACTTGGTGGAATTTTAGGGTTTGCATTGGGTTCTGCATTTGATGCAGCCAGTGTAACAGTTCAAGCGAACGGAAAAACAACCTATTCTAATCGTGGTTCCGCACCACATGTTGGTGATTTTGCTGCAAGTTTATTAGTGCTTTCGGCTGCCGTTATGAAAAGTGATGGGCGTACATTAAAAAGTGAATTGGATTTCGTTAAACGTTTTTTAAGTCAGCAGTTTGGTGAAGATCATGCACAACAACAAATTTTGCTGTTAAAGGAAATATTAAAGCAAGAAATTCCATTGCATGACGTATGTATACAAATAAAGCAATACATGCCTCATTCTGAACGTCTGCAAATTATTCATTATTTGTTTGGAATATCAAAAGCGGATGGTCATGTGCACGAATTGGAATTACAAACCATTCATACCATTGCCAACTATTTAGGAGTAAGTGCTGCTGATTTTAATTCATTAAAAGCGATGTACTTCCGAGATACCAATAGCGATTATCTAATCCTGGAAATTACCCCGTCTGCAACGGATGAAGAAGTGAAAAAAGCGTATCGTAAAATGGCTGTGAAGTTTCATCCAGATAAAGTAGCAGCATTAGGGGAAGAGGTGCAAAAAGCTGCGAACGAAAAATTTCAAAAAGTTCAAAGCGCCTACGATAATATTAAAAAGCAAAGAGGGTTTTCCTAATTCTTACTTTAAATTTGTGTCAATCGTTTCTATTGTTGATGCATGCAATTCTTCAATATATTCTTGGTTTTTGTTCTCTAAAAATGCAAAGTAGTCAACGTTTGATATAAATTGATAAGTATCGTTAATCACTTCTTCTAAAATTAAACCATATTTTCTTTTCCCATTTTTTAAATATACTACTGCTTCGGTCGTATTCATCTCTGTGTTGTTTAATTGTGTCATTATTTAATTTTTTATTACAAAATTAGAGTCGACACATTAAGTTTGTATTACCACAGGATTAACAAAAAAAATGCTCTCCATTTCTGAAGAGCATTTTTTTTCAATAATTAAGATTCCTTATTTTTCGGAGAACAAATGAATGAATCCTTCTTGTTCCACTAGTTTACCATTGTCAGTTGTGGCTTTTAAAATGTAGTAATAAACACCATCTGTAGCCATTTTACCATTTTTAGTTTTGCCATTCCAACCTCCTGTTATTCCATCATAACTAGCAATTAATAATCCCCAACGATCGTAAATATCATACGTTACCTCTCTGAAATTTTTGGTTGTTACCAAGAAAATATCATTGTTTCCATCGCCATTCGGACTGAATGAATTTGGGATAAAGATGGATGATTCGCCTTCAACGATGATGCAATATCTTGATGTATCCGCACAACCAGAAGTTGCAGTAGAAATTAAATCAACACAGAATGTTCCCTCAGCAGGATAAAGGTGTGTTGGTGAAAATAAGGATGATGTATTATCACTAGATCCCGGATCACCAAATGTCCACGAAGAACCTGTACTTCCGCTGCTTGTATTTGTGAAAATAACATTTGTTCCTGGTGCAACGGTAGTTCCCGGAGCAACAGTAAAGCTGGATACAGGAGTTGGGAATGTTGTAATCATATTAGTAAATGTGGTTGTCCCAACACATCCATTCGCATCTGTACAATGTATGGAAACGGTAAATACACCAGTTGTATCATAACAATGTGATGGATTTGAAGCACTAGACGTATCGCCATCACCAAAGATATAACCAACACTTGTACATGTAGCACTCACAGTTTCTGTAAAGTCAACACATAAAGGTGCACAGCCACTTGTTATACTTGCCGCTGTGGAAGGGGTTGGAGAAGGGAGAACGGTAACACTAGTCGTTGCTGTATCGCCACAACCACCTCCGATTGTATGTGTAATCGTAAATGTTCCGGCACCGGCAACAGATGGATCAAATGTTCCTGTACCACTGTTTGTAATTCCTGTTCCTGACCAAGTACCTCCTCCTGTAAGCGAAGTCATGTTAAATGGAGTGGCGCTCGAACACATGGATGTGACCGGATTAATGGTTGCATCTGCCGGTGTTGTAAGGTCTACTACAAATGTGAAACTAACCGGTGCAACACATGCTGAAATAGGTGTTCCTGTTACGGTATAGGTTGTTGTTGTTAGAGGATCTGCGATAACAGTTGTTCCGGTAGTTCCAGATAAACCGGTAGCCGGACTCCAGCTCCATGAATAATCACCCAAAGATGTTCCAGTAACTGAAATTGGAACCGGACCACCGCAAGTTGGAATTGTATCAATGAATGGAGTACAAACTTGTGGTGTTGTTGAAGATGATCCTGGATAGGACAAATACAATAAATTATTGATGGCCATCGTAGCAGATGCACCATCTAAAATCACCACAAACTTGATGATTTCTGTAGCTCCGGGGGCTAGGTTTTCAATTTTATAACCTAAGGCAATTGCTTCATCAGCAAAATTTGTTGCACCAACAGTTTGAACAAAACCACCTCCAGTGCCATTCCAAATGTCAGAACCATCTCTGTTTGAGAATCCGCCATACATTGCTCTCCAGTTAGGGCCAACGGCTGCTAATCCTAAATAGGATTGTGGCTGGGTTGCAGGAACTAATGATGTTGCACTTACATGTGCGAGGTTACAGCCTGAACCGGGTTGACTAACAATCGTGTTTTGAGTAGTATAATCCGAACTAATCGAAACATTGTTGTCCGGATCTAAATTTCTGTAATAAAACAATTCCGGAATTGTTGCAGATGTATTGTTGGTAATAGAAACTGTTGTAGTATAAAATAGATCTGTTTCTTGTAAGAAGTAGTTTACTTTTATATGGAGGTTCGTTCCAGAGGTTAGATCTCCTTCCCAATCAGCTGAATAACAATCGAAGTTATGGGTCCAATCGGTAATTGCTCCTGGGATATTAAACTCTCCTGTAGCATTGTTACTGGCAGCTACCCCTCCGGTAGTTCCGATTTCAATTCCCCATCCATTTTCTGGAGTTCCGGGAGTGAAAAAGTCGCCATCAAAAGTGGTCCATAAATTTATTTGTGGATTTGCAACGAATCCAAAAAGTGGATTGCCTGAGCGGAAATGCATCCCAGGAAGTGGAGGAGAAGCAGTAGTACTGCATCCTTCAAAACCACCTTGACCATCGAGACCAATTTCTACACTTGTAGCTTTTATGTAGGCATCCGGGCCAACCATTTGTGCTTTCAAGAGGTTTGTGCTGCAAAATACAATTGCAACTACAATTGCAAAATAATGGAGATTTTTATGTTTCATATTTAAATGGTTTGTAATTATTTTTCTTTTAATAAATGTATAAATCCGGTTTGATCAATTACTTTTTCGTTAGCGGTATTTGCTTTCATAATATAGTAATACACCCCGTCTGGCGCAATAAGTCCGCTCGTTGTTCGTCCATCCCATCCATTTATCGCATCGTTTAGGGAAGTCCACTCTGCTATTTTTAGTCCCCATCGATCATAAACAGAACAGTTTAGTTCTTTAACAGATGTGGTTAAAAAATAGAAAATGTCGTTTGCTCCATCATTATTTGGAGTGAAAACATTTGGCGTGTTAATGGTAGCATCATCAGCAACATCAACACAAATAGTGATGGAATCAACACATCCTCCTGTATTTCCTGCGATAAGAAGCACACAATAGATGCCCGCATCTGCATACATATGTGAGTCGCTTGTTAAAATAGATGTATTGCTTGCTGATGTCGGATCACCAAAATTCCAAAATGAAATACCTCCATTGGTGGAGATATCAGTAAATACAGCTGTTGAACCAACAGGTAATACTCCGCTTGGTGACACCGTAAAATTAGCTAGAGGTCTAGGAGAAACGGTGATCATATTCGTAACAGTAGCTAATCCTACACATCCATTTGCATCTGTGCAGGTGATGGATACAGAGTAGGTTCCTGGAGAAGTATAACAATTTGTAAAAGTAGAAGAGGCTGATGTATTACCATCCCCAAAATCATAGCTCATCGAAGTACAGGTGTTAGTCGCTGATTCGTTAAATGTCACACATAATGGCTCGCATCCGCTAGTAACATCCGCTGTAAATGTTGGAACAGGTAATGCATTTACAGTAATCGTTGTTGTTGCTGTATCGCCACATGCTCCCGAAATAGAATAGGTAATCGTATTTACTCCTGGTGTAGCCAACGATGGATTAAATGTTCCATTGATTGGATCTGTAATTCCTGTTCCACTCCATGTACCACCACTATTTGCTGCTGTTAAGTTAAAGGGTGCAGTGCTTGCACAAATTGGCGAAATAGCCGTAATTGTGGCATTTGCCGCTGCGGTTACATTGATGGAAGCCGTGTCAGTTGCACCACATGTTCCGGAAATAGTGTAAGTAATAATATGTACACCTATTCCTGCAATTGTCGGGTCAAATGTACCGGTGGCACCTGATGTAATACCTGTGCCACTCCATACGCCTCCTGCAGTAGCAGCTGTTAAATTGAATGCGGAACTGCCTGTACAAATTGGTGCGATTGAAGTAATTGTTGCATCGGAGCTTGAATTAACTGTAACAATTACTGTATCCGTTGAACCACATATTCCAGGGGTAGAATAGGTGATGGTATATGAACCAATTCCTGCAACGGCAGGGTCAAAAGTTCCATTTACTGCATCTGTAATTCCTGTTCCACTCCAGGTCCCACCAACCGTAGCAGCAACCAAATTGGTTGGAGTTGCACTTACGCATAAAGAAGCAATAGGGCTGATTGTAGCATCATCATTCGGAAGAACCGTCACGATTGTTGTATCCACATTTCCGCAAGCTCCAGAAATGGTATAGGTAATAGTATATGTTCCTACTCCGGCAGTGGCAGGGTTAAAAGTTCCACTTGCCCCGGAAGTGATTCCTGTTCCTGTCCATGCTCCTCCAGCAGTTGCAGCTGTTAAATTAAATGCAGGAGTACCGAGACAAATAGGGGTAACGCTACTAATGGTAGCATCTGCAGCAGTTGTGCCTGTTATCGTAACGGTTGATGTAGATGCAGGACAAGGGGCATTCGTAATGCTCCATTGAAAAACATTTGGTCCAACTCCTAATCCGGTGATACCGGAAGTTGGTGAAGAAGGAGTGGTAATTGTTCCAGCACCACTTACTAAAGTCCACGTTCCCGTTCCGGTTGTTGGAGTATTTCCTGCAAGCGTAGCAGTTGTTCCACAAATAGTTTGCGGTGTACCAGCATTAGCAGCAGTTGGAGAAGCAACTCCTGTTATTGTAACTGTTGAAGTAGAAGCAACGCAAGGGGCATTCGTAATGCTCCATTGAAATACATTTGGTCCAACTCCTAATCCGGTGATACCGGAAGTAGGTGAAGACGGTGTTGTGATTGTTCCTGCACCACTCACCAAGGTCCATGTTCCAGTTCCGGTTGTGGCTGTATTTCCAGCAAGTGTAGCAGTGGTTCCGCAAACAGTTTGCGGAGTACCAGCGTTAGCAGTAGTTGGAGCAGCAACTCCTGTAATAGTTACGGTAGAAGTAGAAGCGGGGCAAGGGGCATTTGCAATGCTCCATTGAAAAATATTTGGTCCAACTCCCAATCCGGTAACACCGGAAGTTGGCGAAGAAGGAGTGGTAATTGTTCCCGCACCACTCACCAAGGTCCATGTTCCAGTTCCTGTTGTAGCCGTGTTTCCAGCAAGTGTAGCAGTGGTTCCGCAAACAGTTTGTGGAGTTCCAGCGTTAGCTGTTGTTGGAGCAGCAACTCCTGTTATTGTAACTGTTGAATTAGAAGCAACGCAAGGTGCATTGGTAATGCTCCATTGAAATACATTTGGTCCAACTCCTAATCCGGTGATACCGGAAGTAGGTGAAGAAGGTGTGGTAATTGTTCCTGCACCACTCACCAATGTCCATGTTCCAGTTCCGGTTGTGGCTGTATTTCCAGCAAGTGTAGCAGTGGTTCCGCAAACTGTTTGCGCTGAACCAGCGTTAGCAGTTGTTGGAGCAGCAACTCCTGTAATAGTTACGGTAGAAGTAGAAGCAGGGCAAGGTGCATTGGCAATGCTCCATTGGAAGACGTTCGGTCCTACTCCTAATCCGGTAACCCCGGAAGTAGGTGAAGAGGGTGTTGTAATGGTGCCTGCACCACTCACTAATGTCCATGTTCCAGTTCCGGTTGTGGCTGTATTTCCAGCAAGTGTAGCACTAGTTCCGCAAACAGTTTGTGGAGTTCCAGCGTTAGCTGTTGTTGGAGCTGTAACACCCGTTATGGTAACTGTTGAAGTCGAAGGTGGACAAGGGGCGCTGGCAATGCTCCATTGAAATACATTTGGTCCAACTCCCAATCCGGTAACACCGGAAGTAGGTGAAGAAGGTGTTGTAATTGTTCCTGCACCACTCACTAAGGTCCATGTTCCCGTTCCTGTTGTTGGTGTGTTTCCAGCAAGTGTAGCAGAGGTTCCGCAAACAGTTTGAGCTGTTCCGGCAACGGATGTTGTTGGACCACCAGTGCTGGTAATTGTAACTTGATCAGTTGAAGTTCCACAAGGAGGATTGGTAATTGTCCACTGAAAAACATTTGCTCCTAATCCAAGACCGGTAACCGCTGAGGTCGGGGAAGAAGGTGTAGTGATTGTTCCTGCTCCGCTGATTAATGTCCATGTTCCAGTACCTGCTAAGGCTGGGTTTCCAGCAAAAGTGGCAGATGTTGCACATACAGTTTGGTCAAGACCTGCAGCAGATGTTGTTGGGGAAGTGTTAACCGTCACTGTAACTGGAATAGTATAGGTGCCTGGACAAAATCCGACATAATAAGTTGTAGTTGTTGAAAGTGTTGGTGTGGTGAATGTTGCTCCTGTACCTAAAACGGTTCCGGCAACTTGCGCACTGTACCAAGTGATTGTTCCAGGAATACTACCAACTAAATTTGCTGTCAATGTAGCTGTATTTCCCGAGCAGATGGTTGTATTAGCGACATTAATAGTATCTGCAGAAATAGGTTGATTTGTTAATCCTGCCCCACCTCTTGTCGCACCATTTGGAGGGAATTCGGTCATCGCATTTGAGTCAGTTGTTCCGTTTGCTCCACCATTGACAGTTGCTGTTATTACTCCTGTAGAAATAGCGATATAGCCACCGCCACCACCGCCACCTGGTCCTTCTGCTTCATTTACTGCAGGAAGTACGTCTTGGTTTCCACCAACTCCACCATTTGCAGCAGCAGTAATTCCTGAAACGGTTCCGATAGAATTCAAAATTATGGTACCGCCACCGCCACCGCCACCGGCAGCATCAATTCCGAAGTTTACGCCTGAGGAAGTTGTGTTTGAACCTGCAGCACCATTGGCCGTAATTGTACCAGCGCCACTAATTGTTCCGTAACTCATAATATAAACCATTCCGCCACCATTTCCACCACTTCCACCGCAATTGTTTTCTTGATCACCGGCTCCACCGCCACCACCAAGGAATATTTTGCCAGTTGAATAATCCAATGGTCTTCCTCCCCATCCACCATTATTAATTCTAAAGTCGCCTCCCCATAAATTTGATCCGGCAGCCTGAAATGGTTTTGGGCCTTCAAGTGTAGCATCTCTATTTGCAGAAGAAAAAGAATATCCTCCACGACCACCTCCAGAAGAAACGTGAGTGGCAAACGTCACTGAAATATCTCGATTCCAAGCCGCAATCCAACCGGCACCTCCACTAACATCGGGATTACCTTCTCCATCCCAAACGCCAGTTCCTGCATTTGCTCCACCGCCTCCTCCTGCATTATGTGCATCTCCACCGCCACCGGCATTACCGGCTGCGCCTCTGCAGAATCTCCCTGCAATAACATTATAGTCAGCTTGATATCCAAATACACCTTCACCCTTTTCAGCACCTTCAGTTGCATCATTTCTTGCAACTTGCCCCCCTCCTAAAGTTGTAACATTATCACCTACACGAGAACCACCTCTGAACCCTAAGCCTGTTGAGGTGATGCTCCCGCCCGCATTTATTACTGTGGCTCCATACACTTCAACTGCCACTATTCCTCCGGTATAGATACCACCAGCTGCCCAAGCCGGACAGGTGAGGACTCCCCCAGAATTTATTGTTAATGTATTGTATCTTGGTACGCGTATGACTTGAACTCTGCCTGCAGAAGTATAAGGGTTTTTTAACCCACAATCAATGGTAATTGTTGTGGCGGTTGGTACCGAACGAACTTGACAAAATTCATAATTGCCGCAATTGTTATAACTTGTGATTTGCCCCCAGGTTAAGTCATTCGGAAAACCATAAAATTGGCCGCTTCCTGCAGGAAATTCGATAGAAGAACTAGTTGAAGAACTAACCCCCTGCATTTGAATAATCATAATTAAATCACCTGCAGCCAAATTATTTCCTGCACCAAAACGTGTATTCGCATTTAACCCGCTTGCAGCAACAGTTATGGTTGTGGCTCCTGCAGCAGCATCTGCAGTCAATGTGGTATATTCATTCACGATTGTTCCTGCCGCAGATACAATTCTGTTGCCGTCAATTCCCCTTTGAGCAATGGATGCAGAGGTGGTGAAACAAAATATAAAAAATACAAAGTGTTTAAAACGTTTCATGCGCTGAATGTTGGGCTATAATTTTGCAAAAAAATTTTAGCCAATGTAAAAGAAATTTACGGGATTTCCAATACTCCCGTTATCTTCTTTATATCAGATGCTTATTTCTTTAAAAGGGTTGCGTGGAACCCACTCGGAAGGCTTTAAATAATCCACAAAAGGCTTAATAATTCTATTAGATAGCGGATTTCGGTGGCGGATGTAGCAGGTTAACTCTACGGCTTCCGCTCCCAGTGTGCTTTTGATCTCAGAAGCAGTTCTTCCTAAAATGAGGTGTTTGGCTTTTTTGTTGAGGCCATCCTTCACATAATCGCATAAAATGTTTTGGTAGAGGTCAAGTTCCTTGTTGATCGAATAATCCAATCCTATAAAATGTGCCTCGATATCATTTTTAAGAATGAAGGTGGAGCGGAAGCCGACTAATTTTTCGTTAAAATAGTAGCCGGTGAAACTGAACTCTTCATCCATTATATTTTTCATTTCTTCAAAATAAGTAGGAGTAATGGATGCCATTCGGAATTTTGCCTTCAAATGAACATTATTATAAAGTTCAAAAATTTGTTTTGAATTATTTCGAATGTCTAAGGCCGAAAAATCTTTTCGAATAATTTGGGCTCCCTTTTTAATAATGCTCTTCGCTCGATTACGATATTTTTTACTCATTGCATTCAAGTAGGCATCAAAATTCTCCCATTGAATATCCAACACCATATTCGGCTCTACCAAGAAGTCGTGATATTTATATTCTTCAAATTCTTTTGTATGAACAACCGATGAGGAATAAAAATCTTTTACCAAAACTGCCGCAATTTTTCCTCTTAGTTTCTCCGCTCTGCTAATTCGGTAGATGACATCTGCTAAAGCATCTATTACTTCTGTTTTATTTGTTTCGGGAATGCTTGTGAAACCATGTTCGCCACTAACAAAGGCATTTCCGCATATCAATAAGCGCATGTTAATGTGGTCGGCACTTTTGATTAAATGGTTGGTGATGTGTTTTTTTAGATAGTCGGTTATTAAGCAGGAATAGTCACTCGTTGATTCAAGTATTGAACTTCCGAAGCTATCTGAAGAAAAGTCGATTACCTGAAAATAAGCAATTGCTACCGGTTTTTTTTCTTGGTAGATGATTGCATAATGAAAATGCATGTTGTTGGGATGCTCTTTTTCTAAAACACCTAAAAAGGGAAGCTGTAAATATTCACTTCCATAATTCACTACTTGATTCCAATGTTCGGTGTGAATCATTGCCACCGAATCATAAACAGCAAATGAAAAATCAGAAGCTTTTTTTCGAAGCTCCGATTTTTTTTTGTTGGGTATTTTTGAACAGGGGATGAGCATTATGATTCAACAATTAGTTGGCTGGTTTGTTCATTTCGTTTAACATTAGATCTTTTATGTATTTAACGGGCGCACTTCCATAGCTGAGAAATTTCTCATGAAATTGTTTTAAATTAAATTTTTCACCGGCTTGTTTTTTCAATTCTTCGCGGAAATCATAGATTTCGGTATATCCGGTAAAATAAGAACAAAGTTGTACTTGAGTCACTGAAACTCTTCGCCACTTTCCTTCGGCTTCTGCTTTTTGTTGGAATGCTTCGTTCATTAATAAATTAAGAGCGGCCTCCTTGCTCATTTCTTTTGTGTGCACACTATAATCTAAAATGGTGTTGCAAGTGGTTCTTAAATTCCACTTATAATACATGAGCCACATTTCATCACTGTTTTCGTAACCGCTTTCTAGCATCATGCGTTCTGTGTAAACGGCCCAGCCTTCTACCATTGCTCCGTTTCCAAATATGGCTTTAATTAAACTAGGTGATTGATTGCTATACACTAATTGAGTATAATGCCCGGGGATAGCTTCGTGAATATTTAAGATTTGTAAAATGTAGTGATTGTATTCACGCAAATAGCTTTCTGCTCTTTCTTTATCCCAACCGGCTAAACTACCTACATTATAGTAAGTGTTTCCATTTTTATCATACGGTCCCGGTGCCGAGATAGATGCACCTGCAACACCAGCCATGTAATCAGGCTCACGTCTAACTACCAAAGGTTTTGATGGGTCGATGTAGATTAAATCTTTTTCTTTGATGAAGTTAACCAACACGGGCATTTGTTTTTCAATTGCAGATTGAAACTCTTCCGGTTTTACGTGTTTCTCAGAAATCTTATCGATTATTTGTTTTATTAAAACCAATTTGTCTGTTGGCTTCTGAGCACTATGCATGTATTTTCCCCAAAGTTTGTCGGCCAGCTCAAACATTTTTTCATGCAGTTCTTTTTTACGTGCCAATGCTTTTTCAAAAATTTCGTCTGCAGAATAGCCACTTTGAATATCGTATTCAAATTTTTGGGCATACAATTCTTTTCCTAAACGGAAACTGCGTGGTGTTTTGTTATCTAACTTTTTCAACCATTCAGCAAAATCATTAATGGCTGCTATTGCTTGTTTTGCTGTTGCTTCCATTGATTGTTTCTCGTGTTCACCAAAATGTACTTTGTTTAGCGCATTATGAAAATCGGTTTCAAATACTGAAATCCCTCCTAAGTTTTGTTCGATAGCCAAAAGCGTATGCTCTGTTGTTGGATTTTTGATGTTCATTTTTGCTGCTTCGTAGTAGGCAGGAATGTTGGTCATTTTTAAATAGAAATTCCGCAAACGAACGTCTAACGAATCATAGTTGCCATTTAAGAGTTCTGCGAAACTGCCGGAAACATTATATTCAGTTGGGTTCCATTCAAAGGATTTGAAAGCGTTGATCGACCACTCAATTGATTTTAATTGGTTTTCGATCATGTAATAATCCGTTTTATTATTGTCGGATAGTCCATTAATGTCAACTAATTTTAACGAATCTAAATTGGCTTTTGCAAAAGCTAATTCTTTTGCTCTGGCAGCTTCATTCGGTACAATGAGCACACTGTCATATTTGTGGTACCCAAGGCTACTTGCCCAGCCTGGATAAACCTTCCAAAGATTCTCAATAAACTGCTCTTTGTATTTATCAAATTGTGGATTCATATCCGTTACAGTTTTTATTTCAGCTTTTTGTGAATCGCCTCCACAGGAGACAATTGAAAAACAAACAAGGGCTGCTAAATAGATTTTTTTCATTGAGTTTTTATTTGGATGCTAAAGGTAGAAAATAGTATTAACTTTAGTGCATTAATTGATGATAAAATGAAGGGCTTAAAACCATTATTAGTCAGGATAGTTTTTTTAGGTTGCATCCTTTTTTGTTTTGTTGCAAATGCACAAATTGGGCATAAGTTATCAGGTAGAATTTATGATTGTAAATTTAAAACACCTATTAAAAATACAATCATTAAATTGGTTTGTATTGATCAGCGAACATTTGAAACAAAAAGTGATTCTTCAGGATTTTATTTTTTTCATGATAGTGTCCTAAAACCGAGTTTAGAATATGTGTTGACTACGATTGCTCCCGATGAAACGGTGAAAGTCCCATACGGAATGTGTCAATATAGTTATTTTCGCAATGGCTATTTGAATTCAGCTGATAAAGTAAAGTTTAAAACGGAAGAAAATATTTCTAATGCGAACATCATTCATGATTTTTGTTTAATTCCTATCCAACGGTCCTTAATTATACCTACCGTTTTTTTCAAAAAAAACAGCTTAGAGTTTGGTAGAAGTCAGGTTGATGAATATGATTATTATGTCTATTCAGGAGATACTGCTGTTGATTGCTTGGTAGATTTAATGAAGAATTTTCCTCAATATGTTTTTGAATTAGCTGGACATGCCGACAAAAAGGAAAAAAATCCGAAGAAACTTTCAGAATTAAGAGTGAAAAAAGTATATGATCTGATGGTTCTGAAAGGAATCGAAAAGGATCGTTTGTCTTGCAAGTCTTATGGCAAAAAACAACCATTGGAAAAGAGAGATTTGGCCTATAAAGTAATTGGTAAATTAAAAGGTCCAATAAATCAAAGGGTTGTTGTATCTGTTCTTAGAAAAGATTATAATCTTCCTCAAAAGAAAGAGATTCCATTAATAAATACGGATGAAGAAGATTAATATCCATTCATCCTCCTCTACAACCACTAATCATTTTATAAATTTTCTCCCAATTAATTACTTATTTTTGATAAATAAACTTGAAAAACGATGTTAAAAAAAATTGTCCCATTTTTAATCCTTTCTGCAGTTGTTTCGGTTGCAGCTACGCTTGTTAACAATGATCCTGTGAAAATGAACTATCCAATTACTCGCAAAACAGATTCTGTGGATACGTATTTTGGAAACAAAATTGCCGATCCATATCGTTGGCTCGAAGATGATCGTTCTGCAGAAACAGGTGAATGGGTGAAGGCTCAAAATAAAGTAACGTTTGACTATTTGGCAACCATTCCATTCCGAGAAAAAGTAAAGGAACGATTAACGAAGATTTGGAATTTCGCCAAAGTAAGTGCTCCTTTCAAAAAAGGGAAAAATTATTTCTTCTATAAAAATGATGGGATTCAAAATCAAAGTGTCCTCTATGTTCAGGAAGGCTTAAATGGTAAAGCTCGTCTATTACTTGATCCGAATACATTGGCGAACGATGGTACCGCTTCACTTGGAGGAATGGGCATCAGTAAAAATGGTAAGTATTTGGCATATAGCATTAACCGTGCTGGTAGCGATTGGAGTGAGATTTATGCAATGGAAATTGAAACCGGTAAAAAATTATCCGATGAAATTAAGTGGGTGAAATTTTCTGATATCGCATGGAAAGGTGATGGATTTTATTATAGTGCTTATGATGCCCCAACCGGAGGTAGTGAGCTTTCTAATAAAAATGAATATCATAAAGTGTATTATCATAAAATCGGAGAAGCTCAAAGTAAGGATGTATTGGTGTATGAAGATAAAAAAAATCCGTTAAGAAATTTTTCTGCTTCTATTTCAGAAGATGAAAAGTTGTTGCTGTTGTATGGTTCGGAATCTACAAGTGGAACAACGCTAGCCGTTAAGGAACTTGATAAACCCAATTCAGCTTTCATACAGTTAGTAAATAATTTCGAAAACAATTATGGTGTTGTTCACAATGAAGGCAATAAACTTTATGTGATAACGGATAAAGGTGCTCCGAAATACCAACTCTTAGAAATCGATATTCATGGCAAGCCGGATTATGAAAACTGGAAAAAAATAATTCCGGAATCTACTGATTTGTTGGAAAGCGTATCGTTGGCAAATGGGAAGTTTGTTGCAAAATATTTAAAAGATGTGACAACACGTTTGTATGTGTATGATATGAATGGTAAAAAAGAAAGTGAAATTAAATTGCCTGGTGTTTGTAAAGTGGATGCGTTTGATAGTGACAAAGATGATAGCTTAGCTTTCTTTTCCTATAAAACATTTACTGCACCGGATGTGGTTTATAAATACAACATGGTTACCAATAAAATGACCGTTTGGTTCAAGCCGGAAATTGATTTTAAGTCCGATGACTATGAAACCAAACAAGTTTTTTATACCAGCAAGGATGGAACCAAAGTGCCAATGTTTATTACCCATAAAAAAGGTATTAAGTTGGATGGCACAAATCCATGTTTCTTGTTTGGCTATGGTGGTTTTAATTCCTATTACTCTCCGGAGTTCAGAATCGATCGGGCTGTTTTCTTAGAAAATGGAGGGATTTATGCCATTCCAGGATTACGCGGTGGTGGTGATTACGGAGAAGATTGGCACAAGGCAGGAACAAAATGCCAAAAACAAAATGTATTTGATGATTTTATTGCAGCCGCTGAATATTTAATTAAAGAAAAATATACTTCTTCTTCAAAGTTGGCTATCCATGGTCGCTCCAATGGTGGATTGTTGGTTGGTGCAGTGATGACACAGCGTCCGGATTTAGCAAAAGTTGCGATTCCTACGGTTGGTGTTTTGGATATGTTGCGTTTTCATAAATTCACTATCGGGTGGGCGTGGACAGGTGATTATGGCTCAAGTGAAAATAAAGAGGAATACAATTGCATTATTAAGTATTCACCCCTACACAATGTGAAAGAAGTTGCTTATCCTGCAACATTAGTAACTACAGGTGATCACGATGATCGAGTAGTGCCTGCACATTCATTTAAATTTATTGCAACCTTGCAAGAAAAACAAAAGGGCGCAAACCCAGTATTAATTCGTATTGATACCAATGCCGGTCACGGTGCCGGTAAGCCAACATCTAAACAAATTGAAGAGTATGCTGACATTTGGAGTTTTGTGTTTTATAATTTAGGAATGAAATACTAAACATGAAACGCATATCTATTTTTGTTCTAATACTGTTTTGGGCAATCAACAATCTTGCTCAAAATGCATCCGAAACTGCAACACCTTTTCTGCCGGAATTGTTTTCTCAGTTTCCGAATGTGCGAGACATTGCCTTGTCGCCATCCGGAGATGAAGTTTATTTTACTGTCCAAAGTTATGTCGAAGGAAGTTCCTCTATTGCTTATTCCCAAAAAGTAAATGGAAAATGGAGTGAAGCAAAAATGGCGGCATTCTCAGGAAGGTTCAATGATTTGGAGCCGTTTTTTTATTTGGATGGTTTGAGATTGTATTTTGTTTCAAATCGCGCGGTGGATGATAAATCCTTAGAAATAAAAGATTATGATATTTGGTATGTGGAGCGCAAATCAATCAAGGAGGATTGGTCGGATCCAATAAATTTGGGCGCACCTGTTAATTCTGTTGGAAATGAATTCTATCCTTCGCTTTCAAAAAATGGTAATTTGTATTTTACTTCCGATAACTTGCCTTCGTTATCAAAAGGAAGGGATGATATTTTTATGTCTGCATTTGTAAGCGGCAAATACACGTCCCCAGTTTTATTGAGCGATTCCATTAATACAACGGAGTATGAGTTTAATGCATTTGTTGCAGCGGACGAGTCGTATTTAATTTACACCGGTTATAATCGTGCAGGTGGCGTTGGCAGCGGTGATTTATATATTAGTTTTAAAAATAAAAAAGGTGAATGGACTTCCTCCCTTAATTTGAGTAAAGAAATTAATTCAGATAAAATGGATTATTGTCCGTTTGTGGATGAGAAGAACGAAACGCTTTATTTTACAAGCAAACGGAATTCTGTCAAAACAATTTTTGAAAAACAATATTCATTAATCGAGTTGTTGAAGGAAATGAATAAATATGAAAATGGTTTGAGTCGGATCTACACGGTTGATATTTCATCTCTCCTAAAACGGTAAACAATTCGAACAGTTTCAATGGTCTGATTGATTGGTTTTTACTACTTGTATTTTCCTTATCAATTGCTAAGAATGTTCTTCTATTTTCCTTGTACTCCCCCTCTGAATTATGTATTTTCGTTAGCTTAAAATTTAACTATTTTTCTAATGAAAAAACTACTCTTTGTTACATTATCTTTTCTTGTGTTGAACGTTGGCGCAATTGTGGCGAATCCAGGTGATACCATTCGCGTGCAAACATTTACTTTTGGTTCTCCTCAAAATGCATGGTTCGTCTTCCCATCAGATACTGTCCGTTTCGAAAAAATATTGATGCGATACACTTTAAAATGTAATCCGGCCCAAACACCTCCTTGTGGAGAATGGGATTATTTAACCTACACCTATTTATATGATCATACCGGTTTGTTGGATTCAACTCTCATTAATCAGCCTACTTATACTATGAATGGTGCATCTCCGGATAGTGTGATGTATATGAATACGCCTTCGTTTTCGTATGATACACATTGGCAGTACACTGCTGTACACACCGATACAACATCTTTGAATACCTATGCGGTTGGGGCAGGAACAACAAACGATGTGTTTCCATTTGGCGCATCTGCTCCTGTATCCAGAACACAATATTTGTGGAAAGCATCTGAAATTTCTGCAGCTGGAATGACTGCCGGAAATATTACTGGCTTGCAATTTTATCTGCAAACATTGGGAGCGCAAATGCAAAACATGACGATTCACATCAAGGCGGTTACCTTAGATTCCTTATCACAAAGCACATTTAATAACTCTGGTTTTACCACAGTATATTCTCAAAACACTCAATTTACAACTTTGGGTTGGAATAGCTTGCAGTTGACAACTCCATTTAATTGGGATGGTGTTTCCAATTTGTTAGTTGAAATTACTTATGAAAATATGGCAACAGCCATCGACAATATTGTTGCTGCATCCACTACAACATTTAATTCTGGATTAACAAATTCAGGAACAGATCGAGTTGCTTCTTTTGGAACCTATGGCTATGTAGATGTTCCAATGAATTCGAATTTAGTTGCAATCGATTCTTTTGTTACCGTTGCATTCTGGTGTTTTGGTGCTCCCGCTCAGCCAATGGATGGAACGGCATTTGAAGCGGTAGATTCGTTGGACAGAAGATTATTAAACAGCCATTTGCCTTGGAGTGATAGCAATGTATATTGGGATGCAGGATATGGCGGAACGGCTTATGATAGAATTAATAAAGCAGCAGTAACTTCTGAAATTGAAGGACAATGGAACTATTGGACCTTCACAAAAAATGTTGCAACCGGCTCCATGAAAATTTATTTGAACGGTGTGCTGTGGCATAGTGGAACTGCAAAGGTTAAATCCATGCAAGGCATTTCGAAATTTAAAATCGGAAGAGGTAATTGGGCAGGTTCGCAAACGTATGCGGGAAAAATTGATGAGTTTGCTGTTTTTAATGTCGAGTTAAATGCAACAACGATTCTAAACTACATGAATCAGAAAATTACTCCTTCGCATCCGAATTATGCAAACCTTGCATTGTATTACCAATGCAATGATGGAAATTATGCTACGTTTGCAGATGCGGCTCCCGGAACACATGCTGCAGCAAGCTTAGTAAGTGTCGACAATCCATTGAAAAGTGCGTCTGAATTAATCTCTCAATTTTCGCAAACAACTTTACGTCCAAATATTACATTTGAACAAGGTGTATTCACTACAGTAATCGATTCTACATTAATTGTGGATTCAACAATGAATGCTCCAATTCAAATTGTTACCTATACGGATTCAACTAGTAATCCTGGTATGCCGGTTGATACCATGATTGTTTGGCCATCTTATTATAATAATTATGTATATGACGTAAATGGTATCGCAACTGATTCTTCTTTCGTTACTCCGGATAGTACATTGCATTTATTATATTATCAATGGTATAAAAAATTTCCGCAAGTGCTTCGTTATGAATTGGCACGTTACATCACACCGTACGGAAATGGGTTGAGCTTAGGCAGTGGGTGGACATGGACATTTGATGTTAGTGATTACCGAACTTTGCTTGCAGACAGCGTTCATTTAGAAGCTGGAAATTGGCAAGAATTGTTGAGCATGGAATTTTTAATGATTGAAGGAACTCCTCCAAGAGATGTTGTTGATATTCAAAATTTATGGAATGGTGGATTTGATTATGGTAACCCAACTGATCCGATTGATAATCATTTGTTGCCACTCAATAAAACAATACCTGTCAATGGTGTAACAACGCGTTGGAAGTCTCGAATAACTGGTCATGGAATGGATACTCCTGAAAACTGCGCTGAATTTTGTGCGAAAACACATTACTTCGAAGTGAACGGTGTTCAACAATTTTCAAAATTGGTATGGCGCGACAACTGTGATGTGAACCCGTTATATCCTCAAGGTGGAACATGGGTGTATGACCGCGCAAACTGGTGCCCGGGTGCAGAAGTATGGACGTATGATTTTGAGTTAACTCCGTTTACAACTCCGGGTGGAACAATTAATTTAGATCACGATGTACAAGCTTATTCGCACACTGGTGGTTGGGATTATTATCAAATTGAAGATCAGTTAGTGAGTTATAGTGCACCAAACTTTACATTGGATGCCGCTCTGGAAGATATCTTGTCGCCCAGCAAAGATCAAATGTGGGCGCGTATGAATCCGGTTTGTACTGCACCCGTAATTAAAATTAGAAATACAGGTTCAACCACATTAACTTCTTTAACAATTACCTATGGCATGAATGGTGCAACACCATCTGTATACACATGGACAGGTAGTTTACCATTTATGGAATCAGCAACGGTTACATTGGGAACATTTAATTGGGCAATGGGCGCTTCCGATTTTACTGTTACCATCAGTAATCCAAATGGTGGTGTTGATCAATATGCATTCAACAATGAGAAAGTAAATAAATATACGTATCCTGCTGTAATGCCTTCTCCATTTGTGATTGAATTCAGAACAAACAATTATCCGTGGGAAGATATGTACACGTTGAAAGATGATGCAGGAACAACAATTGTTTCCAGAAATGGTGCAACACTAAGTGCAAATACTATTTATAAAGATACCGTAACGTTGGCAAATGGTTGCTATACGCTTGAGATGAGAGATACCGGTGAAGATGGATTGGCATTCTGGGCAAACCCATCACAAGGAAGTGGCTATTTAAGATTGCGAAAAGTAACACCTTCGTCAATTATAAAAACCTACCCAACAGATTTTGGTGGACAAATTTATCAGCAGTTTACGGTAGGCTTAACCAGTTCGATGGACGATTATTTTTTAGTTGATAATACCACATTAAGTGTCTATCCAAATCCGTCAGATGGACATGTTTTTATTGATATTAATATGACAACGAAACAAGATGGAGTTGTGGATATTGTGGATGTACTTGGTAAGAATGTATATCATTATGAATTTAAAAGTTTAACCGCTGAAAGTGTTGAAGCTGATTTATCGCATCTGCAAAGTGGTGTTTATTTTGTTGTACTAAAATCTGGTAAGGAGTTGATTACCAAAAAGTTGATTATTCGATAAGGTGTTTTATTTTGTTTGAAAAAATGCCTCTTTTTTAAAAGAGGCATTTTTTTTGATTGGATATTACCAACCATAATGGATATTACTTTATAACTTTGTAGAACCTTCGCTAAAATAATGGCGTAAACAATCAAAAACACTAATTATGAAAAAAACATTCGCATTGATCGGTATGGTGGCATTTTCTCTTTCAACATTTGCCGGAGAGCCAATTAATAAGAACAGTAATTTGGTATTAAGTCCAGGTGATGGAGAAAAATGTTTCGATGAAAAAACACACATCATCAACCTTGGTATTGGATTAGCATCAGGATATTATGTTAGAGTTGGTGGAGAAAAATATTCATCTTCTCCTTATTTAAATTTATCGTATGAGCAACCATGGCCGAAAAAATTGGGCCCCGGATTTTTGGGTGTTGGTGCGTATTTTGGATATAAAACAGAAAAATACGAATACAACTACAATACATTTTATGGCAACGGCTATCGTTATGAAAAACGACATAGTTATTATACCATTGCAGGTCGTGCTGCATACCACTGGGATGTATTGAATTCAAAAAAGGCAGAAGTATATGGTGGTGTTTTAATTGGAGCACATTTGAATGTTTACTCGTATTCTGACAATGACCCCAACAACGATTATTCTGTTTCTGTGAATCCGTTTAGTCCTTACGTTGCGGGATTTGTAGGTGCTCGTTATTATTTTGTGAATAACTTTGGTGTGTTTGTTGAAATTGGAGTTCATCCGCATTCACATTCAAGTTACAATGCTTCGGTAGGATTTAGCATTAAATTTTAAGTAAATTCATAAATAAAAAAGCGCTCCTCCGATTATTCGGAGGAGCGTTTTTTTTATACAGATTAATAGTTATCGTAAAGTGATGTTGTAAACGTTTCCGTTAATTGTTACTGTTGCTTGATCATCACATGCTCCTGAACCAAAGTCAACATATCGTGTTGGTTTGCCGGATGGTGTTAAGGATAACTGTCCGCTTACTAAATGACGACATCCGATTTCTTTTCTTAATGGACTTGTAATGTTCATGCTGTAAGAAACTCCTGCAGCGTTTGATCCGTTTGCGGAACCGGTAATTAAATACACATCATCATTCCAAATTAATGTGCTTTCTCCAATAATCCATTCACGAGTGCGGGTAGATGTCCAAGTGATTGTTCCACCACCGCTTGCTTTGATAATTTGTCCATTTACCGAAATAGAATAAGATAAATGTCCGGCTGAGTTATGACCATTATTCGTAACTGTTTTTGAGCCCAACACTTGATTGTCGTTTACATAATAGTTGGTAAATGAAATGGTATGTGTTGATGCCGAATCGCGGTAATGACCTGAATAGGAAACATTGATAATCCCTCTGCGGTATCTGCCGTCATTGCAAAGACAATTGCTTGTGCCGAAATCGATTGTTAATATACGCGGTGTTACTGTTGTGTCGTGAGTAATTGTTGCACAAGCACTTAAAATGGATTTATTTTCAGATGGGCTAGGAGTTAAATATGAAGTCAAGTTTCCGCTAGCTGCTTCGTCAGCAATGTTGTTTACATCATTGTAGGTTCCTTCAGCTAAAGCATTGTCAGAAGCAGAGGATGTATCTGTATCTTTTTCATCTTTATCTCTTCTGCAAGAAGTGAATAACATACCAACAGTAGCAACTACCATTATGTATTTAAAAGCGTTTGTCGTTTTCATTTGTTTATCGTTTTAATTGTTGATTTTAAGTTTATTTGCATCTATGACGAACGAAAAACAATGAAGTTTAGTCGATGGCTAAAAAAAATGATAAATAGAGGTGAATCCCTTTGTTTTTAGGGTAAGAAATTTTAAGCCTTCTTCTTTTTAAAGGCAAAAACGCAAGCCACGATTGAAAAGGCTAAGAAAAATGCGGCAAGTATAAAAATAATCAATCCAATTTCGAGCCCCGGTTGGCTAGAGCCCCATTGGTCATAACAATGAATATCGATCACAGCAAAACTTAACAGTAGTAGCAAGAGGCTAAACACCATTCCGATAATAGAAAGTGCTTTCATATTCGATTAGATTGCCGGTAAAACTTTCCCTTTCGCTTCCCCAAATCCTATGCGAATACCTTCTTTTTCGCAATATCCACGAATAATTACGGTGTCGTTATCATTAATGAATTTGCGTTCGCTGCCATCTTTCATCTTCACTGGTTTGGTTCCTCTCCACGAGATTTCGAGCATAGATCCAAATGAATCTGGCGTAGGGCCACTGATTGTTCCGGAGGCCATCATGTCCCCAACATTAATGTTGCAACCATTTACGGTATGGTGAGCCAATTGTTGCTCCATGGTCCAATACATAAATTTATAATTGGAATGCGACACTAAATTTTCTTCTCCTTTTTCCGGTGCAATAAAAACATCCAGGTTGATGTCAATGTTTTTATTTCCGGTATATTCTAAATAAGGTAATACTTTTGGTTCTTGCTTATACCCTGGAACTCGGAATGGTTCCAATGCGTCCATGGTCACCACCCAAGGAGAAACGGTAGACGCAAAATTTTTCGCAAGGAAGGGTCCAAGTGGAACATATTCCCATGTTTGAATGTCGCGCGCACTCCAATCATTAAACAAAACCATTCCAAAAATATGATCTTCAGCAGCAGCAGTTGTTACACTTTCTCCAAGTTGTGTTCCTTTGCCGATAATAAAAGCGGTTTCTAATTCAAAATCCAATAATTTACTAGGTCCAAATACAGGAGGCTCCGTTTCAACCGGTTTTGTTTGTCCTTTAGGACGGTGAAAATCAGTTCCAGAAATAACGATAGAAGAAGCCCTTCCATGGTAACCTACGGGTAAATGTTTCCAGTTCGGTAACAATGCATTATTCGGGTCACGAAACATTGTTCCTACATTGGTAGCATGATCGATGCTGGAATAAAAATCGGTGTAGTCGCCAACTCTTACAGGCATAAGCATTTGTACATTACTAATATATTGAAATACTTTTGCTCTCGCTTCTTTGTTGTCGCGCAAATCAGGGGTGTTTTCATTCAGCAAATGAGAAACCAATTCACGAACAGCAGAAGTTGTTGATTTTCCTAATGCAATAAAATCATTCAAATATTGGTTGGTAAAGATGGAGTTGTCAATTTTTAACTTGTCTAAAAAGCCCAACTTGTTTAATATGGCTAAGTCCAACACTTGATCGCCAATAGCGATACCAACACGCGGACTGGAACTCTGTGTTTTGAAAATACCAAAAGGTAAATTTTGTATAGGGAAATCGCTGTTGGGTTGTACTTCTATCCAGGATTTTAATGAGGGGTCGTTTGCTTTTATCATAGTATTAAATTGAGAGGAACAAAAGTAAGAATTTTTTTGTAGGTGACTGGGTAACGAGGTGATTAAGTGACGATGTAAAGCGAGTTTGATTTAATAAACCCCTTAGTCACCTAGTTTCTTAATCACCTAGTCACTTTTTAAGGTATCTTTTAATTACTTTTACGTTATATCAGTAGAATTCAATAAAATGCAAAAAATAGTCATTCTCTTCTTTTTTATAGTCTCTCTTTCCTGTTTTGCACAGGATACGAAAGGTACAATTAAAGTTAAGAAGGTGGAGTCTGCAAATAAGGATACGGTTGCGTCAAGCAATATTGGTCTTGATACAATGCTAGTTTCAGTAACGGCACCTCTTACAATAGTAGAAAAAATGCCAACTTTCCCAGGTGGTCAAAAAGAAATGGATTCATTTATTCAAAAAAATATAAAGAATCCTACAGTTGAAAAAAAAGGAGGAAATCAAGTTACTGTTTGGGTGACATTTAAAGTTGAGGTGGATGGAACTCTTTCAGATGTAAAGCTTTTAAAAGGAATAAATGGCAGTGTAAATCTTGATTTGGAAGCGATAAGAGTTGTAAAAATGATGCCTAAGTGGAATCCTGGAATGCAAAATGGCAGAAATGTGGAGGTGCAAGTTAATCTACCCATTAACTTTAAATTGAAATGAAAAAGCTATTCTTCATAACTTTTTTAATGTTCTCGATTTCCTGTTTTGCACAGGATACGAAAAGAGGAACGATAAAAGTGAAGAAGGTGGACGTGGCGGAAACGAAGACTCCCAATTTAGCCGGATATGTGAAGGTCGGACAAATGCCGATGTTCCCGGGTGGTCAATCGGAGATGAATGCATTTATTAAAAAGAATCTAAAATATCCCGCTGCAGAAAGGAAAGCAGGAATACAAGGGACGGTACGTGTAAGGTTTACGGTGAACCTCGATGGTGGAATAACAAATGTAAATATTTTAGAAGGGATTCCCGGTGCTCCCGGTTTAGAGCAGGAAGCATTAAGGATTGTTTCGATAATGCCAAAATGGACTCCGGGGTTGAAAAACGATAAGCAAACAATCATGCAATACAATTTGCCGATTAAATTTCAACTTTAGGCTGTATCTTTTTTTAATACCTACGTTATAAGTTCAGAATTCAGAAGATTGTATATGATTGAAACATCAAAATATCATGCAACACAAACCGACTTAGCCAATGAACAGGCTTTAGTTGAGGCGGCTAAAAAGGAGCCGGCAAAGTTTGCGAGCTTGTATGATAAGTATTATGAACAGATTTTCAGATACATCTACCAGCGGGTGGATGACAAAGAACAAGCGTTTGATGCCATGCAGCAGGTTTTTATAAAAGCGTTGGAAAGCTTGCATAAATACGAATTTCGTGGAGTGCCGTTCGCTTCTTGGCTTTATAGAATTGCTTCCAGTGAAGTAAACAACATTTATCGCGCACAAAAGCAACGTACGGTAAATATTGATTCGGTTGGGGTTTACGGAATGATGGAGGAGATGGAAGAAACAAAAATTGATCAATACCATGATAAGATTGTGGAAATTATCGGACAAGAACTTCCGGAAGATGAATTACAATTGATCGAGATGCGCTTTTTTGAAAAGCGTTCTTTTAAAGAAATAGGTGAGATTTTGGAAATTACAGAGAACAATGCAAAAGTGAAGACGTATAGGATTTTAGAGAAGTTGAAGAAAATTATTAAATAATTAGACAAAAAAATAAAAGAACTTGTCGACTTTCACCGACAAGAAATAAAAAGAAACAAATGAAACGAAAAGTAAATTTAAACCGTCCCGAAATCAGCTCAGCAGAAATTGCCAAGCGCAAGGATTTTGATTCGGTTTTAAAACAGAGTGCAAGTGTTGGGGGCAAGCCGTTGATTAAGAAACCCTGGTTTTTGTCGAGTGTAGTTGCTGTAACAATTGCAATTGTTGCAACGGTTGTGTTGTTGAATCAAAACACAAAGACAGATTTGTCTGATACAAACAATCAAGAGCAATTAATGGATAGTGTGGCATTGCAAGCATTCTACAAAGCAGAAGAAGCAAAACCTTGCATCGCTCCTCCAATCAAAGGTTTAAATGTGACGTATACAACCTATACTGTGATAGCAGAAAAAGGAGCAAACTTGGATTATAAAACAGGATCGAAAATCACTATTCCTAAGAATGCATTTACAGATAAAGACGGAAAACTCATAACAGGAGAAGTAGAGTTGCGTTACCGAGAGTTGCACGATGCATTTGATTTTTTTGTGTCCGGAATTCCCATGACCTATGATAGTGCAGGAGTGAAGTATCAGTTTGAGTCGGCTGGAATGATAGAGGTATTGGCATATCAAAATGGAGAAATGCTAACCATGGCTCCTAAAAAAGAAATTGCTTTTGAAATGGCATCAGATTATGATGGGGAGCAATACAATTTTTATAAATTGGATACACTCGCAAACAATTGGAGTTGTTTGGGGAAAGATAAGGTAGTCGCAAAGAAAGATAACTCAAGCAATTTTAAGGATACTATAAGACAAGTGCCTATTCAAGAAAAAATAGAATACAAAACTTTAGAAACTAAAAAAATAGAAGCGAAAAAAGAAAAAGAAGTTCAAGTTGCAGCATTACCGAAAACTGTTTCAGAGCCTGTAAAACCAGCACCAGTAAAAAAAGGGAAATATACATTCAATATAGAAGTGGATGCGAAAGAGTTTCCTGAATTGTCAATTTACAAAGGATTGTTATTTGAAGTTGGAGATGAAAATGCCAATTTTAATAAAGCGATGTATGATGTCACTTGGGATGAAGCAACAGTGAAAGAAGGGGCCAAAGCAGGAGTGAATTACAATCTTACGTTGGTGAAAGGGTTGAAGAAATATGAGCTTGTGGTATACCCTGTTTTTGAAGGTAAAAATTATGAAACAGCACTGGCAACGTATCAGGAAAAATTTAATAAATACAAACTAACGCTTGATAAACGCATTGCAGAGGAGGAACGAATAGAAGAAATCTATCAGGCAAAAGTTGCTGAATTTAAAAAGCAACAAGAAGCAATTGTAAAAGCGAATGAAGAACGAGCTGCCAATTTGTTTAAACAAATGGAAACAACTCAAAAAGTAATGCGGTCGTTTACTGTAAGTAGTTTTGGAGTATTCAATTGTGATAATCCAAGCGCCTATCCAACAGGTGTTTTATGCACGGCAACGATTAAAAATGATTTGAAAAAAGATTTAATGTGCTACGATGTGTATTTGGTGGATAAAGAAAAAAATGGATTGTTTACGTATTATAAAAACCCGGTAACGCGTTTTTCTTTTAATCCGAAGTCAAAAAATATGCTGTGGACTGTTGAAAATGGAATATTGTATTGGTTGAAACCGGAGCAGTTCAATTCCATTAATGGTGGGACAAAAGAATTTGTTATGAATAAAGTTGATCAGAAATTTGAGACGGTAGAGGAGATGAAAGCATATTTTAATTTTTAGATGGAACGCTGATGACCAGAATAAAATGGATTGTCATGGATTTATTATATAACTAAATGCTTGTTGTGTGTCATTTCGTCCCGATAGCTATCGGGACGAGAGGACATATGAGTGTAATTATGATTAATAGCATCAAAACTTATTTCCTTTTATTGTTTATACTCATTTGCAGTATCTCTGTTGCACAAACGGATACAACCCCGGTGCGCGGCACTATAAAAATTGCAAAGGCTAAAGATGGAGAAGTATATGTGAAAGCGGTATGCAAATTTAATATGTACAACGTTGCTGGTGGAAAAGGTGCTTGGGAAAGTGTGGATAAATACCAGCCATTTCCTATTGTAGAAGGATATGCTTATCCTTTTAATTACAATAAATATTTTAATGATTGCTTTAGCAAAAAGGTAATTGAACTGAAAGGGAAGGAGAAAGATACGGTTGTGATGGAAGTGAAAATATTGGAGAACGGCAAAGTGTATATTAAAGATAAAAGTCCGACCATGATGGTAAAAGGTGTACCTGCTACTTATGATAATAAAACGGGTACGTATGAATTAAATAATTTGCATTTAAATTGTTTGAAGTTTTTAAAACAAATTGATAGATGGATTCCGGGTTATATTATTCTTCCTAAAAAGGATAAATACAGAGGCGAGGTGGTGATTAAACCCAACAAAAAAAATGTAGATGTGGTAGGTACCGTTACTGTTTACTTTTCCTATACTCCGTTTGAGGAATAAATTTGTTCCATTTCTCTGTACCTTTTTTTCTCTATCTTTGCTCTGTATGCAAATTTTCAAAAACAAGAATTTTTATTTTTTGCTTTCATTTATTGAAGGTGGTTCTGTAATGGCGGCCGAATTACTAGGTGCAAAAATGTTGGCCCCATATTTTGGCTCCTCGTTGTATGTATGGGCAAGTGTTTTAGCCATTACTTTAGGCGGTTTGGCTGTTGGGTATTATGCCGGTGGAATCGTTTCCTACAAAAGTAAAAATCCGCTTACTTTATTTTATGTTTTATTAGCCGCTGCCGCATTTACGGTTTTGATGCCGTTCTCTTCAAAAATGATTCTGTGGGTTGTTGGTTCACATAGTTTAATTCCTTCTGTAATTGTTTCTGCTTCTTGTATTTTATTTCCACCCGTTTTTATGATGGGAATGGTATCTCCATTAATTATTCGTGCAATTACAGTTGATGTAGAGCAATCCGGAAGGGCTGCCGGTGCCATTTATGCGGTCTCTACTGTAGGTGGTATTCTTGCAACGTTTACGTTTGGATTTTATATTATTCCAAATTTCGGTTTAACATTGCCCGCGATACTAACGGGTATTGTATTAGGAATTATTCCACTTTTTGTTATTATCAAACAAAAACAAATTGCTAAAGCAGCAGGTTTTTTTTTGCTGTGTGTTTGGGCTATTTCGATAGCGTCTCAAAGTTTTTCATCGAATATTAAACGTGTATATGCAGAAGAAGGCTTGCTCGGGCAGGTTGCTGTTTTAGATTATCCGCATTACAATAAAGATACTGTTTTGGATGGTTACAGTCGTTGGCTATTTGTTAACCGTGTTTCACAAACGATGTATGATTCATTGGCGGATGAAACAAATGGTGAAGAAAAATATTTCACCTATGTGTATCGTATCTCTGATTATGTAGATTCATTTCCGAAAGCCTCTAAATCTTTGTTAATCGGTTTAGGTGGTGGGAGTGTTGCTAAGAAATTAATCGAAAAAGGATTTGATGTGGATGTTTGTGAACTTGATCAACGCATTGCAGATGTTGCTAGAGAGTATTTTTATTTGAGTCCGAAAGTAAACATCAAGGTGGATGATGGCAGACATTTTATAAGAAACTGCAAAAAAAAATACGATATTATTGTGTTGGATATGTTCAAAGGAGAAGATCCACCGAACCATGTATTTACAATTGAGTCTTTAACTGCTTTAAAAGAAATGTTAAATCCTGATGGAATTATATTTGTAAATAGTTTGGGTTATTTTGAAGGGAGTATTGGTAAGTCGATGCGTTCGGTTTATAAAACATTTCAAGCAGCCGGATTTAATGTTAAAGCATTAACAACCGATCCCAATCCTGATCAACGTAATATTTTATTTTATGCATCAACAGGTGCAATTCAATCCCATCCGGATTTTATTGATGAAAAGAATATGGATTTAAAAGATGCAGTTGTTTTAAAAGATGAATATCCTGTATTGGATATTCTGAATGCAGAGGCTGCGCAGCGTTGGAGAGTGATGGCGATTCAAAGTTTTAATGTGGATCCGAATCAGCGGGTATTGCCGATTTTCGAATAGCCCTTTTTTTATAATCCAACAACAAATCCAACTCTAAAAATTGGATTTTGATAAGGCGTATAAGCCGATTCGGTGAAATTATATAAAACCATTGCAACGATCCCTGACCGATCACTGATACGCTGGATGTAACCAGCACCAGCCATTAAACTTCCAACATCTACTCTTCTTCTGTAAAAATCAAACGCTTCTAAGTTTAAGTATTCATATTCTGCGTGTCCGAAAAGGTAATCGGTGAAGTTGTATCTTGCGAATACTCTACCACCATAAACATTCGTTTCAAAGTCGTAGTACTTATCGCGGTAACGATAATATTGGTAGGTTGCTCCAATGCCTGCTGAAATTTTCTCTGTAAATTTATAACCAACAAGTGGAGATACGTCTACAAAAGTGACGGTTCCAAATTGTAAGCCCACATTTCCTCCCACAAAAATATTGTCTTTGAAGTTTTTTTTGACAGGCCGTTTTCGAATCATTGCACTATCCTGAGCAATGGAGTTTAGAAATCCAAAGCAAAAAAAAGAAAAACTGATATAGAAAATGAGTTTGCGCATATTGTTGGTGCATAAAGTTACAAAAAAATTGCGTTTCTTTGGCTACTATAATTAATACGTTTAAAAATGAAAATTGTTGTAACAGGAGCAAGTCGGGGGATTGGTTATGAGTTGGTTAAGAACTTAAGTACCAATTCGACACATACCATTTTTGCAGTATCGAGAGATGGGAAGTTGCTTGAGCGCCTTAAAAGCGAGTGTGAAAACAAGAATGTGATTACAATCGAGTGTGATTTAAGTAAGGAAATGTCAATAGTAAGTCTGCTTAATAATTTAAAAAAGCATACCTCCTCAATCGATGCTTTGGTAAATAATGCCGGTGCAATTATTAATAAGCCATTTTCAGAGATTTCGAAGTCGGAGTTAGACTATGTTTTCAATGTAAATGTATTTTCTGTCATCCGCCTAATACAAGGTGTTTTGCCAATGATGGAGGAAAAACAAAAGTCTCACATTGTAAATATCAGCAGTATGGGTGGTTTTCAGGGTAGTGCGAAGTTTGCGGGTTTGTCGGCCTATAGTTCAAGTAAAGCAGCGCTGGTATGTTTGACAGAGTGTTTGGCAGAGGAATTCAAGGATAGGAATATCGCTTTCAATTGTTTGGCGTTGGGGGCTGTTCAAACAGAAATGTTGAGTGAAGCATTTCCTGGGTACAAAGCCCCTGTTTCGGCCAGTGAAATGTCTTTGTATGTATCTGATTTTGTGTTAAATGCACATAAAATAATGAATGGGAAAGTGATTCCCGTTTCATTGAGTACGCCTTAGCGTTTGTATGTAAATTTTTATATATTCGTAACCTTAAAAGCGCCTATTCGTAAAACGTCTCGGTGTTTTTAATAAAAACTAAACTATCTATTCAATTAATTCTACTCTATGAGAAAAATCTTTACGCTCTTTTCCCTTCTACTTATTGGTAAAATTGCATTAGCACAGGATGTTAGCGTTATCGCGATAACTGCACCTGTATCAGGTTGTTCATTAAGCGCTACCTCAAGCGTAACCATCAGCGTTCGAAATGTGGGTTTGACAGATTTAAGTGGTGTGCCATTTGATTTGTCTTATACAATTGATGCTGGTGCGCCAGTAACAGATTTAGGGGTGAGTTTCGCTTCTTTCGCTTCGAACACTACTGTATCTTATACATTTACTGTTCCTGCTGATTTATCATTGCCGGCAACGTATACATTTACGGCATTTTCAACTTTAGGAACCGACATCAATACAACCAATGATGCATTTACCGGTTATACTGTTACTTCTACTGCTTTGTCAGTTGGCGGAACCGTTGCCGGAGGAACCAATGTTTGTAACGGGGCGAACTCTGGAAGTTTAACCCTTTCTGGTCATACTGGTTCGGTTTTGAACTGGGAATATTCAATAGATGGTGGTACCACTTGGATTAGTATTTCCAACACTGGGACAACTCAAAGTTATTTGAATTTAACTGTGCCAACAAGATACAGAGCGCAGGTTCAAAATGGTGTTTGTGCTTCAACCGTTTCTTCTGAAGCCATCATGACCATCGACCCATCTACGGTAGCAGGAACGGTTACAGGTTCTACAACAGTTTGTAGTGGTGCCAATTCCGGAGTTGTTAATTCCGGTGGCGGGCGAGTAGGATCCATCTTAAAATGGCAATTCTCTATAGATGGTGGTTCTACTTGGACGGATATCGCAAATACAACCGCATCTCAATCCTATTTAAATTTAACCCAAACAACTCGTTATCGCTTGCAAGTGCAAAGCGGATCTTGTGTGGCGTTGTTTTCTCCTGCAGCTACCATTACTGTTAATCCTCCATCAGTTGGTGGAACGGTTTCCGGTGGAACCACCGTATGTAGTGGTACAAACAGTGGTAACTTAACCTTGGCAGGTCATACGGGTAGTGTTACTCGTTGGGAATTTTCAACCAACGCTGGTGTGAGTTGGACAAACATTACCAATACAACAACAACGCAATCGTATTTAAACTTAACGGCTACACGTTGGTTTAGAGCATTTGTTACCAGTGCCGGTTGTACAGGAACCTATTCTTCAATTGATTCTATCGTAGTGAATCCAGTTTCAGTTGGAGGAACAATTTCTTCTGCTGCTACAGTATGCTCCGGAGCAAATAGCGGAACACTTACTTTAGCCGGTAATACCGGTACTGTTCAATATTGGGAATTTTCCACAGATGGTGGAGCAACATATACAACCATTGCAAACATCACAAACACACAATCATATTTGAATTTGACAGCAACAACGATTTATCGTGCAAATGTAAAGAGTGGTGCTTGTGCAGCAACGAATTCAGGAACGGTTACAATTACAGTAAGTCCTATTTCTGTTGGAGGAACAACAACAATGAATGATACGGTTTGTAGTGGATCCAATAGTGGAACCATTACCTTGTCCGGTAATATCGGAACCGTTTCTAACTGGCAATCCTCTACCGATGGTATCACCTGGACAACCATCGCAAACACAACAACTTCTCAGTCGTATTTAAACATCTCTTCAACTACTTACTATCAAGCGAATGTAACAAGCGGTGCTTGTCCTTCTGCATTGTCAAGTATTGATACAATTACAATTGATGTTCCTTCTGTTGGAGGATCTGTTACAGCGAGTGCTAATGTTTGTTACGGTAACAATGGAGATACATTATTTTTAACAGGCCATACAGGTAACGTAGTGCGCTGGGAGTATTCAACGGATGGCGGTATCAACTGGATTTCGATTAGCAATACCACTCCAATGTATATTTATTCAAACATTATTATTACAACTGTATATAGAGCGGTTGTTCAAAATGGAGCTTGTTCATCTGTGAACTCTGGTGTTGCTACTTTAACTGTTAATCCTGTTTCTGTGGGAGGTACCATTTCTGGAAGCACAACAGTATGTGGCGGAGCAAACTCCGGTACATTAAACTTGTTTGGATATGTAGGAAGTGTTACAATGTGGGAATCTTCTGTTGATGGTGGTGTTACTTGGACTCCAATTGCGAATACGACTGCCGCAGAAAACTATTTGAATTTATTGTCTACAACTATGTATCGTGCAATCGTTGTAAGTGGCGTTTGTTCAAGCGATACCTCCTTAACTGCGACTATCATTGTTGATAGTCCGCCAATTGGAGGAAATCTTGTTGCGAATGATACAGTGTGTGCAGGCGTAAACTCCGGAACGTTAACTTTAACAGGTTATGTTGGAACCATTATCAATTGGGAAACAACAACCGATGGTGTTACTTGGTTTGCTCTTTCAAATACAACGAATACACAGTCGTATTTAAATTTAATGACAACTACTTATTACAGAGCTTTTGTTAATAGTGGTGTTTGTTTAGGTACGATTTCTAATATTGACACGATCACTGTTGATGCTGCATCTGTTGCAGGTACAATCACTGGTGCTGCTTCAGGATGCGAAGGTGCAAATTCTGGAACATTAACAGCAACAGGAACGGTAGGTTCGGTTGTTGATTGGGAATCTTCTGTTGATGGAGGAGCTACTTGGGTAAGTTTAGCAAATACAACAACAACTCAAACCTATTTAAATTTAGTGGATACAACTTGGTACCGCATTATCGTACAAAGTAATATGTGTACCGCAGACACTTCTGCACCAGCAATGGTGATTGTTTATCCAAAGCCTGTTGGAGCATTTACAGCCGATACAGTTTGTTATGGTAATGCAACAACATTTACAAACACATCCACAATTCCTTCTGGATTTATTCAATTTAATCAATGGGATTTTGGTGATGGAAACAATTCATTAGCGCCAAGTCCAACACATACTTACGGTGCAGCAGGAACATTTACTGTAAGTTTAATGTTAACTTCTAATCAAGGATGTTTAGATACCGTTTCTGTGAATGTTGTGGTAAATGCGTTGCCATCTGCTACTATATCAGCGAGCGGACCATTAGGATTCTGTGCAGGAGATACCTTGACCTTGAGTGCAGTTGCAGGAGCATTTGATTATTTATGGAGTACTACCGATACCGTTCAAAGTCTTTCGGTTTCTACTGCCGGAACATTTGTTCTTACCATTACCGATTCCGTTACCGGTTGTATGAATATGGATTCTGTAACTACAATCGTTTATCCTTCACCTTCCGTATCTGCAGGTGCAGATGTTGAATTAAGTTTAGGAAATACGGTTGATTTAGAAGGTTCCGGTTCAGGTGTAATTACTTGGTTCTGGTTCCCAAATACAGGATTAACCAATGCATCTATTTCTAATCCAACAGCAGCACCACTTGTTACTACCATGTATACATTAACCGGAACCGATGCCAATGGTTGTATGGATGTAGATACAATGACCATTACTGTTGTGATGGATTATAACGTAACCATTTCGAATTTGATGACTCCGAATGACGATGGCTATAATGATCGTTGGGTGATTCAAAACATTGAAAATTATCCTGACACCAAAGTGATTGTTGTTAATCGTGAAGGACAAGAAGTGTTCAGCTCGGATGCTTATGATAACAATTGGGATGGTACCACTAAAACAGGTGGTCGATTACCTGATGGAACTTATTATTATGTAATTCAATTCGCTAATGATGAGAAAATATTAAAAGGGGCCATCACCATTTTAAAAGAAGGCTCTAAATAAATCTAATCAGGTAAAAGAAACAAACAACATTTAAAATTATATCCTATGAGGAATTTAATTATATCATCTGCTCTTATTTTAGTAACAGGAACAACCATTGCTCAGCAAGTTCCATTTAGCAGTCAGTACTATGCAAATCCATTTGTGACCAATCCTGCTTTTACAGGGAATCACGAACGCGTAAATGCATTTTTAACACACCGTTCACAATGGACAGGAATTACCGGTGCACCGCAAACCAGCTATTTAACGTTAGATGGTCCTATTGAAGCAAAAAACATCGGTTTAGGATTAAACCTGTATTCTGATGTGACTGATATTACCAGTCGTGTTGGCGCTTTTGCAAACTACTCTTATAAATTGAAATTAAAAGAAGATCACAATTTGTTTTTTGGTGTGGCCTTAGGAGTAATCAATAATAAAATCGATTTTTCAAAAGCTGTGGTTCGTGATGGTGATGATCCGTTTTTGTATACAGAAGCTCAAAGCAAAGCCGCTTTTTCTGCTGATTTCGGATTAGCATACACTTGGAAAAAATTAGAAATTGGTGTTTGTGCTCCACAAATTTTAGGAAACACCATGAAATACAAAAAAATAGATGATGGTAGCAGTTATTATACTTTTGCTCGTCATTACCAAGGATCAATTAAGTATTCATTTGATGTATCGAAGGAAAAAGAAATATCCGTGTATCCGTTAGTAATGGTGCGTTACGCTACAGGATCTGTTTTTCAGTATGATGGAAATATCGTATTGGACTGGAAAAAAATTGGTTGGGTAGGAGTAACCTACCACAGTAACAATGCAATAGCAATGAGTGCAGGTTTGCGTTATAAGAACATCGCTGTAGGTTATGCGTATGATTTAGGAATTAGTAAAGTGAAAGCATACACCGGTAATACTTCCGAATTTTTATTGAGTTACACCTTTGGTGGTGGTTCAAAAAGTGATGAGGTGATAAAAGAGGATACAAAAGATGCTGTAGTGGATGAAATGATTGCGAAGTTAAAAGCAAAATCAGATACCAGCGAAGCTGAGATTCAACGATTGAAAGAGGCTATTGCGAAATTGCAATCCGGTGAAGGTGCAACAGCAACAAAACCTACAGAAAGTTTAACAGAAAACTTAATGCGTACAGGAAATAGTAGTGATTTCGTTGATGATAACGGAATGAGCATGAGTGCAGGCTTTTATGTTGTGATTGGTACTTTTAGCAGTAAAGACAATGCAAATAAATTCAGAGATGCAAACATTATTAAAGGATACAATAACACTCAAATCGTTCAAAATCATAAAACGAAAGTGTATTATGTATTTGTAAATAAATTTGACAAACAAACCGATGCTGAAGCTGAACAGCTGAAGTTTAAAACAGAATATCCGGATACTTGGTTGCAAAAACTAGAGTAATCATAGGTTTAAATTTTGATTCGCCTCATTTCTTATTAGATTTGAGGCGATTTTTTTCTTTTTTAGTTTAATTTTTTCGAATTTTTATTTACTTATCTAAAACTACTTTCCATGAAAAAAAACTTAACATTATTCGTTTGCATCTTATTATCTTTTTGCTCCTTAAATCTGAAAGCACAATTAACAATTGATACGTTAGCAATTCAAGATTTTGAAATTACACCTGCAACGCCTACTTGGAGTTTTACAGGTCCTGTGATTTATAATTCAGGCACCAGCATACCTACTGCGGCTCCACCTAGCAGTCCGATTGGTATTGGTGCCTCAAGAGCTTGGGAAACAACAACCAATAGCGGAGGATTAGTACTTGATTTTAGCAATGTTCCTGTTGCTTCCGGATACGACAGCGTTCGAGTTCATTTTAATTTAGCCGCAATGAATTTATCAGGTAGTACAGGTGGTCCGGATGATTTGGATTATGTTTTAATGCAATATAGTGTTGATGGTGGAACAACCTTTAGCGGGCGATTGAGAATAAGAGGTGCAATCGCAAACAATAGTTTTTGGGAGTATGCAGCTACCGGTGTAGCAAAAGTATATTATCTGCCAACCACAGAAGCGTTGTTTCAACCAATCACAAGTGGTTTACAAACGACTCTAGGGTATAGCAATTGCGAAATCGTTTTCCCAGGAACTGTCACTCAAGTTCAAATTAGTATTACTTGCAGATCAAGTTCTTCTACTGATACCTGGTTAGTTGATAATGTTATTATTACAGGAGAGTACACTTCCGGTACAGTTGGTATCATAGGTAATGATTTCAATAATGAAATTAAGTTGTTTCCTAATCCAACGAATGACAATGTTACTCTGAGTTTTGAAAAAATTAACGAAACAACAAAGGTTGAGGTGTTAAATGCTTTGGGCCAAGTTGTTTCAAATATGCAAATATCAGCTTTGCAAACAACCATTATTTTGCCTGAAGAAAAAGGCCTGTATTTTATCAAAGTAAATTCTAATAATCAAATGGTTACTCATAAGGTTGTTAAAAAATAAACTGAACTATTAATTCTATTTTTGAGACTGTCATTTTTGACAGTCTTTTTTTTAATCAATGAGAGTATATTTATCATTTTTATTTTTATTGTCTTTTTTCTCTGTTTCAGGGCAATCTACACATGTTCTTTTTGGTGAAAGAGAGGTAAAGCATGAGGCGTTTGCTATCTATCTTGATAAGGATGGTTTTTTGTATCCAGATTGTTTTATTTCAAATACCTCGTTAGATAGTTGTAATGCATCCTTATTAAATTGGTATGCAAAACATCCAAGTGCATTCCTAACAATCTCTAAGCAGTATGGCTGTCAATTTGAAACGTTTACCCGTGAAAATGTAAACGTATTAAATGATTCTATACTTGCTTTTACGAAGCGACTCATTGGTTCTAAAAAAGCTGATTGTGGTTCCGTTAGCTTTCTTATTCATGGCTATCGGAAACCATTTTTGAAAAGTAATAATGATCGCACTTCTCCAAGAGATTATGAAATATTGGAAGAGAAAGTCGGCAAAAGTTTAAAAACAATTTTTGTTGAGGTGTATTGGGATGCCATGTATGATTGTTGTTTTTCAACGAATAGAAAGAATAATAATGCTTTGTTTGATCTTCTCAAAGAAGCTGAAAAAAATTCACTTCCTGTCGGACACACCTTGAGAAAGGTAATTTATAATTTACAATTCGATACCGTTAACATTATCACACATAGCTTAGGCGCAAAAGTGGCGTTGCATGCGTTGTTTGATTTTAGTGAAAGTACAAGTCCTACACCTGTTAACACCCTGATTAATATTTGTTTAATTGCTCCAGCGCTTTCTGTAGACGAAGTATTAAAAAATTACTACAATCGGAGAACGGATTTTGATTTTAAAAGCAAGGATAACTATAGGCTAATGATTGGTTACAATGAACACGATTTTGTACTTCGAAAAAAGGTAGGTTGGTTTGGTCCCGGGCCTTATAAACACTTGAATACAACATTAGGCTGTAATCACAAAGGATGTGTAACAGACTTGAAAGAAAATTTTGAAAAGAAGTTGGTTCATTCACCCATACTCTTGTTTGATTTGGCTTCCGTTGGTCAATGTCATTTAGTAGGATGCTATTGTTCATCAAATCATTTAGATGCGTTGCTCGAAAGTTTGAAAAAATAATTTATTGCAGTATATTTAATATGCATTTTAAAAATATGTCCATGCTGAACAAAAGAAATTTTATTAAGTCGATGCTCTTGTTTTCAACGATTCCGTTTACAGCAAAGGCAAAAAGTATATTGGATGAACTTCCTGAAGGACTGATGAGTAATACGCCCGATGATTTTTGGTTGCAAGTTCGCAATGATTATAAACTGAAGCCTGATTATATAAATTTAGAGAACGGCTATTTCAGTATGATGGCTCAACCTGTTCTAGATAAATACCTAAACGATATTCGAACAATTAATACAGAGGCTTCTTATTATATGCGTACGGTTCAGTATGAAAATAAACAAAAAGTAACCGATCGTTTGGCAGAAGTATTGGGCTGCTCCTCAGAAGAATTGATTATTACACGAAATACAACAGAATCGCTGGATACTATTATTTCCGGAATAGAATGGAAAGCAGGAGATGAAGCAGTGATGGCGGAGCAAGATTATGGAAGTATGCTCGATATGTTCAAACAACAAAGCAAGCGATACGGGATTGTCAATAAAATAGTATCCGTTCCATTGCACCCGAAGTCAGATGAAGAAATTGTTGCATTGTATGAAAATGCAATCACTTCTAAAACTCGATTACTCATGGTTTGTCACATGATTAATATTACCGGCCAAATTCTACCAATAAAAAAAATCTCTGAGATGGCACATCGTAAAGGTGTAGAAGTGATGGTAGATGGTGCGCATGCGGTGGCGCATTTTGATTTTAAAATTTCGGAACTTGGTTGCGACTATTATGGCAGCAGTTTGCATAAATGGTTAGGTACTCCCATGGGAGCCGGAATATTGTATGTGCGAAAAGATAAAATAAAAACAATCTGGCCGATTTATGGTGAATATGGTTTTCCGGAAACGGATATAAAAAAGTTGAATCATACCGGTACACATCCGGTTGCAACAGATATCGCGATTCATCATGCAATTGATTACCATCAAATGATTGGTATAAAAAGAAAGGAAGAACGATTGCGTTATTTGCAAACATTCTGGACTTCAAAGGTAACGGATATAAAAAAAGTATATCTGAATACGCCAACGGATCCTTCCAGACATTGTGGAATCGCCAACGTTGGAATCGAAGGCATCAAACCTGCTGAATTAGCAAAAACGTTATTCGATAAATATAAAATCTGGACCGTTGCGATTGATTCGGCAAATGTTCGTGGTGTGAGGGTCACGCCACATGTTTATACAACAACCGCGGAATTGACTGTTTTTATTAAAGCATTAAAGGAGATTGCTGGTTAGTTTTTACAATCACTTCTTAGTAATGTTTAGCCCCTATCGTTTGTAAGCTATACAACCAACATTTCCTCTTTTACTAAGCTCTTAATAAAATGATCGAGATATTTATTGAACTGTTCTGGTTGTTCTAAGTTGGACATATGCCCGGCATTTTCAATAATATAGAGTTTGGCATTTTCAATATTTTTATGCATGAATTCAGCTTGTTCAACTGGGGTAATTGCATCGTTTCTACCACTTAAAATTAACGTTGGCACATTGATTTCACATAAAGTAGTGAAGGTTTCCCATCGTTGAGAAATGGCGGCCAATCCTCCTGCAATTGTAAATGGAGAGGTGTTGAGGATAATGGCTCTTGCTTTTTCTACGATTTCAGGTTTTAGTTGGATTGATTCCGGACAAAAAACAGAACCAAGGAATGTTTCAGTGAATTCATTTATTTTTCCCGATTTTACTTGTGAAATAACTTCATTTCGTTTTTCTTTTAATTCGGTTGAGTCTGCAATGCACTGTGTGTCGCATAAAATTAAAGCTTCAAATCTTTTTGCATAGCGAGATGTAGCACTTAACAAGGTGTAGCCCCCCATTGAGAAACCGCAAACAATCGCTTTTTCTATGAACAAGGCGTCCATGAAATTTAATAAATCGTCAGCAAACAACCGGATACTTTGTTCGTCTTCACCTGCGCTTGATTTTCCGTATCCTCGAATGTCATAAGCAATCACTCGGTTTGTTTTTTTTAACTGCTCCATCTGCACATCCCACATCGATTTATCAAATGGGAATCCATGAATAAAAATGATTGGGATTTCACCAGTGCCAAAATCATCATAACACGTTGTCATTCCGTTTAACGTAATACTAATATCTTTTCCTATTGGGTGTATTGGTTCCATGGTCGTTTTTTTTAGTAAATGTAATTCGTCTTATTTTGTTGTATGTTCGAAAAGAAGCTGAAAGAGATTCGTAAATCATTGTTCTTTTTTGTTGTTTCTTGATCCGCATCCAACTGTTCTATTTCTTTTTCAGTTTTTAATTTGATTTTAGTTTGCTTGTCTTGAGGTTTCTCAATGGTTAATAGGGAACCCTCTTGTTCTGATTCACTGATTTCTTTCTTTTTATCAGGGTTGTTCAGTGCGTTACGGTCTAGGTGAATAGGTTCCATCTAAGTCTATATTTTGTGTAAATTATTATAGAACAAAGTTGGTAAGAAGAAAATATCAATGTGTTGCAAAACAATGTTGTAAACTTGCAAGATTCACACTTTTTGTGGAAATGAAATTTGGAAGTGTTGAAAAGTGATTATCGGGGATACTCTACTCTTACGTGATACACATTCATTAATTTTTTCTTAAAAATCTTTTTAAGTGTATTGATATCTTTAAACGTGATATCGGCATTGGCGTATTGATTTTGCTCAATTTGTGTGTTGATAATTCGCTCTACTAAATTGTCGATGCTTTCGGCATCATACTTTTTTAAACTACGAGAGGCAGCTTCTACCGAATCTGCCATCATTAATACTGCAGTTTCTTTTGAAAATGGAATCGGCCCAGGATAGTGAAATTTGGATTCGTCAATTTGTTCTTCGGGGAATGCATTTTGAAACGAACGATAAAAGTAACCCGTAATACTTGTTCCATGGTGTGTGCGGATAAAGTCGATGATTTGTTCAGGAAGGTTGTTGCGTTTTGCAATCTCAATTCCTTTAATGACGTGGGAAATAATCATCGCTGCACTTTCGTCAAAGCTCATTTCATCATGTGGATTAATCCCGTTAGCTTGGTTCTCGATAAAATACATCGGCATTTCCATTTTACCGATATCGTGGTACAAGGCTCCTGTTCTAACAAGTAAAGTGTTGCCACCAATTGTATAGATAGCTTCTTCCGCAAGATTGGCAACTTGCAAGGAGTGCTGGAAGGTTCCCGGAGCACGAGATGCTAATTCACGTAATAGTTTTCCATTAGTATCGGATAATTCCAGAAGTGACACATCGGAAATGAATCCAAATAATTTTTCGAAAACAAAAATAAGCGGATAAGAAAATAAGGTAAGCAATGCGCTAATTCCAAACCAAGCGAAATCTTCCAATAAAATGGCATCGCTGCCTCCTTCTTGAATAATCGTGATGCCAACGAATGCAATGCTGTAGGTTAAAAATATAAATCCGGATGAAATGAATATTTGCGAACGGTTGCGCATATTTACAATACTAAAAATTGCAACCATGCCTCCTAGTAATTGAATGAAAGTAAATTCAAAGCGGTCGGGTGCCATAAACGAAACAATCAGTACTGTGACCAAGTGCGTAAAAAGCGCGATTCGGGTATCATAAAATGCACGAACAATTATGGGTAAAATACAAAAAGGTAATAGGTAAATGCTGAACGACTGTGAGCCATTTGAGAAGTGAGCCATCAAAACTTGTAAGAAGACCAATATCAAAATGAATGTAATTTTTGCATTGTCTAAGAAAATATCTTTTCTGAAAAAGCCCAAAAAGGCAATTAAAACAAATAAGCAAGAAGTTACAATCATTACTTGTCCTAATAAAATAAATAGGTAACTGCTAGAGTTGCCACTCTGTCCTTCATACTCTGATTTTAAAGATTCCAAAATTTGAAATTTATGCGCATCAATAATTTCACCTTTTGAAATAATACTTTGTTCTTTTAGTATTTTATCTCGCGAAGGCGAAATATCATCAATGCTTTGTTTTAATATTTTATCAGATGTTCCTTTGTCGTAGAAGATGGTATGAGCAATACAGTTTTCAAGAATTGGTAACAGTTGTTTGGAATCGTTGTTGTTTGCCAGTTGCGCCTGTTGGTATTCAAAGGCAGAAGTAATTGTGTAGAAATCGCGCAATTCATGCTCTTCAGCAATGTTGTTGTCAATTACATAAATGGAGAAATCAGAAGATTTATTGTCGATAACAGCATTTGGTTCAAGTATTCCTTTTTTATAGATAGAATCTAAAATTTGTTCGCCAATCGCCAACGCTTTTGTTTGGATTGTTTTGTTTTTTTTGGTATCCCAGGTTTTTTCAATTTCAAATTTTAGTTGTTTCTTTTTTGCTTCCACAATTGACTTGTCGAATTTGAAGTAAGGCTTAGCGTTGGCAAGAATTTCAGATTTTTCTTTTTGTAGTTCATCCGCTGATTTTTTTATAGCAAAATCGAACGGTGCAATTAAATCTTCATGTAACCAAGGTTTGCCTTTTAAGTTTTGAAATTCATACTTAAATTTTCCTTGCTTGGGGAAAATGAATACGATAGCAGCAACCGCAATACAAAAAAGAATGCCTTTGTATATTTCAGGATGAGAATGGCGGATGAAAGAGATAAATTTTTTCATGATTTTAATTGTCAGTACGAAAATAACCAATTAATGAGGATTTTTAAGAGGACGTAGTGGCAAGTTTGTGCACAGGTTTATTCACAATGGTAGGTGGAACCTGTCTACAGCCATGCGCGTGTGGATGACACCAATAAAACGGTTAAAAAACGATTGTTTTTTAACTGTCCCTTTAAAACAAAGGTCTTTAAGCCTTATGCAGTGCATATCAATTTGAGTTTAACAATTTGTTAAAAGCCCGAATAATGCTTAAATTTGCCTCTATTATAAATCTCTATCTCGATTGCTATCGGGACTAAAATCAATAAATCAATTATGAAAGAAGTATACATTATCTCTGCAGTTCGAACACCATTGGGAAGTTTTGGCGGAGCACTAGCAGGCGTTTCTGCAACTAAATTAGGAGCAGTAGCAATCAAAGGAGCATTGGCAAAAGCCGGTGTTGATGGAAAAGAAGTACAGGAAGTTTATATGGGGAGTGTCTTGCAAGCGAATTTGGGACAAGCTCCTGCACGTCAGGCTGCAATTTTTGCAGGTTTACCAAATACCGTTCAGTGCACCACAATCAATAAGGTATGTGCATCCGGAATGAAAGCAATTATGATTGGCGCACAAAGTATTATGTTGGGTGATGCTGATGTAGTTGTTGCCGGTGGAATGGAAAATATGAGTCAGGTTCCTTTTTATTCTGAAAACATGCGTTGGGGGAATAAATATGGTAACGTTACAATGATTGATGGTTTGGCAAAAGACGGATTAACGGATGTTTACCATAATTATCCGATGGGAAATGCCGCGGATTTATGTGCGAAAGAATGTAACATCTCTCGCGAAGAACAAGATGCATTTGCAATCGAATCGTATAAACGTTCACAAGCAGCTTGGGCTGCAGGAAAATTTAATGATGAAATTGTTCCCGTTGAAATTCCTCAACGTAAAGGCGATCCAATCATTATGAAAGAGGATGAAGAATATAAAAATGTTCGTTTTGATAAAATTCCTGAATTGAAAGGGGCATTTTCAAAAGACGGAACAGCAACTGCGGCCAACTCTTCTACAATGAATGATGGAGCAGCAGCAGTTGTATTGATGAGCAAAGAAAAAGCGGAAAAATTAGGTGTGAAACCAATCGCGATTCTTCGTGGTTCTGCGGATGCAGAACATGCACCGGAGTGGTTTACCACAGCACCTTCTTTAGCAGTTCCAAAAGCTGTTTCAAAAGCAGGGTTGACATTAGGTGATATTCATTATTTTGAATTAAACGAAGCCTTTTCAACTGTTGGAATCGTGAACATGCAAAAAATGAAATTGGATGCAAGCAAAGTAAACGTAAATGGTGGTGCTGTTTCCTTGGGTCATCCTTTAGGTTGTTCCGGAGCGCGTATCATTGTTACGTTAATTCATGTATTAAAACAAAACAAAGCGAAGTATGGTGCTGCCGGAATTTGTAATGGTGGTGGAGGAGCGAGTGCTGTTGTTGTTGAGAATGTTTAAGATTACTTAATAAATGTTATATGGTTGTCATTTCGAACAGCGTGGAGAAATCTAGATATGAATTGAAGTCAATGTCTAATTAGATTCCTCCACGATAGTCGGAATGACAATTTTAACAATGTTTTTGTTTTAAACTAAGAGTCTTAGTTGTATGTTCGGAATTTGTAACTTAAGCATCGTCCCTTGCAGAAAAGAACCTTCGGATCGTTCCGAAATGGTTACTCAATTGCTATTTGGCGATCACTTTGAGCTTTTGGAAGTACAAGGTTCGTGGTGTAGAATTAAAATTGCCTACGATGCCTACGAATGTTGGATTGACAAAAAACAGTTTCTCCCGATTGCTCAACCTACATTTGATATTCTAAATTCGACTGAAGCATATTGTGTGAATGAGTTGATTCAGATCGTTTCCGATACAAAACTATCCCAGCTTTTTCCGGTTTCAATTGGTAGCACACTTCCAAATTTTGATAATGGCGAATGTGCAATTGAAAATTCTACTTATTCATATGATGGTGCTTATGTAACCGGACTGTTACCATTTTCTAAAAATGGAATTATTGATACAGCGATGATGTATTTGAATGCTCCGTATTTATGGGGTGGAAAAACACCATTCGGTATTGATTGTTCCGGTTTTTCTCAGATGGTCTATAAGCTCAACGGGGTAAAGATTAAACGCGATGCCTATCAGCAAGCGGAAGAAGGCGAAACGCTTAGTTTTGTGGAAGAAGCGGAGCCCGGTGATTTGGCTTTTTTTGATAATGATGAAGGGAAGATTGTACATGTTGGAATTGTAATGGACAATAATAAAATCATTCACGCTTCAGGAAAAGTTCGCATCGATGGTTTTGATCATCAAGGGATTTTTAACAACGATAAACGAGATTATTCTCACCGTTTGAGATTGTTGAAAAGGATTATCTGATGGAACGCGGATAGCGCTGATTCAGCCAATTAAAGCGGATTGATTTCTCTCTAATAGTCGCGACTAAAGTTTAATCAGAATTTTCTCTCCTAAAAATTTGGGTTGCTTATGCAATAAATACAAATCCAAAACTGCTTTAAACTTTGCGAAATGCTCCCGTGTTCGGGTCTTTAATGAAAAAGCATCCGGTACATCTTTGGCATTGAATGCCACAACTTCCATTTCATAAAAATTTCCAATAAATACAGCTCGCTCATTATGGAAACGTTGCGAGATGACAGTGATTTTGTTTTGGCCGAATACTTTCAAACAACGAACCATCGAGTCCAAGGTTCTGAATCCTGCATAATCTTGTGTAATGCAACTGTCGGGTACACCCAATGCTACTAATGCTTCTCGCATGTCGGTGGCCTCATCGTATTCTTTTTTCGAATTGTCGCCACTCACAATAATGTGTTTTATTTTTCCTGCTTTGTATAAATTAGCAGCTGCTTCAATACGATATTTGAAAAATAAGTTTTCACTCCCGTTGCGCAAGGTTTTACTCGCTCCTAATAGCAAGGCAACATCATTTTGAGGAATCAATGAGGTGTCGGAATAAATTTGTGCTTTGGTACTTTTGATAATCCAATAATTACTGAGAATAATGGATAGAATAAGGATCACAACTAGTATAAACGACCATTTGACTAATTTTTTAAAAGGGAGGGATTTTATTTTTTGGAACATTGCTAAACGTACAAATCAATCAGAACAAAAGCTGCAAATACAACACTTGCGATTCCGTTGGTGGTGAAAAAGGCCAGATTTACTTTTGATAAATCATTCGGCTTTACCAAGGTATGCTGATAGAATAATAGCAATGCATATACAACAGCACCGCCCCAATACCAGAATCCAAATTCTGCATAGATGCCGGCATATACAACAAATGCGACACTTATTACATGCAAAATATTAGAAAGCATTAATGCGCCTTTTTTTCCAAGCATTACCGGAATGGATTTCAAGTTTTGTGATCGATCAAAATCTTCGTCTTGCAAGGCATAAATAATATCAAAGCCACTTACCCAAAATAAAACGGCAAAGGAGAAGAAGAGTGGTAGCCAATTAAATTCACCTGTAACTGCAAGGTATGCGCCAATGGGTGCAAGCGATAATCCCAATCCTAAAACCAAATGGCACAATGCTGTAAAACGTTTGGTTAAACTGTATCCTAAAACAACCAGAAGTGCTACCGGTGATAAATAAAAACAAAGTGGATTAATAAAATAAGTTGCGCTAACAAATAAAACACAGTTGGCAATCACAAAAATTAATGCTGATTGAGGCTTTACAATTCCAGCCGGAATTTCACGGATCGCTGTTCGTGCATTTTGTTCGTCAATTCTTCTGTCGATGTACCTGTTAAACGCCATAGCTGCGCTTCTTGCGAATACCATACATAAAACAACTAATGCAAATAGCTTGATGTTGAAGGTTGCTTCGGTATAGGTAATTGCCAAAAAGTAACCGATGATGGCAAATGGCAAAGCAAAAATAGTATGACTAAATTTTACGAGTGAAAGATAATTACTGATGGTATTAGGTTTTGCATCCATGCGTTTATCGTTTGCTCATAATAATGATTGCCAATACTAGGATAATTGGAATAGAGCTTAATAGAATTCCGATAACACCCAGGCTAAGTTTCTTTTTACTTATCCCATATTTGGTGTCGAAATAAACATAGGTCGTTGATGTTAACATTCCTAAAAATCCGGTTGGTAGCGAAAGAAATAGGCCGTAAGGCATCACACAAAGCAAAGCAGAGATTATTCCCAATGAAAGTGCAATAATTCCTAAAATTTTAATTCTTTTTTCCATACGACTACAAAATTATCATTTTTTGTGTAGCGATGATTCTTCCTTCGGAAACTAATTTGCAAAAATAAATTCCGGGAGCGAATGCTTTTAATTGAACAGATGAATCCTTGATTTGTTCTGTAGCAATTACTTGTCCAATTGAGTTGTATATTATTAAAGTTGAATTCGGGTTTGCTGATAGGTCTTGAAATTCTATCTGAATATCCGTTCCAGATAGCGTTGGGTTGGGGTAAATATTAAAAGTGCTTTCGCTACCTTCTTCAACATCCGTTACAAGGCATCCTGTCAAGGCTGTAAACGCATTTGCTTTTCCATAACCGTATTGGTTGTTTGGCACAGCTCCTGTAAATCCATCAACTGTTGCGCAATTGATTATGGCATTTTTTACATCCATGGCGTTGGCTGTGGGATTTTTTTGTAAATACAAAGCAGCAATTCCTGCTACACCTGGGCCGGAGGCAGATGTTCCTCCACCCCGTGTATGATATCCGCCCGGATCGTAATAGTCGGGGTAAGTAACGGCATCCAACGGTAAATTAGATAATAAGGAGCACGACATGGTGAAATCTCCAGGTGCTGCAATGTCTGGTTTGATTCGTCCATCGCGTGTCGGCCCGGAGCTCGAGTTCGGATGGCGCTGTCCGGGAGTTCGAAACGGATCAACATAAAGTACACTGTTGTAATTCAACACACTTTTTCTATTGGTATAATTTCCTACGGTGATTACTTCGTTTAAACATTGAAAACCGGAGCAAATGGTTTGATTTAAATCCGGGAATTTATAATTCATGCTGTCGGGCATCGTTGCCATAGAAGGCAATCCGCTACTGATTATATTAAAATCCCAAACATCAAATTTTCCACTTCCGGTAGTGATTAATCGCCAAACATAACCGATGGAGTCGGAGAGAATGTTGAATTCCATTGAGTAAACTCCTCCTATTAAACTCCCATAGGATTGTACAATTCCAATTCTGTTCCCTGCATTATATATTGTGTCGTTTTTTAATACAAACAAATGTGTCGAAATGTCTGAAAATGGTGTTGTGCCACGTAAAGAATGTGTCGGGCTTAGTTGGTCAACACCAATTGCAAAATCTACGTTGTTGAAGTCGGCTGTATCCGCATAAATACCAATGTTTACGCCACTGCTGCCTTGAAAAAATGTAAAGTTGGTATCACTTGTTACTGTATATCCCAAATGATAGTCGACATCACCTGCGTTTCCGGCAGAAGCCACAAATGCTCTTCCGGGTTGAGCCGTAATCATATTTTTAATCAATTGTGCTTCCAAATCTAAACCATCATGCGAGCCTAAATAGCTTCCTAAACTGGCATTAATCACACAAGGTTTGCCCAATAGATTGGCTTTTGAATAAATATAGTCAACCGCATCCGTCATAGACGTTGGATTATAGGTATAAAAATCATAAACCACCATTACAATGTCTGCTTTGGGTGCAACACCTTTATAGTTTCCACTTGCCAATCCATTTCCTGCAGCAATTCCGGCAACATGTGTTCCATGTCCATTCCAGTCGATATCTGTAGATGCAGCAGCCAGTCCACCATCTATTCCAATGTTATCCCATTCTTGTCCGTATCCATAACTTGGTGTATTAGCAGCAACGGGCAATCGCTCATCCCAAAGATATTTGATGCGGGTATTCCCAACACTATCTCTTAAATCGGGATGCGAAAAATCAATACCTGTATCAATAATTCCAATTACCACTCCGTTGCCGTTATAACCTTGTGTCAAAGGCGTTGTACCGGAGTGAACCGGACCAACATTGTTGTGCAAAAGCATGGTGTCGTTCATCGGTTTATAGTGGGGAGGAAATGCTTCCAGTCGCTCAATTTTAGGATGAAGTGCAAATGTTGAAAGCGAAGCTGCTGGAATTTTTATAGCGGCAATATCGCCTGAAAAATAGTTGACTTTTCCGTTAACGTTGGCACAAAGTTGCTGAATGGTTAAAATGTCTCCTTTTATAAAAATGTCAATAATTTCAGTGGAAGCGGGATTGTTTTTTAATGCCAGTGCAAGATTCATTTTGCCTTGAGCAAATGCATTGATTGAAAAAATCAATAAAGCGAAAAAGAAGGAGTATGTTTTTTTCATTTTATAGCTGAATAATTACGAAATTTACGATTCTTAAGGGAAAAAAACTAATTCCTATGCGTCAAGTTGGTTGGTTCATTCTGTTATTGTTTCCATTGCTGTGTAATGCCCAAACAAACACGGTTGCTTGTTCGCGCGATTATGAATTTAAAGAAGGAATCTTTCTGACGTTGCAGCATTTTAAAAACAACACCCCTATACTTAAATCTGCTATTGTTTCTGTTTTACCCAAAGATCAACTTGATTTTTTTACACAAGTGCTGGAGCAGAATGTGGTGGTGTATAAAGACAGTGCAGGCGTTGAGCAGAAATTGCAACGAAGCGCTGTTTGGGGGTATTCACAAAACAGAGCCATTTATGTAAATTTTAATAATGAATTTAATCGTCTGAATGTGATCGGAACATTGAGTTTGTTTTCTGCAATGATTGTTTCATCACCCATGCGTTCGGATCCGATTAACGATATGTATGCGATTCAGCCTACGTTTCAGGAGTTGCGACAGTTTATTTTTGATTCACAAACAAATAAAATTGTTGATTTTAATGTCAAAAACATGGAGCTATTATTGAAAAATGATGCCGAATTGTATGCCGAATTTATTAAGCTGAAAAAACGTAAAAAAGCCGATTCTATCTTCATCTATCTGCGAAAATACAACGAAAAGTATCCCTTGTATTTAGCTGCAAAATAACCCGTTTATTTCATCAAAAATTCCGATATTTACACTCCCATAAATTTTACGATCCGATAGCACTCGGAATCAATTATTAATTTTTCAATTTAAAAAGATGTCAGAAGGCAGACAAATTATTTTTTCGATGGTGAACGTGAGTCGCACGTTACCTGCAGGTAAAACTATTTTAAAAGATATTTATTTATCTTTTTACTACGGAGCAAAGATTGGTATTCTCGGATTAAACGGTTCGGGTAAGTCCACGTTGCTTAAAATTATTGCCGGAGTTGAAAAAAACTACCAAGGTGAAATTCATTTCTCTCCCGGATATAAAATCGGGATGTTGGAGCAAGAGCCGCAATTGGATGAAACAAAAACAGTTATAGAAATTGTTCGCGAAGGTGCTGCAGAACATGTAAATATTTTAAAAGAATACGAGGAAGTAAACAATAAGTTTGCAGAAGAAATGTCGGCAGAAGACATGGATAAGTTGATTAATCGTCAGGCTAAATTGCAAGATTTGATTGATCAGTTTGATTTGTGGAACTTGGATAATCGTTTGGAGCAAGCGATGGAAGCATTGCGCTGTCCGGAAAGTGATGCACCCGTTAAAAATTTATCAGGAGGGGAACGCAGACGTGTTGCATTATGTCGTTTGTTGATTCAAGAACCTGAAATATTATTATTAGATGAGCCTACCAATCACTTGGATGCAGAATCGGTTGATTGGTTGGAGCAACATTTACAAAACTATAAAGGAACTGTAATTGCAGTAACCCACGATCGTTATTTCTTAGACAATGTAGCGGGATGGATTTTGGAATTGGATAGAGGTGAAGGTATTCCTTGGAAAGGAAATTATTCGGAGTGGTTGGATCAAAAACAAAAGCGTTTAGCACAAGAAGAAAAAACAGAAAGCAAGCGCCAGAAAACATTATTGCGCGAGTTGGATTGGGTACGTCAAGGTGCAAAAGGTCGTCAGACAAAATCAAAAGCACGTTTACAGAACTATGAAAAAATGTTGGGTGTGGATGCAAAAGCGACCGAAGAAAAATTGGAATTGTTTATTCCGAATGGTCCGCGTTTAGGAAATGAAGTGATTGAAGCCATTGAAGTATCTAAAGCATTTGGTGATAAATTATTATACGAGCATTTAAATTTTAAATTGCCTCCTGCCGGAATCGTTGGTATTATTGGCCCGAATGGTGCAGGTAAAACAACTTTGTTCCGTATGATTATGGGTGAAGAAACTCCGGATCATGGAGAGTTTAAAGTGGGTTCAACCGTAAAAATTGCCTATGTGGATCAGTCGCATGCTGAAATTGATCCTGAGAAAACAATCTATGAAGTATTAACCGGTGGAGCAGATAATATTGTGATTGGTGGACAAACATTGAATTCTAGAGCATACGTTTCCAAGTTTAATTTTAATGGTTCTGATCAAGGAAAAAAATGTGGTATTCTTTCCGGTGGTGAACGTAATAGCTTGCATTTAGCAATGACCTTGAAAAAAGAGGCCAATGTATTGTTACTGGATGAGCCTACCAACGATTTGGATGTGAACACACTTCGAGCGTTGGAAGAAGGTTTGGACAGTTATGCAGGTTGTGCTGTAATTATTTCCCACGATCGTTGGTTCTTGGATAGAGTTTGTACACATATTCTTGCCTTTGAAGGCGATTCAACCGTTTATTATTTTGAAGGTGGTTATTCTGAATATGAAGAGAATAAGAAAAAACGTTTAGGAAATGTTGAACCGAAACGTGTACGTTATAAGAAATTAACGGTTTAGTTTATCTCATAAAATTGTTTTAACTTTAATGAGGAATTCAAACCATTTGAATTCCTCATTTTTATTGATAGATGCGCAGTTTTTTATTCCTTTTTTTTGCCATTTTCTTTTCATCTGCATATTCACAAAACGAAGTGAAATATTTGTGGTCGGGAGCACTTACATTTAAATCAGTAAAGGTAAATGCTAAGATGACGGATAGCTCTTCTGCTGTGCAATTGGTGGTTTCTCAAGATAGTTTGTTTTCATTTCCTGATTATTCTATACTTTATTCTGTAGGTGCATCCACCAATTATATGGTGTCATTAGAAATAAATGGTTTGAATCCTCAAACAAAATATTTTTATGCAATTCAGTCGGATGGTATTATTGATACTAGTGCAGAAGATATCGGCAGTTTTACTACGTTTGCGAATGGGCCATTTTCCTATTCGTTTGTTATTGGGTCATGTGGAATCAATTCAAATCACCGTGTGTTTGATGCCATGAGAAATTTGGCTCCGAATTTCTATTTAAATATGGGCGATCTTCATTATCAAAATCCGAACAGCGGAATAAATATTAATATACATCGTTTGCCCTATGAGAACAGCGTTCTTTCTAAACCACGCTTGGCAAAATTTTTAAAACAAACCCCTATCGCATATGTTTGGGATGATCACGACTATTGTGGAAATGATTCAGATAGTTCGTATGCTGGGAAAGTTAATGCAAGAAAGGTATACCATGAATATGTTCCTCATTATCCATTAGCTTTTGGTTCAGATACCACCAGCCCCATTGCTCAATCTTTTACCGTTGGCAGGATTCATTTTATTTTAACTGATTTAAGATCGGAAAGATATCCCGGACATATCATGAAAGCATCACAACGTGCCTGGTTTGAAAGTGAATGTTTGTATGCCAGAGACCACAATTTAATGATTGCCTGGATGAGCACCTATTCTTGGAGTGGTGTAGGGACAGATAATTGGGCTGCTTTTTCTCTTGAGCGAACATCCATTAATGATTTTTTGTATTGTAACAACATTCAAAATTTATTTATTTTATCGGGTGATGCACACATGTTGGCCATTGATAATGGAACACATGCAAACTTTTCTACGAATACGTGTCCCGCTTACAATTATCCTATTTTTCAAGCAGCCGCTTTAAATCAAAATGGTTCATTCAAAGGTGGAATTTACAGCGAAGGCGGATATTTTATGAACCCTAACAACACTTTTGGACAATTCGGAAGAGTGATTGTTTCTGATGAAAGCACTAGTTTGGATAGCATTTGTATTGATTTTGAAGGTTATCGGATCGATAGCAGTGGTGCCTCGCTCTCGTTAATAAACTCCTATCATTTTTGCAGATATTTACCACCAATGACTACAACTTCTTTGGAAGAAAAGAAAAACGCAATCGTGTCCATTCAGCCGAATCCCTCGCAAAATTTGAATGTGATTTTTTATGAAAAAACAATTTTAGGAAGTATTCAAATTTTTTCTGTGTCAGGAGAATTAGTGTTTTCTAAAAACATAAATGAAACAGTTGATGAATATCATATTCCTCTTAATTTAAAGGCAGGAAGCTATATTGTACAATTTGATACGAATAAAGGAAGTTTTAAAAAACAATGGATAAAATTATAATATGAAATCAAAAAGATTATTACTCGGAATACTTATCGGTGGAATTGCCGGAGCAGTTTTAATATTATTAGTAATGGTGCTTTTTCAAAATAACCGCACCGATAATAAATCAGGAATTCGATTGGTTGCTAGCGACTCAACAGCTGTAAATGATGCTAAAAATCAGCAGATTTTGGTGTATGGTGATTATATGGATTTGGATAGCACAGATTATTTGCTGATTCCCATTGGCATGAAGACGATTGAAAGTATGGAAGACAAAGGGTTGCGTTCGAAGTCGAGTGGGGAATATGCTGAAAGTTATGCCAGCAGTTACCGCAGTTATAAATATAATTTCTATTCCTTGGATTTTGGAAATTGCAATAACATTATCTTTTATAACAAACAAAATGATGAAACTCATCTTTTGTTGCAGAAGCCGGCTATCATTTCGCAATTTTATTTCCCTTATTATGACAAAGAATATACAGGTGATAAATATTATTTTATCCTATTAGGTATTCGCGAAGATGATACCAATCTGGATGGATACATTAATACCGATGATGCGGAAACCGTTTATTTAACAGATTTGTCGGGTAAGAATATGTTTAAAATTACTCCGGATCAGACACAGCTAGTCGACTGGTTTATTGATATGCAAACAAAAAGTATTCTGATGAAAGTACGTTTTGATACCAATAAGGATAGGAAGTTTAACTATTACGATGAAATAGAAATATTAAAAACATCTATTGATTCACCTGTAGAAGCGAAGAAGATTATCAGTAAAGAAATAAAAGGGAATATAAAGAAGATATTGGATAAGATAAAATAGCTTTTTCGGCTTTGCTCGAAATGACATTCTAATTGTCATTTCGAGCAAAGCTTAGAAAACTAATTTACAATCTTCATTTCGTTAATCAAATTGGTTGCTCCGCCATATTTTTCAATCAAGAATAAAACATAACGAATGTCATTGCTGATAGTACGTTTGTATTTACTGTCGAAATAAATATCTCCGCTCATCGCTTCCCAATTACCATCAAAAGCAAGTCCAACTAATTCACCATTTGCATTTAAAACCGGACTGCCAGAATTACCTCCGGTGATGTCGTTGTTGCTGATAAAGGCAACACGGATATCACCATTTTTATCAGCATATCTTCCATAGTCCTTGCTTTTATAAAGCTCTTTTAATTTGGATGGAACATTAAAGCTGAAATCGTTTGGATTGTCTTTTTCCATGATTCCGTTTAATGTTGTATAGAAATTAAAGTGTGCAGCATCTTTTGGTGAATATGATTTTGCACTACCATAGGTTAAACGCAATGTTCCGTTAGCATCCGGATAAAATTTCTTGCTCGGTTGCATTGCCATCAATCCTTTGATATACTTACTTCCTTCGGTTGTATTGATCGCGTTAAACGTTTCGATGTGTGCATCAATGTTAGTATTATAGTTATTGTAACAAGCCATCACAAAAGCATACGCAGGATCTTTTTGTAATTTTTTAGCATCCGGTTTTTCTAGGAATTTAGATGCCGATGCGGATGTGGTCATGATACTTTTCGCGAAAACAGCTTTGGCAAATTTTTCAAATGTTTCGGTATTCGTTTTTCCTTTGTATTTTTTTAATACTTCGGCCATGTAGGCTGGTTGTTGATTTGCCGGAATATTTTCATAATACATCTGAATAATTTTCGCCAAAATCTTTTGCTCTGATTCTCTGTTAAACGATTTGTAAAAGTTTGCATTGAATGCAAGGATGCGGTCTGTAGCTTTTTTTACATTATCCGCATTTTTTGAATCCGTTGTCAATGCTTTTTCTAAGGCAGAGTAGTTGAGGGCGGCAGCCAAAATTCCGCAGCCGGAAATGCCTTCTCTCATGTATGTTGAGTGCAGTGCATAGTTGTTGTAATCCGCATACGCTTTTTCATAATTAGGGAAGATGCTTTCGTATTCCGCTTTTCCTTTTGCCCAAGTATTGAATTGCTTTTCGGTTTCTTTTTTCTCTTCGTATACTTTCAATCGTTTCAACTGTTCTGTTTGTCCGATGAAATATTTCCAATAATTCGAAATACGTGCATATTGAGCCGACATTAACAAACGAGTGCTATCACTTTTATCCATTTGTTCTTTCCAGGCTGTTAAGCGAATGTCGCGCAAAGCAACAATAGCAGGATTGATTTTGTCGGTTGCCAATTCAATACCATAAGAAGTTTCATAGCGGTTAGTTTTTCCTGGGAATCCATAAACCATTGTGAAATCGCCTTCTTCAACACCTTTAATAGAAATGCTTAAGAATTTTTTCGGTCTGTAAGGTACATTGTCTGCTGCATATTTTGCAGGTTTGTTGTCTTTGTCTGCATAGATGCGGAACATAGAAAAATCTCCGGTATGGCGTGGCCACATCCAATTGTCGGTTTCGCCACCAAATTTCCCAATGGATTGAGGAGGAGCCGCCACTAAACGAACATCTGTGAATTTTTCAAACACAAATAAATAATAGGCATTGTCTCTGAAGAACGAACGCACAAGACCTTCGTAATGTGTGTCTTTTGTTGCATCCGCCACTAAATTTTTAAATACCTCTTGTTTTTTTGCCTCACTAGCATCACCTGCAAGTGCCTTGTTTACTTTGTCGGACACGTCTTCCATCCGAACAAGGATTGAAGCAAATAAGTTCTTGTTTACTTTTTCTTCTGCATAATTTTTTGCCCAAAATCCATTGTCAAGAATGTTGTCAGCAGCAGTACTATGATTTGCAATGGCTTCGTAACCGCAGTGGTGGTTAGTAAGCAATAATCCTTTTTCAGATATAATTTCAGATGTACAACCTCCGTTGAACCAAACAATCGCATCTTTTAAACTCGCATTGTTGATGTCGTACAATTGTTCCGGAGTAAGTTTTAAGCCGGCTTTTACCATTTGCTCATAATTGTCTTTTAAAAGCATTGGCAGCCACATTCCTTCATCCGCCTTTATGAAGTTAGCCGTTAAAAGTTGAAAAGTTAAAAGCAGTAACGTGATTTTTTTAGTCATAAGTAGAATAGTTTTTAAAAGCATTTATGAATGCATTGCAATTCATAAAAGGTTAATTTTTTAGTTTAGAGTTTACAAAACTATAAATTATAATGAAACAGCCATCATAGATAAGCTAAAGGCTTTAAAATCAGTTATCAATGGTAGATATTTTAGGATGAATGGTAGGGTGATTATTAGGGGAAAAATCACGATATTCGTGGTTTAAATTAAGGATTAAGAAATTTTAGAATTAGGATTTTATAAAATGGCACAAAAACCATCCATACCCAAAGGCACCCGCGATTTTTCACCACAAGAAATGGTGAGACGAAATTATATTTTTGATACCATTAAAAAAGTGTTTCAGCGTTATGGCTATTTGCCAATTGAAACACCTGCAATGGAAAACCTTTCTACCCTTATGGGTAAATACGGTGAAGAAGGGGATAAGTTGATTTTTAAAATTTTAGATTCTGGAGAGTATTTCGATTCTTTCAAGAGGAAGGAATTAAAATTGAATGATGAAAATGAAAACATCTTCGAATTAAAACTAGAAGAGTCTGTTGATTTTAGTAATTATTTGAATAAGGAATTCTACCCTGAAAATCAAGCATATTTGAACGAAATTCAAGAGCGATTAAAAAAAGGAGTTGAGAATGATGAATCAAATAAAATAAAAGAAAAGCTTCAGGAGTTTCAACGTAAGATGGATTCTGTTAAAGAAAAAACTTTGTTGTATTTCCAAGAGATATTAGAAAAAAAGGAAAAATTATTAAATTTTCAACAAAAAATTAATGATTTAAAATCAAGTGAATTGACAAAGTACATTTCAGAAAAGGCACTTAAATACGATTTAACAGTACCCTTTGCACGTTACGTTGTTCAACACCAAAATGAAATTACTTTTCCGTTCAAGCGCTATCAAATTCAACCTGTTTGGAGAGCAGACAAGCCACAAAAAGGTCGTTACAGAGAATTTTACCAATGTGATGCGGATGTTATTGGTAGCAATTCCTTGATTAATGAAGTGGAATTGGTGCAGATGATTGATGATGTGTTTACGAGATTAAAAGTTAAAGTTGTAATTAAAATAAATAATAGAAAAATACTCCAAGGGCTTGGAATTGCAATTGGTGAAGAAAATAGAATTGTAGATATAACGGTTGCCTTGGATAAATATGATAAGATAGGTGAAAAAATTTATGATGAATTAAGAGAAAAAGGATTTTCTGAAGAGTCAATTTCAAAATTAAAACTATTTGTAGATGAATTTCGACCACTAGATGACAATAATAAAGTTCCGTATTTAAAAACAAAATTTAAGGATATTCCTCAAGGATTAATTGGTGTTGAAGAAGTTTTAGCAATTACTGATCGTTTAAAGCTCTTGAATAAAGAATTAGGAAATCCTCAATATTCTAGTGTTGAGTTAGATTTAACTTTAGCCCGAGGATTAAATTATTATACAGGAGCAATATTTGAGGTTCAAGTTAATGACCCTCGCTCGCAATTCACCAGCAGCATCTGTGGTGGCGGTCGTTACGATGATTTAACCGGAATATTCGGATTGCCAAATATGAGTGGTGTTGGAATTTCGTTTGGGGCAGATCGGATTTATGATGTGCTAAACGAATTGAATTTATATCCGGATACGGTTTCTGCATCTACAAAATTATTGTTTGTTGCTTTTAATGAAAAAGACCAGAGTGATATGCTTCCTTTATTAGCAAAGGTTCGTAAGGCAGGCATCAATTCTGAAATTTATCCAAATGTAAAAGCAGATGCGAAAAAACAGTTCACCTATGGTGAATCAAAAAATATTCCTTTTGTTGTTTCAACGAAAGAGGGTGTTTTGACCTTGAAGAATATAGTTAGTGGTGAAAGAGAAGAAATAAGCATTGAAAAAATTATAGAAAAATTAAAATAAAATTCACCACTAAGTTCACTATGAAGGCGCTAAGGATTAACAAGTCTTAGTGAAGCTGAGTGAACTTGGTGCCTTAGTGGTAAAAATATGCACACAATAACAACAGCCCAATTATCCTTACAAACAATTTCTGAAATCATTTCAGGAAACAAAAAGCTTGCTCTTTCTGAAGAAGCAAAAAAGAACATTACCGCTTGTCGCGATTACCTCGATAAAAAAATGGCTTCACAAAAAGAACCGATTTATGGTATCAACACCGGTTTTGGCTCTTTGTGCAATGTCACCATACCGGATGCTGATTTAGAAAAACTACAACAGAATTTAGTAATGTCGCATGCTTGCGGAACAGGGGATGAAGTGCCATCGGATATTGTAAAGCTGATGTTGCTGTTGAAAATTCAAGCTTTGTCGTATGGTAAATCCGGAGTGCAGTTGCAAACGGTTGAGCGCCTGGTCGACTTTTTTAATAACGATGTATTACCGGTTATTTATCAGCAAGGATCCTTAGGTGCTTCCGGAGATTTGGCGCCATTGGCACATATGTGTTTGCCTTTATTGGGATTGGGTGAAGTTTCTTACAAAGGGAAAAAGCAAACCGCAGCAGATGTGTTGAAACAATTAAATTTAAAACCGATTGCTTTAAAATCGAAAGAAGGGTTAGCATTGTTGAACGGAACTCAATTTATGAGCGCCTATGGTGTATGGTGTTTGTTGCAAACTAGAAAATTAAATAGCGCAGCGGATGTCATTGGTGCGATTTCCTTAGAAGGATTTGATGGACGAATGGATCCATTCAAATTACACATTCATACCATTCGTCCGCATAAAGGACAATTAAAAACTGCGGAGAACATGCGCAAGTTGTTGGAAGGAAGTGAAATTATCAAACAGAAAAAAGAACACGTACAAGATCCTTACTCTTTTCGTTGTATTCCTCAAGTGCATGGCGCTTCCAAAGATGCGATTGAATATGTGGAAAATGTTTTCTTGACAGAAATAAATTCTGTGACCGACAATCCAACTGTTTTTCCGGAGGAGGATGAAATTATTTCAGGCGGAAATTTCCATGGACAGCCGTTGGCATTGGCCTTGGATTTTTTAGCGATTGCGTTAGCTGAACTTGGAAGTATTTCCGAAAGAAGAACCTATCAGTTGATTGCAGGTTTACGCGGCTTGCCATCGTTCTTGGTTGCAAAACCGGGATTAAATTCCGGATTTATGATTCCGCAATACACAGCAGCAAGTATTGTTAGTCAGAATAAACAATTGTGCTCTCCGGCATCGGTTGATTCGATTGTAAGTTCAAACGGACAAGAAGATCATGTATCGATGGGTTCGAATGCAGCTACAAAATGTTATAAGGTAGTTGAAAATCTGAATCGAATTTTGGCGATTGAATTGTTCAACGGTACGCAGGCATTGGAATTCAGAAAGCCACTTAAATCCTCTGTTGTATTGCAAAAAGTTGTTGCTGATTATAGAAAACATGTTCCTTTTGTTGATGAAGATAAAATCATGTACACAGAAATTGAAAAGAGTGTTCAATTTTTGAAACAGTTCAGTATAAGTTTGTAATAGATTAAAATATTTGACAATGAAAAGCAATAAATTTTCAATTATTTTCTTCATGATGTTTTTGTCATTTTCGATTTTTTCTTGTAAAAAAGATAAAGGCTCATGCTATGACGATGTATTATACCAAAAGCACAAAGATGATATGTGTACTATGGATTGTCCTGGTGTAATAGGTTGTGATGGGAAAACGTATTGTAATGAGTGCATTGCAAATTCAAATGGTATCAGCGTTAAAAAATAGGTGATGAAAAAAAACATCTTTCTTCTCGCTTTGTTGTTTTTCGCAACAACGCTCTCAGCACAATACACCAATGTGATGATTAGTAATGTGAACGATCCGGAAGAGGTTTCGATTCGTATCAATCCTAAAAATTCGAATCAGGTAGTTGCCGGTGCTAACTTGGACAATGTTTATCATTCCTCTGATGGCGGTGCAACTTGGTCAATTGGGAATTTATCGGATCCAACAAATGGTGTTTGGGGTGATCCAATAATTTTTACAGATACCACAGGTAATTTTTATTATTCACATTTATCAAATCCTCCATCCGGTGGAAGTTGGGTGGATCGTATTGTTTTTACCAAATCAACCGATGGTGGCGCAACTTGGTGGACAAGTGGTACAGCGGTAGGAAAAAATGGTGTGAAAGTGCAAGATAAAGAAGGGATCGTAGTCAATCCGTTTAACAACGAGATTTATGTCACGTGGACACAATTCGATAATTATGGGAGTTCTTCTCCAAGTGATAGCAGTGTTATTTTGTTTGCCAAATCTTCAGATGCAGGATTGACATGGAGTTCACCAATACGTATCAGCAGCGATGCCGGAGATTGTGTGGATAGCGATAATACCATGGAAGGTGCTGTCCCGGCAGTTGGTCCTTCTGGAGAAATTTATGTGGTGTGGACCGGTCCGAATGGATTGGTGTTTAATAAAAGTCTAGACGGAGGCTTAACCTGGTTGCCGCACGAAACAACAGTTACATCCATGCCGGGTGGTTGGGATTATAACATTGCAGGCTTACAACGTTGTAATGGCTTGCCTCAAACTATTTGTGATTTGAGTGGTGGTCCGAATCATGGAACTATCTATGTTAATTGGACAGATCAACGTAACGGAACAAATGATACCGATGTATGGTTGGTGAAATCAACCGATGGCGGTACAACGTGGAGTGCTCCGGTAAGAGTGAATGATGATATTCCTGGGCGTCAACAATTTTTAACCTGGATGGATTTAGATGTTGTTACCGGTAATTTGTATTGTGTGTTTTATGATCGCAGAAATTTCTCTCCGAGCAGTCAACAAACAGATGTATACATGGCAAAGTCAACGGATGGCGGGAATACATTCAATAATTATAAAATCAATCAAACCAGTTTTATTCCAAGCCCTACTATTTTCTTTGGTGACTATACAGGTGTTTCGGCATACAACAATATGGTACGCCCCATTTGGATGGCCTACAGTGCTTCTACGTTAAGCGTATGGACAGCCTTGATTGATGGAGCAACGATGAGTATCGATGATTCAGGATTGAATGCTTTTTCACCAGTAGAGCTGCAACAGAATTATCCGAACCCATTTAATAAAACGACTTGGATTAAGTTCAGTTTAAAAAAAGCAGGAAGAGTAAATTTAGAGGTGTTTGATGTTTTAGGAAAAAAGGTTGCTACGCTTTATAAAAATGAAGAATTTAATGATGGGGATTATGATTATATCTTTAATGCAACCGCTTATAATTTAAAACCCGGAATTTATTATTATTCCATTTCATCGGATGAATTTGCGATTACTAAAAAAATGATTGTGTATTAATGAGAAAGATTCTGTCCATTGTTTTTTTACTTTTTGCTTTGCAGGGATTCGCCTGTGAATGTAGTCCCATTTCACCAATTACAAAAGAATTGGCTGCTGCTTACGATGTTGTTTTTTATGGCCGTGTTGACTCTGTGAGCACTTGTAATAGTCAAAAAGAAAGAGCAATTGCCTATTTTTCAATTATTGAGCTTTACAAAGGAACGGTTGCCAAGCAAGTAAAAATAAATTTTGATTGTTCTTCAGAATGTTTGATGAGTTTTACGGCTGATGAAGAATGGCTTGTTTATGCGCGGTATACCAAATTTGATTATCTCAACATTTCCATTTGTGAACACAGTCGAAAAAAATTCAACAGTGGGGAACAAGATATTTATCTGATGGATTTGAAAAGAACATTTGAAGAAGAAATTACATTTTTGAAAACAACATTGGGAATTCAGTCTTTTGCCGAACTCACTGTATTGAATAACTCTGCAACTGATACAGCTCGACACAATACACAACCATCGGGTACAGGAAAAATAGTGTTGTTGTTAATTTCATTGTTGGTAATGGTTGGTATTTACTTTTTTACTCGTAAGAAAAAATGAACAAATTTAAATCGCATCCATGGCATGGCATTTCTATCGGAGAAAATGCACCAGACATTATTACCGCTTTTATCGAAATTGTTCCGACAGATACAGTAAAATATGAAATCGATAAAGAATCTGGATATTTAAAAATTGATCGCCCTCAAAAATTTTCGAATGTGGTTCCAACGTTATACGGATTTATTCCACAAACCTATTGTGATGTAAAGGTGGCAGAATATGCCGCATTGAAATCCGGAAAGGTTGTTTCGAAAGGAGATGGCGACCCCTTGGATATTTGTGTGTTGAGTGAAAAAACAATCACACATGGCGATATCATTTTACAAGCTGTTCCGATTGGTGGCTTTCGTTTAATCGACAAAGGAGAAGCAGACGATAAAATTATTGCAGTGATGAAATCGGATGAAGTGTTTGAACATTGGAAGGATATTACAGATTGTTCTGTTGCAGTGATAGATCGGTTGAAGCATTATTTTTTAACCTATAAAAATATTCCGGGTGCCGAAAAACCTACCTGTGAGATTACGCATATTTACGGAAGAGATGAGGCGTATGAGGTAATCAATAGAAGTAGAGAGGATTATAAAAATAAGTTTTTAAAATAATGCTTAACGTCTATTGTATTCCAGGGATGGGTGTGAATGAGCGTTTGTTTAGAAATCTCAAACTAAATAATTGTCAAATTCACCACATTAAATGGGAAACACCCTATAAGAATGAAACTTTGCCGGATTATGCGTTGCGACTTGCTAAACAGATTGACACCACTCAGCCGTATGTGTTGATAGGTGTTTCCTTTGGCGGTATGTGTTGTGTGGAGATTTCAAAAAAATTAAATCCTGTAAAAACATTTATTATTTCCAGCAGTAAATTTGATGGCGAATTGCCCTTGAAAATTACCTTTTGGAGAAAATTACCCTTGTACCGTTTGTTTAGAGACGGTTTCTATAAGAATGCCGTGATGGTTGCCAAAAAGCAGTTTGGTGTAATTACAGAAGAGCAGAAGACTAGTTTTAGACGGATGTTAGACGAAGCACCTGAAAACTATTTTAACGGAGCAGTTCACTGTATCGTAAAATGGGAGAATAAAGTTCGCCCCGAAAAATTAATTCATATCCATGGGGATGCTGATCGTGTTCTTCCACATCGTAATGTTGTTGGATGTGATTACACCATCCAAGGTGGAACACATTTTATGATAATCAATAAAGGGGAAGAGATTAGTGGAATTATTAATAAAGAGTTGGAGACAATTTGATAGTTATTTCTTTACGCTATTTTCACCACCCATCAATACGTACTGAATAATATTAGCACCCATTTTTAAGGCTTTTTGGCGTGTTTCCGGTGAGTCTTTGTGAACTTCATAACTTTCCCAGCCATCTCCTAAATCGCATTCGAAATCATAGAAACAAACCAAACGCCCTTTGTAAATTAAACCAAATCCCTGTGGTGCTTTGTCTTCATGTTCATGAATTTTAGGTAAGCCATTCGGGAAATCGAATTTTTGATGATAGATGGGATGCGAAAATGGTAGTTCTACAAAATCCAATTCAGGGAAAACACGTTTCATTTGCGGACGAATAAATTTATCCATTCCGTAATTATCAGAGAGGTGTAAAAATCCTCCGCCAATTAAATAGTTGCGCAAGTTCTCCGTTTCTTGTGAATTAAAAACCACGTTCCCATGCCCGGTCATGTGAACAAAAGGGTAGTTGTAGATATCCGGACTGCCAACTTCAATGGTCGCCTGTTCCGGGTTGATGGTTGTTTTTAAGTTGGTATTGCAAAATTCAATCAGATTTGGAAGGGATGTTTCTAAGTTTGCATACCAGTCGCCACCACCACTATATTTTAATAATGCAATTTGATAGGTTGGAGCAGGATTAAATGCGAAGCAACTTATAATTATGACAAGAAGTATAATTGATTTTTTAAGCATTTCGTTCTTTCGTGTCTTTTAATGATAAATACATTTCATTGAATCGTTCCACTACTTTTTGTAAAAAAGCATCATCTACTAATTTTTGAATCCCTTCCACACCATTTACTTCGCTGTGTCCAATCTTGAATGTTTGTTCCATATTCCCAGCTAAAAACTGAATTTGATATTTATCATTCATCGAAAAGATGTTGATGGTGATTTTGGGATGTGGTATGTTGGCTATAACTCTCATTTTTTCTTGATACTAAATACGTGATACTTGTTATCCTTTATAGGGTCCACTTTTAAATATGTTGGTTCCTTCATCTCCTTCTCTTCGAATTTTAGCTTGTATCACATGGGCAAGTTGCGCATAATGTGCTAAATTATTTTTTTTCAAAAAAGCAGCTGCATTGTCATCGCCATTAATATAATTGGCCATGGCTGCCCAATGGTATTGTTTGCTATCCATTAGCAATTGAAAAGCTTTTTTATCATCCCAAATAGCATTCACAAATGTAGCAAGCACGATGTGTTTGTGAACCAGTAAGTACTCAAATGCTTTTGCATGTCTGCTCGCAGCATCCTTGAGTTGTATCAATTCGGGAAAATTATGTTCTTCCAACCATAGCTTAGCTGCTGAGCTTCCTTCTACCCATGCAGTTGCTTTTTCTATGGCTTCCTTCGAATAATTCATTTGTATTCAAATTTACGAATAGAAAATCAGAATTACTTACTTTTTTTCTTTTTAGGCTTGGGGATTTTTCCAATTCTTGGATCGTCCTTCAGAATCAGTTCACACAAGCGATTTACACTGGATTCAAAATCATCGGCATCTTTGTTTATGACTTGCCAGCCACTGGTGCCGGGACCGAAGATTTGTATCGACCGCATACTTGGAAATTCTTTTTTTAAACTTTCATGATGCTCTTTTGATGTGCCAATCCATACGCCACTGTCCACATCATCTTTGTCTCTTAATGCGAGCACAATTTTTCCGTCAATATAAATGGAGTGGCAGCCAAACATTTGCTTCACAATTGGTTCCCTTGAAAATAAATTTTCGATTGCGAAACTGAAAGGGATGGATTTTTTCTGTTTTGCCATGATGAATTTCGATGAACTAAAACTTAATAATCGTCCGTAAGTTTAACTGACGTTGTGTTAAATAATTTGGAACAGCATATTGGCGTGCGGTTACATCTTCCACCCAGATATAAGAAACGGTATTGTTTGTGCCTAATAAGTTAAACACTTCTAAACTGATCCATAACGATTTTACAAAGCGTAACGGACTTTTGGGTTTGGGTTTTCTGTTTTCTTTTAAAGCCTGATATGAAAATCCGATGTCAACTCTTCGGTAAGAAGGCATGCGCAATACTTGCTGGTAGCGTTCCGTTCCAGGAGCACCGAAAGGAACACCGGAGCCAAACAATAAATTTAAGTGCATCTTTAAATCCGGAAGGTTGGGCATATTGTCTTGAAAGAATAATCCAAAACTTACCCGTTGATCGGTTGGGCGATAAATGTAGCCGGGTTCGTTTCGAACACTGTCGGTTGCAACGCTGTTGGCTGTATAGCCCGGAACAATCTTTTCGCCATCACTGTTGTAATAGTCGAAATAAAAATCGTCTTTTAAATCTTCTCGTGTTTCCATGATGGATAAAGATGCCCACGATTCCAAACCTTTTACAAATTCACCATTTACTTTTAAATCGATACCGGTTGCATAGCCACGTGCATTATTGTTTGCTGAATAACGAATGCGTACGTTATCAATTTCGTAAGGAATTAAATTGTCGAGGTATTTGTAATACGCTTCCGCTATAAATTTAAACGGACGTTTCCATGCTTTAAAATTATAGTCGCTCGTTAAAACAAAATGGATAGAGGTTTGTGCCTTGATGTTTTGATTGACAACACCATCACGTCCTCTGAGTTCTCTGTAAAAAGCCGGCTGGTAATAATAGCCGGAAGAAAATTTAAATAAGAAATCCCTCTTCCAATTGGGTTTAACACCAAATGTACCGCGTGGCCCAACTAAGATTTGATTGTTGAAGTCCCAATAGTTGGCACGAATACCCAATGTTGCGGAAATGGTAGATGTATCCTTTGTATCTTTCATCAACGAACCTTGCAAGTATCCTGAAATACGATTGGAGGAGATTTTGATTTTTGTTTTTACAACATCTTGCAGGGTAATATCGCCCGGATTGATAATTGGCCCCGGAGTGTTTGGTAATGAGAATCCTGCACTATCTACAAACTTCCATTCACTTAATTTATCTGTGATTTGTTCGTTGGAATATTTTACACCCCAGAGCAATTGTTTTTTGCCTTCGGTATACGTTCCTTTATGCTCTCCACTGAAAACGTAAGCATCAAGGTTTGTACGAGCATGATCAATATACGTTCCGATTCCTCTTTCTGTAACAATGTCTCCGAAATTTGGTTTTCCGAAATCGGTTTCCAATTCTCCGATAAAATATTGTCCTTGAATGTCAAATGCTTCTTCCTCCTTGCTTCTGAATGCGGAACCAATAAATTTTAAATTTAATTTTTCTGCATCATCATTGTAGATGGCCGACAAAGCGCCCATCATCGTGTTGAATTGGTCGATTTCTTGTCCGTCAAAATAAATTTTCAATCGCAACGCTTTATCAAGTGTTCCAAAATCCGTTTCTCTATTTTCCGGAACAAATTGATATTTATTACTCGCATAATTTCCTAAAAAATCCAATTCCCAATTCGGAGTGATGTCGTAGGTGGTATACATTTGAACATCGGCAAAAAATGGTTTATAATCGCCTTGTGCATCATTTTTCCCAAGCAGGTATTTGTTTGTTTTGTATCGAGCACCAAACAACCAGGTGAACCTATAATTTTTTGAGGAGCCTTCTAAATGTAAATTACTGCCCAATAAACTTCCAGAAACGGTTCCTGCAAATTTTCTAGGTTTGCGGTATTGCACATCCAGCACGCTCGACATTTTATCACCATACTTGGCTTCAAATCCACCGGCAGAAAACAAAACGGAGGAAACCAAATCCGGATTGATAAAACTCAAACCTTCTTGTTGCCCGGAGCGCGTCAAAAACGGACGATATACTTCTATGCCATTTACATATACGAGGTTTTCATCAAAATTTCCTCCACGAACAGAGTAGGAGGAACTCAACTCATTTCGGTTGGAGACGCCCGGTAATGTAAAAAGAATGGCATTGAAATCCTGACTGGCTGTTGGAATATGCGTAATGTTAATCGGGTCGAGGCGGGTTAGATCTTTAAAGCGGCTACCGTCATTCACTTCCACAACCGTCATGGTGATTTCTTTTGAATTAATTCTTCTTCCAATGTCTAATTTTTCACCGGTTGCTAAACGCACACTTCGTTGTGATTGGATAAAATTCAGGTGATAAAAAACGATAGTAATATCTGCATCTGCAGGAATCGAATATGAAAACTCTCCTTTTGCATTTGTGAAAGTTGGCGATTGCGGTGAGCCTAAAATAGAAATGCTCACATCTTCCACCGGTTGATTATCGATATCGGTTATTCTACCAAAAACAGTTGCGGTATTTTGAGAAATGAGTTGCGCAGAAACAAAAAGGAACAGCAACAAGCATTTCCATCCCGAGTTTTTAGTTATATGGCGTATGGGGAATTTCAAAATAAACGTCAGCGCAAATTAATTCTTCTTCTTAAAATCTCCGTTCTTCCAAGCCTTGATAAATTTCGACCAAGCAATAGGATTTAATAAATTATTGGGAGGAAGTTGTCCGGCATAATACAATTTACTTTGATATTGTTGCATGTTGTATTTTTGATTTAAGCTTGCATCCATTGCCATTCCTGTCATACGTTCTTTCACATCGGCACGCGCCATGTTTCTGTCGGCACGAATAATGTCATCTTCTGGAAGTTGCAATGCCAAAAATGCTTTTTTGAATTGCTCTTTTGTTGGCCACGGATATACCTCTGTTAATGCTAAACTAACGGTATCAGCTGTTAAAACTTGAATCAATGAATATTTATTGTTTGTTAAGGTATCCGGAATGATGAAGAATGCATCGTTAAAACCAATCGCAGAAAATTCAATGGTGTCACCTTCTTGTGCAACAAATGAATAGTATCCGAAAAAGTCACTTACTGTTCCACGGTGACTGTTTTGCACAATGATGCTTGTATAAGGAATCGGTCGCAAGCTGTCGCCTTCAACAACAACACCTGAAAATTGAACTAAATCGTGTTTCCCATCTTGCCAAGCAACTTTTTTATTTTGTGCCGTTGCAAAAAACGGGAGGACAATCATCGCGATTAGGTAAATAAATTTTTTCATAATAAGAGTTCTTAATCAATACTCAAAAGTACACATTTATTGCGCCATTTCAGAACAATTTTTAATAACGTATTCGCAGTGTTTTTATTGTAAAATTTGGCATAAAAAAAGCCTTCCGATTTTAATGGAAGGCTTTTGTAAGGTGTTTTAAGTTTGGATTTAATTTTTAATTGGAATCATTCCTCTGATGCCCATATCCACAACTGCTTCTCCGGCTTCCGGTTCGAAGTATCCATCGGCAGTAGAATCAATCCATTCAAAGCTTTTATTGGTAGACAATGAAACAGTAATTACAATATCACTGGTTTCAGAACCTGTAATAACAAGTGGAGAGTTGGCCATCAGGTTGTCGACAAACTGACCGGTTACTAAACAACTACCTGCAGGGATTGGTGAAGTAGCAAATAATGGATTCGGCACGGTAGTCCCTGCTGATTGACCATCAGAAAAATAATTGGTGCCCAGCACATTGGTTTGAAATCCCCAGTATCCTTGATTGTGATTTCCTGAACCACCTGTTCCTGAGGAAGGTGTATAACTTACTCCATTGATTTGATAGCCTGTGATATACGTTTTGAATCCGATAAACGATGCAATTGTTCCTGTTCCAAATCCTCCCGGTACAGCAGCCGATTTATACGTAATATCATAATTTTGGTAAGCAAGTGATACACGCAACCATTTATAAGATCCCGGTGTAATGGAGTCTAACGGAATTGAATAGAATACATCGTTTTCTGCAGATAAAACAGAAGCGCAATAATCAATTGCTGTTGCTCCACCAGCGGTGGTTTGTGTTCCAACATGCAATACCTTTCCGGCTCCTACTAAATCGAAGTCGCCAGCCAATTCAATATAATGCTGGCTCATGAAGTTAAAAATAGGAGATTGAGCGGCATGTCCGGCTGGAACCGTTGCCGGATTCCCGATGTTATCCAAACGCACTTGTGTGGAATCGAACTTGAATTTAAAGATTAAGCGCGGTGTTGCAGCGGATGTAGGTGTAAAAACTGTTGCTGGTGTACATGCTGCTGTTGGCGTAGGTGTAGTCGTTGTGGTTGTCGGTTCTTCGTCTTTGTCCTTTTTGCAGGAATTAAATGCAATCACACTTGTGAGTGCAAGTGATAGGATTGTAGTAGTTTTAAGCGTTTTCATGTTTTCTGATTTTTGTCATACGAAGATACAAAAAAAAGAAGGCTATTTGCCTGAAATTTAATACATTTGAGTTCGAATGTTTTTTAAAAAATAAGATGATGAATAAATTTTTACTCCCAATTGCACTGGTCTTTTCTACAGCACTAACAGCACAAATAACAATTACATCTGCCGATATGCCCAATGCCGGTGATTCGGTTTTGATTAGTGTTGCAAATTCAATTGATACCAATGATATCAATTTAACCGGTGCTAATTTTACATGGGATTATTCAACATTGATACCCACATTTCAGCGGTACGAAAAATTCGATTCACCTCTTACATTTCCAACTCCATTTAATTTGATATTCAATCCTTTTAATACAACCTACGGGAATGAAAATAATATTTTAACAAGCTTGCCAATTCCCGGAGTTACACTGGATATGGCCTACGATTTCTTAAAAGAATCTTCTTCAAAGTTTCGTCAAATTGGTGCCGGATACACCATTAATGGTGCACCATTGCCTTTTTTGTATACTTCAGATGATGTGATTTATAATTTTCCAATGGATTATTTAGATACAGATTCTTGTGATTATAAATTCGCATTGCCGATTCCTACAATAGGATATTACGGACAAGATGGTCATCGTGTGAATGTGGTAGATGGCTGGGGAACTTTGATTACGCCATTTGGTACATTTAATACATTACGTGTGAAATCGACTATCTCCGCGGTTGATACGTTGGCGTTGGATATTCTTGGCTTTGGAAGCGATATTCCTCGTCCTACTCGTTACGAGTTTAAATGGTTGGCAAACGGAATGCAAATTCCTGTTTTAAAAGTGGATGCTACGGATGTTTTGGGAACAATTACCATTAATAATGTTGAATATCAAGACACATTGCTTCCCGGAGTTCCTCAGTTAAGTATTGCAGATTATTCTACTGAAGATTTTAATTCCCTGGTCTATCCAAATCCGATTGTTGACAATGCTGTTTTTCAATATACATTGAAGGGGAAATCGCAAGTAAAAATTCGCGTAACGGATATTGTTGGAAAAACAATTTCTACATTGATTAATCAAACGCAAGGAGCAGGAACGTACCAACAATCCATTCCTGTTGCTGATTTAAAACTGTCTCAAGGAGTTTATATGATTGTCTTGGAAACCAATACAGGCAGAGCTGTCCATCGAATAGTCGTTTCTAAATAAATTTTAAATAACGAAGCCCCGTTCTGATAAAGAACGGGGCTTTTTTTATGGATAGTAGAAGCCATCAGAAATCTATTCTTCCTTTCGTATCAAACTAAATTTATCTTTCAACCTCAAAAAGATCGATTCATAATACTGATAACTTAATTCGGAAACTAAAATCGTTGAGAAAAAAGAAATCAGTAAAAGTATGATAAACGTGTATTTACTCATCTGCTGGATATTAATTCCCATTAGGTAAAAAAGAAATAATACCACAAAAAATACAATCATGTGATAGCAGTACATTCCATAGGTGAATTTGCCAAAGGATGAAATTAGTTTCCAGTTTTTGATTTTAAATAAGGAATGTTTCGCATAGTTCTGTTCTAAAATTATCAATGCAAAAAGAGTGGAATAAACCAATGGCATGATAGAAGAAACATGGCTGTAATACACTCCGAGTTTCCAAGTATAGAGTCGCATTGGAATCATTATTAAAAGCAATAAATAAAGGAGTGCAATGGCATATTTTGGTGTTTTTTCAATCCATTCGATGGTCGTTTTTTGGAAGGCCAAATAGGCGATGACGCCACCGGTAGCCAAATCCGATAAAGACGAGAGTGAATGGTATTTGTTCAGCATGGCATTTCCTTGTGAGTAAAAAAAGCGGAAGGCAACTGATGCTAAAATGATAATGATAAAAGCTCTAAGGAGGTATTTGTTTGGAATGAATGCAACAATCAATGGCCAGAATAAATAAAATTGTTCTTCAACCGATACCGACCAAAGTATTCCGATTAATACATTGGTGATGCCATTGTAGAGATAATCAAAGTTGCCGGTAAAGGTTAAATAAAACCATTTGTTGAGTTCGTCTGTAGTTACACTAATGGGAAACCATTTCGGTAAAATGGGTTCAAACATTGGGAAAACAACTAAGCACATCGCTACAATTAAAAAGTAGAGTGGCCAGATGCGGAGTGCTCTTCGGAGGTAAAAATTTTTGATATTGATTTTCCCGCTGAGTTCTTTTTCTTTTAAAAGGAGATAGGTAATGAGAAAACCACTTAATACAAAGAAAAAACTTACACCTAAGTCGCCACTCCATAAATAATTGGAACGGATAAAACTATAGCTAGCAGATGAGTTGAAGTATCCTAAACTGCCGGTTGCATGATTGATAAACACCACAAAGAATGCAAAAAAACGCAATCCTTCGAGGTTAGGGAAAAATACTTTGTTGGACTCAATCATTCAATAAATGGATAATGCTCGCAATTTATATATTTTTTCTGCAAAACGACCCGTTTTTAATCTTTGTACATTTCTTAATTAATTGTAAATTTGCGCCCTAAAATCATTCTATAAAATGTCGAGATTCAATTCATTAAAAGTTGTTGATGTTGTTCGTGAAACAGCTGATGCAGTTTCTGTAGCCTTTGAAGTACCTGCTAATTTAAAGCAAGATTATAAATATAAACAAGGACAATACCTCACTTTGAAATTTAATATCAAAGGGGAAGAGTTGAGACGCTCTTATTCCATCTGTAGCAGTCCGGTTGACGAAAACGAATTGCGTGTTGCGGTTAAGAAGGTGAAAGATGGACGTGTATCTACATTTATTAACGATACTATAAAAGTTGGTGATGTTGTGGAAGTGATGCTCCCGATGGGAAATTTCTTCACTGAAATGAACGCTGCCAATAAAAAGAATTATATCCTTTTTGGTGGTGGCAGTGGAATCACTCCAATGCTTTCTATTTTAAAAACAGTATTGAAGTCGGAACCGAACAGCAGAATTACCTTATTTTATGGTAATAATGACGAATCTTCCATCATCTTCAAAAAACAAATCGAGCAATTGGCAGTGTCCAATTCTGATAGATTAAATGTTGTACATGTTTTAAATACTCCTCCAACGGGTCATCCTGAAAAATTAAAAGGAATGATGACCAAAGAGAAGAATATTGAATTGGTGAAGGATTATGTAGATGTAGCTGCTGACAATGAATATTTCATTTGTGGTCCCGGACCAATGATGGAAAATGTGGTGAATGCATTGAAAGAACTAAAAATCAATGAAACAACTGTTCATATCGAGTATTTCACAGCTCCTGTAAATGCAGATGAGATAAAACCTTCTGGAAATACAGCTACCGGTGCTTCTGCAACTATCATTATTGATGGTGATGAACATCCTGTTGTATTGGAAGAAAATGAAACGATTTTAGAAGCAGCTATTCGTATCGGATTGGATGCTCCTTATGCTTGTCAAGGTGGTTCATGTTGCACATGCCGTGCTTTATTAGAAGACGGGAAAGTAGAAATGGCTGTGAATTATGCGCTTTCTGCATCAGAAGTAAAACAAGGATTTATCTTAACGTGCCAAAGCCGACCTACTACTGATAAAGTAGTGGTGAATTACGATAAAGGATTGTAGGTTTAAAATATTTGAATGAAAAAAGGTCGCAATTTTTTCATTGCGACCTTTTTCTTTTTTATGATTGCGGGAATTTATCTACTGCAAACTAATCTCACCGCTCTGTATCAACTGCATGTCCTTCGTAATTCTGTAAAAGTATACTCCTTTTGCTTTTTCACTGATATCAATGCGTTGAATATCTGAGTTGGATGTTGTCTCGTAAATTTTCTTTCCAGTTAGATCAAACACTTCAATATGACTTCCTTTTTCTAATCCGCTAAAATTAAATTGTCCGGATGAAGGATTTGGATAAACCGAAATATGAATGTTTGAATTTTGGTCAATAGCTGTTGTTAAAAGATCCGACAAATTGATATTGTCGAGGTAAACAGCTTGTCCATAATGTCCTCGATTTTGAAATGCAAACAGAATGTTGTTTTGTCCACTATAAGCTAATAAATCAATGGTGTCTTTATCCCATTGTCCGGAAGTAGGAACAAAAATAGCAGAAGTGAAATCGGGAGCTGTTGCCAATGCAGTAGAGCTTTTAGTATACAATGAAGTATATGTTTGTCCACAATCGGTTGAAATTAAAACAACAAGTGAATCGTTGTAAGTTCCGCTATATCGCGCATATGCTCTATCGAACGTCAAAATCGGATGAGTTACTGCTGTGAAATCAAATAAAGGAGTTCTCAATTCATCACGCTCCCCGTTTGCATCATAACTGTAATTGTCAAAAAATACCGATTGAGAGCTTGTTCCAAATCCTCCAACAGCTGTTGAATGTTGCCACACTTGAGCATTCCCTGCATAATCATAATTCGACCAATTGGGCGGTGTAGCGGAGGATGCAAACCCTTCAGCGAAAGGTAATGATTGAGAGCTGCTCACAACCATATACGATGACTCGGTTACCGAATTCGTTCCAAATCCATTTGTACAAGAAAGTGTGACATTGTAGGTGCCTACTGCTGGATAAGTAACTGTTGGATTTTGTAAGGTAGAGGTAGAAGGTGTTCCTCCAGGGAAACTCCAGCTCCAAGCGGTAGGAGATCCTGTACTTAAATCTGTGAAGGTTACGGTAGTACCCGGACAAATTGTGTTTTCGTTTACCGTGAATGAAGGTGCCGGTGGCATGCTCACATTTAATGGAAGTTCCCAAACGCCTCGTCCATAGTAAGCAACTCGTATCAGGCTCGATGTCGTTCCGGGGTTATAAACCATAAAATCTTGAATGTTTGCAACTGTTGGTAAGTTGTATGAAATATTTGTCCACAAAGCACTTCCGACTTCTTTATAATAAACTCCCTTTGCGCTGCATACATACATCGCTTCATTGGTATTAAATTCATCATGATAAATTTTGATGATATTTACTCCAACGGGTAGGTTAGAACTTACATCCGTCCACGTTGAACCTTTATTGGATGAACGATATACTTTACTTCCACAAGAAACATAAACAATATTGGGGTTGCTTTTTATTCCTGCGATGCTAGCATACAAAGCAGTAGATCCCGGAGCGGTATACATTGTAAACGTTGGTGATGGAGCCAGTGCATTGTCACTACGATAAACTTTATTGGATGCAGTAACAACATACAGCATAGTAGAATCTGCCGGAGAACTATTTATTGCTTTTACTTGCTGGTTGAAGGTGGATATTTGTGTCCACGTTGGTGTTCCTGCATTCAAATTGGTTGTTCTCCAGATATTTTGTTCACCAGAAAATCCTGTTGTTGTTATGTTTTTTCTGAATTCGAGAACAATATTATTGGTGGGAGTAAAGGGTAGATTATAACTAGCATCTGAGCCGGTAACAATTCGTCTATCGCCATTTTCATAATAATAAACCATATTGTTGGTTAAATAGTCAAAAGACGATCGGCTGCCCCAATCACCACCTCTGTTTGTTTTCCAGCTGCCTGAGCTATAATACAATTCACCATTGTCTTGAGTTCCAATGCTAATCATATCTTGTTTAATCGGACTTTGTGATGCATGATAAATTTCGGTAGCGGATAATCCATTTGACCTTTGCGTCCAATTGTCTCCGTTATCCAAACTACGCCAAACACCGCCATCATTGATGCTGAATAATTTTCCTGGGAAAGTTGGATGATAAGCAATTCCATGCATGTCCGTATGCAAATTCGCCCACCAATCAGTTAATTGTGTCCATGATACACCACCATTTGTGCTTCTCCATACAACGTGTGACACAACAAATAGGTTGTTGGGATTACTAGGGTCTGCGGTCATTGAAAAATTATAATTCCCCTGTCCACCTCCAATATCAGTTGCGTCATAACCAACAATTGATTGGGTGGTACTCGTATAAACAGTTGTGAAAGAAGCACCGCTGTTTGTTGATTTTAAGATTGTTCCATTTTGTTTGACCATCCCAACATAAACAATGCTCGGGTTTGCAGCGCTTACGGCTATTCTCATTCCTTCACCGCTTCCGCCTCCGGGTATGGTAACACCAGCTGTTGTTTGAACCCAAGTGGTTCCAAAGTCTGTCGATTTCCAAAATTGTGAATGTGTAACAGCATACAAGGTTGTGCTACTGCCCGGTTGAAATTGCATGTCCGTAAAATCGCCTCCTGTTTTTACTAAAACCCAGTTGGCTCCTGCATTTGTAGATTTATAAATTCCGTTGTTTGTTGCTGTAACCAATATATTATTATTGGTAGGCGACATTAAAATTTCAATTGGTAATAAATTTCCCAGTCCGGTGGTGGATTGTGTCCATGTTGCTCCCGCATCCGTACTTTTCCAAATCCCAAAATCTCCGCCATAATAATTTGCATCCCCAGTTCCGAGATAAAGAATGTTGTCGTCTGTATAATCGATGCAAACAGATGCACAGGCAGTGGCGGGTAAATTGTCGCTTCCTGTTTTTACCCACGAGTTTGCACTATCACTACTGATCCATAATCCTCCTGATGCACTCACGGCATACATTTTCAGTGGGTTGGTTGGATGGAATTTTAGTTGAGAGACCCTTCCAATACCGTTTATTTGGCCGGAAATATCCGTAGGGAAAAGATTAGGGCCAGTCGATTGCCACGTTGTTCCAGGTTGCGCAACACACTTTGTGGTAATTAATAATATGGCAAAAAGTAGATAGGTATATTTAAATATGTTCATTGTCGATAGGTTTTTAATGCGATTAAGAAATTATTTTTTTTGTTCTTGCCAAAGTTTTAATTGCTCATCTGCACTCAAAATTCTTCCGTCTTCTTGCACGTATGGTTTAACTTTTAATTGCCAATGCTTAAATTTTTTGACGTCCAATTTGTATTTTCTTATTTCCTCTTCTGCTCGTTCTTCTTTCGATTTAAAAAAGCGTTGAAGGAAATTTTGTTTTTCTGAGGCAGATTTTTTTTGCCCAATAATTTCATCTTCTTCTGAAGGCATTTTTCGGATGGACCAAAATTCATCGTAAGCTTTCACTGTCTCAAAATAATTTGCATTTGGATCATTCATCATCTCTATCCAATAAGGGTGTTTTGAATAATTTGGCGTTTGTTTATTCTTCTGTGAAAAGGAAAGATTGATAAATAATAGCATTGAAAGTGCTATTAAGAAAAATTTTAGAGTGATATTTTTCATTGCAAATTGTATTTTGTTTAGAACAAATTAAGTAGTTAAACGTTTTGTTATCAAACACAAAACAAAGAAATTATTAGTAATCGGTACTCTTGCTGAATCTGATTTTTGTAAGAAATACAGCACTTTATAACGATTAAAACCATTAATTTTATCTTCAATTTTGTAAAAACTGATTTAATCCGTATTTTTATAGCTTATAAGATTGATTACTATGGAAGACGCAAAACAACTGGAAGCTTTTGAAGCAAAAATTGCTTCAGGACAAAAAATAGAACCGAAAGATTGGATGCCGGAAGCATACCGCAAACAATTGGTTCGTATGATGAGTCAGCATGCTCATTCAGAAATTGTTGGAATGTTGCCGGAAGGAAACTGGATTACCCGTGCTCCCAACTTACGCAGAAAAGCAATTTTATTAGCGAAAGTGCAAGATGAAGCCGGACATGGTTTGTACTTATACAGCGCAACAGAAACATTGGGTGTTGATCGTGCTGAATTATTAGCTCAATTGCATACCGGAAAAGCAAAATATTCCAGCATCTTTAATTATCCAACATTAACCTGGGCCGATATCGGAGCAATTGGTTGGTTGGTAGATGGTGCAGCAATTATGAATCAAACGGCTTTGGCACGCGGTTCTTACGGACCGTATTGTCGGGCAATGATCCGCATTTGTAAAGAAGAGAGTTTTCACAACCGTCAGGGATATGAAATCATGATGTCGTTAGCACAAGGAACGTCTGAACAAAAAGCATTGGCGCAAGATGCGTTAAATCGCTGGTGGTGGCCCGCTATTATGATGTTAGGACCAAGTGACGATCAATCACCAAACAGTGATCAGTTAATGCGTTGGAAAGTGAAAATGGAAAGTAACGATGCCATTCGTCAACGTTTTATTGATAGAACCGTTCCTCAAGCGGATTTTATCGGATTAACTATTCCTGATAAAGACATGACGTTTGATGAAAAAACAGGACATTATACCCATGGACCAATTAATTGGGATGAATTTTTTGATGTGATTAAAGGAAATGGTCCCTGCAATGCAAAGCGTTTGAAAGCAAGAGTTGATGCAGATAAAAAAGGAGCATGGGTGCGTGAAGCCGCATCTGCTTATGCTGCAAAACAAGCAAAAGAAAAACAAGTAGCATAAATTGTTGATCGTTTTTGGTTGTGAGTTGTTGGAAAACACTTTATGACCAGAGCTAACAACTTTAAACTAATAACTAACAACTAAGATTATGAGTGATTCACAATGGCCGGTATGGGAAGTATTTGTACAAGCAAATCCGGGAATATCACACAAGCACGTGGGTAACGTTCATGCAGCTGATGCTGAAATGGCAATTCAAAATGCGCGCGATGTATATACGCGTAGAAGCGAAGGTATTAGTATTTGGGTAGTTCCAGCGAATGCAATTTCGGCTTCCAGCCCGGAAGATCAAGGTGCATTTTTTGAACCATCCAACGATAAACCGTATCGCCACCCCACATTTTATAAAATTCCGGAAGGAGTAAAATATTTATAATCAAATGACATTACAAGAAGCAAAATTTGAATACTTACTGCGCTTAGGTGATAGCAGTTTGATTATCGGTCACCGTTTGTCGGAGTGGTGTGGACATGGACCAATTCTGGAGGAAGATATCGCGTTGATTAATATCGCTTTGGATTTTGTTGGCAATGCTACTTCTATTTTAGGTTATGCCGGACAAGTTGAAGGAAAAGGTAGAACAGAGGATGATTTGGCATTTATGCGTGGCGAAAGAGAATTTCGTAATTTATTAATTACCGAACAACCCAACGGAGATTTTGCAAATACGATTGCTCGTCAATTTTTATTTGATACGTATATGTTTTTCTTATACGAAGAATTAAAAAGTAGTAAAGACGAAACCATTGCAGCAATTGCTGTAAAGTCTCATAAGGAAATTACGTATCACTTGCGTCATACAACGGAATGGATGTTGCGCTTAGGAGATGGAACGGCAGAAAGTCATGAGCGTTTGCAAAATGGGTTAAACGATTTGTGGATGTTTACTTCTGAAATGTTTGACATGGATGAGGTGGATACACTATTGATGAAAGAAGGCATTGCTCCTGATTTAAATAAAGTGAAAGCAAATTGGGAAAAACGCGTTCATGAAGTGTTGGCTGAAGCAACCTTAGAAATTCCAACAACCACTTTCAAGCAAAAAGGTAGTAAAGAAGGGAAACATTCTGAGCACTTAGGGTTTTTATTAGCGGAAATGCAATACGTGCATAGAGCGTATCCTGGAGCCAAATGGTAGCTTTTGAATAATAAATCTCTATGTATAATACACTTTTCATTTCGTAGCGTCATTGCGAGAGAAACGAAGCAATCTCATCCTAATGGTCTCTAATTATAGCATAGAACAAATCTTCAAACTCCTTTCAGAAATACCTGATCCTGAAATTCCTGTTATCAATATTATTGAACTTGGTATTTTACGTGAAGTAAAGTTTGTAGATGAGGTGTGTGTAATTGTTATTACTCCAACCTACACCGGCTGCCCAGCCATGAAAGTGATTGAGGATGATATTCGAATAAAACTCAAAGAAATTGGAATCGAAAAGGTGAACGTGGAGTTGGTCTATTCTCCTGCCTGGACGACCGATTGGATTTCGGATGAAGCAAAAGAAAAATTAAGAGCATATGGCATTGCTCCTCCCGATCATTCTTCGGTCGATAAAAAAGTATTACTCGGGAAAGCCCGCGATTTAAAATGTCCCCTCTGCGGATCCATTCATACTGAAATGATTTCTCAATTTGGCTCTACAGCCTGTAAGGCTTTGTATCGTTGCCTCGACTGTAAAGAACCTTTCGATTATTTTAAATGTTTATAGTTTAATGTTTCGATAAATTGTCGTATATTTACGATAAGAATCTAAAATTATACTACGAATGTCTGTTTTGGATAAACATACTACTACTCAACTACTGAATCATTTTACTGAAGGTGTTGTATTGCTGAATACAAAACATCAAATCATTTTTTGTTCAGATTTTTTTATTTCACTCATCGGTTATTCTAACGAACAGTTGACAAATAAATCGGTGGATGATTTATTTTTCGATAAGAAAAAGGAAATGGTCGCACTTTTTGAGGCAGCCAATTATTCCGAATCAATCGTTTTTTATACGCCATTGCAAAAGAAAGACGGCTCTCAGTTTGTTGCACGTGTTCGGTTAATTAAAAATACGAACACAGACGAAGAAGGTCGTTTCATACTTTACATAAAAGATAATTCTCCCTATCAACGGATTCGTAAGGACCTGTTGAAAAAACACTTACAGTTGAACATCTTTCTAAATCGAGAAAAATTAGAGATGGAAAATTGGATGATGCGATTTATGAAATTCTCGAAATGGCATCTCGTTCAGTAAATACGCAGCGTGTAAATGCTTGGTTGTTTACTCCAACCTATTCCGAAATTCATTGTATTGGTAATTTTGATGCGCTTCAAAATAAGCTGGTTGCCCAAGGTGATCTGCCCCGTATTGCAATGCCGAACTATTTTAAATTGTTCGAATCGGAAAAAATAATTATTTCCTCTGATGCCTATGTTGATTCTAAAACACATGAGTTGCTGGATATTTATTTGAAGCCACATAACATCCGCTCATTAATGGATATCCCTATTCGTATTGAAGGAGAAATGATTGGTGTATTGTGTTTTGAACACACCAATTCTCCACGTGAATGGAATTTGCAAGAACAGAAATTCGGATTGGTTATCGCACAAATTATTTCCCTAGCCTTAGAAACAAGTGAAAAGCAAAAGGCCCGAAACGACTTGGAAGTTGCCTTAAACGAACAAAAGGTATTGTTGCAAGAAGTGCATCATCGCGTTAAAAACAACTTAACAATTATCTCCAGTTTGTTGAATTTGCAAGCCAACAAAGCAAAAGATGAGTACCATAAAAAATTGTTTTATGAATCTCGTGATCGTTTAAATTCGATTGCAACGGTACATCAATTGTTGTATCAATCCAAATCGTATTCGAGTGTTAATTTTAAACACTATTTAGAAGAGATTTTATCCAATTTGCATAGCTCTTTTGATAGTGATCATAAAGAAATAGTTATGAAAAAAGGAATTAATGATGTTGAATTGGATGTGTCAACCGCTATTCCTTTAGCACTTATTGTGAACGAATTGGTGACCAACTCTTATAAACATGCTTTTAACAATCAACAGGAAGGAACAATCGAAGTTTCGTTGATTGAAAACAACAAAAAAGTATTTTTAAGAATCAAAGATTCTGGTCCAGGTTATGATTTCGACAATGCCGCAGCATCCTCTGTTGGTTTGGATATTATCCATGGATTAATCGATCAGATAAATGCAACATTAACGTACGAAAATCAATCTGGTTCCACCTACGATATCCGTTTCACCAAATCCTGATAATTCCCCTTTTTTTATTGGCTAATTGCAGTTATATTTGGTCTGTTAAACAACCAAATTATGACAACATTTATAAAATCAGAAACCGATGGTGGCGTTTTGAAAATTACGCTGAATCGTCCCGATAAATTCAACAGTTTTAATCGTGCGATGGCATTAGAACTTCAAGCAGCCTTGGACAAAGCAGCATCCGATAAATCGATTCGTGCTGTTTTGTTAACCGGAGAAGGAAAAGCATTTTGTGCAGGACAAGATCTTTCGGAAGCAATGGATACAAGCGGTCCGGGAATTGAACGCATTGTTCGAGAACATTACAATCCCATTATCCTAAAAATAAGAAACCTTGAAAAACCTGTTGTTTGTGCTGTAAATGGTGTGGCTGCAGGAGCGGGAGCAAACATTGCCTTGGCTTGTGATGTGGTAATTGCTGCTGCATCAGTCGCGTTTATACAAGCGTTTAGTAAAATCGGATTGATCCCGGATAGCGGTGGAACATTCTTTCTACCTCGTTTAATTGGTTTTGGAAAAGCATCGGCATTGATGATGCTGGGTGATAAAGTGTCTGCAGCAGATGCAGAAAAAATGGGAATGGTCTATAAAATGGTAGATGATGCCAATCTGCAAACGGAATCAAATGTGATTGCAAAAACATTGGCGGAAATGCCGACAAAAGGAATCGGATACACAAAATTGTTGCTGAATAAATCCATGTCGAATAATTTAGTAGATCAATTAACGTACGAAGGTGATATGCAAGTGCACGCTGCATCAACCTATGATTATACCGAAGGGGTGAATGCATTTTTAGAAAAAAGAAAACCAACTTTCAAAGGTGAATAAGTTGGTTGGTTGTTGGTTGTTAGTTGTTGGAAAGTAAAATGAAGTTATGAGTTACAAAGTATATAATGATTTGGATGTTTGGAAAGAAACTAGAAAATTGGTAAAACACGTTTATGATTTAACAAAAATGTTTCCCAAAGAAGAGATGTATGGATTGTCTAATCAAATGCGAAGATGCGCAGTGTCTATTCCTTCTAATATAGCAGAAGGTTGTGGACGAAATCATGCAAAAGATTCAATTCAATTTTTTTATATTAGTAGAGGTTCCTTGTTTGAATTGGAAACTCAATTATATCTTGCATTTGACCAAAATTATATTGATGAAGAAACACTTGAGTTGTCAATTGAATACACTACAACCTGCAAAAAATTATTGAATGGATTTATAAATTATTACCTAAAGCTAAACTAGTATATGGCAAACAACCAACAACTAACAACTAATAACATTATTGGAATAATAGGATCTGGTGCTATGGGCGCAGGAATTGCGCAAGTTGCAGCAACTGCTGGTCATAATGTAATTGTATATGACAACAATCAAGCAACACTTGATAAGGCTAAAGCAAATCTCGATTCAACTTTGAAAAAATTAGTTGAAAAGCAAAAACTTACTGATGAAAAAGCAAAATCTATTCTTGCAAACACGCACTTTGCTAATGATTTAAATCAATTCAAAAATTGTGGATTAATCATCGAAGCAATTATCGAGAATATTGACGTCAAACAAAAACTATTTTCTGATTTAGAAGCAATTGTTTCTGCAGATTGCATTTTAGCAACCAATACCTCTTCTTTGTCTATTGCTTCCATTGCATCGGCTTGTAAAAAAGCTGAACGTGTGATTGGAATACATTTCTTTAACCCAGCTCCGTTAATGCCATTGGTGGAAATTATCCCGGGTATTCTTACCGATAATACCGTAACAGAAAATTCAAAAAAAATAATTGATAGTTGGGGGAAAGTAACCGTTCTTACAAAGGATACACCGGGCTTTATTGTAAATAGAGTGGCGCGTTCATTTTATGGTGAATCTATCCGTATTTACGAAGAAGGAATGGCTGATTTTGCAACCATCGATTGGGCTTTGAAAACATACGGTGGATTTAAAATGGGTCCGTTTGAATTAATGGATTTTATTGGTAATGATATTAATTATAAAGTAACTGAAAGTGTATGGACGCAGTTTTTCTTCGAACCGCGCTTTAAGCCATCCTTGACTCAAAAGCGTTTGTATGAAGCAAAATTGTTTGGAAGAAAATCGGGGAGAGGATATTATAATTATGCTGAAGGTGTTGCAATGCCTCAGCCAAAACAAGACGAAGAATTAGGGAAATACATTTTCAATCGTGTAATCACCATGTTAATCAACGAAGCCATTGACTCCTTGTATTTACAATTGGCAACCAAAGAAGATTTGGATTTAGCCATGACCAAAGGAGTGAATTACCCTAAAGGATTGTTGAAATGGGCAGATGAAATCGGCTTGAAGAATGTCTATACTTCTTTGGATGTATTATATGAATTATACAACGAAGACCGCTACCGTCCATCTATTCTTTTAAAGATGATGGTGCGTGACGAAAAGAAGTTCTATTAGAATTGTCATTTCGTCCCAATAGCTATCGGGAGAAGCGAAGAAATTTTATTCGATTAATTTATTTTTCTTACATTTGCTACATGCAAAAAATGAACAATATGTATTATTACTATTATCTGAGCACTCAGTTCGGAATGGTAATATATTGTTCATAGACTAGATACTTCTACATACAACTATATAAGCCCGTTTCGAAAGAAGCGGGCTTTTTTTGTTGCCCAATTTTTCAACCTTTAATTTTTCAATCTTTTAACTAAAAACGATGAGACCAACAAAACAGATTTATGACAATTACACAAAACACGATTTCCTGGTATGGGAAACGTTGTTTAACCGACAAATGAACATTCTAAAGCCAATTGTTTCTTCCGAATATTTAGAAGCATTGGCTGTAGTAAAATTTTCATCCGACAAAATTCCCAATTTCGAAGAAATAGGAACGTTGCTCAAACCTATAACTGGTTGGAGCATTCAAGTCGTTCCGAACATTAGTCCGCAAAAAGAATTTTTTGAATTTCTTTCTCATAAAAAATTTACGTCCACTTGCTGGTTAAGAGCAATGGAGCAATTGGATTATTTAGAAGAACCGGATATGTTTCATGATGTATTTGCACACGTTCCTCTTCTGAGCAATCACAATTATGTGAATTTTTTCAAAGGAATAAGTGATATTGCGTTGAAGCATATTGATAATCCGAAAGCAATTGAATTACTGGGGAGAATTTACTGGTTCACCATCGAATTTGGTTTGATAAAAGAGAAAGATGAACTTAAGATTTACGGAGCGGGAATTATCTCATCGATGGGAGAAACAAAACATTGTTTAAGCGAGAAGGCTATTCGTTTGGATTTTGACGTGGCAACCATTTTTAATACCGATTTTAGAACAGATATCATTCAGGAGAGGTATTTTGTAATCAAATCCTTTGAACAGCTCTATAATTCGCTATCTGAGATAGAAAATCTGCTTCAAAAAGCCCTCGAAAAAGAGGCTGTAATTCTCTAATATTTTGATAACTTTGTTGTATGGAAAGTAATTCTCTACCGGAAAAAGCTGTCAGTAAAATGTTCGATGCTGATTGGTTTAGTCAGTGGCTTGGAATAGAACGATTAGAAGTAAAGCAAGGTAGATGTGTTTTGCGCATGACTATTCGAAAAGAAATGTTAAATGGGTTTGCCATCGCGCATGGCGGAATTACTTATTCGTTAGCAGATAGTGCGTTGGCATTTGCATCGAATTCTCATGGTAGAATGAGTGTTTCTGTTGAAACAAGTATTTCGCATACAGAATCCCTAAAAGAAGGAGATGTTATCATTGCAACCGCTGAGGAAATGAGTCTATCCAATAAAGTAGCTGTTTATCATGTTACTATTACCAATCAAAATAATAAAGTTGTAGCACTCTTTAAAGGAACGGTGTATCGCACCAGCAAAGAGTGGGATGTTAAATAGAAATATTTGAAAATAAAATATTCACGATTACCATAAAAAAGAATTTAAGAATGAGTAAATCAGCATTTATTATTGATGGAGTTCGTACTCCAATAGGAAACTTCGGAGGAACATTATCAACGGTGCGTACCGATGATTTGGCTGCGATTGTTTTAAAAGAATTAATCAAGCGTAATCCAAGTATTGATCCTAAACAAATCAGCGATGTATTGTTGGGTTGTGCAAATCAATCGGGTGAGGACAATCGCAATGTGGCACGTATGGCTTTGCTATTGGCAGGTTTGCCGTATCAGGTTCCCGGTGAAACCGTAAACCGTTTATGCGCTTCCGGATTATCTGCATCCATGGCAGCTGCTAGAAGCATTATGATTGGTGAAGCAGATTTGATGATTGCCGGTGGTGTAGAGAATATGACACGCGGACCATGGGTGATGTCGAAAGCATCTTCAGCATTCGGTCGTGATCAGCAGATGTTTGATTCTTCTTTTGGATGGAGATTCATCAATCCAAAGATGAAAGAACTTTACGGAGTGGATGCAATGGGTGAAACAGCAGAGAATTTAGCAGATAGAGATAAAATTTCGAGAGAAGATCAAGATAAATTCGCTTTATGGTCGCAACAAAAAGCGGCTACTGCTCAAGCGAAAGGAAGATTTGCAAAAGAGATTGTTGCCGTTTCCATTCCTCAAAAGAAAGGTGATCCTAAACTATTTGATAAAGATGAATTCATGCGTGCAGATACCACCATGGAAGGGTTGTCAAAATTAAAAGGCGCATTTAAAAAAGAAGGTGGAACCGTTACAGCAGGAAATGCATCCGGATTAAATGACGGAGCAGCTGCCATTTTATTGGCTTCAGAAGATGCCATCAAAAAATACAACCTTGTCCCGAAAGCAAGAATTGTTTCCAGTGGTGTTGCAGGTGTGGAGCCTAGAATTATGGGAATCGGTCCGGTTGAAGCAACCAACATGGCTTTGAAACGTGCTGGATTAACCATGAAAGATATTGATTTGATTGAATTGAACGAAGCGTTTGCTGCGCAATCATTAGCATGTACGCGCGCATTAGGAATTGCTGATAACGATTCAAGAATAAATCCAAACGGAGGAGCAATTGCTTTGGGCCATCCATTAGGAATGAGCGGAGCAAGAATTTTAAACTCTGCTGCAATCGAATTGCAAGAACAAAACAAACGTTATGCGTTGGTGACAATGTGTATTGGTGTTGGACAAGGGTATGCGGTAATTATTGAGAGAATTTAGGATTTTTTTATTTAGGATTGAGGATTTGTTATGACGAAGGAGGAGCTAAAGAAAAGAACTAAAATGTTTGCTGTTAGAACTTTTAAATTTATGAATACTTTGCCAAAAAGTAAATCAACGGATGTAGTTACCTATCAGATTATGAAATCTGCATCTTCTGTTGCGGCAAATTATAGAGCAGTGTGCAGAGGCAAGTCTACTGCTGATTTTTTAAATAAGTTGAAAGTAGTTGATGAGGAAGCTGATGAAACGTTATTCTGGTTGGAGTTCATAAAAGATTTAGAAATTCAATGTGATAATAATGAACTAGAATATTTAATGAAAGAAGCGGATGAATTAACGGCAATATTTTCAGCTGGTATTAGAACAATTAAATCAAAAAATCCTTAATCAAAAATCCTTAATCTTTAATGATCTACGAATTCAACGGATATAAGCCAGTTATTCACGAAAGTGCATTCATTCATCCGAATGCAACTGTTACAGGAAATGTAATCATTGGAAAAAATGTGTATGTTGGTCCTGGTGCTGCGATTCGTGGCGATTGGGGACAAATTATCATTGAAGATGGTTGCAATGTTCAGGAAAATTGCACAATCCATATGTTTCCTGGTACGACTGTATTATTAAAAGAGGCAGCACATATTGGTCATGGTGCAATTATTCACGGTGGAACAATTGGGAAAAATGTTTTGGTTGGAATGAATGCTGTTGTGATGGATGATGTGGTGATAGGAGATAATTGTATTGTCGGTGCTTTATGTTTTGTTCCAGCAAATACAATTATTCCGGAAAGAAAAGTTGTTGTTGGAAATCCTGCAAAGATTGTGAAAGACGTGAGTGATGAAATGATGGAATGGAAAACACAAGGAACAAAATTGTATCAGCAGTTGCCAGACGATTGCAGAGCATCGTTAAAAGAATGTCAGCCATTAAGAGAAGTTGAAAAGGACAGACCGAAGCAACAGGATATTTATAAAACCTGGAAAGAAACGAAAGGGAAATAGCATGAAAAAAATCTCATTTCTTTTGACATCATTTTTTATTTTGATAGCATTTATAACAAATGCTCAAGAGAAAACAATTGATAAAAAATACGAGATGAAAACGTATTACCTCGTTTTTTTGAAAAAAGGGGAGAACAGAACCCAGGATTCAACAACAGTTAGTAAATTACAAGAGCAGCACATGGCGCATTTAACAAAGATGGCTGATTCGGGCAAAATGGATATCTGTGGGCCGTTGCTAGATGATGGTGATTTACGTGGAATCTGTATTTATAATGTTGCTACAAAAGAAGAAGCAGAAAAATTAGCAAACTAAGATCCAATGGTGAAAGCCGGAAGATTGAAAGTAGAAGTACATCCATTTTATTCCGCAAAAGGAGTAAGTTTAAAATAAAACTATGAATCTATACTTGCATTTTATATTAGTAAACTCTGAATTCAATAAAGGATTGGCGGATGATTTATACAATGGCGAAGAGTCGGAAGATAATATCAAACATTTATGGGAAGATGAGTTTCAAGTTTCAGAACCTGTTAAAGAGTTTAAAATTTCTAATAACGCTATTTATACGTTAGCAGGGTTTTTCCCTGATGAGAAACCTTTTAGTTTTGAAGTGTGGGATATGACTATTGTTGACTGTGTAACTGAAAGTGGCACGAAGATGCAATTTGCCGTTTCTAAAAAACTCTTAAAGAAAACAGAGAAAGTGGTGGATGAAGGAACAAGAGATACTCATTTGTATTTCTATTTAAGAGATGCAATTCCAATGGAAAATCCAATGAATGGGGTGTATATAGTGAAAACAGACTTTCCTAAAGAACTTAAAATAAAGACAAACTAATGGATAAATTAGCTTTTTTAAAAACAGAATTTCCGAAATTAGTAAGAACCTTAAGTCCTGAAGCAAAAGGGGAGTGGGGCGTGTTAAACGGACAGCAAATGGTAGAACACATGGCAGAGTCAATTAGTTATGCTACTGGAAAAAACACACAGGCATTGCATTCTCCGGTTGAACATGTGGATAAATACAAATCCTTCGCGATGAGTGATAAAGAATTTAAACCCAATACACCCAATTCCTTAATGTCTGCTGTTCCTGCACCAGTAATTCAATTTAATATGGAAGAAGCGGTTCAAGAAATGGAAAGACAGATTGCTGCTTTTATCAATTACTTTGAAACGAATAAAGGTGCAACGATTACCAATCCCTTTTTTGGAGATTTAAACTTTGATGAGTGGGTACATTTGCTTCACAAGCATGCGGTGCATCATTCGAAGCAATTCAGACTTCTATAATTACCATTTATAGCAAACCGCGTAATTGGGTCTTACTTTTTTTATTTTGGAGTGCTTTAGTTTTGCTCGGTTGAGTTTTTTATAAAAACTGGCTGCAGTTTTTTTCTTTTTAGCCTTCGATCCTGAGCTACCTGAACCGATTGATAGTTCTCGACTTTTAAAATTGAAGTCATTTTTAACCGGATTTGATTCCTTCTCATTATTACTAACCTGGCTAAAGTTATTTAGATTTAATACTTGCTGCTGGTCGTTGTTTTCTAACTTGTTCGAGTTAGTTATATTCATAGCAAACTGTTGTTCATTTGCATTGTTGTCGTTCTGAATTCGTTGATATTCGTCATCGGCCAGTTTTTGCAGTTTGTGGCAAGGACAATTTGGATTTCTGGGATCGTTGATGTCGTATTGTTGATTCTGGATATTCTGTGCAAATGTGGGATTGCTTAATAGAAAAAATAAAATGAATAAACGCAGAGCCCCGAAAAATTTCGGTAATAAAAATTTTGGAGCGCTACCTTCTCTACTCATCTTTACTATCTCTCTAAACTCTCTGCGATTATTCATTTGTCTTTTGTATTAAACGATTGATACTTTATTTTATTGTTTTTTTAACAAAATTTTGCATCCTCGTCCTGAGACTTTTCAGGACGAGAAATCTGCAAAACATTTAAATCGTTGCTTTTTTAATTGTTACTTTATCCATTCCACTCCAGGTTTTGAATTCATTGGTGTAATATAAGTATGCGGATGAAGCAGGTGCATCGTATTCTCCCGGCATTTCTGCTTTTAAGTCGAGGTTGATTGTTTTAACCGATTTTGCATCCATACCGCGATAGTATACTGCAATGTTATTTCCAACAATTTCGTAATAATCAAACACTTTTTTCTCTTGCAATTCTTTTAACTGCCAAGGTTGAACGGTGAAACCTGCTGGAATTCCAATGATAGCCATGGTGCTTGGAACTTCCTCGTTCTTTTTGTTTGTGATGGTTGCGGTCATACGAACTGTTTCTCCAACATTTGCAGTTTTAGTAGCCAGTTTTGTTTTTAAGTCAATTGCACAAACAGCATCATTAACCGGTAAAGTGGTGTTCCATGTTGCAGAAACTGAATACGGTAGTGGCGTTTTTACACCTACGTATTTTACTTTTACATCGTGTTTCCCTTCACCTTTCACAAACTCTTCCATTCCTTCAATCACAATTGTACCTTTGTCGCCCGCTTTGTATGATTTCTCTGCCACTTTTTTGCCATCCACATATACCTCAACTGTTCCATCTTCATTGGCTTTTTTACTGGATTTAGCATATTCCGTTAATGCTTTCAACGCCAAGATTGTACCTTGTGTACTGCTAAATACTCCTGAACCACTGCGAGCTCCTACCAAATATTTAACTGCATTTTGCATCGCGTTTGCATTCTTTCCTGGTGTTTTTAGGATAGCAAGAATACTTAGGGATGTTGTTTCTATCGTTAAGGATTGTCCTTGTGAATAGGTGATGGAATGTGTTGTTCCTGTCCAGCTACCATCTTTTGCTTGTTTTGCAATCAATGCATCCATTGCTTCATTTCCTTTTGCTGTCTCATTTAATTTGTAAGATGCATTGGCCATCATCGCAAGCATATATGGATCTTTTGTTTCCATTGCTTTTTTGTAAGACGTTTCATATTCTTTTTTGATGTCTGTATAATCTGCTTCTGCTAACGCATAAACAGTATACGCATTCAAGATATCATTGCTGATTCTTCCAAAATCGTGGTATGCATGACCTTCTCTTTGGAATCCGCCTTTTCCATCTTTATGACTCATTAACCATTCAGCGGTGCGACTCAACATTTTTTGGTCAACATCCGCACCTGCTTTTTTCATGTCGACAAATTCCATGATTCCATAAGCTGTTAATCCTTCATGTGCGGGAGAAGCACCAAACCACTCATACCCTTTATCTTTCGCTTCGAATGTTGTTAAGCGTTTGTATCCTCTGTCCAATAAGTCAGTAGCACGAGCAATTGTTTTTGAATCTTTGCTATCGGTTGATTTTAAATAATCCAATACCATTGCATTTGGGTATGCTGTACACGATGTTTGCTCGAAACAACCGTATGGCTCTGATAAAATTCCTTCCACACCTTTCATTAAATCATTAACAACATTTGGATAAGCAGTGAAGCTCATTTTGAAGGAACCATTCACAACCTTATTGGTTTCAAATGAAAAGTTCTTTTCCATATCCTGTCCTGAAAAGGATGCTGTTACAGGAAATCCTTTCGGAGCGATTTTTATTTTTTGTGTGAAGGCGTCTCCTAAACCACAAGCACGGAATGAAATGGTGAATTCTCCATAACCGATTTTATCCAATACTTTATAATCCAGATAAATTGTTTTTGCTTTTCCTGGCATAATGATTTGTGCCGTTGGAACATCTACAATGGCTTTTAATCCATCAGGAGAGGTAATGGTTAATGCTCCACCCAAAGGTTTGTCTGTATTGTTTTTTAAAGTTAATGGAATGGAAACAATGTCTTCCGTTGCAACTTCAACCGGTATTTTTGTGGTCATTGCGAAAGGCAATTGTGTAAAGAAGTTCTTTTCTGTTCTTCCTACAGTTCCATCAGAAGCAATACCTTCAACCGTGGTGCGGAAAGAGGTAATGTCGTCAGATGCATAAAACTCAATCGTTTTTGTCCCTGATTTATCAATTTCTACATTTGGATTCCAGTAGATGGTATTTCTGAAATCAGTTCTTGTTTCTACAGTTTCGTTCTTGTCGTATACTGGCGCAGCAAACTGGCGCGCACGGTAGTACGTTTGGATGTTTTGTTGTTGTTGATCTTCTTGTTCTGAGTCGAGTGCTGCGAATCTTGCCGAACGAGCATCAATAGATTTTGAAGCAACCATTATATCTGCTAGTTGGTTTTTGTCTCGTTTATTTTCTGCCATTGGTTTATTAGCATCGTCTTTGGGACCAACTTGAGCTGCAAACGATTCAACACTTTTACTTTTTTTATTGTTTTTCTCTTTTACTTTTGGTGCGTTCATTTCAACCTGTTCTAGGTTGCGGACACCGCGAAACTTTACGCTCTCTCCTGATCCTCCCATTCGTGCTTCTGCCGGCATCGCTACCATTTCATCAATATCCACTCTGGAAGAGGTAGATGTTGGGACTGTTTTATACATTTGGTTGTAGTAGTTGTTGTTGTATAAATACGCTACTATACCTTGATTATAGTTTTGAATATATTGGGATTGTGGGGAATATCCGGATGCGGAATAAGTTAATGTAACCGGTGAGGATAAGTCTACTTTGTTAAAAATAAATTTTCCATTTTCATCTGTTTCATATTCACTTCCGTTGTTGATTTTTATTTTTGCATTGGTCAACACTTTCCCTGTTGATGCATCGATAACAGTTCCGGAAATAATGGCTCTTTCTCCCAAGTATGCTACAGCAGGAATGTTATCGTTCATTAATTTCTCCCATGTGAATCTTCTCCATCCTGCAGTCAATAAAAGATAATCCAATGCTTTGTCTGCTTTTGGTTCTTTTTCGTTGAAATAGAATGCAGGTTCTTCTACCTTTTCTTTAATATCTTGTTGCAATAAAAGTTGAGATAAAATGTTTCCTGATTTGTCGTCCGCAAATGAAATTAATTGATCGTTTACAACAGACATGGAAAGGTTTGCAGGCATAGGGATGCCACGTTCATCTTTTACTGTAACCGTCATTTTTACTTTTTCTCTTGGAAGGTATTTTTCCTTATCTGTTTCCACAGCAATTGTTAGTTGTTTGTCTTTATTTACAAACGCTAAACGTTCAGCACGCGGAACATCTTTTGAATCGAATAAGGTGATTTGTGAAACACCAATTGGAAAATTACTTGTAGGGAAAACAATTTTATTGCTTCCTTTTTTTGTAACAATTTCTGTTGAATAATATATTTTTCCTCTCACTTGTGCAATAAGCGACAAGGTTTCGGTTTCGCTGGTGTTGACGTTTACTGTTAATTCTCCCGGTTTAGAATTGTCAACATTCATTACATAACCGCGTTCCATTGGTTTTGGTAATGCAAATGTTTCGGAGATGCCTTCCGGTTTTGTTATTTTTACAGAATATTTTTCATTCGGCTGTGGAGTAAATTTGAATGATCCCATACCCATGTGAAAACTAGTAAGTGACGCAACCTCTGTCCCTTTTTCGTTGATGACGATTCCTTCAATGTCTGCAGCTTTATCAAATTCATTTAAGGCGCGGAAAGCGACATTGCTTTCTAATCCGGTAACTAAATCACCACCTTCAGGAAATGCCGTAAATTTTATTTTATTTAATAGGATAGGAATAGAGCGGGAGATGCTTTCTGTTAAGCCATTGTAATCGATCATGACATTTAAAAGCCCGTCATTTGTTTTTAATTCTTTTGGAAGGTCGAATTTGATGTAACGCATTCCATTTTCATCTGTTTCATCTGCTTTTGCTACAATTTGTTGTCCGTTTAAGTTGGCAACAAATTTAATTTTGTAATTGCTAAGTGGTTTATTTTCGTTGGTATTTAACTCAAGTTTTGCAATTACTTCATCACCTGCTCCAAATGCTTTTTTCTCGAAATCCAATTTCATTTTTAAATTGGGAAGAACAACATCTTGAACTTGTACTTCTTTTTCGAAAACGTTGTCATTTCCTTCATTTTTCATCCAATTGGTATAGGCTCTAACTTTATAAATTCCGCCAAGAGCTTCTGCATCTAATACAAAATCACCTGCAGCAACGCCATTTTTTGCAATGATGTTGATGCTTTTTTCAATGGTGCCTTTGGGATTTAAAAATTCAACATGCACAATGTCACTTTTATTTGAAGCTTTCATTGTCTGTCCATCACGAACAAAAGTGGCAAACCAGATATTATCTCCCGGTTCATAAAAAGGCTTATCGAACTGAACATATAACCGATCTTCCGGTAGTTTTTGTTGATAAGCGCTTAGTTTTGTTTTTATGGAACGGATAAATTCATTATCCATTGCTAATTGGTAATAATTGCTTGGTGTGATCCAGGCTACCATTGCCAACATGGCTAGACTAATTCCAGCGATTGGCACAATTCTGTTGATTTTTATATTTCTCATGGCTATAGATTTTAATTTCTTTTCGCCAATAAGATGCAGGAGGTTTTAAGATTCCATAAATGGAATGAAAAATTTAGGATTTATATATTAAGGAATGTGGAATTGTAAGGATCTATAAAGGGTTTAAAGGGTAAGTCAATGAATTTCATTCCTAAATCCCAAATCCTTTAATCCTAAATTTTAGTCTTCTAATATAGATATATAGAGGTCTTCCACCTTTTTACGTGCCCACGGAGTGGTTCGGAGGAATTTTAAGCTGGATTTGATGCTGGGGTCTTTTTTAAAGCAGTTGATGTCGATATGGTAGGCTAAGTTTTCCCAACCATAATAGTTAACCAAATGATTAAGAATCATTTCAAGGGTTTTGCCATGCAACGGGTCTTTTTGCTTCTGAGATTCCATGAAACCACTTAATTTCTTCTAAAGGTTCTGATTTTGGCGTCTTTTCCTTTGAGTTTTTCTTTTCTTCCTGGGCCGCCAAGGTTTACTTTCTTATTTTTTTCCTTCTTTTCGTGGAAAGCAGGTCCGGGAACATGTTTGTCTTTTCCTTTTTTCTGCTTGATTTTGTCAATCATTTTTGGTGTTTCATCATCCGTAAGCATTTTTGAAATCACCACATCTTCCGGAATCGATTCGTATGGAATCGCTTTGTTCATTACTCTTTCAATCTCTACTTGGTATTCTTGTTCGGCTTCATTGATAAAAGTGATGGCCGTTCCTGCTTTGTTTGCACGTCCTGTTCTACCAATTCTGTGAATATAATCTTCAGGAGTTTCCGGAGTATCAAAATTGATAACGTGTGTTACATCGGAGATGTCTAATCCACGTGCAAGAATGTCGGTTGCAATTAATACGCGTTTTGTGCCTTCATGGAATTGTCGCAATGAATTGATACGCGCTGTTTGAGCTAAATTGGAATGGATGACCGCAACATCATCTGTGAATTTGTTTTTCAGTTGTTCAAAGAGATTGTCTGCTAATTTTTTTGTTGAAACAAACACAAGTACTTTACTAAGTTCTGAATCTGTTCTTAATAAATAATCAAGTAAATTAACTTTGGTATTGAAATTTGGAACATGGTAACAAAGCTGAATAATTTGTTCTAAAGGAGTTCCGTGAGGAGCCACTTCGATTTTTTCAGGTTCATAGAAATATTTAGAAATCACTTGTTCAATTTCTTCGTTCATAGTTGCAGAAAACATCAAGTTTTGACGTTTTGCTGGCAATGTCTCCAGGAAGCTTAATAAAGGTTGACGGAAGCCTAAGCTCAACATCTGATCTACTTCATCAATAACAAGTTGTTTGATATCTTTTAAACGAAGGATACCCGTTAACGCCAAATCAACTAATCGGCCGGGTGTAGCAACGATAATATCAGAGCCATTATAGACCAATTGTTTTTGAGTATTGATATTCGTTCCACCATATACTGCCAAAAAACGAATGCTTTTATACGTACATAGTTTTTCTATTTCTTTTACGATTTGTAGCACCAATTCGCGTGTTGGAACAATGATTAATACGCGAGGATGCTTTTGGTCAGAGTATTTTAACTGACGTAAAATCGGTAGGAGGTAAGCAAATGTTTTACCTGTTCCGGTTTGAGCAATCCCGACAATGTCTTTCCCGGACATAATCAGTGAAAATGCTTTTTCCTGAATGGGCGTAGGTTGTACATAGCCTAAGTCATTCAGGGCATTTATTAATGGTTTGTCGAGATTAAGTTGGTCGAAGCTCACGGTTATATTATTTTCCGCGAAGGTACTCAATTTATGGGGATTTTTAAGCGATTTTATTTATCCAGCCACTTTTTGAAATCGTTGACACGTTCTCTACTTACAATAGAGTCGTCTTCCGACAAAGAAGGAAAACTGAGTTTAAGTCTGCTGTTAAAATACGTACTGATTTTTTGGATACTATTGATGTGAATAATCACCTTTCGGTTAATTCTAAAGAACGTGTCTGAGTCGATTAATGATTCTAAATTATCGAGTGTATAATCAATAACATATTTTTTGCCGGAAGTAGTGATGAGTAAAACCATTCCATCTTCCGAAACGAAACAGGAGATTTCATCCGTTTTAACCGATGAAATCACATCTCCCATTTTTACCATAAACCTGTTTTTGTGTTGTTTTGCTTCGGTATGATAACTCTCACCTACTTGTTGGATTGTGTTTGATTGTATAGGTTGATTTAATTTTTTAAATTTTTCCAAGGCTCTTTTTAAATCATCAATGCCAATTGGCTTTAATAAATAATCGACACTGTTCAGTGTAAATGCTTTTATAGCATATTCATCATAGGCTGTTGTGAAAATAACAGGCGTGTCAATAGAAATTTTTGAAAAAATATCAAAACTGATTCCGTCTGCTAAATGAACATCAACAAAAAGCAAGTCGGCAGGGACTCCATTTTTTAATGCATCTACGCTTTTTTTTACGGTATCAAAGGTGTCAACAACGGTGATGGAGGCATCAATTTTTTTCAAAAGATGCATTAAATGCTCAGCGGAGAGCTTTTCGTCTTCTATGATGATGGCCTTCATTGCGCGTTTAGCAGTGGTAGTTTCACGATAAATGATTGATTATCTTGAATGATTTCTATTGATCGATCTGTATAAAAGTGATATCTGTCCTTGATGTTTTGAAGTCCGGATTTTGAGCTCACTTCCGGATTGGTTCGAAGCTGCAAGTTGTTGATGACAACAATTTTGTTTTCTACTGTTTGAATAGAAATTGTCAATGGCAAGGCTTCAGAAATTTCATTGTGTTTAATCGCATTTTCGATCAACATCTGAATTGCCATTGGTGGAATGAGTAGGGAGCGTTTTTGCTCTTCGATGGTTAGATGGAAGATGATGTTTTTATCAAATCGGATTTGAAGCAAATAAATATACGATTTGATAAATGCCAACTCATTTTCCAACGAAACCAACTCATTATTACGATTGTCTAACAAGTATCGGTAGACTTTTGATAATTGATTGATAAAGTCAACGGCCTTGTCCTGGTCTTTGTAAACCAACGAAGATAGCACACTCATGTTGTTAAACAAAAAATGTGGGTTGATTTGATTTTTTAAATTTTGTAATTGTGCTTCTACACTTTCTGTTTTATATTTTTCAGCTTCAATCATGGATTGTTTCCATTGGTTAAAGAACTGGGTACTTATTTCTATCGACAAAATGATAACGGATACCAACGTTCCAATAACAATGGTGGTGACCATAAATGTTTTATCGGTCTCGGCTGCATCGGCATGGCAGATGTAGATGTTGAAGAAATACATTGGGATGTATATGGCCGCAGAACTAAAAATGACACTGGTAGGAAAGTGTACAAGAATCCTTTTGCCTGGTTTTTCAACCCAAGGAAATTTTTGATTCATCCAATTGTCGATACGTAAATTTCCCTCCCATGCCATGATGGTAATAAAGATGGAAATTAAAAAATCGAAAAATTTACTGTGATTTTCATCCGGGAAAGGAATAATCAAATGCAGGAGCATCGAAATTCCTATTCCCGCAATGATCATGTAAATAAATCTACTTTTCTTTGTACGCATGGTATAAATTTAACAATTAATCTCTTCTTATTTTAATTTATAGCCATCGTTTTCAATTTGAGTTAGCCATTTTTTTCGAAATGCTTCTGTAGAATTTCTCATGGGTGTGATGGCTGTTGTTTTTACAACCTTTATTCCACAGAATTCCAGGATGTTGTTTTTTAATTGTTTGATCCCTGCATTTCCGTAAATCAATTTGTAGTACCAGTTGGGTGTATCCATGGTGCTAATGATGTGGGCAGTTTTTCCGGTTAAGAGTTTATCCCAAAACACTGAATTTTCTCTATATTGAAATGCCATTCCGGGCAAGAATACTCTGTCGAAAAAACCTTTTAATCCTGCAGGAATTCCTCCCCACCAAATAGGGGTGATGATTACGATGTGGTCTGCCCATTCAATTTTTTGCCATGCAGCGAATAAGTCTAGTTCTAATTCGGTGCGTTTTTGATAACCATGTTTTAAAATCGGATTGAAATTGATTTCTGACAATTCAATTGTTTTTAATTCCTTGGTTGTTTTTTCCGATCCTTTTTTATAGGCCATCGCAAGTGCACTGCAATAGCTTTCAGGATTGGGATGTCCGTTTAGTATTAATATTTTTTTCATCTTTAAAATTGTACTTTATAAGTGAAATTCGGGAAGAACCCAATTTGATAAGCTGTATTTATTTTATTGGTTTGCGGGTTGTAACGTTCTGCAAACACATTTTTGTTGTTTGTGATATTTTGAATATCAAAAAACAAAGACTGAGATACATTTCTTTTTTTGCTGTTCATGGTGTAGCCCATTTTTACATCTAACCGGAAGAAGTTGGAGTAACGTGCAGAGAACGCAAGCGAATCATTGGATAATACTTCTTGCTGAGCCGCTTGTGAGGCAACTAAATCAACAGGCGTATAGTATCTTCCTCCAGCTTGTGTCATTTTAATATCGAAGCTAATGGCGTTGCGTTTTTCTTTTCCTACTTTAAATTCTTTACCGATTAATACATTGTATACAAATTTTCCGTTAAAAGCTGTGTTTCGTTCAATGTTATCACTTCCTTTATATTTTGATTCATATAATGTACCGGTAATTAAACCATAATATCCTCTGCTGAAAAATTTCTCAATTGTTAATTCTGTTCCGTAGTTTGTGCCTGTTCCTTTGTTTTTTAAGGAGCCTTGTTCGTTTGGATTGAAGCTTGCTCCAGCATTCAGCATCGAGAAACTACTTGGTGTATTGGTAACGGGAATGTTGGATAACATTTGGTAATACACTTCAAGTTTTACTCTCCAATCTTTAGCAGGTAAAACATCATAACCTAAAACAAAATGTTGACTCTTTGTAAATTCTAAATCTTTGTTCGATTGGTCATACGTTCCATCTGCTTTTAATTCTCTGTAAAAATAAACATCGGTGGGTTGCATTTGACTGTGCATTCCATAACCTACGCTGATTGCATTTTTATTGTTCACTTGATATTTTAATCCGGCACGTGGTTCAACAGAGGTTGCGTTGTTAAGCGTTAACATTTGTGCATGAACACCTGCATTTAAGGTAAGTTTGTCGGTGAAATTGTATTTTGCATGCGCATATCCTTGCACCAATGTTGTGTAATCATTGTAATCCCAGATTTGATTCCAGCTGCCATTCGATTCTTTATTTCTGTAAAACAAATTCAAGTTCATGATTTCTGCCATTGCACCAATCTTGATAAATAATTTTGAATTTATTTTTGAATTGAAGGAGGTGTTTGCGGAATAATGAATACGTGTGGTTTTATTTTCAAGTGTGCGTGATGGTGTTTCATCGGAGATAGAAATGGTATCCAAATTAAAATTAGAGGCTGCATAAGTCGATCCGATAACGGTACTCATGTATGATTTTGCTCCTAAGCGAATAAAATGTTTTAATCCGACTACGCCAATGTCACTTGTAAAATAACTGTCAGTTGTTGGGTCAGCAAAAAGATCGGTGCTATCAATTTTATTATGCAGGAATTCGATTTTACTCACACCACCTAATCCAAAGAGGGTAAATTTTCCAAGTTTTGTATTTCCACTATTAATTTTAAATGATAAATCTTGATAGAATGGTGTTGCCGTTGTTCCAACAGGAATTCCTAATGCTTGTGCGAAGCCGGTGAACGAATAGCGGTAAGCAAACAAATACGATGAACCTTTCGATTTGTTGATTGGTCCTTCGGTCATTGCTTCAAGTCCGGTTAACGCACCAAATTGAATGGTATGTTCGCGTTTGTCGGCATTCCCTGATCTGAATCCTAAGTCGAAAACACCTGCATTTGCATTTCCATATTCGGATGGGAAAGCAGAGGTAAAGAAATCAGAGTTTTTTAAAACGTTTGTATTGATGGCACTTACGGGACCACCTGTGGTTCCCACAGTTGAAAAGTGATTTGGATTGGGTACATTTAATCCTTCAATTCTCCATAATACTCCGGTTGGTGAGTTGCCTCGAATAACGATGTCGTTGCGGGAGTCATCCGGACTACTTACTCCGGCAAAGTTGGCTGCTAAACGTGAAGGGTCGGAACGTCCACCTGCATAACGATTTACTTCTTCCATAGAAAAGGAGCGTGCGCTGATGGTCGACATTTCATTGTTGGTTTCATTCTTTTTGGTTCCTGAAATCACAATTTCCTTCAAGGAGTTTACATTTTCTTCTAAGGCTACATCCAAGCTTACTTCTTTGCCGGCAGTAACAACAACATTGGGGATGACAATTTCTTTGTAACCTAAATAAGTTACTTTCAAGTCGTATCTACCCGGTTTTACTTCCGTTATTTTAAAATGTCCGTCCATGTCGGTGCTCACACCCTTGAGCGGATCAGAATTCATGATAACAATGTTAACGCCCGGGATTGTTGCTTGGGATTGTTTATCAATTACAACACCTTTGATGGTTTGTGTTGGCGTTTGTGCTGCACTATTACCGATGGAAAGGAAAAGGCAGATCAGAAGTGAGAATAGGACTGTTTTTTTCATTTTTGATGTTTTTTATGCAATAGTAAAGGAGACTGAGCACCTGCAAAAGTATAAAATGGGTGAGTTGTTGATTTTGGAGGTTGAGTTGTATGCTGTAGAATCCCGCTGGGATTATTTCATGTTCCCAATAAAATCAATGGTCCAATATCTAAAGCCTGAACGCTTTGCGTTCTATGTCTTTTTTATTTTCTGATACTTATGAATGAAAGTATTCAACGCATCAGAAAATAAAAAAGCCCCTCCTTGCGGAGAGGCTTTAGGACCTTACAGTGATCCCGCTGGGATTAGCTTCGCTGTTCCCAGCTTGTCGTGTGCGATATCTCAAACCCGCTCCTCTTGAAGGAGCGAAGTTTTTTTATTTATATTACTTACAAAAGCGAGCTTTTGACGCATATAAATAAAAAAACCCAAGCCGAAAAGGCTTGGGTTTGAGATCTTATGTGATCCCGCTGGGATTCGAACCCAGGACCCCTACATTAAAAGTGTAATGCTCTACCAGCTGAGCTACGGAATCTAATCTACACTTTCATTGTAGTCCCCAAAACCAGAATGTTTGTTTTTGGGAGTGCAAATATAGATGCATTATTTAATTTTGCAAAGCCTTTTTAAATAAAAACTGAACTATTTTCTTTCTGCCTGATTTTCAGCGCATTTCAATCTGTTTTCGAAACCGAATCATTGGTCTGTAAAAGATTAAATCTTATAGCCGACAGAAGTGGATATGTCGTAAAAAAGTGGTATAATTGTGTATAACCTATCGATATTCACCTTGAGTTTGCATTTGGAAATAAAACCTATTCTGGGCCTGTCTGATTTGCTTTTTGGAGCATCCATGGCGGATGCTGAAAAAGTTTTCGGTAAAGCGGAAGAAAATGAGTTTTTGGATGATATTGAAGACAGTCAATCTACCGTATGGCATTATTGGGAACAGGGATTTTCTCTGTTTTTTGATGAACACAACGAACAAATTTTTTGTTGTGTGGAAATTGACAATGAAGATGTGGTTTTGTGGGGACAAAAGATATTCTCCTTCACCGAAAAACAGATTATTGATTTATTTAAAAGCAAAGGCATAACCAACTTCGAAACAGAAGTGCACGAATGGGGTGAAAAACGATTAACGTTTGATGAAGTAAACATTGATTTTTATTTCGAAAAAAATAAATTGAGTTCTATTAATTACGGAAAGTCTGAAATTGATTTTCCACTAATACTCCAAACTAATGGCAAAAATATTTTTAACCGGATACATGGGCAGTGGTAAATCTTCTGCCGGTAAAACCTTGGCAACCCAATTGGGGTACGAATTTATTGATTTGGATAAATTTATTGAGCAAGAATACAAAATGACCATTCCTGAAATTTTCGCATAACAAAGGTGAAAAGGAGTTCAGAGCAATGGAACACAATGCTTTGAAAAAAGTAATTGAGAAAGAGAATGTTATTGTTGCCTGCGGTGGCGGAACTCCTTGTTATTACAATAATATGGAGTTGATGAACAACAGCGGTGCAACCGTTTATTTAAAAATGAGCGCTGATTCACTTGTCAATCGATTGATGAACGCAAAAGAAAAGCGTCCACTCATCTTGAATAAAGATGAAAAGCAATTGAGAGAATTTGTGAATCGACAATTGGAAAAAAGAGAAGACATCTACCACCAAGCACAATATATCGTAAAAGGCAAAGACTTAAATGTAAAGGAATTGGCAGCTTTTGTGAAAGAGCAAGTTGGGGTTTAACTCAAATAAACCGACTCTTTACCTTTCTTCAAATCAACAGTAATGTGTTCCTGCAAAGTGGTGGATAAGGATAATCCTACAAAATCCGCTTTTATTGGATAGCGGTTATGACCTCTGTCGACTAAAACAACCGTTGTTAATCGTTTTACCGGAGCAATTAAAAACGGCTTCGCACCAAAAATGAGCGTTTTGCCTGAGTTTAAAACATCATCAGCCAGAATAATGACTTTGTTTTTTAATTCTTTGTCCGACAATGAAATTTTTATTTCTTTCGCAAGCGGATTTTCTTTATCGATTTTAATCTCAATCAATTTTATTTTAATAGAAGAAATTTTTTCTACAACACTTGCCAATCGTTTTGCAAAAATATAGCCGTTGTCAGAAATTCCAGCGATGATAATCTCTTTTTCAGAATGGTTGTTCTCGTATATTTCATAGGCAATTCGATTGATCTTTTGCTCAATTTGTTTGCCGTTCAAGATTAGTGTTTTGCCCATAGTATTAATTTCCTTTTTGCTTATTGAATCCGTCCGCCTTTAAAAAAGTATTTTTTATAATAGTCTTCGTTCAAATCGCTGATGATAACTCCTGAATGAACGGAAGCATGTGCAAATTTGTTATTCCCCAAATAAACACCAACATGAGAAATTTGCCCTTTCTTGATTTTGAAAAATAAAATGTCGCCTTCGATTAAGTCGTTTTTTTCTACCGGTTTTACAATGGGCCAAAGATCTTTGGAGCCTCCCATTAAGTCGATGCAATACGTATTTTTATACATGGTACTCACAAAACCGGAACAATCGATCCCTTTTTTTGTACGGCCTGAATATTTGTATTTGGTTCCTACCCAATCGTAAACTTGATAATACAGGTAAGGGCTGCATGCAGAATCCGGAGCAAGCTGATGCGAGGCATAGAAGGCTTCTATGCTTGGTTTTTGAGGTTTGCTTTTGGTTGTTTGCTTTGCTTTTTTGGGCTGGGCAGCAACTAAAAACGGAACTAAAAATAATAGTATGAGAATTCGCAACTTCATCGTTGTGCGAAGATACGAAATTTAAAAAAAGGAGAGAAATCTGGTGTCGTGTTTATTTTTTCTCAAAATGAATAAACAATTCTCTGTTTGCCCTTGGTTTAATTGAATTGTAGCAACTGTCGAATGTTTTGAAATGAAAATAGGGATTGAAATAGGAAATATATTCTTCTTTGTTTCCTCCAAAAGGCGGTTTGTCGATGTTTAAAACATCATTAAATAGAACACCTACCAGTTTTCCTTTGTTGTTGAGTAATTCATGCATCTTTTTTGCATACGCTTGTCGCAAAGATGGATTGATGGCACAAAAAAATGTTTGTTCTAAAATTAAATCATAGTGGTTGTGGTGTTCAAAAAAATCGCCTACAATTAAGTTTTCTTTTGGAAAATCAGGAATGCGTTTTTGAATATTTTTAAGTGGTTCTTCTGAAAGATCAATGATGGTTACATTCTTAAAACCGTTTTTGAAAAGATATTCTGCTTCGTAAGAATTGCCCGCTCCCGGAATTAAAATTGAAATGCTTTTATCCGTGAGTTGATCAATGTATTCTTTGAGTGGAGTGGAGATTTCTCCTAAATCCCAGCCGGTATCATTTTCAGTATAACGGGAGGTCCAATATTCTTTTGTTAAATCTAGCATACTATTAAAATATTAAAATGAAAATTGCAATCCGATTTTTACTCCCCAATTGTTGATTCGATTCCCAGGGTTGGCCAGTTCATATTCTTTTTTGTAAAAATCATCGTTATAAGTTAAGCGGTATAGAAAATCGATGCGAATGATGTCTAAAATGTTTTCAACTCCTAAATCAACTTCAAAATAAGGTACATCGTCCATTACGGTGAACGTGTTGTTGCTGTTGAAATTTTTGTTTCGTTGGCTCAGCGTTCCATACACCATGTTGATTCCTACAATTTCACGGAAGTTATAATCTTTGATAAATGGAATTCGGTTAAAGATAAGTCCGTTTAAATGGTGCTGCCAAAATGCTTCGATAAATTGATCACTAACAAATTCAAAATAATTCATTTGATTGAAAATGTTATTTCCATAAAATACATTTTCATTTCCACGAGGAATTTCAAGTAAGGTATACGGTATTTTAGAAAATACTTTTCCAGCTCTTAAATACACTTGCGAATAGCCCAAGGTAGCCATCCGAAAGCGGTTAGAGAAGGAGATGCTTGCTTTGTGATATTCAAAATCGCTGGCAAATACATTTTTTAAACCGAGTGTATAGTTGAAGGTGATGATGGGTGATTTGTTGTTTCCAAAGCTGATGCGTTCTGTTCCGTTTTGTACAAAACGTTCTTTTACAGAGAAGCGGGTGTCGATTAATACCTCCGTGATGGAATATTTTCGTGTTTGAAAAATATTAAACTGGTCGCCAAAATTAATTGGAAACAACGGGTTGGTGCGGATGTTTTGAAAGGTGATTTTTGTATTGATGCCTGGATTAAAATCTTTTTCGTACCAGATGCGTGCTTCTTGTTTACGAACCAATTTTGAAATGTTCCCAATTTGTGCAAAGGTGTTGTTTAAGTTGTTGGGCGCTTGTCCCAGGTTCATGTTGTTTGAATAATTGAAGTTGGTTCCGATCTGATCAATATCATCACGGTATTGAATACCGGCTTTGCTCCAAGGATAACGTGTTAGAATTTTTTCTAGTTGAAGGTTGTACTTAAATCCTTCGTCTTTAAATCCGTATGCTCCATATCCTCTGATGATCCAGGTGTCGCTGAATTTTTGATTGGTTCTGAATCCCAAACGCAAACGTGTTCCTTCGTATGCATTGTATCCATATACATTGATGTAATGTCCAATGTCAACTGGTCCGATGTCTTTGTAGCCGGAAAATAAAAAGTATAAAATGTTTACTCCTTTACGGATAAATGGAATGTTCCGCACGGTGTCAATCATGTCGTACGATTTGTTTTCCAATTTCGTTAACGGTTCATGTCGGTTTTCTCCCCACCAAGCCGTATCTTTCGTTAATGCGCTCTCCGCGTAGGTAATTCGTGATTTATAAAAGTCTGCTTCTTTAGGTTTATTCACCACAAAATTTTGGTTGGAGTTGTAGGTTTTCACCACCATACTTACAAACTTATCGGTGAGTGTGGTGTAATCAACCAGCGTTCTGGTTTGAGCAGGCACCCATGGTCCGGCTTCGGTTGGAATTAATACTTGTTGAATTCTCGCATGATCGATCCAATTCACATTCACATCCAAAATAATACCTAAATCCAATTGTTTGATAGCAAATGTGGTATCCGTAATCCAAACAAATCCGGTATAGGCTAAATCTTTTTTGTTTTTAGGATGACAATCAATTTTATAACATTTCATGCTGTCGATAAAAACGCTATCCACCAAAATGTAATTATAGAAGAGCATTGCATTTTCTGCAATAGGAGAGAGGATGTCTTTTCCTTGAATGGCGACACTGTTTTTGCAGAAGTTGTAGTTTTGAAAATCTGTTCCTGTAAGCTGAGAAACAGCGCTTCCATCTTTCATTCCCACAAATTTAATTTTTACCGCAGCAACATCTTCGTGTCTTCTTTCTGCTTCTTTGTAGGAGTAGATATCTGAAATCACTTCGCTCATCATTACGGGAAGGTTTGCTTTACTTTCTTCGCCAACGATTAAATCCAAACTGTCCCACATGGCAGCGAAGGGTCGGAATAACTTCCATCTGCGCATTTTCGGAGTGATATTATCCACATCTGCTTCTTGTTTGGTATAGCTGATGTATTGAATGGCAGTTAAGTTATCTCGATCGTATTTCGCTTTGTTCAATTGTGCATTCCGGATGATGCGCAAGGCAGGATTGATGCCCGGACGAATTTCAATGGTGTTGAGGTTAAGGGCTTCCGGACTTAATTGAAAATTGATTTCTTGTACTTTCCCTTTTTCTACTTTTTTCGCTTTTGATTTATATCCGATGAGCGACACATAAATTGAATCTTTGGGAGTAGTTGTGGTGATTGAATAATTACCATCAAAATCGGTGACCGTTCCAATTAATGTTCCTTTGAAATAGATGTTTACAAAAGGGATTCCGCTGTTGGTTCCAATTTCAGAAACATGCCCGCTAATAACGGTGGGTTGCTGAGCCATTGATGCATAGCTGAACAAGAGAAAGAGTAAAAGATATAGTAGTTTTTTAATAGTCATTCGTAAACACAGCCCTAACACTTCCGATAGCTATCGGGATCAAGAGGGAAATGGATTTCTTTGTAATTAATATTTTTAGTTTTCAATTTTTTATTTCCGATACAACTTTATCACATTATAACGCTATCATCCCATTATCCAAGAGCTTAGTTACCTAGTCACCTAGTTACTTACTCACCTATTTCAGTTCCAAAAGCACAACGTTTTCAACGTGATGTGTTTGTGGGAACATGTCAACCGGTTGTACTTTTATTACTTTGTATTTTGAATCCAATAGTTGTAGGTCTCGTGCCTGAGTAGAAGGGTTGCAGCTGACATAAACGATTCTGTTGGGTTCTATCTCTAATATTTTTTTTGTTACATCTTCATGCATTCCGGCTCTTGGAGGATCGGTAATGATCACATCCGGCTTACCGTTTTCATTAATAAATTCGTTGTTCAACACATCCTTCATGTCTCCGGCATAAAACACCGTATTGGAGATTTTGTTTAATTCGGAATTTATTTTTGCATCCTCAATTGCAGCCGGAACATATTCTACACCAACCACTTTTTTTGCTTGATGGGCAACAAAGTTGGCGATGGTTCCGGTACCGGTATATAAATCGTAAACAACATCTGTGTTTTTGATTGCAGCAAATTCACGTGTTACTTTGTACAATTCATACGCTTGATCAGAGTTGGTTTGATAAAAACTTTTCGGGCCAATTTTAAATTTTAGGCCTTCCATGTTTTCGTAAATACTATCATTTCCTTTATATACGAGAATATCCAAATCTCCGATTGTATCATTTCTTTTAGAATTAATCACATATTGTAAGGACGTGATTTGCGGAAATTGGTTGGCTATGTGATCTAATAATTTAGGGATTTCTACTTTGTCGTCATAATGAAATGCAACAATCAGCATCCATTCACCGGTAGAAGTACTGCGGATGATGATGTTTCTTAAAAACCCGATTTGCTCTCTTAAATCGAAGAAAGAAAGGTTGTTTGCAAGCGCATACTTCCTTATTTCATTGCGTATTGCATTGGAAGGTTCTTCTTGCAGATGGCAGGTGTTGATGTCTAAAATTTTATCAAACATGCCTGGAATGTGAAATCCAAGTGCATTGCGGGAAACTTCTCCTGCACCATCTCCAAATGAAAGTGCTTTGTCGTTTACTTGTTCTTTCGTCAACCACTTTTTGTTGGAGAATGTAAATTCCAGCTTGTTGCGGTAGTTGTACACTTTTTGTGAAGGAAGAATTTTTTGTATTTCGGGTAATTCAATTTTCGCTAAGCGTGTTAAGGCATCGCTCACTTGTTTTTGTTTGTAGAACAATTGCCAGTCGTAGCTCATGTTTTGCCATTTACAGCCACCACAGGTTCCAAAATGTTCACAAATCGGTTCCGTACGTTTATCTGATTTTTGTTTGATAGCAATAGCTGTCGCTTCTCTGTATTTGCTCTTTTTTCTGGTGACTTGTACATCAACAATATCTCCGGGTACGGCACCTTTGATGAAAATGACATATTCTTCCGTTCTGGCAACAGATTGTCCATCAGAGCTGGCATCAATTACAGTAATGTTCTCAAGTATGGGTAAAGGTTTTTTATTGGCATTTCTCATAACGCACGAAGTTACAAAAAAATGGAACGCAGATTTAACGGATTTTCAGGATTTTCGCTGATTTTATTTGCTTACAGAGGCAGCAAAATTAGATCATCCTTTCAATTCACTCCTATTGTTCTGGATTCCATTTTTTTGTGAATGTCTTTACCAGTCGGTGCAATAAAAAATGTTTAGACAAGGATGTCGGTTTTGATGGTTAGGATATCCCGGATTATCAATATAGTCGTTGAAATCAGCACTTTCTGTTTTTTCTTCTGCATGTGTAACGTAAGGTTCATTTTCCGGTGTTAAATAGTAGTTTGAATCCAATTGTTTTTTGAATCTTGTGACCATTCTATTGCAGGAACCGCTCGCCCAGGTCACATCGATAAAATACCAGCTATTGTCGATTTTTACTTTATTCCAGGCATGGTTGGTATTGAACATGTTCAATTTGCGGAAGAAGTTTACTGTTTTGGGGTGTTGACTCGTGATTCCATTTACGATGTAACATTTTAATCCCGCAGCGCGACACAATTCATAAAACAGAAAGGTATATCCGCTGCAAATTCCTTTTTTAGATTTCATCACATGTTCTGCAATAGCATAATAATAACTTTTTGAATTGTTGTAATCTTTGGAATCGAGTCCTCTTATTTTTCCGTTGTTGTGAAATGTTTTACAATCGTACGCAATGTTGTTTGTCATCCAACGAAAGATGGCTCTCACTTTTTCTTCCTCGGTTTCATACTTTGTGGTTAATTTTTTAGAGAGTTCCGGAATGGTGGTATAGGTTTCTTTAAATGCAAGTATATCAGCATCCACTTGAGCGGTAAGTGTTTTATCAAGTGTGGCTTGGCCGAAAGCGATTTGTTGTTTTGTAAAAAATAAAATGAATACAAAACCAATGAATAGGGTCTTTTTCATAGCAGTAAAGATTAAAGGGTTCGTAGCGTTTAGTATTGATTCATTCGGCCGAATGTGTCAATATAACGAGGTGCTATAAAAAAGATACGGGCGAGAAAAAGTTACTTTTTCGAATTGACTTTGGTGTTAGTGTCAGTTCGAGTGTTCCGGAGGAACGTATCGAGAACAAACGAAAAAATAACTATCAACTACTTCTCGATACTCTCCCGCTGGTCGAACTCGAAGTGACCTAATCTTCGGCTTGTTTGGTAGGATTGTTTCTTCTTTCGGTAAACCGAACATTTTCTGCATGTGTTGAATACAGATTGTCTTCCGATGCTAAAAAATAATAGGCATTAAATTTTTTATAAAACTTTTTTACGGGCTTGTCGCAATACCCTGCAGCCCAAGTAGCATCCAGATAATACCAGGTGCCATTTATTTTTACTTTGTTCCAGGTATGGTTGGTGCTGAAACTATTTCTCTTGCGAAGTTTTTTTATTTTGTCTTTGTTCTCGCTTGCTCTGCCTTCCACAAGTTGACATTCGATGCCTACACTTTTGCAAAGTTCGCGGAAAAGAATTGCATAACCATCACAAACTCCTTTTTTGTTTCTCACCACCAGCATCGAATAATTGTAATAGTATTTATCCAGTTTTATTAAAAGTTCTTCGGGTGTTTTATAGCTAAAATTTCCTTTCGGTGTTTTTTTGTTGTGGTAAGTAACGCAATCGTATGCAATGTTGTTGGTTACCCAGATGAATAATGCCCGTACTTTTTCTTCTTCGGTTGTAAAAGGTGCTGTGATTTCTTTTGCAAGAATGGGAACCGCTTTGTTTTTCTTTTTTAGTTTCAGAACGTATTCATCAACTTTTTTGAATTTTTCAGTAGCAGCGGAATCGGTATAGTTGGAGGAGTTGGTATTTACAGCGGCAGGTTCTGCTTTTTCAGCAATACTATCTATTACTTCTTGCGATGATGCGGTATTCATGCAAAAAATAAAACAAGCAAAAAATATAAATAGTCTAAACACTCGCATTGCTAAGGTCTTTAACGTCATGGGTGCTGCTAGGCAGAATGACGATTATACTCGGACTTTACTTTCTATAAAGTTACAGTTATTTTCATTAAATTTGTATAGTAATTTATGAATCGTATGGAAACAATGTCAGAAAATAAAATTAGCGCACAAAAAGCAATCGAATTAGAGGAAAAATACGGAGCTCACAACTACCATCCGTTACCGGTGGTTTTGGAGCGTGGAGAAGGTGTGTATGTGTGGGATGTTAACGGAAAACAATACTTTGATTTTCTTGCAGCATATAGTGCCGTAAACCAAGGACATTGTCATCCTAAAATTATTTCTGTCCTCATTGAACAAGCTCAAAAATTAACCCTTACGTCTCGTGCATTTTATAACGATTCGTTGGGAGAATATGCAAAATTTATCACTTCTTATTTCGGTTTTGATAAAGTATTGCCAATGAATACAGGAGCCGAAGGCGTAGAAACGGCATTAAAACTTGCACGTAAATGGGCATATGAGAAAAAAGGCGTACCGGCAAACGAAGCAAAGATTATTGTTTGTCAAAACAATTTCCATGGTCGCACCATTTCTATCGTTTCGGCAAGTAATGATGAAGATGCGCGTAAAAATTTCGGACCGTTTACACCCGGAATTCTATCCGTAGAATACAACAACGTGGCAGCGTTGGCAGAATTGTTAAAAGATAAAACGGTAGCCGGATTTCTAATTGAGCCGGTACAAGGCGAAGCTGGAGTGGTGGTGCCCGATGAAGGTTATTTGAAAAAATGCTATGATTTGTGTAAAGCAAACAATGTATTGTTTATTGCAGATGAAATTCAATCCGGATTGGGAAGAACCGGAAAGCTATTGGCTTGCGACCACGATGGAGTGCATCCCGATATTTTGATATTAGGAAAAGCATTGTCCGGTGGAACGTATCCCGTTTCTGCCGTATTAACAAGCGATGAAGTGATGTTGTGCATCAAGCCCGGACAACATGGTTCCACCTACGGAGGAAATCCACTGGCATGTAAGGTTGGAATAGCAGCATTGACTGTTTTGAAAGAAGAGAAACTATCCGAAAATTCAGAACGATTAGGAAAATTGTTGTTAGCCGAATTGAAAAAGATTCAAGCAGAAAATCCGGAATTGGTGAGATTGGTGCGAGGAAAAGGATTGTTTTGTGCGATGGTGATTAATGAACGCAATGGAAAAGACGCTTGGGATGTTTGCATTGAAATGATGAAAAACGGATTGTTAGCGAAACCTACACATGGCGATATTATTCGTTTTGCGCCTCCATTAGTGATAACTGAAGAACAGTTGATGGAATGTGTAAGTATTATTAGAAAAGTGGTGAAGATGTTTTAATCCTATAAACAATAAATTAAAAAGCCTCGTATGTATTACGGGGCTTTTTTTATGAATAAGATTTGATTGTTTTTAAGCGAAACAAACTTTTCAATTTTGAGTTATAAACCAAATGTGCAAAATGCATTCAATGCCGAACTCCTCATAAGGCATCTTGTAGTAAATGAAACTAAAAATTACTATATTAGCTTACTTCGGTGTATCGAAGGTTTGGTTTCAGGATGACCGGAGGAGTACAATGAGAAGAAAATGAATAAGTGTTCGAACCCCATTGCGCACCCGTGCTGCACCTGAAATAAAGTAAATTAATCCTTCACCTTAATAAGCATCGATTTTAGGGACACATGAATAAACTGCTTTTACGTTACAAAATCACTGTTAGTGATCAGAGACTGGAGATAATAATTAAAAGAAAGATCTGGCAACGGATGTTTTTTATTATTGTAATTGGACTCTACTACTCTTCTGGTCATTTTAATATTCGAACCGCAGCGGTTTTGGTTTTGCTTGTGTTATTGACTTTCACTTATCGAGAAAAAATAGAATTTCATAAAAAAGGCGAGTATCTCGTTACAAAAAAAGGTGTAGTTTTAGGAATACCTGTTCTTAACTACTATAAGCTCGAAAACGCGTATTTAGATCTTGAATTAACCATAACAAAGCGTAAAGAGCTTGCGGATTATGATTCTGGTACAACAATTCTGCGCGTTTTTGTCCAAATAAAAGATACTGATATTAGCTATTTGATCACAAAGTTTACTGATAAGGAAGATCTAGAATATTTTTCCCAAACTATTAAGGATTTTAATGGCTTTACAATTCGGGAGACGAAGTAGTAAGTGTTATAATTAATTATAATTTGATCTTGTGACCAAAGATCTTGAGAGTGCCATTTTCCTTGGTTATTGAGAATTCATGAATTTCAGGTGTCTTTCCTCTGTCTACTATATATGTCAACGCGACAAAGGGTTCACTTCCATATGTAATTTCGGAGTTGGATAATTCAAACCTATTGATTTCTCCTATATTGTCGTTAATCATCATCAGATTTTTTTTCCATTGGTCTTCACTTACTTCGACAAAAAAGTTATCCGAGTAGTACTGCCTAATTACATCGTAATTTTGTTCTTGAATTTTTACCAGTAGTTCTTCCGACATGGATTTTGCTTCAGAAACATTTATATCGTTTTTATAGCTATTTCCGCAAGCTGAAATAAGTAAAATAAAAATTGCTGCAAATGTTTTTTTCATGTCATCAAATATACTTATTAATCTAACATGTTTATCTACCCACTAGACAAAAGCCCCTACTAAACAATGTAAAATGTCTATAAATCACCTGTCAGACGCAATTTGTATCCGCTAGGTTTACCTTTGTTTGGATCTTTGAATACTAATTTTTTCGGATAAGTAGGGTTTCAACAGTTGTTCCATTTATTTTAGCAATTTTCCAATACAAAACCTAAAAAACATATTTCCCAACATATCATCTTAGGTTTCCGGTCATCCTGAAACCCTCCCCTTCAAACTGGCTCCACTCATAAAATGTCCCCCAGACATTTTATGGAGTGCCCCTGGTACACCGAAGGTAGTAAATATTAATAATTGGGTATTAGGGTTTATAAATGCAGTTTAGAAAGGAATTTTATATCGTTTTTATAAAGTGGTATCCTTTTTTTACAAATCCTTCTCGTTCGTAGAAGGCATGAGCTTTTTCATTTTCTAAATAAGCATCCAGCATTATTTTCTTGCAATTGTTTTCTATTGCTTTTTGGGTACACCAATCGCATACTAGTTTTCCAATCCCTTTGGAGCGGTAGTTTTTATCAATCACTACATTGTCCATTTCCAAATATTTCCCGGAATACAATTTGGTATTGATCCAATATCCGGAAATACCGATGCATGTATCCGCATCAAAAATAGCCACTTGTCCGTAGTCATTTTTTAGCATTTCGGGAAGCAGGATTTTGTAATCTTCTATGGTAAGTGTCGGTTGTAGTTGTTGAAGAAGAGAAATGTGTTGAAGCATTTCTTCGGGTGTGAGGAGTTCTTTGAAGGTGTAGGAGTGATTCATTTATTTATGTGAGACTGCGTGAATTGGTGATTGCCAATCCCTTGGCCCCCTTTAAAGGGGGAATTAATCCTGCTGTAATTTTAATTGTTGGTCACGATGATTATTTTATTCTATTGTTTGCCGCCACCTGTCACTTCTTTTTCGGAGGCATTGGTCCACGTTTGTAGATAATTAATCCATTTAAAGTTGCGCAACAACTGATCGCCACAAGGTTTGAAGTTTTGGTGGTCGGGTGTTCTGTAAAGCATTGACTTCACTTTTTGAAATTTCGAAAATCGACCAACTTTAAGATTTTAATAACATCTTCGTCTTTTAGCTCAGCGCTACGCGTAATTTTAGAATATCGTTGTTTGACAGCATCGTTTAGTGTTTGAATCTGCAAAGTTATCAATAATATATGAATCGTTGTTTCTTCTTCAAAAATAGTCAATATCGCCTCATTTATTTGTAGATTTGAACCTTGTAATTATGTTTTAAAATTATGAATATGAGTAACGAACTATTAAATAAGTTACATCCGTATCTGGATACCTTGATTTCTTATTTACCAGGATTGATAAAAGCATTGCTCACCTTGGTCATCGGGTTTTGGCTGGCCAAACGCGTGGATAAACTTTTGATTAAATATTTTAATGGCCGTCATTACGATGTTTCATTGGGAAGTTTTGTAAGAAGTTTGGTGAACATCGGATTAAAAATTATTGTTTTAATTACGGTTGCCGGAATGATTGGTTTGCCAACCACTTCTCTTGTAGCAGTGTTTGGAGCAGCAGGTTTGGCAATCGGTTTGGCCTTACAAGGTTCTTTGTCGAATTTTGCTGGTGGTGTTTGATTTTAATTTTAGCCGTTCAAGGTGGGTGATTTAATAACGTGTCAGGTGAAAGTGGACAGGTAAAGAATTCAGATTTTAATACCATTATGATTACGGAAAAACAAAACGGATTATTTTGCCGAATGGTGCGGTATCTAATGGTACGATCATCAATGTTTCTAAACAAGGAAGTTTGCGTGTGGATATTAAAGGTGAGTGTTGATTTTAATGGAAGACCTTCACAAGGTGAGAAAAATAATTCTGGAAGAGTTGAGTAAGGATGATTGATCTTAAAAGAACCAGCGCCTACTGTAAATATTGTTGGCTATGCAGAAAGTGCAATGATGCTTTCCATTCGTCCATATGCCACACCCGACAATTCTCAATTTGTGCAGTTCAATGCGTATGAAAATATTCATCAGGCATTAATCGACAATGGTATTAAAGGTCCGCAGATTAAGCGCGTAATGGTACAAGAATAAATAAAAAAGCTCCCGATGATTCGGGAGCTTTTTTTATAAAAGGGGGTAGTTATTAATAGTTCAATAATTCTTCAATTGCTTTTGCAACTTTGGTGGCATTCGGCAACATGGTTGTTTCCAACGTAGAATTTAGAGGAATAGCCGGAAGGTTTTCCGAACCGATTACTTCTACCGGAGCATCTAAATATTCGAAACATTTTTTAGAAATTCGTCCTGCCAATGCTTGCGAGAAACCATTGTTATAAGGTTCTTCCGTAAGTACGATGCATTTTCCATGTTTTTTAACGGTAGCTAAATTGTTTCTTCATCAGTGGATTAGTGTTCTTAAATCCACAATTTCAACTTAATAAGGGAAATTTTCGCTGCATTTTTGCCCAATACACGCCCATTCACTAAGTAATGATTGTGATGGATGATGTATAATGTGAGACGGCAAATGTACCATCTTCCATTTTTCCATTTTCCGTTTTCCATTCCTACTACCCGCACCATGCGCTTTTCCGAATGGAATAATATAATCTTCATCCGGTTCAATGGTTTTGCATCTTCCGTTCACTTTACTCCAGTACAATCCTTTGTGTTCGAGCATCACTACCGGATTCGGATCGTAGTAGGCAGCTTTCATCAAACCTTTTAAATCAGCACCGGTGGAAGGATAACATACTTTGATACCACGGATATTGGTTAAAATACTTTCTACACTCGAAGAGTGATAGAGTCACCTCTTCCATACGCTACCAATTGGAACACGGATGATGGCACTCACCGGCCATTTGCCATTCGACAAATAACTGGATCTCGCAAACTTCTGTAATAAATTGATTTAAGCCCGGCCAGATGTAATCGGCAAACTGAACTTCTACAATGGGTTTGCAACCAACCGCACTCATTCCAACAGTGCTGCCAATAATGAATGCTTCCTGGATAGGTGTATTAAATACGCGTTTGTCCCCAAATGGTTGTGCCAAGAGTAACTGCTTCCCGAAAAACTCCTCCGAATCGTCCACCTACATCTTGGCCGTATAGCAAAGATTCCGGATGTTTCCATCAATTCTTGAATTGGAAAGCAGAATCCACCATAACAGTTTTTCTTTCCTGCGGTTCTCTTTCACCTTTTCTTCGGTAACAGGAGTAGGTGCAGTAGTCGTGATCAGAAAATAAATCTTCAGGGCGAGGATCTTCTGCATCAATGCTTTTTGATAATCGCGTTCCTACCTTTTCTTTTGCGATAATTCAGTTTCATTTAATTCGGATAGAAATCATGCTACAATCATTTGTTGTGCAATCTTGAAACGGATCAAGTTTTGTACTTCTTCAAATCATCGCGGTACCATTCTTTGCTCGCCTGAGGTATGGTGATTTAACAAAGGTTTTTTCGCATGAATTAAAGGTCTCTGCGTTCTTTGCGGATAATGGCAGTACTTCTTTAACGGTGTTGTATGATTTTTCAAAATCCGTTCCGTCAATGGTTCTTGTTTCCAATCCTTTAAATCCTTTGGCATATTCGGTGGCATCTTGAGCGCGAATTTCTTTTGCGTTTGCCGAAATATCCCATTCGTTATCTTGAACAACATAAAGGATTGGCAATTTTTTTAATACCGCCATTTGAAATGCTTCCGCCACTTCACCTTCGGTAATACACGCATCACCTAGAGAACAAACCGCAATGGGTTTGTCCACTTTCTCCCTCTCCCTTGGAGAGGGTAAATGAGTTTGGGTTTTGTTTTTCTAAATATTGAATACCCATGGCACCCGTTTGTTGGGATGGCTTGCATTCCCGTTGCAGAAGATTTGGTGGACGATTTTAGGCATATCGTCTCTTTTTAAACGATCGCTTGGCAGTAATAGGTTCTTCCACCGGAAAAAGGGTCATCGCGTTTTGCCAATAGCTGCAACGTCATTAATTCGATAGGGCTGCATCGATTCCAAGCATCATGCTATCGTCACGGTAATAGGCCGAAAGAAAATCCTGTAGGTAACAATTGCAAACTAACAACCAACTGAATCGCTTCATGTCCGCGTGGAGTAGCATGCATATTTTGCGGTTACTTCTTTATTGGCTTCATAAGTTCTGCCATTGCTTTGGCAGTGCACATCAATTCAAACCTTTTATCAAAGTCGCCTCTTCGATGGAAGAGTTGATTTTCTTTTTTATCAGTGGTTGTATCCGCCATGGCTTTAACTGTAAGATTTTATAAACTTAATGTTATAATTTTATTACTAACCCAATAATTGTATAGCTAAGTAAAATTAATTAGTTTAAATTCCAAGCAAATTAATTTTTGCAGAATATAATTCTGTGATTATTCAAAAATGACAAATAATTGTTTTGTTTGGGTGTAAAGAAGAGCCAACAGAGAATCTATTTTTTAAGGATGTTAGTCTTCCTTTGCTTCAGGTTCAAGCACCTGCACAAAAGATTTGACAGGGGTTACTGTTGCAGGGAATTTTAATGAGTCGGTATGGAGGTAGTAGCAGGCTGCCACTGGCCATAGTCATATTAGGGAGGACCTGCTTTTGTTGTTGTAGAATAGATATTTATGAATTGGTTTGAAAAGGTAATCTTATCGATTTTCCAACTCCTCCCCAAACAATAATCGTAGATATACTCAGGTCCGCATAGGGCTTATTTGTTGTACTTCCTGTAAGATGAATCCAGAATTCATCGTATTCAAAAATATTATCTATCGTAAAATACTGTCCTCCACTAAAATTGAGTTGGGCAGTAGTTCCTTGTGCTAGTATCTCATATTTGATTTCTTCTTCTGACTCATCAACGAATGAAGTGATCATCGTTAACATTGGAAATTAACGAGGCGAAAAAATATGTTTTAACAATTTCATTTGAATACTACTAACGCTAAGTTACAATAAATAGTGTAGTATAGGAAATCTAACTTACCTTTGTTGTTCAACTACATGATGATGTTACAGAAAGCACTGGAGAATTTAAAAATTGCCTCATTAAATGAAATGCAATTAGCAACGATTGAAGCCGCTAGAAATCAAACGATATTATTTTATTGTCGCCAACGGGTTCGGGAAAAACGCTAGGATTTCTATTGCCTGTTTTAAATTCTTTGGATAAAACGAAGAAGGATTCAAGCCTTGGTGATTGTTCCATCGCGGGGTTAGCCCATTCAAATTGAACAAGTGTTTAAACTCGTGCAAACCGGATTTAAAGTGGTGTGCGTATGGCGGACATTCTACAAAAAACGGAAAAAATAGTTTGGGTGTGAAGCACCGGCTGTATTAGTAGGAACACCGGGGCGATTGGCATTTCATATTCGCAATGAAAATATAAATACTGCAACCATCCATACGTTTGGTATTGGATGAGTTTGATAAAGCTTTGGAGTTTGGTTTTCAGGAAGACATGTCGTTTTATTGTTTATCATCTGAAAAATTTAAAAAAGCGAATGTTGACATCTGCCCACTACAGATGAAGAAGTATTCCGGGTTGCGGGATTAAAAGAACCAGTGGAATTAAATTTTTGGAAGTAAAACTCCAGAGAAAGTAAAAGCAGAAGGTCCAAAATTAAAAATTGATTCAATCGGATACAAAGATAAAATAGATGCATTGTTTTCATTGATTTGTCAATGGAAATAACGCAACACTTGTTTTTGTAATCACCGCGAGGTTGTTGACAGAATCATGGGGTGTTGTTGGAGAAGGGACTGTTTCATGGAGACGTTTCATGGGAAGATGGAGCAGGA